>NZ_NSGL01000001.1:968862-1391172 GCF_002285155.1 Corynebacterium sp. NML 120412 | reverse complement strand
AAGCTCAACCAACTGCCCGCGCTGCGCGATCACTTAGCGAACTTCGTGCTCTCAAAGAAAACTACTCCCCACTAGTCGGTAACTGATTTCTCAGTCCAACTAATGGGGAGCAGTTCACGTCGAGGCGGGAGATTTCTACCGCCCTAACTACGCCAAGATCTTCAGGGCGATCCAGGAGCGTGCCGCGGAGGATCGCCCGACCGATTCAGCAACGGTGATCGCCACGCTGAGCGCCAAGGGCGCGAAAGACGGGATGACTACGCGCGACACCACCGAGCTCATGGCCACGCTCCTCGGCCTCCAGGCGAACGACCTGCTCGCCGCCGAGTACGCGCGCCAGGTCCTCTCTCTGTCGTACCGGCGCCGGTTTCGCCGATGCTGCGCGCGCTCGGCGCACCGATCCCGGACGAGCCGCCCGAGGACGAGCTGTTTGCGCAGCTCGTCGCTCAAGGCAAGCAGCAGCGCGCGGCGTGGGAGCGGTTTGCTTATAGGCGCCACCCTGCCCCCGGCAGCCACGCCTCAGCTCGGAACTCCCGTCCCCGGCCGGAGAGCGGGTCGGTGAATCCGAGGTAGACGGACGTGAGCAGCATCGGTCGGGAGAAGTCTTCGGTGCCGAAGGGGTGAATGGTGGGGTAGATCGGGTCGCCAAGGATTGGGGCACCGGCGGCGCACATCTGGATGCGCAGTTGGTGGGTCTTGCCGGTGACGGGCTCGAGAAGGTAGCTGGCCAGCGGCTCTGGGGTGGAATAGGTGGTGGCGAGGGAGGGGGACAAGGGGGCGTCGATAAGCGAAATCTGCGTGACGTGCGTGGTGGCATTGGGTGTGCCGGGGACGAGCGTGGCGGCGACGTCGCCGGTGACTTTGTGGATGCGGTGGCGCCACGTGGTGGGCGAGATCGGGCGGTGCGGCGCGATGGCGGTGTACTGTTTGCGCACCTCGCGGCGGGCGAAAAGCTCCTGGTAGGGGCCGCGGAGCTCGCGGCGTTTGGTGAAGAGGAGGAGGCCGGACGTCATGAGGTCGAGCCGGTGCGCCGGGGTGAGCTCCTCGTTGCCGGTCGCGCGGCGGAGGCGGACCGTGGCCGTTTCGGTGATGTGGGCGGCGCGCGGCATCGTGGCGAGGAAGGGCGGCTTGTTGATGACGAGGATGTCGTCGTCCTCGAACACCGTCGTGATCCGGTACGGGACCTCGCGCTCCGGGGCGGGGCGGCGGTAGAAGAAGACGTCGGTGCCGGGGGAGAGAACCCGGTCGGCGGCGATGGGCTGGCCGCTGCGCAGCACGACCTCGCCGTCGGCGAAACGGCGGGCTACGGCGTCGGGGGTGTCCTCGGGGTGGCGGTGGCGCTGGCTCGCGATGACTTCCGCGAGGAACTCGAAGGCGGTGAGCGGCGCGTCGGTCTCGGGCACGCGGACGCGGGAAGCGCCGAGGCCGTCGCGCGGGGGCAACGGCGGTGCGAGCTTGCTCTTTTTGCGGGCCATAGTATGTAGTAGCGTATCCGGCATGGACATTGGAGCAATGCTAGACCCAATTTTGCAGTTCTTTTCCGAGGGGATCGGCAAGGGCATCGCTGACCTGTTCAGGTTCCTGTACGAGGTCTTCTTCCCCGCCAACGCGGACGCCGCCGAGAAGGTTGAGATTCCGCAGTAACGGCGACTGCACCCCCGCCACCGCGCTACACTGAGGATATAACCAGTTCCCCAATCGAAAGGGCGGAGGCTATGAGCCGCGAAGAACGAGAAAACCTGGAAGATCGCGAAGACATCGTCGTTGTCGCCGTGGATGGCAGCCCCGCATCGCAGACTGCGGTGCGCTGGGCGGCGAACACCGCCATGAAGCGAGGCATCCCGCTGCGTCTGGCCTCCAGCTACACCATGCCCCAGTTCCTCTACGCGGAGGGTATGGTTCCGCCGCAAGAGCTTTTCGACGACCTCCAGCGCGAAACCCTGAAGAAGATCGACGAGGCCCGCGACATCGCCCTCGAGGTGGCGCCGGACATCAAGATCGGCCACGCCGTCGCCGAGGGCTCCCCGATTGACATGCTGCTGGAGATGTCGCGTAGCTCCACGATGGTGGTCATGGGTTCCCGCGGCCTGGGCGGCCTGTCCGGCATGGTCCTGGGCTCCGTCTCCGGCGCCGTCGTCTCCCACGCGTCCTGCCCGGTCGTGGTGGTGCGCGAGGACAACAACGTCACCGACGCCAACAAGTACGGCCCGGTTGTTGTCGGCGTCGACGGTTCTGAGGTGTCCCGTCGCGCCGTTGAGTACGCCTTTGAGGAGGCGAACGCTCGCAAGGCGGAGCTCGTGGCGGTGCACACCTGGATCGATACGCAGGTGCAGGCACCGGGTGCCGGTTTCGCCGTGGACGACGACCACTGGTCGGCCGTGCAGAAGGAAAAGGCCGAAAAACTCGAGGAGTACCTGGGCACGCTGCGCGAGCAGTTCCCCAACGTCGAGGTGCGCACCCTCATCACCCGCGACCGGCCGGTCCGGGCGCTGACGGAGGCGTCGGAAGGCGCTCAGCTCCTGGTCACGGGCTCGCACGGCCGCGGTGGCTTCAAGGGCATGCTGCTCGGTTCCACCTCGCGCGCGCTGTTGCAATCCGCTCCGTGCCCGATGATGGTGGTCCGCCCGGAGGAGTAAGGTCTAGCGGTCCTCATATAAGACAGGCATAATGGGAAGGCGAACGAAGGTACGCACGTATACGAAGGGAATTTTCTCACTATGACTCTGTCTATGGGCTTCATCGCCTGGATCATCATCGGCGGCATCGCGGGCTGGATCGCCTCCAAGATGCAGGGCCGCGACGCGCAGATGGGCATCGGCCTGAACATCGTCGTCGGCATCGTCGGCGGCCTCATCGGTGGTTGGGTCCTCGGCCTGTTCGGCGTTGACGTCGCCGGCGCTGGGTTGTTCTTCAGCTTCCTCACCTGCCTGCTGGGCGCGGCGATCCTCCTTGGCATCATCAACGCGGTGACCAACAAGCGCAAGTAGCGCGAGATCACGATTCGCCCCCGGATCGGCCTGCGGCTTACCGCAGCACCACCGGGGGCGTTCGCATGCGCGGGGTGAAAGATATACCCGGCCGACTGGAATGTACGTACCGGTTTGTCTATATTGAGACCAGACGCAATGACCGGAGGAAGTGAGGACGCAACGTGAGCAGTGGCACGGCGAAAAAGAAGACGACGACTCGTCGCCGCAACCGCCCGAGCCCGCGGCAGCGCCTCCTCGACGCGGCCACGAAACTCTTTACCGAGGAAGGCATCCGCGTCATCGGCATCGACCGGATCCTGCGCGAGGCCGACGTGGCGAAGGCGTCCCTGTACAGCCTGCTCGGCTCCAAGGACAACCTGGTCATCGCCTACCTGGAGCGCTTGGACGAGCAGTACCGGCAGCGGTGGGAGGAGCGCGCGGTCAAAGCGTCGAGCGCGGACGAGAAGGTCCTCGCCTTCTTTGACATGGCCATCGAGGCGGAACCGCAGCGCGAGTTCCGCGGCTCCCCGTTCCTCAACGCGGCGACGGAGTACCCGCGCCCCGACACCGAGTCGGAGCAACGGATCGTGCAGACCTGCCTGAACCACCGCACCTGGATGCACGACACCCTCACGGAGCTGCTGAGCAACAAGAACGGCTACGACTCCTCGAACCAGGCGGACGAGCTGCTCATCTTCCTCGACGGCGGGATGTCGGGCGCGCGCCTGCTGCGCGACGTCGCACCGCTGCGCAAGGCGCGCGACCTGGCGGAAAGCCAGCTTGGCGCGCCGCCCGCGGACTACTCCATCTGATCCTGCTTCTGGCGCTTCTTGTCCCGCGCGAGCTGGCGGCTCGCCTCGTTGCGCGCCTTCTGTAGCGCCTTGCGCTCCTGCTTCTCGCGCGCTTTTTCCTGCTTGCGCTCGCGCTTCTCGGCGCGCAGCTCGCGGGCGATCGCGCCCGCCTCGCCCGGGTGGCGCAGCGCGCGCAGGCGCTTCGCGCGGCGCGACCGTGTGCGTTCCTTGCGCGCGGCTCGCAGCTCCTCCGCCTTCTGCTTCGTCTCCGCCCAGAACTCGCGGTGCAGCGCCTCCGCCGGGTAGCGGCGGACCGTCCAGGCCCAGAAAAGGATCGTCTGCGTCATCGTCCACAGGTTGCCCGTGACCCAGTACAGCAGCACCGCGATCGGGACGATGCCGGAAAGCCCGGCGGAGATGAGGCTCAGGGCGATGAGCGGAATGGCCCACCACAGCAGGCCGTAGGACTTCCGCGTCATCGCGTTCTCCCAGTCCAGCGTGGAGCGGTTGCGCATCTGCGAGATCGCAAGGTTGGAGCAGGTGAAGATGACGGCGGCGATCACCATGGGCAGGGCTACGGCCCGCACCTGCGCCTCCGTGGTGCCGAGAGCGGCGAGGTGTTCTGGGGGCATGGCCATGTAGGCGGGGAGGGGGGCGTCGAAAAGCGAAGCTGCCCGGAACGTATCGAGGTCCTGCGGGGTGAGGATGCCGATGGTGTGGTTGTCGCCGTCCGTGGGCACGGCCATCCAGCGCAGCAGGCGGTAGAGGCCGATGAACACCGGGAACTGGATGAGCGCCGGGACGCAGCCTGCGAGCGGGTTGTAATTGTGCTCGTCCTGGACCTTCTTCATGGCCTGCTTCTCCGCGGCGATGGCCTCCGGCGAGGTGGCGTCGGCGTACTGCGCCTTGATGCGCGCGAGGTGCGGCCTGACCAGGAAGCCGACGCGGCTGATGCGGTATTGCTGCAGCGCAAACGGCATGATGAGCGCGCGGACCGTGACCACGAGGAGGATCACGGAGGCGACCCACGCGGCGGAGGGGCCCATGCCCAGGACGTCTGCAAGCAGCCAGTGCCACAGCTTAATCACCGCAGAGACCGGGTAGACCAACATTTCCAGCATGCTGAGCAAGCGCCCCTTTCGTAGCGTCGTTCGCAGTGCCGCGCGCGAGCGGTCGTGAGTTAATGTTATGCCATGCCCGCAGCCCCTCACCGCATCAGTGCCTCACAGGTCATCGGAGAACTCCTGCTCACCGCAGGCGCCCTCCTCCTCCTGTTCGCGTTCTATGAGTCGTTCTGGACCAACATCGCCTCCGGCGAGAAGCAGCATGAGGCGCAGCAGAAGCTCGAGCTGCAGTGGGGCGAAGGCTGGGTCAACCCGCGCGAAGCGAAAGCGCCGGCGCTTGGCGACGCCTTCGCGCGCATGTACATCCCCGCCTTCGGCCCCGACTACGAGTTCGCCATCATCGAGGGCGTGCAGGAACAGGAGCTGCTCGTCGGGCCGGGCCGCTACCCGGACACCCAGATGCCCGGCGAGAACGGCAACTTCGCCGTCGCCGGCCACCGCGTGGGCAAGGGCGCGCCCTTCAACGACCTGGGCGGGCTCAAGGCTTGCGACGCCATCGTGGTGGAAACCCAGACCCAGTGGGTGACCTACCGCGTGCTCCCCATGTCGCAGCAGCCGGACGAGCGCCGCGCCGAGACCGCGGACTGCCTGCCGGGCGGGATGAACGAGCGGGTGGCCACCGGCGACTACGGCAAGGTGCAGGGACGCCACATCACGCTGCCCGGCGACATCGACGTGGTCAACCCGATGCCGGAGACGAAGTCCATGGAGGTGGTGGACGGCATGGAGGGCATCATGACGCTGACCACCTGCCACCCGCAGTTCTCCAACGCGGAGCGCATGGTGGTCCACGCGATGCGCACCGAGGTCCTGCCGAAGAACCCGGAGGGCAACACCCTCCCGAGCGCGATGTCGGAGGTGAAGTAGCGCATGTACGCATTCCTGTGGCGCAAGCTGCCGGGCAACACGTGGGTCAAGGCCCTCATCGCCGTCATCGTCCTGGTCGCGGTGTTCTTCCTGCTGATGGAGGTCGTGTTCCCGTGGATCTCGGCGATGATGCCGTACAACGACGTCGCCGTCTAGCGCCGTTGAGCGCCGTCTAGTCCGTCCAGCGCGGCACCGGCGGCACCCACCGCTCCAGCCTGTCCAGCAGCTCGTCCGGGTCGTCCGCGACGACGAGGTGGTCGCGGTCCGTCTGCCGCACGAACCCGTTGTGCACCATGTGATCCACCATGTCCAGCAGCGGCTGCCAGAACTCGCTGCCAAACAGCCCGATTGGCTTGGAGTGCAGCCCGAGCTGCTGGCTCGTCCATTCCTGGAACAGCTCGTCCAGCGTGCCCGTCCCGCCGGGCAGCGCCACGATCGCGTCGCCCTGCTGGCTCATCATCGCCTTGCGCTCCGCCATCGAGCCGACCAGCTCGAGCCGGTCCAGCCCGTCGAACTTGAGCTCGTAGTTGGCCAGCTGCGTGGTGAGCACGCCGAGCGAGGAGCCGCCGCTTGCCGACGCCCCCGCGGCCACCGCTCCCATCACGCCCACCTTGCTCCCGCCGTAGACCAGGGTAGCGCCGCGCCGGGCGAGTGCCTCGCCGAGCAGGCGGCCCTGCTCGAGGTATTCCGGGCGCTTGCCGGGGTTGGCCCCGGCGAAGACGGTGACGGCGCGCAGCCGGCGCGGGCGCAGCGCCGGGAAGATCCGCGAGGCGAGCAGGGGCGCGATCTGCCGGTCGCCGGGCTCCTCCGGGTCGATCCAGGCGGCCTCGGCGATCTCCGCCGCGGGCACCGGCGCGGCGGGCGGAGCGGGGTGCACGTACACGGTCGAGGTGACGGTGTGCCCCGGTTCGTTCGACGCCTCCGCGCTGAAGCGACCCAGGTAGCTGAGGCGGGAGCGGTCGACCTCCACGCCGATCTCCTCGCGCGTCTCGCGCAGCGCAGCGTCCAGGGTGCTTTCGCCGGGCTCGAGTTTGCCGCCCGGCAGCTGGTAGCGAGGGCTGGAGTGCTTGCGCACGCACAGCACCCGCCCTTCCGCGTCGCGGAAGACGATTGCGGCGACGATGATCTCTGCGAGTGGCTGGTCTGGGGGCGTTACGTGTTCGGTCACAGGCCCAGGGTAGCGATGACTTGCTCCGCCACGTGTTGGGCCTTCACCGACTCGTCCTGGTTGGTAAAGACGGTGACGGCGTGAGAGCCCTTGGCCACCGAGTATGCGGCACCGATCCGGTCGGGGACCTCGCCGCCGCCGTGGCGCCCGCCGTTCCACCCCACCGGCTGGTCGGCGGGCGAGGTGTACTCGATCGGTGTGGCCCAGTCCACCACCTGCATCGCCGCCTCCGGGCTGTCCATGTGGCGCACCACCACCGTCAGCTGCGGCTCCTCCGGGTAGGACCAGAACTGGCAAGCGGGCGTGTCGAAGCGTTCGTCGATGCCCACGCCCGTGACGCGCTGCCCGTTGGTCTGCGCCACCCACTCCGTATCCAGGTAGGGGCAGTCGACCCACCCGTTGCGGTCCGTCGCCGGCAGCGCCTCGACGGGCAGCCCGGAGTCTGGCGCGGCCGCTTCCGTCGGCTCCTCACCCGCGGTGCCTGCTCCGCCCTCGCTACCGCTGCCGCACGCGGCGAGCGCGAGACCGGTTGCTACGAGCACGGGGGCCATCCACACAGTGGGTAGTGTCAAACGCATGAGCTCTAGACTAGCCAGCGCGGCGCAGCCGACCGCAGACGTGCCGGACAACAAGGCGCTCGACACCGGCATCACGGTGCTCGCCGTGTGCCTCGTGCTCGTCTCCCTCGGCGCGCTGGCCCGGATGCCGCTGAACCTGGCGCTGCTGCAGATCCTCCTGGTCTCCTCTTTCTCCTTCGTCCTGTTCTACGGCATGGTGGAGATGCACCGGTGGGGCCGCTGGATGCGCGGCCTGTGGTGCCTCGCGCTCACCGCGGTGTGGGTCGCGGATATGACCATCTCTCCGGTCGCGGTTTACTGGGTCTTCATCCTCTTCTTCGTCTTCCTCCGCGTCTTTAACAACTGGCGCGGCCTCCTCCTTGTCGCCGCCGGCCTCATCATTTCCGTCCTCATCCAGATCCCGGGCGGGCTCACCCTCGGCGGCGTCCTCGGCCCGGTCCTCTCCGCCGCGGTCGTGGTGGCCATCAACTACGCGTTCACCACCATCGGACGGGTGAGTAAGGAGCGGGAGGCGCTTATCGACGAGCTGCTTTCCACCCGCGACAAACTGGTCGCCACCGAGCGCGCCGCCGGCGTGGCGCAGGAGCGCGAGCGCCTCGCGCACGAGATCCACGACACGGTGGCGCAGAACCTGTCCTCGATCCAGATGCTGCTCCACGCCGCCGAGCGGGACCTCGCGGGCCTGGACGTCCCGGCCGAGCAGCTGGAGGCGCCACTGAAGCGGATGGAGACGGCGCGCCGGGCGGCGTCCAACAACTTGGCGGAGACGCGGGCGATGATCGCGGCGTTGGCGCCGGCCCCGTTGAGTGAGACGTCGTTAAGCGATGCCCTCACCCGCATCGCGGGCGACCTGGAGACGGCGAGCGACATGCGTATTGAGATCGACACGGACGGGGAGGCGCAGCAGCTGCCGATGCGCACCGAGGCCGGGCTGTTGCGGATCGCGCAGGGGGCGATGGCGAACGCGGTGAAGCATTCGGGCGGGACGCGGATGCGGGTGACGCTGACGTACGGAGCCGGGGAGGTGCGCCTGGACGTGGTGGATAACGGGCACGGGTTCGACACGGAGGCGCAGGCGGAGCAGCCCGCGGGGCTGGGGCACCTGGGGCTGGACGCGATGCGCTCGCGCGCCGCGGAGCTGGGCGGGGAGCTGGTGGTGGAGTCCGCGCCGGGTGGACCTACGGCGCTTTCGGTCGCGGTACCGAGTAATGTCAATCAAAAGAATGATGCGGCCAACCGCATCGACGAAGATAAGGACGAGGTGAACGATGATCCGGGTGCTGCTGGCCGATGACCACGAAATTGTGCGGCTCGGGCTGCGCTCCGTGCTCGAGGCGGCGGAGGACATCCGCGTCGTGGGTGAGGTGGCGACCGCCGAGGCCGCAATCGCGACCGCGCAGGCGGGCGGCATCGACGTGATCCTGATGGACCTGCGCTTCGGCGCCGGGTCCGAGGGCGCGCGGGTGACCACGGGCGCGCAGGCGACGGCAGAGATCCGCTCCAGCATGGCGACGCCGCCGAAGGTGCTGGTGGTGACCAACTACGACACGGACGCGGACATCCTGGGCGCGATCGAGGCCGGCGCGGTGGGATACTTGCTCAAGGACGCGCCGCCGGAGGAGCTGCTCGCCGCGGTGCGCTCCACCGCGCGCGGCGACGCCTCACTGTCGCCGGTCGTGCGCGACAAGCTGGAGACGCGCGACAGGGCGCCGCGTTCCTCGCTTACGCCGCGCGAGCTGGAGGTGCTGCAGCTGGTGGCCGAAGGCTCCTCGAACCGGGAGATCGGCCAGCAGCTCATGCTGTCGGAGGCAACGGTGAAGTCGCACCTGGTGCACATCTACGACAAGCTGGGGGTGCGCTCGCGGACGTCGGCGGTGGCGTCGGCACGCGAGCAGGGGGTGCTGTAACCCCCAAGAGCTCCGAGAGCCCCGAGGCTTAGCGGGACTTCTTGGCGATCTCCGCGCCGAGTGTGTCCAGCTCCTCCTCCACGGTGCCGTACGCCAGGCGGCGCTGCTCCGGGTTGAGGTGCTCCGCGTCGCGCACGTTGCGCGCCAGCTCATTGAGGCGCACCTTCGCGTCGCCGGAGAAGCCGGAGGGCAGGTTGTCGGCGGACTCGATGGAGGTACGCAGGGCATCAATACGCGCCTTGAGCTCGGCGCCGCGGCCGGAGTGGCGCGCGAGGTCCTGCGGGTTGACACCCAGGCCGGCGGCGCGGGAGTTCATGCGGTTCTGCTGGTAGGAGGTGTACGCCTTGTACGCCAGGGGCAGCAGGATGGGCACGAGGATGCGCGACGCGCCGACCCACTGCTTCGCCTTCTTCTGAGTAAAGCCGGTCTGCTCGATGCGCTTCAGGTGCGCCTCGGCCAGCTGCTTCTCGTGCTTGCGCTTGCGCTTCAGGCCCTTCTTCTCCTCCTTGATCAGGCGCTTTTCTGCCTTGTCCAGCAGCTTCGCCGTCTTCTGATCGGCCTTCGCCTGCTCCTTGGCCATCTTGCGGGCGCGCGCCTCGGCGGCCTTGATCTCCGCCTTCGTCCTCGCGCGGGCCTTGCGGATCGCTTCAAAAACTCCCATTGGGGTGGTGCTCCTTGGTCGTGTCGTTTTTCGCTGTCCCGATCTTACCCGCCGTCCAGGTAATGTGGTCCATATTGTGAATGAGCCGTTTCAGGTCCGTCCCGCGGACCTCGTGGGATGCAGGTTCCGGTTGCGCCAGCGTTGGGCGCACCCGGAGATCGGTCCAACCCCGAGCGGCGAGTCCCGCCAGGCGCAGCTCGAGGCCGCCCGCGAACTCGTCTTCGCCGCGCTGCCCACGAAGCGGGCGGTTGGCGACGGCCGCCGGAAAGCCTTCGTCCGCGTCGACCTCCCGCCGGCCACGACCCCTACCGAGCTGCTCAGCCGCGACGCGGAGACGCGGGCGGCGATGCGCCGCGGCGCCCACCTGATCACGCGCGCGGTCCTGTGCGGCACGCTCGAGGGGATCCGCGTGGTGGACGAGATCGACGTGCTCGTGCGCACCGACGACGGCTACCTCCCCGTCATCGTGTCCAACCACCGCGTCGCGCGCAAGGACCCGGAGTCCAGCACGCGGATGGTGCCCACCGGCCGGCTCGGGCTGGGCAAACCGCTCGCGGTGCGCGCCAAGCCGCGCCACCACACCATCGACGGCTACCGCCTCGCCATGGCGGAACTCCTGCTCGGCGACTCCGCCACCGGCCTCGGCGCGAGCATCGGCCAGGACCGCGAGCGCGCCTACCTCGGCGAGGTCACCCGGTTCGTGCCGCCGATGCTGCGCGCGCTCGGCGCACCGATCCCGGACGAGCCGCTGCGCCTCAAGCAGTGCGCGGGCTGCCGGTTCTGGCAGCTCTGCGAGCCGCGCCTGCGCGAACTCGACGACATCTCGCTCGTCTTCTCCGGCGGCCGGGGCGACGCGTGGCGCGACAGGGGGATCGTCACGGTGCAGGGGCTTATCGACGCCTCCTGCGGCGAGGCGTCGGTAATCGCCCGCTCCTGGCGCGAGGGTATCCCGGTGCTGCGACGCCAAGGGCCGATCCGCGTGCCGCGCGCCGACGTGGAGATCGACGTGGACATGGAGGCGTACCTGGACCAGGGCGCCTACCTGTGGGGCGCGTACGACGGCGCGGTGTACCGCGCGTTTGTCACTTGGGACGACGTGGGCGGCGAGGCCGAGGAACGCAACTTCACGCAGTTCTGGCGCTGGCTGATGGGCGTGCGCGACGCGGCGCACGCGGCGGGCAAGACGTTTGCGGCCTACTGCTACGCGGCGGGCGGCGAGAACCACTGGATGAAGTCATCCGCCAAGCGCTTCGACTCCGTGGAGCTGGCCGAGGTGCAGGCCTTCATCGCTTCCGACGAGTGGGTGGACGTGTTCGCGCACGTGCGCACGCACCTGGTGGGCACCGACGGGCTGGGCCTCAAGGTCCTCGGGCCGGTGGTGGGGTTCACCTGGGAAGACGACGACGTGGACGGCGAGGTCTCCGTGGCGCTGCGCCGCGCCGCGCGGGAGGGCGGCGCCGACGGCGCGGCGGCGCGGGAGACGCTGCTGCGCTACAACGAGGACGACTGCCGGGCCACGCGCGCCGTGCGCGAGTTCCTCGACGCGGGCGCGCCGGGCCTGCCGCTACTCTGATCGCTTCTCCGCCACGGCGAGCGCGACCGCGATGGCGATGAGCGCGCCCAGCATCGCCGCGAGCACGGCCACGAACCCCGCCCACGGCAGCGCCTCATACGCTTGGCCCGTCGCCGCCCCCAGCAGCGACGATCCCATGTAGTAGCAGAACACGTAGAGGCTCGACGCCTCCGCGCGGTCCTTCTCCGCAATCAGCCCTACCCAGCCGGACGCCGTGGAGTGCAGGGCGAAGAAACTGGCGGTGAAGAGGAGCAGCCCCACCAGCGTGACGATGAGGTTGCCGCTCGACCCGATGAGCGCGCCGGTGAGCATGAGCACCGCGGCGGCGAGCACGACCCGGCCGCGACCGAAGCGGGAGACGAAGCTGCCCGCCCGCGCGCTCGACCACGTGCCGGACAGGTACATCACGTAGGTCAGGCCCGCCAGCGACGGCGCGAGCCCGAAATCATTGATGGCGCGGAACCCGAAAAAGTTGTACATGGACACGAACACGCCCATGGCGATGAACGCGGTGGCGACCAGCCCGACCAGGCGCGGGTTGCGCAGGTGGCCGGCCACGGCGCGGACCTCGGCGCCCGGGCGGATCGACGCCTTCGGGCGGAAGTTGCGCTGCTCCGGCAGCAGGATGGCGGTGGCGACGGCCAGGGCGAGGCTCACCGCGGCGCTCGTGGCCAGCGCCCAGCGCCAGTCGGTGACCTCGAGCATGAACGCCGGGATGAGGCGGCCGGTCAGCCCGCCGACCGAGGTGCCCGCGATGTAGAGCCCCATCGCGCCGGCGAGGTCGCGCTCGTCCAGCTCCTCCGACAGCCACGCCATCGCCACCGCGGGCGTGCCCGCGAGCAGCGCTCCCTGGAGCGAGCGCAGCACCACGAGCTGCTCGATGCTCTGCGCCAGCGGCAACGTCAGCCCGAGCGCGGTGGCGGCGAGCGCGGAGATGACCAGTACGCGGCCGCGCCCGAACTTCTCCGACAGGATCGACGCCGGCACCACGCACACCGCGAGCGCGCCCGTCGCGGCGGACACGGTGAGCGCGGCGGTGGACGGGTCGATCCCCATCTCGCGCGTGAGCGTGGGCAGCAGCGCCTGCGTGGCGTAGAGCGAGGAGAAGATCGCCAGGCCGACGAGGAGCATGCCTATCGACGCTCTGCGATACTCAATCGTGCCCTTCCTCATAAGGACTTATGGTCCACCTTTTTGCGCGCTCCCGCAACGGTTTCGCCGGATTTCCTGTGGCGTGCCCATAAAAAACCGCGCCGGCCACGCGGGTGCGTGGTCGGCGCGGGGTGCGGCGTCTTACTCGGGCCTTACTAGGACCTTACTTGGACGCAGCTGCGAGGCGCTCGTTGACGTCGTCCCAGTTGACGACGTTCCACCAAGCCTTGACGTAATCAGCCTTGACGTTCTTGTACTGCAGGTAGAACGCGTGCTCCCACATGTCCAGCATGAGGACCGGGGTGAAGTCAACGGAGATGTTGCCCTGCTGGTCGGTCAGTTGCTGGATGATCAGGCGGCCAGCGATGTGGTCGTAGCCCAGGACGGCCCAGCCGGAGCCCTGCAGGCCGGTGGCGACGCCAGCGAACTGCTTCTGGAATGCCTCGAAAGAACCGAAGTCGCGGTCGATGGTCTCGGCGATTGCGCCGGTCGGGTTGCCGCCAGCGTTCGATGCCATGTTCTTCCAGAAGATGGAGTGGTTGGTGTGGCCACCCAGGTTGAACGCGAGGTTCTTGGACAGCGCGCGCAGCTTGTCCGGGTTTGCCTCGCCGTTGCGCTCAGCCTCGAGGGCCTCGAGCGCAGCGTTCGCGCCAGCGACGTAAGTTGCGTGGTGCTTGTCGTGGTGCAGCTCCATAATCTCCTTGGAGATGTGGGGCTCAAGCGCGTCGTATGCGTACGGGAGTTCCGGAAGCTCGTAAACAGCCATTGTGCTAAATCCTTTCGTCAACTTGTGATGACGTGCCCCATAGTAGACAAAAACTCATTTCGTGCAATGAAAATATCCGTGGAATTTCCGGGGCCCAATTGTTAGTTATTAGACACATGGGATTCCTTTTTGCACTGACACCTGAGCTCGTTCCGGACGACCAGACGCTGCCCGGCCGCGCGGAGCCGCTGCTGCCAAACCCCCAGCCGCACGCCGTGCTGGGCACCCCGATTACCGGGCCGTGGAAGCCGGAGCAGCGCCGCTTGCGCATCGCCATTGGCTGCTTCTGGGGCGTGGAGAAGATGTTCTGGGAGCTCGACGGGGTGGAGTCCACCTCCGCGGGCTACGCCGGCGGGCAGACCCCCAACCCCACCTACGCCGAGGTGTGCGGCGGCAGGACCAACCACGCGGAGACCGTCGAGGTGGTCTACGACCCGGAAACGATCAGCCTGAAGGACCTGGTGCGCACCGCGCTCGAGGCGCACGACCCCACGCAGGGCTACCGCCAGGGCAACGACCACGGCACCCAGTACCGCTCCGCCTTCTACCCGGACACGGAAGAGGAAGCGGAACAGATCCGGCAGTGGTGCGACGAGTACGGCCGCCAGCTCAAGGAGGCCGGCTACGGGGACATGACCACCGAGGTCCGCGCGGACGTGGACTACTACCTGGCGGAGGAACAGCACCAGCAGTACCTGCACAAGGTGCCCAACGGCTACTGCCCGCACCACTCCACGGGCGTCGCCTGCGGGATCTAAGCGCGCAGCTTCGTCGCGTCCGCCGCAATCCACCGGTTGATGCGCTCCAGCTCGGCGTTGGTGAGCCCGCCGTCGAGCACCTTGTTCCACGCCGCGACGGTCTCGGCGTGGTAGTTGTGCCCGTGCGGGGCGGCGAAGTCCTTGGAGTTGATCTGGTCGATACCCACCTGCCAGAAGGTGACAAACGGCCACCAGCGCAGCGTGTCCAGCACGTCTAAGTGCTGGGCGGCGGGGGCGGGGACCCCGCGCGATCCGGGCTCCTTGAGCCAGTCGGGGGCCCGCCACAGCAGGCTCCAGTCCCACCACACGATGGGGTCCGAGGCGTGTTGGGCGAAGACGGCGCGGGGGAACTCCCACGGGGCGTCGTACTCGTTGCCTGCGTAGTCGTGGTCCAGGTGGTCGGGGTGGGAGATGAAGCGGAAGTGGCGGCCGCCGTCCACGACGGGGAGGCGCTGCGGGCTGCCCTCTTCGCGCCGGCGCGTCAGTGCCGCGTGAGCGGCGCAGAACGCCGGCGCCCCCGTGAACACGCCGCCGGAGGTGCGGGCGAGCAGCTCCTCGGGTGCGTGGAAGGCGTCGGCGACGCCGTAAGCGCCGAGGGACTCTCCGCCGACGTAGAGCTTGGGCTGGCGGTGGGCGTCGAGAAGCGAAATGCGGTTGCGAATCGCATTGATGAGGATGCGGGAGGACTGGACGGCGGATTCGCGGTCCGCCATGTAGGAGTAGAGCGACGGGACGTAGGAGTACTGCATGGCCACGATGGCGCAGTCGCCGCGCGCGACGAACTCGAAGCCGGAGGTGTGGAAGTCATTGATCCAGCCGGTGCCGGCGGCGGAGAGGACCGCGATGTGGCGGCGCGACCAGGCGTCGGTGCGGTCCATCTCGCGCAGGGCGGCGGCGGCCATCTCTTCGTAGGAGCGGCTGCGGTTGCCGTCGCGAAGCGCGATGAAGATGCGGATCGGCTCCTTGACCTTGTCGGGGGATTCGCCCAGGACCAGACCGATGTCGCGCTTGCGCGGCCCGCCCGCGACCACCGCGCGGCCCTGGCGGCCCATCCTGCGCCACGCCTCGCCGGACGCGGGCGAGCCCGTGCGCTCCGGCTCGCGCGGCTGCGCGGCGCCCGGGAGGAACTGCCGGTTAAGCTCCTCCGCCTCCTTGTACACGTTGGAGAGGAAGTTGCGCACCACCAGGCGATCCGTGAACAGGTAGGCGCCCGCGCCCACCGCGAGAATTGCCAGCGGCCACGAGGTCACGGGCGGGAGACGGCGGCCGAAGACGGCGTTGATGCGGTCGACGGAGGTCTGCAGGGCCTCGCCAAGCAGCAGCGTCGCGCCGTACCCCAGCGTGCCCACCGCCAGACCGGCCACCGTGTCGGCCGCCCGCACCGGGCGCGGGTTCTCCACCAGCCGCTCCTGCCGCGCATGCACGCTTAACGACGCCCCGTAGGCCGCCATCGTCATCGAGCTCATCACAATGCGCGCCGGGTTGGCGTGCCGCCCCCGCGGCCCGCTCGTCCCGCAGGCGCGCGCGACGCTGCCCACACCCGAGCCGATCATGTGCCCGACGGCCTGGCAGATCGCCACGTTCGCGGCGGTGGTCCACCAGCGGCGGGGCAGCAGCGAGGGCGCGACCGCGCCCCACGAGGCGATCTCCGCGCCGATCACCCCGGAGCGGAAGTTGTTGGGCAGGCGGCGCAGGCCCTGCAGGCGGACGATGGGGGAGAGGTCCGCGAGGATTTCCACGGCGGCGAGCGGGGCGGCCAGCACGCCGTGGCGGTCGAAGCTGTACCGGCCGCGGGCGCGCCGCACGGCCCGACGCGCCGAGTCGATACCGGCGGTGAGGCGGGAAAGGGGCGCGGTGGCGTCGATAAGCTTGGGTGTGCCCATGCCCAGCATTATGACAAAGTTTCTCCGGTCGCGCGGGGGCGCAACCCGTTGTAGGTTTGGGCACTGTGAGGCAGACGAACATTGTTGCGCACCGCGGATTTTCCGGCATGTACCCCGAGCTGACCAGGCGAGCGTTTGAGGAAGCGCTGAAGCTCCCCATCCACGGCATCGAGTGCGACGTGCGCCTCTCGCGCGACGGCAAGCTCGTCGTCTTCCACGACGCGAACGTCTCGCGCACCACGAACGGGCGCGGGCGCGTCGACTGCATGGACTACGCGCAGCTGCGCGAGCTGAACTGCGGCACCGACGAGGACCCGCAGCGGATCATGCTGCTGGAGGAGCTGCTGGAGCTCATGCAGGACTACCCGGACAAGCACCTCTACATCGAGACGAAGCACCCCACCCTCTACGGGCCCGAGGTGGACGAGCAGACGCTGCGCGTGCTCACCTACGCGGGGCTGCTGCACAGCGAGCGCATCCACATCATCTCCTTCTCCCACAAGGCGGTGCGCTACTTCACGCACATGGCGCCGCAGCTGGAGACCTACTACCTGTTCCGCGTGCGCGAGAAGCGGTGGAACCCGCGCGGCACCATGCTGTCGCGCCCGTACGGCGTCGGCCCGTCCATCCAGCACCTGCAGGCGCGGCAGCAGCTGGTCGGGCTGCGCGGGCTGAAGACGTACACGTGGACCGTGAACACGCCGCGGCAGATGATGTGGTGCCGCGACCACAACGTGGACGTCCTGGCCACCGACCTGCCCAACCTGGCGCTGGAGACGTTCGCGCGCGCGGACGCCACGAGCGTGCCCGCCCCGGCACCTGCGAGCTAAGGAGACTCCATGGATTCCAACATTCCCGGCATCGTCGCGCACCGCGGATTCAACGGCTGCTACCCGGAGAACACGCGCCGCGCCTTCGAGGAGGCGCTCAAGCTGGACATCTACGGCATCGAGTGCGACGTGAACATGACGAAGGACGGCCAGGCCGTGGTGATCCACGACCTCTCCGTAGACCGCACCGCCATGACCGCCGACGGCGAGCGCGCCACCGGTGAGGTCGCGGAGCTGACGCTGGAGGAGATCCGCCAGCTCAACTTCGGCACTCCGGAGGACCCGCAGCAGATCATGCTCCTCAGCGAGCTGCTCGACCTCCTCGCCCAGTACCCGGGCAAGCACCTGCTCATTGAGACGAAGCCTCCGTCCCCGTTCGGCGCCGAGCTGGACGAGGAGGTCGCGCGGATCGTGCGCGCGCACAGCATGGACACCGGCGAGCAGGTGCACCTCATCTCCTTCAACCCGGAGGCCATCGAGCGCTTCCGCGAGCTGCTCCCCGAGCTGCGCTCCTTTGCCCTGATGGACCCGACCGAGCCGCTGCCGGTGGACTTCGGCCAGGCCACGGGCCCAGGTCCGTCCGTGCGCCAGGCGCAGGCTGAGCCGGAGGCGCTCGGCGCGGCCGACCAGCCGTCCTATGTGTGGACCGTCAACCTGCCGCGCGAGATGCAGTGGTGCCGCGCCCGCGGGGTGGACCTCATGGCCACGGATCTGCCGCAGCTCGCGCTGGAAACGTTCGCGGGCGAGTAGCGCGCTTCCGGTAGATTTGACCGCATGGCTAAGAAGAAGCGTAAGAAGCAAGAGGACCTGCCCGAGGGCATGAGCCGCCGCCAGGCCAAGATGGCCGCGCGCGCGAAGGAGCGCGAGGCGCTGCAGAAGGATCCCCGCCCGTTCGGCGGGCTCGCCGCTGAGGCCGAGTTGATCGCGCTGCAGGAGTTCGTGCCGTCGGCAAGCGCGAAGTTCCAGGTCAAGGGCGAGGACGTCACCGTGGCCACCGTGCTGCCGGGCGCGGCCGCGGCAATGGTGCGCGAGAGCGGCGAGCGGCTCGTGGCCCTGCAGGTCGGCGCGCACTCGCAGAACCCCGGCCGCGACCTCGCGTACGCGCTGAGCTGGGTGCTCGAGGCGAAGCCGGGCGAGACGCTCCAGTCCACCGCCGCCGATGGGAGCCAGCCGGAGCTCAAGGCGCTTATCGACGCCACCTTCACCCCCGAGATCACCGTCCACAACGACTTCAACTGGTGGTTCGCCGAGGGCGAGGACGTCCCCGCGCAGCTGCGGCAGGCGATGAACCAGGCGAACGGTGCTGTGTGGCCGTCCGCCGAGGTCAGCGCGGGCGTGCCGGGCGCCGTGTGGTGGGTCAACCCGGGCGGCGGGAAGGCGCACATCCGCTGGATCCGCACGGAGGAGAACGAGGCGCAGGTGCTCAACGCGCTCGCGCGCATCGCCGCGAAGGGCGAGCTGGTGCTGGGCGAGGGCACGAAGTTCGCCGGCGCGTTCCGCACCCACGGCGTGGTCGTGCCGGTGTGGGACCTGGACCCGGAGGTCGCTCCGGAGTCCTACGCGGAGGCGCTGCAGGCGCTGGACGCGAAGCTGGAGGCGGAGCTGGGCAACGACGCGCAGCTCACCGCCGCCGAGCGCAAGCAGCTGGACAACATTAAGTCGCGCCAGGTGACCATCTAAACCCAGCTGAAAGACAGTTGTCGCGCAGAGCTTTTGTACATCTCTTGCAGATCTCTTGAAGTTTGCAAGTAGTTTTCTCGGGGAGAACTTTCTGTCAACCGGATGTTCACCCGGGGCCTCTAAGTTCTTGCGCATGCAACCCACATCGCAGACGCGCGCGCGGATTCCTGCGGTCTCCGAAGTCCCGGAGGTCTCCGAGGAGTACGCGCGCAACCCGCGCAAACGGAAGTTTGATTGGCGGCAGATCGGCCTGGCCGCGCTGCTCATCGGCCCGAACCTGCTGCTCCTCATTCTGTTTACCTACCGGCCGCTGGTAGATAACATCCGCATCTCCTTCTACGACTGGAACATCTCCTCGCCGACGATGCACTTTGTCGGCCTGCAGAACTATATTGACTGGTTCCAGGCCCCGGACACCGGGCGCGTGGTGTTTAACACCGTCGTGTTCACCTTCTTCGCCGTCGCCGGCTCCATGGTGATCGGGCTGGCGCTGGCGCTGCTGCTGGACCAGAAGCTGTTCGGCCGCGCCGCGGTGCGCTCCATGGTTTTCGCTCCCTACGTCATCGCCGGCGCGGCGATCGGCGTGGCCTTCCAGTTCGTCTTCGACCCCTCCTACGGCCTCATCCAGTTCTTCCTGGGCAAGATTGGGGTGGACGTGCCCAACTTCTACCAACAGCAGAACTGGGCGCTGTTCATGGTCACCGTCACCTACGTGTGGAAGAACGTGGGCTACGTCTTTGTCATCTATCTCGCCGCGCTGCAGGGGCGCCGCCGCGACCTGGACGAGGCCTCGGAGATCGACGGCACCTCGCCGGCGCGCCACTTCTTCCGCGTGGTCCTGCCGCAGCTGCGCGGCACGACCTTCTTCCTGCTCATCACGGTGCTGCTGAACTCGTTCCAGGTCTTCGACATCATCAACGCCATGACCGGCGGCGGTCCGTTCGGCTACGGCACCTCCACGATGGTGTTCCAGGTCTACCAGGAGACGTTTGTGAACAACCGCGCCGGCTACGGCGCCGCGGTGGCCACGATCATGTTCCTCGTGGTCCTCATCATCACGGTCATCCAGGTGAAGATGCAGGAAAGGATGGAGAAGTAAATGTCTACGAAGCAGACCATCCCGGCGGTCACGCACACCGCTGCCAACACCGCTCCCCAGGGCGACCTGCCCCCGGTGCCGGGCTCCCAGTCCGACGTGGAGCCGGTGATCACGGAAACGCAGCGCAAGCGCAAGGGCGCGCCGATGGACCACTCGCACCCGGCGGTGAAGGTGCTGGGCTACATCGCGCTCGTGCTGACGGTGCTGGTGATCATGGTGCCGCTGTACTTCATCTTCATCACCAGCTTTAAGTCGTTCCAGGACGTCTACTCGGATCCGATCTCGTTTTGGCCCAACCCGTTCAAGGCGGAAAACTACTCGTACGTGTGGCAGACCTCCGGCTTTGCCAGCTACCTGAAGAACTCCGTCATCATCACGCTCGTGCTCACCATCATTGAGGTGGTCCTCGGCGTGCTGTCGGCCTACGCCTTCGCGTTCTTGCGCTTCCCGGGCCGCAACCTGCTGTTCCTGCTCATCATCGCCTCGCTGATGGTGCCCAACCAGATCACCATCATCTCCAACTACTCGCTGGTGGCCTCGCTCGGCTGGCGCGACACCTACGCCGGTGTGATCATCCCGCTGGCCGGCGTCGCCTTCGGCGCGTTCCTCATGCGCAACCACTTCCAGTCGCTGCCGCCGGAGATCCTGGAGGCCGCACGCATGGACGGCGCGGGCTTCTTTACCACCCTCTTCCGCGTGGTGCTGCCCATGTCGTGGCCGACGCTCTCCGCGTTCGTCCTGATCACCGTGGTCAACGAGTGGAACCAGTACCTGTGGCCATTCCTGATCACGGACACCCCGGCGGCGGCCACCCTGCCCGTCGGCCTGACCCGCCTGCAGGACGCCGAGGGCGTGACCAACTGGGCCCCGGTGATGGCCGGCACCGTGCTGACCACCCTGCCCATGATCATCATCTTCCTCATCCTGCAGAAGCCGATGATCAAGGGCCTCACCGCTGGTGCGGTGAAGGGCTAGGCGCTTCTCGACGCCACCGTCACCCCCACCAACCGCAACACTTCCAACAACACATCAAGGAGAAACACCATGTCCCGTCACACCAAGCGCATCGCCGCCCTGGGCGCAGCACTGCTCACCACCGTCTCGCTGACCGCCTGCGCGGGCGGCTCCACCACCGCCTCCAACGGCTCCAAGGACTCCGGCGACGCCAACACCATCACCTTCTGGTCCAACCACCCGGGTTCCTCCCGCGACCTGGAAGAGGAAATGATCAAGGAGTTTGAACAGGAGAACCCGGACCTGCACGTCGAGCTGGTGACCGCGGGCTCCAACTACGAGGAGGTGGCGCAGCGCTTCAATGCATCGCTGGCCGGCGGCGACCAGCCGGACGTCCTCGTGGCCTCCGACGTCACCTGGTTCAACTTCGCGCTCAACGAGGCAACCACCCCGCTGGATGAGCTGTGGGAGATGAACGACATCGACGCCGACAGCTACGTCGACACCCTGCGCGAGGACTACAAGTACAACGACAAGCACTACGGCGTCCCGTACTCCCGCTCCACCAACCTGATGTACTGGAACACCGACGACCTCAAGGCTGCGGGCCTGCCGACCGATCGCGGCCCGGAGTCCTGGCAGGAGTTCGACGAGTGGGCGACCGCCATCAAGGAGAAGCTGAACAAGCCGGCCGTGACCGTGCCGGACGGCTCCAACTACCTGGACTGGTACTTCCAGGGCATGATCTGGGCATTCGGCGGGTCCTACTCCAACGAGTGGGAGCCGAACTTCACCTCCCCTGAGTCCATCGAGGCGGGCAAGTTCCTGCAGGATCAGGTGAAGGAGGGCCACATCGAGATCGCGACCGACCCGACCGTCGCGTTCGGCTCGGGCAAGGCGTCCGGCCTGCTGGAGTCCACCGGCTCCCTCGGCGGCCTGAAGGAGACCGCGACCATCCCGTTCATCACTACCTACCTGCCCGGCCCTGGCCCGTCCGCCGCAACCGGCGGTGCCGGCCTGGCCGTGCCTAACGGCATCTCCGATGAGCGCAAGGCCAACGCGGTGAAGTTCATCGACTTCATGACCAACACCAAGAACACCATCAAGTTCTCCCAGAAGACTGGCTACATGCCGGTGCGTAAGGACGCCCTGGAGGATCCGGAGGAGAAGAAGTTCCTGGAGGAGAACCCGAACGCGGAGACCGCGATCAAGCAGCTGAACGAGAACACCAAGCCGCAGGACTACGCCCGCGTGTTCGTCTCGGGCGGCGGCCAGCGCATCGGCGGCGCGCTCGACCGCATCACCGTCGGCGGCCAGGACGTGGAGCAGACCTTCGCCGACCTGCAGAAGGAGACCCAGGGCGTCATCGACCGCGACATCACACCGAAGCTCTAAGCCCGCACCCTGCACATTTCGCACCACCTGAAAGGACATCATGGCCACAGTTGAATTCCGCCAGGCCTCCAGGATCTACGATCCGCAGAAGCCGCCGGCGGTCAGCCGCCTCAACCTGGAGATCGCCGACGGCGAGTTCCTGGTGCTTGTAGGCCCGTCGGGCTGCGGCAAGTCCACCACGCTGCGCATGCTCGCCGGGTTGGAGCCGGTTGACGAGGGGCAGATTCTTATCGACGGCACCGACGTCACCGAGACCCGCTCCCGCGACCGAGACGTGGCCATGGTCTTCCAGTCCTACGCGCTGTACCCCAACATGACTGCGCGCCAGAACATGGCGTTCGCCCTGCAGAACGCCAAGGTGGACAAGGCGACCATTGAGGAGCGCGTGAACTTCGCGGCGAAGATGCTCGAGCTCGAGGACCTCATCGACCGCAAGCCGTCCGCCATGTCCGGCGGCCAGCGCCAGCGCGTGGCCATGGGCCGCGCGATCGTGCGCCAGCCGAAGGTCTTCCTCATGGACGAGCCCCTGTCCAACCTGGACGCGAAGCTGCGCGTGTCCACTCGCGCCCAGATCCTGCAGCTGCAGCGGGAGCTGAACACCACCACGGTCTACGTCACGCACGACCAGACCGAGGCGATGACCATGGGTGACCGCGTCTGCGTGCTGAAGAAGGGCATCATCCAGCAGGTCGACGCCCCGAACACGCTGTACGAGAACCCGGGCAACACCTTCGTCGCCACCTTCATCGGCTCCCCGGCGATGACGCTGATTGAGAACGTGCCGGTGGTTGGCAACCGCGTCGCGGGCGGCAAGGACCACGCGCTGGACTACCACATGCCGGCGGAGCAGATGGCCAAGGTGCAGTCCGACCGCGTGATCGTGGGCATCCGCCCCGAGAACTGGGAGATCCTCGGCGTGAACCAGCCGGGCGAGCAGTACGGCCTGCCGGTGCGCGTGGACATCGTGGAGCACCTCGGCTCCGAGCTGTACGTCTACGGCAGCCGCGAGGAGAAAGCCGACGACGTGATCGCCGTGCGGGGCGACCGCATCACGGTGAAGGTGCCGCGCGGCATCAACGTGGATCAGGGCGACACGATCTACCTGCGCCCGATGGAGGGCGGCTGCGTCTTCTTCGCCCCGGACACCGAGATCAACTACGACTACCTGTAGAGCCGGTAGGAGTTTGCGGCGTCGCCCCAAAACACGTCCTCGGCGTGGTCGGGGCTGATGTGATTACCGCAGGGACGCGAAGAGCTCCTCCGCCGCGGCCTCGTCCCAGAGCAACACGTTGCCCACGTCGGTGTCCTGGAAACCACCGAGCGGGATCGTCTCTGCGTTGATGCCGCCGCGCATCGCCAGCGGGATGCGGGCCAGGTTCCAGATGTGGTCGCCCTCGCCGACCGAGAACATCGTCGGCACCGTCCACAGCAGCGGGACCAGGCGGAAGGGGTTGAGGAACACGGCGGGCGAGGTCACCTTGTCCAGCATCGCGCCGAGGAAGTCGCGCTGCCGCATGACGCGGTCCAGGTCGCCCTGTGCGGTGGCGCGGGTGCGCACGTAGCCCAGGCTGGTCGCGCCGTCCATCTTCTGGCAACCGGGCTGGACGGAGATGTTGGCCAGGGGGTCGTCGATCGGCTCCTGCACGCAGATCTCCACGCCGCCGACGGCGTCGACCACGTTGGCCAGCCCGCCCATGCCGATTTCGGCGTAGCGGTCGATGTGCAGGCCAGTGCTCTCCTCGACGGTCTGCGCCAGAAGCGGGGCGCCGCCGTACGCGAACGCGGCGTTGATCTTGTCGTAGCCGTAGCCGGGGACGGCCACGTACGAGTCGCGCGGGATGGACACCAGCGTCGGCTTCCCGTGCAGCGGGAGGTGTAGCAGCATGATCGTGTCGGTGCGGGTTGTGCCCAGGTCGCCGCCCGTGCCGAGGCGCTCCACGTCCTTCTCGCTCAGGCCCTGGCGGGAGTCGGAGCCGACGAGCAGCCAGTTCGTGCCCGAAGTGTTCGCAATCTGCTCGGGCGGGAGCGCCTGGATGCGGGTGAGGCGGGCGTCGGTAAACAGCGTGCCCACCACCACGAGCACGATCAGCGCGAGGAAGAGGACGCCGCAGCCTGGGGCCTTCGCTTTTCGACGCCGCTTCGTTCCCCTTCGACGCCCCCGCGACACCTGCGACGGCACCGGCTCGCGGGCGGGCTCGGGCGCCGGGCGCGAGTACTGCGGGGTGCGACGGGGCTGGTATTCCTGGCGCGGCGCTTGCTGTCGGGGGCGCTCCACGCGGGTGAATTCGGGGACGCGTCGTGGCTCGTATTCCTGGCGCGGCGCCGGCTGCCGGGGAGGCTCCTGGCGCGCGCTGCGCTTGCGGATTGGCCGACCGTACCGGTCTACCAGGGGCTTTCCATCCTTGCCCAGCACGAACTCCCCCAGGTGATCGCGTGGGTCGTTGGAGTGGGGCGTCGAAGACATGCACTTAGTGTAACGGTTGTGGCGTGTGGGACCTACTGCTTCGTAGCGCCGCGCGCTGGGAGTTCGCCGGGAAATCCGCCACTAGATGCCCTGGACGGGGCGGTCGGAAGCTACCGAAGAAGAGTTGTGCAACAATTGCTGCACGATTATCATGCAGGTATCACTGCACGAAAGAAGGAGGTTTCATGTCCCCTCGCACATACCACCATCCAGAAACCGATGAGATCACACTGGCTAGAGTGTTGGCAGCCCTGAGCGATCCCACGCGTCTGGAGATGATTCGTCGCCTAGCGGACGGGGGTGAGCACGATAGTCTCGAGCTCGCAGACGATCTTCCTCGGTCGACCCTGACTTATCACACCCGCATGCTGCGCGATGCGGGTGTGACATGGACGCGGAGTGAAGGTCGTGCGTGTCTCATTCGGCTGAGAAGTGAGGATCTAGATCAGTTGTTCCCGGGCGTGCTTGCGGCTGTGATCGCCAACGCCGGCACGAAGGCGGGACGAGCTTGATGGGGCGGCTTTGGCCCTTCGTGGTGGGCAGTGTTGCTCTCGGGCTAGACGCCTACGTTGTTGCCGGTCTTCTTCCTG
This sequence comes from Corynebacterium sp. NML 120412, assembly GCF_002285155.1. Taxonomy (NCBI): domain Bacteria; kingdom Bacillati; phylum Actinomycetota; class Actinomycetes; order Mycobacteriales; family Corynebacteriaceae; genus Corynebacterium; species Corynebacterium sp. NML 120412. The sequence continues at coordinate 1,365,963 of NZ_NSGL01000001.1, read as the reverse complement.
CTATTGCCTCGTCCATGAATGCACGCGAATCCACCGTGGGCCTGGGGGTGGCGGCCTTCACCGGCGCATATGCAGTAGCAGGACCCCTGCTGGCTGGGCGTGCGGGTCGGAGATCACGACGGAGCCTGATCCTTTCCCTTCTGGTTTTTACAGTGGCGAACTTATCCACAGCGCTCTCGTCGACCGTCGTGGTGTTCTTGGTTACCCGAATAGTGGCTGGCGCGGCAGCGGGGGTGTACTCGCCCTTATCGTCCGCGGTTGCCGCCGAACTCGTGGGAGAAGAACGCCGGGGACGCGCGTTAGCCCTGGTCCTTGCGGGTTTGGCAGTTGGTACCGTGTTCGGTGTCCCGATAGGCTTGGAGCTGGCACATCGCTGGGGGTGGCGAGCCGCCATTTTGTTGATCGTGGCTATCGGTGGCGCATCACTAGTGGGAGTCGCTGTGCGGGGAGGAGAACTGCCAGCAATACCTGCGTCGGGCGCGGGCGACCGGCTGCGATCGATCGCGCGCCCCAAGAACTTACTCACGGTGACAGTGACATTGCTGACTGGCGTAGCTTCTCTGGGGCTCTATACATATATGACCGTGATTCTGTCCGTGGGAAGTCTCGCCACACACCAGACTCTTGCGATTTGGGTTTGGGGCGTTGGAGGCGCGGTGGGTGCGCTAGGTATAGGCAGACTCATGGATCGGTGCAATCCGCTGCGTCTAAGTGTGACCATCCTCGTGGGGCTCATCTGTGCGTTGCTCGGTATGACGCAGGGGCAGACCGTCTGGCTTCTGGTTGCGAGCCTATTTGTTTGGGGAATGTGCGGGTGGGCCTCACTTGCGCCCCAGCAGCACATCCTTCTCCAGGCAAACCCGGCTGACGGCGCCACTGCCGTAGCCGCGAATGCCTCTGCTAACTACTTGGGATCAGCACTGGGCGCGACTGCTGGCTCACTGCTCGTAGCGGCACAGGCGGCGCCTACCGTTCTCTGTAGCTCTGCAGCTGCCGTGGCCGGGATGGCACTGCTTTGCCAGCTTTTTAGGCAGCGCATGAATTCCAAGGAGTAGACACGTGCTCGCCAGCGCCCAGGCCGTGCATCCTGACGGATTACGAGGACGTGTGATTGTTGCAAAAACCAGCGGAGCCGACTAGCACGGAAGTATATCTAGATACCCAGCCAGGAGAGGTCTACAAGCGGGTACGCCACGAACGCGACGGAGTCAATGAGGAAGTGCGCGAGCACCAGCGGCCACACGGCGCCGATCTCGGGTGTGCGCCACTCTGCGGCCGCAGAGTGGCTCCGCCTGCTCCGCCACAGGAAGTAGCACGCGAAGACCACGCCCATCACAATATTGCCCGCGCCCGCCGAAACGCCCTGGTAGAGGTGGTAGGAGCCGCGCAGCACCGCCGACGCCGCGACCGCCTGCCAGGGTGCCCACCCCAGGGCCCGCAGCCGGGTCACCAGGTAGGCCACCACCACGACCTCCTCGCCAAAGCCGTTGGCCAGCGCCCACAGCAGCGAGGTGGGGATCTGCACCGCCTCCGTGGCGGGCACCACCACCTTGGACAGGCCGAGGTGCACCGCGCCAATGTAGAACGCCAGGCCCGGCAGCCCGATGAGTGCGGCCAACCCCGCCGCGTGCGCCCAGTCGCGCCACCTCGGCCAGCACCATCGAGAGCCAAGGAGGTACCAGGCCAGCCCGCCCCACGCGAACAGCGTGCCCGCGGAGGCGACCTGCATGGCCAGGTCCAACCAGCCGATGGCCGAGGCCTGCTGCACCAGCGTGGTGGACTGCTCGTTCAAGGGGGCGGTGAGGTAGGCGTCGATAAGCTTGAGCCCGGAGCGAAGCCCGCTCATGCCGAAGGTGACTGCGAGCACGAGAATGATTTCGGTGATGAGGCGGCGGCGCATGCGATAACTTTAAGCCCATGACCCGTATCGCGTACCTGGGACCTGCCGGCACGTTTACTGAGCAGGCTGTGCACGCCTTCGCGCTGCCCGCACCGGAGCTCGTGGCCGTGGACTCGTCGGCGGAGGCGCTCGCCGCGGTGGCCGAGGGGCGGGCCGACCGCGCGGTGGTGGCCATCGAGAACTCGGTCGACGGAGCCGTGACCACCACCTCGGACGCGCTCCTGGCCACCCCGGGCGTGCAGATCTTCGCCGAAACCGAGCTGGAGATCGCGTTTGCCATCATGACTCGCAAGGGGCAATCGCTTGCGAGCGCCACCCGCTTCGCCACCCACCCCGTCGCCTACCAGCAGGTGAAACGGTGGATGGGCGAGCACGCGCCGGGCGCCACCTTCCAGGCCGCGACCTCGAACGCGGCCGCCGCGCAGCAGGTCGCCGAGGGAGCGGCCGACGTCGCCGCCGCCCCGGAGCGCGCCGCCGAGCTCTTCGGGCTTGAGGTTCACGCCCGCAACGTGGCGGACCTGGAGGCGGCGCGCACCCGCTTCGTCCTCGCGGGTCCGGTCGCGGCCCCGCCCGCGCGCACGGGCAACGACCGCACCTCCATCGTCTTCCAGACGCCCAACGAGCCGGGCAGCTTGGTGGGCATCCTGCAGGAGTTCGCCTACCGCGGCGTGGACCTCTCGCGCATCGAATCCCGCCCGACCCGCAAGGAACCGAACACGTACGACTTCTTCGCTGACCTCGTCGGCCACATCGATGACGCGCCGGTCGCGGAGGCGCTGCGCGGGGTGTACCTGCGCTCCTCGCGCATCCGGTTCCTTGGGTCGTGGCCGCGCTGCGCCGACGGGCCGCACCCGGTGCGCGACGCACGCATCGCGGCGGCTGCGGAGTGGGTCGACGCGGCCCGCGCCGGGACACTCGGGCAGCAGGAGCGCGCTTAGCCCCAGCCGAGGGCGTGGAGCTCGTGCTCCTCCATGCCGAAGTAGTGGCCCACCTCGTGCTTGACGGTCACGTCCACCTCGTGGCGCAGCTCCTCCACGGAGTGGCACATCGCCTGGAGCGGCTGCTTGTAAATGAACACCGCGTCGGGCAGGTAGCCGGTGTGGTTGGCGTGCTGCTCCGGCAGCGGCACGCCCTCGAACAGGCCCAGGATCTCGGGCTGGTCCTCGTTGAACTCGCGCGCAAGGATGACCACGTTGGTCATCCGGCGGGCAAACTCGTCGGGGATGGTGTCCAGGGCGTCGTCGATCATCGCCTCGAACTCCTCGTCGCTGACCTCGACCATTACTGCACAGTCTCCGGGGCAGCCTCCGGGGCGGCTTCTGGGGCAGGCGAGGCCGGGGCGGAGGAGGCGGCCGGCGTCTGGTTCTCGCGCAGCGGGCGGCGCTGGGGTCGCTCCGGCGGCGGGGTGCCGTCGATAAGCAATGCCTCCCGGCCTCCGGTTGCCGAGCCCGTGAGCTCGGAGAACCCGCCGTTGGGCGAGGAGAAGACGAGCGCGCAGTTTACGCTGTGCGAGCCGCCGTCCCACGAGGCGGGCTGCTGCGTGGTCCAAAACGGCTGCAGCGAGATCTGGTACAGGTTCTCCTCGCTGCCCAGGTAGGTGTGGGCGGCCTCGGTGCAGGCGTCGCCGAGGTACTTGTCCTGGTCCTCCACGGACGGCGTGCCGTCGGGGAAGACCGGTGCGAGGTCGACTTTGCTGGTGATCTCCATCTGGTGCGGCTGGCCGCAGTCGACCACTGTGGCGTTGTTCGCGCCGTCGATGGCCACGCACTCGCCGGGCGCGAAGGTGCGCGCCTGGTCCTCCTCGGCGACGCGGCCCGTGGTGAGCAGCTGCTCGCCGGCGCGGTTGGTCTCCTGCAGGCCGCACAGCATGGTGCGGTCGCCCGCCTCCCAGGCCGCGGCCGGCGGGAGGATCGGCGCGATGGAGTAGCGGCCGTTCGGGTCGTATTTGCCCTCCAGGTAGCGCAGGGTGGACGCGCCGCACAGCTCCTCGCGCAGCTGGGCCTGGCGCGTCGGGTTGGGCATGGGTGCGTCCTGCCCGAACTCGGAGGTGGGGTAGATGGCCAGGTCTTGGCGCGAGGCCACCTCGAAGCGGTGCTCGACGGCGCAGTCGGTCTGTTCAAAGTCGGTGACGCTGCCGTCCTCGGCCACGTTCCAGGTCAGGCAAGCGCCCTGGTCAGCGGTGGTAAACGGCGTTGGCGGCGCGCCGTGCTCGCTGGTCTGCGCCTGGGGTTGTCCCTGCTCGCCGTTCGCGCCCCCGCCTGGGGCGTTCGCGTCGGTGGTCATGGCGTAGGAACCCATGCCCACCGAGCCGGCGAGCGCGGCGATGAGGAACGCGCGGGTGGCGTTGGAAGTCGAAACCATGCCTTACATACTAGGCAACTGCTCGCCGCAGTCAGCGTCCTGGCCGACGCGGGTGGTCAGCCAGTAGCGGTCCGAGCGGTAGCACGAGGTGCAGTATTCCACCGGTCGCGCGCCGCTTCCGGCCCGCCGCACGATGCGCAGCAGTGCGGTCCCGGTTTGCACCTCCAGCGCCTTCGCGTTGGCGGCCGTGGCGCTCGCTGCGGTGACGGTCTGCTCCGCCTCGGTGATGGGCAGCCCGTAGCGGGTACGGAGTAGCGAGTAGACGGATTGCTCCACGTCGTGCTCGAGTAGATCCGGGACGAGCGCCGCGTTGTACCAGGCGTCGTCCACGGCGTAGGGCTGGCCGTCGCCAAGCCGCAGCCGGCGCAGCTGGATGTGCGGGGTCTCCGGCGCGGTGCCAAAGAACTCGGCCGCGTCGAGCGGGGGAGTGGCGAGGCCAGAGTGCAAGATTATCGACGCCGCGTCCACCCGCTGCTCACGCATCTCCTCCGAAAAGCTCGCCAGGTGCATGCGGCTTACCAGCGGCGACGGCGCCACGAACGTGCCCTTGCCGCGCACCCGCCGCAGCTTCCCGTCCGCGACGAGGTCCCCAATTGCGCGCCGCACCGTGATGCGCGAAACGCCGTACTCCTCCTCCAGCGCCCGCTCGCCGGGCAGCAGGTCCCCGGGAGCGAGTTCCTCGGCGCAGCGCCGCTCCAACAGTGCCCGCAGCTGGGCGTGTTTGGGGACCGGGCCGTTGGTGATCATACCTCCACCATACCGCGCTGGTTATGACCAGCTGGGGTGAAATGGGATGTGGTGTGCGTCGCTAAGCGTCGCTAAGCTCGGTGCGCAACGCCACGCCCCATTCCCGGCTGCGGTGGGGCGGCGACAAGGTAGAGTGAGTGCTTGTGATTGATCTGAAATTCCTGCGCGAAAATCCGGACGTTGTACGCCAATCCCAGACCGCCCGCGGTGAGGACCCGGCGCTGGTTGACCAGCTGATTGCCGCCGACGAGCAGCGCCGCGCCGCGATCCAGGCGGCGGACGAGCTGCGCGGTGAGCAGAAGGCGTTTGGCAAGAAGATTGGGCAGGCGGCGCCGGAGGACCGCCCCGCACTGCTGGAGGGTTCGAACGAGCTCAAGGCGCGCGTGAAGGCCGCCGAGGCCGAGCAGGAGGAGGCAGAGGCCAAGGTCAAGGCGCTGCAGTTCAAGATCCCGAACCCCATCCAGGGCGCGCCCGCCGGCGGTGAGGAAGACTTCGTCGTGCTCGAGCACGTCGGTGAGGTCCCGGAGTTCGACTTTGAGGTCAAGGACCACCTGGACCTGGGCGAGGCGCTCGGCGCGATTGACATGAAGCGCGGCACCAAGATCGGCGGCGCCCGCTTCTACTACCTGGTCGGCGACGGCGCCTGGATGCAGCTGGGCATGCTCATGCACGCCGCGAAGAAGGCGCGCGAGGCTGGCTTCAAGGTCGTCGTCCCGCCGGTGCTGGTGCGCCCCGAGATCATGGCGGGTACCGGCTTCCTGGATGAGCACGACGAGGAGATCTACTACCTCGAGCGCGATGACCTCTACCTGGTGGGCACCTCCGAGGTGGCGCTGGCCGGCCTGCACCAGGACGAGATCATCGATCTCTCCGACGGCCCGCTGCTCTACGCCGGCTGGTCCTCATGCTTCCGCCGCGAGGCCGGCTCCTACGGCAAGGACACGAAGGGCATCCTGCGCGTCCACCAGTTCGACAAACTCGAAATGTTTGTCTACTGCAAGCCGGAAGAGGCAGAGGACATGCACCAGAAGCTGCTCGGTCTGGAGCGCGAGATGCTCGCCGACGTGGAGGTGCCTTACCGCGTCATCGACGTCGCCGCGGGCGACCTCGGTTCCTCCGCGGCCCGCAAGTTTGACACCGAGGCGTGGGTGCCGTCGCAGCACACCTACCGTGAGCTGACTTCCACCTCCAACTGCACAACCTTCCAGGCCCGCCGCTTGAACATCCGCTACCGCGACGAGAACGGCAAGACCCAGATCGCCGCGACGCTGAATGGCACCCTGGCCACGACCCGCTGGCTGGTGGCTATCTTGGAGAACAACCAGCAGGCCGACGGCTCCGTCCGCGTGCCCGCCGCGCTGCAGCCGTGGGTGGGCAAGGAAGTGCTCGAGGCCTAATGGGCACCGCACCGCAGTGGAAGACGCTGCGCGGGTTCACCGTCCCGGCGGACTACCGGGCCCCGGCGAAGCACCCGGTGGAGTCGAAGGAGCGGCTCTACCCGTTCACCGTGCGCATGTTCAATCGCCTGATGCGCCTGCAGCGCATGCGCGTGCGCGTGGTGGGGGCGGAGCACGTCCCGGAGCGCGGTGGCGCGATCATCGCTGCCAACCACACCGGCTACTACGACTTCATGCTCACCGGCACCGGCCCGCTCCTGCAGGGCGGGCGCCTGCTGCGATACATGGCGAAGCAGGGCGTGTTTGACATCCCCGTGCTGGGGACGCTGCTGCGCACCATGAAGCACGTGCCGGTGGACCGGGACAACGGGGGCTCGGCTGTCGACGCCGCCGTGCGCGGCCTCCGCGACGGCGACCTGGTCGGCATCTTCCCGGAGGGCACGATCTCGCGCTCCTTTGAGCTCGCGGACTTCAAGACGGGTGCGGCACGCATCGCCGCGCAGGCGGACGCGCCGCTGATCCCGTGCGTGATCTGGGGCTCGCACCGCATCTGGACCAAAGATTTGCCCAAAAAGTTCCGCGGCGTCGGCGTGATCGTGCGTTATGGCGCACCGGTCGAGGTCACCGGCGACGCCGAGGCCGACACGGCGCGGCTCAAGCAGGCGATGCAGCGCATGCTCGAGCAGTCCCGCGCGGAGTACGACGCGGAGTTCGGACCGTTTGCGCCCGGCGACAAGTGGGTGCCCGCCTCCCTCGGTGGCGGCGCGCCCACGCTGGAGCAGGCGGCCGAGATGTACGAGCGCGAACGCGCGGAACGCAAGGCGAAGAAGGCCGCGAAGCAAGCCAAGAAAGGCACCTAAACTCATGCACGCCCCCAAGCTCATCATCAGCGACATCGACGGCACCTTCATCACCCCCACCGGCCGGGTGACACCGAGGTTGCGCGACACGGTGGTCCGCGCGGTGCGCTCGGGGGCCAAGTTCGCCCTGGCCACGGGGCGCCCTCACCGCTGGCTCATGCCGGTGCTGGATCAGCTGCCCATCGCGCCGACCTGCGTGTGCGCGAACGGTGCCGTGGTCTACGACCCGGTGAAAGACACCGTGGTGCGCTCCTTCGAGCTCGCGCCGGAGACGATGCAGCGCGTCGTCGACGCCGTCGGCAAGGCGCTCGCCCCGCACGGCCTGCAGCACGGCTTTGGGGTGGAGCGCGTCGGCCAAAGCGCGCTCGACCCGGAGGAGGACTGCTTCCTCATCACCCCCGAGTACAACCGGGACGCCTGGGACAGCAGCTTTGGCATTGGCACCGCAGCGGAGATCGTCGCCGAGCCCGCCGCCAAGCTGCTCGTGCGCTGCCCGCAGCTGCGCTCCGCGGAACTGTTCGACCTGGTCGCGCCCACCATCGAGCCGGAGGACGCGCACCTGACCTATTCCATGGACGAGGGCCTCATCGAGCTGTCCCACCCGGGCGTGAACAAGGCGACCGGCGCGTCCGTGCTCGCCGCCAGCTACGGCATTGACGCCTCCCAGGTCATCGCGTTCGGCGACATGCCCAACGACCTCGAGCTGCTCGCCTGGGCCGGGATGGGCGTGGCGATGGGCAACGCCGCGCCCGCGCTTCTCGACGCCGCCGACTACACCACCGCCACCAACTCCGAAGATGGGGTGGCGCAGGTGCTGGAACACTGGTTCTAGCTGTACGGACCGGAGACGTTGATCGATGGGACCGGCATCAGCCGACCATGTGCAGGGCGATTGATTCCTTGACCTGTTCGATGAACGCCCGAGACGCGGGGCTCGGATTGAAAGAGCCCCACGCGACGTACTCGGCCCGGCAGGGGCCATCGGCCACGGGAACTGCTCGCAGCGCTGGGTTAGCCGGCACACATTCGACGGGCAGCAGGCAGACGCCCAACCCACGTTCGACGAGGGCGAGCATGAACTCGGTCGACATCGCCTCGAAGCCCACGCGGCGCTGAAGGCCTGCGGCAGCGAATGCCCGATCGCCTTGGAGTCTGCCTGGTGAACCGGCCGGGAAGTCGATGAACGTCTCGTCGACCAAGTCAGCCAGGGCCAGGGTGCCCGTGTGCGCTAGCCGGTGTTGTGACGCCATGACGGCGACGAGACGCCCTCGGGCGATCTCGTGCGCGGTGAGTCCGGACGCTGGGGCGACGTCGGCGTCCACGCCGAGAAAGGCCACGTCGAGTCTCCCGCTGCCGAGGTCGCGCATGAACTCATTGCTTCCCCCGCCCCGCACGGTGAGGTCCACGTGGGGATGGCTGGCGTGGAAGGCCGCGATGATGTCGGGCACGCTGACGGCTGTGACCGTCGGGATGACACCTACCGATAGGCTTCCGCGGACCTGGCCCACGGCCTCGGCAGCGACCGCCACGGCACGGTCGGCGGCTGCGAGGCTGGCGCGTGCTTCCATGAGGAAGGCTTCGCCGGCGGCGGTCAGCTCCACCCGACGGGATGAGCGCACGAACAGTGCCGTGCCGAGTTCCTGTTCGAGGGCCTTGATCTGGTGGCTCAGTGCTGATTGCACGACGAAGCAGCGTTCTGCTGCTCGCGTGAAGTTGCGCTCCTCGGCGATCGCCACGACGTACCTGAGCTGTTGGAGTTCCACTAAACCATGATTGTAGGTCATTGTTTGGATGAGAACAATGTGTTGGACTCACCGCTGGTGGGCGACTGACAATGGATCTATGAACACTTCTTCCCATGGTGCCCGCAGTTCGTTGCTGTGGACCTGTCTGACGGCGCTGGCCCCCGCTACGTGGGGGACAACGTACATCGTGACCACCCACCTCCTCCCAGCCGGACACCCCTTGTTCGCCGCGTTCATGAGGACGCTGCCGGCAGGGATCATCGCGGTGGGCCTGTCGATGCAGCTGCCGCGCGGCTCGTGGTGGTGGAAGAGCTTCGTGTTGGGCGGTCTGAACATGGCCGCGTTTTTCCCCCTGCTGTTCTTGTCGGCGCAGCGTCTTCCGGGCGGGGTCGCGGCCACGCTGGGTGCGGTGCAGCCCATCATCGTTGCCCTGCTGGCCGTGGCTGTCCTCCACGAGCAACTCTCCGGCTGGCGCCTGGGATGGGGTGTCGTGGGTGTCGTGGGGGTGGCTCTCGTGGTCCTTGGGCCGAGCGCCGCCCTGGACCCGGTGGGTGTGGCTGCAGGACTCGGTGGCACAGGGGCCATGGCCACGGGCGTGGTCCTGACCAAGAAGTGGAAGCTCCCCCAAGGTGTCTCGCCCATCGCATTGGCCGGTTGGCAGCTGACGGCCGCCGGCCTTCTGCTGGCGATCCCGGCGCTGCTGGTGGAGGGGCCACCGGCAGTGATTTCCGGTCGTGGCTGGCTTGGGTACGCCTGGCTCGGCCTGGTCGGGGCACTGGTCTCTTACAGCCTCTGGTTCACCGGCATCCGACGCCTGCCCGTCACGTCCACAGCCCTCCTGGGACTTCTCTCGCCGTTGGTCGCCGCCCTGCTCGGCGTCCTGATCGCGCACGAACACCTCGGAGCCGAGCAGTACCTCGGCTTCGCGATCGCCCTGGCCGCCATGGTCTGTGGCCAGCTACCCGCACCCACTCATCATCGAAAGGACAATTCATGAACATCACGGTTCTCGGAGCCACCGGCATGGCCGGCGCAGCGATCGCGCAGGAGGCCACACGCCGCGGCCACCACGTCACTGCCGTATCGCGGAACCCACAGGAGACCAACGACCCGCATACCACCGTCACTCGTCTCGATCTGACAGACCTCGAGGCACCCTTGCAGCCCGTCCTGAACGACGCAGACGCCGTCGTGCTCGCCGTGCGCATGGCCCCCGGCGACGAAAGCCGTGTGGCTCCGCTGACCAGCCGTGTCCTCGACCACGCCGCCGTCGCGGGGGTCCGGGTCTTGGTCGTGGGAGGAGCAGCGCCCTTGCGCTCACCTCACGATCGAGAGTTGCTCGTCCTGGACGACCCCGCCTTCGTGCCGACCCAGTGGCGTGACGTCGCGTCGGCCAGCCTCGACCAGTTCAACGCGTGTACCGAACATCCGAACCAGAACTGGATCTACCTGAGTCCGTCGGCAGTCTTCGAGCCCGGACAGGGAACCGGCGCCTATCGCCGTAGCGGTGACACGCTCCTCATCAACCACGATGGCACGTCGCGGATCACCCCTGCGGACCTGGCCCTAGCGGTGCTCGACGAGCTCGAGCAGCCCAGCGCCGTACATCACTTCACCGCCATCGAGCTGGCAAAGGGTCTGGCCTAGGGCCAGCGGTCCACAGAGGAATCCACGCTAACAACCGTGAGGGGGTCGAGCTATCGGCCCCCTCCGTCTATTCCAAGGGGACGCTCTTGCTCCACGCCAACGCAGCACTGACCCCGCGCCACCGCTTGATCGTCGGCCAGCTCGTGGTCGACCAGGGCTGGCCGATCAGCGAGGTCGCCGCCCGGTTCCAGGTTTCCTGGCCCACTGTGAAGCGCTGGGCCGACCGCTATCGCGCCGGCCAGTCGATGCAGGACCGCTCGTCACGGCCGCATCACTCGCCGAACAAGACCAACGCGAAGACGACGAAGCGCTGCATCCAGCTCCGTCTCCGTCTTCGAGAAGGACCCGTGCAGCTCGCTTGCCGGCTGGGGATCGCTCCGTCGACGGTTCACCGGATCCTCGTCGACGCGCACCTGAACCGGCTTTCGCATGTCGACCGGGCAACCGGGGAGCCGGTCCGCCGCTACGAGCACGACCACCCCGGGGCGATGCTGCACGTCGACGTGAAGAAGCTCGGCAACAACCCCGACGGCGGCGGCTGGCGCTACGTCGGCCGCCAGCAGGGCGAGAAGAACCGCGCCGCCACCCCGGGCAAGCCCAAGAACAAGTACAGCGACCCGTTGATGGGCAAGGCCTACGTCCACACCGTCATCGACGACCATTCCCGCGTCGCCTACGCCGAGATCCACGACGATGAAACCGCCCTCACCGCCACCGCGGTCCTCGTTCGGGCCGTCGAGTGGTTCAACGCACGCGGGGTGACCGTTGAGCGGGTCCTGTCCGACAACGGCGGCGCGTACCGCTCACACCTGTGGCGAGACACCTGCCACGAGCTCGGCATCCGGCACAAGCGCACCAGGCCCTATCGGCCGCAGACCAACGGGAAGATCGAACGCTTCCACCGCACCCTGGCCGACGGCTGGGCCTACGCCCGCTGCTACACCAGCGAGACCGAACGCCGCGGAGAACTCGACGGCTGGCTGCACTACTACAACCACCACCGGCCCCACACCGCTTGCGGGAACCAGCCGCCCTTCTCACGCTTGACCAACGTACCCGGTCAGTACATCTAGCCCACACCATACAATTGTCGGCATGCCTCTCATCGCCGCCATTGACCAGGGCACGACCTCGACCCGCGCGGTCATCACCGATACCGAAGGACGCGTCGTCGCCCAGGCGCAGTTCGAGCACACCCAGCACATGCCACGCGAAGGCTGGGTCGAGCACGACCCCATGGAGATCTGGCGCAACACCCGCCGCGCGCTGAGCGAGGCGATGGCGGAGGCCGACATCGCCGAGGACGACATCGGCGCGCTCGGCCTGACCAACCAGCGCGAAACCGCCGTCATCTGGGACAAGGCGACGGGCGCGCCGATCTACAACGCGATCGTGTGGCAGGACACCCGCACCAACCCGGAAAACGACGCCGACCCGGGCCGCTACCTCGAGCGGACCGGCCTGCTGCACAACTCCTACCCGGCCGGACCGAAGTGGGCCTGGATCCTGGACAACGTCGAAGGCGCGCGCGAGCGCGCCGAGCGTGGCGAGCTGCTCGCCGGAACCATTGATACCTGGCTGATCTGGAACCTCACCGGCGGCGCGCGGGAACCCGAGCGTGCGCTGCACGTCACCGACGTCACGAACGCCTCGCGCACCCTGCTCATGGACCTGCGCACGCTCGCGTGGGACGAGGACCTATGCGCGGAGATTGGAGTCCCGCGGCGGTTGCTGCCGGAGATACGGGCGTCGATAGGCACGTTCGGCACCGTGCGCCGCCGCGGCCCGCTCGCAGGGGTGCCCATCGCGGGCGTGCTGGGCGACCAGCAGGCCGCGCTGTTCGGGCAGCACTGCCTGCGCGAGAACGAGGCGAAGATGACCTACGGGACTGGGCTGTTCATGCTGCTCAACACGGGTGCGCAGCCGCGAATCAGCAGCGACGGCCTGCTTACCACCGTGGCGTACCAGATCGACGGCGAGCCGCCGGTGTACGCGCAGGAGGGGTCCGTGGCCGTCGGCGGCTCCCTGATCCAGTGGCTGCGCGACCAGCTGGGCATCCTGCGTACCGCGGAGGAGTCGGAGCGGCTCGCGGCGCAGGTGGACAACAGCGGCGGGGTGGTGATCGTACCGGCGTTCTCCGGGCTGTTCGCGCCGCGGTGGCGCCCCGACGCGCGCGGCGTGATCACGGGCCTGACCAGGTTCGTGGACCGCCGCCACATCGCCCGCGCGGCGCTCGAGGCCACCTGCCTGCAGGCGCTCGAGGTGGTGCGCGCGATGGGCGGCGAGCCAACGGAGCTGCGCGTCGACGGCGGCATGACCACCAATGACCTGCTCATGCAGATGCAGGCCGACATCCTCGGCCTTCGCGTCGAGCGCCCCGCGAACACGGAAACCACGGTGATGGGCGCAGCGTCGGCCGCGGGCATTGGGGCCAAGCTTATCTGCGCCCCCTTGTCCCTCGGCCCCACCACCGCCTGGGAAAACACGTGGGCCGGCCCCGAACGGGACCGGCTGGTGGCGCGGTGGGAGGACGCGGTGCGCCGCTCCTACGACCAGGCCTAGCTGCGGGCCTGACGGCCTAGTTGGTCGTGATGTTTACCGCGTTGGTGGCGGGGTTGTAGCTGATGGAGCCGCCTTGGAAGGTGACCTGGACGGTGCCGTCGCCAAGCGTGCGCTCCTGCGAGATCGGCATGCCGAGCGGGCCGGCGTCCATGCCCTGCTGGAGCCAGGCGTCCGCCACCTTGCCAGCCAGCGTGTAGATCTGGCCCTGGCGGTCCTTGACACCGATGCCCTTCTGGAAGAAGGCGTACTCGCGGCCGCCCACCTGCGGGCCGCCCACGCCGGCGGTGATCGCGCCGAGGGTCGGCTCGAACTGGTACCACACGTCAGCGAGGTCCTGCTTGCCCACCGCCTGCAGCGCGGGGCCGATGTACGGGGTGAGCTGCTGCACGGTCAGGCCGGGGATGATCTCCATCCCGGCGACGGACTTGGTGGCGCCGGGCAACAGGCCGCGGGAGTTGGCGTACAAGATGACCAGGCCGGCGAGCGTGCCGGCAGCGGCGGCGATGGCGACGGCGTCGCCGGCGGCCAGGCCCTCGAGGGAGACGTTGCTCTTCGCCTTCTGCGCGTCGCCGTTCGGGCGGACCACGGTCGTGGTGGTGCCGTCAGGGTTGGTCACGGTCTCCGTGTCGGCGTCGCTGGAGCCGAGGGCGGAGGAGAGGTCGCCGACGGTGGTGTCGGTGGCCTCGACGTCGGGGTTGGCGTTGTCGGGCAGGCCGTTATCAATCCCGCCGTTGTTGCCCGGCTTGGACGGGTTGAGGATGGAGTCGAGGCCCGTGGAGCCCTTGAGGCTGTCGTACTTGCGGTTGGCAATCCGGCGGATGTCGCCCATCCGGTTGTACAGGTTCTGGCCCGGGCAGGCGTTGTAGTGGAAGTCGCGGTGGGCGTTGATGTTGGGGAACATCGCGCCCTGGCCCGCGGGGTAGCGGGATCCCGGGAAGGAAAAGTCGGCGTAGTGGTAGTCGGAGCCCATCGGGTCGAAGCCGGCGACGGCGGCCTTCCAGCCGATGATCTCGCCCATCGCGTTGATGGCGGCCTCGGTGGGGGAGGCGGTCTCGTAGTCGCCCAGCATGGACACGCCCCAGGTGTTCTGGTTGAAGCCACCCACGTGCGCGCCCTCGACGGCGCGGTCCAGGCCGCCGGCGCGGCCCTCGTAGATGTTGCCGTACTTATCCACCAGCGCGTTGTAGCCGATGTCGCCCCAGCCCAGGTTGCGGGCGTGGTACTGCCAGATGCCGCGGACAATGCCCGGTGCCTCGGCCTCGGAGTAGCTGTTGGAGCCCGCGGTGTGGTGCACCGTCGCCGCCGTCACCGGCTCGGTGTAGGTGGGGTTGGAGGAGGCACCCGCGCCCCACTGGGAGCGGGTGATCACCTTGGGCATGCCGCGGGTGTAGGAGTCGGCCGCCGGGGCGATGGGGTTCGCGTTGCCGCTGCCGCCGTCCAGGAACACGGCTTGCAGGTCCTTCGCGGTGGTGGGGGCGGCGGAGTCCGTGCGGCCCTCATCCAGCAGGTCGACGTTGCCGGTGGAGACCTGGATGCGCTTGGTGGATTCGACGAAGATCGGTTCGGTGCCGTTGGTCTCGCCCTGCGCGTTGTCGGCGTGGTCCATCTCGAACCATTCGGTCCAGGAGCCGTCGGCCTTTTGCGAGCGTACGTAGGCGACGATGTCGCGGTCGCCCTTCCAGGTCAGGCCGAAGAGGTTGAACTCGCGGTCGCGGCTGAACTCCTTGACCACGCGGCGTGCCTGCGAGTCGCCGCCCTGGGTCTTCACGGCGGCGTCGTCCACCGTGGTGTTGTTGCCCGTGTCAAAGGAGGCGGTGTCGGAGTAGATTTCGGCGTCCGCGCCGCCGACCGACTGGACGTTGAGGATGTGGTTGCCGCCGAAGGCGCCCGCGGCGACGACGGCCACGGTGAGGATTGCGGCCACGGTGGTGGTCAGCAGCGGCGAGGTCCGGGTGGGCGCCGGATTAAGGCGTTTGCGTTGTTGCACGGTAGGACTCCTGGAAACTCCTGTGGCGGATGTGAAAACAGTTATCTGTTGAGCAGTGTAGAGGAATCTAAAGTTTAAAGTAAGTCTTGAGACTTCCGGCGTGTCGTCGTGTCGGGCGGGGCTACGTCGATAAGCAAATATGCAAAGATTGAGACCATGACTTATGACCTCATCGTTGTTGGATCCGGATTCTTTGGGCTGACCGTGGCGGAGCAGGCCGCGAGCGAGCTGGGCAAGCGCGTGCTGATCGTGGAAAAGCGCGACCACCTCGGCGGCAACGCCTACTCCGAAAAGGACCCGGACACCGGCATTGAGGTGCACAAATACGGCGCGCACCTCTTCCACACCTCCAACAAGCGCGTGTGGGAGTACGTGAACCGCTTTACCGATTTCACCGACTACCAGCACCGCGTGTTTGCCATGCACGACGGCACCGCGTACCAGTTCCCCATGGGCCTGGGCCTGATCAACCAGTTCTTTGGCAAGTACTACTCGCCGGATGAGGCACGCAAGCTCATCGAGGAGCAGCGCGAGGGCCTCGACCCGGCCGCCGCGACCAACCTGGAAGAGCGCGGCATCGCGCTGATTGGCAAGCCGCTCTACGAGGCCTTTGTCAAGCACTACACCGCCAAGCAGTGGCAGACCGACCCCACCGACCTGCCGCCGGAGATCATCTCCCGCCTCCCGGTCCGCTACACCTTTAACAACCGCTACTTCAACGACACCTACGAGGGCCTGCCGGTCGACGGCTACGCCGCCTGGTTGGAGAAGATGGCGGAGCATGAGCTTATCGACGTCCACCTGTCCACCGACTACTTCGACGTCCGCGATGAGCTGCGCGCCGAATCCCCCGACGCCCCCGTGGTCTACACCGGGCCCGTGGACCAGTACTTCGACTACGCCGAGGGCCACCTCGGCTGGCGCACCCTGGACTTCGAGCGCGAGGTGCTGGAGACCGGCGACTTCCAGGGCACCCCGGTGATGAACTACAACGACGCGGACGTGCCGTACACCCGCATCCATGAGTTCCGCCACTTCCACCCGGAGCGGCAGGAGGCATACCCTGCCGACAAGACGGTGATTGTGAAGGAGTTCTCCCGCTTCGCCGAGGACGGCGACGAGGTGTACTACCCGATCAACACGCCCGAGGACCGCGACAAGCTGAAGAAGTACCGCGAGCTTGCTGCCGAGGAGTCCCGCGAGAACAAGGTGCTCTTCGGCGGGCGCCTGGGCACCTACCAGTACTTGGACATGCACATGGCCATCGGCGCGGCGCTGTCCCTGTTTGATAACCACCTGCGCCCGCACTTCGAGGACGGCGAGGCACTGAACCAGGCACGCGGGCACTAAGGGGGCCGACAGCCCGCCCTTCTTCCTTTAGGTAAGGCAATCCTATATAGTCTGCAGGGTGAGTTTTAGGCCCTTCCTTGCAACCGTCCTCCGTAGTGAACGTGTCGCGCCGAATTTCCAACGAGTGACGTTCACCGGGGTCAATGCAATGGGGCCTGCCGTACCCATCAGGGATTTGCGCATCAAGCTGCTGATCCCGTCTGCCAGCGGAATGCTCAGCCTCCCAGAGGAAGGATGGTGGGACGCGTGGCGTGCGATGCCGGAGCGCACGCGCGGGCACCTCCGTACCTACTCGATTCGAGAGCTCCGACGATGCGCCGACGGCCCTGATGAAATAGATGTGGATTTTGTTCTGCACAGTGACAACCCCGGCCCCGCCTCGGCATGGGCGGAGGACGCGCAACCTGGCCAGCAGCTCCTGATAATTGGGCCGACCCGCGACGATGATTCCGGTGTTGGCATCGAATTCAATCCGGGGTCTGCAGCAATGGCATGCCTCTATGGTGACGAGACCGCGCTTCCAGCAATAGCCCGCATCTTGGAGGATTGGCCCGAGGGCCTCGCCGGGTCTGCTGACATTGAGGTACCGGCCGGCAACCACTTGCCCATCGACGCCCCTGTGCAGGTCGACGTCCGCTGGCACTTCCGCGAACACCACGACGTCGACCACGGGGATTTACTTCGTGCACAACTGCAAGACGATGCCGCATCCCGCTGTGCCTCAGTATCTTCGGGAGCTGGAAAACTAGAGCCAGTTGATGAGGCCCTCCTCGACATGGTCTGGGAGACACCCACGTACTCCAGCGGCGGTGAATCTATCGCCCCCGCTTCGGGTACTGCAGGGCATACCTACTACTGGATCGCAGGGAAGAACACGGCTGTGACGGCGATGCGGCGGCTCCTGGTGAAAGAGGCAGGTGTGCCTCGCCACCACGTGTCGTTCATGGGGTACTGGCGATAACGGGGTTACAACGTGGATAAACGTGTAGGGCTTGTCGCTTTCCTTGCGGCTTTCACCGTGTGCGCAGCATTAGTGTCGCTTCTGTTCGGGGCGCGCGAAATGGGGTTCGCAGCAACGGTGAGCGCGGTTCGCGACGGAATCACGCTGGCGTTCTCGGGAGGCGCCGAACAACTCGAGGCGGCCAGCGACGAGGCGAAGATCATTGCACAACTTCGAGTTCCGCGCACCCTGCTCGGCCTGTTGGTAGGGGCAGCGCTAGGTACAGCGGGGGCGCTGCTGCAGGGCCACACCCGAAACCCGCTCGCAGACACAAACCTGCTGGGCGTAGGGCCCGGTGCGGCGCTCGCAGTGGCGGCAGCTATTTCCTTTCACGGCTCCATGACGGTGTTGGGCACTGTTGGGGTGGGCTTCCTCGGCGCAATACTCGCGGTGGCGCTCGTGTTCGCGCTTAGCATGAGGAGCCTGGGATCTACCCCAATCATGGTCGTGCTCGGTGGTTCTGCGCTGGGCGCGGTCTGTAGTGCGCTTACCAGTGGCATTGTGCTGACGAATACGCAAAGCCTCAACGAGATGCGGTTTTGGACAGCGGGTGCTATCGCTGGGCGCGACATGCAGGTGGTTGCGGTGCTCGCCCCGGTGATTCTCCTCGGGCTTGTGGGGGCCTTTGCCACGGCCAATCGGGTGAACCTCTTGAACTTGGGAGACGACGTGGCAAGTGGACTTGGGGTGAGCGTCCCCATCGCGCGTGCCGTGGGCATCGTCCTGGTTGCATTGCTTACTGGCGCCGCGGTGGCTGGGGCGGGCCCAATCGGGTTCGTTGGCCTGGTTGTTCCGCACCTTGTGCGCGCCTTCACCGGGCCCGATTACCGCTGGGTGCTGCCCTGCTCCGCGCTGGCTGGGGCCTCGCTACTCTTGCTTGCCGACGTCATTGGCCGCGTCATCGCACGGCCCGGCGAATTGCAGGTGGGTATCACGCTCGCCTTTGTTGGCGCCCCGTTCGCCCTGTACCTCTTGCGTAAAGGGGCGAAACTGTGATGCGGGTTTTCGTGACGAATGGTGTCCTAGCGGTGTTGGCTCTCGCCGCGGCCCTTGGGGGTGTCATGGTCGGAGACTTCGAGCTTACGGTCCGGGATATTGTTTCTGCGCTCATGGGCCAAACCACGGAATTGGCTCGTACGGTGATTATTGAGTGGCGTCTGCCGCGGGTAGTGACAGCTTTGGGAGTAGGAGCTGCGCTGGGTTTTGCGGGGGCGATCTTCCAGACCATCACGAGGAATCCATTGGCGAGCCCAGACATTCTGGGCGTCACCTCGGGTGCCTCCGCTTTCGCGTTGACTGCGTTACTTGCTGGTGGAAGCTCCGGAATGCTGCTGCATCTTCTGGGGGTC
Source organism: Corynebacterium sp. NML 120412 (assembly GCF_002285155.1). Lineage (NCBI taxonomy): Bacteria > Bacillati > Actinomycetota > Actinomycetes > Mycobacteriales > Corynebacteriaceae > Corynebacterium > Corynebacterium sp. NML 120412. Next base: position 1,347,058 of record NZ_NSGL01000001.1, on the reverse strand, counting down.
CCGCTCAGTGCATTCCTCGGTGGATTGGCAGTGTCTGCGGCAATCTGGTGGCTGAGCCGTGGCGCGGGTCTCGGGTCTTTCCAGCTTGTCTTCGCCGGGATCATCATCAATGCGCTGGTGATGGCATATACCTCGTTCCTGCTCGTTCGCGCCGACTATCGCGATGTGGGCAAAGCGCAGGCGTGGATCACCGGTTCGGTGGGGTCTTCGAACTGGCGCGATGCACTCGCCGTACTTATTGCGCTGGCAGTCGTCGTTCCGTTCTTGCGGTGGGCAGCCTTCAATCTTCAGGCGCTCTCGCTCGGGAAGGATACAGCTGCTGGCCTCGGGGTGGAGCCACGGCATATGCAACTCATCCTCATGCTCATGGCTGTCGTGCTGGCATCGACGGCCGTCGCGGCGTCCGGGCCGATAGCCTTCGTGGCGTTTGTCGCGCCACAGATCGGACGCAAGATCACACACGCAGCAACGCCAACTTTAGGCACCGCGATGCTCGCCGGTGCGGCGATCGTGTCCGGCGCTGACTTAGCAGTGCGCACCCTGGTGCCCGGGAACTTGCCGGTGGGGATAGCTACAACTGCGATTGGTGGTGCAGTGCTGCTCTACACGCTGCTGCGCGCAACACGAAAGGTGTCCGTATGATGCTTCAGGTTCGAAATCTCAAAGTGAGCTATGGCGCTTCCGTCATTGTTGACGGCATTGACCTCGACGTGCCTCAAGGTGGGGTCACCACGATCATCGGCCCGAACGGTTGCGGCAAGTCAACGCTGTTGCGAGCTACCGCTGGGCTTATTGCGCGCGATGGTGGCACGGTAACGATCAACGGCGTGGACACGGCGAAACTGAAGCGCCGCGAGATTGCGCGACAGCTTGCAGTATTGCCACAGGCACCTGTCGCACCCGAGGGACTCACGGTCCGTGACTTGGTCAGCCGCGGGCGTCACCCGCATCAGTCGTGGCTACGGCAGGCCTCTGCGGAGGATGCGCGTGCGGTCGATGCAGTGATGGAGCTGACCAATATTGCGGAGTTTGCAGAACGTCCACTCGAACGGCTTTCTGGCGGACAGCGCCAGCGCGCCTGGATCGCGATGGTCTTAGCGCAGGACACTCCGCTTGTATTTTTGGACGAGCCGACGACATACCTCGACCTGTCTCACTCCGTTGAGGTCTTGTCGCTTGTACGTCGACTCGCCGATCAGGAGGGGCGAACCGTGCTCATGGTGTTGCATGATTTGAACCTCGCCGCACGATACTCAGATCAGCTCATCGTGATGCAGCGTGGCGAGGTTCGTGCGGTCGGTGCGCCTGCCGAGGTGGTCACGGAGACTTTGCTGAACAGCGTTTTTGATCTGCCGGCAGTCGTGGCGTCGGACCCAGTGAGCGGTGGCCCACTGGTCGTTCCCCGGTAGACGCTGCGTCCCCGCGAGGCTTAGAGTTGCTCTTCGATTTGCTCGACTGCGTACGGGATAGAGAGGGGGTTTGGCATGCTCATTGCGTTGGCTGTATCGGTGTCGAGCCAGTAGAGTCCGCCACGCTTGTTGACATCAAGGTCCATGAAATTCTCGTCGTTCTTTAGCGCATCGATTGCGCCGTAGTAGTCCAGCACGAAGAGGTAGTCCACGTCGTCGAAGTCGGCGTAGTTCTCAGGCGACCAATCGAGAAAGAAGCTGGAACCATCGCCGTTGAACTTTTCTGGGATCTTGAAGCCAAGCTTTTCAATGAAGGAGCCGCGGCCGTCTCCCGAAGTGTACACGCCGAACTTCCCGTCGTAGGGCATGCCGATGACCGCTGTTTTGCCCTGCAACTCGGGGTGCGCTTCGCAGAAATCCTTGAAGGCCTGCTCGGCGTCGTCGATAAGCTTTTGGCCCTCGTCTTCCTTGCCTACAGCCTTGGAGATCTCCTTGACCTGTGCGTCCCAAGGCACCTGCCAATCCTGGTACTCATCCGAGTGGAAAGTCGTCGGTGCGATCGGTTCGAGCAGCGCCTTCTGGTCGTCCTCGAGACCGCTGTTGACCGCGATAATCTTTGTCGGGTTCAGCGAAGCTACTTTTTCGGCAGTGTCGGTGCTGAATTCGGTGGTGGTATCACGGATCGGGTTTGGCTCCACCGTGAGCTTGTCCTCGGCCCACGGACCAAGTCCGGAGGGGTCGCCCGAACCCTCTTGTTCCCAGGTGGCGTAACCGACCGGTTGTTCGCCCAGGGCAAGAAGCGTATCGACGTCGCCGAGACCCATTGCGACGATGCGTTCGTCTGACCCGTTGGCGCCGGAAACTTCGGGAGCGGACGTCGGGTCGCCCGCGCCGCTCGAGCAGCTGGCAAGCATGAACGCTGCGGTGACAGTGGCTGCGACTGCCTTGAAGGGACGAGAGGTAAAGAGTGCCAAGGTTGCACCTTCCGTAGGTAAATGAAGAATGTCCAGTTAGGCCTGCCTAACCTAAAGGATGCATTTTAAGGCATGCCTTACCTCACGGGCAATCCCTGTCTATGCACTCGGGACGGGAGCGACAAACGTCGAGACGAGGTAGCGGTTGATGTCGGAGCGATTGATGATGCCAACGACGGGGGCCTTTTTCAGGTGCTTGTCTGCAAGAACAGCCGAGATGCGGCCGAGGTCGTCGTTGACGCTCACCGTGATGACGGACTTCGTCGCAATTGACGAGACCGGTCGGTCGAGGGCAGCAGCCACGTCAGTACCGAACTCCGTCGAGCTGTTGTGCGCGAGCAGCGCGTACGGGCGTGCCGGCTGTGGGTTTTGGTACCGGTGTTCCGAAGACTCGGTGAAGACTCGGTACTGCCCCGTTCCGAGTTTGGTACCGCCACCGTCACCGGTGCCGACCCGACTGTAGCAGCCCGGCTGTATGAATTATTGCTGTTCGGGTCTACACCGAGGACGGCGAGGCGCTGAACCAGGCGCGCGGGCACTAGAGCCCATCTAGTTCCGCGAACACCTCCGGCGAGCGCCCACTACTATCAGGACTGTGGAAGTCCTGATTGCCGTTATCGCCCTGCTGTTCGCAACCGTGCTCGTCGCCGCCGTAGGCGAGCGCACCGGCCTGCCCTGGCCGGCGCTGCTCACCATCGTCGTGGCGGCCGCCATCTTCATCCCCGGCGTGCCGGTGGTGACTATTCCGGCGGAGATCATCCTGCCGATCTTCTTGCCGCCGTTGCTTTGGTCGCTGGCTCGCCACACCAGTTGGGGCATGATCCGCTCGCAGCTCAACGTGGTGTTCATGATGTCGGTGATCCTGGTGTTTCTAACTACTGCGGCGCTGTCCGCGACCGCGATGTGGCTCATGCCGGGTATCAGTCTTGCGGCCGCGGTGGTGTTGGCCGCTGCGATCGCGCCGCCGGACCCGGTGGCAGTGGAGGCGGTGGCCGGGCCCGCCGGCATCCCGAAACGCATCACCGGCACGTTGCAAACGGAGGGGCTGTTTAACGACGCCGCGTCGATCGTCACCTTCAACCTCGCCGTCGCAGCACTCGTGGCGGATAACCAGATCGACTTCGGCCACGGCCTGCTGAAGTTCCTCTACGCGGCGGCGGTCGCGGTCGTCATCGGGCTGATCGTCGGTAGGCTCGCGGCCCTGTTTGTGAACTCCGTGCCGGACTCCGTGATCCGCACCGCGTTCACCTGGGTGCTCCCGTTCTTCATCTACATCATCGCCGAGGAGGTCGAGGCCTCCGGCGTGATCGCCATCGTCATCGCGGCGGTGGAGATGTCCTCGCGCGCGCCCCTGACCGCGGAGGACCGTCTGTCCGGCTCCTCGTTCTGGTCCACCGTGGAGATGCTGTTCACCGGCGTCGCCTTCGGTCTGATCGGCATGAGCGTGCGCGATGCTATCGACGCCGCCGGCACCGTCCTCTGGCACGCCGTGGGCATCGGCGTGGCGCTCTCCGTCGTCGCGTTTCTGGTCCGCCTGCTGTGGATGTGGGTGCTGTGCGGGATCAACCAGAAACAGAAGCGCACCAATGTCGCGCCGCTGCGCATGCAGGAGGTTCTGCTTATGGCGTGGTCGGGCATGCGAGGCCTGGTCACGCTGGCCCTGGTGCTGTCAGTGCCGCTGGGGGTCACGCAGTACCACCACGAGTTCGACGTCATCGCCCTGACGGTCCTGATGTGCACGATGGTGCTGCCCGGCCTGTCGCTGCCGTGGCTGGTGAGCAAGCTGGACATGGAGTCCGGCCCGGACCCGGCCGGCGACCGCGCGAAGGCGGAGCTGAACAAGCGCGCCTACGCGGCGGCGCGACGGTCGGTGCAGAAGCACGGCCCGGAGCTCGCCCCGGAGTCCTATGAGATCGTGCAGCAGTGGCTAGACAAACTCTCGCAAAGCCACGAGGAGGAGGACCCGGAGACGGCGGAGGACCGCAAGCAGAAGTTCCAGCAGGTCCGCCTGGCTGCTGCGGACATGCAGCAGATCGCGCTCGCCGCAGCGAGCCAGGAGCTGCAGCGCGCTCGCCGCGAGCGCAAGTACAACCCGGCGGACGTGGACGCGGTGCGCGCGGACCTGGACCGGCTCATCGTGGCGGGGCGTCGCAACGCGCTGATGAGCCCGCGCGACGTCTACCGCGAGGCGAAGAAGTAGCGCCTAGCGGTACTGGCTGCTGCCGCCCTGTGTATCGTCCTGCTGGCCGAATTCGCGCTGGTAGTGCGCGTCCCAGTCGTATTCCCCGGCCAGACCCGCGCCGAGTCCCGAGCCGCTGGTCTCTTGCGCCGGGCTGGAGTTGTTCAGCTCGAGCGGGTCGGGCTGTCCGGCGGGTGGGTGCGGTGCGTCGTCGTTAGCCTGCATGGCCTTGATAATGAAGACGGCGCCGGCGACAGCGCCGATGATCGCGATGAAAGCGCCGGTCGATCCGGACAGGAACGCGACCGCGAGGCCGGCGACGACGATGAGCGCGATGCCGATCAGGAGATCCATGTGGGACTTCTTCATGCCACCGAGTATCCCGGGGGATCCCCGGTGTGGCAACTGGCGTCGGGCCCTACACCTTCTCAATCACCGCGGCGAGGCCCTGGCCGCCGCCGATGCACATAGTCACCAGGGCACGTGAGGCGTCGGTGCGCTGCAGCTCGTGCGCGGCGGTGACTAGCATGCGGGCGCCGGTGGCGCCCACCGGGTGGCCGAGCGAGATGCCGGAGCCGACCGGGTTGATGCGCGGGTCGTCCTCAGAAATGCCCCAGGCATCCAGGACGGCGAGGGCCTGCGCGGCGAAAGCCTCGTTGAGCTCGATGAGGTCGATGTCGTCGAAGGACATATCGAGGCGGTCGAAGAGCTTCTTCGTGGCGTCGACGGGGCCGATGCACATGGTCTCCGGCGGCACGCCGGCAACGGCCCAGCCGCGCAGGACGACGGACGGGGTGAGCCCCAGCTCCTCGGCCTTTTCTCGGGTGGTCACGATCATGGCAGCCGCGCCGTCGTTTTGGCCGGAGGCGTTGCCGGCGGTGACGGTGGCGCGCTCAAGCGTCTTGCCCATGACGGGGCGCAGCTTGGCCAGGGACTCCATGGAGGCGTTCGGGCGGATGTGCTCGTCCTTGTCCACGATGATCGGGTCGCCCTTGCGCTGCGGCACGGAGACGGGGACGATTTCCTCGTCGAAGTGGCCAGCCTCCTGCGCGGCGGCGGCGCGCTGGTGCGAGTTGACGGCCAGCTGGTCCTGGCGCTGGCGGGCGATGGAGTACTCCTCGCGGACGTTCTCGGCGGTCTCGATCATGCCGCCCGGGATCGGGTGGTGCTTGCCGCCGGCCTTTTCGCGGCCCTCCTGCAGGCGGTCGGTGAGCTCCATGGTGCCGCCCTTGGCGCCCCAGCGGATCTTGCCGTCCACCGTGTACTCGGTGTTGGACATGGACTCGGCGCCGCCGGCGATAATCAGGTCGGCCGCGCCGGAGGCGACGTGGGCGGCAGCGGTGGCCACTGCTTGCAGGCCCGAGCCGCAACGGCGATCCAGCTGCATGCCGGGCACGTTCACGCCCAGCTCGGCGTCGAGCGCGACCACGCGGCCCAGGGCGGGCGCCGCGCCGTTGGGGGAGGCCTGGCCGAGAATGATGTCGTCAACGAGCGAGCCGTCGATGCCGGACTCCTTGATCACGGCGGTGACCACGGCGGTGGCGAGGTCCTGGACGGGCACGCCGACGAAGGCGCCGCCGTAGCGGCCCACGGCGGTGCGCTTGGGGTGGCAGATGACAATTTCGGGCTGGTTCATGAGGGGTCCTTTCGGGTTAAGCGTTGGCGTGCGTGGCCACGAGGTCGCGGGTGATGGCGTCCGCGGTGTCCACGAGCTTGGGCAGGAGGGAGTCCACGAGCTCCTCGTATGGGTGGGCGGCCACGTGGGTGGAGACGTTCACGGCGGCGACGGTGGCGCCGGTGGCGTCGCGCACCGGGGCGGCGATGGAGCGCAGCCCCGCCTCGAGCTCCTGGTCAACGACGCACCACCCGGCGTCGCGGATGTTGCGCAGGGCGGCGCGTAGTGTGTCCGGGTCCGTGATGGTGGATGGCGTGATGGCCTCGAGCGGGCGGGCGAGGAAGTGGTCCACGGTGGCGTCGTCAAGCCCGGCCATCATGACGCGGCCCATCGAGGTGGCGTGCGCCGGGAAGCGGGTACCAATGGTGATGTTCACGCTCATGATGCGGTGGGCCGCGGAGCGCGCGACGTAGACCACGTCGGTGCCGTCGAGCACGGAGAGCGAGCAGGACTCGTTGAGCGTGCGCGACAGCGCCTCGAGGTGTGGCTGCGCGATGGTGGGCAGCCCCAGGCTGGACAGGTACGCGTACCCCAGCTCGAGCATCTTCGGTGTGAGCCAGAACTCCGCGCCGTCGGTGGCGGCGTAGCCCTCGGCGATAAGCGTGTGCAGGAACCGGCGCGTGGTTGCGCGCGCCAGCCCCGTCGCATCGGCCACCTGTGCGAGGCTGCGGCGGGGGTGCTCGGCGTCGAAGGCGCGGATGACCGCAAGGCCGCGGATCAGCGACTGTACGGTTTGGACTTGCATCGTATCTCCTTTGCACAGGTCAAGGGCGCTTTTCGACGCCATGTTGTCGGCCACATTACGTACTCTAATGTGCGCCACGCCCCACGATAGCGCAAAACCGTTCGCTTTGTGAACCCTTGTGCAGGAGTCGAACGCCCGCTAGGGTGGAGCCATGCTGAACAAAGTTGTGACAAACATCGACGAGGCGGTTGCCGACATCGGTGACGGCGCCTCGATCGCCGTTGGCGGTTTTGGCCTCGTCGGCATCCCTGCCCGGCTCATTGACGCGCTGCGCAAGCAGGGCGCGAGCGAATTGACCATCATCTCGAACAACCTGGGTACCGACGGCTTCGGTCTGGGCCTCCTCCTGCAGGACGGCAAGATCGCCCGCTCCATCGGCTCCTACCTGGGCACCAATAAGGAGTATGCGCGCCAGTACCTGGAGGGCGAGCTCACCGTCGAGTTCACCCCGCAGGGCACGCTCGCCGAGCGCATGCGTGCCGGCGGTGCGGGCGTGCCCGCGTTTTACACCAAGGCCGGGGTGGGTACCCCGCTGGCCAACGGCGAGATCCCGGTGCGCTACAACCCGGACGGCACCATCGCCGAGTACTCCACGCCGAAGGAGATCCGCGAGTTTGGCGGCGAGCAGTACGTGCTGGAGGAGGCGCTGACCCCTGACTTCGCCTTCGTTCACGCGCACACCGCGGACCGCTACGGCAACCTCGTCTTCAACAAGACGGCCCGCAACTTCAACCCCGACGTTGCCGCCTGCGGCAAGGTCACCATCGTCCAGGCGGAGCACGTCGTGGACACGATCGAGCCGGCGGATGTGGACCTGCCCGGCATCTACGTCGACCGCGTGGTGGAGGTCGGCCCGCAGGAAACAGGCATCGAGTTTAGGACGGTGAGCAAGTAAATGAGCTGGAACCGCGAAGAAATGGCGGCGCGCGCGGCGAAGGAGCTGCGCGACGGCCAGTACGTCAACCTTGGGATCGGCATGCCCACGCTGATCCCGGGCTACCTGCCCGAGGGGCTCGAGGTGGTCCTGCACTCCGAGAACGGCATCCTGGGCGTGGGCGCGTACCCGCAGGACGGCGAGGTGGACCCGGAGCTGATCAACGCTGGTAAGGAGACCATTACGGTCGCGCCGGGCGGCTCCTTCTTCTCCTCCTCAGACTCCTTCGGCATGATCCGCTCCCGCGCGATTGATGTGGCGGTGCTTGGCGCGATGGAGGTCTCCCAGTACGGCGACCTGGCCAACTGGATGATCCCGGGCAAGATGGTCAAGGGGATGGGCGGCGCGATGGACCTGGTGCACGGCGCGAAGGAGATCATCCTGCTCATGGAACACACCACCAAGAAGGGTGCGTCCAAGGTGCTCGAGGAGTGCCGCCTCCCGCTCACCGGCGCGAAGTGCGTCGACCTCATCATTACCAACCTCGCCGTGTTCAAGGTTGACCCGAAGAACGGCCTGACCCTCGTCGAGGTCGCCCCGGGCGAGACCGTTGACTCCGTCCGCGAGGCCACCGAGGCGCCCTTTGAGGTCGCCGTGTAGTCACGCCCCTCGCTTCTTGGCGCCCCGCTGCCCACATTGTCCGTGGACAGCGGGGCGTTTCTTGCATTCTTAGATAGTTGATCCACGTCAATACTTGACGCGAACCAACTAAACTGCCTAAAGTTAACGCGAAGTTAACCACAGGCAAACAGAAAGGAGAATTGCAATGAAGTTCTGGAAGCGTTTCCTGACCTACGAGACGAATACTGTTCTCCAGGCCATCGCGGCCGCCAGCCGCCACACCAACTAGTGGCAGCTGTGTTTCGGGGGATTGACCTACATTGGTCTACTCAGTAATAAAGGTGCGGATCGCGCGGGTGACCTCGTCGGGCACCTCGACGGTGGGCACGTGCCCGCCGCCGCTGAGCGTGACGGACTGCGACTCGCCGCCGACCATTTTCCCGATCGCGTGGACGACCTCGGGAGGGGTGGAGGGGTCCACGGCCCCGGAGATGGTGAGGACCGGCACCGTAATGTTTCGCAGTTCCTCTGTGTAGTCCCAGCCTGCGAGCGCATCGGCGCCGACGGCGTATCCCTCACCGCGGGTGGAGTCGATCATGTGGGTGAGAGCGTAAGTAAGCGCCGGGCGTTCCTGGCGAAACTCGGGCGTGACCCACAGCTCGATGGCACTCTGCACCCGGGGTGCGATGCCCTCCGCGCGTGTTTCCTCGGCGCGCGGGGCCCACGTGTCGGGGCCACCGAAGTTGGCGGCGGTGCACATGAAGACTGCCTTGGTCACGCGGCCGCTGGTGGCGGCGAGGTACTGCGCGATCGCGCCGCCGAGCGAAAGGCCGACCACGTCGAACTCGTCCACGCCGAGAGCGTCGAGGGTGTCGAGGACGTTGTTGGCCAGATCATTGATCGTGGTCTCGCCGGGCATGGCCTGCGGGTCGGGGGAGAGCCCGTGGCCGGGGTGGTCGAGGGCGATGACGCGGAAGTCTTTGGCCAGTGAGTCAAGTTGCGGCAGCCACATGTCGGTGGTGGAGGCGATGGAGCCGAGAAACACCACCGGGTGCGCGTCGCGGGGGCCAAAATCAACGGAGTGCAGAATCGTCATGCGGACAGTCTAATGGTCTGCGTCACACGTCGTAGTTTTCTGATGGAAAGGATAGCTGCTCCATTGCGTCGGACGCTGGATGCGCGCGGAGGTACTCCCGGATGTAGGGCAGCTCGTAATCCACGAAACCGCGGCCGGCTGGGCGGATCATCTCGGCCTCAATGAGACGCCTCCTATACGTGCCCGCGTATTGCGTATCAACGCCCATCCGCTCGGCGATGTCGGCCATCCGCGACGGCCCATCGTCTTTCGACATGGCGGTGAGGAATGTGCGGTCCACATCTGAAAGATCAGCAAGCGACGGTTCATGAACCAGCTCGCCGAGTTTGCGTCGCGCTGTCTCAATACCAGCACGTACCGCGGATTCGTCGATAATTCCGCCACTTGTGTTGCGGAACGCGTGCTGCCCGACGAGTTGGATCATAAACGGATAACCCCCGGTCGCCTCGGTGCCGAGTTCGAGCGCCTCCGGGGTCCATTCGATTCCCACCTCGAGGGCAGGGGCCTTGAGCGCATTGGCGACGCTGTCCAGCGGCACGAGACCCATCGCGATACGATTCGCACGGCGTAGGAAAGTGACAGGGTTGCGCCCCTCGTTCGAGGCAAGCAGGCGTTTCACCGCGCCGGGGATGCCCGCCATCGCGACGGCAATTTCGCGGTCTTCGCGGATCATGTGCTGCATGGTCGTGCCGAACTCGATGATGTCGCGCACGTGCGCATAGTGCAGCTCATCCAGAGTAATGAGGATGCCAGTTGGTGGTTTACCCATTTTCTGGTCAATCGTCTCAAGTAGGGAGAAGCACTCCTCTAACACTGAGCGAAGTGACTGAGACGGAGCTTGGTCGGAAGTTGAGTCGAAGCTCAGGCGTGTGCTGTCAGGGGTTGCCTCCCGAATTTTCCGGATCAGCGTATCGCGGATGCGTTCATTGAAATGTTCGGTCGTGGTTTCTGAAATGACGAGCCAAGATTGTTGTCGTGCTGCTTCTTCGAACTCGTTGAGCAGGACGGTTTTTCCGATGCCACGCGGGCCGGTGACGATGGAAATCCGCTCGTGAGTACCGGGGCCGTCGTAAAGCGCCTCGGCGAAGTCCTGGACGTAGGAGTCGCGGCCCGCCACGACGGGAGGGGTCTTGCCCATGGTGGCGGTGTACGGGTTGCGGGGGCGTCGCGGCAGCTGTGGCATGAGGCACCTCGTTTTTACTCGTTACTATTCTTACTATTCTTACTACTGTTACTATTCCGGTGCTGCGCAACCGCTCTGTCATCCCAACCCGAAAACCCCGCTGCCGCGCGAGCCGCACGAAGCAAACGGGCCGCGAGCCATTACGCTGGGGAGGAACTGTCTGAAATACGTCCAGTACACAAACCCAGTACACAAATACAGTGGAAGTGAGACCTCTTGGATACGCAGATTGCCGTAGAGACGCTGGCGCGCGTGCTCATGCCGCGCAAGGGCGAACCGCACGACGTGCGCTCGCTGTACCTCGTTGAGGCGGAGCAGAATAAGCAGCGCGTGCGCTGGTCGGACCGCACGACCCTGACTGTCCCGGAAGGGCAGGAGGTCAGCTTCGAGACCTACTTCAACGCGTTCCCGGCTTCCTACTGGCGTCGCTGGTCGCAGTTGGACCGCGTGGTCCTGAGCCTGGATATTCAGGGCGCGGCCACCATCTCCGTCTACCGCTCGAAGCACGACGGCGTGCGCATCAGCGTGACCAACGTTGAGGTCGCCGACCAGCACGTAGAGATTCCGCTCCCGCTGAAAAACTTCGAGGACGGCGGCTGGCTCTGGTTCGACATCACCGCGGAGTCCGACGCCACCGTCACCAACGCCGCGTGGTGCGCCGACCAGGCGCCGCAGGAGCAGGTGCTTCACGACGCCACCACGATCCCTCCCCAACCCAAGCAGGTAGCCGTGGGCATCCCCACGTTCAACCGCCCCCGCGACGCGGTCAACGCGCTGCACGCGCTGGCCGAGGACCCGGTAGTGGAGGCGTGCATCAGCCACGTGCTCATGCCGGACCAGGGCAACCAGCACCCGGCGGACGAGCCGGACTTCGCGGAGGCGCAGGCCGCGCTCGGTGACAAGCTGCGCATCTTCCCGCAGGGCAACCTGGGCGGGTCCGGCGGCTACAGCCGCATCATGTACGAGGGCCTGAACAATACGGACGCGCCGTTCATCCTCTACATGGACGACGACATCGCGATCGAGCCCGACTCCATCGTGCGCGCGGTGCAGGCAGCCCGCTACGCGCGCACCCCGATCCTGGTCGGCGGGCAGATGCTCAACCTGCAGGACCGCGCGCAGCTGCGTACCACCGGCGAGGCCGTGGACCGCTCCACCTTCATGTGGGGCGCTGCCGAGCACGCCGTCTACGACCACGACTTTTCCAAGTACCCGCTGGGCTACGTGGGCACCCAGGAAGAGGAGCTGGACCCGCGCAAGACCACCTCGCGCGCGCTGCACCGTCGCATCGACGTGGACTACAACGGCTGGTGGATGAACCTGTTCCCGCGCGCCGTCGCCGAGCAGCTCGGCCTGCCGCTGCCGCTGTTTATTAAGTGGGACGACACCGAGTACGCCCTGCGCGCCAAGGAGGCCGGCTACCCCACGGTGACCTGGCCGGGCGTGGCCATTTGGCACATGGCGTGGGCGGACAAGGACGACGCGATCGACTGGCAGGCTTACTTCCACCTGCGCAACCGCCTCATCGTCGCCGCGATGTACGGCCCGGAGAAGGCCGACGGCATCCTGCGCAACATGCTCAAGTCCACCTACAAGCACATCATGTGTATGGAGTACTCCACCATGGCAATCCAGGTGGAGGCCATGCAGGACTTCCTCAAGGGACCGGACCAGCTGTTCAGCATCCTCGAGTCCTCGCTGCCAAGGATCCAGGAAATCCGCAAGCAGTACCCGGACGCCCAGGTCGTCGACTCCGCCGCGGACCTGCCCGCGCCCACCGGCGCGCCGGGCGTGCCCACCCGCAACATCGGCGGCCGCCTGGCCAAGGTGAAGAAGATTCCGTGGGCGTTGAAGGCGCTGCGCCACCAGTTCACCACCGAGGACCGCGCGCACTGGGACGCGCCGCAGCTCAACCTCACGGCCGAGGAGGCCCGTTGGTACACGCTGGCCCGCGTCGATTCCGCTACGGTATCCACCGCCGGCGGTACGGGCGTGGCCTTCCGCAAGCGCGACAAGGCTACGAGCGACGCCCTGCTCAAGCAGACCAAGGAACTCCAGGCGCAGATCAAGGAGCGGTGGGCGGACCTGCAGTCCGAGTACCGCGCCGCGATGCCACGCCTGACCAGCCACGAGGAGTGGGGGAAGATTTTCGATGCCCAGTAAGCCCAGTAACAAGCACTCGCTCGACGCCCGCGAGGCCGAGCTGCTCATCGCCCTGCAAGACCGCGCGTTTACCCCGGCCACCACGAAGGTGGCGCGCACGCTGAGCCACTTCGGCGAGCACGACTTGGGCTGGATGGGCGTGGCTGCGGTGGGCGCGGCGTCTACAAGCGCGAACCGCCGGAAGTGGCTGGCCTTGGGTGCGGGCACCTTCGTTGCGCACGCGGCGAGCGTGGTGCTCAAGCGCATCGTGCGGCGGCCACGCCCCCACGACCCGCGCGTGCAGATTGGCGTGAAGACACCGTCGCAGCTGTCGTTTCCTTCCTCGCACGCGACGAACACGGCGGCGGCCGCGGTGCACCTCGCGGACATTACGGGCTCGAAACTGCCGTGGCTTCTCGTGCCGGTAATGATGTGTTCGCGTAACGTGCTCGGGGTGCATTACCCTACGGACACCCTGGCGGGCGCTGCGCTGGGCGCGGCGGTGGCCAAGGTTGCAGTTGAGGTGGAAAGGACAACCCGATGACGGAAAAGGAATACGACGAGCCCCTGCTCAAGCCGGAGCCGCACACCACGGGCGTGGACATCAGCACCAAGCGCAAGCCGCCGAAGAACCTGCCCGACGCGATGATCAAGGGCCTGCGCCCCAAGCAGTGGGTCAAGAACGTGCTCGTGCTTTCCGCCCCGCTCGCCGCCGGTGAGTTTACGGGCCGCACGCTTATCGATGTCGCACTCGCATTCATCGTCTTCTGCCTCGGCGCGTCCTCCATCTACCTGGTCAACGACGCCCTGGACGTCGAGTCGGACCGCGAGCACCCCACGAAGCGCTTCCGCCCAATCGCCTCCGGCATGCTGCCGATCAAGCTGGCCTTCGGCATGGCTGCCATCCTCATCGCCCTGGCCCTGGGCCTTTCCTTCTTGGCCACGGACGGCCCTGCGCTCGCGCTGGTCATCGGCATCTACATCGCCCTGCAGCTGGGCTACTGCTTCGGGTGGAAGCACATCCCGGTGATCGACATCGCGCTGGTGTCCTCCGGATTCATGCTGCGCACCATGGCCGGCGGCGTGGCCGCAAGCATCGCCCTGTCGCAGTGGTTCCTGCTGGTGGCCGCGTTCGGCTCCCTGTTCATGGCGTCGGGCAAGCGCTACGCGGAGATGCTGCTGGCGCAGAAGACGGGCGCGAAGATCCGCAAGGCGCTGGAGGGGTACACGGCCACGTACCTGCGCTTCGTGTGGACGCTGTCCGCAACGGCGGTCGTGATGAGCTACGCGCTGTGGGGCTTCCAGCTGTCCAACGACACCGATGGCCCGGCCGCGATCTGGTACCAGATCTCCATGGTCCCGTTCGTCATCGCGATCCTGCGCTACGCGGCAGAGGTAGACGGCGGCAAGGGCGGCGCGCCCGACGAGATCGCGCTGGAGGACCGCGTCCTGCAGTTGCTCGCCCTGGCGTGGATCCTCTGCATCGTCATGGCGGTTTACGTCATTCCGGTGGTGGCTTAGTAGTATCGCTGGAATGAACAAACAGGCCCGCATTTCGCTGCTCGCTGCAGCGGCAATCGCGGGCATCTTTGCGTTCTGGGGAGGATTCACCCGCCGCTGGATGTCCGACGATGGACTCATCGTGCTGCGCACCGTGCGCAACCTGCTCGCGGGCAACGGCCCCGTGTTCAACATCGGCGAGCGCGTGGAGGCCAACACCTCAGTGCTGTGGCAGTACCTCATCACGGCGTTCGGCTGGCTCACGGGCGCCCGGCTCGAGGACGTGGCGATGTGGCTCGCGCTCGCCTGCACCGTCATCGGCGCCGTCGTGGCCACCGTGGGCTCGGGCCGGTTCTGGGACCAGAATGCCGCCACCCGCGGCGTTGTCCTGCCGTTTGGCATCCTCATCTACCTGGCGCTCCCGCCCGCGCGCGACTTTGCCACCTCCGGCTTGGAGTGGGGCCTGTGCATCATGTGGCTCGCCGTGTGGTGGGCGCTGCTGGTCCAGTGGGCCGGCCCGATCGGGCGCCGCGCCCTCCCGGTGTCCGGGTATTGGCTGGCGTTCTGGTGCGGCCTGTCGTGGCTGGTCCGCCCGGAGCTTGCGCTCTACGGCGGGGTGACCGGCATCGTGCTGCTGGCGTACAGTCCCCGCAAGTGGGCGGGCATCCTCGCGGCTGCGCTGCCGGTGCCCGCCGCGTACCAGCTATTCCGCATGGGCTTCTACGGCCTGCTCACCCCGCACACGGCGGTGGCCAAGTCCGCCTCGGACGCGGAGTGGGCCCGGGGCGGGACCTACTTCTGGGACTTTGTCGGCTACTACTGGCTCTGGCTGCCCCTGCTGGTCGTCGCGGGGTGTGCGGTGTGGTTGCTGCGGGGTGCGAGGGGGCGTCGATTAGCAATTGTCCTGCTCAGCGCGGGCTGCGCCCTCGTGCACGTGCTGTATGTGCTGCGCGTGGGCGGCGACTTCATGCACGGGCGCATGCTGCTGCTGCCACTGTTTGCCCTGCTCTTGCCGATGATGACGGTGCCGCTGACGCGCGTGACCATCGCGCTGACGCTTGCCGCGACGGTGTTCGCCGGCGTGACGATCGTGCGCGCGCACCCCATCGACTGGTTCGCGTACGAGCGCGGCGAGAAGGAGCTGAGCATTGTCGACGAGCGCGAGTTCTGGTCCTACGCAATCGGCAAGAGTCCGGCAGACCCGCCGCTGCACGCGGAAGACTTCCTCGGCTCCAAGCTGATGGAATCGTGGACCGAGGCGGTGGAGAATGGGCGAGCGCACGACGCCGGGCAGCTCAACATCGCGCGGCTGAGCACGCACCCGGACGAGTACTCCTGGTACTGGCGCCCCCGCATGGACGAGGACGAGGCCAATGGGAGCGACTTGCTGGACCTGCCGACCACGGCTTACCTCACCAACCTGGGCATGACGAGCATGAACGCGCCGCTGGAGATGCGCGTGCTGGACTCGGTGGGCCTGGCCACGCCGCTGGCCGCGCGCATGCCCCGCGACCCGGACGGGCGCGTCGGGCACGACAAGTATCTGCCCATGGAGTGGCAGGTGGCGGACTCCGCGACGAAGATCGACTCGATGCCCAAGGACGTGGACCGCGAGCAGGCGCGTGCGGTGCGCGCGGCGCTGCGCGAGGAGCCCATCGCTGACCTGCTGGCCAGCTCCCGCGAGCCGATGAGCTGGCACCGTTTCTGGGAAAATGTGCAGTATTCTCTGGGTGACGGTCGCTCGCTCCAGCTTGAGCAAGATCCAACGGTCTACCTCTCGGACGAGACGATCCGAGAGATCAAAAAGGGCAAGGATCCTGGGGTTTCGGGGACGCAGATCGCCTGGCCGGTGAATTGAATGGCTCTTACGGTCTCAACTTGGTAACGTTGCTGTAACCAAAAGCTGAAAAACATTCACCGAAGTTGGGAGAGTAATGTCCGCGACGAAATCGAAGCGTGGTCTGCTTGCGCTGCTCATGGCGCTGCTGACCGCCCTGGGCGCAGTGGTGAGCGCCCCGCAAGCCTCGGCAGCAAACCGCGACTGGCTGCGCCCCGACTCCACGGGTACGTGCGAGTGGGACCGCGTCGGCTTCTGGGTACAGCGCTGCACCGTCTGGTCGCCCGCGATGGGCCGCCACATCACCGTGCAGATCCAGCCGGCGCAGCGCGGCGGCAACGCGGGCCTGTACATGCTCGACGGCCTGCGCGCCACGGAGATCACCAACGCCTGGGTCAACGACGTCAACGCGGCGCAGATGTTTAAAGACAACAACATCACGCTCGTCATGCCGGTCGGTGGCCAGTCCTCCTTCTATACGGACTGGAACGCGCCCGCGACGTACGACTTCAACCACCCGGTGACCTACAAGTGGGACACCTTCCTGTCCCAGGAGCTGCCGAGCTACCTGCGGGACAACTTCGGCGTTTCGCCCACGAACAACTCCATCCTCGGCCTATCCATGGGCGGCACCGCCGCGATCAACCTCGCCGCGCTGCACCCAAACCAGTTCCGCCAGGTCCTCTCGTACTCCGGCTACCTCACCACCACCATCCCTGGTGGCCAGACGGCGCTACGCGTCGCGCTTCTCGACGGCGGCCTGTACAACCTCAACGCCATGTGGGGCTCCATCTTCAATCCCCGCCGCTACGAGAACGACCCGTTCCTGAACATGGGGAACCTGCGCGGCAAGGACGTCTACGTGTCCTCCGGGAGCGCGGTCCCGGGCCCGGCCGATGACAAGTACCTGCCGGAGCACCGCGCGTCAGGAATCGCGCTGGAGTCCATCGCCAACTTCACCACCCACCTGTGGAGCGCGAAGGCGACCGTGACGGGCGTACAGCACACCGCCGTGTTCACGCCGACTGGCTTGCACAACTGGGATCAGTTCGGCTCCCAGCTCGTGGCCACTCAGCCGCGCATTCTCAACGTGATGAACGCCTGGTAAAACCCCGGCTGCCGCTGGCCCCGTTCCCCGCATTCGCGGGAGCGGGACCAGTTTGCGTTCTGGCACCGTGCGGGCACCGTGCGGGCGCCGCCCGCGGCGCAGTCACACGGAAAACATTTGCCCCAAAAGTTCCCGGCGTGTCACCGTGTAAAGTCTCAAGTCAAACTTAACCTTTGGGTTACACAAGCGCTCGTGCACTGGCTACGCCGGGGGAGGGGAACCCTCGGACCGGCCTGCAGGGGCGCGACGCCCCCATGACCAGACGAATTGATGAGGCAGGACACCTTCATGCGCGAACACCGTTCCCCCAACACGAGGCTGCGTGCCCGTATCGCTCGGGTAGCAGCAGTGCCCACCGCGGCGCTCATGGTCGCAGCGGCGCTTCCCGGCGTCGCCCCGCAGGCGCAGGCACAACTGAGCAGTGGCAGCAGCACGTTCGGCGACTCCCGCGGTCTCTCGGACGCGATCCGTCCGAAGGATCCGCCGGCGCGGACCCCGATCGAGGTCGACGAGCACCCGCAGATCCCGGGCCTGCCGGACGGCGTGAGCGTGGACCGCATCGAGTGGCTGACCAACCGCCGCGTCGCCGTGTTTATCAAGTCCGCGGCGATGCCGGACCAGCTTATGCAGGTGCAGATCCTCCTGGCGCGCGACTGGCACCAGAACCCGGACGCGACGTTCCCGGAGGTCTGGGCGCTCGACGGCCTGCGCGCGCGTGATGACGAGAACGGCTGGACCATTGAGACCAACATCGAGCAGTTCTACGCCGACAAGAACGTCAACGTGATCCTGCCGGTGGGCGGCGAGTCCTCCTTCTACTCCGACTGGCAGCGCCCGAACAACGGCAAGAACTACAAGTGGGAGACCTTCTTTACCAAGGAGCTCATCCCGGTTCTGCACAACCGCTTCCGCTCCAACGACAAGCGCGCGCTGACCGGCATCTCCATGGGCGGCACCGCGGCGATCAACCTGGCGGAGCGCAACCCGCACCTGTTCGACTTCGTCGGCTCCTTCTCTGGCTACCTGGACACCACGACCACCGGCATGCCGTCGGCGATCAAGGCGGCGCAGCTGGACGCGGGCGGCTACGACGCGGAGGCCATGTGGGGCCCGCTCGGCTCGCAGGACTGGGTCGACCACGACCCCAAGCTGGGCATTGAGAACCTGGAGGGCAAGACGGTCTACGTCTCCTCCGGCTCGGGCCGCGACGACTTTGGCAGCCCGGACTCCGTGGCAAAGGGCGCGGCCAACCCGGCGGGTGTGGGCCTCGAGGTGCTCTCGCGTCTGTCCACCCAGACCTTCGTGGACTACGCCAGCCGCACCAACGTCAAGCCGATTGTGAAGTTCCGCCCGTCCGGCGTGCACTCCTGGGAGTACTGGCAGTTCGAGATGACGCAGGCGTGGCCCTACATCGCCAACTCGCTCGGCGTGGCCGAGGCGGACCGCAGCGCGGACTGTACCCCAGTCGGCGCGATTGCCGAGGTCACCGCGGACGGCTCGATCGGCTCCTGCGTGAACAACGAGTACGACGCGGGCAAGGACAAGCAGGGCAAGGCCCAGGACTTCCGCGGCGGCACCGCCTTCTGGGCGCCCAACACCGGCGCGCACGCCCTGTACGGCGCCATCCTGGCCAAGTACAGCGGCCTGGGCGGCGCGCAGGGCTGGCTCGGCTTCCCCACCACGGGCGAGCAGGCGACCCCGGACGGCGTCGGCCGCTTCGTACACTTTGAAAACGGTTCCATCTACTGGACCCCGGAGACCGGCGCCTACGCCATCCCGGGGGACATGTTCCAGGCTTGGGGCGAGAACGGTTTTGAGACGGGAGACCTGAAGTACCCGGTCAAGGAGGCCAACAAGGTTGGCGAGGGCTACGTCCAGCAGTTCCAGGGCGGCTTCCTCACCCGCAACCCGGACGGCACCCACCACATCGTCCACGGCGCGATCGGCGCGAAGTACGGCGAGATGGGCACCGCCACCTCGGACCTGGGCTTCCCCACAGGCAACGAGATTGCCATCAAGGGCGGGTTCTTCCAGCCGTTTGAGAAGGGCAACATTTACTGGTCCGCTGAGTCCGGCGCGCACGTCATCTACTACGGCGACATCTTCGACGAGTGGGGCAAGCGCGGCTACGAACAGGGCGAGCTGGGCTGGCCCACCTCGGACATGCAGGACATCAGCGCCGGCGGTCTCACCATCAGCTTCCAGCACGGCACCCTGGAGCAGGTCAATGGCACGGTGGTGAAGCGATGAGGCGTCTCGGAGCCCTGTGCTTAGCGACGCTCACTCTCTCCCTCGCCGCCTGCTCCGGTTCCACCACCGTTGACGGCGAGGACGCGAAGGCGTCGGCAAGCGCTGAGCAGTCCTCCTCCGCCCCGGCGGAGTCCTCGACCGCCGCCCCCGGCACCACCCGCTCTGAGGCGACGAGCTCCAAGGCCCCGGCGGCCCAGTCCGGCTCGCGGCCGGAGGACCAGCCGGCGCAGGAGGTGACCTCGGTGCCGCAGCAGGCCTCGGGCTTTACCGCGCAGGAGGAGACCTACCTGGAGCAGCTCCGCCAGAACGGACTGAACGTGGAGGGAGTTGAGGACCAACTCACAGCCACGGGGCGTACGGTGTGCTCGGACGATACCGTCACGCGCGATGCGGTCGCCGGCCAGCTCGTGGCGCAGCGGCGCACCGACATGGACCCCGCTGCCCTGGGCACGCTGATTGCGGACACCGCGCGCGCGAACCTCTGCTAAGAAAGGCACTTCATGCGCAAAGGGCGCAACGTTTTTGTGGTTGCAGCCGTCCTGGTGGTCCTCGCAGTCATCGGGCTGGGGGTCTACCAGTGGCAGGCGTCGGACCAATCCGGTGATTCGGCGCTGTCCCCGGTGCCCGGCCAGGGCGAGACCGGGGGCGGGTCGCAGGACCCGGAGCACCCGGAGCAACCGGTGGAGCCAGACTGGTGCCCGGCCGTGGAGTTCGTCTCCGTGCCCGGCACCTGGGAGTCTTCGGCGGATGATGACCCGTTCAATCCGCAGGCTAACCCGCAGAGCTTCATGCTCTCCATCACGCAACCGCTCCAGCAGGAGTACGACATCAACCACGTCCGCGTGTTTACCGTGCCGTACACCGCGCAGTTCCGGAACATCCAGACTGAGCATGGCCGGCGCGAGATGACGTATGACGACTCCCGCGTCGAGGGCAAGGCGAAGCTCAACGGCGAGCTGAAGCACGTGGCGACGACATGCCCGAGCACCAAGTTCATCATCGCCGGGTTCAGCCAGGGCGCGGTGATCGTGGGCGACATTGCCAACGAGATTGGTACCGGGATGAACGCTGTGCCGCCGGAGCGCCTGCTTGGCGCGGTGATGATTGCGGACGGGCGCCGCGAGAACGGCGTGGGTGTGAACCCGGGCGCGCCGGTGACCGGCGTGGGCGCGGAGATCGCGCTGCAGCCGCTGCAGCTGGTGGCCGACGGCGTGACGCCGGGCGCGACTATGACGGGCGCTCGCCCCGGCGGGTTTGGCGAGGTTGCGGACCGCGCCTTTGAGATCTGCGCACCCGCGGACACCGTGTGCGATGCGCCTGCGCGTGTGGGCAACGCGCTGGAGCGTGCGCAGGAGTTAGTAATGGCAAGCGGAAACCACGCGATGTATGCGACAAACCCGGATGTGATTCCGGGAACGACCACACCACAGTGGACGCTGGATTGGGCGCGCACTACTATAGATGCTTTGTAGGTACTAACTAATTTTTGGAGGGCCCAGACATGGATCTCGACGCAATCATCGCACGCTTCCTCGACGAGGCCGGAAACATCACGATCCCGCCGGGATTTACCATCCCCGCCATGACGGAGATGCTCTACGCCGCGGCCGAGCAAGCCGGGCAGGCAGACGCCGTGAGCATCAGGTTCTGGGACTACTCCGATAGCGCCGAGGGCAACTCCGTTGTGTACACGCGCCGTGAAGTCAACACCCGCATCAAAGCGATCGCCGTGCGCCTGGCCCAGGTGGGCAAGCCCGGTGACCGCGTAGCCATCCTGGCGGCCAACTCGCCCGAGTACATCCTCGGCTTCATGGGCGCGATGTACGCGGGCCAGGTGCCCGTCCCGCTCTATGACCCGAACGAGCCCGGCCACGAGGGCCACCTGCGCGCCGTGCTGTATGACTCCGGCGCGAAGACGGTCCTGACCAACAAGAAGGGCGCCGCCGCGGTGCGCGCCTACTTTGCCGACCTGCCGTCGGCGCAGCGCCCGCGCATCATCGCCGTCGACGCGCTGCCGGACACCCTGGCCCAGGGCTGGGGCGAGCTGCGCGCAGCGGCAGAGGCGGCGGGTGCCGCCGGCGCGGACACCGCGAACCAGACCGCGTTCCTGCAGTACACCTCCGGCTCCACCCGCACCCCGGCGGGCGTGAAGCTGACCAACGAGTCCATTGTGTCCAACGTCATCCAGATCTACAGCGGCGTGGGCGTGCAGCAGCCGATGCGCCTGGTGTCCTGGTTGCCGCTGCACCACGACATGGGCATCGTGGTCACCACGCTGCTGATCATCCTGGGCAACGAGATGGAGATCTTCACGCCGCAGGATTTCGTGCAGCAGCCGAAGCGCTGGATGGAGCGCCTCTCCCGCCGCGAGTCGGACCCGGAGGACATGCACATCTACACCGTCGCGCCGAACTTCGCGCTGGACATGGCCGCCCGCTACGCTGCGCCCAACGGGCCCGAGGCAGCCGAGGACTACGACTTCTCCCAGCTCGAGTGCATCATCATCGGCTCCGAGCCGGTGACCAAGCCGGGCGTCGACGCGTTCTTCACCGCGTTTGGCAAGTCGGGCCTGCGCCGCGAGGTCCTGCGCCCCTCCTACGGCCTGGCCGAGGCGACCCTCCTGGTATCCACCCCGCAGGCTGGCAAGACGACGGAGCTGCCGCGCTTTACCTCCTTCGACCGCGAGCAGCTCGCGGCCGGCACCGCCGCCGAGGTGGCGGAAGGCGAGGGCGTCCAGTTCGCGTCCAACGGCCAGCCGGTCAACTGGATGCGCTTTGCCATCGTTGACCCAGCAACCAAGGACGAGGTCCCGGAAAATTCGGTGGGTGAGATCTGGGTCCACGGCCCGAACGTGGCCGGCGGCTACCTGGAGCGCAAGGAGGAGACCGCCGACACATTTGCCAACACCATCGGCACGACGCTCCAGGAGAGCCTGCCGAAGGACGGCTGGCTCAACACCGGCGACCTCGGCGTACTCGTGGACGGTGAGCTCTACATCACCGGCCGCGTGAAGGACCTGGTCGTCGTGGCGGGGCGCAACCACTACCCGCAGGACATCGAGGCCACCGTGATGGAGGCGTCCGAGCATGTGCGCAAGGACTCCGTCGCCGCCTTCTCCGTCCCGGGCGATGACGTGGAGCGCCTGGTCATCCTGGTCGAGCGCGGCGACACCGCCGACGCGTCCGGCGACGCCGCCGCGGAGGAAGCGATCCGCGCGGCTGTATCTTCGCACCACGGCGTGTCCCCGGACGTGGTGGAGTTCCGCGCGCCGAACGAGATCGCGCGGTCATCGTCGGGCAAGATCGCGCGCCGGGTGAACGCAAAGCAATTCCAGGAGCGTGCTAACGCGAACCCGCAGTAGGACGATAACCTTAGGTGTTATGAACTCACGCGCAATGACTGAGACTGAACTGATCCGCTGGCTGCAGGAATGGGTGGCCCAGACCGCCGAGGCCGCCGACGTTACTGGTGCCGATTCGGTCGATCCGGCCAAGTCGCTCGAGGCCTACGGGTTGTCGTCTCGTGATGCCGTGGTGCTCTCCGGCGAGCTCGAGCGCACGCTCGGCCGCCGCGTCGACCCCACTATCGCCTACCAGCACCCGACCATCCTCTCCCTGGCCAAGGCGCTGACTGTGCCCGAGCAGCCCGAGCAGCCCGAGCAGCCCGAGCCGAAGGGGGGCGTGAGTGAGGGGGCGAGTGGGCGTCGTGAAGCACTTGCCCCGGCGCAGCGCGACATCGCGATTGTGGGTTCGGCCGGCCGCTTCCCGGGCGCGAAGGATCAGGCGGCGTTTTGGCAATTGCTTGTCGACGGCACCGTGGCCACCGGCCCGCTGCCCGAAGGCAGGTGGAGCGAGTACACGGGCGACCCCTACCTGCGCACCAAGATGGCGGAGGAGTCCACGGACGGCGGCTATCTCGACGACATTGCGTCCTTTGACAACGAGTTCTTCGGCCTGTCGCCGCTCGAGGGCACCAATATGGACCCGCAGCAGCGCATCATGCTCGAGGTCGCGTGGGAGGCGCTGGAGGACGCGCACATCCCGGCCGACTCGCTGCGCGGCGCGCAGGTCGGCGTGTTCGTGGGGTCCTCGGCAAATGATTACGGCATGCTCATGGGCGCCGACCCGGCGCAGGCTCACCCGTACGCGCTGACCGGTTCGGCGAGCTCGATTATCCCGAACCGCATCTCCTACGCTTTCGACTTCCGCGGCCCGTCCATGAACGTGGACACCGCCTGCTCGTCCTCGCTGGTCTCCGTGCACCACGCGGTGCGCGCGCTTCGCGACGGCGAGGCGGACGTGGCCCTTGCCGGCGGCGTAAACATTCTGGCCAACCCGTTCGCGTCCCTGATGTTCTCCGAGCTGGGCGTGATCAGCCCCACCGGGCGCATCCACGCCTTTTCCGACGACGCCGACGGCATCGTCCGCTCCGAGGCCGCCGGTTTCGTCGTGCTCAAGCGCGTGGAGGACGCGATGGCGGACGGCGACGAGATCCTCGGCGTGATCAAGGGCTCCGCCACGAACTCCGACGGCCACTCCAACGGCCTGACCGCCCCGAACCCGGACGCGCAGGTAGACGTGCTGCGCCGCGCCTACGCCGACGCGGGCGTGGACCCGCACGAGGTGGACCTGGTCGAGGCCCACGGCACCGGCACCATCCTGGGCGACCCGATCGAGGCCACCGCGCTGGGCGAGGTGCTCGGCCGGGGCCGCGAGGCCACAGACCCGCTGCTGCTCGGCTCGGCGAAGTCGAGCGTGGGCCACTCCGAGTCCGCCGCGGGCGTGGTGGCAATGATCAAGGTGATCGAGGCGCTCAAACACGACACCATCCCGGCGAGCGCGAACTTCACCGCGCCGAACCACTTCGTGGACTTTGACGCGGAGCGCATCGAGGTCGTGCAGGACCCGCGCGAGTGGCCCCGGTACTCCGGCCGCCGCGTCGCGGGACTGTCCGGCTTCGGCTTCGGCGGCACCAACGCGCACGTGGTGGTCACCGACTTCGACTCCGCTGATTATGAGCCAGCGGACACCGAAAACACCGACGCCGCCGCCTTCGTCGCCGGCGCCGCCGAGCAGGTCGCGCTGCCGGTCTCCGGGCTGCTGCCTTCGCGACGCAAAGAGGCCGCGGCCCAACTCGCGGACTTCCTGGAGGGCCGCGCCGACGAGGACCTCGCGCCCATCGCCCGCTCGCTGGCCAAGCGCAACCACGGCCGCTCCGCCGCCGTGGTGCAGGCCGCGACCACCGAGGAGGCCGTGAAGCGCCTGCGCCAGGTGGCCGACGGCAAGATCGGCCCCGGCATCGTCACCGCCGACGCGCCGGGCGCGGTCGGCCCCGTCTTCGTCTACTCGGGCTTCGGCTCGCAGCACCGCAAGATGGCCAAGCAGCTGCTCGACGCCTCCCCGCTCTTTGCGCAGCGCATGCGCGAGCTCGACGAGTACGTGCAGTTCGAGGGCGGCTGGTCCATGCTGGACATCATCACGGACGACGGCCAGACCTACGACACCGAGACCGGCCAGGTCACCATCACCGCGATCCAGATCGCGCAGACCGACCTGCTCGCCGCCATGGGCATCACCCCGGCGGCAACCATGGGCATGTCTATGGGCGAGATCGCCGCCGCCTACGCCGCGGGCGGCATCTCGGACAAAGACGCCATCCTCATTGCCACCCAGCGCGCCCGCCTCATGGGCGAGGGCGAAGCCATGATCGCCGGCACCGACCAGGAGGGCGCGATGGCGGTGGTGGAGCTGTCCCGCGACCAGCTCGCCGAGTTCATCCAGGCCCACCCGGAGGCCGCGGGCGTGGAGCCCGCCGTCTACGCCGGTCCGGGCATGACCACCGTCGGCGGCCCGGGCAAGGCCGTGGACTACATCGTGGACGCCCTGACCAAGGAAGAGAAGTTCGCCCGCAAGCTGAAGGTGCGCGGCGCGGGCCACACGAGCGCGCTCGACCCGATCCTGGGCGACCTGGCCGGCAGCATCGCCGGCATCGAGCCGCACCCGCTGACTGTGCCGCTGTTCACCTCCGTGGACCGCGGCGAGGTCTACCCGGCGGGCGCGGTCGTGCACGACATGGACTATTTCCTGCGCATGACGCGTCAGCCGGTCTACTTCCAGGACGCCACCGAGGCCGCCTTCGCCGCGGGCCACACCACCCTGGTGGAGGTCACCCCGAACCCGGTCGCGCTCATGGGCATGATGAACACCGCGTTCGCCGCGGGCAAGCCGGACGCGCAGCTGCTGTTTACCAACAAGCGCAAGGTGGACGAGGTCGGCGCGCTGCTGGATCTCGCCGCCAAACTCTACGTCGGCGGCATGCCCGTGAAGTTCGCTGGCTTCTACGGCGAGGGCTCGCTTATCGACGCCCCCCGCACCGCCTTCCACACCAACTCCTACTGGACAGCCGCCCGCCCCTCGGCGGCGGGCGGGTCCCTGCTGGGCGCCAAGGTCCGCCTGCCCGGCGGGAAGGTCGCCTTTGCTACCCAGGCCGACCAGGTCTTTAGCCCCTACCAGCTCATTGAGGCCGCGGCGGCCGAGGTCCTCCCCGGTGGCCGCGTCGTGGCGAGCGAGGAGCACAGCTACCTGCCCGCCGACGGCGAGGTCACCACGGTGGTCCAGCCGAGCCTGGGAGGCGCGAGCGTGAAGGTATTCAACGAGGACACGCTGCTCGCGGAGGGGTTTGTCACCACGCTGTCGCTCGGCGGCGATGAGCAGCTCGCGGGCGTGGCGGAGATCGCCCCGACGGGTGACGCCGCCACCGCACCGAGCGCGAGCGAGGCTGCCGCAGGCGCCGAGGGTGTCGAGGCCGTGCGCTGGGACCCCGCCTCCGGCGAGACGGTGGCGGACCGCCTGCGCGGCATCGTCTCCGAATCCATGGGCTACGACCCGGAGGACCTGCCCGACGAGCTGCCGCTGATCGACCTCGGCCTGGACTCGCTGATGGGCATGCGCATCAAGAACCAGGTGGAAAACGACTTCCAGATCCCGCCGCTGCAGGTGCAGACGCTTCGCGACGCCTCCGTCTCCGACGTCATCCGCATCGTCGAAGAGGCCGCGGCCGGCCGCGAGAATTCCGCACAGGCGGAAACTCCGACCCCGGAACCGGCGGAGCCCAGCAAGCATTCCGCGCAGGCGGAATCTGCGGAACCGGCGCAGGGCGTCGGCGTCGCCCCGCGCGACGCCTCCGAGCGCATGGTGTTCGGCGCCTGGGCGAAGTACGCGGGGAAGGCCGCGGCTGGTGTGACGTCCCCGTTGGCGTCGATTAGCAACGAGCAAGCGGGCCAGATCGCCGCGCACCTGACCGAGCGATCCGGCATCGAGGTCACCGCGCGGCAGGTACTCGAGGCGGAGACGCTGGAGCCGCTGGCGAACATCGTGCGCGAGGGGCTCGAGACCGAGGTTGAGGGCAACATCCGCGTCTTCCGCGAAGGATCCGACGAGGTCAACCCCGTCTTCGTGTTCCACCCCGCGGGTGGGTCCTCGAGCGTGTACGCCCCGCTGGCGCGCCGACTCGGCGACAACGTGCCGGTCTACGGCGTGGAGCGCCTCGAGGGCTCGCTTGAGGAGCGTGCCGCGGCGTACGTGAAGGACATCACCGAGCTGGCGAAGGGGCGCAAGGTCGTGCTCGCCGGCTGGTCCTTCGGCGGCGCGCTGGCCTACGAGGTCGCGCACCAGCTGGGCAATGACACAATCGACTTCATCGCGCTTTTGGACACCACGCAGCCGAGCGAGCCGATCCCGGACACGCCGGAGGAGACGAAGGCGCGCTGGGGCCGCTACGCCGCCTTTGCCAAGGAGACGTACGGCCTGGACTTCGAGGTGCCCTACGACCTGCTCGAGACCGCGGGCGAGGACGCGCTGTTAGAGATGCTTTCGCAGTTCCTCGCTACGACCGACGCCTCCGAGCACGGCCTGGCCGCCGGGGTGCTTGAGCACCAGCGCGCGTCCTTTGTGGACAACCAAATCCTCAACCACCTGGACTTCACCCGCTGGGCCGACGTGACCGTGCCCGTGCTGCTGTTCCGCGCGGAGCGCATGCACGACGGCGCGATCCAGCTGGAGCCGAACTACGCGCACATTGACGAGGACGGCGGCTGGGGCGCTATCGTGGACGACCTGACCATCGTGCACCTTCCCGGCGACCACCTCGCCGTGGTGGACGAGCCCGCGGTGGGGATCGTGGGCAAGCACATGAACGATTGGATTGAGCATGACAACCGCCGATAAGCTTGCAGACCTGCGCGCCCGGCTGGAGAAGGCCCAGGACCCCGGGTCGGAGCGTTCCCGGAAGCGCCGCGATGACGCCGGCCGCACCACGCCGCGCCAGCGCATCGCCGCTCTGCTTGACGAGGACTCCTTTGTGGAGATCGGCGCGCTCGCGCGTACCCCGGGTGATGACAAGGCTGTCTACTCCGACGGTGTGGTCACGGGCTACGGGCGTATCGACGGCCGCCCGGTGGCGATCTACGCGCACGACAAGACCGTCTACGGCGGTTCTGTCGGCGTGACCTTTGGCCGCAAGGTGGTCGAGGTGATGGAGTTTGCCATCAAGATCGGCTGCCCCGTCATCGGCATCCAGGACTCGGGTGGCGCCCGCATTCAGGACGCGGTGACGTCGCTGGCCATGTACTCCGAGATTGCGAAGCGCCAGCTCCCGCTGTCGGGCCGCAGCCCGCAGATCTCCATCATGCTGGGCAAGTCCGCCGGTGGCGCGGTCTACGCCCCGGTGACTACCGACTTCGTGGTCGCCGTCGATGGCGAATCCGAGATGTATGTGACCGGCCCGAACGTGATCCGCGAGGTGACCGGCGAGGACATCACCTCCGCAGAGCTGGGTGGCGCGCGCGTGCAGGAGCAGTCGGGCAACATCCAGGCGGTGGTGGCTTCCGAGGAGGAGGCCTTCGACTACGTGCGCGACCTCCTCGCGCACCTGCCTACCTCGACGTTCGACCCGGCCCCGGTCGTCGATGCACCGGAGGACGAGGAACTCGACGACAGCGAGCTGGACTCTTTCATGCCCGACGACACGAACGCCGGTTACGACATGATGGACCTGCTGGTCCAGCTCGGCGACGACGAGGACCTGGTGGAGATCCAGGCGAACTACGCCGAGAACCTCATCTGTGCCTTCGGGCGTATCGACGGCCGCGCTGTCGGTTTTGTGGCCAACAATCCCATGTACCAGGCTGGCTGCATCGACGCCGATGCTGCCGACAAGGGCGCGCGCTTCATCCGCACCTGCGATGCGTACAACATTCCCATCGTCTACGTGGTGGACACCCCGGGCTACCTGCCGGGCGTGCAGCAGGAGCGCGAGGGCCTGATCCACCGCGGCGCGAAGTTCGCCTTCGCGGGCGTGGAGGCGACCGTGCCCAAGGTCGCGCTGATTGTGCGTAAGGCCTACGGCGGTGCCTACGCGGTGATGGGCTCGAAGAACCTGTGCGGCGACATCAACCTGGCGTGGCCCACCGCCCAGATCGCGGTGATGGGTTCCTCTGCTGCCGTGGTGATGATCCAGGGCAAGCAGCTCGCCGCCATCGAGGACCCCGCGCAGCGCGAAGCGATGAAGAAGATGTTCATGGACTTCTACGACGAGAACATGACCTCGCCGTATGTCGCCGCGGAGCGCGGGTACATTGACCAGATGATCGAGCCGAGCGAGACGCGCATTGCTTTACGACGAGCCCTGCGCCAGCTCTCCACCAAGCGGGAGTCCGATCTGCCGAAGAAGCACACGATCAGCCCGCTGTAACGAAATGGTTACGGTGCCGATAGGCTAACCGTACGATCTCCTCACCAGAAAGGTATAGCTTCGATGCTCTCTTCCACCCTCGATCTCACCGGCGACCTGATCAGCATGCTCGTCTGGTTTGTCAACGGCATCCAGACCGGCGACCCGATGTACAACTTCGGCTCGAGCTTCTAGCCCTTCTTTGCCACCAGCTTGGCAATGCCGCGCCAGCCGAGCATGAGCAGCGCGGACATCACGGTGGCCACGATGATGAAGGACCAGTGCGGGATGGACTGGTTGCGGATCCCCCAAATGACCAGGCCGGTGATGACGGTGACCGGCCAAATGATGCCGCCTTTGTTATCGCGGGCGATGAGCCAGCCGAGCGTCACTCCGAGCGCGAATGGCCACAGCGTGGACAGCCAGCCGGTGAAGTTAAACGGCATCTCCTCGGTCTGGTGCGCGGCGCGCGCGAGCAGCGCAAACACCGCGATAGCGACGTAGTCAGCGGCGATGGCGTACGGCTTCGAAATCGTTTTCTTCATACCCGCCATGCTAGCGCCTCGCGGTACTGAAAACACCGCGCCTAGAATACCGAGTCGTTCCACCAGCGGCGCTCGGGCGTGCCGGAGCGGGAGCCTTCGCTATCCAGCTTGATGCCCATCACCTGGTGCAGCTCCACGATGTCGTGCTCGAAGCCCCACTCGGAGCCCGCCATGTACATGCCCCAGAGCTTGGCCGTGTTCAGCCCGACGAGCTCGACCGCCTCGTCCCAGTGTTCCTTAAGGTTCTCGCACCAATCGCGCAGCGTGCGCATGTAGTCGAAGCGGAGGTTCTCCTCGTGGACAACCTCGAACCCGTGGTCCTGCATCTTGCGCACGATAGTGCCGGAGCCGGTGAGCTCGCCGTCCGGGAAGATGTAGCGGCCGATGAAATCGCCCTTGTTCGTCTTGTGGTTGTCCGGGAACGTGATGCAGTGGTTGACCATCACGCCGCCCGGGCGCAGCTTGCTGGAGAGGAAGTCGAAGTAGGAGGCGTAGTTCTTTACCCCGATGTGCTCCATGAGCCCGATGGAGGAGACCGCGTCAAAGCCGGACTCGGTGACGTCGCGGTAGTCCAGGTGACGTACCTCCGCGAGGTGCTCGAGTCCCTCCTCCTTGATCTTCGCCTGCGCCCATTCGGCCTGTTCTTTGGACAGGGTGACGCCGAGTGACTTCACGCCGCGCTTGGCGGCGTAGCGCACCATCGTGCCCCAGCCGCAGCCGATGTCCAGGTGGCGGTCGCCCGGCTTGAGGTGGAGCTTTTCAAAGACGAGGCGGAACTTGTTTTCCTGGGCCTCGTCCAGACTGGCGTCCTCGGTGGGGTAGTAGGCGCAGGTGTAGGCCATGGACTCGCCGAGGAACAGCTCGTAGAAGTCGTTGCCCACGTCGTAGTGGGAGGAGATGACCTCCGCGTCGCGCTCCTTGGAGTGGGGCGCGAGGCCCTCGCGAACGGTGCGCTCAAACCAGGAGGCCTGCTCCGCCTCCGGCACGGGCTGGATCTGGAACGCACCCATGCCGCGCAAGGAGCGCACGATGCGCCAGAGTTCCTTTGGGTTCGGGCGCTTGTAGTGGGCGTAGAGGTTGCGCAGCTTATCAAACACCGCGTACGGGTGTGCTAGGTGCTCGCCCTCGACCCCGAGTCCGCCGGTGACCCAGGCGCGCGCCAGGCCGACGTCGCCAGGTGCGGTGGCGATGTAGGACAGCCCCTCAGGGCTGTTCACGCGCACCGTGTGCTCCGCGCCCACCGGCCCTGTGGAGGACCCGTCGAACGCTTCCCAGCGGAACGGGTTGTACGTGGGGAACAGGGTATCCACGATGTCGGCCACGGTCATTGGTACGAACTTGCTCATGTGCTTTCTTCTCCTGTGCGCTGCGGTGTGCGCTATGCGTTGTTGACAGTTTTTTCAAACAGGCCCGGGAAGCGTCGGTCCGGGTCGTACGTGGCCTTCATCCGCTCTGGCAGGTCGCCGCCGTAGAGGCGTTCGAACTCGGGCCGGTCGTAGAAGGCCTCGGAGTAGAGCGACTTGTGGCCGCCCAGCTCGCTTACTTTGCGCTCGATCACCTTGTTAAAGGCGCCCGGCTCCTGGGCGGGCGAGACGTGGTCGGCGGGCACACCCGACCAGAACCCGACGTTGACCCAGGTTGTGCCCGGTTCGAGCGGGTAGAGCGGCCACGGGGCGTGCTCAGGCAGACCAAGCTGTGAGAGCGCAGCCGAGTCGCTGCGCAACCTGATGGGGCAGAGCCAGATGGGCTCGATCTCGCTGGCTTGGAAGAACCAGTCGAGGAACTCGGCGACATGTGCGTCGGTGACCTCGATGTCTTGCACGACGCGCTCGGTGCGCGGCAGGTTCTTGGGCTTTTTGAGGAAGCGGTATTCCAGATCGTACTTTTTGTCCAGCCCGACCAACTTCCAGTAGAAGGCGCTGCGTCTAAGCTCGCGGGGCCAGAACCGGCGCACCTTCGGGCGCTGCGTGCCAAAGGCGCGCGAGCACCAGAACCAGTCGGTGTCCCAGCGCCAGATGTAGTCGCGGATCGTGAGGAAGTCGTGCGTGATGCCCTCGGGGTGCTGCAGGGAGCGGTAAAAGATCGCGTCGCGCGTGTAGTCGGAGGTGCCCGGGGCGTCGTCGGCCTGGAAGGCGAGCACCAGGTACTGCTCTTCCGGGGAGAAGGCTACGCCGTCAAGCCCGTGCACCGTGCGGCCGTCCCACGATCCGGAGGCGGAGACGGCGCTGAGCGCTTCCTGGAAGTCACGCAGGGAGTGGAAGCGTGCGTGCTGCAGCTCCACGTATGGCGCGACGTACTCCAGCTCGATCTTCAGGCGCACCGCGTAGCCGAGGGAGCCGTACGAGTTGGGGAAGGCGCGGAAGAGGTCCACGTTCTCCTCGCGTGAGCAGCGCACAATGTCGCCAGTGCCGGTGAGCACGTCCATCTCGATGACAGACTCGTGTGGCAGGCCGTTGCGGAAGCTGGTGGACTCCACACCCATGCCGGAGACGGCGCCGCCGAGTGTGATGGTCTTCAGCTGGGGGATGACCAGGGGCGCGAGGTGGAAGGGCAGGGTGGCGTCGACAAGCTGCTCGTACGTGCACATCCCCTGGACATCCGCGGTTTTAGCAACCGGGTCGATGGCGATGACCCCGCCGAGGCCGCTGACATCGAGGCCAGCGCCGGGCTCGACGCGCTTGCGAAACAAATTCGACGTGCGCTTGGCCAGGCGGACGCGCTCACCCGCGGGGACCTGCCGGAAGCTCGCCAGCAGGGTCTCCACGCCCTGGCTGTGCGCATGCCAGCCCACTGGAGTGACTCGTTCTCCGTCGACGCTGCGCACGCCAGCGAGGGACCTTGCGAGACCATCAGATACGCTCATGTATCGAACAATAGACCCATCGTCTGGACTTCGCGCGGCGGGGGAGCGCGCCTAGTCGCGCGGCGCGCCCAGCATGTAGCCGCGCCCGGCGTAACAGACAATGTGGACGCCCCAGCCGATCGCGGTGATGAGTACGAAGGAGATGATGCGGTAGATGAGGGTGGCGGCGGTGGCGTCGATAAGCGTCATGCCCGCTGCGACGAGCGAGGCGGCAGCGGCGGCCTCGACGGTGCCGACCCCTCCCGGGGTGACCTGGGCGGCGCCGGCGAGCTTGGTCATGATGAACGCGAGCGTGACCCCCATGAGGCTCGCCCGGTTGAGCTCCGCGTGGAGTCCGGGCGCGTCGCCGACGACGGACCAGACGCAGAAGTAGAAGACCACGACGTCCAAGAGCCGGTTGCACAGGGAGCAAAACGCGGAGGAGAAGAACTGGCCGGCGGTCATGCGGATCTGGGAGACCTGCGTGATCACGTCGGCGACCTTGCCGCGCACGGAGCCGGGGAGGAAGCGGGTCCAGCGGGTCAGCAGTGCCGGGTGGCGGGTGGCCCAGAACATGGCGACGATGACGAGGACGGTGAGCACGATCGACGTGCACAAGGTAGCCGCGGACAGGTCGGCGCCGAGGAAGAGGACGGCGGCGAGCCCGATCAGCGCCATCCACACCGTGGAAAGCGCGCCGGAGATAACGAAGAACCAGCCGCACAGGCCGGGGGACGCGCCCCAGGAGCGTTGGACGCGGTAGGTCAACCACGCGGAGAGCGCGGGGCCGCCGGGCAGGGTGGTGGACCAGGCGTTGGAGCCGAGTGTGAGCGCCGTGGTGCGCGCCATGTCCGTGCGCTTGGCGTCGACGTTGAGCAGGATCTTCATCACCGCGGCCATGGCGACAATCGCGCCGAACGCGGCGACGACGGCACCGGCGATCGGGCCGGGCGCGTGAGTGACGGCGCGGCGCAGAGCCCGCCACGAGTCCGCGAGGAAGTCGAGCTCCTCCCAGAACGCGGTGACGAGGAGTGCGAGCAGGGCGACGGGCGCGAGCCAGCGCACCCACCGCATCACCTGCGCGCGGCTACCGCTCGAGCTCACGCTTTTGGGTGTACTCAAGGGCCTTGCGCTCCTCCAGCTGGCGCATGAGCTCGCGGAACGGGACGAGTTCGTGGTTCTCGTCCACCGAGACGCCGGCGCGGCCCGGGTGGGTCTCCGGGTCGTCGGCGGGCAGCGCGGGGGCGGCAGGCGCGCGCTGGCTGCCCGCAGTGCCCGCGCTGCTCTCGCCGCCTTCACCGAGGGAGGCGTAGGCGCGCTTGATGCAGCGGGGCGCCCACCAGTTGTCCTCGCGCAGCAGGTGCATCACCGCGGGGACGAGCAGGAGGCGGATAATCGTGGCGTCGAGCGCCAACGAGAAGATCATGCCGAAGGCGATGTACTTCATCATCACGATGTCGCTCATGGCGAAGGCGGCGGCGACGACGATCATGATGGCCGCGGCGGCGGTGATGATGCCGCCGGTGTGCGCGGTACCGTCCTTGATTGCGCGGTCCGTGGGCGCGCCGTTGTGGCGGGCCTCCACCATGCGAGAGACCAGGAAGACCTCGTAGTCCGTGGACAGTCCGTAGAGGATCGCCACAATAAGCACGAGCACCGGGCTCATCAGCGGGCCAGGGGTGAAGTTGAGCAGGCTCGCGCCGTGGCCGCCGACGAAGACGGCGGTGAGGAAGCCCAGCGTGGCACCGATGCCCAGCACGTTCATGATCACGGCCTTGGCGGGCAGGATGATCGAGCCGAAGAGCAGCGCCATGAGCAGGAAGGTGGCGAGCACCATGTACAGCGCCATCCACGGCAAGCGGTGGAGGAGCGCCTCGATGGACTCGACCTCCATCGCCGGTGTGCCGGAGACGTACGTCTGCACGCCGTCCGGGACGTCCAGGTCACGCAGCTGGTCCACGACCTCCTGGCCGCCGTTGCGGTCTGCCAGCGGGGCGGAGAGGATCGTGGTGCCGTCCTGGGTGGGGTGCGAGGGCTTCAGCGGCGAGGCCAGGCCGGAGACCTGGCGCGTCTGCATGACAATGTTGCCCAGCTGCTCGTTCGACGCCCCGGTGACCACCAGCTTCACCGGGTCGGTGCGGAAGGTGGGGAACGCCTCGTTGAACTCGTCCTGCGCCTGGCGCGTTTCCTGTGTGGGCGGCAGGTAGGACTCGTTGATGCCGCCGAAGGTGATGCCCACCATCGGGGCGGTGATGAGGAACAGCAGGGCGGTGATGCCCACGACCACCTTCTTGGAATTGCGCATGGCCCACGCCGGGATGCGGTACCAGACCGTATCCTCCAGGCGACGGGCCGTGCGGCTGGTGCGGCGCACCGACCACATGTCGATACGCTTGCCCAGCATGCTGAACAGCGCGGGCAGCACCGCCACCGAAATCACCGCGGCAAGGACGACCGCGCTGATCGCGCCGTAGGCCACGGACTTGAGGAAGGCCTGCGGGAACATGAGCAGGCCGGAAAGCGCCACGCCCACCATGAGCGCGGAGAAGAACACGGTCTTGCCCGCCGTCGTGGTGGTCACCGCCACCGCCTCTTCCACCTCCAGGCCGCGGTCGAGCTCCTCGCGGAAGCGGGAAACCATGAACAGGCCGTAGTCAATGGCCAGGCCCAGGCCCAGCAGCGTAATCACGGACTGGGAGAAGATGTTGACCTGCTGGAACTGCGCCAGGACGGACAGCAGCGACAGGGAACCAAGGATGGACAGGATGCCCACGATCAGCGGCATCGCCGCCGCCACCACGCCGCCGAAGACGAAGAGCAGGATGATGGCCACGAAGATGAGGCCGACCTTCTCAGCACGGGCGATGTCGTTGGCCATGCCGTCGTCCAGTGCGTCGGCCACGGCGGTCGCGCCCGCGATTTGCACGGTCGCGTCGCCGGGCAGCTCGATGGCGCGCAGGTCCGGCTCGATCGCGCGGAAGTCCTTGAGCGTCTGCTCCCCATCACCTTTCAGCCCGATTGCGGCGAACGCTTGGGTGCCGTCCGCGGTCACCTGCTGCTGGTTCGGCTTGGCAAAGTAGCTGGTGACGTGGTCGATCTGCTCCGGGTGATTGTCCTGGAGGGCAGAGATTTGGGAATTCGCGGCGTCGATAAGCGCCTTGTCCTGCACGCCGCCGGGGGCCGAGACGAGCACGATGACATCGCCGGCGTTGTCGCGGCCGAACGTGTCCTGCTCGATCTGTGCGGCGGCCGTGGATTCGGCGCCGGGGTCTTCCCAGCCCTCCTGCGAGAGGCGGTCGCCCAGCTTGGCGCCGAAGAGGACCTGCATCACCAGGATGATGGCAATGACCACCAGCGGGATGACCCGGCGGTGGCGGAAGGCGACGCGGCCCCACCTGTAAAACACGAGGGAGGCCTCCTTAGTCGCGGTTGTGCAGCAGCGCCGACAGCGGGCGGAACGGCTGCATCCAGGCGCCGCCGTCCGGCAGGTGGTCCAGGTTGACGCGCGGCAGCGGCTCGCGGAACACACCCGGAATGTCTTCCAGGTCCACAAAGTCCACCGCGTCAGAGTTCACGGCCCACGAGGCATGCTCGTGGAAGCCGAGCACCTGCACCGGGATGCCCTCGGCGGCGAGCTCCTCGATGCGCTCCTGGAAGTTCTGCCCGTCCGCGGACGCGACCACGAGGCCGCGCAGGACGCCCTCTTCGTAGCGGCGCTCGATGTGGTCCAGCATGTCCTGGTCCACGTCCGAATCCTCGTCCACCTTCGGCTTGGCAAAGACGGCGAAGCCGACGTTGCGCAGCGCCTCCACCCAGGGGCGCACCGCCTCGGTGTTGCCGGGGGAGACGTTGGTAAACACGGTGGCTTCGGGCTCGACCTGCGTGCCGGTCTCCGCGGAGCGCTCGTCCGCCTCGCCGACCAGCCAGCGGCCGATCGCGTCGAAGCGGGGACGGTAGGCGGCGGTGGGGCGGCTGCCCAGGATGGCGCCGAGCCCCATGTCCAGGTTCGGCGCGTCCCACACCAGCAGGTAGGACTCCGGCCCGGCCGGTGCGCCCTCGGTGTACGGGTGCGTCTTGTCCTGCAGAACCATTGGTTACTTCCTCTCCCAGAGGTACTCGCGGATCACGTGGTCCTTGTTCAGGCCCTTGCCCTCAAACTTAGTAATCACCTGGCGGTCCGTCAGCAGCGGGGCGTCCGGCCACGGCCAACCCTTGTACTCCAGCAGCGGCTCCACATCCACCAGCTCGTCGATCCACTCGGCGTAGTCGGCGTGGTCGGTGGCCACGTGCAGCACCCCGCCGGGCTTGAGGCGGGTGGCGATCAGGTTGAGCGTGCCCGATTGGATGATGCGCCGCTTGTGGTGGCGCGCCTTGGGCCACGGGTCTGGAAAGAAGACGCGTACGCCGTCGAGCGAGGCTTCCGGGAACATGCGCGCCAGCACCTCCACGCCGTCGCCGCGCACCATGCGGACGTTCTCAATCCCGCCGCGCACGACCGCGCCGAGCAGCTTGGCCAAGCCGGGTTTGTACAGCTCCACCGCGATCACGTTGGTGTCCGCCTCGAGCGGCGCCATCGCGGCGGTGGAGGTGCCGGTGCCCGAGCCGATCTCCACAATCGTGGGGTGGCCCGCGCGCCCGAACCACTCGTCCACGTCAATGTGCCCGTCCGTCTCGTTCGTGAGCACGCGGCCGAGGCGCGGCCAGTGCTCGTTGAATAGGGCCTCCTGGTTCTCCGTGAGCGTGCCGCGGCGGAAGGTCACCGAGCCGAGCCGCGGGTAGTCCAGCCCGGTGCCAAAGTCAGTTTGCAGCGGGCGCCCGGCGGGCAGCTCGCCAGTCCCCTCGCGGGGAGTTTGGGAAAAATCAGCGTTATTCATTGTGTTTATTGTCCACATGACGTGCAGTGACGCAAGTTTGTGAGGGGCTTTCGTGCGCTTATCGACGCCCCCTTGCCACCCCATTCCAGGGGGAGGCGCCACGCAGGTCGGGCAACGGTGTCCGTTTGACCCCCGCGCGGTCCCCCGTTTGCCCAGTGTGCCGCGCTGTTTCGGGCTTGTTTTACGGCGGACGTATACCCCCAAATGGGGAGGTGGTGGCCCCAAATCCGCACGCGAATGTATGGTGTGCGTCACTTCAGGGTGTAGCGTTCTACCTGGGAAAACGTGGATTCTATCCGGCGCGCCCGCGATTCAGATACGCTGGAAATCCCGAGGATTTGTGCGGGGACGCAAAGCGGACGTGAACTATGAAGGAGAGCACATGACCACTGCAGTGAACCGTTTGGAGGGTACGGCTCCGACGGACAATGAAGCACTTATTGCCTGGGTAAACGAGTCGGTCGAGCTGTTCCAGCCCGACAAAGTGGTCTTCGCCGACGGTTCCCAGGAGGAGTGGGACCGCCTGGCCGCAGAGCTGGTAGAGAAGGGCACCCTGCTCAAGCTGAACGAGGAGAAGCGCCCGAACTCCTTCCTGGCTCGCTCCAACCCCTCCGACGTTGCCCGCGTGGAGTCCCGCACCTTTATCTCTACGGAGGAAGAGGAGGGCGCCGGCCCGACCAACAACTGGATGAAGCCGGCCGCGCTGAAGGAGGAAATGCTCGAGCACTTCT
Source organism: Corynebacterium sp. NML 120412 (assembly GCF_002285155.1). Classification (NCBI taxonomy): domain Bacteria; kingdom Bacillati; phylum Actinomycetota; class Actinomycetes; order Mycobacteriales; family Corynebacteriaceae; genus Corynebacterium; species Corynebacterium sp. NML 120412. The sequence continues at coordinate 1,308,744 of NZ_NSGL01000001.1, read as the reverse complement.
CCGGTTCCATGAAGGGCCGCACCATGTACGTGGTGCCCTTCTGCATGGGCCCGATTAGTGATCCGGATCCGAAGCTCGGCGTCCAGCTCACCGACTCCGCCTACGTGGTCATGTCCATGCGCATCATGACCCGCATGGGTCAGGAGGCCCTGGACAAGATTGAGGGCGACAAGTTCGTCCACTGCCTCCACTCCGTCGGCGCTCCGCTCAAGCCGGGCCAAGAGGACGTTGCGTGGCCGTGCAACGACACCAAGTACATCTCCCAGTTCCCTGAGACCAAGGAGATCTGGTCCTACGGTTCCGGCTACGGCGGCAACGCCATCCTGGCCAAGAAGTGCTACGCGCTGCGCATCGCTTCCGTGATGGCCAAGGAGGAGGGCTGGATGGCCGAGCACATGCTCATTCTCAAGCTCACCAGCCCGGAGGGCAAGAACTACCACGTCGCTGCGGCGTTCCCGTCGGCGTGCGGTAAGACCAACCTGGCCATGCTCACCCCGACGCTGGAGGGCTGGACCTCCGAGGTCGTGGGCGACGACATTGCGTGGCTGCACCTCAAGGAGGACGGCCTGTACGCCGTGAACCCGGAGAACGGTTTCTTCGGCGTTGCGCCGGGCACGAACTACAAGTCCAACCCGAACGCGATGCGCTCCATGGAGCCGGGCAACACCCTGTTCACCAACGTCGCGCTGACCGATGACGGCGATGTCTGGTGGGAGGATATGGACGGCGAACCGCCGGCCCACCTCATCGACTGGCGTGGCAACGACTGGACCCCGGACTCCGCCGAGAAGGCGGCGCACCCGAACTCCCGCTACTGCGTACCGATCAAGCAGTGCCCGACCGCTGCGCCGGAGTTCGACGACTGGCGTGGTGTGAAGCTGGACGCAATCCTGTTCGGTGGCCGTCGCCCGGACACCGTCCCGCTGGTCACCCAGGCACTGAGCTGGGAGCACGGTACCCTCATCGGCGCGATGCTCTCCTCCGGCCAGACCGCTGCCTCTGTGGAGGCGAAGGTCGGCTCCCTGCGCCACGACCCGATGGCCATGCTGCCGTTCATCGGCTACAACGTGGGCGACTACTTCCAGAACTGGCTGGACATGGGCGAGCGCGGCGGTGACCGTCTGCCGTCCATCTTCTTGGTCAACTGGTTCCGTCGCGGCGAGGACGGTCGCTTCCTGTGGCCGGGCTTCGGCGAGAACTCCCGCGTGCTCAAGTGGGTCGTGGAGCGCATCGAGGGCAAGGTCGGGGCCGAGGAGACCCCGGTTGGCCACACCGCACGGGTGGAGGACCTGGACCTGACCGGCCTGGACACCCCGGCCGAGGATGTCAAGGAGGCGCTCTACCCGGATCCGGAGCTGTGGGCTCACGACGTGGCAGACGGCCGCGAGTACCTCGAGGGCCTTGGCTCCCGCGTACCGCAGGAACTGTTCGACCAGCTCGATCAGCTTGCTGAGCGCGTGAAGGCAGCGCGCAGCTAGCCTGCTGACCCAAAAGGCCCGCCTGTTTGAATGTGAACTGGCGGGCCTTTCGTCATGCGAATTTTGCGGCGAGTGTTGTGAGCCCCGTTCTGTGCTGTATCCCGTGCTCTCGCAGGAAGGCGGAGACTTTCTTCTTGATGGTGATTTCTGCGTAGGTGAGCCACGTTGCGATCTGGCGGTTGGTTGTCCCCTCAGAGTTTTGTTTTTGCGGTTGTCACGTTGCCGTTAGCAACAGGGTGAATTGCCTCGATGATCTCAGCCGGGCGTTGACTCTTGATTGCATGCCTTGCGGCTGAAGCGCCCCAGGTTTTGTTCCGTTTGAGTAGATGGGAAAAGCTGGAATATGACGAGAAAATTTGACCAGGATGCGAAGGACCGCGTGGTTCGTCTCGTGGAAGACCGAATCTTGGCGCAAAATATGTCGATGCAAGCCGCGTGCCAGGCAGTAGCCCCAACTTGTTTACACAACTCTTCGCACGGTTGCATTTGCTAACTAATATCCGGCCGCTAAATTGGCAGTTGCTGACATAAAATCAACACAATTCTTATTCCTTGACTGAAAGGCTATCCGCCATGGCCAAGAAGAACTCCATTGAGTCTGCCGCAATTTCGTTCAGCTCTGAGGAGGATGGCGCCTTTTCCTGCGAGCTGCGTTCCAATCTTGGTCGGTTTGTGCGCGTTGTGCAGCGCGGTGATATTCAGTCGCCGGAGGTAGAGGGCGATCCGGAGCTAACTGAATCGACGGCTATCGTAAATGCGCTGTGGCTTGCCGCGGTGGGGCAGAAGGAATCGGATGATGTGGAAGCACAACTTCCGTCTGTCGTGGCTGCGGTGCAGGAAGACTTCAATTTCAATAACGAATTTATTAGCCCAGATGATCAAAGAGACTTCGCCGCTAAGGCAGTAAAGCGCGCAGTCAAGCGTCAAGAAGGTGAGGTCCAAGAACTTAGGGAGCAAGCTATTGCTTCCGCAAAGTTGGCCACGACTTTGGCCGAGCTCATGGACACGCTAAGCGACGACACCGAAGAAGGCTGGTGCTCTCGTTGCTTGACCAAATCCACCCACAGGAAGTCCAAGTCTAAATCGCTGTATGTATGCGAAAGCTGCGGCTCGGCGACGTCCCACTGTACCGTACCCCAGTGCAATAACTTCGCCGCTGCTGGCCTAGGCTTGGTGGCTTTGCCAGCCGTGTGCGCAGAACACCTTCATCAGGTTCCGGACTTTGAGAGCCTCGAGCATCGCATTGATGACCTCACTCAGTGGCGTGAGCTGCGCGAATTCAAGGCAACCAATGTTGGTCGCGCAGCCAAGTTTGCTGCTGTTGGCGCCGTCGCCCTAGTTCTCGGAGTTGCCGGTGGATGGGTTGCTGCACCGATGGTAGGCAGCGCTTATGGAACCACGATTCTTGGGTTATCTGGCGCTGCTGCCCACAATGCTGGCCTAGCAGCGCTCGGCTTCGGCTCTTTGGCCTCGGGCGGGTTGGGGATGGCAGGAGGAAGCCTGGTCGTTACTGCTGCTGGTGGACTGCTTGGCTCCGCCTACGGAATTAAGGCGCTTAACTCTTATGTTGGCGAGGATGACTCCTTTGATATTCAGTGCGTCCGCAAGGGGAGCGGCACGCCCGTTCTCATTGCGCGTGGTTTTACCACTGAGAAGAAGCTAGATTGGCGGACGGAAGTTAAATCGGTTGAAGCCGCGTACCCTGATTCCCCGATTTACCTCGTGACGTGGGGCAGCAAGGAAATTCTGGAGCTTGCTGGTTTTCTTTCCCCAGGTGTTGGCCTCGTCGGAGGTGGCGTGCTGAAGGGGATGGTCAAACATGCCGGAACGAAGCTGGCTAAGAAGGCAACGCCTGCCGGTCTGGCGCTAGGTGTTGTGGATCTGGTCAAGAACCCATGGACGGTTGCAGTTAACCGTGCAAATAAGACTGCCCTAGCTCTCGCCGCAATTATCCAGCGCTCCAACCTAGAGTCCGTGGTACTCGTAGGGCATAGCTTGGGTGGCCGCGTCATGCTAAACCTCGCTACTGCACTTGCGGGCGCTGCCGGAACTGAAAACGAGGTCCGGGTTGAAGCCGTGCATCTTCTGGGCGCGGCCATTGGTCAAGATACGAGGTGGGATTCTGCTGGTGAATTCCTAACCGGCGTCGTCCACAACTACCATTCCCACAGTGACCGGGTCCTCGGGTACCTATACCCTGCCGCGATGGGCGGTAGGAAAGCGATCGGTTTTGAGGGCTTGGACGCTAGTTTCGCGGTTAATCACGACGTGAGCGAGGAAGTTAAATCGCATTCTGCTTACTACGAGAACGTACAACTAGCTCGTGCCGTTCAAGACTAGGTAGGAAATAAACCCAGGACGCTTCACGACCGGCTATTTGGTGGCAGCGTCGTGACTTTCCGGAGGCGCTTGAGTGAGTATCGGGTAACGCATTGGTGACCCCGAGACTGACTACAGGGCACGCGACATTATCAGAGGAGTCTGATCGTGACTGACTGCCCGACGCTATTGCACAGTAATTTTGACAACTTGCGGTGCGTCGAAGCTCTTTACTATCGCGTGGCCTTCCAAACGCTTTTTACCGGAGGAAAGGGCACTAACACTGGGGCATGATGCGTCAATGCGTTCTTCGCCGGGCTTGAGCTCCCAGTAGTAGACGGAATTCTTGTCGGTGTAGTGCACTTTCTCCTGGCGCAGGCCTCCGAGTGCGCATACACCTGCTGTCTTTCCATCCACCGTGACGACCTGGATCACAGACTTCTCGCCGCGGGGCTCGACGGTTGGTGCTTTCGAGGAAGATTCCCCAACTGCGATAGCTGTCACGAGGGAAATCAGGGCAATCACGCTGGCTAGAAGCGCTCCCACCGTGTGTGGGGTGAAAGGAATCTGCTTCATTGCAGCTTGAAGTTGGGATGGGAGTTGCATTGCGGTCCTTCTCTTTCAGGGGGCTCATCGATACGGGCTGCTACTGTCGGCCGCCTCGGGGTAAGTATCTATCACGCACCCCGTAAAAGCAATGGAATCTGGCGAGCCTATCCGCGCAGCACAAGCACCAGGTTCGAAACCGCGAACTCTCGGAGGACGGGCACGCGCGAAAGCCACCACGCCCAATGCGGGTGGTAGCGCGGGAAGGCGGTGAGCAAGCGGCCGGTTGATTCCGCCCACTTGAGCCCTTCGCGGGCCGAGACCGCGAACAGGGAGGTGCCCCACACGTTCTTGGGCGGTTTCCCATGCTTCCGCTCGTAGCGTCGGCGTGCGAACCCTCCGCCGATGTAGTGCTCCCACAACCCAGTCTCGTGGCCGCCGAAGGGGCCTAGCCACACGGTGTAAGACAGTACGACCAGGCCGCCGGGTTTGACCACGCGCAGCATTTCCTCGCCCATAGCTCGCCAGTTGGGGATGTGTTCGGCCACGTTGGAGGAGTACACGAGGTCGAATGAGCCGTCGGCGAAGGGCAAGTGTGCCCCGTCGCCGCGCACCGCGCCGAAGCCGGTAAGCCCCGCGGCGGAAAGCTCGGAGACGTCCGGCTCCATCCCGACGTAGAAGGTGTCCGCAAAGACGTCGGCGAAGTAGCCGGGCCCGCCGCCGACGTCCAACACAGCACGTCCGGTGAGGCCGGTTTGGCTGGGGGCGGTGGTGTCCTGCCACAGGGCGTCGAGAAGCATGCGGGTGTCGCGCGCCAGGCCGGTGTAGAACACGGCGGGGCGGAACTGCTCGTAGGCAAACGAGCGCAGAAGGCGCAGCGAACGTGCCAGGGTGGCGAGGCGGCGGGTACGGTACATAGCAATGAAGATACTGCTGATGTGCTGGCGCGACTCCACCCACCCGCAGGGTGGCGGCAGCGAACGCTACCTGGAACGCGTTGGCGAGTACCTCGCGACGCAGGGCCACGAGGTCATTTTCCGGACCTCGAGCCACACCGATGCGCCGCGGCGCAGCACTCGTGCCGGCATCCGCTTCGAGCGCGCCGGCGGTAAGTACGGCGTGTACGTGCTGGCACCGCTGTCGATTTGGCGCAACCGGCCGGACGTGATCGTGGATACGCAAAACGGGATCCCGTTCTTCGCGCGCCTGTTCACGCGCCGCCCGGTCGTGCTGCTCACGCACCACTGCCATAAGGATCAGTGGCCGGTGGCGGGCCCGGTCATCGGGAGGCTGGGCTGGTTTTTGGAGTCCAAGGTGGCGCCGCGGGTGTATCGGGGTGTGCGGTATGTGACGGTGAGTGAGGCGTCGAAAAGCGATTTGGTGGCGCTCGGCGTGCGCGAGCGCGACATCGCGATTGTGGAAAACGGCGTGGATCCGATCCCGGACGAGCTGCCCGTGGTGCCCGACGACGGCAAGGTGCACGTGGTCACCTTGTCGCGGCTCGTGCCGCACAAGCGCATCGAGCACGCGATCGACGCGGTGGCTGGGCACGAGGACGTGGTGCTGGACATCCTCGGTTCCGGTTGGTGGGAGGATAAACTGCGCGAGTACGCGGCGGGGCGGGCGGAGATCCGCTTCCACGGGCATGTCAACGACGCGTATAAGCACGCGATCCTCTCGCGCGCGGCGCTGCACCTCATGCCGAGCGCGAAGGAAGGGTGGGGTATCGCAGTCATTGAGGCCGCGCAGCACGGCGTGCCGACGGTCGGCTACCGCGGCGCCGGCGGCGTCAACGACTCCATCATCGACGGCGAAACCGGCCAGCTCGTCGATACAAAGGCCGAGTTTGTGCAGGCAGTGGAGCAGTTGCTTGTCGACGCCCCACTGCGCCGCCGCCTCGGCGCCGCCGCCCAGGCGCGGGCGGAGAAGTACTCGTGGGTAGCAACGGGAGAGAAGTTCGCCGCGGTGCTGCGCAGCGTGGTTGGCGCCAAGCGCTAGTTACCGCAGCTCAGTGGCCCAGTTCAGCTGCTGGATCTTCGTATCCAGTTGGCGGTACTCCTTGGCAGCGCCGTCGGACATCTTGCGCAGTGCGGCCGCATCCACGGTGGGCACGTAGCGCACCTCGGAACGCGAGTAGCGGTCGATCCGCGCCGTCGCCGAGTCCGCGACCGCGGAGTAGAAGCGGCCCGCGCGGACCAGCGCGTCGCGGCGCGCGATTGCGTCGGTCAGCGTGGCGTCGCCCTCGAAAGGCGTGACCGAGTTGGTGTGGTTGATGCGGCGCACCAACACCTCAATCTGTTCCAGCACGTGCGCTGCCTCTTTGAGCAGCTCAGCTGGGTCCTCGGCGGGCTCGTCGCCCTCCTGCACGCGCGCCTGCTCAACCAGGCGGGAGCGCAGCTCGTCTAGGCGGTGCTGCGCCTCGGCGCGTTGTGCGAGTGCCTCTGCAAGCAACATGGTGGCCCCTTTCCTTTTTACGTATGCGTCCCCGTATCCCAACCCTCACGGGTCCCGGGTGTGGCGGGAGTGCGTCTTCCAACACTGCGGTAATACTCAGTTATCTGTGCGTTCCCTGGTGGGGAGTGCTCGTGTGCTCGATGCAGGCCGCGTCACAATGCAAGGGGTGGCCGTGCGGCAAAGGGCCTGATCAGAGTCTCCAGCCTTACCCGGGCTGGCGCGGGTGAGTGTTCGCTAAGACGCACGCCGCGGCCCGGGGTTCCCGCTACCGACAGCATGTAGCAGGACAGTATAGCAAAAACCGCAGCCCCCGGCCCGCGTTGTGAACTGCTCCCCATTAGTTGGACTGAGAAATCAGTTACCGACTAGTGGGGAGTAGTTTTCTTTGAGAGCACGAAGTTCGCTAAGTGAGCGGCAGCGCGAGCAGTTGGTTGAGCTTTTCGAGCAAGGCATGGGCTCTATAGCCGCTGCCAATGCTCTGGGTGTCTCCAAATACGCCGTCCGTACGTTGTACCGTCGGTTTCAGCTGCATGGCAGGCTATGTCTTGTGGAGAAACCGACAAAGCAGCAGTACTCGTTCGAGATCAAAAAGGAAGTTGTCCAACGCCACCTTGCTGGCGAGACAAGAATGGATCTTGCCCATGAGTTTGGCCTGTCGTCAGACCAACTCGTCAAAGACTGGGTGTGGAAATGGCGCAAAGGTGGCGATGAGGCACTAAAACCGAAGCCGAAAGGCAGGCCCAGAGGCTCGGCCGTCCCGAAGCGGCTTAGCGAGGAAGAGCAGCTGCGCCGTCAGATCGCGCGGTTGGAAGCGGAAAACGCTTATCTAAAAAAATTGCGGGACTTGAGGAATCAGGGACGCGCCTGAAAGTCCAGGCGATCGTCATTCTCAAGTCGCACCACCGCTTGGAATACCTCCTAGAGGCAGCTGGTATCCCACGGTCGACATTCTTCTACCACCAGAAACGACTCAGCCAACCGGATAAGCACGCCGCGCTTAAAGATGCGATTCGGGAAAGCTTCGAACGTAACAAGCATCGCTACGGCTACCGGCGAGTACTACTCGATCTGCGTAACCAGGGCTGGGTGGTCAACCACAAGCTCGTCTACAAACTCATGCGCGAGATGGGGCTGCGAGCCAAGGTCCGCCAACGCAGGCCTTATGTTTCCTACGCTGGGACGATCAGCCACATCGCCGACAACACACTCGACCGCAAGTTCACCCCGGATAAGCCAAACACCGTCTTTGTCAGCGACGTCACCGAGTTCAGGGTCCAAGGCCGCAAGGTGTATTTGTCACCGGTGATGGACTTGTTCGACCGCTCCATCGTCGCTCACACCGTGGCCACATCGCCGTCGACAGCCTTTACCGCCGATTCTTTATCCAAGGCGATCGCGGCGTGTGCGCCTGAACCCGGGTGGATGATGCACACCGATCAAGGCTTCCAGTACCAGCATGCCTCCTGGCGTGACCTGATCGGCGACAACGGTGGTGTGCAGTCGATGTCGCGTAAAGCCAACTGCTACGACAACGCGGTCATGGAGAACTTCTTTGGACACTTGAAGACAGAGATGTACCACGGTGAAGTCTTCGACACCGTCGCAGAGTTCAACCAGGCGATCGATGAGTACATCGGGTGGTACAACACCGAACGCATCCAACAACGACTCAAGGGCCTGACCCCGATGCAATATCGGAATCAGACCCTTGAACCCCTAACCGCTTAGAATTAAACCAGTCCAACTTTCGGGGGCTAGTTCATTGTGCGGGGAGGGGGCTGCGGTTGTGCTGTGCTTGCGGCTCGCGTACGCGACGCCTGTGTCTGCGACGTTTACGCAGCAGTGGCGGGCCACAAGTTGCCGGAGCGCAGGCGCGCGCTCATCTCAGCCTCGACCAGGACCGGGATGAAGTGGTCTAAGGTCGCGCCATCGCGGTGCGCCTTGAGGATGGAATCGAAGGCGAGCCCGATCTCCTCGGCGTCGAAGCGGTCGGACCACTCGGCGATGAGGTCTTCGCGGATGTTGCGCAGTGCGCGCTCGCGGATAATAGAAAAGTCGATGTTGTTGATGTCCTTCATGAGGGTCTCCTTTGCTGTGTCTTGGGGTAGTTCCCCCGGACTACCGGGTACGTAACCTTTTGTTCATCTGCGGTTAACTTTAGTGGCGCGGGTTTAATCATGCAAGGATTTCAATGATTGGGTCTGCTCATTTATTGGAGTGGGCCAACTAAAAACGGAATATACGCTGGTAAGCGGGTTTGCCTACGAAATTTCAGTGATCCATATATGCGTGAATAAAAATACGCGTGAACACTGTTACGCTTGTGACATGACAAACCTGGAACGAGACCGCAGGGTAAACGGTGTGCCCTTGGCCGTCATTCTTGTCGCCACGGTACTGGTGGTGCCGATGGTCGGTGGATTCCGCTCCGACCCGTTCAGCTGGATCCTTCTGGGATGCTTTGCCGCCTACGCCTTCCTTTACTCGCGCATCACGCTGCACGTCTGCGTTGACGACCGCGGAGGTAGCTCCGCCCTGCAGCTGCGCCTTGCAGGCCGAGAAACCGCGATCCCGCTGGATCGGATCACCGGCGTCGAAGAGGCAGGCCCGCAACCGAGCCTGTGGTCTTGGATGTTCTCCCCACCGCACTTAAGCGGCCCACGGAAGGTCGACGGAGCTGAATGCTACTCCGTCGGTGGCCCGACAGTACGCATCAACACCACAGATGGCGACTACGCCGTGTCCGTGCCGGACCCCGAGACCTTCGCCGCCGAGCTGCGCGAGCACCTCCCCGCAGCTACCGCGTAGGCCAGCGCCGCCAAGTAACCCGCGAAAAGCGCAATCCCCACCGGCGGCAGCCCGCGCGGGGGCGCGCCCGTGTCCACCGCGCGGCCGTCCGGGTACACCACCAGCCCCACCCCGAGCTCGCGCAAACGCGCCAAATCCACCGGCTCCTCCGACACAGCCTCGCGCGCGGCGACCCACCGTGGCGATGGGGGATCGACCAGGGTGGCGTCGACAAGCAAAGCCCCGGACTCCACGACATTCATGCACTTCGGCGCCGGATCCACCGTCGGCTCACCGCGCACGAGCGTCAGCGGCGCACGCTCAGCGAAATACACATCTCGGCCCGCGGCCGCCACCGCCGGGCACTCGACAGCGGCGGGGCGCAGCTTTTCGACGCCCACCGCACCGTCCGGCACCTGCAACAGCGCACACGCGAGCGCGGCTGCGGCGCGACGCGGGGTGAGCGCCCCCGCCGCCGAGACGAACGCCGGAATGGCCAGGACGAGCCACTTCTGCGCGTCGCGCAGCAGCCCGCCGCCGGGCACGTGCGTGACCACGGGTTCGGTCAGCCCCGCCCAGGACGCGAGCGCGACCGCAAACCCTGCCCCGGCCAGCGCCAGCCAGCGGCGCGGAACCGCACGCCACCCCAGCCCGAGCAGCACGAACAGCGGGATGCCGAACAGGGCAAAGCCGACCTCGCGCGAAGCCGGGACCGCCGCCCCGTTCCAGATGCCGCCCAGTCCCATGAGCGCGCCGAGGGTGCCCACGTACTGCTCGGCGCGCGGCGCGAACGCGGCAGCGCTTGCTGCAGTCGCGATCCCGCCACCAGCGGCGAGCGCACCCGCCACCACCCACGGCGCACACGCCAGCACCGCAACAACCACGCCCACGCGGTCGCGCACAAAGCAGGCGGCGGAAATCGCCCCGGTGGGAGTAAGCGAGGCGACCCACTGCGCCACCGGACCCGCCCTTCCACCCAGCGCGACCAGGGGAATGAGCCACGCGGCGACGGCCAGCGACCACTGGCCCTGCAGCAGACGCTCGATGACCAGCGGGTTCCACACCGCCACCGTCATCGCCGCCGCCTTGCCCAGCGGGTGGGTGCCCAGGCGGTGGCCGGCAACGGCCGCGGCGGCGGCCGCGCCGATGACGAGCACGCGCACGAGCAGGACCGGGAACGGGACGAGGCCCAGCAGCGCGTCCTGTGGCACGTTGCGCGCGGGCAGGTCGCCGAAGCCGAGCGAGGCGCGGGTGAGCGCCATGTCGGGCAGCACCATCATGTCGCGCAGCGCGAACGCACCGCCCGGCAGGAAAAACGGCCAGGTCAGGCCCAGTACCAGCAGGGTGCCGTAGGCGGGCAGCAGGTACTTAGCGGCGGCGCGCAAGGAGCACCAACGCCCACACGATTGCAATTGCGGCGACGAACCGGGTCACCAGCGCCATGATCTGCAGCGCGCGCAGCCACGTCGTTTCGCTGCGGGCGCGGTCCACCGCCGCGGACTTGGAGGCGTCATTGAGCGCCCAGACGCCGGAGGGGAGGGACCAGGTTTCGTCGACAAGCGTGCCCGTGCGCCGCTCCGCATTGACCGTGCGCTGGGTGCCGTCGGGCAGCGTGGCGCGGTACTGGTACGTGTCCAGGCCGCCGACGGAGCCCGGGCCGAGGTAGTCCAGCGGGACCGTGGCCTGCGCGCCGGGGTCAAAGTAGGGGTACGAGCGGCGCTCCGGGCGGTACGGCAGGTAGGCGCCGAGGCCCTGGCGGTCCTTCTCCGGGAAGGCGGTGGTGCGGTTGATCTGGAAGGAATCAGTAAACGCGTTCGGGCCCGTCTGCTCGGTGGAGAGCGTGTAGATGTCCTTGTCCTTGCCCGTTGTGGGGTCAGTGGCCGTGGACTTCTCCAACGTCGTCGTGCGGGTGAAGTGCTCGCCGTCGGGGCCGTCAAAGGTCATCGCGTACGTGCCGGTGGGCATGGTGCGCTGGTGTGCGATGACGATCGGCGATGCAATGTTGAACGCCAGCGCGCCGACGGCGATGCCCGCCGCCCACGCAAGTTTGCGCTTCTTTACAATGTCCACATCGAAAAGCTCACCGAAAACCACACTCGAAACTCTAACCTACTGCCGGAACTCGAGGGCCTGCGCGCCGTCGCCGCCCTCGGGATCCTGACCACGCACGTTGCCTTCCAAACCGCGAACCACTCGCCACTGCTCGCGCGCTTCGACTACTTCGTCGCCGTGTTTTACGCCCTGTCCGCGTTCGTCCTCGCCCGGCGCGGGCCGCGGCCCGGGTACCTCGCGCGCCGAGCGGCGCGCATCGCGCCCGCGTACGTGGTGTGCGTGGTGGTGGCCCTGCTCGCGTTGCCCGCCTTAAGCGGGGTGGGCGTGGGCCAGGCGGTCGCGAACCTGCTCATGCTGCAGATCTACGTGCCCGATGGGCTGATCGCGGGGCTGACCCAGATGTGGTCGCTGTGTGTGGAGGTAGCGTTTTACCTGGTCCTGCCGCTGTACCTGGCGCGCGGCGGGCGGGCGCGCAGGAGGGTGCTCGCCGCGGCGGTGGTGGCGGGGCTGGCCTGGCCGTGGCTCATCCAGCCGCTCTCCAACCCGGAGGTGGTCAACCTGCAGATCTGGCCGCCGTCGTACGCGCCCTGGTTCGCGGTCGGGCTCGTCTGCGCGGAACTGGAGCGCGTCGGCCTGCGCTACCGCGGCCCGCGATGGCCGTTCCCGCTGCTGGCCATGCCGGTGGCGTGGTTCGCCGGGGTCGTCGGACCGGAGGGGCTGACCCACCCCACGCCGGCCGAGTTCAACGTGCGCGTCCTGCTCGGCGCGCTCTTCGCCGCCCTGTACGTCGCGCCCTACGCGCTCGGGCCGAGGGAGGGTGGGACGCTGCTGTCTACGCGGCCCGCGATGTTGGCCGGGCGCTGGTCATACTCCGTGTTCCTGTGGCACATGGCGGTGCTGGACCTGGTGTTTCCGGTGCTCGGGGTGCCCGTCTTCGGCGGACACTTCTGGCTGGTCCTGGCCGTGACGGCGGCCGCGAGCCTGGCCGTGGGCTACGTCTCCTACGAGCTCGTGGAGGTGCCCGGCGCGCGGGTGATGCGCGCGGCGCTGGCTACTCGTCGCGGTCCGGCCACGCCAGGCACGCCACCGCGAAGCACCCCACAACCGGCAGGAGCGTAGCGCCCGCATAGCTTGCCGACGGCCACGGGGCCCTCGCCAGCACCAGCCCGGCGACCACCAGCGCGCCACCGGACAGCCACGCGGACGGCAGTACCCCGGAGGCGCAGCCCTGTCTCTTATACACATCGCGAGGGGTATAAGAGACAGCCCGTTGCGGCATCATCGCCGCGGGGAAGCGCTCCACCGAGGACCCGAAGTACGTGGTGGAGCCGCAGCGCGCCAGGTTGCGCGCCCGGCAGGAGGCGGGACAGGTCGGCGACTCCATCACCACCGCGTCCTAGCTAGCGCACGCGCACGCGCCCGGTGCCCCCGGTGGTTTCGCCGATGATGGGGTAGCCGGGCACCTCGCCGATGACCAGGAGGCCGCCGGAGGTCTGCGCGTCGGCGAGCAGGAGCAATTCCTCTTCGTTGACCCCATCCGCATCAACGTGCGGGCGCACCCAGTCCAAGTTGCGCTGCGAACCACCCGGGACGAAGCCTTGCGCGAGGGTGTCACGCGCGCCGTCGATAAGCGGCACCTTCGTGTGGTCGATGACCGCGTCGACGCCGGAGGCGCGCGCCATCTTGTACAGGTGGCCGAGTAGGCCAAAGCCGGTGACGTCGGTAGCGGCGCGCACACCGGCGTCGACGGCGGCGCGGGAGGCGTCGCGGTTGAGCGTGGTCATGACCTCGATGGCCTCGTCGAACCACTCGCCGGTGGCCTTGTGGCGGTTGTTCAGCAGGCCGGAGCCGATCGGCTTGGTCAGCGTGATGGGCAGACCGGGGGCGGCGGCGTCGTTGCGCATAAGGCGCGCGGGGTCGATCGTGCCGGTGGCGGACATGCCGTAGATCGGCTCGGGTGCGGAGATGGAGTGCCCACCGGTGACGGAGATGCCGGCCGCGCTGGCGCCGTCGAGCCCGCCGTGGAGGACCTCGCGGATGAGCTCCTGTGGCAGGACGTCGCGCGGCCAGCCAAGCAGGTTGATGGCGGTGATGGGGGTGCCACCCATGGCGTAGACGTCGGAAAGCGCGTTGACCGCGGCGATCTTTCCCCAGGTGTACGCGTCGTCCACGACGGGGGTGAAGAAGTCGGCGGTGGAAATGACGGCAAGGTCGTCGCGCACGCGGATCGCGGAGGCGTCATCGCCGTCGTCCAGGCCGACGATCACGCTGGGGTCGTGCACGCCGACGAGGCCCTTGACGGCGTCTTCCAGCTCGCCGGGCGGGATCTTGCAGGCGCAGCCGCCGCCGGCGGCGAATTGGGTGAGGCGAATCTTGGGGTTCGTGGTGCTCATGTGGCCTATGGTAGCGTTTTGCGCGGAGGCGTACGTGTCCTGGTGGGCGCCCCAGTCTTCAAAACTGGTGAGGCCGAGCAGCTCGACCTGGCAGGTTCGATTCCTGTCCGTCTCCGCCACGCTTTTCGAGGAGGACACGAGCTTGACCGACACGCGCCGCCACATCCCCCGCACCGACGCGCTGCTGGCGTTGGCGCAGGACACGCCGCTCGCCGCGCACGCGCTCAAGTCCCTCGCGCGCACAACGCAAGACGCTTGTCGACGCCACCTTATCCCACCCCACGCCGCCGAGTCTTACTTCCTCGCACTGGTTGGCAAGGGTGTCGCCTCTATGACGCCGGTGCTCAACGCGACGGGCGTGGTGGTGCACACCAACGTAGGGCGCGCGGCACTCGCGCCGGAGGCCGTCGACGCCCTCGTCGACGCCGCGGGCTACGTGGACGTAGAGATGGACCTCGCGACCGGCCGCAGGTCGCGCAACCGCGGGGCGGGGGCCGGGTCTGAAGGCGCGCGCGAGGTCCGTGCCCCGCGAGGCACTGACAGCACCGCGAAGTCTTGGCAGACTGAGGCCCCGCTGCGTAGGCTGCAGAACAACCTCGACCCAGAGGTTGCGGAGCGCCCGGACGACCTCGTCGTCTATGGCGGCACCGCCCGCGCCGCGGAGCTGTTGCGCGACCTCGACTCGCCCTTCACCGCCTCGCAGGCGCGCCGCGTGTGGGACACGACCCGCCGCGTGGCGATTCCGCTGCTCGAGCTTCTCGACGCCCACGGCATCACCCGCCGCCTCGACGGCAACCTCCGCGCGCTGCGTTGAAAATCCCGAAACCTTATTAGACGTTGAAAACACCCCGCCGGTTCCCTTGTCGGCCGAAAGTGGAATCCTTCTCACAAACCATTGAACCCGCAGGTCAGGGGGGTTTATGCTGTGTGGCATGACGCTTCTCGACGACCTGATCACCCTCGACAGCCGCGGCATCGACCTTGTTGCCGCGGCCGCGTCGTTAAGCGCCGAGACCCTGATCTCCCGCGGCATGGACCCCGACCGCGCCGCCCAACTTGCCACCGCCGCCGAGGTTTTCTTCGCCCCGGTGCGCAACCGCCGGGCGCAGACCGCCTGCGTCGACGCCGCACGTGACCGCGGCCACCGGATCGACACCCTCGCTTTTATCGCCCGCTCGTCGCGCAGCCTGACCAAGGATGCGGATCGCTGGAAATACCGCCGCGCCCTGTGCGAGACCGACGGCGATTTGCGCACCATCATGCGCGCTGCGAAGAAACTCAAAAAGAAACTCGCCCCACCGACACCGCGGGCACCGAAAGCAAGCATTACCTACCACGACAAGGGACTGTCCACCCTGCACGTGACGGGGCGTACCAGCGACGTGCTCGCCGCCTACCACGCAGCACGCCCCGACCCGGCAGCCTGGTTGACCGGTGATGCCACCACCCGTGCTGCCGCACCTGCGGTGACCACGGTGCTCAACATGGACATCGGCAACTTCGCCGCCTGGCGCACCCACCCCGACAACGCCGCCGAGATCCAGGTGCAGCTGACCAACGGCGAGTGGCTTGACGGTGCCGAGTTGGTCAACCGGAAGCTCGACAAGGCGGGCTATATCGCGTTGATCTCGCCGACTGACGGGCCGGTCAACCTGTATGCGACCACCCTTGCCGGGGATGACCCTGTCAACCCGAGGCGGGCGACCCGGGAGCTGCGGCTGTTGATGAGTGCGGACGGGCCGACGTGCGCCTGGGCGGATTGCCACCAGCCGGCGGATGTCTCCGAGGCGCACCATCTCACTGAGTGGGCCAGCGGGGGTGGGACGGAGATTGGGAACCTGTGCTGGTTGTGTACGTATCATAATCGGCAAAACGGCAGGCCATCCCGCGGCAGGATGCACCGGCACCGCGGGCGCGTCACGTGGCAGAGCCCGAGTGGGTTTCGAATACCCGGCGGGGTTGATCACACAGACCCCGACAGACGCGAACAACGCCTCGCCCACATCTGACACACGCCCGCCTAGTCGGCCGGTGTGACTCCGTCGCGCTCTGCTATGAAATGCTGCAGCGTGCGGTCGGGGGCGCGGTGGTGCCCCTCGGCCTCGAGACCCGACGCTGCCTGTGCGCGCTGTTGGCGGCGCAGCTGCACCTTCTCCACTTCGGTGAGATAGTCACCCGCGCCGCTCCACGAGTGCTGGGGCGCGAACCCCGCGAGGCGCGCGCTGTGCAGGTCCGCGAACGATTCGGTTGGCGTGGGGTCCGGTTCCGGTGCTGGCGCTGGTGCTGGTTCCGGTTCCGGGTCCGGGTCGGGGGCGGGAGTGTCGTCGACGATGCCGAAAATCTCCGTCGGCGCGGCCATCTCGGCCGGACGGTCGCCGCCGGTGAGCGAGACGTAGCGCGCCGTGTGCAGTGGCTTGACCTCCTCGTCGGGGTCGGTCGCGTAGTCGTGTTCCACGGTGACAGCCCACGAGCCGTCGGGGAAGTCGACCACGGACCAGGGGCGGCGCGGGCGCGAGTCGGGGACGCTCAGCGCGGGGACGAGTACGGGCCCTTCGCCCGGTGAAGCGACGTCGAGGGCGGCCATGGCGTCGATAAGCACTGCCCTGGCGTAGACCTCTGGGGCGCCGAGGGCCGTGGCTTCTTCGACGAACTCGACGAGGTCGAGCGCGTCGTCGCCGGTGAAGCCGCCGAGCACGCGGCCGTCGTAGACCGCGACGACGGTGTCGGCGATGCGGTGCAGGGCCACGAGCCACTGGCCGGGGGAGAGCATCTCCAGCTCCTCGGCGGAGAACTCGCCCGCGGCGGTGTCGATGACCATCATGTCGCCGGGCGGGAGGACCCACGCGCCGGCCGGGGTGTCGTTGCGTGGCACGGCGAGCTGGGTCGGCGGCAGGATCACGGCCACGTCGAACTGGCCGGTGGCGGCGTTGAACCGCAGCTCTGCGGTCGTGCCCGGGCGGAGCAGCGACTTGTGCACGCGTTCGATGTCGGGGAAGCGGGCGCGGTCCTCGGCGGGGACGGTGCCGATCACCGCGCCGTTGTAGCGGACGCGCCACGACCCGGTCAGCGGGTTCGCCTCGAGGTCGACGTCGATGTACGAGGTGGCGCGGTTGGCGTCGAAGTCGGTGAAGAGCGCGGCCTGCACCACGTGGGTGAGCCGGATCTCTTCGCCCGCGCCCCAGATAGCGGGGGAGAGGGGGTAGCGCTGGAGTCCCACGGCCTTGGCCTCCTTCAGCTTGTGTCGTTCGTTGCCGTTTACTTTAGGCGCTCCGACACACTACGCGGCCTGGTGCCCCGCTTCCTTGTCGCGAGACGGCAGCACCTTCTTCACGCCGGAGACAATGGCCAGCACGATGAGACCCACGATGAGGCCGGTGACCAGGGAGATGCCGGTGTCGACGAGCCAGCCGAGCGCGCCGCCGCCGACGGCCTCGACGCCGCGCTCGATGAGGTCGTGCGGCCAGTGCCAGCCGAAGACCTCGTGGAAGCCGCGGATGATGAGGTGGCCGCCGACCCACAGCATGGCGACGGTGCCGATGACGCCGATTGCGGTGAGCACGTACGGCATGCCCTTGACCAGCGCGCGGCCGAGTCCTGGCGTGCGGCCGCGTTCGATCATGCCGTGGCCGATGTCGTCGACTTTCACCAGCAGCGCAACGGCACCGTAGACCAGCACGGTGAGGAAGATGCCCACCGCGATGAGGACGGCGGCTTCCATCCAGATCGGCTGGTCGGCGACCTCATCGAGCGAGATGATCATGATCTCGGCGCTGAGGATGAGGTCTGTCGTAATGGCGGACTTCACCAGCGAGTCTTCGTCCGCAGCCGACTTGTTCGCGGCGCGCTCCTGCTCGGCCTTGTCGTCGGCGGTGAGCTTGTGCACGATCTTTTCGGCGCCCTCGAAGCAGAGGTAGGTGCCGCCGACCATGAGCAGCGGCACGAGCGCCCACGGCGCGACCGCGTTGAGCAAAAGCGCAATCGGCAGGATGATGAGCAGCTTGTTGCGCAGCGAGCCCTTGGTGATCTTCCAGATCATTGGCAGCTCGCGCGCGGGCGTGACGCCGGAGACGTACTGCGGGGTCACGGCGGCGTCGTCGATGATGACGCCGACCGCCTTGCTCGAGGTTTTCGCGGTCATCGCGGCCACGTCGTCTGTTGATGCCGCGGCGGTGCGCGCGATCAGCGCGACGTCGTCAAGCAGTGCGAGGAGTCCACCAGCCATCTTCTTACCTTTCTGTTGACAGCGCTCCAAGCTTATCGACGATCACCCGCCCCGCCCACTCCGCACGAATCGGGCGGTTCCGGCGGCCCCGTTGCGCTCGGGTACGCTAATGATGCACTACACGGGAGCTGGGCGCGCGCCTGGCTGAGATTCCGCGATACGCGGTAAACCGTCGAACCTGATCCGGGTAATACCGGCGATAAGGAAGGAAGATTCGCATGACTGCGGCACCGAAATCCAACTCCTGGCGCGTGATCGACATTGTCACCGCCGCCGTCCTCGGCGTGGCCTGCGGCCTGCTGTTCGTGCTGTGGAACGGCGTGGGTTACGCGGGCTACAAGGCTATCGACGCCGTCACCCCCGGCCTCGGCGGCCTGTTCACTGGCATTTGGCTGATCGGCGGCGTGCTGGGCGGGCTTATCATCCGCAAGCCGGGCGCGGCCGTGTTCGTGGAGGTGCTCGCGGCGTCGGTCTCCGCGCTGCTGGGCAGCCAGTGGGCGATCGAGACCGTTTACTCCGGCCTGGCCCAGGGCCTCGGCGCGGAGCTCATCTTCCTCATCTTTATGTACAAGCGCTTCTCGCTGGACGTCGCGGTGCTCTCCGGTATCGGTGCGGGCGTGGGCGCGTTCGTGCTCGAGCTGTTCACCTCCGGGAACCTGGCGATGAGCCTGAGCTACAACCTGATCTACCTCGTGTGCACGGCCATCTCCGGCGCGGTGCTCGCGGGCCTGCTCGGCTTCGTCCTGGTCAAGGCGCTGGCGAAGACCGGTGCGCTGGACCGCTTCGGTGCGGGCCGTGAACGGCTGCGCGCACAGGCAGGCACGCCGAACCCGGGCCGCTAGATGCCCGCGATCCTGGCCGAGGGCCTGAGCTACCAGTACGCCACCCGCGCCGAGCCCGCGTTTACCGGCGTGGACCTGTGCGTCGAGCGCGGTGAGCGCGTCATCCTCACCGGCGATTCCGGCTCCGGGAAGTCCACGCTGCTTGCCGTGCTCGCCGGTCTGGCGGGCGGCGACGACGAGGACGGCCACAGCACCGGCACGCTCAGCGTCGACGGCACGGTCGGCATGGTGATGCAGGACCCGGAGGCGCAGACCATCCTCACCCGCGTGGGCGACGACGTCGCCTTCGGCGCGGAGAACCTCGGCGTGCCCCGCGAGGAGATCTGGCAGCGCGTGCGCGCCTCCCTCGACGCCGTGGGCCTCGACGTGCCGCTGGATCACAACACCGCGCACCTCTCCGGCGGGCAGAAGCAGCGGCTCGCGCTCGCCGGCGTGCTCGCGATGGGGGCGGACATCCTCATCCTCGACGAGCCGACTGCCAACCTGGACCCCGCGGGCCGCGACGAGGTCATCGCGGCGGTGGAGCGCGTGTGCAACGACACCGGCGCCACGCTCATCGTCGTGGAGCACCGCCCGCGTCCGTGGGCCCACCTGGCGACGCGCGCGGTGCGGCTGGGCGCGGAGGGGGTGGATGAGGTGGGCGTCGAGAAGCTGCCCGGCGCCCCGCAGCTGCCTCCCGCGCGGGGTGTGCCGAGCGAAACCCCCGCGGCGCTGACGACGCGCGGCGTGCAAACGCGCGTGGGGCCGCCGCGCGACCTGACCATCCCCGAGGGTGCGTCGACCGTGATCACGGGCCCGAACGGGGTCGGAAAAACGACGCTCGCGCACGTGCTGGCGGGCTTGGACGCGCCGAAGGCGGGCGAGATCATCTACGCGGACTCGATTACCCGTGGGCTGACCACGCCGGCGATCCGCTGGAAGTCGGCGCAGCTCGCCGAGCGCATCGGCTTCGTCTTCCAGGAACCGGAGCACCAATTTGTCACCTCGACGGTGCGCGAGGAGATGGCGCTGTCCGGCGCGTCGCAGGCGCGCATCGACGACCTGCTGCGGCGGCTGCGGCTGTCGCACCTCGTCGGCGCGAACCCGTTTACCCTCTCGGGCGGCGAGAAGCGCCGGCTGTCGGTGGCGACCGCGCTGGTCAACGCGCCGAGCCTCGTGCTTTTCGACGAGCCCACGTTCGGCCAAGACGACCGCACCTTCGCCGAGCTGGCGCGCCTGATCCGCGAGCTCACCGAGGTGGGTGTGACGGTGGTGTCGATTACGCACGACGAGGTGTTCATCGACTCGCTCGGCGACCACATCATCCGGTTGGAGACTGCATCGTGAACCTGCTCGAGGGGATGAACCCCGTCACGCGCATCCTGGGCCTTGCGCTGATGACCACGCCGCTGTTGGTGAGCATCGATTGGGTCTCCGCGACCGTCGCCATCGTGGCGACGCTCCTGCTCGCGCCGCTGTGCGGGGTGGGCTACGGCAGGTTCGCGCGCCGCGCCTGGCCGATTCTCCTGCTCGCCCCGGTCGCGGGCATCCCGATGGCGCTGTACGGCCAGTCGGGCGGCGAGGTCTACCTGGACTACGGGCTGATCCAGGTCTCGGAGCTGTCGGTGTCGCTGGCGTGGGCGATTACGTTGCGCGTGCTGGCGGTGGCGCTGCCGGTGGTGGTGCTCTCCGCCGACGTGGATCCGACGGATCTCGGCGATGGGCTGGCCCAGGTGCTGCGCCTGCCCGCGCGGTTTGTGCTGGGGTCGGTCGCCGCGCTGCGCATGCTCACGCTGCTGCGCGAGGACGTGGAGGCGATGCGGCGGGCGCGCCGCTCGCGCGGGATCGCGGACATGAACCGGGTTCGCTACGCGTTTTCGCTGGCCTTCGGCTTGCTCGTGATGTCGTTGCGCCGCGCCGGCAAGCTCGCCACCGCCATGGAGGCGCGTGCGTTTGGGCGGTCGGGGACGCGCACGTGGGCTCGAGAGTCGAAGATGCATGCTCGCGACTGGGTGGTGCTGGCGGTGTGCGTGGCGCTCGCCGCCGTCGCGCTCGGCGCGGCTTGGGCGACGGGGGAGTTTCGCCCGGTGTGGGCGGTGGGCTAAGTGCCGTACACGCTGCTTATCGACGGCCCCTCCGGCGCCGGAAAGACCTCGCTGGCCAACCAGATTGGCGCCGCGCTCGGCATCCGCGTGGTGCACCTGGACGACTTTTATCCCGGCTGGTCGGGCCTCGCGGAGGGGGCGGCGATGGTGGCCCGCGACGTGCTCGACCCGGTCGCGCCCGGATACTGGCGGTGGGACTGGGAGCGCGACAGGCGGGGGGAGTGGGTGCCCCTTGACCCGCGCGCGGATGTGATTGTGGAGGGGGTGGGGGCGGTCACGTGGGCGTCGATAGGCAAGGCCCGGGCGCGGGGCAGCGTGGACACGCTGCGGGTGAGCGCCGACGAGAACTTGCGCAAGCGGCGGGCGCTTGCACGCGACCCGTACTACGCCGAGTATTGGGACATGTGGGCCGCGCAGGAGGCGCAGCTCGCCTGCGTTCCGGTGGACGTGGAGGTGCGGCGCGTTTAGCCGGCCGGGGTGAGCTCGACCTTGTCGGCCCAGGTGAGCTCGATGCCGAGGGCGCGGAGCCACTCCATCGCGTCGTCGTCGTGGCGAGTGATGCCCTCGACCGCGCGAAGGGTGACGTCGATCGCCTTTTCGGCTTCTTCGGCGGTGATGAGGCCGGCGGAGCAGGCGGCGGCGAGCTCGTCGATGTCAAGCACATCGATCGGGTTGCCGGTCAGCGACACAAGGTCGACGTAGAGGTCGCGGGTGCGCCAGACGTCGCCGTCAACGTCAATGTCCGCGACGTCGAAGTAGAAGTCTTGCTCCTTCTCCGCGCCCTCGCGGAAGTGGAAGATGTTGGCGCGCAGACCAAGCTCGGGCAGCAGCCAGCTCTCCAGGTAGCCGAAGCGGGGGTGGTTCGCGCCGCGGGCCATGTAGAGGCCGAAGTCCGTCACCTTGTACGTGTCCACCTCGCGGAGGAAGCCCTTCGGGTCGGTGTTGGTGTTCGACGTGGTGTCGAAGCTTTCCTGCTTCACGGGGTGCAGGTCGGCGCTCATGGTTACTACCTCACGTGGAAACTAGCTGCGGTGGGGGCGAACTTGCAGACGTTGTCGGCGGTGCGGGCACTGCCGTCAATGACTGCCAGGACGCGGCCGGCGCCTGTCGCGGCGGTGCCGGACAAGGTGGTCGGTCCTGTCGGGTTTATCCCGTGGTTGCCCAACGGCGTTACACCGGTGCGGAAATTGTCCAGGTTGATCCAGTACGCATTCATGAGGCCCTGGTCCTGCGCTGCCGCCGGCGTGCCGAGCGCCGTGAAGACGAATGTAGCCTCGCCCGCGGCGGCGCCAGGCTGGGGGCTCGTGGCGGGGCCGGGGACCACGAGCGCGGAAGCGGTGGAGTGCATACCAGGGCCGATGCAGTTGGAGGAGACGGTCGGCCAGGCGAACTGCGTGAACGCGGGCGCGTCCTGCGGCAGCTCGGGGCCGCCGAGCTCGCCTTGCCCGGCGTAGAAGGCGAGGGCGGTGCGCAGCAGGTTGGCCGCGTCAGCGGGGACGAACGGCTGGCTGGCAAACGCCTCGACGCGCGCAATGGTCTCGTCGTTCGGGCGGCCCAGCGTGTCGAGCGGGTTGGAGGACGTCGTGGAGCCGACGGTGACGGGCCCCGCGGAGGGAGCGGCGTGCGCGGCCGGGGCGACGGCGAGCGTGGCGGCGGCAAGTGCGCTAGCAGCGGCGATGGCGGTGGTTCGCACGGCGGTGACGTCTTCCTTCGGGGTCTCGGGGCTGGGGGCTCGACGCAGGGTCTGGCGCGCACGAACGCGCGCAACACACCCGCACCTTGCGCAACTACAGCAACAGTAGTCACTTTTGTCACACTGTCAAGGTGGGGTGGAGGGGCGTCGATAAGCGAAATGCTCCAAACGTGCGAGTTGGGCGCGGCAGGGGTAAGGTTTAAGCGTTCTACCGCCTATGTATAAGGAGCACCGGATCAGTGTCGCATCCTGAATTTCGTAACGTCGCCATCGTCGCCCACGTTGACCACGGCAAGACCACCCTGGTGAACGGCATGCTGGAGCAGTCCGGTGTGTTCGGCGACCACGGCGAGCACGGCGACCGTGTGATGGACTCCGGCGAGCTTGAATCCGAGCGTGGCATCACCATCCTGGCCAAGAACACGGCGATTCGCCGTAAGGGCAAGGGCAAGGACGGCCGCGACCTGGTCATCAACGTTATCGACACCCCGGGCCACGCCGACTTCGGCGGCGAGGTCGAGCGCGGCCTGTCCATGGTGGACGGCGTGGTGCTGCTTATCGACGCCTCCGAGGGCCCCCTCCCGCAGACCCGCTTCGTGCTTGGCAAGGCCCTCGAGGCCAAGAAGCCGGTGATCATCTGCGTGAACAAGACCGACCGCCCGGACGCGCGTATCGACGAAGTCGTGGAGGAAGCACAGGACCTTCTCCTCGAGCTCGGCGCGTCCCTGGAAGACCCGGAGGCCGCAGAGGCCGCCGAGAACCTGCTCGAGCTGCCGGTGCTCTACGCCTCCGGCCGCGAGGGCCGCGCGTCGCTGGAGAACCCGGGCAACGGCAATGTCCCGGAGAATGAGGACCTCCAGCCGCTCTTCGACGTCATTTACGACACCCTGCCGGAGCCGTCCGCCGAGATCGACGCGCCGCTGCAGGCCCAGGTGACCAACCTGGACTCCTCCTCCTTCCTCGGCCGTATCGCGCTGATCCGCGTGTACAAGGGCACCGTGAAGAAGGGCGACACCGTCGCGTGGGTCCACTACGACGCCGAGGGCGAGCAGCACGTGAAGAACGTGAAGATCGCCGAGCTGCTGGTCACCGAGGGGCTCGACCGCGTCCCGGCGACCGACGACGTGGTCGCCGGCGACATCGCCGCGGTCTCCGGTATCGACGAGATCATGATCGGCGATACGCTGTGCGACCCGGAGCACGTCGAGCCGCTGCCGCGCATCAAGATCGATGACCCGGCGATCTCCATGACCATCGGCGTGAACACCTCCCCGATGGCCGGCCGTAACGGCGGCGACAAGCTCACCGCGCGTATGGTCAAGGCCCGACTCGACCAGGAGCTCATCGGTAACGTCTCCATTAAGGTGCTGCCGACCGAGCGCCCGGACGCCTGGGAGGTCCAGGGCCGTGGCGAGATGGCGCTGACCGTGCTCATTGAGACGATGCGCCGCGAGGGCTTCGAGCTCACCGTGGGCAAGCCGCAGGTGGTGACCAAGGAGGTCGACGGCAAGACCTACGAGCCGTACGACCACATGATCATTGACGTCCCGTCCGAGCACCAGGGGGCCGTCACCCAGCTCATGGCCAACCGCAAGGGCCAGATGACCACCATGGGCAACGCCGGTTCCGGCGACTGGGTCCGCATGGAGTTCGACGTGCCGTCGCGCGGCCTCATCGGCTTCCGCACCACCTTCCTCACCGAGACCCGCGGCGCTGGCATTGCCAACTCGTACTCCATCGAGCACCGCCAGTGGGCCGGCGAGATCAAGGGCCGCCCGACCGGCTCGCTCGTGGCCGACCGCTCCGGCCAGGTCACCGCGTACGCGCTGCAGAACCTCGCGGACCGTGGCGACTTCTTCGTCGAGCCGGGCGCCGAGGCGTACGAGGGCATGGTCGTCGGCGCGAACAACCGCGACGAGGACATGGACGTCAACATCACCAAGGAAAAGAAGCTGACCAACATGCGCTCCGCCACCGCGGACGCGACCGTCACCCTGGCGAAGGCGCGCACCCTGTCCCTGGACGAGGCCATCGAGTTCTGTGACGACGACGAGTGCGTCGAGGTTGCCCCGGAGGCCATGCGCGTGCGCAAGATCATCCTCGACGCCACCGAGCGCGGCCGCGCACGTTCCCGCGCGAAGGCAAAGAACAAGTAAGCGGTCTCCCCATGCACGTCCCCGCACGCAGGTGGTGTGCCGCGTTCGGCGCAGCGCTGCTGCTCGCGGGGAGTGCCGGGTGCGCCGCCAACCCAGGTCCGCCGCCACTGGTGGACCCCGCCGAGGTGCAGGACGCCCCCGGCGGCGACACCAGCGCCAACGATGCTGGTGACAGCGCCGCGGAGCCGGACGAGGAGACGTCGACAAGCAAGCCCACGCAAGGCCCCGAGCGGACCCAGATCACGGTCGGCACGGACACGCTGCGCAACGGCCTGAACCCGCACTTGCGCGCCGACGAGTCCGCGATGGTGCGCAGCATTGCCAACCTCGTGCTGCCCAGCGCGTTTGTGGACGGCGTCCGCAACGACGAGCTGCTCGTCGCGGCGACGCGGCTGCCCACCTCGAGTTACGCCATGACGGTGCGCTACGTCATCGCGCCGGAGGCGCAGTGGTCCGACGGCACGCCGATTACCGGCGCTGACTTCGCCTACCTGTGGCGCGGGATGTCGCACACCCCGGGCGCGATCGACGCGGAGGGGTACGACGCGATCGTGGGCGTGCGGGTGAGCGGCGACGGCGGAAAGGTCGTCGACGTGGACTTCGCCCGCCCGGTCCGGCAGTGGCAGAGTCTGTTCCAGCACCTGCTTCCCGCGCACCTCTTCGCGGCGGACGCGTCGGACTTCCGCGCGGCGCTGCACGACACGATCCCGGCGTCGGCCGGCCGCTACATGGTGCGTGAGGTGGACCGCGGCCGCGGCACGGTCACGCTCAACCGCAACGACAGGTTTTGGGGCGAGTCGCCCGCGCAGATTGACATCATTAACCTCCAGGAGGTGCGCACGACCACCCAGGTTGCGGACCAGCTGCGCGCGGGCCAGCTCGCGTTCCTGGACAAGACGCCGCAAGAGACGTCGTCGCGAGTGCTCGACCTGCTGCCATCAACACAGACGCGCCTGATCAGCACCCCGCGCACGCTCGGCGTGAACGTGTCAGTGAACTCGGGCCTGTCCCGCGGGATGCGCGAGGAGCTTCGCTCGCTTATCGACGTTCCACTGCTCGCCCCCATCAGCGCCGGCCGCTCCGCGGACCTGGACCCAGCCGAGCCTACCCCGCCCCTGGAAGGCGAGCCTGTGCGGCTGCAACAGTTCGTGGAGAAGTACCGGCCGCTGCGCATCGGCGTGGACGCCTCCGACACGGCCGCGTCCGCCGCGGCGCGCTCGCTCGCGGACATCCTCAACGGCCGCGGAGTGCGCGCGAGCGTCGTGTCCACCGATACCGCGTCGCTGCTGTCCAGCAGCATGCCCGATGGCAACGTTGACGTGCTGGTGGGGTGGCGGTACGACGCGGGGACCACCACCCAGCTGGCCGGGCGCGTGGCCTGCCCTACAGGCAAGTACCTGGAGGAGAACGTTTCCGGGCTGTGCACGCAGGAAAACCAGCTACTGGCCAGCGCCATCCTTTCCGGCGAGGTGGGCCAAGGCGAGGCGGCGCGGCGCGTCGCCGACATCGAGCAGCAGGAGGTGCTCTGGGTGCCGGTGGTGCGGGAGCGCCGCATCCTGGCGCTCGGGACTACAATCGACGGCCCCGACGCGGACCTGCAACGATGGAACCAAGGCCTGTCGAGCGCCGCGCAGTGGACGCTCACCGGCACTGAGTAGCAGCCGAGCAGCGCACGCCGCCCAAACCAATTCAACGCAAGGAGTAGACAATGCACACCACCAACAGGGACCTCGCCGGCTACCGCGTGGTGGCGGTCCACGCACACCCGGACGACGAGGCGATCACGATGGGCGGCACGCTCGCGGACCTGGCGGCCCGCGGGGCGGACGTGCTTGTGGTGACCTGCACGCTGGGGGAGGAAGGCGAGGTCATCGGCGAGCCCTACCAGCAGCTCACCGTGGACCACGCCGACCAGCTCGGGGGCTTCCGGATCCGGGAGCTGCAGGAGTCGCTCGCGGCGATGGGCGTGCGCGGCGCGTTCCTCGGCGGCGCGGGCTGCTACCGGGACAGCGGGATGGCCGGGTCCAAGGCGCACGAGAATCCGCGGGCGTTTGTGCATGGGGGGCAGGGGAGCGTCGATAAGCTTGCTGCCCTGCTCGAGGCCGAGCGGCCGCACCTGGTGCTGACCTACGGGCCGGACGGCGGGTACGGGCACCCCGACCACATCCGCGCGCACGAGATTGCGCACGCGGCCGCCGAGCAGGTTGGCGTGCCGCGCATCCTGTGGGCAGTGCGGCTGGAGGAGGAGACCAACGCGCTGCTTCCCGCCGAGGCTCCGGATGGCTGGCGGCTGCCGGAGGACGGCGAGCTCGACGGCGTTGCGCATTCCGACGTCGCGGTGCTGCTTTCCCACACCGCGTACAGCGCGAAGGTGGCGGCGATGCGCGCGCACGCCACCCAGCTGTGGATCGCGGACGGGCGCACCAGCGCCACCAACCCGCACTCGGTCGTGGGGCAGGGGCCGGTGGTGTACTACGCGCTGTCCAACCTCATCGTGCAGCCGATCCAGCCGTACGAGCACTTCCAGCTCGGCGCGGGCGTGCCGATTGAGCGACCGGAGGACGGCGTGCTCGGAGGCCTGGCTCAGTGACGGAGCCGGCCGTGCGCACGGACTACTCGCGGGGCGAGGTCGTCGCCGCGATGGTGTGGCTGGGCATCGGCGCGCTAGTGTCACTGCTGCTTGAGGTGGTCTACCTGGGCGCGCGCGTGGGCAACGTCCCCGTGCCCGCAACGGTGCTGGTGGCGCTCGCGTTCAATGTGGTGCTGACCAGGACCGCCCGGTTGTGGGCGCGCGGTGGAGCGTGGATCGCCTTCGTACCCCTGGCGGTGTGGCTGGGCGGGTTCTTCGCCCTCATGTTCGTGCTTCCAGCTGGCGGCCCGCAGCTCGTGCCGGATAATATTCTGACGTTGCTCCTGCTGTTCGCCGGAATTTTGGGTGGCGTTTTCCCGATGCTCCGAGCGAAGTGACATACTGGACGGCATGACTTACGTGATTGCTCAACCATGCGTGGACGTGCTGGATCGCAGCTGCGTCGAGGAGTGCCCCGTCGACTGCATCTACGAAGGCAAGCGCATGCTCTACATCCACCCGGACGAGTGCGTCGACTGCGGCGCCTGCGAGCCGGCTTGCCCTGTCGAAGCCATCTTCTACGAGGACGACACCCCGGACGAGTGGGCGGAGTACTACGACGTCAACGTCAGCTTCTTTGACAAGCTCGGCTCCCCGGGCGGCGCTGCGAAGACCGGCCCGACCGGCTACGACCACCCGTTTGTAGCAGCCCTGCCGCCGCAGAACCAGGACTAGGCGTATGCCGGTTACGCCTAAGCGTCAGCCCCTTGGTCAGCGCCTGCCGGAGTTTCCTTGGGACACCATCGCCGAGGTCAAGGCGAAGGCGGCCGCGCACCCCGACGGTATTATCGACCTCTCTGTGGGCACCCCGGTCGACGACGTCGCGCCGTCCATCCAGCTCGCGTTAGTCGAGCACGCTGCCGAGCCGGGGTACCCGCAAACCGTTGGGCTCCCGGAGCTGCGCGAGGCGATCGTGGGCGCGATGGCGCGCCGCTTCGCCGTCACCGGGTTGGATGAGCGCTCCGTCCTGCCGGTGATTGGCACCAAGGAAGCCATCGCGTGGCTGCCCACGCTGCTTGGCCTGCAGGGGCAGAAGGTGGTCATCCCGGAGCTCGCGTACCCGACGTACGAAGTCGGCGCGCTGCTCGCCGGCGCTGAGCCCGTGCGTTCCGACGCACCCGTCGAGGGCGCCGCGCTGGTGTTTATTAACTCGCCGTCGAACCCCTCGGGGCGTGTGCTCAGCGAGTCCGAGATGCGCGAGTGGGTTGAGTTTTCGCGCGATACTGGCGCGATCATCGCGTCCGACGAGTGCTACCTCGGCCTGCCGTGGTCTGCGGAGCCGCTGAGCGTGCTCGACCCGCGCGTGTGCGGCGAGGACATGACCAACCTGCTGGCACTGCACTCGCTGTCCAAGACCTCCAACCTGGCCTCCTACCGCGCTGGCTGGATCGCGGGTGACACAGACTTGGTCCAGGAGCTCCTGTTTGTGCGCAAGCACTCCGGGCTCATGGTGCCGGGCCCGATTCAGCACGCCATGCGCGCCGCGCTTATCGACGACACCCACGAGGAACTCCAGGCCTCGACCTACGCCAAGCGACGCGCTACGCTCATGGCCGCGCTGCTCAAGGCCGGCTTTACCGTCGACCACTCCGAGGCCGGCCTGTACCTGTGGTCGCGCCGCGACGGGATGGAGGCCCGCGAAACGCTGGACTGGCTCGCGGAGCGTGGCATCCTGGCGGCGCCCGGCGACTTCTACGGACCGGCCGGTGGGGCCCACGTCCGCATCGGCCTCACCGCGACGGACGAGCGCATCGCCGCCGCCGCGCAGCGACTCACCGCGGCGTAAACACTGCGTATCCACCGCGCGCGTTTTTCTTCTCAATACGGCCACGTACTAAGCTACATGGGTTAGCACGTGGCCGTTTCGCGCTGCCGGGCGCCGGCGATCGGCGCGGCGGCGGAGACGGCGCAGGACAACGTCCCGGCAGGAAGAAGGAGGCGCGGGTAGCGTGAACAGCTCAGCAACCACCGAGCGTATGGCGAACGGTCTGCGCGAATTTATCAAGTTCGGTCTCGTCGGCGGCTCCGGCGTGGTGGTCAATCTCGCCGTCTTTTACGTGGCGAAGAAGTCGCTCGAGGCAGGGCTGGACCTTCACGAGGCCGACGCGCTCATGAGCATCCCGGGCACCCGGTTCAACATCCGCTGGTACCACCTGCTCTCTACGCTGGCGTTCGTCATCGCCAACGTCTGGAACTACCAGCTCAACCGCTCCTGGACGTTCCGCAAGATCGAGCAGCGCAACTGGTTCGCGGGCTTCTTCCCGTTCCTCGCCACGGGTGCCATCGCCTTCCTTGTCTCGCTGACGTTTATGACGCTGTTTATGAACCCGACCTCGCCCATCGCGCTGCCGGACCACATCTTCGACGATTCCTCCGGACTGCGCACCAAGTCGTACTGGGCCCAAGGCTTATCGACGATCATCGCCACCCCCGTCAACTTCATCATCAACAAGTTCTGGGCGTTTGCGAAGCCGAAGCCGTCGGCTCCGCACGCGGGGGAGGAGACGTAAGAAACTCCCCACCAGCCC
Organism: Corynebacterium sp. NML 120412; assembly: GCF_002285155.1. NCBI lineage: Bacteria > Bacillati > Actinomycetota > Actinomycetes > Mycobacteriales > Corynebacteriaceae > Corynebacterium > Corynebacterium sp. NML 120412. The sequence continues at coordinate 1,278,561 of NZ_NSGL01000001.1, read as the reverse complement.
GAGCAGGCCAGGTGGGGAGTGATGGGGGGCAGAGCGCCTAGTTGGCGTGCAGCGCCTCGTTGAGCTCGATGCCCTTTGCGGCAACGACCTCGATGGCTCCGGAGGTGGAGTTGCGTCGGAACTGCAGGCCGTTGGCGCCGGAGAGCTCGAGCGCCTTGATGGTGGCGCCTGCTTCCTTGCCCAGCGCCTCGGCAACCTCGGCGGTGAGCACGACCTTCGCGCCTGCGGTGACGTAGAGGCCGGCTTCGACCACGCAGTCGTCGCCGAGCGAAATTCCGATACCCGCATTCGCGCCGAGCAGGCAGCGCTCGCCGAGGGTGATGGTTTCCTTGCCACCGCCGGACAGGGTGCCCATGATGGAGGCGCCGCCGCCGATGTCGGTGCCGTCGCCGACGGTCACGCCGGCGGAGATGCGGCCCTCGACCATGGAGGCGCCGAGCGTGCCGGCGTTGAAGTTGACAAAGCCCTCGTGCATGACGGTGGTGCCCTCGGCGAGGTGGGCGCCGAGGCGGATGCGGTCGGCGTCGCCGATGCGCACGCCGGAGGGCACCACGTAGTCGACCATGCGGGGGAACTTGTCCACGGAGTAGACGATGACGGGGCCGCGGGCGGCGAGGCGACCGCGGGTCATCTGGAAGTCGGAGACCTCGCAGGGGCCGTAGTTGGTCCACACCACGTTGGCGAGCAGGCCGAACACGCCGTCCATGTTCGCGCCGTGCGGCTTGACCAGGCGGTGGGAGAGCAGGTGCAGGCGGAGGTAGACATCGTAGGCGTCGATCGCCGGCTCGTTGATGTCAGCGATCTGGGTCTCGACGGGGACGCGTGCGACGCCGCGGTCCTCGTCGGGGCCGACCAGGTGGGAGAAGCGAGCATCGGCCTCGTCCAGGCGCTTCGTGCCACTTTCGGCAACGGTTTCGCCCAGCTTAGGGGCGGGGAACCAGACGTCGAGGACAGTGCCGTCATGAGTAACCGTGGCAATTCCACGTGCAATCGCTGAAGTCATGCCTGTTAGCTTAGATCATCCTGTCGGAGCGCTGCAGCCCTGCCCCGTGTGAATAGGGACGCGACAACAAGTGCTGCGGAAACGATAAGGACGGCGAGGATCTGACCGCGCGCGGAGGCGTCGATAAGCATGAGCCCCACGAGCGCGAGCAGGGCGGCGAGCGTAGCCCACGGCACGAAAATCCCACCTTGTACCTCGACGGCGGAATGGCCTTCGCCCGCGCGCATTTCCGGGCGCAGGCGGATGTAGCTCAGCGTGATCATGATCCAGGTGACGATGAGGCAGCCGCCGACCGCGTTCATGAGGAAGCTGAGCAGCCCCGGCGGGTTCCACCACTGCAGACCGACCGCGACGAACGCGAAGAACATGGAAACCAGCACCGAGTTGAAGGGGACGCCACTCGCGTTGGTCTTGGCAAGCCACTTCGGGGCGTCGCCCTCGAGCGCTTGCTGATACGCCAGGCGAGAGGTGCCGAAGATCTGCGCGTTGAACGCCGAGAGCAGCGCGAGGACGATCACGACTTCCATGAAACCGACAACACCGGGCAGGTTTGCCATGGACAAGACCTGGGTAAACGGCGAGTCCGCGGCGGAATCGGCGGCGTCGATCTGCGCGTAGGGCAGTAGGAGGATGATCACCACGACGGAGCCGACGTAGAACAGCGCGATACGCCAGATAATGGAGTTGACCGCGTTCTTTACGGCCTGGGCGGGGTTTTCGGACTCAGCCGCCGCGATGGTGACGACCTCGATGCCGCCGAAAGCGAAGGCGACGGCGAGCAAGCCGGCGGCGATACCCGGGATGCCGTTCGGCGCGAAGCCGGATTCCTTCACGTGGGTGAGCCCGACAAAGTCGCTGCCCGGCAGCACGCCCAAGAAGAGGAGGGCACCAATGACCAAAAAGCCCATGATGACCACGATCTTGATCATGGCAAACCAGTACTCAAACTCGCCGAAGCCCTTGACCTGGGCGAGGTTGACCACGGCGAAAAACACCACGGCGACCAGTGCCGGGATCCACTGCGGGATGCCGAACCAGCCGGCCATGATGGCGGCCGCGCCCGTGATTTCGGCACCACCGACCATGATGAGCAGGAACCAGTAGAGCCAGCCAAGCAGGAAGCCGGCCCAATGCCCGAAGGCTTGGCGGCCATAGGTGGCAAACGATCCGGAGGATGGGCGGGTCGCGGCCATCTCGCCGAGCATGCGCATCACAGCGATGACGATAAGACCGGCGATGAAGTAGGCGATCAGGATCGCGGGCCCGGCGGCGCGGATGCCCTCGCCCACGCCGAGGAACAGGCCCGCGCCGACGGCCATCCCAAGGCCCATCAGCGTGAGGTGGCGCGATTTCAGGCCGGTGCCGAGCTCGGAATCAGGGCCGTTGTGGGTGGTAGCGCTGCTCATCGGATGTTCCTTTCGGCCGCCTTCGCGGCGTTGATGCGGAAGGAGTCGGTGCGCGTCCACAGCACACCTGCAATGGCGGCCACGCCGACGACGACGGCCACCGCGAGTAGCTGCGTGCGCCCGTCGGGTGTGGTGAGCATGAGGACGACGAGCGCTGCAGCGAGCGCGATGGTCGCCCAGGGCAGCACGGACGGCGCCCACATGCGCACCTGCGTGATCTCGCCCGTGGCTACGAGGCGTGGGTGGAGGCGCAGGAAGGAGAAGCTGATGGCAAACCAGATCACGATCAGGCAGCCGCCGACCGCGTTGAGCAGGAATGCGAGCAGCCCCGGCGGGTTCCAGTACTGCAGGGCGACGGCGCCGAACCCGAAGCAGACGGAGACGATGACCGCGCGCATGGGCACCCCGCGCGTGTCCGTGTTGGCAAACATCTGCGGGGCGTCGCCGCGCAGCGCCAGGTTGTGCAGAAAGCGGGAGGAGCCGTAGATTTGCGTATTGCACGCCGACAGCAGCGCAACCACGATGACGGCCTCCATGATGCCCACCGCGCCCGGGACGTTGGCCAGGTGGAGAACGGCGGTGAAGGGGGACTCGGAGGCGTCCTCGGCTCCGCCGATCTGCCCGAACGGCAGCAGCATGACGATGAGGAGGACCGAGCCGATGTAGAAGAACCCGATGCGCCAGATGATGGAGCGGATCGCGGCGTGGACCGCCACCTCGGGGTCTTCCGACTCGGCGGCGGCGATGGTGACCAGCTCGATGCCGCCGAAGGCGAATGCGACGGCGAGCATGGCGGTGGCCACGCCGCCCCAGCCGTTGGGCATGAACCCGACCTCGGCGATGTTGCTTGTGCCGACGAAACTGGTGTCGGGCAGCAGACCGAGCCACAGTGCCACGCCCAGGATCAGGAACGCGATGATGACGGAGACCTTGATGAGGGCGAACCAGAACTCGAATTCCCCGAAATTCTTCACCGCGGCGAAGTTGATCACGGTAAACACCACGATGGCCACGAGCGCCGGGATCCACGGCGAGATGCCAAACCAGGCGGCGATGATGGCGGAGGCGCCGGTGATCTCCACGGCCATGATCATGATCATCATGAACCAGTACAGCCAGCCGATGGCAAACCCGGCCCAGGGGCCGAGTGCCTGCTCCGCGTAGGTGGAAAAGGTGCCGGAGGACGGCCGCGCCGCCACCATCTCTGCAAGCATCTGCATGATGCACACGGTGATCGCGCCGGCGATGAGGTAGGCGATAATTACCGCGGGCCCGGCAGCGGCGATGCCCACGCCGGTACCGAGGAAGAGCCCGGCGCCGATTGCGGAACCGAGCCCCATCATGGTCAGGTGGCGGGTTTTGAGGCCACGCTCAAGCGAGACGGAGGCAGAAGTCGGTGCGATGACCGACGCGCTGCCAGGGGAATCCTGAGAAGACATGGTCTTACTCTAATCGTTGGCACCGCGTCGCGGGCCAATAAGGCTCGCATCGTCCCAGCTGGGGGCTTGAATGCTAATCGACGCTTCCCTGATCCCTCACAACCGGACAATTGCTCATCGCCTCGCGCCGGATGAGCAAGTCGTCCTGCCCGGCGATCTCTTTGGCGGGGATCTCGCGGTCCAGGCGGGCGTCGTACACCACTGATTCCGGCTCGATCATGACGTTGACGCCGACGGTGCAGTTATCGCCCAGGTCCACGCCGAACACGCCGGCTGAGGGGTGCATCGTGCAGTGCTTGCCCACCCGCATTGGGCCGCGGGTGCGTTGCGTGGCGCGCGACGCCATGAGCACGGATGACAACGCCAGGTCCGCGCCCTCGCCGATCACCACGGACGAGGACAGGCGCCCCTCCACCCGCGAGGGGCCGAGCGTGCCCGCGTTAAAGGAGACGTAGCCCTCGCGCAGGACCGATGTGCCCGGCGCGAGGTAGGCGCCGAGACGGACGCGCTCGGCCTGCGCGATGGACACGCCTGAGGGGACGACGTAGTCCACCATGCGCGGCACCCGCTCGATGCCCCAGACGTGGATCGTGCCGCGGGAGCGCAGGTTGGTGCGGATGAATTCGAAGTTGTCCGTCAGGCACGGGCCCTTATTGGTCCACACCACGGGCACGAGGTGGCTGAGGCAGTCCTCCATGTTCAACTCGAGCGGCTTGACCAGGCGGTGGGAGAGCAGGTGCAGCCGCAGGTAGACGTCGTGCGCGTCCACCGGCGGCTGTGACAGGTCCGGGATGCGGGTGCGCACCGGGACGAGCTCCACCAGCCGGTCGCGGTCCAGGCCGACGAGGTTGAGGAACCGGTCGGACAGCTCGTTCGCGCTGACGCGCTCGGTGCTTGCGGTAGCGGGTGGCTCGGACGGTGTGGCGTCGATAAGCGCTGGGCTCGGGTACCAGGTGTCCAAGACGGTCCCGTCCATAGCGATGTTGGCAATTCCGGTTGCTTCCGCTCCAATGGGCATGTCCTCATCCTAGGCGGATTGCCGCCCGTAGGATGAGTGGGGTGAACACGCTAGACCTCTTTGCAGACCCAGTCGATCTCACCGCCGCGCTCGTGGACATCGAGTCGCCGTCCCACCACGAGGAGGCGATCGCCGACGCCGTCGAGGGTGCGCTTCGGGCGCTTGCCGACGCCTCCGGGGACGGCGCAGTCGACGTGCAGCGGATTGGTAACACCGTCGTCGCCCGCACGCACTTCGGGCGCGAGCAGCGCGTCGTGCTGGCGGGGCACATCGACACGGTGCCGCTGGCAGACAACACGCCGCACCGCATTGAGGGCGACACCATGTTTGGCTGCGGGACCGTGGACATGAAAAGTGGCATGGCGTGCTACCTCGGGGCGTTCGCGCGGCTCGTGCGTGGCGAGGCCGAGGCACCGGGGGAGCGCGCGGCGTTTGATATGACTGTCATTGCCTACGAGGCCGAGGAGGTCGCCCAGGAATACAACGGGCTGTTCCACCTCGAGCGGGACCACCCGGAGCTGCTTGCGGGCGACATCGCGCTGCTTGGCGAGCCGTCCGGCGGGGTGATCGAGGCCGGCTGCCAGGGCACGATCCGCGTCTTCGTAGACGCGCACGGCACCCGAGCGCACTCCGCGCGCTCGTGGCTGGGGCACAACGCGGCCCACGACCTCGCGGGTGTGCTGACCCGCATCGCCGCCTACGAGCCGCGCCGTGTCACCATCGCCGGCTGCGAGTACCGCGAGGGCATCAACGTCGTCGGCGTGGAGGGGTTCGTGGCCACCAATACGATCCCGGACCACGCCCGTCTGATTGTCAACTTCCGCTACGCGCCGGACCGTGACGTGGAGAACGCGAAGGCGCACCTCGAGGAGATGCTCGCCCTGGAAGACGGGTTGACGCTTGCGTACGACGACGTGGCGCCGGCCGCGCTACCGGGGCTGGACCACCCGGTGGCGGCCAACCTGGTGAAGGCCGTGGGCGGGAACTTCCGTGCGAAGTTCGGATGGACGGACGTGTCCAGGTTCTCTAACCTTGGTGTTCCGGCCGTGAACTTCGGCCCCGGCAATCCGGGCTTTGCTCACAAGAAGGACGAGCAGTGCCCGATCAGCCAGATCCGTGAGGTGTTCGCGCAGCTCATGGACTACCTGTCCCTTCACTGAACATAGAAAACTTTCCACACACAATTACTATGGCACCGCACACCACACCCCGCCCCGACCGTGACCGCAAGCTCCGCGGCCCGCTCATGCTGCGCAGCGACAACGAGCAGGCGTCCACGCACGACCGCCGCCTGCTCGAATCGCTCGGCTCCTCCGACCACGACTGGAAGCACGCAGACCCGTGGCGCGTCATGCGCATCCAGTCCGAGTTCGTGGCCGGCTTCGACGCGCTCAGCGAGCTGCCGAAGGCCGTGACTGTCTTCGGTTCCGCGCGGCTGGGCGAGGGCACGCCGGAATACGAGCAGGCGTACCAGGTTGGCCACGGGCTGGTCGAGGCCGGCTACGCCGTGATCACCGGCGGCGGCCCGGGCCTGATGGAGGGGCCGAACCGCGGCGCGCATAACGCCGGCGGCATGTCGGTCGGCCTGGGCATCGAGCTGCCGTTCGAGCAGGGGCTGAACGACTGGGTCGACCTCGGCCTGAACTTCCGCTACTTCTTCGCCCGCAAGACCATGTTCCTGAAGTACTCGCAGGCGTTTATCGCGCTGCCCGGTGGCTTCGGCACGATGGACGAGGTCTTCGAGGTGCTGTGCATGGTGCAGACCGGCAAGGTGACCAACTTCCCGATCGTGCTCATCGGCACCGACTTCTGGTCCGGCCTGGTCGATTGGATGGTCAACCAGCAGCTCGAGCGCGGGCTCATTTCGCCTGGCGACGAAAAACTGTTCCTGGTCACTGACTCGGTTGAGGAGGCCATCGCGCACATCGTGGAGACGCACCAAGTGATGACGGATGAGCGCCTCGGCGACGCGCAACGCGCTGGTGGACATGAGTAACTCGCTCGCGCGGGTGATGGCCATTGTGAACCGCACCCCGGACTCCTTTTACGACAAGGGCGCGACCTTTGCCATTGAAAAGGCAGCTCAGCGCGCGGACGAGGTCATCGCGGCGGGCGCGTCCATCGTGGACGTCGGCGGCGTCAAAGCCGGGCCGGGGGATGAGGTGGACGTCGACGAAGAGATCGATCGCGTTGTCCCGCTGATTGCCGAGGTCCGCGCGCGCCACCCCGAGGTGTCCATCAGCGTGGACACATGGCGCGCGAGCGTCGCCGAAGCGGCTATCGACGCCGGCGCGGACCTGATCAATGACACCTGGGCGGGCTGGGACCCCGAGCTCGTCGAGGTGGCGGGCCACCACGCGGTCGGCTACGTCTGCTCCCACACCGGCGGGGTGGTGCCGCGCACCCGCCCGCACCGCGTGCATTTTGACGACGTCGTCGCCGACGTGATCCGCGAAACTTCAGCGCTGGCCGAGCGCGCCGTGGACTGCGGCGTGCCCGCCGAGCGCGTGTTCATCGATCCCACCCACGACTTTGGCAAGAACACGTTCCACGGCCTGGAAATCCTGCGCCGGATCGACGAGCTCGTTGCCACCGGCTGGCCGGTGCTCATGGCGCTGTCCAACAAGGACTTCGTGGGCGAGACGGTTGGCCGCACCGACCCAGCGCAACGCGTCGCGGGCACGCTCGCTGCCACCGCCTGGTCAGCCGCCCGCGGCGTCGCCGCCTTCCGCGTCCACAACGTCGCGGAAACCGTGGACGTGATCCGCATGACCGCGGCGATCCAGGGTACCGCCGCGCCGCTTGCCACCGTCCGGGGGCTCGCGTGAGCAGCCCGCGCGTGAGCGTGGTCATCCCGGCGCTGAACGAGGAGCGCACCGTCGCCGGCGTGGTGCGCACCTGCCTCGAGTCGCGCGCCGCGCGCGATGGCGGGGAGGTGCTGGTCATCGACTCCGACTCCAGCGACGCCACCGCCAGCGAGGCCGCAGCGGCGGGCGCCCGCGTGGTGAACTGGCGCGATGTCGGTCCCGCCGAGACCGTTCCCGGCAAGGGCGAGGCGCTGTGGCGCGGGGTGAGCGCCGCGAGCGGCGACGTCGTCGTCTTCGTCGACGCGGACGTGACCTCGCTGCGACCCGGCTGGGTCGATGCGCTCGCCGCGCCGTTTGCGAACCCGGCGATCCACCTAGTCAAGGCCGCCTACACCCGCGAGCTCAACGGCGGCCCCGGCGGCGGCCGCGTCACCGAGCTCACGGCGAAGCCGCTGCTGCGCGCGCTGTTCCCCGAGCTCGGCCACATCTCCCAGCCGCTCGCCGGCGAGTACGCCATCCGTCGTAGCACCGCGCTGAGCCTGCCGTTTGTCGCCGGCTACGGGGTCGAGGTGGGCTTGCTCCTCGATGTCGCGTCCTCCCACACCCCCGCCGCCGTCACCGAAGTGCAGCTTAGCGCGCGGCGACACCGGAACCGTCCGCTGGAGGAGCTCGCGCCGATGGCGGATGTGATCGTGGCGACGATCCTGGATCGGGCCGCGGGGCGGGGCGCGCTGGGCGAGGTACAGCAGCGCGTTGCGTGGGGCGGGAAGTAGAATAGCGCCCATGCTCTCTTGGATTATCCTGATTCTTGTCTTGGCGCTGTTCAGCGTGCTGGGGATGCTGCTGGCGTCGTCGATTTTTGGGCGCGGTGAGACGCAGCCGCCGATGCCTGATACGGAAGATGTGAAGGCGGCGAATCGCCGCGCGGTTGAGGACGGCAACTTTGACGACATTCAGCTGGAGGTTGTCCACCGCGGGTACCGGATGGACCAGGTCGACGCACTCATCGCGCAGCTGACCGGCCAGGACACCGCGGAGTGGCGCGACGACGAGGCCGCTGAGGCTCGCCCGGCGCAACCCCGCAACCCGCAGAAGGTGGACTCGCACTCGCTCACCGAGGGCGTGAGCGCGGCGGAGTTTGAGGCGCCCGCGACGCTGGAGCCGGCACCGAAAGCTGGGGAAAATCCGTACGGAAAGGCATAGTTAGCTACCGAAATGCTGCTTGGCCCGGATGGTCGGGCCCATACAGGCGTATCATTGACTCCATACGTCATTGAGTTCAAAGGAGAGAATACGCATGGCAGCAATGAAGCCGCGCACCGGTAGCGGCCCGATGGAAGCTGTAGAAGAGAGCCGAAAGATTGTGATGCGCATTCCATCCGACGGCGGCGGGCGGCTCGTCGTGGAGATGAGCAAGGAAGAGGCAGCCGAGCTGGGCCAGCTGCTTATCGACGCCGCGGGGCAGTAACCCACGGCGTCACCGCATTCACCCTGCACCGCTTGGCCCGGTCGGCGGTGCGGTAAGCTTTCCACATGCTCAAAGACATCGTGGACGTGCTTGCAGACCCGGCAGATCTTTCCCCGTTGCGGGGCGAGGACGACTTTTCGCGCCTCGTCTCCGAGACGGGGCATTCTTATGACGTGGCCAAGCAGGGCTACGTCACGCTGGCCAGCGGAAAGGGCCTGAACCACGAGGGCGACTCGATCGAGATGATCCACGCCCGCGAAGCCTTCCTCTCGCAGGGGCACTTCGCGCCGTTCGTCGAGGCGGTGACGGAGCAGGTGCATCACGTGTTGGAGCACAGTGCGCCCGAGCCGGGCGACCCGTCAGTTGGGGAGGCGCGCGGCGTGGCCGAACCGGCCGTGCTGGAGGTGGGGGCCGGCACCGGCTACTACCTGGCGCACACGCTGGACAGTGTCGGCGGCGCGCGCGGCATTGGGCTGGATATTTCTGTGCCCGCCGCGAAGCACCTGGCAAAGTCCCACCCGCGCGTCGGCGCCGTGGTGGCCGACGTGTGGAGCCAGCTGCCGGTTCGCGACGGCAGCGTTCACGCCATCATGGATGTCTTCGCGCCCCGGAACCCGGCGGAGTTCGCCCGCGTCCTTGCGCCCGGCGGTGAGGTCGTAGCGCTCATCGCGCACCAGGGGCACCTGGACGAGCTGCGCGAACCGCTGGGCATCCTCGGCGTTGAGGCGGGCAAACTCGAGCGCATGGTGGAGCAGGCCAAGGGCCACCTGGAGTTGGCCGCGGAGCCGCAGCTCATCGAGTACACGATGCGCCTGGAGCGCGACGCGATTGCCGCGCAGGTAGGGATGAGCCCGTCGGCGCGCCACGTGGCGCCGGACGTGCTGCAGGAGCGCCTCGCGGCGCTGCCGGAGCACATGGACGTGACGGCGCGCGGCCAGCTAGTCCGGCTGCGCAAGGCGTAGGCCGGAGCGGGCGCCTACCGGGCGCTGGGGAACCCCCGGCGCCACTCGTTGTAGATCTCGGCGTCGCCCGCCGCGCGGGAGCGGATTCCGCTGTAGCCGGTGGCGGACCAGATGCGGGATGCGGTGACGACGCTGCCGCCGCCCGCGTAGACCTCGAGGGTGGAGCCGTCGACGATGACGGTGATGTTGTCCTCATCGTCGTCGTGGATCTCCGCGACCGCAGGGGCGCCATCCAGACGGTCGACGGTGAGGGTCTCCCCGTTATGGGTGATCACAGCCACCGGCTCGCCGTTGCCGTCCAGTACCTCGGCCTCCACGGACGAGCCCGCGGGGATGTCGCACAGCGCCGTCCACATCAGTGCGTGGCGCGACGACTGCACCGCCTCCGGCAGCCCGCCGGCGGGGACCTGGTAGAGCTGCCCGTGCTGCAGGGTCGCGCGGCGCGGCAGCGTCAGCGTGTTCGCCCAGCCCTCGGACTCCCAGTTCGGTTCCTTGGTGGGGTCGCCGTGGCGGCCGGAGTCCGTCATGAAACCGAACAGGTAGGTCCGCTCGTAGCGGTCCTCGGCGTTCGACGGCTCCAGGGTGTAGGCGGAGTTGCGGGGGCGGGTGAAGTCGTGGCCGTAATCTAGCGGCTTCGCCTGGGAGGTCACGGTGAAGACGCTGCCCTTGAGCACGCCGACGAGGTACACGGTGCGGTCCTTGCCGTCGATCTCGGCGGTGAGGAAGAGGACATCGTAGATCTCGCCGTCCACTTCGTCGCGCAGGCGGGAGATGCGCGGGGCGACGAGCGGCTTGGTTACATCGAGGCCGGGGTCGCCGTCGAAGGTCAGCGCGCCGTCGACAAGCCAGCTCTGGCCGTCGTGCGAGGAAAGGACGACGGGCACGGGTGCCTCGAGCGAGCCGGTGACCGCGAGCATGAGCCAGCCGTCGTGGCCGCGCTCGCGGTTGCCATCTTCCTCCCAGTCAGGGACGACGCAAGGGGAGCGGAAGTTGGTGTATACCTGGCCGTCGACCTCCGTGTCCTGGACCACCGCGCCGAGGCGCTTGACGCCGGAGGAGGGGAGCAGTTGGCCGGTTTCGGACTCCTCCAGCTCCTCGCAGAGCGCGGCCAGGTCGTCGGCGTGCGCGCGCTGCACGGTGTCGCCCGCAGCGGTGTTGGAGGTGAAGTACAGGTCCGCGCCGTCATCGGTGGCGACGACCGCACCGGCGCGGACGTTGAGCTCACCGCCGATGGCGACGAGGGCGTCGTTGCACTCGAGCCAGCTGAACGGGTCCTGCTCGCTCATGTCGTGCCCCCACGCGCTCGGGGCGTCTGGGGTGAGCTTGTACTGGTAGAACATGTGCCACACGCGCTCGCCGCGCTCGCCGGCGCGGATGACACCTGCGGGGCCCTCGAGGATGCCGCGCTCGGCGGTCACGTGCAGTTCGGGTCTGTAAACGCTCATACTTAGTTCTGTTTCCTCTACAGCAGCTTCTTGTATACGTCCACGGTTTCCTGCGCGATAGTAGACCAGGAGAACGTGTCGCGGGCGCGCGCCAGGCCCGCGGCGCCCATGCGCTTCGCCGTCTCCGGGTCCCCGACCAGCGCGTTGACTGCCTCGGCGAGGGCCTGCTCAAAGGCCTCCGGATCGTGCTCGTCGTAATCAACGAGGGTGCCGGTCTCGCCGTCAACCACGACCTCCGGGATGCCGCCGACTCGCGACGCCACCACGGCGGTCTCGCACGCCATGGCCTCCAGGTTGACGATGCCCAGCGGCTCGTAGATCGACGGGCAGACGAACACGTCCGACGAAGCGTAGACCTCGCGGATCTTCTCCGGCGGCAGCATGTCCTGCACCCAGAAGATGCCGTCGCGCTGCGCGCGCAGCTTCTCGACGAGCCCCTGCGTCTCCGCCGCAATCTCCGGGGTGTCCGGGGCGCCGGCGCAGAGGATCAGTTGCACGTCCTCGTCGAACTGCTGCGCCGCCTTGAGCAAGTGGGGCACACCCTTCTGACGGGTGATTCGGCCGACGAACGAGACGACCGGCTTCGCCGGGTCCACCCCGAGCTCCTCCAGAATCGTCGCTTGGCCGGGGTACCAGTTGGCAGTGTCGATCCCGTTGAGCACCACGTGGACCTTGTCCGGCTCAATGCGCGGGTACGCCCGCAGGATCGCGTCCTTCATGCCGGAGGACACCGCGATGACCGCATCGGCGTACTCCATGGCATTCCGCTCGCTCCAGGAGGAGACGTTGTAGCCTCCGCCGAGCTGCTCGCGCTTCCACGGGCGGTCCGGCTCCAGCGAGTGCGCGGTGACCACGTGCGGGATTTCGTGGAGCTGGGATGCCAGGTGGCCGCCCAGGCCCGCGTACCAGGTGTGGGAGTGCACCAGGTCCAACCCGCTCGCCGCGTTGGCCATGCGCAGGCCGGTGGACAGCGTCTTGATCGCGCCGTTCGCGTCGGTGAGCTCCGGGTCTACGCCGTGGACGTAGACGTTGTCCATCTTGCGCGGCGTCCCCATGCAGTGCACGTCGACGTCGATAAGCTCGCGCATAAAGCGCGTCAGCTCAGTGACGTGCACGCCGGCACCACCGTAGATCTCCGGTGGGTACTCTCTGGTCATCATTCCGACTCTCATGAGCCCCAACAGTAGTGAGGAATGCGCGGCGCTGCAGGAACCCGAACGGGAGGTGTGGTGCGTACCCCTAAAGTGGTGAAAATGTGTACATAGCCACTGCGGGAGACGTTGCTTTTCAATACTCTGGTGGGCGTGAAAAGCCAGCCAAGAGTCCTCGCCATCGTCCTCGCGGGCGGCGAAGGGAAGCGACTGTTCCCCCTGACCGCCGACCGTGCCAAGCCTGCAGTCCCGTTTGGCGGTAACTACCGCCTCATCGACTTCGTCCTGTCCAACCTGGTCAACGCGGGTTACATGCGCATCGCCGTGTTGACGCAGTACAAGTCCCACTCGCTCGACCGCCACGTTGCCACCGCGTGGAACGTGTCCGGCCCAACCCCGCAGTACATCGCGTCCGTGCCCGCGCAGCAGCGCCGCGGCAAGCGCTGGTACAACGGCTCGGCGGACGCGATCGTGCAGTCGCTCAACCTCATTTATGACGACAAGCCGGACTACGTCCTCGTCTTCGGCGCGGACCACGTCTACCGCATGGACCCGTCGCAGATGGTGGAAAACCACATCGCCTCGGGTAAGTCAGCCACCGTCGCCGGCATCCGCGTGCCGCGTGCGGAGGCCACCGCGTTCGGCTGCATTCAGTCCGACGAAAACGGCACGATCACCGAGTTCCTGGAAAAGCCGGCCAACCCGCCGGGTACCCCGGATGACCCGAACGTGACGTTCGCGTCCATGGGCAACTACGTCTTTTCTACCGAGGCGCTCGTGCAGGCCCTGCTGGAGGATGAGCAGAACGAGGACTCCGCCCACGACATGGGCGGGGACATCATCCCGTACTTTGTGAACCAGGGCGAGGCGAACGTCTACGACTTCTCCGAGAACCACGTGCCGGGCGCGACCGAGCGCGACAAGGGGTACTGGCGCGACGTCGGCACCATCGACTCGTTCTACGAGGCGCACATGGACCTGATCTCCTCGCACCCGATCTTCAACCTCTACAACAACGCGTGGCCGATCCACTCCACCGAGGACGGCAACCTCCCGCCCGCCAAGTTCGTCATGGGCGGCATCGCACAGGAGTCCATCGTGGCCTCCGGTTCCATCATCTCCGGCGCGACGGTGCGCAATTCCGTCCTGTCCACGGACGTGCGCGTGGAAGAGGGCGCGACCGTGGAGGGGTCCGTGATCATGCCGGGCGTGCGCGTGGGCAAGGGGGCAGTGGTGCGCCACTGCATTCTGGACAAGAACGTCTACGTGTCCGATGGTGAGATCATCGGCGTGGACCCGCAGCGCGATCGCGAGCGCTACAAGGTCTCCGACAACGGCGTGGTCGCCGTTGGCAAGAACGAAGTGATCTAGCGCTTCGTCACAAGCGTCAGTCCCCCGTCGAGGGGCAGACGCGTGACGACGCCACCGTGCTCCGCCGCGAAGGTCTCCGCGTAGTCGTCCGCTTCGCGGGCGGCCGCGGTCTCGCGGTCGCGGCGGGTGGCGTCGGCGACCGTGCCGTCCAGCAGTGAGCCGGCGAGCACGAGGGTGCCGCCGGGGGTGAGGAGGGGCCACGCGGCGTCGATGATCGCCCCGAGCTCAACGGGCGAGACGTCCGCGTAGATGACCTGGTAGGCGTCATTGGCCAGGCGTCCCATCACATCGAGCGGACGGGCGGTGAGGAAGCGGACCCGCGAGGGCGCGTACCCCGCGGCGCGCACTGCGGCCTTCGTGCCGGACTGCAGCGCGGCCTCGGGCTCGATGCAGGTCAGGGTGGACTTTTCCGGCAGGCCGCGCAGCAGGTGCAGGCCCACGGTGCCCGCGGCCGGGGTGACGGCGACGGCGCCCTGCGCGGCGTCTGCGCGCGCGCCCGCCGCGGCGAGGGTTGTCAGCAGCGTGCCCACGGTCGGGGAGGGCAGGCTCACGCCGTTCTCCTCGGCCTCAACGCGGGCGACCTCGAGCCCTTGGCTGAACGGGTCCGCGTCCGCCGCGCCCTTCGCGTGGTTCGCGCGCTGGTCGATGTAGGCGATCATTTGGGAAAAAGCTGTCTCACTCACACCGCACATCATAGCGAGCTGCGGATCGTGAGCGGATTGTTACCCGCCACCAGGCAAAGTGCCGGGCAAAGTGTTGCCCAGGCTTAGTTATCTCTGCCACAATAGAGTAATGACTTCACCGCGCGAGCAGCCCACCCCGAACGCCGACACGCTGACGGGCACTGCGGCGTTTGACGCTGGCCAGGGCGGGATGCCCACCTGGGCCGAGTTGGTTGCGGAGCACGCGGACAGCGTCTACCGCCTTGCGTTCCGCCTCTCCGGCAACCAACAGGACGCGGAGGACCTCACGCAGGAGACGTTCATGCGCGTCTTCCGCAACCTGAAGAGCTACAAGCCCGGCACATTCGAGGGCTGGCTGCACCGCATCACCACCAATTTGTTCCTGGACATGGTGCGCCACCGCGCCACCATCCGGATGGAGGCGCTGCCGGAGGACTACGAGCGCGTCCCAGGCACCGACATGACGCCGGAGCAGGCGTACACGGTGGCCAACCTCGATCCCGCGCTCCAGCACGCGCTGGACGAGCTCGGCCCGGACTTCCGCGTCGCCGTGGTGCTTTGTGACGTCGTCGGGATGACCTACGAGGAGATCGCCGACACCCTCGGCGTGAAGATGGGCACGGTCCGCTCGCGCATCCACCGCGGCCGTCAGCAGCTGCGCGCGTCGCTGGAGGCGCAGGCAACACACGATCAAGCGGCGAAGGACCTGATCCGGGCGCGGTAGTCTTACCTGCTGCGCGGGGCGGTCAGCGCATTCGGCGCCGGACGGGCGTACGCTAGGTGCAAATTGGGCCAGTGGCCTCAACATGCGATCGAGCGAGCACGAGGAGTAAAGGAGCGCACTGAGTGGGCGAGGTGAGCAGGGTGAGCAAGAAGATGCCGTCGGCTGTGTCGGCCTCCGGCGCACCCCGGCGCAAGCAGTTTTCCTCCACCGAGCACCTCAGCCCCGAGGCCATCGCCGCGTTCACCGACAACGAGCTCAGCGCCACGGCGGCGCGTCGCGCCCGTTCGCACCTGATGCAGTGCGCGGAATGCTTCGCCGAGGTGCAGGCGCAACGCGTCACCTCCCAGCGGGTGCGCCGTTGCAACGACGATGACTTGCACGCCCCGGACTCGCTGGTCGAGCGGCTGGCGCATTTGTGCAGCGACGACGTCGCCGACCGTCCGGGGGCGGATCCCTCCGCGCAGTCTCACGGCAGCATGTTGGACAAGATGGAAGTAGTTTTCCGTACGCTGAGGCGCCGCGGGTAGAGGGAGCAGGCAGTGTTTTCCAACATCGGCTGGGGCGAGATTTTCTTCATCCTCATCATCGGCCTCATCGTCATCGGCCCCGAGCGTCTGCCGGGCGTGATCCAGGACGTCCGCGCAGCCATTTATGCGGCCCGCAAAGCCATCAACAATGCGAAAGCGGAGCTCAACGGCGAATTTGAGGAGTTTGAGGAGTTCCGCGCGCCCATGCAGAAGGTAAGCAAGTACGCCGCCATGGGCCCTAAGCGTGCGATGGCGCAGATGCTTTTCGACGATGACGTTAAGGACGCGAACGCCCCCGGACACACCGACCCGCGCGCGGCGCTTCGCGACGACCCGCAGGCCCGGACCCCCAAGCCGCCCGTCAACCCGGGCGAGCCGGGCGGGGGCTCCACCCGCCAGGTGGCGCGGCGCGACGCCCAAGGAAAGCGCAAGCCGGACACCTCCGGCGGCGGATTCTCCTGGGCCGACATCACCTAGGCGCAGGCAGCGCCAGGGGCTACTTCACGCCGAGGTTCAAGCTCTTGCCCGCCAGCGAGGTGCGGCGGATCTTTAGTTTGTTTGCAACCTCCGTGATGGCCTTGGCAGCGGGGGAGTCGGGCTCATCGAGCACGACCGGCGTGCCCGTGTCCCCGTGCTCGCGCAGCTTCGGGTCCAGCGGGATCGACCCGAGCAGCGGGACCTCATTATCCGTCAGCGCGGTGAGGCGCTCGGCGACCTGCTCGCCGCCGCCCTCGCCGAAGATGTGCATGGTGGAGCCGTCCGGCATGACCATGCCCGCCATGTTCTCAATCACGCCCGCGATCGGCTGATCCGTCTGCTGCGAAATAGTGCCCGCGCGCTCCGCCACCTCCGCGGCCGCGGCCTGCGGGGTGGTGACGATGAGCAGCTCGGCGTTGGGCACCAGCTGCGCCACGGTGATGGCCACGTCGCCGGTCCCCGGCGGCAGGTCCATGAACAGGACGTCGAGGTCGCCCCAGTACACGTCCGCGAGGAACTGCTGGATGGCGCGGGTGAGCATCGGGCCGCGCCACACGATCGGGGCGTTGCCCTCCACGAACTGGCCGACGGAGATGTGGCGGACGCCGTGCGCGATCGGCGGCATGAGCATCTCGTCCACCACAGTCGGGCCCTGCCCCGCGGAGCCCATGAGGCCGGGGATGGAGTGGCCGTAGATGTCGGCGTCGATAATGCCCACGGAAAGCCCCTGCTTGGCCAGCGACGTGGCGAGGTTGACGGTCATGGAGCTCTTGCCCACGCCACCCTTGCCCGAAGCGACCGCGAAGACGCGAGTCCGTGAGTTCGGGTCGGCGAACGGGATCGCGGGGCCGCTCTGCTGGCCGCGGAGGGACTGTGCGAGCTCGCGCCGCTGCTCGTCGCTCATCGTGTGCAAGGTGACCGAGACTTCGCCTATGCCCTCGAGGTCCTCGAGCACCGCGCGCGTGTTGGACTCGATGGTGTCTCGCATCGGGCAGCCGGCGATGGTCAGGTATACGCCCACGGCGACATCGTTGCCGTCAATGGACACGGACTCGACCATGTTGAGCTGCGTGATCGGCTTGCCAATCTCGGGGTCCTCGACACGCGAGAGGGCCTCGTAGACGGCGTCTTTGGTAATCGGGGAAGTGTCAGTCATAACGCCTACCAAGTATAGGGTGGCGCGCGACGTGGCAGAAACGGCGTAGCGCGGTCCAGCCATGAGCGCGGGCGGTAAGATGTGGACGTTGCACGCGCAGGCCGCTGACTCCCCGGAAAGGACACCGACCATGACTTCTCCCTCGCTCCGAAGCCCGCAAAACCGCGAGATCCCAACCGGCTGGCCGGTGGGCAGCTTTGGCACCTACCAGGAGGCGCAATCGGCCGTGGACAACCTGTCCGACAACGAGTTCCCGGTGGAAAAACTCACGATCGTCGGCGTCGACCTGATGCAGGTGGAAAACATCACGGGGCGGCTGACCTGGCCGCGCGTGCTCGGCGGCGGTGCGCTGTCCGGTATGTGGTTCGGGCTGTTCATCGGCCTCATCATGGGGATGTTCGCCTCCGAGGGCAGCACCTGGCTGCTGGTGTCCATGTGTGTCATCGGCGGTGCTGTGTTTGGGCTCATTTCCGCGGCGTTTGCGTACGGATTCACCGGCGGCAAGCGCGACTTCGCCTCCGCGACCACGATCGTGGCGGGCCGCTACGACGTGCTCGCGGAGCAGGACGTGGCCACTCGCGCCCGCGACATGATCGCCGCGATGGGGCAGCCGCAGCGCCCGTTACCGGGGGCCGACGGCGACGAGCGTTAGGATCAAGAGGACCAAACGGCCGAACGTACTGACCGAGAGGACGGGATCTGTGTGGGCAAGGTGAATCAGCGGTGGCGACGCGTCGCCACCGCGGCGATAGTGACAGCGAGCGCGCTGTCCCTCGCGTCCTGCACGCCGTTTGAGCGGCCGGAGATTACCACCGTACTCAACGTCGGAGCAGAGGGGACGCTCGCTATCGCCGTCGACCCGGCGTCGCCGGAGCAGCTGGTCATCGGAGAGATCTACAACCAGGTCCTCGCCGCGTACGGCCGCCCGGTCGGTCTCGCGGCGAACTCGTCGTTTGCGTCGCGCAGCCCGTTGGACATCCTGAAGGAGGACAACGTCGACATCGTGGTCGGCTGCACGGGCCAGGTCCTCACGCAGCTGGATCCGCAGACCGCGGCAAGTTTCGCGCAGCCGAGCGACGAGGCGGCCGGAGCCGCGGACGAGAACACGACGAGTAGCGCGTCCGAGGCCGAGCGCCAAGATGAGGTGTATGCCGCCATGGTCGCCACGTTCCCCGCAAACGTTCGCTCGGTGGATCCCTCGCCCGCGCAGGCCTGCCAGGACAGCGAGGCCGCGAAGCAGGGGCTGCCGGAGAACATCGTCCCCATCATCAAAGACGGCAGGCTCACCCGCACCGAGTCGACCCGATTGAACTTTATTACGCGCGTGATGTCCACCAAGGACATCGAGGAGATGACGGAGCGCGTAGAAGCGGGGGAGACTGTGCGTTCCGCGGTGGCGGAATGGTTGATGGAATACGCGAGCATCAACATCAACGCCCCGAAAACCAAGGACGAGGACGAGAAGGACGGGACGCAGCGCGCGGCGTAGCGGGAGGCGTCGAGAAGCGCGCGCCCTAGGTGCGACCAAGAAGAAAGGCCCCCAGGACGGGGGCCTTTGTGCTGCGAGGCGTTACTTGGCGAATGCCTCCTCGAGCAGCGCCTTCTCCTCCTGCTGGTGCACCTTGGCCACACCGGTGGCGGTGGTGGACTGTGCACGGCGGGAGACGCGAACCATCTTCGGCATGTCCGGGATCAGCTCGCGCAGGTGCTCGTTGTAGAACGGCCAAGCGCCCTGGTTGGCGGGCTCGTCCTGGACCCAGCGGATCTCCTTCGCGTTCGGGTAGTTGGCAAACGCGTCGCGGAGGCGGTTGAACGGGATCGGGTGGAGCATCTCCACACGGATGATCGCGATGTCGTCGCGGCCGTCCTTCTCGCGCTTCTTCTCCAGCTCCCAGTAGATCTTGCCGGAGCAGAGCATGATCGTGGTGACCTTGTCCGTATCGGCGATCTTCTTGTTGCCGCGCTCGACAAAGTTCGGGTCGTCGATAACAGACTGGAAGCGGTTGACCTCGATGAAGTCAGCCGGCTGGGAGACCGCGGCCTTGTTACGCAGCATCGACTTCGGGCTGAAGACGATGAGCGGACGCTTCATCTCACCCATCGCCTGGCGGCGCAGGAGGTGGAAGTGGTTTGCCGGCGTAGACGGCTGCGCGATGGTCATGGAGCCCTCCGCGACGAGCTGCAGGTAGCGCTCGATGCGGGCGGAGGAGTGGTCCGGGCCCTGGCCCTCGTAGCCGTGCGGGAGCAGCAGCGTCAGGGAGGACAGCTGGCCCCACTTGGTCTCGCTGGAGGAGACGTACTCGTCAATGATGGTCTGCGCGCCGTTGGCAAAGTCGCCGAACTGCGCCTCCCACGCGACCATGGCGTCCTGGTTGCCCAGGGTGTAGCCGTACTCGAAGCCCATGCCCGCGAACTCGGTGAGGGCGGAGTTGAAGACCTCGAAGCGGCCGCCGTTGCCGGACTCGATCGCGTTGTGGTCGAGCGGGTTGTACGCCTCGCCGTTCTCCGGGTTGTACAGGACCGCGTGGCGCTGGGTGAAGGTGCCGCGCTGGGAATCCTCGCCCGCCAGGCGGATGAACTTGCCTTCCTCGGCCAGGGAGCCGAACGCGAGCAGTTCGCCCCAGCCCCAGTCGATGTTGCCGTCCTCAAAGGAGCCGCCGCGCTTCTTCATCACGGACTTCAGGCGCTTGTTGGAGGTGAAGTCCTCCGGCAGGTCCACAAACGCGCCAGCGAGGCGCTTGAAGGTCGCCTCGTCGATGGAGGTGTCCAGGCCGTGGGTGAGCTCCTGGGAATCGGTGATGCCGGTCTGCTCGCTCGGCTGGCCCTCGTGCTCCTTGACGTCGGTGAACACGGAGTCCAGCTGGTCGTGGAAGTCCTGGGCTGCCTTCTCGGCCTCCTCGGCGTTGATGTCGCCGCGGCCGACGAGGTCCTTGGTGTAGCGGGTACGGACCGAATCGTGGCTGTGGATGCGGTCGTACATCACCGGCTGGGTCACGGTCGGGTCGTCGGCCTCGTTGTGGCCACGCAGGCGGTAGCAGATGAGGTCGATGAAGACGTCCTTGCCAAACTCGCGGCGGTACTCGGTGGCCAGCTGGGCAACCCAGGCTGCCGCCTCCGGGTCGTCGCCGTTGACGTGGAAGACCGGGCAGTCGAAGCCCTTGGCCAGGTCGGTAGCGTAGAAGGAGGAACGGCCGGAGTCCGGGGTGGTGGTGAAGCCGATCTGGTTGTTCACCACGATGTGGACGGTGCCGCCGACGGTGTAGCCGGGCAGGCGAGACAGGTTCAGGGTCTCCTGGACCACGCCCAGGCCGGTGAAGGAAGCATCGCCGTGCAGCATGATCGGCACGACCGGGTGGTCCTCGCGCACGCCGGCTTCCTTGAGGATGTCGGCCTTCGCACGGGCCATACCGACGAGGACCGGGTCGACGGCCTCGAGGTGCGACGGGTTAGCGGCAAGGGAGACCTTGATCTCGCCGTCGCCGAACATCTGGATGTGCTCGCCCTGGAAGCCGAGGTGGTACTTCACGTCGCCGGAGCCACCTTGCTGTGCGGACTGCACGTTGCCCTCAAACTCGTTGAAGATGGTGGCAACCGGCTTGCCCACGATGTTGAACAGCACGTTGAGGCGGCCGCGGTGCGGCATGCCGATGACGACCTCGTCGAGGCCCTGGCCAGCGGCGGTGTCAATGACCGCGTCCATGAGCGGGATGAGGGTCTCGGCACCCTCGAGCGAGAAGCGCTTCTGGCCGAGGTACTTGGTCTGCAGGAAGTTCTCAAAGGCCTCTGCGGCGTTGAGCTTCTGCAGGATGTACTTCTGCTCGGCGTTGGTGGGCTTCGGCATACCGACCTCGAGGCGGTCGCGCAGCCACTCGCGCTCGTCGCGGTCCATGATGTGGGTGAACTCCGCGCCGATGTGCAGGGTGTAGGCCGCGCGCAGGCGAGACATGACCTCACGCAGCGTCATGGTCTCCTTGCCGCCGAACCCGCCGACGTGGAAGGTGCGGTCCAGGTCCCAGATGGTCAGGCCGTGGGACTCCATGAGCAGGTCGCGGGAGTCCGGCATGGGCAGGCCCGGCTGGTGCCAGCGCAGTGGGTTGGTATCCGCGATGAGGTGGCCGCGGGAGCGGTACGCCTGAATCAGCTGCATCACGCGGGTGTCCTTGTTCACACCGGTGTTGGGCTGGTCCTGTGCCCAGCGCATCGGGGAGAACGGAATTTCCAGGGCGGTAAAGATGTCGTCCCAGAACTTGTCGTCGATAAGCAGCTGCGAGATGTCGCGGAGGAACTCGCCGGATTCCGCGCCCTGGATAACGCGGTGGTCGTAGGTGGAGGTCAGAGTGACCAGCTTGCCCACGCCGAGCTCGGCGAGGCGGTCCTCGGACGCCCCGGCAAACTCAGCCGGGTAGTCCATGGCGCCGACACCGACGATGGTGCCCTGGCCCTTGGTCAGGCGCGGGATGGAGTGGCGGGTGCCAATGCCGCCCGGGTTGGTCAGCTGGATGGTCACACCGGAGAAGTCGTCCATGGTCAGCTTGCCGTCGCGGGCGCGCTTGACGATGTCCTCGTACGCGTCGATGAACTCGTTGAACGCGAGCTTCTCGGTCTCCTTGATGGCGGCGACGACGAGGGAGCGGGAGCCATCCTTGCCCGGCAGGTCGATCGCCAGGCCGAGGTTGATGTGCTCCGGCTGGACGGCGAAGAACTTGTTGCCGTCCTCCTTGTAGTTCTTATTCATGTCCGGGTGCAGCTTGGCTGCCTGGACGATGGCGTAGCCGATGATGTGGGTGAAGGAGATCTTGCCACCGCGGGTGCGCTTGAGGTGGTCGTTCACCAGCGCGCGGTTCTCAAACATGAGCTTGACCGGCATGTCTCGCACGGTCGTCGCCGTCGGGACCTCGAGGGACTCGTTCATGTTCTTAGCAATCGCCTTGAACGCGCCCTTGAGCTGGAACTCGCCGGGCTCAACCTCAATGTTGTTGATGTTGTCCAGCGGGGACTTCTTCGGCTTCGGCAACGTTGCCTTCTCCTTGGACGCGGTGGCCTTCGCGGCGGTGGCGGCGCGGTCGATCTGGGTCTCGCGGCCGTCCTGGCTCGGCGCGGCGGTGGAGGAGGAAACCTTCGGGTCGGTCTTCGCCGTCTCCTGCTTCGCAGCCGGCGCAGCGGAGGCCTTGGCGGCCTTGGGCGCCTGCTGAGCCTTCGACGCCTGCTGAGCCTTCGGTGCCTTGGGAGCACCCTCTGCATCGAAGAGCTTGCGCCATTCCGGATCAACGGAATCCGGGTTCTCCTGGTACTGCTGGAACATCTCGTCAACCAGCCAGCTGTTCTGGCCGAACGTGTTATCGCTGCTCACGGCAGGTCCTCGCCTCTTTCTGTCGGGTCTTTACTCGAACTAAATCTTGACTGTAATTCGCTTGATAGCCAGAGCGTTAAAACTCTCTCGCATTCTTCCACGACGCCACCATGGCCTACCCCCGATTTCGGTTGACTGCCCACATCCGGGCATATTTTCCGTCCGATTTCAGGAGGGTCTCGTGGGAACCATCTTCTATGATACGTCCTCCTTCAACGACAACTATGCGGTCGGCCCGTTGCGCGGTGAGCAACCGGTGCGCGACGATGATGGAGGTCCTCCCAGCAGTGGTGCGACCAGCAGCGTTGAGGACCGCGTGCTCGGTGGCCGGGTCAAGCGTCGCGGTCGCCTCGTCCAGCAACACCACATCTGGGTGGAGCAGTTCCGCCCGCGCCAGCGCAATAATTTGCCGTTGCCCGGAGCTGAGCCCGCGGCCGCGCTCGCCGACCGAGGCGCAGAACCCGCCGGGGATCGCCGCGATGACGCCGAGGGCACCGAGCCGGCGCACCGCGTCTTCGATCTCAGCCCGCGAGGCGCCCGGCGCGCCGTACGCGATGTTGTCGGCCACGGTGCCGGGGAAGAGGTAGGACTCCTGCGGCACCTGCGCGAGTGCGCGCCGCCATGCCGGCAGCGGGAACTCGGCGATGTCCGTGCCCGAGGCGGTGATCCGCCCGGCGGTCGGGTCGTAGAAGCGAGCCAGCAGCTTGACCACGGTCGACTTGCCCGCGCCCGTCGGCCCCACCAGGGCAACGGTCTCGCCGGGCCGAAGGTCGAGGTCCAGGTCTTTCACCACCAGGGTTGGGGTGTCGCGCTTGTCGACGCCCCCGTAGCCGAAGCTCACGCCCTCGAGAGCAAGCGGACCGCGGGCGGCGTCGGCGGCGCGCGGGTTGGTGCCGGTATCGGGCACGGTCGTGCGCTCCGCCAGGAGCTCCGTGATGCGGTCGAAGCTGACGGTGGCCTGCTGCCAGGAGTCAAAGATCTGGCCCAGTTGCTGGATCGGCCCGTAGAGCTGTCCGAGGTACATGGTGAAGGCGACGAGTACGCCGACGGAGAGGTCGCCCTCGGACACGCGCGTCGCGCCCACGCCGACGACGGCGGCGGTCATGATCTGCGAGATGGCCTGCATGCCCGGGAAGTAGGCGGCGAGGAGCGTCACGGAGCGCATACGGAGGCGTCGATAGGCGAGCGAAGCGTCTGTGAACGCCGCCTCGGCGCGGCGCTCCGCGTTGTACATCTGCGTGACGCGGATGCCGCCGATGAGCTCCGCGAAATCGCCGTTGACCACCGAGATCTGGGCGCGGGAGGCCGTGAAGTAGCGGCGCGAGAGGCGGCGGAAGATGAGCGTGGCGACGACGATGACGGGCACCGCGCTCATCGCGGTGAGCGTGAGCTGGCCGTCCGTGGCAAGCAGCATGGCGGAGACGCCGACGAGGCTGCCCACCGCCACGATCGCCTGCGCCAGCCCGGTCTGGAGGAAGCTGGAGAGGGTGTCAATGTCCGTGGTCAGGCGGGTGATGATGCGCCCGGACAGGTGCCGCTCGAAAAAGCTCAGCCCCAGCTGCTGCAGGTGCGCGTAGGTGCGCAGGCGCAGGCCGTAGAGGAGCCGCTCGCCGGAGCGGGAGGACAGGACGGTCAGGCACGCGTCGGCGGCCCAGCCGATGAGCACGACGGCGAGCGTCGCGCCCGCGATGGCACACAGCGCGCGGAAGTCGTTCGGTGCGATGCCGCGGTCGATCGATGCACGGATGAGCGTGGGAAACGCGAGGTCGGCGAGCACGCCGACGATGAGGAGCGCGACGCTGCCCGCGATCAGCCAGCGCACCGCGCGGAAGAGCTGCGAAACCTTGAACTCGTTGCCGCTGCCCGTCGGGGTGCGCAGCCGCGCAAGCGTCGCCTCGTTGAGGTTCGGCTGCTCTCGCGCGGGCGGGAGCTTTGCGACGTCAGCCAGCAACCCAGCATCAGCCATGATGGTATGCCGACCGCCCCCGCTGCTGGTCGCGCGGGCGGCGGATGCCGCGGCCAGGTCGGGGTTCGCGGATGTGGAGTGCTCGTCCGGCCAGAGCAGGTGCTCGGGCGCCTCCGCGCTCGCGGGGGCCTGCGTCGCCTCGGGGGTCATGAGTGCGCGGTAGGCGGGCGTGGCGACGAGGTCCGCGCGGGGGCCGTGCTCGGTGACGTGGCCGGCGTCGAGGATGAGGACGGTGTCGGCGTGGTCGACCGTGGATTGGCGGTGGGCCACTGTGAGGACGGCGACGTCGCCGAGCTCAGTGCGAAGGTTGTGCAGGATCTCGGCTTCGGTGATGGCGTCGATGGCGCTGGTGGCGTCGTCAAGCACGAGCACCCGCGGCTGCGAGAGGAGCGCGCGGGCGAGGGCGACGCGCTGGCGCTGCCCGCCGGACAGGGTGAGCCCGCGCTCGCCGACGAGTGTGTCGTAGCCGTTGTCGAGGCGCTCGATGAACTCGTCCGCGCGCGCCAGCCGGGCCGCGCGGTGCACCGCCTCCGTGAGCGCCTCGCCCGACAGCGCCGCGGGCGCGCCGAGGGCGATGTTGTCAAAGATGGAGAAGGAGAAGAGGAAGGCGTCGTCGAAGACGCAGGTCACCCGGTCGCGGAGGTCCTCCTGCGCAAGGTCGGAGTAGGGAGTCGTGGCCAGGGAGGCGTCGACAAGCGCGCACTGCCCGGAATCGGGGGTGTAAAAGCCGCCGGCGAGTTGCACGGCCATGGTTTTGCCGGCCCCGGGTGGGCCGACGACCGCGAGGGTTTCGCCGGGGGAGACGGTGAAGCTGACGTCGTTAAGCACTGTGGTCCCGCCGTTGGAGAATCGCACGCGATCGAACGCGAGCCCGACGGGGCCTTCCGGGGCGCTGCTGCGCGCGGGCTCCGGCGAGTGCGGGGCGAGGGCGAGGACCTCGTCGAGGCGGTCGAAGCTGCTCATACCCATCTGCAGGCGCACGTACTGGTTGGTCAGCATGGACATCGACGAGGTCAGCGACGTCAGATACGTGGTGAACGCCACGAACGCGCCGATGGTGATGCCGCCGCGCATCACCATCAGCCCCGCCGCGACGATGGTGATGACCAGCGCAATCTTGGGCAGCTGTGATAACAGCGGCTGGAAGCGGGCAGTCAGTTTCGCCGCGCGCATCTTCACCGCGTACAGCTCGCGGCCGAGCGCATCAAGCTTATCGACGCTCCTTCGCTCCCCGCCGAACGCCTTGACCACCCGCACCCCGGAGACGGTCTCTTCCACGTGCTCCGCCAAATCCGCCGTGGCCTGCTGGTTCACCCACGTGGCGGCGTAGAGCGCCTTCCGGGAGCGGTTCGCCTCCCACAAGATCAGCGGCAGCAGGCACAGCGCCATCGCCGTCAGCGACAGATTCATGCCCACCATGACGACAAGCGTGCCGACCAGCTGCATCGCGCGGGTGAAGAACATGGGCGTCTGGCCCAGGACCATGGCGTACTGGTTGAGGTCCGAAATCGAGCGGGCCACGATCTGGCCGGTGACAATCGCGTCCTGCCCGTTGCCATCCAGCCGGTGCATCGTGCGCAGCAGTTCCACGCGAAGCCAGTGCTGGGAGGTGGCGGAGAGCCGGCCCGACGCCCAGCGGCGCACCGCGCCCAGCGCGTACGTAACCAGTGCGACGCCAACCATCGTCCACGCGGTGCGCGAGACCGAGCCGGTGGCATTGCCCGTGGCGATGTCCACCGCGCGCCCCGTCAGCGCGGGGAGGAGGACCTGCAACACCGCGGCGGCCGCAGCGGTGGAAAACGCGAGCGCCGCCGTGACCGGGGTGGCGGTCAGCGAGCGGCGGAATAGGGGGAAGCCGTGGGGCACGGCGCTACTTGGTTGCTTCGATGGCGGCGTCGACCTGCGCGCGCTCCTCCGCGTCGTTTTTGCCGCGGCCGAAGATGTTGAGGATCCACTGCGCGAAGCGCTTCGGGTCGAAGCTCAGGCCCTGAGAGTCCTGCCCGTCGTCCTTCTTCGGCGGGAGCGGGGTAGCGAACGCGTCCGGCACCGGGTCGAGCGACTGGCCGACGCGCTTGATCACCTCATCCGCAAGCTTGCGGTTTGCCGTGGTGCCAGCGACCGCGCCGAGACCCAGCGGGAGGAGTTTGCCAATCCAGGCGCGGCGCATCTTCTTTCGCACCTGCTTCAGTGCGGCCTTGGTGAGCATGTTGTTTGCCTCAGCCAGGCCCGGGCCGGAGAAGCGTGCGAGCGTGGACTTGGACGGCAGGCGCGAGGCGTTCTCGCCGACAAACGTGTCCACGATGGCGAGACCCTCGGTGCCCACCAGCGTGGTGAGCACCATTGCGCGGCGCTGCTCAGGGTCGGCCGGATCGTCGCCGCGCAGGTACGCAGACGCGACGGTGTAGAAGGCGGCCAGATCAAGGAAAAGGACGGACTCGCCGGCCACCGCCGCGCTGCCGGAGATCAGGCCGACGCCCGGGACCGCGGCGGCGGCGCCGACGCCGGCGCCGGTAGCGGAGACGGTGTTGCGGAAGTGCGCATCCATGCGCTTCTGCACGTCCTGCGGGGTTGCGTCCGTGTCCTGGCGACGCAGCCAGTCCACGTACGCGCGGATGGTGCCGGTCTGGAGCGAGACGGCCTTGTCCACGGAGCTGATGAAGGCGCGGGCGATCGGGCCGGCGCCTTCGGCCAGCTGCGCACCGTTGGCGGCAGTGACGTCGCTGGTATCGCTGGCATTGCCTTCGCGGTTCGTGCTGTCCTTGTCGTTGTTGCGATCAAGCAGTCCCATGCTTTCCTCCTCCGGGGCGAGCCCGATAGTGTGATATTGCAAACCTATTGTGCACGTTTCGGCCGAACGCTCGGTGATTGCTCGTGCCCACCTGGGCGGTCGGACCGAGTTCCGCACGGTATAGCGTTGCGCGTGCGGTTTCCATTCCCGTTGCCGTTGAGCGTCGCTGTACGTGGCCGCGTTCGCGTCTAGGGTGGGGGCTATGTCGAGCGCTGATCAACCGGTGGTGACCACAAGTGCCGGTCGCGTGCGCGGAATTGTCGACCCGGACACGGGGGTCCGCACCTGGCGCGGCGTGCCGTACGGCGCGACCACCGAGGGCGCGGGGCGATTCCGTGCGCCCCGCCCGGTTGAGTCGTGGACCGGGGTGCGCGACGCGAGCGCCTTTTCGCCCCCGGCCATGCAGGGGTTCTTCGGCTGGACGGACAACGTCATCGGCACGGAGGACTGCCTCACGTTGGACATCGTGCGCCCCGACAACGACGAGGAGTTGCCGGTGGTGGTGTACTTCCACGGCGGAACCTTTGTCACGGGGTCGAGCCACGAGAAGGTTCTCCAGGGGCACTACCTGACGAAGACGACGGACATCGTCTACATCTCGGTCAACTTTCGCCTGGGCGTGTTCGGGTACTTGGACTACCGCACGCTCGGCGAGGACTGCGTGGCCAACCCGGCGCTCTTGGACCAGATCCTCGCCCTGCGCTGGGTCCACGACAACGTGGCCGGGTTCGGCGGCGACCCCGGCCGCGTCACCATCATGGGCGAGTCCGCGGGTGGCGCGGCGGTGATCCACCTGATGTGCGCCCCGGCTGCGCGGGGGCTGTTCCACCGCGCGATTGCGCAGTCGCCGCCCGTTGCCAGCGTGCACTCCCGCGTGCAGGCGGCGATGTGGGTGCGCAAGCTGATCAAGGATATGGGCTTGCCCAGCCAGACCACGTTGGAGGCGCTGCGCGAGGCTGACGCCGAGGCACTGGTGCGGGTCGGGCAATCGATGCTGCTCAACCGCAAAGAGCTCGTCCAGTTCAACACCAGCTTCATGCCCACCGTGGATACGCACACGCTTCCCGCGCACCCGATCGACGTGTTCCAATCCGGTGCCCAGGCGCCGGTCCCGCTGATCATCGGCACGAACGCGGACGAGGCCAGTTTTGCCAAGGCGCTGTACCAGACGAACAAGTCGCGCCTGCGCGCGGCGCGCCGGGCGCTGAGCGTCTACGACCCCGACAACGCCGAGGCAGTGCTGGAGACCTACGACTTCGTGGACGATCGCCGGAAGTTTGCCGCCCTCATCGCGGACGCGGTCTTCTGGGCGCCGTCGGTGATACTGGCCACCGAGCATCGTCGCACGGCCCCGACCTGGATGTACCGCTTTGACTACGCGTCGACCACGATGCGCCGGATCGGGCTCGGCGCCATGCACACCTCGGACCTGGCGGCGGTGTTCGGCGATGCGAAGGCAACCCGCGCTTCCAAGTTCGACCCGTTCCAGCCGCGCGAGGAATTCGACGAGGTCAGCGCCGCCATGCAGTTCCACTGGGGCTCCTTCTTCCACAACGCGCATCCGGGCGAGAAGTGGCCGGTCTACGGTTTCCGCAGCGACACGGAGCCCGGCCGCGCGACCGCGATCTTCGCGGCGAAGTCCTCCGTGGAGTACGACCCCAAGGCGGCGCAGCGCCGCGCGTGGGAGGGCTTTGACATGCGCGAATGGGGCATGCACAGGCAGGACCTGGTGGAAACGCTCACCGATTCCATCCCCGACGAGGGCAACGCTTAGCGACGCCACCGCCACCCCCTCAACGCACCTCCCAGCAATTCCCACCGCGCGTGCACCCGTGCTTTGTGCGCGTCGGCCGACGGCGCGGCGAATTCCTGGCTAGGCTGGGGCAGGCCTGGACTGGAGAGTGGAAGGAAACCGCCGCCATGAGCTTTTTCGAGGACATTGCAGCCAGCCTTGACCGTGAAGGGATTGAATCCCGGGTACACGACGACACCATGTTCGTGCCCATCACGTCCGAGGTGGAAATCCAGTTTGTAGAAATCGACCCGCTCCTGCCCGCCGCCAATGTGTACATCGCCGCCGCAGACGTGGACGAGGACGATGATGAATTTGAAGCCGCGCTCGTCGCCGTCGTCTTCTCCGTGGAAAGCGCCGTGGAGACCGTGGCAGAGCACATGGCCACCGACCAGGTGATTACCGTGCTGCGCGACCTCCTCGAGGCTACGGACGAGCGTATTGAGGACCTGGAGTTCTTCCCGGATCGCGTCAACAGCCAGCTGGTGCGCGCCGAGGTCGGCGAAAGCGCCGAGCTGCAGGTCCAGGTCGAGGTGGTGCAGGGGACCGCCACCGCGACGGTCGAGTTCATCGCGCTGTCGGACAACTACGACGACCTCATGGACGACGCGATCGGCGAACTCTGGGAGTCCGACGGCGACGCAGAGCTGACCGAGGAGGATCGACTGCGCCTGTTCGAGACCATCCACAGCGAAGCGGTGTCCGAGGCGGAAATGCTCAGCCTCGGCACGTTCACCGACTTCGACCGGCTCTTCGACGTCCTGTCGCTTGCCGCTGACCAGGCGGAGGAGTGGGAAGGCCAGCTCCTCCCGCTGGAAGACGACGAGGACGAGCCCGACATCTACGACATCTTCGGCCACGACGACGTCGAAGATGATGAAGACGACGACTTCGATGAGGAAGACGACGAGGACGACGGAGACGACGAGGACTAGCCCGGGCGGGCTACGCCGCCGCGAGACCCTCAAACATGGAGGACGGTGACAGTACCGGGACGAAGTCGCCGTCGGTGAGCCAGACGTAGCTGGCCGCGCGGGGTGACGGAAGCTCGTGGACGGCGCCCGCGGCGTCGATAGGCAAAAGCGCGCGCACCCACCCTTCGGCGACGCGGCGGTCCGTGGGGAGTCCGGAGGGGTCGGTGACGCGGACCTCGATGAGAAACGCGGGCACTCGGTCCTCGCCGTACCCGCGGACTCTTGCCTGCGCGCGTGGGCCGACGCGGCGCCGCGAGATGGCGATGGTGAGGTCGGTGGTGTGACCAAGGCGGGGGAGCCGTTTTGTCGGCGGGCGCCAACGCGCAGTGGGCCGCGCGAGCGAGCGCGGGTGGTGGATCATCGCCGTGAGCTGCTGGAGCGTGTCCGGTTCGCGCTCGCGGATGTGCGCGGCGTACTCAGTGGGCAGCGGGGCGCAGTAGTCGGAAGGCTGGGCGGGGGCGATGTGCGTTTTGCTTGTGAAGTTCAACATGCCTGGCACTCTAAGAGGAGAGGTGAACACGGCACCGCACAAATTAGAACACAGTGGCGAACGTGTGGTTGTTCTTGCAGTTTGCTCGCTTGGCGCGTGGGTTTAGGCTGTTTCCCGATGACCCCTACGCCCGAACCTCAGCAGCAGCCGCACACACCGCCACGGCCGGCCATCCCGCGCACCATCTGGGTGCTCGTGGGGGCGGCCTTTCTCATTGCTCTCGGGTACGGATTTATCGCCCCGATCCTGCCGCAGTTCACCGCGAGCTTCGGCGTGTCCATGGCCGCGGCCGGCGCGGTCGTCTCCGTGTTTGCTGCTGCGAGGCTCATCGGCGCGCCCGGTGCGGGCATACTCGTGGACAAGCTCGGCTCGCGGCCGGTCTACATCACGGGCGTGAGTGTGGTGGCGGCCGCGACGTTTTTCGTGGCGTTTGCCACCGCGTACTGGCAGATCTTTGTGCTGCGCTTCATCGCGGGGTTCGGCTCAACCATGTTTACGTTGTCGGCGCAGGCGCTCATTGTGCGGGTGACGCACCCCTCGATACGCGGCCGCGCCAACGCGATCTATTCGTCAGCGTTCCTGTTGGGCAACATCATCGGCCCCATCATCGGTGCAGCCCTGTCTTTCCTTGGCTTCCGCATCCCGTTCGCGGTCTACGGGCTGATGGTGGGCGTCGCGGCGGTGTTCGTCTGGGCGGCCACGCACAATTCACAGGGCCGGGCGCAACTGCCGCCGCCGCTGCCGCCGATGCAGCTGTCCAGCGCGCTGC
Organism: Corynebacterium sp. NML 120412; assembly: GCF_002285155.1. Classification (NCBI taxonomy): domain Bacteria; kingdom Bacillati; phylum Actinomycetota; class Actinomycetes; order Mycobacteriales; family Corynebacteriaceae; genus Corynebacterium; species Corynebacterium sp. NML 120412. The sequence goes on along the minus strand of NZ_NSGL01000001.1, from coordinate 1,246,795 downwards.
GCATGCCCACGTACCAGAGCCTGCTGTCCTCGGCATTTGCGCACGGCTGGGTCAACTTTGGAACCCGCGTGTCCATCCTGCCGTTGTTCGCCGCAGCGGTGTTTGCCAACGGTGGGGCGGCCGCAGGGTTTGCGCTCACCGCCTTTGCGTTCGGCACCGCGGTCACGCTGCAGTTCTCCGGCAGGCTCGCGGATAAGCACGGGCGCAAGCCACTTATCGTTGCCGGCTTGATCACTACCGCCGTGTTTACCGGCTCGATGGGGCTGGCCACCGGCGTCGTGCCGCTGCTCGTCCTGTCCGCGCTTGCGGGTGTGGGCAGCGGGTTGATCGGCCCGGCGCAGCAGGCGTCGCTCGCGGACATCATTGGGAATAACCGCTCCGGCGGCAAGGTGCTCTCCACGTTCCAGATGGCGCAGGACGCGGGCCAGATCTTCGCGCCGATTGTGGTGGGGCTGCTCGCCCAGGCCTTTGGGTTTGGCGTAGCGTTTGTGGCCTGCGCGGGGATTGCGGTGGCGTCGATAGGCGTCTGGCTCACGCGCGGAACTGAGACGAAGGAGACTTAGGATGAGAGTGCTGCTGGACTGCGACCCCGGCATCGACGACACGTTCGCGCTGACCTACCTCACCGCCGCGCACCACGCCGGCGAGCTGGAGCTGGACTGCGTGACCACGACCGCGGGCAACGTTGAGGCCGAGCAATGCGCGCAGAATGCCGCGTGGGTGCTTGCGCAGTGCAACCTGCCAGCGATCCCCGTGGCCGCAGGCGAGCCGCAGCCACTCGAGCTTGCGCTGACCACCACCCCGGAAACCCACGGCGAGACGGGCTTGGGCTACGCGCACGCGCCCGCGCGCCACGTGGCGACAGACTGGGACATGCTCTGGTGCGACGCCATCGAGCGCGGCACCGAGGACCTCCACCTCATCGTCACCGGCCCCATGACCAACCTCGCCGTGTTTGCGCGCCGCCACCCGCGCCACTTCGCGCAGCTGCGTCACATCACGGTGATGGGCGGCAGTGTGAACTATCCCGGGAACACCACTCCGACCGCCGAGTGGAACTTCTGGGTCGACCCGCACGCGGCGCAGGAGGTTTTCGCGCGCACGCCGGTGCCCATCACGCTGTGCTCGCTGGGCGTGACCGAGCAGATGCTCCTGGACCCGCCGCGCCTCGAACGGCTCGTCGCGGCGCTGGGGGAGACGCCGATCGCGTCCGCGCTGCCGGAAATCACGCGCTTCTACTTCGAGTTCCACGAGGACGTCGGCGAAGGCTACCGCGCCCAGCTCCACGACCTGCTCACCGTCCTCATCGCGCTTGGTCGCGTCGACACCGCCGTCGCCGAGGCCACCATTGACGTCGAAGCCGCAAGCGAGCTCATGCGCGGCACCGTCGCCGCCGACCTGCGCGGCATGTGGGAGCGCGAGCCCAACGCGCGCGTGGTCACCTCGGCGGACATTCCCAGCGCTTGGGCGCTTGTCGACGCCGCGTTCTCCCTCCACGCACGATTCACCGCAGGAGATGAGCAGCTCAAGGCGGGGTATCACCTCAAGGCGGAGGAATAGCTGGTACACTTTCGCCGTCTGCTTCGCCGAGGTGACATAGGCGAAACCCTGTCGACCACAGGACTAGTTTCCCCTTTTCCGCGTATTACCCCTGGAGAACCCCCATGTCGCACGATACCGACGACCGCCTGCCGTTTCCGCCCAAAGGGCCGGTGAAGCCCCCGACCGACATGGCGCTTGGAGACTGGACCCTGCCACAGCGCCTCCTCGTCATCGCCGGCGCCCTGTGCATCGCCGCAACCTGGGCGTATCTTGTGCTGGTCCGCCCGAGCAGCTGGGACAGCGTCGGCGGATCCACCGAAGCGATCATCACCCTGTGCGGCTACGGGCTGGGCACCGTCCTGCTGCTCGCGGCGACGCTGCCCATGCTTCCGGCGCGCACGCTGGGCCTGATCCCGCTGGCCATCCTCATCAACTCCGTCGTGGGGCAGATCGTCGGCTCGATCGGGCTGCCGCTCTACCTGGACACGATCGGCACCGTGCTCGTTGCCGCGCTCGCTGGGCCGATCGCCGGCCTGACCACCGGCGCGCTCAACAACGTCGTCTGGGGGCTGCTCAACCCGGTGGCGCTCCCGTTCGCGGCGGGTTCCGCGCTCGTCGGGTACCTCGCGGGCGTGTTCATCCACCGGCTGCACGCGCTGCACTCGATATTCACGGTGGTTGGCTACGGCATGCTGCTGGGCCTGGTCGGCGGCGCCGTCGCCGCGCCGGTGGCCGCGTTCGTGTTCGGTGGCACCGCGGGCGTAGGCACCGGTGCGCTCGTGTCGCTGTTCCGCGAGATGGGCGGATCGCTCATCGCGTCGGTGACCACGCAGGCATTCCTCTCGGACCCGCTGGACAAGGTGATCGTCCTCGCGATCGCCTACGTGACGGTGCGGGCGTTGCCGCGGAAGACAGTTCAGGCGTTCGCGCCGCGTCGAAAAGCGCACTCCGCGCAGCGTGATTAATCCTCTCACGGCGCTGGCGGCGGGGGCGTGCGGGTGGATCCTGGTCCTCGGACTGAATTCGCCCGTGGTGTCGCTGGCCATGACGGCTGTCGCGTGCGTGCTCGGGGTGTGGCGCACGCGCAACGCCTCGGTGCCGGCGACGACGGTGGCGCTCGCCGTGCCCGTCGGGCTGTCCATGCTGCTGATCCACGCGCCGTACGGCAGCGAACGCATCGCCCCACTGCTCACTGCGGACGGCCTGGCGGTGGGCGCGGCGCTGGCGGCGCGATTCTGCGCGTTGATGGCGTGCATGCTCGCCGCCGTCGCGTACGTCCGCATCCCCGAGCTGGTCAAGGCGCTGCAGGTGCTGCCCGGCGGAAACAAGCTGGCGTACATCGCGGGCGCGACGCTGCAGCTCGTCCCGCACGGCAGCGCGCAGGTGAAGGTGGTACGCGACGCGCAGGCGCTCAAGCGCGCGCCGGTGTACGCGCGAAACGTGGTGACGCGCCTGATCATGCCGGTGCTCACCGCGCTGCTCAGCCAGGGCGCGAGCCGCGGCGCGGCGTTGGAAACCGCCGGCTATGACTTGCAGGGGAAGCGCACGGTGCTACGGCCGGTGCCGGACTCCGCGGTGCAGAAGGCGCTGCGGATCGTCGCCCCGATCGCGTGCGTGGTGGTGGTCGTATGGATCTGACGCTGCTGCAGCGCGCGCTGAGCACGCACGACCGCGTGCAGGTTGTCGGCGCGTCCGGCTCCGGGATGTCGCAGCTGGCAAACCAGCTGCACGAGGAGTGGCCGAACGTCGGTGTCGTGGGCCAGGACGCTGCGGCGCACGTGACGTACCTGCGCGAGACGGTGATCGAGGAGGTGGCGATCGGCCTGGAGCAGCGCGGCGTCGAGCGTACGGAGATGCAGGCGCGCTGCGAGCGCATTCTTGCGCGCACGGGACTTGCGCATTTGGCGGAGCGCCACCCGGCGACGTTGTCTGGTGGCGAGACGCGCCGCCTCGCGATCGCGTGCGTCGCGGTGCTTGAGCCGGAGCTGCTCGTGCTCGATTGCCCGTTTGCGGGCCTTGATGTGGAATCTGCGCGCTTGATTGAGCAGCTCGTCGCTACCTCCCGCGCGCTGGTGCTTGGGTATCAGCCGCGTGCGATTGGTGGCGCGCAGCTCGGCATTATCGACGCCACACTCACCCCGAATCCGCACCTCACCCCAGTTACGCTTCCCGATCCCGTCGAGCCGCAGCCTGGTCGCATCGACCTCGGCGCCGTAACCGCGGGCCGCCGGGCACCGCAGCGAAAGTGGTGGCATTTTCGGGAACAGCGCGGCGAGCAGTTCCAGGTCGGCCCGGTGGAGCTTGCCCCGCGCAAGGGCGGGGTGTTGTGGCTCCGCGGGCACAATGGGTCGGGCAAGACCACACTGCTGCGCGCGCTCGCTGGCCTCGACGGCAATCCGCCTCAGCCGGTCGGCGTCTCACTCGCGCTGCAGCGCGTGGCTGACCAGGTCGTGGAGACCACCCTCGCGGAGTTCGCTGGCGGCGGCGATGCAACGCATCCGCTCGACCTTCCGCAGGCGCAGCTACGGGTCGCCCAATTGCGCCAGGTCTTCGCCCAAGGCCGGGAGCTCGTGCTTATCGACGAACCCGATACCTCACTCGACGCCACCGGCCGCACCCAGGCGCACCACGTCATCGCGGACGGCCTGCGCGCAGGCCAAGCGGTGATCCTCACCTGCCACGACGAGAGCTTTGTCGACGAGGTCGCAGCCTACGCGGAGGTGGAACCGGTCGTGCTCAAGGCACAAGGGCATAACCCTCATTAGGCGTGTGTTTTGGATGCGCTTTTTTGGTTGACCGCTGCGGTTTCGAGTTCGTTCTCGCAGTGGCAGGACTCGAGCTTGTTCAGTTGCCGGCGATCGAGCCGAGCACTCCGCGCGTGGGGGTGACTCATCATGGGATGGGTATGCCACCGTGCGGTTGCCTGGGCCACCTGTGGATGTGCAGGCGTGTTTGATGCGGCGAAAAAGATGTAGTTGGATGACACGGTGATAGGTGCCTGAAGGCGCAGTACCTGGTGTGGGGTTCTGCGCGACCTGGGCGCTTGAAAAACCCGCATCTGACAGCCCGGCGCCTTCGCTCATCATTTCGAGGATTACACAATCCGCGTACTATAGTTTGGAATTTCGGGGGTCCGCGGCGCTGTTTTTGAATGCGTGAACACCTAGGAATCTGCGGTAAACCTGCTGCTCACTGGTGGCGTACCCGTTTTTGCAACGGTTTTATACCCGTTTTTGCAATTTGCTTGTTACGAGGCTGTTGTTGCGTCGAATAAATGATCGTCAGCTGTTCGTGTTTCTTATGAGCCAGGTCACGGGTATTCGGAGAGATCCACACACTAGCAGTGTTCGGAGCTCCAGTAATTAGCTTCTGGCAGACCTTCGGAGACGTATCGGCGAGTCGTCGCGGATGAGAGCGTTCCACAAGGCGCGAGTAGCCTTGCGGGCGCAGATGCACGGCTCCGTGGAGAGAGCCATAATAATGGGTGGTGGAGGGACGGCGTGTACCCAGATTGCTGGATGGTTTTTGAGAACATTGTTTCTCGGCCCTTACACCGCCACATTGTGGCATGAATTTGCGAGTATCTGCATTAACTCAAATCGTCCTCCTGCGTTGTTGAAGATGGCTCGAATGACATCCAACAAATGAGATGGATATCGTCGTCATTGACCAACGGCTTTTGCTCGGGTTGGGGTGCAGGCTGCAAATTGTTTCTGGTAACCAGTTCATCTAACAGCTTCACCTTCTCGGCGTTACTTGCATCCGAGTCGAGAATGCGACGGATGGCCCGCTGAATTCGGTTGGTGTGCGGTGCGTTGAGACGGTCGGTGACGTCGTTTTGGCGTTCGCCAAGCTCGGCTCCGTAGGTGCGGACATGAACCGCGGCCTCGCGCATTGCTTTCGGAATGTCTGGCCGGGACCCTGCAGGATCCGCTAAATGATTCCATTTATCGACAATATCGGCGCGCGCAATATCCCAAAGCGAGTAAATCTGTGACTGCATTTCGTCGCTCAGGTAGCGCGTTGCGTCGGTGCCTGGATCTGCCTGTGCGAGAGATGCAAGGGTATCGCTGATCACTACTGGTTCAAACTGCCCAGCGTCCGAATACTGAATTATAGGTTGGAAGTTGTCTGGACTAAGCGGGATGTACCGGAACCAAGGCAGAGGGTGGTCGGCTATTCGGGCGCAGAACACCACACCGGCTTCTCTGCCCGAGCGTAGACAACCTGAGCCGCTGCCCCATGGCAAGTGTTCGATTGCCCGCTTTGTCTCGGAAGACTGAAGCATTGTTTCGAGTGTGCGGCGGTAGTCCTCGCCCGACAAGGCAGCGGAGCTACCACTCGCACGGAACAGCGAAGCATCGCCGCGGCGAAGCTCCTCGATCGTGTCTCGAGTTTCCGTGAAGGTGCCTTCCCGGCCTTCTATTCCCGGCAAAATTCCGGCGCTTGCCCCGAATGATGCATTAGCGAGTTTCAGCTTCCGTTGGATCTTCTGTTCCAGACCGAGCATCTTGTCAAGGTGCTGGTCGGGGAAGAAACAGCGGAGGTAAATGGTGTTATGAGGAGAACCAATGCGGTCAATACGCCCGTGCCGCTGTACAAGACGCATTGGGTTCCAAGGTAGGTCGTAATTAATGATGTTGCGTGCCTGCTGCAAGTTGACACCTTCCGCAAGCACATCGGTAGCGACCACTACGTCGTAAAGATCGTCATCATCTTTGCTACCAGCAGTCTTGGGGGCAAAGTTTGCGATTTCCTCTGCGCGATTGTGAGCGTCATTTCCTGTGACCAATAGGAGACGGTCGGCGTATGGGGCGAGGGTGGCGTCGGTAAGCATTCGCTTCTTTAGCTCTGCTTCGAGATACGTGGCGGTATCTGCAAAATACGTGAAGATGAGCACCTTGGTTTTGTCGCGTCGCTCTTCGTCAGTATGACCTTCCTCTTCGGCACGCTGCACAATCTGTCGTAGTTCCTCGATAAGGGCATCGACCTTTGGGTCGGATTGTGCTTGCAGCGTAGATACTTGGTCGCGCATGTGGCAGAGCAGCTCTCGGTCCGAAGCACAGAAACTACGCAGCGTGTCGGTGTCGTATTCAGCCGAACTGGTGGCATCGCCGGACGTAGTGTCAATCGTTTCAAGGAATTCAGCCAGATCGTCAGAATCGCTGGAACCCCAATCGCGTAGTGCTTGTCCGGTGAGCACGTAACCGTGATCCAGCGCATCAATGAAAACGTCGTGGCTGGCAATCAGCTTGTTCAATGTCGCGATGTACGCCACGGTGGAAGACTCAAAGCGCTTCAACAGCGCTGACCGGAGCAGGCCCGCGTTCTGTTGCTCGTACTGCTCCTCCTCGAAGCCACCAAGTCGGAAGCGAGAAGGTACGTACCGCGCCATGGTGAGCACTTTGCCTGGTGCCACCGTGATTACACCCGATGAGTCAGCGTCGTCGTCGATGTTGGCACCGAGCGCGGTGGCGACATCATCGAAAAGCCCAGGCATTGCTTCGTCGAGGTTGTAATCGACGCGTAAAACCTTTGGTTCGGGGAAGGAAATTGTTTGCAGCTCGCCGTTGACGTAAACCTGATCATTCCGGTAGTGGTTCTTTACAAACTCGCGGGTACGACGGACTGCCACTTTGTCCAGAACGTCGAAAAGGTGCTCCGGCGATAGATCGTCCGGGTGCATGTCCATCGCGCGCTTGAAGTACTGCTGCAAAGATGGCACACCAATGTCGGAGAACTGAGCATCATTGGTCACGAAGTAGGAGATGAGGTTGTACACATCCTGCAGACTGTTGTTCACCGGAGTAGCGGTGAGCATGATGATGTCCTTCGGCGACTGGCCCTCGACCACCCTACGCATGGCATCAGCGCGATTCGATGATGCGTTGCGCAGACCATGGGCCTCATCCACAACCACCATCGCATACTCGTCCAAGTTCTGCAGCTTTGACCCGGTGGTGCCCGCGCCCTCAACGTGGTTGACCAAATCGTTGTACGAGACGACGTCGGCGGCGAGGTTGTACTCGCGCAGGAACGGTGCCCAGGTGGAATCGCGCAGCGTTGCCGGTGCAACGATGAGCACCTTCTGGCGGCGCGTAATCACAGCGTCGTGGATCAACTCCCCAGCGAGGAAGGTCTTACCCAAGCCGACCTCGTCTGCGATAATCACACCGTGCAGCTCTTCTAGGATCCGTCGCGCCCGCCAAGCACCGTCGGACTGGAACTTGGTTAGCTGCAGTTTGGAACCGCGCCGGTCCTTCTTTTCGTCTTCGAGTTGGGCGTTGTAGCGCTCCCAAAGCATGCGGCCGAAAATGACCTCTGGCGAGTGTGGATGCCAACGCTCGGCATATAGGCCAGCGAGATCAAATGGTGAGGCCTTGGCCCAAATGTCCTCGAACCATTCTTCAACCTGGTCAAACGTGTGGTGTTGGTTGGTGCCGATGTTCAGCTCGCGGTTTGAGAACATCCCAGCGCCAGTAAAGTTCGACGACCCTGAGAAGACAGCCTTGAAGCGCTTCCCGCCATTCACCAAGAAAGCTTTGCCGTGTAGAAACTCGGTGGTCAGGCGCCTAACTTCGACCTTCGGGTTGCCGTCTTCATCAGTTGAACGAAGCCAATCCACTAGATCTTTCGCTGCTTGCGTGGTGGCGACGCTGAAACCTAAAAGGTTTCGGTCGAGTTCCAGATCTCGACCGTGAGCTGCGATGGCATTTCGCGTTGCGGCTGAGACCCTACGGCGGCCCGTTGGCCTACCCTGCAACGGTTCAACTGCGGGCGTGCTGTCCGGCTCCGCTCCGAGAAGTAGACGGACGTGCGCCATCTGGTTGAGGCCCTCTTCTATCCCCTTGAAACCAGACGGATTGAAATACGCGGACACAATGTCCAGCGTTGGAGGGAGCTTCAAGTCCTCTTTTGTACCAATCAGGAATTCGTTCAGAGGACCCGCGACAGTGATCCCTTTATCTCGGTCATTGGTCAGGAAGGTTGGCATTCCATCGCTCATTAGTTTTCCTCCAAGGCATCGAAAGACTTCTGGGTACGAGCAAGGTCATCGCTGTAGTCCCAACCGATATGAAACGTCTCAAACAGCAAGGTCAGTTGCTCCCGGTTCAAGCCATAAAGCTTTGCGACGATCGCGTCATTCTCCGCAATCAATTCCCTCTTCACTTCCGGATCGTTAGCAGAACCAACAGGCACACCAACTGCTTCGGCCCATTCGGCGTACCGGTCGTCAACAGCAGCGAGCCGACCTGAGTTTTCGATGAGGCGTCGCTCGAGCACGCCTTTGGGGTTGGTGTCTGGGAACGGGAGAGACCTGAGGACACCAAGTGAAACTTTGTTTTCCACTATGCGCCGAGCGTTCCAGTCGAATGGGAGAGAACTAATTACCCCTAACACTAGAGCCTCCAATGTTTTGGAACTTGTTCGATTGAAGAGGTAAGGGGCCTTTTCCACTAGTGCTATACCACCGGGGAGTAGACACGTGAGGAACGTCCGGGTATCGGTGGAGCGCGCAACGTCTCTGAAGGCGATTCGCGGCTGCTGGAGCGGAAGCGTCGATCGATCGGCAGCCCAGGCATTTGAGAATCCCTCGAACGCGCCCCCTTTTCGTACTATCTGTCGATCCCTGCGATTCAGAATCAGGTTCGTAATCGTGTCGTAGTCCGCCGTGGCGTAGATTTGGCCTGAGCCAGGCTCCCAAAGGTTAAAACTTTTCCCGGTCCAGACCTCGAGATTGCCCCGGTGATTCTCAAGATCGAAATCAAAGTAGCGCTTCTCTTTTGAAGTATCCAACTCCCTCACGAATCGGAAATCTTTAGCAACGTTGGCGACTTCGAAACGGGGGGATTGCTGCATCTGAAGGAAGACCTCTTGTGCATCAACAGAAGGGATTAGCGGAACTGCAAGGGATGGGGACCAACTCGCAAACTCTGCCTCAGCCACGGAAATGCTCAGTTCTTTTTTGTTTGTGGTGCCTTCAATAAAATGTTCGAAGCTCCGGTATGGGCCATGGAATCGGACTCTGTCTCCATCACCTCGCTCTGCGGTGATAATTGCGATGGTGAACTGCGGGTGGATCTGAAAGATCCATTGCCGGTTGTTGACCGCTATGCAGATGTCTTCAAATGAACCGTTGGTGAGGACTTCCCTCCGCCACTGTTCAGTACCAGAACCAGATAGCGCTGCGCGCGGTGCCACCACACCGATGCGGCCCTGGTAACGCAGGATGTCCCAATCACGCCATAGAAAGATCTTGTACAGATCAATATCGCCTGCTCCGATGGGGTACTGGCTCTTCTTGAGGACTTCGGCCTGTGCAGCAACTTCAGATTTCTCGCGCTCATACGCGGAAGCGAGGTCCGGACGCTTTTCTCTAGCGCTTTGGATTGCGGCATTCTTCTCCGATTGCTTCATACTGCGTAGACCGGGGATGCGGATTGTCCACCACGTGTGCTCCTCCACTTTGACCTTGTCCCAAGGTGGGTTCCCCAGCACCACGTCGAAGCCAGGGCGCTCGCGGGTCATCACTTCAGGGAAGGCGAGCGGCAGATGCAACACCTTCAGTGCTTCTAACCGATCCTTGGTTTCCTGCCCTAACGTAACCTCCATCTCATCCAGGTCCAGGAATGGGCGGGGCTCCTCAAATCCAAGGTTGATGGCCAGCGCGAAGTTGAAGAGCTCGCGCATGGACTGGAGGTCATTCCAAATCCGCTGATACTCCTCGCGGGCTGCGCAAATCTCCGCAATTGTTCCTTCGAAAGCCATTCCTAGACGGCGGAAATCCATTGCCGCGGTTTCGAGGTGCTCTGAAATTATGGAGTGAGCTAATGAGTAGGCGGCACCAGAAAATCTGTTGTCACTTCGGACTATTCGGCCGTCGGGGGACAGTACATCAAGGAGGTCCTGGACATGCGTGAAACCGATTAGCGCGTTGCCGTGAACAAGACGTTGGCCAAGGCTTGCCATGGGGAGACCCGGAACGAACGTGCGGATCCAGATGGCGAGGCGAGCCAGTTCAACGGCCATGAGATTGAGGTCGATGCCGTAAATGCATCGGCGGGCGACCTGGCGGCTCAGAATTCGATCAAGGCTGATGTCAACGGCTGACGACTGTTCATTCTGCGCGTCTGGGTCGATGCCTACACTGACAAGTGATTCGCGGGCTTGCTTCTGTAAGGTTTCGAGTTCACGAGCAACTCCTGGAAGTTCATGTTCGGTGAGAAACTGGGCGAAAGCGGTGCTCACTCGATCTACTGCAGCAACCAGGAAGTGGGCAGATCCCATTGAAGGATCGATGACACGGAAGTCGAAGAGTTTTTCGGCGACGCGCTCGGTTGGCTCACCGCTTTCGACCAGGTTACGAACCTCTTCCAAGTGCTTCTGTAATACCGGCTCCAAGGCCTGATCCAGCAGGTAGTTCACCGCGAAACTAGGGGTGAAGTAGGAACCGGTAGCCTTGCGCTCACCCGAGGCTGAGTGGAAGTAGATTTGCCCAGCACGAACCGCAGGGTCAGTTGTCCCAGCGGGCGCCGGAACGTAAACGCCTTTTGTTTTCCCTTTCTCCGACACCACCAAGTCCTGCTCAGCAAAGCTGATCTCAGATTCCAGTAGGCCTTCGTACAGGGTGCCGAAAGCAGTGACGTCCAAGGCACGGAAATCGATGGGGCCGCGCTCGTCACCGGAAGCGTCGACAAGCAATGCCTCAAGTACAGGTGCGATGAACTGGTCAGCGACTCTCAGCCGAGTAGTCCAAGGATTGAGCGGGTCTGGACCTTCCGGACGGAACAATCCGCCGTTGTACGCGGGCACGTTGAGCTCGAGGCTGCCTTTGTCTACAGCGGCCCACAAAACTTCCAAGCGGTCCCAAAGTACGAAGCTGTCTGCACCCGAGTATGCGTGGGGATCCCGAGTGAGCTCGCGCGCCAGCGCGGTGAGTGAGACTTTTCGGTAACTCGGAGAAAGGGCGTAGGGGAGAAGACCCTCGTCCTCTGCGTAGGCCAGGAAGATCAGCCGGAAGAGGATGACGAGTGACCGGTGGTAGGCATCATCGAGCTCGTCCTTGTTTCGGGCACCGAGTGCATTTGCAACTCCGACTGACAGACCTGGAATGACGTCAGCGTAAACGCGCTCTTTGAGGCGGTCAATGAGCGCGACTGCGTGAGTCTTTGAGCTTTCGAGGATCTGGTTTGTGGTCCCATCGATCCTCAGAGCGGCAGCGGAGAAAAGCAGAGTGAGGTACCCGGCAGTGTCGGCTTCAAGCTGAGAAAGGTCGAGTTGCAAGTAACGGTCCGATAATGTGCCACCGGAGACTGGTTGGGATTCTTTGGTGGGGTAAAGCCGGATGCGATTGTCGCTTTGGACCACCACCCAGTCCACACCAGCATCGCGAGCGATTTTCTGGGCCTGGCGGACGGGGGATTCGTTGCCGAAGCGTGTAAGCCGCTGGTTGAACTGCTCATTGTCTTGCAAAAGCGCTGCGACTGCATGGTTCTCGCCGTCGGACGTAAGGAAAGTCAGTGAGTGGGGACCGTCGGTGAGCGTATATCCAAGACGTCGGAAGAGGTCTCGGCCCTCGGCAGTAAGAAAACTAAACGACGCATCACAATTTTGCTGCCAATCGGCGCGATGGGGGACGCCATGGAGCAGCTCGTGCGTTGCGAACAGACCAGAATTAATCACGCCAGTAGATTCGTCGTCACTACCAAGGTTCTTCAGCAGTTCCTGTGCTCGGAGGATGGCGGCGTTGTGTTCACTCTTCGAAAGCGCGGCGGCCAACGCGGTCTCAACCTTCGAAACGGGAATGTCAAAAAGCACTTCGTCTTGCTCGGTGGGGCCAGCGAGCGCACTCTTGTCATCGTAGAGAACGGCAACGACAAACCCGGGTGCGCTGCGTCCTCGGGTGGCCCAGAGCGTGCGCATATCGCTAGTTGTCGGCCGGGATGCCGAAAGTGCTGAGGCAACTTCTAGAGGTTGCCCCTGATTCTCGCCCCTGTGACTGAGGATGTATCCGGGAATGAGTTCGGAGGACCAGCTAATATCAACCCCACGCCAGTCAGAATCAACGATGCTTTCATTCTCAACGAGCTCCGCTAGAAAATCCTCTAGGCGACTCTGGTCCATGGTCATCCGCACTCCATTTGTTTTGTAAGTTCGCAATCGCGAAACCAATCACATTCCGAGGTTAGCCGGTGAAGAGTATTAGGGGGCACAACTCTCCCGGATTTCTAGTCAAGTTGTATCAAGGAAATGGATGCAGGTGGAGCCGCATTGCGAAATGAAACGCTGTAGACCGTGCGCTCCGGGAGGCAATGGGTGACTACAACCAAATTATCCTCTCGGCTCAACTGCTGCATCTCAGCGAAAGCCACACTGGCGTTGTTCTGCAGCCAAACTTTCAGTAGCGATATAAAACCCGGGGCTTGCACGCTTCCTGCATGGATATGTTCTCCGCCAAAATGCGGTCTTCCCCGAGGCGGACCACACAGTCGATTGAATCCTGGTGAAATTTCTTTGGTACTCTCCAGATTTTTCGCTCTACTCAAACAGAACGAAACCCGCGCGCCAGTACAACCGACGCGCGGGCAAGCATGGTTAGCAGGGCTTAGAGCAGGCCTGCGTCCTCCATGACCTTGCGCAGGGTGGTTGCGGAGTGGTCGAACTTCTCCTTCTCCTCATCGTTGAGGCGGAGTTCGACGGCCTCGCGCACACCGTTGCGGTTCACCACGGCCGGGGTGCCGATGTAGATGTCGTTGTGGCCGTACTGGCCGTCCAGCTTGGCCGAGATCGGCAGGACGACGTCCTCGTTGGCGAAGATGGCGCGGGTGATGCGGGCGAGGCAGCTGCCGATGCCAAAGTCGGTCGAGCCCTTTGCCTGGATGATGTGGTACGCGGCGTCGCGAGTTGCTACGAACATCTCGTCGACCTCCTTGTACACGTCCGGGTTGGTCTCGGCTTCCTCGGCGAGGCGGTTGCGCAGCGCGATACCTGCGATGGAGCCGGTGGAGATGACCGGGAGCTCGGTGTCGCCGTGCTCGCCGATGATGTAGGAGTGCACCGACGATGCAGACACGTTGTACTTCTGGGACAGGTTGTAGCGCCAGCGGGCGGTGTCCAGGACGGTGCCGGAGCCGAGCACCTGGGAGGCGGGCAGGCCGGTCTGCTTCTGGGTGGCGTAGGTCAGAATGTCGACCGGGTTGGTGGCGACCAGGTAGATGCCGTTGAAGCCGTTTGCCATGACCTCCTTGTTAATGGACTCGAAGATCTTCACGTTGCGGCCCACCAGGTCCAGGCGGGTTTCGCCTTCGCGCTGAGCGACGCCCGCGCAGTTGACCACCAGTGCCGCGTCGCGGCAGTCCTCGTAGGTGCCGAAGGTGACCTTGGTGTTGTGGCCGGAGTAGGGGACAGCGTGGTTCAGGTCCTCGACCTCGCCGCGAGTCTTTTCCTCAGCGAGGTCGATGATGGCGAGCTGGTCACACAGGCCCTGGTTGATCAGGGCGTAGGCGTAGGCGACACCTACGGCGCCGGCGCCGATGAGCACGACCTTGTTGCCGGGGGTGATGTTGTTCTTCGGGGTGGACGGGTTCGTGATGCTCACTGTGGTTCTCCTCTTTCCGATACCGTGACCGGTAGACGTTGTTTCCGGCATCCATCATTGCACAACGTTGGGGCCGGTGCCGCGGAGCCGGTCAGAAAACAACGGAATTTCCCGTAAAGTCGGACGTATTCGGGCGAAAGCGGGCACGGTGGCGTCGATAAGCCAGCCCTACTTGAAGTCTTCCTCTGTGTGCGCCGCAGCGATCGCCTTCGGGCGGCCGGTGACGAAGTACATGCCCGTCATGACGATGAGGAAGACGACGCCGGCGGCGAGGGCGACGTGGTACTGCGGCAGCCACACCATGATGCCGAACGTGAACAGGATGAACGCCACGGCGAACCACTGGCCGTAAGGCCAGAACGGGACCGGGAAGTGCAGCGCGCGCTGCTCGGCGGCCGTCATGCGGCGGCGCGAGGCGAGGTGGGCGATGAGGATCATCAGCCAGACGAAGACGGTGGCGAAGGTGGCGAGCGCGGCGATCGTCTCGAAGACGTTGGGGAACTGCGCGTTGAGGACAACGCCCACGACCAGGACGATGAGCAGGGTCACGGTGGTCATGACGGGGATGTCGCGAACCGTGCGCGCCATCACGCGGGGCGCGAGTCCCTCGCGTGCCAGGCCCGTGAGCACACGGCCGGTGCCGAAGAGGTCCGCGTTGATGGCGGAAAGCGCCGCGGTGATGACCACCAGGTTGAGCAGGCCCGCCGCCCAGTTCACACCGAGGGTGGAGAAGATCTGCACGAACGGGGACTCGTCGCCGGTAATGCTGCGCCACGGGTTGAGCATGAGGATGATGAGGATAGCCAGCACGTAGAACAGGAGGATGCGCACCGGCACCGTGTTCACGGCCTTGGGGATGGAGCGGTCCGGGTCGTCGGCCTCGGTGCCGGCCACACCAATGATTTCGGTGCCGCCGAACGCGAAGAGCACGAGGATGAACGCCGCGATCATGCCCTCTGGGCCGTTGGGGAAGAACCCGCCGTCGTTCCACAGGTTGGCCAGCCCCGTGGTTTCGGGGTGCGTGCCCAGCCCGAAGGCGAGGACGGCCGCGCCGCCGACGATCATGGCCACCACAGCGACGACCTTGATCAGCGTGAACGCGAACTCCAGCTCGCCGAACCACCGCACGCTGGCCAGGTTGGCGGCGCCGATGACCAACAGGGTCGCGGTGATCCACACCCAGGCGGGCGTGCCGGGGAACCAGAACTTCATGTAGATGCCGATGGCGGTGAGGTCCGCCAGGCACACGATGATCATCTCGAAGGCGAACATCCAGCCGGTGATGTAGCCGCCCAGCCCGCCGAGGTGCTCTCGCGCGTACACGGCGAAGGAGCCGCGGACGGGGTGGCGCACGCTCATCTCGCCGAGCGCGCGGAGCATGAAGTACACCACCGCGCCGCCGAGCAGGTACACCAGCAGGACGGACGGCCCAGCGGCCTGGATCGCGCCGGCCGAGCCGTAGAACAAGCCGGTGCCGATGGCGGAGCCGAGCGCGATGAAGTGGATGTGTCGGTGGCTGAGGCCTCGAGCTTTGCGTGCGGGCTTCGCAGGTGTTGGGGAGCTCGTGGACATCGGCGCTGAGCCACCTTCCATAAAATTGTCCGAAACAATGGGCTTTTACAGCATATTGCCACAGTGAGCCTCGCCAAATGTGGGGTTCGGCCTATTGCTTATCGACGCCCCCGTGCCCCCTCCGCCGCGCAACCACCGACGCACCGGCCGCCACGGCGAGCAGCACCGCGATGGCGATGAGGTACGGTGTCGCGTTCGCCTCGCCGGCGCCGGGGTCCGCCGCGGCGTCCGCATCGCTCAGGTCGTCGGCGATTGTGTCGTTGATCCATGCGGCGGCGTCGCCGAGCGGGGCGGCGGAGGCGGCCGCGTTGGTGTCCATGGCGATTTCCTCCGGGTCGTCCGGGTTCACGAACAGTCCGGCGCTGAGCACGCCGGTGAGCTTGCCGTCGCGGAAGACGGGGCCGCCGGAGTCGCCGCCCTGGATGCCGGCTCCTTGGGCGAGTGCGATGGTGAGGGCTTGGTGGGCGTCGAAAAGCGCCATGGGGCTTGCGCCCTCGACGGTCGCATCGGTGACGGGCAGGCGGGTCGTGGCGCCCGAGCCGTCGGAAGACCAGCCATAGACGTGCGCGGCGGTGTCGGGGCCGGGGACCTCGGTGTCCACGGTGGCGTAGCGCTCCAGGCCGAGGTCCTCGGCGGTGTGCAGCAGCGCGATGTCGCCCTGGGGCGCGGTGAGCCACCGATCCACGGCCACCGTCCGCTGGGCATCGCCCTCGCCGGTCCGCACCGACCCGCCGGCGGTGGGCAGGTGGTCCATGCAGTGGCGCGCCGTGACCACCCAGTGCGGTGCGACTGCGGTGCCAGTGCACACGCCGTCGGCAGGGTCGTCGTTGGCGGTGCGCACGGAAACGACGCTCGCGCCCTCGGACGCGGTGTCGGGGGAATCGACGGCGAACGTGTCGGATTCGAGCGCTCCGGCGGGCGTGGCGGCCAGCGCCGTGAGCGCTGCGACGAGCGCAGCGGCGGCGGGGATCGTGGAGGTGGAGATTCGCATGGTTATGCTCCTTTGGTAAGTGTGGTGGGAAGTGGTCGCGGGGGTAGGTCCTGGCGCGAGAGCGACCGGGTGAACGCGCGCAGGGCTTCTTCGAGCGGGCCGCGCGGGAAGCGCAGCAGCCACACCGACGCAAGCGCGCACGCGGCGGCGATGCTCACGGCCGCGGATGCCGCGCCGGACGGCACAAGGTCCGCAGTGGTCACGTGCAGGCAGTACACCGTCAGCGGCATCCGGCCCAGGGCCTGCAGCGGGTACGGGCAGAAGCGCCGGAACACGATGAGGCAGACGGTGAGGACGCCCAGGGAGCAGCCGACCTCGCTGAGGATGGCGATGAGGCCGCCGGTGTGGCCATTGGGGTTGAGGAAGGGGTGGAGGTGGGCGTCGATAAGCGAGCGGGCCCATACGCCGCCGACGGCGAGCGCGAAGCCGAGCGCTGCGAGCCACACGCGCGGGCGCAGGCGCGCGGCGATGAGGCCGGCGACCATGAGCGCGGCCCACTCGAACAGTGGGTACGGTGGGGCGGTGACCGCGAGTGGGAGGCGCAGCGCCGAGGCGAGCGTGAGGGCTGCGAACAGGGCCGCGAGCGTGCGCGTGCGCCAGCGCGGCGCCGGTGCGAGTGCGAGGTAGCAGGCGCCGAACGCGCCGAGAACCACCTCGATCGTGCCGGTCAGCGGGGTGAGCACGACGTGCAGGGCGAGCAGGGCCGCGCCGCGCAGCATCGCCTGGTGGCGCTGACGCGCCAGCGCCACACCGCCCGTCGCGCGCGACGAGACCTGCATCGACACACCCGCGAGCACCGCAAACAGCGCCGAGGGGAAGCCGTAGAGCCACGGCGAGGCCGAGTCGGTCAGATGCGCGCACATCATCGCGGCAAGTGCGACGGCGCGGGCGGCGTCGAGGCCCGCGATGCGCGTGGGCGGGGGAAGTCTGGAAGCTGTTGTCATGGCACACACGCTAAAAACTGCCGTGTTGCGAGAGCGTTAACGCGCGCTTCGCGCGCGCCCACCGGCGTTAGACTGACCCGCATGTCCAACGTGTTAGTTGTGGAAGACGAGGCCTACCTCGCCGACGCCATCGCCGCCGCCTGCGCCGCGCACGGCCTGCAGACCCAGGTTGCTTACGACGGCGCGCAGGCGCTCGAGATGCTCGAATCCGCCGACGTGGTGGTCCTCGACCGGGACCTCCCGCGCGTTCACGGCGACGAGGTCTGCGCCCGCATCCGCGCCGACTACCCGCACATCCGCGTGCTCATGCTCACCGCGGCCAGCGCCCTCGACGAGCGGCTCGACGGCTTCGCGCTTGGCGCCGACGACTACCTCACCAAACCCTTCGAGGTGCCCGAGCTGCTCGCGCGCGTGGACGCGCTCATGCGCCGCCACACCCCGCCGCAGGCCGACGTGCTGCGCTGCGCGGACGTGCGCATGGACACCGCGCGCCGCACCGTGACCCGCGCGGGCGCGCCGATCGCGCTGAGTCCGAAGGAATTCGCGGTGCTGGAGACGCTGCTCGCCGCCGACGGCGCGGTCCTGTCCGCCGAGGCACTGCTCGAGGAGGCGTGGGACGCGTTCGCCGACCCATTTACCAACTCGCCGCGTGTGACCATCTCGCACCTGCGCCGCAAGCTGGGCCAGCCCTGGATCATCCACACCCAGCCCGGCGCGGGATACTACGCCGCGGAGGAGGCGCGCCCGTGACGCTGCGCCTGCGCCTGACCCTTGTGTTCGTGGCCACAGTCTTTTCCGCCGGCGCGGCGCTCACCGCGCTCGTGTGCGCATACCTCGCGCTCACACCGGTGCCGCTGCACGTCTCTCTGCCAGGGCCGGAGGGAGTGCTTATCGACGCCGCCATGCCCATCCCCGCCGACATCATCACCGTCGTGCTCGTCACCATGCTGATCGCGCTTGCCCTGCTCACCGCGCTTGCGGGGGCGGTGGGCTGGTTTGTCGCCGGGTACGTGCTCACGCCCGTGCGCCGGCTCGCCACGGTGGCGCGCCAGGTCTCAAACGGCGAGGTCAGCCAGCGCATGCACTACGAAGGGCCTGCCGATGACGTCGGCGACCTGGCCCGCGCCTTCGACCAGATGCTGGACTCGCTGGAAGCCTCGCTCGACGCGCAGCGCCGCTTCGCCGCCAACGCTTCGCACGAGCTAAAAACCCCGATCGCTACGATCCAGACGGTCGCGGACGTCGCGCTCATGCAAGGGGAGCAGAGCGCCACCGCGCTGCGCCGGATTCGCGAGGTCAACGCGCGCGCCGGGGAAACGGTCGAGCGGTTGCTTGCGTTCGCGCGCGCCGAGGCGGCGCAGCCCGGCAGCGTGCGCGGCGAGCAGGTGGACGTGGCCGCGCTGTGCGAGGAGGTGTGCGCGCAGTACGGCGTCGCGCTGCGCGTCGATCCCGCCGCGGCGACGGTTGCCGGCGACGCGGTGCTGCTGCGCCAGGCCCTGGGTAACCTCGTCGCCAACGCGGTCGAGCACGGCGCGCCGGGCACCGCCGCGGTGGTGGTGAGGGTTACGGATGGGGCCGTTGAGGTGGGCGTCGATAATGGTGGCCCCGAGCTGGGCGAACGCGAGGTTGAGCGGCTCAAAGAGCCGTTCGTGAGGGGAGCCGGGCGCGTCGCGGGTTCGCACGGGTTGGGGCTTTCGCTTGCCGACGCCATCGCGCGCGCCCACGGCGGACACCTCGACCTCAAGCCGCGTTCCGGCGGTGGGCTGGCCGCGCGGCTGAAGCTTGAGCGGTGGCGTCGAGAAGCGACACAGCGCTAGAGCATCTCGGTACCGGCGATGACGAAGGCGCCGCCGCCTTCGTTCCGGCACAGCGGGGCCGCGTTGAGCACGTCGGTGTGCGTGCCCGGCAGCATATAGTCCATGCTGCACGACCAGCCGTCGGGCGAGGACCACTCCAACGTCGGCGGCTGCACCTCGCCGGCCTGCAAGGCAGTGATGAAACGCTGGGCCACATCAAACGTGGTGGTGCAGTCCGTGTTGTCGGCGTGCGCGATGAGGGAGAAGTGGTGGGTCTCGCCGGTTTCGGTGTCCGAGGCGCTGACCACGTTGCATGGCGTGCCCTCGGGCGCGGCGGTGTTGGAAAGGTCGAACAAGTCCGGGTTCGGCTCGCCCTGCTGCACGCTTTCCACCGGCGGGCTGTGCACCGCGGTGTTGCCGTTGGAAATGGTGAGGCTGTGCACGCCACGCTGGATAACGACGGTGTCTTCTGCCGGGCGGGCGAGCGTAAACCCGCTCAGCGCAACCTTCTGCCCGACCTGCAGCTCCGGGTAATCCTTCGTGTACTCGTCCTTGTGGATCGGCTCCTGGCTGCTGAAGGTGTAAAAGCCGACCGTCGGCTCGTACTGCATGGACAGTGCCCGATTGCTGGATCCAGGCGGGGTGTCGTATTCGCGCGCCGGATTTGCGGGGTCTTCGATGCCGATGTCGCAGTTGAATTGGAACATCTCGTCCTTGCCCTGCGTGTAGCTGGGCGCCATGCGCTCGGTGGGGACCATGCAGCCCTTGGTTCCTACCCCGGGGAAGCCGACGGCGAAGGTCACCGGCGTGGCCTTGAACGTGTCCGCGGGGACCTCAGTGAGGCCGGCGAGCTCCTCGGACGAGACCTCGCGGACCTCGGTCGTGGTGGGTTTGGTGCTGGTCGTGGATTCGGGTGGACGTGAGTCGGTGGTCTCGCTGGATGCGGTGGTTTCGGTCTCGGGGGCGTCGTCTGGCGCAGCGCTACACGACGCCAACGTCAACGCCGCCGCAGCACAGAGGGGAAGGGCCTTGCGTGTCAGTGAGTGTGTCACGGCTCTCAGTGTAACTGTGGTCTGGGTAACACGCACGAGATTTCTGGGGCGGGCCGGCTAGAAGCGGGCGACGTCGTCAGGCCGCAGCGCGACCACCGCGCCGGATCCCTCCTGGGCGGGGTTGCCGGCGCGGTCCGACGCGCTGCACGTGTTCTTGGCATTGGCGCGGATCTGCTCGTCGCCGGGGAGGAACCACCCGTTCGCGCAGCCCCAGCCGTTCGGCGCGGTCCAGAACCCGGCTTGGCCCTCGACCTCGCCGTTTCTGTACGCGTCGACGTAGCCGCGCATCGCCGCAAGGGCGCTCTCACAGGTCGTGCCGTCCTCCAAGGCGATGATTTGGTACGAGCCACCCATCGAACTCTCGACGGTGCCGCAGACATTGCCGGCAGCGCCGCCGGCCGCCTCCGCCTCGGCGGGCGAGCCGGGATCGGTGGTGGTGTAGACGCCGTCGTGCATTTCAAACGTGGCGTCGCCTTTGGTCACCCGGTAGCCGCCGCCGTGGAGGTGGGTGACGGTGAGGCCGTCGACCGTCACCTGCTCGCCCTGCCTGAGGCGCTGGGTGCCGGGGTGGAGCTCGGCGCCGGGGGAATACGCCGTGCTGAAGCGCCCGCCGTCCTCGTCCCAGTTGATCATGTTCGGAGCCGGCGGATTGGGAACGCCGTAGTCCTCCTCGGTCGGGGGCACGGGGTCGGCGAAGTCCGCGTGGCAATAGGTCCCCGAATCAGATTCGGAGTTGAGCTCCGCTGTCTTGATGAAGCAGTCGTGGAACCAGCGGTCGCCGTCGCCGCCGATGACGTATGCGGTACCGAGCAGGAACCGCTCCGGGTCGACGACGGTGTAGAGGTCGGCCTGCTCCGCCTCCGCGGCACTCGTGTCTGGTGCCTCGGACTCCGCGCTGGGTGCATCGCTGGTCACGGCTTCCGTGCTCGCCGCGGTCGCAGAGGTCGCAGAGGTCGTGCCGTCGGCGCCAGGTTCCCCGCCGCCCCCTCCGCAGGCGGCGAGTGCGAGGGAAGCGGACACCAGGAGAACGGTCGTGGCCCAACGACGTGCGTGCATACGAAAAACTATAAAGCGGGCTGTGTGTTCCCGCGGCGTTTTTTAGCGCGGAATCTCGTCGACGGCCTCGGTGGCCTCCTGCGGGTACATGGCCACGACCTGGTGGCGCGGCTCGCCGAAGCGCGCCGCGTTGCCGCGCGTCGAGGTCTCGTCGGTGTTGTCTGGGTCGTCGGACGGGTCGAGCAGGTCGGCGTCCTGGCAGGTCATGCGGCCCTGCGAGTGCGTGTCCAGCTCGCGGGGGAGCAGCCAGTCCATGGAGCAGTGCCAGCCCTCTTCGGAGGTCCAGTTGTGGAAGCGGTCCGCGTCCGCGCCGTAATCGTCGGCCTTGTATTCCTCCATGACGTGCTGGCCAGCGCTACAGGACGTCCCGTCCTTCACCACGATCACCTCGAGGCGCTCGCCGTACGCGTTGACAATCTCGCCGCACTTGGTGCCGATCGGCTGGGGGTCGTCGGTGGCAATCGCCTTGTAGGTCGTCGGCTCGGTCTTGGCAGCGGCAGAGGAGGAGGCGGCCGCGGCGGAGGACGCGGACTTTGCAGCGCTTGACGACGATCGCGCCGCCTGCGACGCGGCGATCACCTCTTCATCGGACCGGGAACTCGTGGTGCTCGACGCATCCTGGGATGCGTTGCTGTCGCTGTCGCCGCTGCCGCAGGCGGACAGCGGGAGGGCGAGCAGAAAGACTGAAGCTAGCAGGGAAGAAGTTTTACGCATGCGCACATAGTACGGCAATGTTCCTGTTTTGCGGCGGGTGATCGGAAGGGCCTATTACGCCATCATCCCGGTCGCAAACGCGCCGAGCACGAGGACGACCGAGAAGCCCCAGCACAGCGGGAACGCGACGCGGATGTACTTGCCCATGTTGGCACCGGCCAGCCCGAGGCCCAGCCACAGGGCGGGAGAGAACGGGCTGACAAACGTGCCGATGACGTTGCCGACGATCATGGCGGTGGCCGCGCCCATGCCGGAGACGCCGAACGCCGCGGAGGTTTCCTGCACGATGGGCAGGACCGAGAAGTAGTAGGCGTCCGTGGAGGTGGCCAGGTCGAGGGGCACGCCCAGCAAGCCGACAATGACGTGGATGTAGGCGCCGACGGACGCGGGCAGGACTGAGATGAGCGAGAGCGCGATCTGCTCGAGCATCCCGGTGCCGTCGAGCACACCGAGGAACATCGCGGCGGCGAGGATCACGCCGGCCATGGATAGTGCGGTCGGGGCGTGGCGGCGCAGCACGTCGTTCTGGTCGTCCAGGGTGGCGAAGTTGGTGATGAGCAGCAGCGCCGTGCCCACCAAAAACGCCGGCCCGGGCGAGGTGATGCCGGAGACGAGGACGCCGATCAGCGCGAGGGTGACGATGACGTTGATCGCGGTGACCCAGGTGCCGGTACGCGGGGTGAGGTTGAATTTGGCGCGCTCCTCCGCCTGGGAGCGGCGGAACTCGTCGGCGATGGCGTTGACGTCGACGGTGGCGGTGGCGTCGTGAAGCGATCGCTTCGAGATACGGCGCTTCTCGGATAGGCCGAAGCCTGCGGCGACAAGAAAGACGAGGACGATGGCGATGCCCTGGGCGGGGAGGAGGTGGGCCCAGATCTCGTTGGGGGTGGCCTCGATGACGCTGGCGGCGCGGCCGACGGGGCCGCCCCACGGGATCATGTTCATCACGGACGCGGACAGCGCGACGAGGGTGAGCAGCACGTATCTGGACATCCGCATCGCCTTGTACAGGGGGAGGAGCGCCGGGATGGTGAGCAGGAAGGTGGTCGAGCCGGAGCCGTCGAGGTGCGCGACGATCGCGATCGCGGCGGTGCCGAGGGTGACCAGCATGACCTGGCCGCGGGTGGCGCGGATGAGCGCGGTGATGACGGGGTCAAAGAGGCCGACATCGGAAAGGATGCCGAAGAAGATGATCGCGAAGATAAACATCACGACCACCCCCATGACCCGCTCGAGGCCTTCGCCGTAGAAGTCGGTGATGTCACCGATGCCGAAGCCGGTGATGAGCGCGCCGATGATCGGGATGAGGGTCATGGCGATAATCGGGTGCATTTTGCCTTTGAGGAGCACGCCGACGGTGACGAGGATGATGGCCAACCCGACCAGGGTCAGCGCGAGCGGTGAAGTCATGCGGGAAACACTACTGCGCTATTGCGGGACATGTCACATTGGGTGGGTGTAGTGAGTTGCAGCCAAACGGGGGTGGAAACGCCAGCGCCGGGTGCGGATGGCCAACTTGCGGAATAGTCCTGGGGCTCCATGTGGCGTACGCTGGTGAAGCAATGAGCAATTCCGAAAACGCGACCGGCAGCGAAAATGGGCCGGATATGAACTTGTCGGAAACTCAGAACACCCCGCAGGATGTCGCAGCGGACGCAGTTGAGCCTGCCGCTGCAGAAGACACCAGGGATGCGGGTTCCTCTGAGCACACCGGCGCTTCTGTGCAGAAGACTGCAGAAGCCACCGAGAAAGTAAATACTGAAGCAACCGAAGCAACGACGCCGAACGAGTCCAGCGAGGAGAATGCAGAGCCGGAAAACGGCTTCACCACGCTGAGCCTGCCGGACAACGTGATCGCGGCAGTGAAGAAGGTCGGCTTTGAAAAGCCGTCCGCAATCCAGGCGGAGACGATTCCGCTGCTGATGCAGGGCCGCGACGTCGTCGGCCTGGCGCAGACCGGTACGGGCAAGACCGCGGCGTTCGCGCTGCCGATCCTGAGCCGCATCGACACGAGCAAGCGGTACCCGCAGGCACTCATCCTCGCGCCGACGCGTGAGTTGGCGCTGCAGGTGTCCGATTCCTTCCAGTCCTTCGCCGACCACCTGGGCGGCGTGCACATCCTGCCGATTTACGGCGGGCAGGCGTACGGCATTCAGCTGTCTGGCCTGCGTCGCGGCGCGCAGATCATCGTGGGCACCCCGGGCCGCGTCATCGACCACCTGGAGAAGGGCTCGCTGGACATCTCCAGCCTGCGCTTCCTGGTGCTGGACGAGGCCGACGAGATGCTCAACATGGGCTTCCAGGAGGACGTCGAGCGCATCCTGGAGGACACGCCGGACGAGAAACAGGTGGCCCTGTTCTCCGCGACAATGCCGAAGGCGATCCGCCGGATTTCCCGCGACTACCTCAACGACCCCGAAGAGGTCACCGTCAAGTCGGAGACCCGAACGAACACCAACATCACGCAGCGCTACCTGTTCACGGCGCACCGCAACAAGCTCGACGCGATCACCCGCATCCTTGAGGTGACCGAGTTTGAGGCGATGATCGTCTTCGTCCGCACGAAGAACGAGACCGAGGAGCTGGCCGAGAAGCTGCGCGCCCGCGGATTCTCCGCCGCCGCCATCAACGGCGACATTGCGCAGCAGCAGCGCGAGCGAACGGTGGATCAACTGCGCGACGGCCGCCTGGACATCCTTGTGGCCACCGACGTCGCCGCCCGCGGCCTCGACGTCGAGCGCATCTCGCACGTGCTCAACTTTGACATCCCGAACGACACCGAGTCGTACGTCCACCGCATCGGCCGCACCGGCCGCGCGGGTCGGTCCGGCGAGGCGATCCTCTTTGTCACCCCGCGCGAGCGTCGCATGCTGCGCTCCATCGAGCGCGTGACCAACGCGAAGATCGAAGAGATGGACCTGCCCACCGTGGACGAGGTCAACGAGAGCCGCAAGGCGAAGTTCATGGACTCCATCACCGAATCCCTCGAGGCGTCCGACCTGCAGATCTTCAAATCCATGGTGCGCGAGTACTCGGCGGCGAACAACGTGCCGATGGATGACATCGCCGCAGCGCTCGCCACGCAGGCGCTTGCGGGCGACGAGTTCCTCATGAAGGAGCCGCCGAAGGACAAGCGCGACCGGCGCGATCGCGACCGTTGGGATCGCGACGACCGTGGTGGGCGCGGCCGTCGCGGACGTGACGACCGTGACGATCGCGGGCGCGGCAAGCGCCGCCACAACGACAGCGAGAACTTTGACACCTACCGCCTGGACGTGGGCAAGCGCCAGCACGTCCGGCCGGGTGCCATCGTCGGCGCGCTGGCGAACGAGGGTGGCCTCAATTCCAAGGACTTCGGCCGCATCACCATCGGTGGAGACTTCACCCTGGTGGAGCTGCCGAAGCAGCTGGACAAGAAGGTCCTGGACCGGCTCTCCGACACCCGGATTTCCGGTCAGCTGATCAACATCCAGCGCGATCACGGCGCACCCCCGCGCGACCGAGGCGGTCGCGGGCGCCGCGGTGGCTTCGGCGACCACAAGGATCGCCGGGACAAGTTCCGCGGCGATCGCCGCGACAGGGGCGGGCGCGGTAAGCGTCACTGGGACTAGGCCCTTGCTGCGGAAACGGGGCCGGTGAGCACAGCGCTCGCCGGCCCCGTTGCGCTTTCCGGGGTGGTTTCAATGCAGGCCACACCCGCACAGTAGAGTGAGATGGACTTCACTGCCTCCACTGCGAAAGGGTGCCATGTTCGGACTTCACCGGGGAACGCATCGCGCGCTGACAGGACTGTCAGCGCCGTCAGGAAGCCGGGTGGCGCGAGCCGTTGTGGGGTGCGTGCTCGGGGCGATGGCGGTGGCGTCGATAAGCGTGCAGCCCGCCGCTGCCCAGCCGGTGGTGGCGCAGGGCTCCGAGGTGGTCGTTGAGGGCGGGGGAAAGTGCACGGTGGGCTTCAGCGATCCCGTGCACCAACGCAGCCTGATCGCGGCGCACTGCGGGCGCGAGGGCGGCCGGGTGGCCATCGTGGACCCCGCGACCGGCGCGTCGAGCGGCCCCGTCGGAACGTTCTTCCGCTCGAAGGCGTTCGACTCGCGCCTGGGCAATGACTGGGCGGCGATCCAGTGGGACCCGGGCGTGGCGATCGGGGGAAATGGGTACTCGGGGAACGGCTGGGTGCACCCGAACGACATCGCGCTCGGCGAGCCGGTGTGCTACCACGGCAACACCAGCCACGGCGGCGGGGGCGAGACCTGCGGAAAGTTCGCGGGTTCGGTGGGGAACACGTTTTTTGTGGATGCCCCGCTCACCCGCGCCGGCGACTCCGGCGGGCCCGTGTGGGTGCCGGGGCGCGGCTTCGTCGGCGTGATTTCCAGCCAGTGGGCGGCTCGCCAGCTCCCCGTGGTCGGTGGCGCCAACTTCGTCGTTGGCGTTGTGCCAAGCGACGGCCCGGCGGTGTCGCAAACGCAGCTGATGGGGCTGTACATGGAGAACCTGGCTGCCCCGGTGTCGCGCGGCGGGTCCTCGGTCGGTCCGGCGGGGGAGCTGCTCCGCCGGGCGGTCAGTACTGTGTTTGGGGTATTTTCCCGCTTCGGCCTGCCGGAACCGGCCTCTGTGCACTACACTTAGGAGATATTCGGGCGAATTGCAGTTCGCTTCCAGTTTTCTCCAATGTTAGGTGGACCCCATGTCTTCTTCCCGTTCCCTGCTCGCCGCCGCGCTCCTCACCTCAACCCTGCTCGTGCCCGCCCCGGCAGGGGCCGCGCAGCTCGACTCGCCAGTTCAGGGCATGGCCATCGGGACGAGCATCGGGTGGTGCACCCTGGGCTACAACGACAAGGACCAGCACATCAGCTACACCGCCGCGCACTGCGGCAAGGAGGGCGACCGCGTCCACCTCGTGGACCGCGCCACCGGGAAGCAGTCCAAGGACATGGGCACGTTCCGGCCGTCGACCAAGTACGACGGGGCCTTCTCTAACGACTGGGGCTATATCGAGTGGGACCGCGACGTGCGCCTGGGCGACAACGTCTACTCAGGGGATACGATCGTGGCTCCGTCCGCGGTAAAGCGCGGGGCGAAGGTGTGCTACCACGGCGAAACGTCCCACCTGGGCACCGATGAATTCAGCTGCGGCACCTTCTACCGCGCGGTGAACGAGAGTTTCACGCTGCGCGGGTCTACGTGGCAGCAGGGCGATTCCGGTGGCCCGATCTGGGTGGAGGGCCAGGGCTTCTTGGGCGTGACATCGGTCGGCCCGGCGGACTCGAACAGCGTCGGCGAGGCCTGGCTTGGCCCGGTGCACGTGAAGGGGAAGCCGATGGGCTGGGGAGCAGCGCCTCGCGACGGCCGCGCGGTCACCTCCGAGCAGGCCAGCCGAGAGTTCTTCGCCGCCGCCGGCCTGGACGAGGCCGGGCTGTACGACGGCCTCATTGATAAGAGCACTGCCGGTTCGTCCGGATCCTCGGAGAACGGGTCTAGTGCTGAGTCCGGCGCTGCGTCCAGCTCGGAGAAGTCGCCGGGCGAGATCCTGGCCATCGTGGTGCCCATCCTCGCTGTCGTGGTGCCGCTGCTCGCCCAGCTTGCCCAGGCCTTTATGAAGTAGCCGCGCGTTCAGGGGCACGAAAAAGCCCCGCGCGAGGCGGGGCAGATGCGTTCCGGGCGGGTTAGACCGGCGCCGGCAGGAACATCAGCACGAAGGTGAGCAGCCAGAGCAGGTTGAAGATGCCGGAGCCTGCGGTGGCCGTGGCCTTGGCCTTCTCAAAGTTCGGCGCAACGTCCGAGGCGTCGCCTTCGGCAGGGGAGAGCGCGCCGAGCGAGCCCATCATCTTGCGCTGCTGCGGGATGACCAGGAAGAACAGCAGGCCCCACGCGATCACGGACAGGATGATCGCCGTGTGCAGGAAGTAGTTGGTCTTGTAGGTGCCCCAGTCGGAGGCCATGACGACCGCGCCGAGCAGCGGGACCAGGACGGAAAGCATGCCGTAGGTGGTCGTCACCTTGTGCAGGACGGATGCGCGACCGGTTGCTTCCTCGCCGTCGTTGCGCGATTCTGCGGCTTGCTTGGGGAACATGGACGTAGAGACAACGACGGGGCCGAGCAGAATGATCGCGGCCACGACGTGCAGGGCGGTGAAAAAGGTAACCATGGTGACTTACTGTAATGGACACGTGCACGATCGTCACAGTTCGCGGCCAGCGGTTTGCGCATGAACCTGGGAACCATTCAGCGAGCGGGCGCCGGTGAGGCCGGAAAACCCTGCACATGAGCGTCGCATAGCGCGCAAGTCCTCGGCAGGAAGCGCGAGGTGATACGCCTGCGCCACGTCCGCGAGCCGGTGCGAGTACGCGCACCGCTTCCTCCGTGCGGGCGGCATCCACTCGCTGGGCAGCTGGTCCGACTTCTCCTGGTTCGCCGTGGCGGACACGACGACGAGGTTGCGCGGGTCGTTGGCAAAGGCGATGCGCGTGCGCCGCGGCCACGCGTGCGCGCCGAGATCCCACGCGGCGGACAGCGGGATGAGGTGGTCGAGCTCGACATCCGCGGGAGTGATCGCGGTGCCCGTGTAGGGGTCGTCGATCGGCGCGGCGCCCCAGCTCGTGTGCGGGGTCGAGCAGCTTATCGACGCCACACCATCCCCGCCGAACGCCACCGCCAACGCCTCCGTGCGGGTGGTGCACCCGTTGCCGGTGTCCGCCCAGCCCTGCCCGAACTCCTCGCGCGAGTAGCCGAGCACGGTGGCCCGCGGCGGCCCGGAACCGGCCGCAATGTGCGAGCGCGGGGTGGGAAACGGGGCGATGAACAGTGTGGCAACGGTGAGGAGGGCAAGGTAATAGCGCATACCTTGTTAGACGCGCGCGGGGCGGCACCGGTTCCCACCGCCGCGGAAACTATTTCGCGCGCTGCGTGGCGCCGAGCGCGGCCTCGAACGTGGCCTCGGGGTGGCGCACGGCGTACTCGGTGACGGCGATGGCCTGGTCGAACTCAGACTCCACGCCCGGCTTCGGCTTCGTGGCCAGCGAGACGATCACCATCGCTGCGGTGGCGAGGATGACGCCCGGGACGATCTCGTAGATGGTGTCGGCGAGCACCTCAGTCGAGCCCCACACGAACACGGTGACGGCGCCGACGATCATGCCGGCGATCGCGCCGGGCGCGGTGAGGCGGCGCCAGTAGAGAGACGCGAAAACAACCGGCCCGAAGGCCGCACCGAACCCGGCCCACGCGAATCCGACGAGGCCGAGGATGGTGTCGGAGGGGCGGGCGGCCATGATCATGGCGACGATGGCAATGAGGACGACCATGGTGCGCGACGCGACGAGCAGCGTGGTGTGGCTGGGATCCTTGCGGAAGATGCGGAACAGGTCTTCCACCAGCGCCGACGAAGTGATGAGCAGCTGCGAGGACATGGTGGACATGATGGCGGCCAGCACGGCCGTGAGCACCAAGCCGGCGAGCAGCGGGTGGAAAAGGATGCGGGCGAGGTCCAAGAAGACGGTCTCGTAGCCGGACTGGTCCGTCACCGAGTGCGTGGTTTGGGAGAAGAACATGGTGCCCACCATTGCGGTGAAGACCGCGCCGGCGTAGCAGATGGCCACCCAGATCATGCCCGTGCGGCGCGCCGATGTCGCCTGCGCGGGGGACTTCAGCGCCATGAATCGGGTGACAATGTGGGGCTGGCCGAAGTAGCCGAGGCCCCAGGCGATGTTGCCGATGATGGTCGCGGCGGACACCCCGGCGACCAGGTTGAAGTAGTTGGGGTTGCCCTCCGGCCACGGGCCGTAGGCGTGGTCCGTGGCGTAGGAGAAGATCTCGCCCGGGTTGTCCACGGCGACCAGCGCCATAATGGGCACGGCCAGCAGGGCGAGGAACATGAGTCCGCCCTGGACCACGTCGGTGTAGGAAACCGCAAGGAACCCGCCGATGAAGGTGTAGAGGACCGTGATCGAGCCGACGATGAGCATGCCGACCAGGTAGTTGCCGCCGAAGGTGGACTCGTAGTAGCGCCCGCCCGAGACCATGCCGGAGGAGACGTAGAAGGTGAAAAAGAAGATGATGATCACGGCCGCGACGATGCGCAGGACGCGCGAGGTGTCGCGGGTGCGGTTTTCAAAGAAGCTGGGCAGCGTGATCGAGTTGTTGGATACTTCGGAGTAGGCGCGCAGGCGCGGCGCGACCCACTTCCAGTTGGCCCACGAGCCCAGGAACAGGCCGATGACAATCCAGAGCTCGCTCATGCCGGAGACAAAGAGCGCGCCGGGAAGTCCCATGAGCAGCCAGCCGGACATGTCTGATGCGCCAGCCGAAAGGCCGGCAACGAAGGGGTTGAGTCCGCGGTCGCCGAGGACATAGTCGTCGTACTTCTGCGTCTGGAGCCACGAGTAGAACCCGATTGCTACCATGACACCGAAGTAGATCACAATGGCCATGACGAGCCAGAAACTCTCAGTCACGTGCATCTCCTTGGGGGTAACTAGGTAATGAGTTGGAAAAAGCGTAACGCAGCACAGATGTGCAATGTGGGGGATTGGACGAAACGTGTGGTCGTCCGCGCCGGCGAGCGAACCTGCGAGCCCGGAAAATTCCTCGGAGTGGTATAAGGGTGGGTATGCCTGAATACCTGCTCCACGGACTTTGGCTGCCGGAGTCCGGGCTCAATATTTGGATTGAGCAGGTCTCTGGCCACAGAGTTGTCACGATTGATGCCGTCCGCGACGGGACATTCCCGTCACACGTGCAATCGTTGCTGAGCAAGAACCACTTTCGCGGCCGCCAACGGTTGCAGCTGCAAACGCCGAAGGGCAAAGAGGCGATTCTGCGCGCACCGACGGCGACGTTTTCCCCGAGCACCGCAATCGAGTTCCTCGCCGCGCTGGCGCATCTGGACGAAAGCTCGATGCTCAGCACCGGGGCGCAGCGCGAGACGATCGCCCCGGACCTGCGCTGGCTGGTCCGCGCGTACTTGGGGCTGAACCAATTCGTGCGCGCGGGCCGGGTGACCATCCACGTGCCCCGGCGCGACGGGAACTGGTATGCGCAGTGGCAGCTGGGTACCGGGGTGCAGGAGCGCGGCTGGTTGGCGGAGATGATCGCCGCCGCCCCCGGCGTGCTCTCACTGAACAACCCCAACCTGAGCGAGGATCTCGCGCAGACCCTGACGCACTGGATCGCCACAGCGCGGCTGCAGTCGGTGGGCGTGCCGTCGAGAGTCCGGCCCTACCCGTGGCACGACTTCGTGGCGTCGCTGGTCTTTGGCACCCCGCTGCGCCGCGGGAACGCGTCGCTGGTGCAGCAGATCAACGAGTGGGGCGGCTCCATTACCGCGGTGAACCTGCAGCTAGTCTTCCTCGTGGAGGCCCCCGAGGACGAGCCGGAGGACGCCGACGCCGCAGAGGAAGCGGAGGACCTGCAGTGGCCCGTGCGTGTGCAGGTGCGCGCCGGGACGGACGCCCCGCGGCCCGCGCGCCTGTCCGACTTCGATGCCCAGACCGCGCAGACACTGCGCGAGTCCATCGAGGCGGCGATTGATGTCACGGAGTTGGTGGACTCCCGCCGGCACCCGCGCCAGGGGTCGGCGATCCGAGACCGGAATCGGGGCGACTGGGATAGCTTCCTCTCCACCGAGGAGATTGTCCGGTTCGTGGAGACAGAGGCGTCGAAGCTGCGCCAGGCCGGGTTTGCCGTCATGCTGCCCAAGGCGTGGTCCACGGCGGAGACCTCGGCGAAGCTGCACGTGACCCGCCCGGAGAACCCGTACGATTCCTCCACCGTGACCATGATGGGCTTTGACACGCTCGTCTCATACGACTGGCGCGTCTCCCTCGGCGATATGGAGCTGACCGACGAGGAGATGGAAAAGCTGGTTCGCTCCAAGTCCGGCCTGGTCAAGCTGCGCGGCGAGTGGGTGCTTGCAGACGGCAAGGACCTGTCGCGCACCAAGCAGTACATGAAGCGGCTGCAGCGCAGCTCGGCCGACAAGGCGCGCCTGGAGGCGGAGGCCGCTGAGACGCGCGCCAAGCTGGCCGAGGCCGCCGGTTCGGACGACGCCGCGGAGCTGCGCAAGCTGGCGGACGAGGCCCGCGCGCGCTACGAGGAGCTCGCTGACGACGAGACCAAGGGGCAGGTGTCCGCCGCCGAGTTGCGCCAACTCGCGCTCGAGACGGCGACGGAATCGCCCGTGGAGTTCTCCGGCTCGACGTGGTTTACCTCGCTCGTCGGCGGCCAGGACCGGCCCGCCCCGGAGCGCGTGGACATCCCCGAGGCAGTGCACGCGGAGCTGCGCGAATACCAGCGTCGCGGCGTGGACTGGCTCTACTACATGTCGCGCAACAACCTCGGGGCAGTGCTTGCCGACGACATGGGGCTGGGCAAGACGCTGCAGCTTCTCGCCCTGCTCGCGGTCGAGGAGGCGGCGGGCCGCCGCACCGGGCCGACGCTGGTGGTTGCACCGACCTCGGTCGTGGGCAACTGGGCGCGCGAGGCCGCCCGCTTCGTCCCGGGGATGAAGGTGGTGGTCCACCACGGCGCGAACCGGTCCAAGGGCGACGAGCTGTTTGCCAAGGCAGACGAGGCGGATCTGGTGATTACCTCCTACGGCGTGGTCGGGCGAGACTTCACGGATTTGGCCCGGGTGCAGTGGGATCACGTGGTGTGCGATGAGGCCCAGGCGATTAAGAATTCGGGGACGCAGGCGTCGAAAAGCGTGCGGGCGATCCCCGCGCGACACCGCATTGCGCTGACGGGTACCCCGATTGAAAATAAGCTGTCCGAGCTGCGCAGCCTGCTGGACTTTGTGAACCCGGGGATGCTGGGCTCGCAGGCGTTCTTCCGCAACCACTTTGCCAAGGCGATCGAGTCCCGGCGCGACGAAGGCCTGGCCGATGAGATGGGCGAGCGGCTGCAGCGGCTCACGGCGCCGTTTATCCTCCGGCGCGTGAAGACGGACGCCGCGATTATCGACGACCTGCCGGAAAAGAGCGAGCACGTCGTCGCCGTGGAGATGACGCAGGAGCAAGCGGCCCTGTACACGGCGCTGGTGAACGAGATGAAGCAGCAGCTCGAGCAGCGCAAAGGGATGGCGCGCCGCGGGCTGGTGCTGGCCACGATCACGCGCATCAAGCAGATCTGCAACCACCCGGCCCACTTTCTCGGCGATGGCTCGCCGGTGACCATCCGGGGCGCACACCGCTCGGGCAAGGTAACCAAGCTCATGGAGCTCCTGCACCAAGCGGTGGAGCGCGACGAGCGCGTCCTGATCTTCACCCAATACAAGGCGTTCGGCGACTTACTGCAGCCGTACCTGTCGGACCAGCTGGGCGAACAGGTGCCGTTCCTGCACGGCGGGGTGGGCAAGAGCGCCCGCGACGCGATGGTGGAACAGTTCCAGCGCGACGACGGGCCGCGGGCGATGCTGCTCAGCTTGAAGGCCGGCGGTACCGGGCTGAACCTCACCGCCGCCTCCGTGGTGATTCACATGGACAGGTGGTGGAACCCGGCGGTGGAGAACCAGGCGACGGACCGCGCGTTCCGCATCGGGCAGCGCCGGGACGTGACCGTGTACAAAATGATCACCAAGGGCACGATGGAGGAGTCCATTCAGGACGTCCTGGACGGCAAGATGCACCTGGCCGGCGCGGTGGTCGGCGAGGGCGAGGGGTGGATCACGGAGCTGGACACCGAGGATCTGGCCCGCCTGATCAGCTTCCGAGGGAGGACCGAGTAAGTGGCAGAGAAGAAACGTCCGAGCGAGGACAACGTCATCTACGCCAACTTTGGCGAGCGCCGGCGCGTCTCGTCCGCGGAGGAGACCGGCGAAAAGGTGCTGTCCGCGCGCGCTGTATCTACGATGTCGGCGCCCGCGCAGCGCGTGGTCAACGCGGCGCTCCGCAAGACGGACCTGGGCCGGGCGAACCGCGGGCGCGACTACGCTTCCAAGGGCCACGTGGTGAACCTGGAGTTCAACAACGCGCGGATCAACGCCTCCGTGGTAGGCAGCCAAAACTACCCGTTCGAGGTCTCGATGATGCTGCCGTTCCGCGCGCCACGCGAGGTGCGCGTTGCGGTCGGCGAGCTGGCGCGCAACCCGGGAGCGCTCGAGCGCGCGATGCAAGGCGACTTCCCGGACACAGTGCTCGACGTGATGCTTTTCTCCAGCCCAAACGAGGTGTATTTCTCCTGCACGTGCCCGGACAGCGCGTCCGTGTGCAAGCACGCGGTGGCGCTGGCCCAGGTGGCGGCGTCGCGCGTGCACACCACGCCGTCGCTGGTGTTTACGCTGCGCGACCTGAGCATGGCGTCGGTGGAGCAGGCGGTGCGCGAGGAGGCGACGTCCATCGCGCGGGAGAACACCGAGCCGGGATCCAAGTACTTCTGGGCTGGGCGGGATCTGCCGCCGCTGCCGCACCCGAAGGTGGCCCCGATGATTGATGATTCGGACACGGGGCTGCTGCACCGGGCGATGCAGACGGTGTCTTTTACCAACATCGATCAGCTGCGCGCGGTCTCTGACATCACCGAGCTGTACGATGACCTCACCACCGATTAAACTGCCTGCTCAGCATGGTGTTTTGGAATGTATATTCTATGCTGGTAGGGCGGGTGTCCGGTCGGCCTGGTAGTTGTGTAAAGCATGACGCACACAACATTTATCCATAGCTCCGATTTGCAGATCGGTATGACCCGAAAGTTCTTAAGCCCCGAGGCCCAGGCTCGTTTTGACGAATCTCGGGAGCGCTCCATCGACGCGCTGGGGAACCTGGCGCGCGATCGCGGCGCGGAGTTTATTGTGATTGCCGGCGATGTCTTCGAACATAATTCGCTGGAGGAACGCACGCTTGGCCGCGCGCTCGAGGCGCTGCGCCGCCTGCCGGTCCCGGTCTTCTTACTCCCTGGCAACCACGATCCGTTCGTTGCGGATTCAATTTTTAGCCGCACGGAGGACATCGACAACGTCACCGTCCTTTCATCCTCGGAGCCGGTAGAGGCGGTCGACGGGGTCGACATTGTCGGCGCGCCGCTGCTGACCAAATACCCCTCGGACGACCTGTGCGCGCAGGCGGTCCGCGCCCTCGAGCCTTCGGACCGGGTCCGCATCCTCGTCGGCCATGGCCAGGTGGAGGGCTTTGGCACGGATGATGACGAAGCCTTGATCCACCTCGACCCCCTCGAAGATGCTCTCTCGCGCGGAGTGATTGATTACGTCGCCCTGGGTGACTCGCACTCGACGGCCTCGCTGGGCTCCTCCGGCAAGGTGTGGTTCTCCGGAGCCCCGGAAACCACAGACTACGCGGAGCGCTCGGGCACTTCGGGCCCCGCGGGCTCCTCGGGCTTCTCGGGCGCTGTGGCTGGCGGCGAATCCGACTCCGGCAACGCCCTGGTGGTCACGGTGACCAAGGACGGCGGTGCCTCCGAGGTGTCCGTGGACAAGGTACGCACCGGGATTTGGACGTTCGACGCGCTCGGCTGGGAGGTGACCGACGCCGACGACGTCGCCGAGGTCATCGACCAGCTGCGGGCGTACCCCGACAAGGACCGCACGGTGATTAAGTACGCGCTCACCGGAACGTTGGGGCTCGAAGCGACCCGCACGTTGGAGCGCGAACTGGCAGCGCTCGAGCCGGTGTTCGCCGCGTTGTACGAGCGGGACCGGCTCATGGACTTGCACCTCGAGCCGGGGGAGGAAGAGCTGGACAACCTCCCGCTGACCGGATACGCCAGCCAGGCGATGCACCAGCTTGTCGGCGAGGCCGCGCAGGGCGATCCGACCGCGCGCGACGCCGTCAACCTGCTGTTCCGATTCTCCCAGGAGGCGAAGTAGCCAATGCGAATTCACTCCCTGACAATTAAGCACTTCCGCGCCATCGACCACCTGAAGCTGGAGAACCTGCCCGATACGGGCGTGGTGATCGTCCACGGGCCGAACGAGGCGGGCAAGTCGACCATCCTGGACGCGCTCGACCTGGTGCTGCGCGAGCGCTATACCGCCGGCGGCAACAAGGTGGAAAAGTATGCGCCCGTGGGCAAGGATGTGGGGCCCGAGGTCTGGCTCGACGCCACCGTGGGCGAAGTGTCCTTTGTGGTGCACAAGCGCTGGGTGAAGTCGAAGAAGGCGGAGTTGACCGTCCGCGCGCCGCGCCGGGAAAACTTCTCCGGCAGGAAGGCCGACGACGAGCTGTTCCGAATCCTGGACGAGCACCTGGACCGCTCGCTTATGGACACGCTCTTCCTCCGCCAGGGAGACCTGGACCCAGCCGTTGCGGCCGCGGGCGTGCCCTCGATCACCAGGGCGCTCGACGGCAGCGACGAGCAGGGCGACTCCGCCACCGAGGACACGAAGCTCATGCAGGCCGTGGAGGAGGAGTACGCCAAGTACTGGTCCAACAGCACGCCGCCGAAGCCGAAGAAGTCGGTGAAGCAGCTGGAAAAGGACGTGGAGGCCGCTGCGGAATCGCGCGATGCGTGCGTCGCCGAAGTGGAGCGCCTCAGCGCGTTTGTGGACGAGGTGTCGCGCCGCGAGGAGGAGATCGCCCAGGTCGACGCGGAGCTCCCGGGGGCGCAGGCCGACCTGGCTGAGCGCGAAGAGGACGCGACCAAGGCGAAGGAACTCGCCGAAAAGGTGGCGGACGCGCAGAAGAAGTACACGCAGGCGGCAATTGAGGTGCAGCGCGCCGAGAAGGACCTGGCCGGGCGTGCCGCGCTGGCCGAGCGCGTCGATACCCTGCGCACGGAGCGCACCGAGCTGGAACGATCCCTCGAGCCGGCACGAACCGCGAGCGAGGAGGAAGCCGCCAAGCTGGAGCAGCTTCGCACGGCCTCCGCGACGGCCCGCGAAGCGCTCGTCGGCGCCCGTGCCGCGGTGAAGGAGGCGGAGCAGCGCCGCGACGTCGTCCGCGCGACGCACCGCCTCGAGACGCTCAAGGCGCACCTCGCGCGCGTTGACGAAGCGGAGCAGGCCTACAAGGAGCTGCTGGAGCAGGCGCTGAGCAAGGAGATCACGGAGAAGGCGGTGCGCGCCGCGGAGGCGGCAGAAAACGAGGTGGCGCTGCAGCGGAAGCTCCGCGACGCGGCGTCGGCAAAGCTTGCCATCGCGGGCAAGCAGGGCACCATCGACGTTGATGGGCGGGAGGTGCGCGTTGACGAGGGCACCGAGGTGCAGCTTTTCGACGGCACGCAGCTGGCCATCGGCGGCTACGACCTCACCTACCGCGCAGCCCAGGGGGCCAAGGACCCCCGCGAGGCGGTCCGGGACGCGGAGGAGGCGCTCGCCGGCCTGCTGGAAAACGCCGGGTGCGAGTCCGTCGACGCGATGCGCGGCGCGCGCGACGCGTACAAGGCGCATGAGTCCAAAGTGGAGGCCGCGCGTCGGCGGCGCGAGGACGTACTTGCGGGCACGGACCGCGATGCCCTCGTCGCAGAGCGTGACCGCCTCGTGACGGTACTGGAAGAACTGTCCGGCGCGGCAGACAGCGCGAGGAGTGAGATCAGCGAGTCTGACGCCGACTCGGTTGTGAAGGAGGCCAGCGCCGCGCTGGCGAAGGCCGAGCAGGAAGCGGACCACGCCGAGGCAGCGCTGAAGCCCTACGCGGAACAGAAGGCGGCGAAGGAACTCGCGGTGCTTGAAGCCCGCCTCGAGGCGAAGGCGAACGAAACTGCCAACGCCGACAAGGAGTTCCAGGCGGCAGAAACCGCACAGACGCAGCAGACACTCGACGAGGCGCTCGCGGCTGCGACCGCGGCGCTGCAATCGGCAAAGCAGGACGCCGACGAACTCGCCGCCGCCGCGGCCGAGGCGGATGTGGAGCTCGCCCAGACGTTGCTTGAGGGCGAGCAGTCCAGGGTTGCCAATATGCAGAAACGGAAGCACGAGGCCACGATTCGCATCACCGAGCTGCGCGGCCGGATCGAACAGGCGGCGGGTGCCGCGGAGAAGGCGGACAAGGCCGAAGCCGTGCTGGACAAGGCGGAGACCGCGCTTGCCAAGGCGACCCGTCGCGCGGACGCGATCCGCCTGTTGCGGGAGACGCTGCACGCGCACCGCGACGCGGCGCGCGCCAAGTACACCAAGCCTTTCAGTGACGCGGTGCGCAAGCGGGCCAGCATCATCTACGGCAAGGACGTCGCGTTCAATTTCGGCGACGACCTGCAGATTACGGACCGTTCCATCGGCGAGCAGACCGTGCCGCTGAGCTCCCTGTCTGGCGGCGCGAAGGAACAGCTGGCGCTGCTGACACGGTTTGCCATTGCGGACCTCGTGTCCACCGAGGGGGATTCCGCGCCGGTGCCGGTCGTGGTGGACGATGCACTTGGTGCGACCGACCCGGAGCGCCTGGCCCTGATGAACACGCTGTTTTCTCAGGTGGGGAGGACCGCGCAGGTGCTCGTGCTCACGTGCTTCCCACAGCGCTTCGACCGCGTCGCCGCTGCGCGGACCGTCCACATCGACGAGCTCAAACAGGCCGGGAGCGCATTCGCGGGCGGGGAAGTGGACTAGCGGAAAGGAGAGGAGCGGGAGCGCCCGAACTGAATTCACTTATTTTGTTAGGGCAGTCACATCCGCTATGGTGCAGAGTATGAAACACGATGCCCGCTGGCTGAACGACGAAGAGCAGGAACTCTGGCGCCTCATGCTCGCTGCGTCGCGAAAGGTCACCCGCGTGCTGGACGACACGTTGCAGGCGGAGTCCGACCTTTCCTCGTCCGAGTTTTCGGTGCTGGTCACACTCTCGGAGGCGGAGAACCAGGCGCTCCGTTTGCGGGATCTATGCAGCGAGCTGGAGTGGGACCGCTCTAGGACCTCCCACCAGGTCACGCGGATGGCAAAGCGTGGTTTGGTGACCAAGGAGAAGAGCCCCGGAGATGCCAGGGGAGTGCTGGTGTGCCTGACATCGGAGGGCATGAGCCGCCTCGAGTCGGCCGCCCCCGAGCACGTGGAAAGTGTCCGCCGAGTGGTGTTTGACCATATGGACCCCAGCACCGTTTGCGCGCTGAAGCAGTTCTTCCAAGGCATCATGGACGTCACCAACGTCCCCGGCTACGCCGACTACCGCGGTGCGCAGCC
Source organism: Corynebacterium sp. NML 120412 (assembly GCF_002285155.1). Lineage (NCBI taxonomy): Bacteria > Bacillati > Actinomycetota > Actinomycetes > Mycobacteriales > Corynebacteriaceae > Corynebacterium > Corynebacterium sp. NML 120412. Next base: position 1,207,476 of record NZ_NSGL01000001.1, on the reverse strand, counting down.
GATGACGGAGCGCGCTCGCCCGTACAACACCCCCTAGGGGTCAAAGATCGGGGTGTATCTCCGGGGAAACCCCGTTGTCGGCCGCCTCCCAGGCACGTTTAATGGGTGGTGTACCGACAAGGATTTGAGAGAAAGGACCGATCATGACCTACCAGAGCTACAACCCCAACCAGGCCCCGAAGCGCCTGACCCGCTCCATGACCAACAAGATGATCGGTGGCGTGTGCGGCGGATTCGCCGACTACTTCGACATGGACGCCACCGTCATCCGTGTGCTGGCCGTCATCCTGCTCCTGTTTGGCATCTTCCCGATGTTCCTGGCCTACCTCGCCGCCTGGATCATCATGCCGGCTGAGTTCTAGCGGCAGCTTATCGGCGCCCCTGCGGCCTCGACGTATACGATCCGGCACGGCCGCCCCGGACCCCCGCCGGTCTCCCGGGGGGCGCTATCCGTAGTTCTCGACAATGTCGACGTAGTTGCTCATCCGGTCTGGGAGTTCGGGGGTGAACCAAGCGCTCACGGTCCGGTCTTCGGGTTTTTCGCAGGTCACCGTTGCCCAGTCGCTGCCCAGACGGCAGTCAAGGTTGTACGTCTCCTTGGTGACGGGGCTTGCGACCGTGACCGCTGCATGCGGCACCTGGGTAACCTCTGAGGACGCCACGTGGGTAACAGTGAATGTGGCTTGCAGTGCGGCATCGAACATCGCGGCGGCGAATTCGCACGAGGTCGCCGAGCCTGCCTTGATCGGAATTCCGGAATCGGTTGTTCCGCAATCGCCGCCGACCTGGCCGACATTGATGTTGTGATTCCCCGCCGGAGGTGCCGGCGTAGCCTCGGGCGCGGGCTGCTCCGGCTGGGCTTCCGGGGCCGCCTCCCCGGCCGGTGGTGCCGTCTCGGCGGGCGTCGGATCCTCGTACTCAGTGACGGTCTGTTTCACCGTCACGGTTTCGGGCGAATCTTGTGCCGCATTCGGGGCGCCACATGCGCTGATGGCAAGGCCGGAGGCGAGCAGGAGCGTGCTGGCGAGTCCTCGTTTCATGTTGGTGAGTGTAACCGAACTCTGAGTAAGGTTGCAGTACTCTGTCAGGCAGCGTTGACGTGTGGTCGGGTGGTCTACCTCTGTGGACACGTTTGTTGTCCGGCGGCCCAGGCTCAGCGACGCCACGCCGATCAGCACCGCGCTGAACGCCAGCAAGCAGACCGCGTCGATGGCGATGCTGCTCTGCGAGAACGCGCTGTGCTCCGTCATCCCTCCGAAGGCCCACAGTGAGCCTTCGACCTCAACGCCGAGCCACGCCACGCACACTCCGACCGTAATCAGCACCTGCACGAATGAGAGCAGCGCGAACGCCAACACATATCCGGCGGATGAATGAGCCACGCGATACGGGCATGGTGAGTGTGCGCTCGAGTGTGCCTCGTCGGCGTTCGCGTAGCGTCGTGATGGACGCGACGAGGAACATCACCTGGAACGGGGACAGCGCAAAGATCGCGTGCGCGAACCCCCGAACGTTGGCGTATCAATGAGCATCCAATACGGCAGCGAAGGCACCACGAAGACCAGCATCAAGGTCCGCGGGTCCCGATGCAGCTGCGTGAGCACTCGCTTAGCGACGGCTAACGTCACCCTCATCGTCCCATCACCGCTCAAAATGCGTCTTCCATCGAATCCGCTCCGGTGCGTTCCAGTACTTCGTCGCGGGTTGCGTGCTCGACGCGTCCCTCATCCACAAAGAGCAGGTGCTCGCTACCCTCCGTCTCGTCTTCAACGACAAGGACACCCGAGCCCCTGTCACCGGATACATCGAGAGGGAGATTCTCGCTGAGGCAGAAAAATCAAGGCGCGGCACCCCGCCCCACTACCGCAAGCGCGTATGAGGCCGTCATCGACCTCTCAACGGTGCTGCTCGGCGTGCTCGTGTCGCGCTACCTCCTTCGTGCTGGTCCGCACGCAGGCATGTCCGTATACGACTTCGGTGGGGTCATGGAGCGGGTGCTCAGAGGCGCGCTGGGGTGGGGACTACCCCGCTGACCCTCGCACGATGAATGTGCCGGAGGGTGATGGATTCCAGGATCACTACCGCCAATGAAGCCAGTGCGCCCCGCTTCGCCAGATACCGATACCGGCATGGCGAGAATGCAGTACAGGGGGCCAAACGCCTACGCAGGGGCCCGGCGATAACGGCAACAAAAAGAAAGAAGCCCCGAGACATAACCGGAACGATGTCTCGAGACTTCGGGGCTTTCACGAAACACCCTGACCAGTTATATCAGATCCGCGGCTACACCCCGGTTACACCGGGTTCCTCCTCCGGTTACACGACAGTAGTCAAGCAAATGCCGCGAGCAGGAACTTCGTCTTAGAACTCAAAGTCAGGAACTTCCGTCTCCGCGCCTTCTCGCTTCTCGGCAAGCTCCACATCCCACCGCGCCCGCTCGACAAGTTCGTCAAAGGTAAGCACCTCCGGTGACTTAAGGTTCGAGCGGAAACTTTCAAAGCTACGGAACTTCGCGTCAATCCGGTTTCCTTGCGAGCTACACAAGTCGCTCATGGAGCCGATCACCAAAAACGAGCGTGGCTCGACCAAATTCGCACCGTCGCCAGTGCTGCCGCCCTCGGTGTCCCTCTCGGGAATCCAGCTAGCGTGGCTCTCTTTGGCGACTAGAACTGTCATGTCTAGGGACTTTTTGGACGAGGAGTCCAGGAAGTTTTTGGACAGGATGTCTAATGGCTTTTTGGACACCTACAGCGGTGGAATATCCGGATGGCTATTCCATTGCACAAGCGCAGAAAAGTCGCAGATTTCGATCCCATTCTCGACGGCAAAACAATCACACAGTTTTGCAAAGAACTGGGCATCTCGCGGCAGACGTATCACAACATCAAAAACCGGATCACGCAGAAAGGACGATCTGGCATCGTGCCAGATTCGACTGCACCGAAGCACCCGGCCGGAAAATTTCAGGACGCCGACAAGATCGCAGTCGTCCACGCCAGGCAGACGTTGATGGAGCAGGGCTTGGATTATGGTCCTTGGTCGATCTACTACTTCTTGTTCGACTCCGTTGGTCCCGATCGCACCCCTTCACGTTCCACAATCGCCGCATGGCTCCATGAGCTGGGGTTCGTCGACGCTAATGCCCGCAAACGTCCACGGAGTTCCTATAGGCGCTTTGCCCGTGATTTCGTTGGTGAACTCTGGCAGATCGATGGACTGGTCTATCGCCTCTTCGACTATGCGCACACGCTCGTGACGATCTACCAGGTCATCGACGACGCCAGCAGATTCGACGTCGGAACCAAAGCGTTCGCGTTGCCGGAAAACGGTACTGATGCGCGCGCCGTGCTGGCTGAAGCGTTCGCCACCTACGGCAAACCCCAAGAGATCCTTTCCGACAACGGCGATGCGTTTGCCGCCTACCACCGTGGATACCTTTCAGCCACTGAAACGTGGCTCGCCAGCGAAGGTGTACTCGCAATTGCGGGATTCGCTCCGACAACCCAGGGAAAAGATGAGCGCTCCCACCGCACGCTGACCCAGTTTCTTGATGCACGCCACCCCACAAGCCTTGCCGAGGTCAACACATATCTCGCTGAGTATCGACAGGTATACAACGAGCGACGACGGCACCAATCACTGCTGGTCGGCAAAATGCACATCACCCCGCACCAGGCGTTCGAGACCTTCCCTAAGGCGCCTTCGCCCACGCAACCACTTGATCCAGATCAGGTCTGGGCCCGCGTGCTGGCCTACAACCAGGCACACAACCCGCAGGCAGCATCCGAAGTCAGAAACGGCCCCAGGGAAGCGGCAACTTCACCCGAGGCCAGCACCGATGACATGGCAGCTCAGCAAGGCTTACCTGGCACCGATACCCCCACAGTAACGGTGCCGACGACACAATCAACAAACGATTGGGGTATCCCAGACCAGACCCGCGTGAGCAAAGACGGTGTCGTTCGTGTGTGTAGCTACGGTCTCTACATCGGCCTGAGGTTCAAAAACCGCCAGCTCTACGCCACGGTCACGAACGGCGATGTCGCGGAGTTCTTCACGGCCCATGACGGTGAGTTCCTCTTCAGCGTGCCACTGCCGGTCACACTGAGCCACAGGCCACCAGGTGGGCAGATCAACATCAACCTTGTTGAAGGGATGAAGCACCGCCACCCGCCGCGGATGAACCCGAAACTGTCCAAGCCCCGACCGAAGCGCAGGCCACCAGAATGACCCGCTAGAAACTGTCCAAGAACTCCATGGATTCCATGTCCAAAAAGTCATTGGACTCCTTGTCCAAAAACTCTATGGACATAACATTTGGCGACTAGAACCGTTTCTTGGCCTGGGCTACTGCGCCGAAGAACTCGCGGCTGATCCCGTAAACATCACTGCGGTATTGGTCCCGTGTCAGCAAAGGCGTGTCCGGGTGTTTAATCTCTGCCAGCGCCACTGAACGCAGCAGGCCGTTGGACACTAAGAAGGCGTCGGCACGTTTCCCGGAAGTGTGCAGGTTTGCTCCGCGAACTGTTTGCTCAAGTTTTCCCTCGTCCCAAGTGGTGTAGAGCCCTATCTCCGAGACCAATGCCGAGGACCCATGGGTTGGCTTCGAGAAGGTTCTGCCACGCCTTCTCATCGCCACCCGCCGCGTTTTTCGCTTCGGCAAACGCTTCGTGGTCATCGAGCCACGATTGCATAGTGTTAACGACGTCGCGATGGTTCTTCAGTTCCCTTGATCTCAGCGGCCGAGGTCTCGGCTTCTACGAGTGCCTGGAGCGCCTTAGGGTCTCGCTTGTACAGCCGTTGAAGTTCGCTTTGGTCGGCGATGATGCGGTTGAGAACGTCATCGTCAACCCTGGAGGTTTTCTCGCCGTTAACGGGAATCGAATCGAGGTTGCGGGTCAGGTCGATAATTTTGTTCGAGCCTTCCCGGTTCAAGATGATCAGGTCATCAAGTTTCGGGTCGTTCGGGTCTTTTCTTCGCGCTTGAATTCGGATTTCCCGAACTACGCCCAGTTCACGAACGACATGAACCTTGATCTGGCGACACTGTTTTCGCAACTTGCCGGAATCTCTGCCACTTCCACTGTCCTTTGAGCAGCGCACACAGCTGCACCGCTACCCGGAATTTGACTAGTTCAGTGCATGCTGACTATTGCTTCACGTCTCGACGTGATGAACCGCCTGGGTCGTGCACTGGCCGACCCCACTCGATCGCGGATCATCTTGACCTTGCTCGACCATCCCGCTTACCCGGCGGAACTGGCTCGAGCTTTGAATCTGACACGCCCGAATGTGTCCAACCACCTGGCATGTCTGCGCGATTGCGGGATTGTCGTCTCCGAGCCCGAGGGGCGTCGGACGCGATATGAGATCGCCGATCCGCACTTGGCGCAGGCGCTGACTGCATTGGTCGATGCCTCCTTGGCAGTAGACGAAGACGCCCCGTGCATCGATCCCGCCTGCTCGCTTCCCGGGTGCTACACAGCTGGGGAGGGCGCATGATCCTCACCGCAGTCTTGCAGGCGATAGGCCTGTTCGCAGCTACCAACATCGACGACATCATCGTGCTCTCTCTCTTCTTCGCGCGAGGGGCAGGCCAGCGCGGCACAACCGCGCGCATTATGGCCGGCCAGTACCTCGGATTTGCCGGCATCCTCGTCGCCGCGATCCTTGTGACCATCGGCGCCGGAGCATTTCTGCCCCCGGCAGCTATTCCATACTTTGGTCTCATCCCTCTGGGCATCGGCCTCTGGGCCGCATGGGAGGCTTGGCGCGGAGACGATGACGACGATGACGACGAGGCCAAGGTTGCCGGCAAGAAGGTCGGCGTTTGGACAGTCGCAGGCGTCACGTTTGCCAACGGTGGCGACAACATTGGCGTCTACACCCCTGTATTCCTCAGCGTGGAACCTCTCGCAGTAGTCGCCTACTGTGTTATCTTCCTCGCGCTCGTTGCGGTCCTGGTGGCCCTGGCAAAGTTCGTCGCCACCCGCCCCCCGATCGCGGAAGTGCTCGAACGCTGGGAGGGCATCCTCTTTCCCGTCGTTCTCATCGGCCTCGGCATCGTGATCCTCGTCAGTGGCGGAGCCTTCGGGCTCTGACGTAGCGGCAGCGTTCCAAACGGTCCTAACCGGGCGCACCCCTCTCGGTTCAGACCCCAACAACTACCCGCAGCCAGTCCTGCGTGATCACAGCAACAAGACCGCTATGACGGGCTGCAAAAACCGCGCCACCAGATGAGTACGGAAACTCTTCCGCGGCTCGGTCCGCGCTCATAAACAATCCGCGCTATAACCCGAGCAGGAACGGCGTTCAGACAAAGAAAAATGACCCCTCCGAACGAACGGAGCGGGTCATTTTTGTGTTCGCGGCCGTATTCCTTCGGTCGACAGGAGGTTTCGTGAAACCCCCACTTCACAGTGTGTCCCCGACAGTGTCCCCGACAGGATTCGAACCTGCGACCTTCGGTACCGGAAACCGATGCTCTCATCCACTGAGCTACGGAGACAGTGCTTTACCTGCACATACGTGCGCGGGAAAGCAATACGGTAAAGGGTAGCACTTGGAGTGGGCGGGGGAGTAATCGGCCTGGTCGGTGGCGTCGACAAGCGAATGCGACGGAGTCCGGAATTTCCTAAGCACGTCTATGGAATGGGCCAGGGAGTTTTCACGGAGTTGCAGGGGTGGTGTCGCATGATGATTGTGCGCCTTTGAGGAGGCGTGACACGGGAAACAATGACAGCAGAACGGCCGGTACCGAAAGGTACCGGCCGTTCTGTGTGTGTAGACCGCTGGAGGGCGAAGCCTTAGCGGTCCTGGCGCTCTAGTGAACGACCATCACGATCAGGTCGCGGGGGCCGTGCACACCCTCGACGCGGACCAGCTCGATGTCGGAGGTTGCGGAGCCACCGGAAATCATGGTGGCCGGCTTCTCCGGGTCAATGCGGCTCATCATCTCCGGGACGCCGTAGACCAGCGAGTCCGGGCGGACGATGACCACGTGGCGGTCGGGCACGAGCGAGAGCGCGCGGCGGCCGCAGAGGTCGCCGGACTCGAGCACGATGGAACCCGTCTGCGCGGAGGTGACCTGGGAGTCGGTCACTGCGGCGCCGATGTCGCCAAGCTGGCGCGGGTCGGACGCGGGGTCGTCCGCGCGGGCCTCGCCGTCGAACTCAGCGAACAGGGAGGCGTCCAGGCCCGGGGCGTAGACGATGTCCTTCGCGCCGCGCTCGGCGAGGATCTTGGCAATGTTGGACGCGAGGTCCGCCTCAGACGTCTCAACGACGCTGGCCTTGTAGTCCAGCAGGCGGTCGATGAGGATCTCACGGAGCTGCTCCGGGGTGTGATCGGAGGTGGTGCGGTACTCGCGCACTGCCTCGACGTGGGACGGGGCCTCGGAGAGCTGCTGCGCATCGCGGACGCGCTTGAGAATCTCCTTCTTTGCGTCCTCGTTACGGGAGGAAACGTTCGGTGCCATGCTTACTTATCCTCTCCGGTGTTCGGGTCGACAAAGTTGGTGGCCTGCGATTCGGAGTCGCGCCCCGGGACGCCGCGCTTGCGCTCGGCGGCGAGCAGGTCGCGCGCCTCGTCCGTCTCCCACCACTGGCGGAAGGACTTCTTCGGCGGCACGGCCACGTCGCGGTACTCCGTCCATGCGGACAGCGGCGCCGGCATGGAGGAGATCTCGCCCTTGAATCCGCCGAGGATGCGGCCGAGCGCGACCATGCGCACTGCCTTGTCCCACAGCTTCGGGTTGCCCCACATGGTGCCGATGAGGCCGAAGGCCTTGGACTCCATGAACGGACGGTGCTGCTCCACCTTCTGGTGGCGCATCTCCAGCAGGATGTCCGTGATCGGGATCTTCACCGGGCAGACCTCGTTGCAGCGGCCGCACAGGGACGACGCGTACGGCAGGGAGGAGTTCGGATCATCCAGGTCCTCCATGCCGGTCAGCTGCGGGGTGAGGATGGCGCCGATCGGGCCCGGGTAGGTGGAGCCGTAGGAGTGTCCACCCGCGCGCTCGTAGACCGGGCATACGTTCAGGCAGGCGGAGCAACGGATGCACTTGAGGGCCTCGCGGCCGATTTCGTTGGACAGCGCCGCGGTGCGGCCGTTGTCCAGCAGCACGATGTGGAAGTTCTGCGGGCCGTCGCCCTCGGTCACGCCGGACCAGAGGGAGGTGTACGGGTTCATGCGCTCACCGGTGGAGGAGCGCGGCAGGAGCTGCAGGAAGACCTCCAGGTCCTGGAACTTCGGCACGAGCTTCTCAATGCCCATGACGGAGATGAGGGTCTCCGGCATGGTCAGGCACATGCGGCCGTTGCCCTCGGACTCCACGATGGAGACGGTGCCGGTCTCAGCAACACCAAAGTTCACGCCGGAGATGGCGACCTTCGCCTTCATGAACTGCTCGCGCAGGTACTGGCGGGCAGCCTCTGCCAGTTCGGCCGGGTCCGAAGTGAGGGACTCGTCCGTGTTGGGCATCTTATCGACGAAGATGTTGCGGATCTCAGCGCGGTTGCGGTGAATCGCCGGCACCAGGATGTGGGAGGGGAAGTCCTCGCCGAGCTGCACGATCAGCTCCGCAAGGTCGGTCTCCTGCGCGGTGATGCCGCGCTTTTCCAGCTCCTCGTTGAGGGCGATCTCCTGGGTGGCCATGGACTTGATCTTGACCACGTCGGTCTCGCCGGTTTCGCGGATGAGACCCTCGATGATGTCGTTGGCCTCGGCGGCGTCGCGCGCCCAGTGGATGTGGCCGCCGCGGGCGGTCACGTTGCGCTCGAACTCTTCGAGCAGCTCCGGCAGGCGCGCGCCGACGTCCTGCTTAATGGTGGAACCTGCGGTGCGCAGCTCCTGCCAGTCATCCAGCTCGTCGACAACCTCCTGGCGCTTCACGCGAATCGCGGTGGTGGCGTAGTTCAGGTTGCGGCGCTTGGTGACGTTGTCCAGCTCGTGGTGCGCAGCCTTCTGGAACTTCTCGGTGCCACGCAGGTGGTTGGGGCCAGCCGCGTGGGGCGGCATCTGGGGTTTGCCAAGTGCAACTTTCACAGCATGGTCTCCTTCGAGTAAGCGGCCGACTTGGGGGTCCACGGGTGCTCCTTGGTGGAGGCGAGGATCTCGGCCATGTGCAGGGCGCGGACGCCCGAGTGCTGGCGGCTCATTGAGCCGGCGATGTTCATGAGGCAGGAGGAGTCACCGGCGGTGACGAACTCGGCCTGAGTCTCCTTGATGTGGCGGGTCTTGTCAGAGACCATCGCGGCGGACACCTCAGACATCTTCACCGCGAAGGTGCCGCCGAAGCCGCAGCACTCCTCGCGGTTGGGCAGCTCCACCAGCTCGAGGCCCTCGACTGCGCGCAGCAGCTTGTAGGGGCGCTCGCCAACTTCCAGGAAGCGGCGGGAGTGGCAGGACTCGTGGTAGGTGACGCGGTGGGGGAAGAACGCTCCGACGTCCTCGGTCCCTGCGACGTCGATGAGGAACTCGGAGAGTTCGTAGGTCTTCTTGGAGGCCTTCTTCGCGCCGTCAACCAGCGCGGAGCTGCCGTAACGGTCGGCCAGGAAGACATGCTGTTCGCGGACAGCGCCAGCGCAGGAGCCGGAGGGTGCCACGACGTAGTCAATGGACGGGTCGGCGAATGCGTCGACATAGGACTCGACGATCGGGACGGCTTCCTTCTGGTAACCGGTGTTGACGTGCATCTGGCCGCAACACGTTTGACCTTCTGGGAAGACGACCTCGTAGCCCAGACGGGACAGCACGAGGGCGGTTGCCTTGTGCGCGTCCGGGAACAGAGCGTCGCCGATACAAGTAGAAAACAGTGCTACTCGCAAAGTGGACTCCTTAGAAAAATTGCTGCTGTCGGTTCATCCGACAGCCGGGCGGGTGCATTATACGGCAGGTGCCAGGAAGCTGAGAATGTTGGTCTGGAGGAAGACCATCACGCAGACGGCGAGCAAGAAGATAAACGAGTAGCCGACAACCTTCTTGAAAATCTCCGATTCCTTGCCCTCCATGTCTACCGCTGTTGCGGCGATCGCGAGCGACTGAGGCGAAACCATCTTGCCCACAACACCACCGGTGGTGTTGGCGGCGAGCATGAGATCCGGGTTGAGATTCAGCTGATCAGCGGCTGTGACCTGCAGTTTGGCAAAGAGTGCGTTGGCAGAAGTATCGGACCCGGTCACGGCGACACCCACCCAACCCAATATGGGGGCAGTAAAGGCGAAGAACCCACCCAGGTTGGCAAAGAACTCGCCGATGGTCACCGTCTGGCCGGAGTAGTTCATCACGTAGGCGAGTGCAAGAACGAGCACGATGGTGGCGGCGGACCAGCGCATGCGGTACATGGTGTCCGTCAGCTCCTTGCCCACCTGGCCCCAGGTCAGCGAGTAGCGGCCGTTCTCGTTGAACATGATGTAGGCCAGGGCGACGATGAGGCCGGAGATGACCAGTAGCGTGCCCGGGTTGTTGAGGTAGGCGAAGGAGTAGTCGGCCTTGACGTCGGCGCCGTTGGCGTCGAGAAGCGAGCCCTGCGGCAGGCCCGGCCAGGGGAAGGAGACCTTGAAGGAGCTCAGCCACTCGGGGATGGTGGAGCCGAGGTTGGCCAGGCCGAAGATGAGCACGACGACGGCGTAGGGCATGAGTGCCATCCAGATGCGGTTGCCGGGCAGCTCGACCTCGTCGGGGTTCTCCGAGCGCGGGAGCTCAAGGCGTTCGCGCATGTCGGCGATGCCCTTCGGCTGCCAGAAGCGGAGCAGCAGGAAGGCTGCGCCGAGGGCAACGATGCAGGCGACGACGTCAGTGAGCTGGTAGGCGAAGAAGTTCGAGGTGAACCACTGCGCGATACCGAAGGAGAGGCCGATGACCAGGGCTGCGGGTGCGGTCTCGCGGACGCCGCGCATGCCGTCGATAATGCCTGCGATGATGAAGGGGACGAAGAACGCCAGGAACGGGGTCTGGTGGCCAACGATGGCGGCGATGTTCTCGGTCTGCTCGAGGGTGCGGCCGCCGACCTCGCCGGCGGTGGTAATCGGGATGGCGACGGCGCCGAACGCAACCGGTGCGGTGTTGGCAATCAGCACGATCGTTGCGGCGCGCAGCGGCTTGATGCCCAGGGCGAGAATCATGGTCGCGGTAATGGCGACGGGGGCGCCGAAGCCTGCGAGGGCCTCGAGCAGTCCGCCGAAGCAGAACGCGATGAGCATGGCCTGGATGCGCACGTCACCGTGGCCCATCTTGTCAAATACGAGCCGCAAATCTTCGAAGCGGCCCGAGGCGACCGTGATTTGGTAGAACCAGATCGCCGCCATGATGACAAAGACGATGGGGAGCAGGCCGAACAGGCCGCCGCGGAAGGCGGAGGAGATGGCCATTCCCGCGGGCATGTTGAAGCCAAAGATGGCGACCAGCAGGGCGGCGACGAGGGCGACGAGGCCGGAGAGGTGCGCGCTGGCTTTCACACCCAGCAGCATGATGAAGAAGGTGAGCAGAGGGATCGCCGACACCAATGCGGAAAGGCCGACGCTGCCCCCGACTGCGTCGGTGAAGACCTGGAACTGGTCCATGTTTGCGCTCCTTGGTTGAAAGGAAATGTATGAAATGCCACGCGGGGTGGTCCCCTGTGTGTGCGCCGACATTCTCACGGAATTATGACACGCGAGTAAACGTATTCGCAGGAGAATTTTGAGAAAAGTACACTCAACGCGAAACTATTCTGAGCTGGGCCGACGCCGGAGGCGGGGGTATAAAAGGCGGCCAGACGGGGGAGGAGGTACCACCATGCGAACCGGGAAACGTGGTGCGCACGCGGGCCATGGAGAGAATGCGGTAGGGGTGAATTAGACTTGCACCCCATGACGCCAGCAGACCTTTCTCAGCTCATCAGGACGACGACCGTTTCCGTGCTCACGCAGCACGACCTCGACGCATCCGTAGTGCCGGACAACGTCACCGTGGAGCGCCCGCGTAACCCCGAGCACGGCGACTACGCCACCAACATCGCGCTGCAGGTGGCCAAGAAGGCGGGGACCAACCCGCGCGAGCTGGCCACCTGGCTGGCTGAGGCGCTGTCGTTGGACGATGCAGTGGACACCGCCGAGGTCGCGGGCCCCGGGTTCCTCAACCTGCGCCTGGCATCCGCCGCGCAGGGGCAGCTGGTTGGCCAGATCCTGGACGCGGGAGAGGGCTTCGGCGGCTCGACCCTGTACGCAGGCGAGAAGATCAACCTTGAGTTCGTCTCTGCAAACCCGACCGGCCCGATCCACCTGGGCGGCACCCGCTGGGCTGCCGTGGGCGACTCGCTGGGGCGCGTGCTGGAGGCCTCCGGCGCCGAGGTGACCCGCGAGTACTACTTCAACGACCACGGCGGGCAGATCGACCGTTTTGCCCGCTCACTCGTGGCCGCGGCGAAGGGGGAGCCGACCCCCGAGGACGGTTACGGCGGGGACTACATCAAGGAGATTGCGGGCGCTGTCGTCGATAAGCATGCCGATGCACTCGACGGCGATGACGCGCAGGTGCAGGAAAATTTCCGCGCGGCTGGCGTGGAGATGATGTTTGCGCAGATCAAGGAGTCGCTGCACGAGTTTGGCGTGGACTTCGACGTGTTCTTCCACGAGAATTCACTGTTCGAGTCGGGCGCGGTGGACAAGGCGATCCAGACGCTGAAGGACAACGGCAACCTCTACGAGGCCGAGGGGGCCTGGTGGCTGCGCTCGAGCGACTTCGGCGACGACAAAGACCGCGTCGTGCTGAAGTCCGACGGCAACGCCGCCTACATTGCAGGCGATATTGCCTACGTGGCGGACAAGTTTGATCGCGGCCACGACCTGGCCATCTACATGCTCGGCGCGGACCACCACGGCTACATCGCGCGACTGCGGGCCGCAGCGCAGGCGCTGGGCTACAACCCGGAGGCCGTCGAGGTGCTCATCGGCCAGATGGTGAACCTGGTGCGCGACGGCAAGCCGGTGAAGATGTCCAAGCGCGCGGGCACGATCATCACGCTGGATGATCTTGTGGACGCCATCGGTGTGGACGGCGCGCGCTACTCGCTGGTCCGCTCCTCCGTCGACTCCAGCTTGGACATCGACCTAGACCTGTGGACGAAGCAGTCCAGCGACAACCCGGTCTACTACGTGCAGTACGGCCACGCGCGCCTGTGCTCGCTGGCACGCAACGCGCAGGACGCCGGCGTGAGCGCCGAGGGCGCGGACTTCGCGCTGCTCACGCACGAGAAGGAGGGTGACCTGATCCGCACGCTCGGCGAGTTCCCGGCAGTGGTCAAGGCCGCCGCCGAGCTGCGCGAGCCGCACCGCATTGCCCGCTACGCCGAGGAGCTGGCGAGCTCCTTCCACAAGTTCTACGACTCCTGCCAGGTCCTGCCGAAGGCCGGCGAGGACACCGCCCCGATCCACGGCGCACGCTTCGCGCTATCTATGGCCACCCGCCAGGTGCTGGCAAACGCGCTGCGCATGGTCGGCGTGTCCGCCCCGGAGCGGATGTAGGGGGGGGCTGGTGCACCATGGATAACGCTGTAGAAACCCCGTCTGCGCAGCAGTTTAATGAGCTCCCCGCGCACGTCTGGCCCCGCAACGCGGCGCGCCAGGAGGATGGCGTGATCACCATCGCGGGTGTGCCGCTGCCCGAGATCGCCGCGGAGTACGGCACGCCCGTCATGGTGGTGGACGAGGACGATTTCCGTTCGCGGTGCCGCGACATGGCAGAGGCGTTCGGCTCCGCCCGCAACGTGCACTACGCGTCGAAGGCGTTTTTGACCCGCCACATCGCCCGCTGGGTCGACGAAGAAGGCCTGGCCCTTGACGTAGCGAGCGAGAACGAGCTGCGCATCGCGCTGGCCGCCGATTTCCCGCCGGAGCGGATCACGGTCCACGGCAACAACAAGTCCGCCAGCTTCCTGCGCCTGTGCCTGGACGCCGGCGTGGGCCACGTGGTGATCGACTCCCGCCAGGAACTCACCGAACTCGCGGCGCTGGCGGAAGAGTGTGGCAAGGTGCAGGACGTCTTCGTCCGCGCCAAGCCGGGCGTGGACGCGCACACGCATGAGTTCATCGCCACCAGCCATGAGGACCAGAAGTTCGGCCTGTCGCTTGCCTCCGGCTCGGCGTACGAGGCCGCGGTCGCCGCGATCCGCTCGCCGCACCTGGAGCTCACCGGCTTGCACTGCCACGTAGGCTCCCAGGTCTTCGACGCGGAGGGCTTCAAGCTCGCCGCCCAGCGCGTCCTTGGCCTCTACGCCCAGATCTGGAAGGAACAGGGCGTCGCGCTCAAGTTCCTCGACTTGGGCGGCGGCTACGGCATTGCATACATGAACGGTGAGGAGCCGCTGGACGTCGGGGCGGTGGCGAAGGACCTCCTGCGCGAGGTCCAGCACGTCGCCGACGACCTGGGCATCGAGGCCCCCACGGTGGTGGTCGAGCCCGGCCGCGCCATCGCGGGCCCGTCCACGGTGACGGTGTACCGCGCCGGCATCGTCAAAGACGTCCACACCTCGTACACCGCGACGCGCCGCTACATCGCAGTCGACGGCGGCATGAGCGATAACATCAGGCCAGCGCTCTACGCATCGCTTTACGACGCCCGCGTGGCCAACCGCTTCACCGAGGGCACCCCAGTGCCGACGCGCCTGGTCGGCTCGCACTGCGAGTCCGGCGACATCCTGGTGGAAAACGCCGCGTGGCCCGACGACATTGCGTCCGACGACCTCATCGCCATCGCGGCGACGGGCGCGTACTGCTACTCCATGAGCTCGAACTACAACTCATTCGGGCGCCCGGCCGTGGTTGCCGTGCGCGCGGGGCAGGTAAAACCCATGGTCAGGCGCGAAACTGTCGAGGACATTTTGGCCCGCGAATATTAAAGCGCGCACCCGGCCCCGAAAAAGTAGACCAAGCGGTACACTGTGCCGGGTACGCAGACCCGTTACTTGAGGAGAGGGAACACGCATGACCGTCGCAAGCGCCGAAGGCCACAACGGCAACTACCCGGGCAAGGGGATTGGACACGCCGTGGGCGTGGCCGTGCTGGGCAAGGGCACCGTGGGCACCGAGGTGCTGCGCCTGCTCAAGGAGTTTTCTGACAGCCTGGAGCAGCGCGTCGGCGGTCCGCTCGAGGTCCGCGGCGTCGCCGTGTCCAACCTGGACAAGCACAAGGACGCGCCGGAAGTCCAGGACGTGTACCTGACCGATGATGCCTCCGAGCTGGTCACGCGCGACGACGTCGACGTCGTCGTGGAGCTGATCGGTGGCATCGATTACCCGCGCGAGCTGGTGCTCAAAGCGCTGCACGCGGGGAAGTCCGTCGTGACCGCGAACAAGGCGCTGGTGGCGGCGCACGGCTCCGAGCTCGCGGACGCCGCCAACGAGGCCGGCGTGGACCTCTACTACGAGGCGGCCGTCGCCGCGGCCATCCCCGTGGTCGGCATGCTGCGCCGCTCGCTGGCGGGCGACAAGGTGGAGCGGATCTCCGGCATCGTCAACGGCACCACCAACTTCATCCTGGACGCCATGGCGTCGACTGGCGCGAGCTACGAGGACGCGCTGGCGGAGGCGACCCGCCTGGGCTACGCCGAGGCCGACCCGACCGCGGATGTGGAGGGCCACGACGCGGCGTCGAAAGCCGCGATCCTTGCGTCCATGGGCTTCCACACCCGCGTGACCTTTGATGATGTGTACTGCGAGGGGATCTCCAAGATCACTGCGGATGACATCGCGGCGGCGAAGAAGTCGAACCAGACGATCAAGCTGCTGGCCATCTGCGAGCGGCTGTACGACGACGCGGGCAACACCACCGCCGTCAACGCCCGCGTCCACCCGACCCTGGTGCCCAACGAGCACCCGCTGGCCACGGTGGATAAGTCCTACAACGCCATCTTCGTGGAGGCGGAGGCGGCCGGCCGCCTCATGTTCTACGGCAACGGCGCCGGCGGTGCGCCCACGGCGTCGGCGGTGCTCGGCGACCTGGTCGGCGCCGCCCGCAACAAGGTGCACGGCGGCCGCGCCCCCGCGGAGAACCCCTACGCCGACTACGACGTCGTGGCCTTCGACGAGGTCCCCACGCGCTACCACATCAACATGACGGTCTCCGACCGCGTCGGCGTGCTGGCCGACCTCGCCCGGCACTTTGCCGACGACGGCGTTTCGCTCTCCGCGGTGCGCCAGGAAGAGTCCGGGAATGAGGCCCACCTCATCGTGGTCACCCACAAGGCGTTGGAGAAGGACTTGCGCGCGATTGTGCAGAGGCTCTCCGAGCACGACGCCGTCCAGGCGGTTAACTCCGTCATCCGTCTCGACTCCTAAGGCAGAAAGGGAACGCAATGCCCACCGACCTGCAAGTAGGCCTCAAGGCCACCGTGACCGTCCCGGGTTCCTCCGCGAACCTGGGCCCGGGGTTTGACACCCTGGGCATCGCCGTGAGCATCTACGACACGGTGGAGGTCGAGGTCACCGCCTCCGGTCTGGACGTACAGATCTTTGGCGAGGGCGCCGACGAGCTGCCGCGTGACAACTCCCACCTGGTGGTCAAGGCGATCCGCTCGGGGCTCAAGGCGGCTGACGTCGAGGCGCCGGGGCTGAAAGTGACCTGCAACAACAACATCCCGCAGTCGCGCGGCCTAGGGTCCTCCGCGGCCGCCGCGGTAGCGGGCGTTGTCGCCGCGAACACACTCGCGGGCGGTCCGCTGAGCACCGACGAAATCGTCCAGCTGTCCAGCGAATTCGAGGGGCACCCCGACAACGCCGGTGCGTCCGTACTCGGCGCGGCAGTCGTGTCCTGGACGGAAATCCCGGTGGACGGGCGCTCACTGCCCGAGTACCGGGCTGTGGGCGTAGACGTGGACCCGCGGATCCGGGCGTACGCGCTGGTGCCGGACTTCCACGCCTCCACCAACGCGGTGCGCAAGGTGCTGCCCAGCCACGTCACGCACACGGACGCGCGCTTCAACGTGTCGCGCACCGCGGTGATGACGGTGGCGATTCAGAACCACCCGGAGCTGCTGTGGGAGGGCACCCGCGACCGCCTGCACCAGCCGTACCGGTCCGACGTGCTCCCGGTGACGGCGGAGTGGGTCAACCGCCTGCGCAACCGCGGCTACGCCGCGTACCTGTCCGGCGCCGGCCCGACCGCGATGGTGCTGTGCACCGAGCCCGTCGACGAGGCGATCCTGGACGAGGCCCGCGCCGCCGGCCTGCGCGTGCTGGACCTCGAGGTCGCCGGCCCGGTCAAAGCCGAGCTGACGAGCGACTAGGGGCGAGCGCCTAACGCCGCAGGCCGTCCATCCCGCCGCGCAGGCTCGCCACCCCTCGCACGCCCCGGGCCTCGAGCGCGGCGACCGCCCGCGCGGAGCGGGCGCCCGAGGCGCAGATGAGCACCCCGCCGCCTGCTAACTCCGGCGGGGTGTAGCCGTCGAGGACCCTGCCCAGTGGCACGTTGATCGCGCCCCGGATGTGGTCGGTGGCGTATTCGGAGGGCTCGCGGACGTCGATAAGCACTGCCCCCGGCGGTATGCTGCCTACTTCCGCGGGCCCGTGCGGTGGGTCAAGCTCGCGGACGCGCTCGGTCACGGCTGGGTCCGCGTTGAGCGGGACGTATTCCCAGGTGCCGGCGAGGCCGTCGAAGTAGCCGAGCGTGCCCACGAGCGGCGTGCCCATACCGGTGGCGAGCTTGAGCGCCTCCATCGCCATCGCTGAGCCGACGACGCCGACGAGCGGCCCAAGCACGCCCGCCTGCGAGCACGACGGGACCGAGCCGGGCGGCGGCGGGGCGGGGAAGAGGTCCTCGTAGACGGGGCCGTGGCCGGCCCAGAAGACGGAGAGCTGCGCCTCGACACCGAGGATGGAGCCCCAGATGTGCGGGATGCCCAGGCGTGCCGCGGCGTGGGAGATGACGTGGCGGGTGTCAAAGTTGTCGGAGCCGTCGAGGACCATGTCGGCGCTGGCGAGCTGCGCCACGGCGTTGTCCCATGTCAGGCGCGTGCGGACCGGGTCGACCTCCGTGTCGGGGTTGAGGGCTTCGAGCGCGTCCATGGCGGAGAGCACTTTAGCGTCGCCGACGGTGCCGGTGGTGTGGATGACTTGGCGGTGCAGGTTGGAGAGGGCGACCGCGTCGTCGTCGATAAGCACGATGCTCCCGACGCCCGCGCCCGCGAGGTAGAGGAGGGCGGGGGAGCCGAGGCCGCCCGCGCCGACGACGGCGATGCGCGCGCCGCGGAGTTTCTGCTGGGCGGCCTCGCCGATGAGCGCGGTTTGGCGCACGTAGCGGCTATCCATCAATGCCCACCCACTGGGTCTCGCCGCTGGCCATGACCTGCCGTTTCCAGATCGGCACCTCGGACTTGACGCGGTCGGCGGTTGTCTCGCACGCGTCGAAGGCGTCGCCGCGGTGCGCGCTGGCGGCGAGGACGAGGAAGGCGAGCTTGCCGATGGGCACCTCGCCCGTGCGGTGCGCGGTGAAGAGGCGGACGGGGTGGGCGGCCGCGACCTCCGCGGCGACGCGCCGCAGCTCATCGGTGGCGCTGGGGTGCGCCTCGTAGGCGAGGGTACGGACGCGCTGGCCGCCGTCGTGGTCGCGGACAATCCCGTCGAAGCGGACGAGCGCGCCCATCGCGTCGGTGAGTGTGTCGGTGGTGGCCTGCTGTGCGAGCAGCTCGAGCGGTTGGTCCGTGACGACGGCGCCGATGACCTGGCCGGTCTGCGCGGCGACGTAGGCGGGATCGGGGTCGGGGTCGGGGCGGCTAGTGTGCATGGTTGCCTTCCAGCTGGTCGAGGAGGTGGGGCAGGATCGGGGCGAGCACCGCGCAGCCGTCTTGCACGCCGCCGCGCGACCCGGGCAGCGCCATGATGAAGGTGCCGCGCTGGGTGATGCCGGCGACGGTGCGAGAGAGGATAGCGGTCGGGGTGGAGGCGAGACCTTGCTGGTAGAAGGCGTGCGCGATCCCCGGGAGCTCGCGATCCACGTGCGCGGCGACGGCCTCGACCGTGCGGTCGTCGGGGCTGACGCCGGTACCGCCGGAGGTGAGGACGACGCTGGGCCGGCGGGCGATGGCGTCGCGCACAGCGGCGTCGATGTCGGCGTCCGCGACCACGGTGGCGTCCGGGGTGCGCAGGTCCATTCCGCGCAGGAACTCGACCGCGATCGGCCCGGATTCATCCTGGTAGATGCCTTGCGACGCCCGCGTGGACGCGACGATGACCTCTGCGTTTCTCATAGCGTCCCCATCGTACCGCCGGGCGCTACAGCGGGTACGCGGCGGCGAGCTCGCCGGCCCGCAGGGTGGCACCCGCGGGAATCCGGATGAGGTGCGTCGCCTGCGCCCCCTGCGCGAGGAGGTGTGAGCCGGGGCCGCCGATCGGCCGAAGCGCCCCGTGCTTGACCGCGCCGCGCAAGAACTGCTCCCTGCCCTCCAACCCCGCGACATCGCAAGCAAGCGGCGCCAGAATCGGCTCGGGCGCGTGCCCGAGCAGCGGCGCGACGTAGGTACGGAAGCTGACCAGCGTGGAGATCGGATTGCCGGGCAGGCTGATCACGGGCGTCTCGGCGAAGCGGCTGAGCCCTTGCGGGCCTCCCGGTTGCTGGGCCACGTGCCCGTACCAGCCCTGGCGGAAGATTTGGCGGACCACCTCGAACTTGCCGTGGCTGATCCCGCCGGAGGTGACCACTGCGTCCGGCGCGTGCTCCGCGATTGCATCCCGCACCTGCGCCTCCAGCTCGTCCGGGGCATCGCTGGTGCGCACGTGCGCAGCGACCCCGATGCCGTACCGCGCCGCCAACGCCCGCAGCATCGGCCCGTTGGCGTCGGGGATCGTCGCGGGGCCGGTAGGCCTTGCGGTGACTTCGGCGCCCCCGGTCACGATGACAATCCGCGCCGCCCGCACGACCTCGACCTCGCTGATGCCCTGGCTTGCCAGCGCGCCGACGAGCGCCGGGGTAACCGGCGCGCCCGCCGGAGCGAGCTCCTCGCCCGCGGCGATGTCGGAGCCCGCCCGCCGCACGAAGGCGCCTTCTTCCGTTGCCGGCAGGCGCACGCATTCGCCCTCGCCGACGAACTTGGCCGGGGCGCACGCCTCCACAGGCACGACCGCCCGCGTCCCGCTCGGCAGCTTGGCCCCCGTCATCACCGGCGCCGCCAGCGCGCCCAGCCCCACCGGGTACGCGGTGTCCGGGTCCGCGCCCGCAGCAACTGTGGGGCCGACTACCGCCTCGCGAGCGCCCACCTCACCCACCGCGTACCCATCCATCTGCGAGTTTGTAAAGGGCGGTTGCTGGCGCAGCGTCACGACGGCGCCGGCAAGCGACGCCCCGCGCGCGGCAGCGTCAAGCGGCGTGGTCAGCTCGCTGCGGCGCTCGCCCAGCGCTGCAGCCACCGCGGCGAAATGCGTTTCGGGGGTTCGGCTCATGGGGCCATCGTACGGCGCAGCACGCAGGTATCGTGTGAGCATGCAGATCCACTACTTC
The DNA here is from genome assembly GCF_002285155.1 of Corynebacterium sp. NML 120412. Lineage (NCBI taxonomy): Bacteria > Bacillati > Actinomycetota > Actinomycetes > Mycobacteriales > Corynebacteriaceae > Corynebacterium > Corynebacterium sp. NML 120412. Next base: position 1,187,007 of record NZ_NSGL01000001.1, on the reverse strand, counting down.
GCCGCCGCCCGCGCGGCCACCGGCACGCCGTGCGAGGACGTCGGCGAGTTCTCAACGCTCGAGCAGTTGCTTATCGACGCCACGTCGCGCCACACCGGCACCACCGATTCCGGCCAGACGCTCGCGGACATCGTGGCGCGCTGCACATTCCTCGTCGACGGCACCCGGTCGGACCCTTCCACGCCGCTGGCCGGCGCGTCGCGCGTCGACGTGCTTCCGCCGTTCGCGGGTGGGTAGTGAAGTTTTTCCGCACGTGCGGAAAAACTTCACCCGTGTTCCGCCGGGATGAGCCTGACCTTCCGCACGTCTAACGCGCAGGTCACCTGCGTTCCGGGCGCGAGATCCTGGCGCAGCACCGCCTCGCGGTCCACGAGCAGCGAAACGTAGTGCTCGGTGTGCTCGGTGTGCTCGGCGTCCCCGCCCACGGCCAGCTCGACGGCGGCGCCGCCTCCCGGGAGCAGGTCGACCGCGCTGACCCGCCCGCGGAGCAGGTGGGAGCCCGCGGGCTGTGGGGTGCGAATCACAGAGAGCGCGTCCGGGGGGAAGGAGGCGCGGAGGGGGCGGGGCACGGTGGCGTCGGGAAGCGGTGGCCCCTCGAGCAGGCTGAGGTCCGCGAGCAGGTTCATGCCCAGTAGGCGTGCGGAAAATGCGGTGGCGGGGGCGGCGAGCTCGTCGGCGGCGGGGCGCAGGCTGACGACGCTGCCGCTGCGCATGACGGCGACGTGGTCCGCAAGCGTCGCGACGTCGATGGCGTCGTGCGTGACCACGATCGTGGTGCGTTCGCGGGCCGTGGCCTGCAGCAGGCGGCGCCACTGGGCGGTGGTGGCGGCGTCGATGGCGGCGAGCGCGGACCAGCGCGACCTGGGCGGCCTGCCCGCCGGACAGCGCGGGGACGGGGACGTCTGCCAGCGATGCGAGCCCGGCCGCGCGCAGCAGCTGCTCGGCGCTGCGGGTGACCATAGCGAGAGCGGTGCGCGGCGTCGCGGTCGGCGGCAGTGCGGGGTCCTGCGTGAGCAGCACTACGCCCCGTTGCTTTGCAACGCCCCTGGCCAGCGTCGTCTTCCCCGCGCCATTCGGCCCGATGAGCGCCGTCGTTGCGTTGGCGGGGAAGCGGGTGGCGCCGGCACGGACTTCCTCGCCGCGCGCGTCGGGGCGGGTCAGCTGACTGAGTTTCGCGGCGTCGATCGTGCCGGTTTCCCGCGGTTGTTCCGCGGGCCGGTGTCGGCCGCGCCACTGCGCGAGCGCGGCTGGCAGGGCGGTTGCCGCCAGCGCGAGGACCGCGAACCCCACCAGAATGGCGGAAAGCCCGTAGGCGAGTGACTGGTCGACCTCGCGCGCCAGGTAGATCCCCAGCGGCATGGTTCGTGTGGTGCCAGGCATGGAGCCGGCAAAGGTGAGGGTGGTGCCGAACTCGCCCAGCGAGCGGGCGAACGCGAGCCCAGCGGCGGTGACGAGAGCCGGGGCGATGGCGGGCAGGATAATCCGGCGAACGATCCGTCCCGGCGGGATCCCGACCGCCTCCGCCGAAGCGGCCACCTCCGGCCCCAGTTGGCGCAGCGCGGAATCGAGCGTGATGACCACGAAGGGCAGGGCAACGTACACGTGAGCGGCGACAACGCCGGGGAAGGCGAAGGCGAACTGCCAGTGCAGCGCGTCGAGGAGCGGGGCGGCGAGGCCTCGCCTGCCGATGAGCGCCGAGAGCGCAAGGCCCGCGACCACCGGCGGCATTGCCAGTGGCAGGAGGACGAGGAGCCGCGCCAGCGATGACCCGCGGCGGACCCGCTGGAGCCACAGCGCCAGCGGCGTGCCGAGCGCGACCGCGATGACCGTGGCAAGCATGGCCGACGCAACCGTTACCCGCAGCAGTTCGTGCGTTTCCGGTGTCCGGAGCACGGCGCCGAGGTCGGTCCACGGCACGCGCGCTCCGAGCGCAAACACGGGCAGGACGATGAGCGCGAGCGTGATCGCCGCCAGCGCCGAAACGGCTGGCGGGGTAGGGTTCGGCCGAGCGCGCATCATGCTGCCGGGGTGAAGCCGGACTGCTCCCACATCTCGCGCGCCTGCGGGCTGTGGAGTCGGTGCACCAGTTCGCCGGCCTCGCCCGGGTGCTCGGAGCTCGTGACGACGCCCGCGACCAGGGAATTCGGGAACTCGGCGGCGTGCGGAATGTCGACGGTGTCCACGTCTCCGTCAGCCGCAGCCGCGTCGGTGCGGTACACGAACGCGGCGTCGGCTTCGCCCGAGACCACTTTGCCCAGCGTGTCTGCCACGTTGTGCTCCAACGAGACGGGGTGAACGTCGAGCGAGTTGACGCGGAGAAGCTGCTGCGACACCGCGCCGCAGGGGACCTGGGCGTCGCACATGACAAAGTTCACGTCGTCGCGCTCCAGGTCATCGGCGCTGCGCACGCCCGCCGGGTTCCCCTTCGGAACTACGAGCACCATCGAATTCGTCGCCACGATCTCGGGGGCGCGCGCCACGCCCGCGCGCACCGCGTCGTCCATGTTTTTCTGGTCGGCGGTGATGAGCACGTCTCCGGGTGCGCCCTCGCGCAGCTGCTGCACGAGGGTGGAGGAGCCTGCGTTGTTGAAGGTGAGTGGGGCGTCGATAAGCGTGCGCATCTCGTCGTTGAGGACTCTTGTCGACGCCGCGCCGAGGACGACCACCGCCTCGCTGCCGCCGGGAACGGGGTCGCTTGCGCACGAGGCGAGCAGGGATGCGAGCGCGGTCGCGGCGATGGCGGTGTGAACGGCGCGCACGGCGGCTCCTTTGTGGCGGCGAATTGTACGGAGAGAATCTACCACGCAGGGGTGTGCGCAACGGCGCGGTGCGATGGGCCGGTTTTTCCGCACAGGCGGAATTTCTGGCGGGCTGATTTTTCCGCACGGGCGGAAAACCGAATGCATGTGTGTGCGTAAATGTGGCGGGTTTTAAGGGGAGAATGTTCGGCCAGAGTATGCGCCGTTACCTGCTATGTTCGAAAATTTTGGACTCCTTGTTCGGTGAGGGTGTTACTGTTCGCACAAACATGAGATCGATGATTTGGAGACGGGACAATGACTACCACCTTGGAGCGGCCGAAGAGCCTCAAAGCGCTCTCGGCGGAGATAGTGAAAGCGAGCCACGCGCTGAGCCAGAGCCACGCTGCGGTGCTGGATGCGATAGGGCAGTTTGATGAGGCAGACTACGCTGGCGAAACCGGGTGCCGCAGCACCGCGGCGTGGCTCATCCGTTATTGCAGGATGAAGAAGTCCCGCGCCTACGAATACGCTGATGTTGCCCGCAAGCTGCGCCCATACGAGCTGCTTCGTGAGGCGTTTGCTGGTGGGGAGCTTGATTATTCGACGGTCAGGCTTGTCCTGAAGTACATCACGCCGGACAACGAGGCGGTGCTTGTTGAGCAGGCTGTTGAGCTGGGTTACCACGGGCTCAAGCAGGCGCTGGCGGGCAGTATGGAGATCGATTCGGGCGGATCCACGCACTCCGCCAATGGGTTGCAGCTGAGGGAGGATGGGGAGAAGACTCGAATCTGGGGCACGATGAGCGCTGTCGACGGAGCGCAGTTCAAAGCGGCGCTGAAGGCAGGGGCGCTTGCGTACCACGCCGGGATGAGCGACATGCGCGACTACCTGGACGCGGACGGCATGCTGGACCACGCCAAGCTGGACGCGGCGCTGGACAAGGTCGCCGACCTCCCGGACGCCGCGCAGGCTGACCTGTTGAAATCGGGGACGGGTCTGCCTCCGCAGCGGCTGCTGCTCGCGTCGCTGATGGGGATGGTGCAGCTGGTCCGCTCGGGGATGGCCAGGTCGACCAAGCTCGCCCCGGCAGCGCAGGTGACCATCATGATGGACACCCAGGGGCGGGGATATTTGCCCAACAACACTTCGGTGCCGGCGTTCAGGCTGGCAAACATCGCGGCGAACGCAGAGGCGCGCGGGGTGCTCGCCGACACCCACGGGCTGATCATCAATTACGGGAGAAAACGCAGGCTGGCCAGCAAAACCCAGATGCAGGCGCTCTCCGCGATGTGGGGAAGTCAATGTGCCATGCCCGGATGCACGCATGACCACTTCATCGAGGCGCACCACATCGACGACTGGGCCAACGGCGGGCTGACCGACCTGGACAACCTCCTCCCGCTGTGCAGTTCGTGCCACTCCATGGTCTCCGACGGGGAAATACGAATTCTGCGGCAGGGCGACGACATCCACTTCGTCGGGCCCGACGGCGCGCGGTGGGTCTCGCGGGACCGGCGCACCCCGCTGCGCGACGACGATGCCCGCGTCATGGCGGAGCTGCCAGATTACGGCGAATGCTTCGACGATTGGTTGGACGCATGAGTGGGGCCGAGTTCGACCTCACCGAGGGCGCCCAGTTCCTCTGGGGTGTCGTAGTCCTGCTCGCGGCCGTCGCCGGGTACGCGCGCCACCTGCGTGGGGGCGTCGAAAAGCCGCTTTGCGGCGACACCGCTTGCCCCCGCGCGCTCGAGCGCCCGGAGCAGCGCTGCGCGGTGCCAGACGGCGCACAACGGCTGCAAGTAGCCGTCTTCGGCTTCGACCGCAGCGACGTCGGTCTCCTTGTCGGTGAGGGTGCGCACCAGGCAGGGCAGCAGCGCGCCGGACCGGGGAGCGTCCACGGCGATCACGCCGACGAGGTCGGTTTCGAGCGCGCCCAGACCCGCGGCAATCCCCGCGACGGGGCCGCCGAACGGCGGGTCCTCTGCGACCTGGCTGACGCCGCGCAGTCCCAGCGGGAATGGGGACACCACCACGACATCCGCATCGTCCGGCAACGAGGCGATGACGTGGTCGACCAGCCGCTGGCCGTCGAGTTTGACCTGCGCCTTCTCCGCGCCCATGCGCGTGGACCTGCCGCCAGCGAGGACGATGACGCCGAGCGACACGCGCTACGCCTCCGGCTGCTCGCGCAGCGTGGGCAGCTCGCGCGACCAGTCACCGGAGCGCCCACCCGACTTCGCCGTAATGCCGCAGCGGCGGATGTACGCGGACCGGTCCACACCCTTCACCATGTCCACGATCGACAGCGCGGCGACGTTCACCGCTGTGAGCGCCTCCATCTCCACGCCGGTACGGTCAGCAGTGCGCACCGTCGCCTGGATAAACACGTGGTCCTCGCGCAGCGCAATCTCGACCGCGCAGCCGTGCACGCCAATCGTGTGCGCCAGCGGCAGCAACTCTGGCACGCGCTTCGCAGCGGCGATCCCGGCGACGCGCGCCACCGCGAGCACGTCGCCCTTCGGCACGGTTCCGTTCGCCAGCGCCGCCATCACCTCGGGCGAGCACGCGACCTCGCCCTGCGCCGTCGCCGTGCGCACGGTCGGCCACTTCTTCGTGACGTCGACCATGTAGGCCTCGCCAGCGCCGTTCAAGTGGGTGAATTCCATCATGCTCCTTAGAGATATACGTGTATTGGGCCAGAGTGCTTATCGACGACAGCGAGCCCGTCCACACCCGCCAACGATGCCACGAAACTCGAGCTCGTCGCCGCCGAAAACGGCTCCGCCACCGCCCGGTCGCCGTCGTACCGCAGCCGGACGGGAACCGCGAACGTCGTGTCCGGCTTCGATGTCGACGGGAACCCGGGTGCGCGCTCGGCCACAACCCGCGGACGCTCGGCGAGACGCAGTCGGTCGGTGCGTCCGGCGTGGGCTGCAATCAACGGCGCGGCGTACAGGACGAACGAGACGTAGGCGGCAACCGGATTGCCCGGCAGGCACACCATTGGGGTGCCGCGGAACGTGCCGGCCCCCTGTGGGCTGCCGGGGCGTTGCGCAACGTGGCCGAACCACATCGACCCGCTCGCCTCGTCCTCCGCCACCGCGCGGACCACATCGAACGCTCCGGCGCTGACGCCGCCGGAAGTAATGACCAGGTCTGAGGATGCGGCGGCGCGGGCAAGGAGGTCCGCGGCGTCGGTGGCGGCGTCGTTGGCGTGGAAGCGCTGGACGGTCCCGCGGTGCCCGGTCGCTGCGGCGGCCAGTTCTGCGAGCATTGGCAGGTTCGAGTCGGGGATCTGCGGGCCGCTGACCGCGCCGGGCCAGGGCACGAGTTCGCTCCCCGTGGACACGACGGCGATGCGAGGCGCCGCGAAGACGTCGACGGTGCGAATGCCGGTGGAGACGCACGCGGCGAGCGTGGGGGCGTCGCAAAGCGTGCCGCGGCTGGCTATCCGCGTGCCGGGGCGGACGTTCTCGCCGGCGCGCCGGATGTGGCTGCGCGAGGTGTCGGCTTCGTTGATGGTCACGTGCTGCGGGAGCGGGTGCGGGCCGCGGGGGATGCTGGTCTGCTCGACCGGGACGACAATCAGGTCGGAGTCGGCTCCGTCGACGGGGGCGCCCGTCATGACCCGGATGGCGTGGCCCGCGGGGCAGGCGAGTGCGGGCGAGCCGGCGGGGACGTCGCCCGCGACCGGGAGCGTCCACGGGCCGGGGGCGGGGAGGTCTGACGCGTGGACGGCGAACCCGTCGACGGCGGAGTTGTCAAACGGGGGAACGGCGAGCGCTGCGCTGACGTCGGAGGCGAGCACGAGGCCGGCTGCGGCGTCGAGCGGGACGTCGCGTTCGACGCGCGGGTGGGCGAGCGAGAGCACGCGTTCGAGGTGTTCGGTAACGCTCGGCCGTGTGCCCTGGCCTTCTCCGGGGTGGTGGGCGCTCATGGGTTAGCCGCCGATCTCGCTCATGAGGCGTTCGGGCTGGAGGAAGCCTTCGTCGTCAATGCCGTGACCTGGCTTCTTCAGCCACATGGCCTGGGCCCAGGCGTCGGCAAGTTCGTCGTCCGAGGCTCCTGCGCGCATGAGGTCGCGCAGCGACACCTCGTCCGCGGTTGAAGAGAATAGGCAGGAGCGGACCGCGCCATCTGTGGTGAGGCGCGTGCGGTCGCAGGCACCACAGAACGGGTGCGTCACCGATGCGATGACCCCCAGGGTGCCCGAGCGGGTGCCGTCCGTGATGTTCCACAGGGCGGCGGGTGCCGAGCCGCGCGGTGATTCGGCGGGCGAGAGCGCGTAGCGTTCCTCGACCCGGGCGAGGATGTCGGTGGCCGTCACCATGTCGCTGCGTCGCCAGTTTTCCCGCGGCCCCAGTGGCATCTGCTCGATGAAGCGCAGCTGGAGTCCCTTGTCCAGGGCGAAGTCGACGAGGTCGAGGATCCCGTCCTCGTTCACCCCCGGCATGACCACCGCGTTGACCTTGACGGGGGTCAGGCCGGCGGCGAGGGCGGCGTCGATGCCCGCGAAAACGTCGTGGATGCGGTCGCGGCGCGTCAGGCGCGTGAACAGGTCCGGGCTCGTGGTGTCTAGGGACACGTTGATGCGGTCCAGCCCCGCATCGGCGAGCGCGGAGGCGCGGCGCGCCAGGCCGAGCGCGTTGGTGGTGAGGGCGGTGGTGGGAGGGGTGGGCGTGGCGTCGATACGCATGCGCTTCGTCGCGGCGACAATCTGCTCGAGCGACTTGCGCAGGAGCGGCTCGCCACCGGTGAAGCGAACCTGGCGGATGCCCAGCGACTCGACGGCGAGACGGATGAGGCGGATGGTTTCCTCGTCCGTGAGTGCTTGCTCGGTGGGCATCCACTCGAGGCCGTCTGCCGGCATGCAGTACGTGCAGCGCAGGTTGCAGCGGTCGGTCAGGCTGACACGGAGGTCTCGGGCGGTGCGTCCGTAGCGGTCATCAAGCGTGCGGGCTCCTGTCACTTTCGCTCCTCTTCGTGCGCGGCCTCCACCTCCGCCGTCGACGGGTTGCCGTGCGACCGGTTGCCGGGGCCGGGCAGCGCAATGATGTCGAACTCGTCGCGAGCGAGGTGCTTGCGCAGGTCTTTCTTGTCAAACTTTCCCACGGAGGTTTTGTCGATGGAATCCACAAACGTCCAGTACTCCGGCGTCATCCACTTGGGCAGCACCGATTCCAGCCCGGCGCGCAGCCGCTCGGCGGTGGCGGGGGACGCCTCGATGCCTTTGAGCAGCTTCGTCACCGCGAGCGGGCGCTCGCCCCACTTCTTGTCGGGGATGCCGATGACGGCACACTCGACGACGACGTCGGACTCCATGATGAGATTTTCCACCTGTGCGGAATAAATCCACTCGCCGCCGGAGCGGATGACGTCGCGGGCGCGGTCGTAGAGCGTCATGAACCCGTCGTTGGTCACGGTGCCAACGTCGCCGGTGCGGAGCCAGCCGTCGGCGGTGAAGTGCTTGCGGGCGTCGGTAATCTGCTCCCCGCGGAACTCGGAGGCGAGTTCTCCGGGCTCCTGGGTCGGGGAGTGGTAGTAGCCCTTGGCCACGAGGTTGCCTCGGACCTGGATCTCGCCCTGGGTCAGGTCCGTCGAGGCCATGATCTGGCCGTCGTTGACCACCCGGTACTCCAGCGAGGGTGAGAACCGGCCCTGGGAGATGCGGTACGCCCAGCGGGCCTCGCCGGACGCGCCCGACGGCGGGCGCGCAACCGTGCCAACCGTGGACGTCTCGGTCATGCCCCACACGTGGACAACGTCGACGCCGTAGCGCTCCTCCCACATCTTGATCAGTGCCGGCGGGGCGGGGGAGCCGCCGACGTAGAGCTCCTGGAGGCTCATGCGTTCCGGGGGATTGTGCAGGTAGTGGACCATCAGCTGGATCCAGAGTGTCGGCACGCCGTGGGCGACGCGCGGGTGCGTGGTGGCGATGAGCTTGGCCAGCGTCGGCGCGGACATGTCCGAGTCGGGCAGGACCAGGGGCGCGCCGGCGAGGAACGCGGCGAAGGGCACACCCCAGCTCAGCACGTGGTAGATGGGGATGCAGCAGAGGAATGATTCGCCATGGGTCACGGCGAGCGAGTCCATGGCGCGCAGGCTTGTCGCCTCGAGCCACAGCGAGCGGTGCGAGTACGCCACGCCCTTCGGAGCGCCGGTCGTCGCGGTGGAGTACACCAGGGCGGCGGCCGTGTTTTCGGGGAGGGTGGGCCAGGGGAAGACGGTGCTGCGGCCGTCGAGAAGCTGCTCATAGCTCGCCGTGCGAACCCCCTCCGGAATCTCCGCCGAGGGTTCCGCGATGGGGTAGGGGCCGGTGAACACGACCGTCTCCACCAGCGGGCACTGTGCGAGGAGGCGGCCGAGCTTGGGCGCGAGGCGCGGGTCGGCGACCACGACCTTCGCCTCGGAGTGGTTGACAATGTAGGCGATCTGGTCCTCCATGAGCTGGATATTCAGCGGCGTGAAGACCGCGCCCTTCGCGGCGACGGCGAACATCACCTCGAGGTGCTCGGCGCAGTTGTACATGAAGGTGGCCACGCGCTGGTCGCCGTCAATCCCCAGGTCATCGTGCAGTGCGTTGGCGAACGCCCCGGCGCGCGCGCCAATGTCCGCAAACGTGCATTCCTCTGCGCCGGTCGCGCGCCAGGTCGTGCACTTGGTGGACCCGTGGGTGTGCTGACCGTAGTGCAAAATCTGCGCGACTGAGAACGGCACTTCCTGCATCGTTGAAAGCATGCGGTCTAGTCTAGCCAGTCCGACTCGCCGGAAAACAAGGGCAGGAAGTACACGTGTTGCGCTATGCGTTACACTGTTCGCGGGTTCGACATAGTGCCTGGGCGCTTGACGCGCAGTCGGGGTTCCAGGTAGTTCCCACCAACCCTCCGCACTCGTCGCGTCGCGCACGCAGGCGGCGCACGAATGGTGCGAGGCCAGTGATGCCTTGGCCACCACGACCTCGAGGCCTTTGAGGGGAACACTCGCGGCGAGCAAGTGCCGCATAGAGATTGACACGCCGGTTTAGGCGATGAACGTCCCACATATTGCGCACGGAAACGCGATCGCTTCCGGAGCGCCCGCCGGCTCCTTGGCGGGGGACACCACAATTGGTCAAGCGACGAAAGGACATTCGTGACCGACACGGGTAACGCGGCAGCAGGCGGCAACGCCGATCTTTCCGCACTCAAGATCCCCGAGCTGCGCAAGATGGCGGCGGAAAAGGGCCTGAAGGGCGTCTCCGGTTTGCGGAAGGGCGACCTGATCCAGGCGATTGTGACCGGGGAGGTTCCGCGCAAGGCACGCGCCGCGGCGGCCGAGGCAGCAGCCGAGGAACACACCCACGAGGAGCATCACCGCCGCGCTTCTCGACGCTCCGCTGGTCCCGCGGACGGTGAGCACGCAGCGCAGGACACGCAAGCGGAACAGCCGCAGCAGGGCGAGCAGGCTGAGAACGAGGGGCAGAAGTACGAATCGCGCTCGGCCGCGCGTCGGGCGCGCCGCAACCGCGCACGCCAGGACCAGGACGACAACAACAATCGCGACGACAAGCGCGATGAGAAGCGTGACAACAACGATCACGACAATCGCGACAACCGCGACAACAACAACGACAACAACGGTCGCGGCGGCAAGCACAACAATCACGGCGGCCGAAACAACCGCGACAACAACGACGACGGCAACCAGGGCGGTGGCGGACGCCGCGGCCGCCGGAACCGCCGCAACCGGAACCGAAACCGGGACAACCGCGACAACCAGCACAATCAGAACGACAACAACCAGCAGTTCGACCCGGAGGAGCTGCAGGAAGTTGCCGGCATCGTGGACATCGTGGACAACAACGCCGCGTTTGTCCGCACCACCGGTTACCGCAAGAACAGCGCAGACGTGTACGTGAACCAGAAGCTGGTGCGCCAGAACGGCCTGCGCGCGGGCGACGCCGTGATCGGCCAGGTTCGCCAGAATGGGCAAAGCCATTCCCACGGCAACGGCCGCAACCGCCAGCGCTACAACCAGCTCGTCCGCGTCGACTCCGTCAACGGGATGACCACGGAGGAGGCGAAGCAGCGCGCCGAGTTCCACAAGCTCACCCCGCTGTACCCGAACAAGCGCCTCCGCCTGGAGACCGAGCCGAAGATCCTCACCACCCGCGTGATCGACCTGGTCATGCCGATTGGTAAGGGGCAGCGCGCGCTGATTGTCTCCCCGCCGAAGGCTGGTAAGACGACGATCCTGCAGAACATCGCCAATGCGATCGCCACTAACAACCCGGAGTGCTACCTCATGGTCGTTCTCGTCGACGAGCGCCCGGAAGAGGTCACGGACATGCAGCGCAGCGTGAAGGGCGAGGTCATCGCGTCGACCTTCGATCGCCCGCCGTCAGAGCACACTGCCGTCGCGGAGCTCGCGATCGAGCGCGCGAAGCGTCTGGTGGAGATGGGGCAGGACGTCGTCGTGCTGCTCGACTCCATCACCCGCCTGGGCCGCGCGTACAACAACTCCTCGCCGGCGTCGGGCCGCATCCTTTCCGGTGGTGTGGACTCCAACGCCCTGTACCCGCCGAAGCGCTTCCTGGGTGCAGCCCGAAACATCGAGGAGGGCGGCTCGCTGACCATCATCGCGACCGCCATGGTGGAGACCGGTTCCGCCGGCGACACCGTCATCTTCGAGGAGTTCAAGGGCACCGGCAACGCGGAGCTCAAGCTGGACCGGAAGATCGCGGAGCGCCGCGTGTTCCCAGCGGTGGACGTCAACCCGTCCGGTACGCGCAAGGATGATCTGCTCATGAGCCCGGAGGAGACGCGCATTATGCACAAGCTGCGCCGCATCCTCTCGGCGCTGGATCCGCAGCAGTCCATCGATATGCTGATTAAGCAGCTGAAGAAGACGAAGTCGAACGGCGAGTTCCTCATGGGTGTGGCCAACTCCGCTCCCATGGTCGCGGACAAAGACGAAGAGGAGTACAAGTAATGGCGAATGAAGTCTCACTTGTAGACGACTACGTCTCCGAGTACCAGGGCATCCAGGCCCAGATGAGTGACCCGGAGGTGACCTCGGACCAGAACCTGTTCCGCAAGCTGTCCAAGCGCTACGCCGAGTTGCAGCCGATCATCAAAGCGAACGACGCGCTCCAGCAGGCCAAGGACGACCACGAGGCGGCAGCCGAGATGGCCAGCGAGGACAAGGAGTTCGCGGAGGAGGCGGAGCGCCTCGAGGGCGAGATCGTCCGCCTGGAGGAGGAGCTCGCAGACCTCCTCGCCCCGCGCGACGAGCACGATGGCGACGACGTCATCATGGAGCTCAAAGCCGGTGCGGGCGGCGAAGAGGCTGCCCTGTTCGCGGGCGACCTGGCGCGCATGTACCAGAAGTACTGCGAGAAGAACGGCCTGAAGTGGGACGTCCTCGACGCCGCGGAGACCGACCTCGGTGGCATCAAGGACATGACGGTGTCCGTCAAGGCGAAGAACCCGTCGCGCGACGGCGCCTGGTCCAAGCTGAAGTTCGAGGGCGGCGTCCACCGCGTGCAGCGCGTGCCCGTCACCGAGTCCCAGGGCCGCATCCAGACCTCCGCGGCAGGCGTCTATGTCTTCCCGGAGGCCGACGAGGTCGAGTCCGTCCACATCGACGAGAAGGACATCCGCGTCGACGTCTACCGCTCCTCCGGTAAGGGCGGCCAGGGCGTGAACACCACGGACTCCGCGGTGCGCATCACGCACCTGCCCACCAACATCGTGGTGACCTGCCAGAATGAGCGCTCCCAGATTCAGAACCGCGCCCGCGCGATGCAGGTTCTGCAGGCCCGCCTGGACCAGCTGGAGCGTGAGAAGGCCGAGGCCGCCGAGGCCGAAGGCCGCGCCTCCCAGGTCCGCACGATGGACCGCTCAGAGCGCATCCGCACCTACAATTGGCCGGAGAACCGCATCTCGGATCACCGCATCAACTTCAAGGCGAACAACCTGGATTCGGTCCTCGACGGCAACATGGAGGACCTGATCTCCGCGCTACAAACCCACGAGCGCCAGGAGCGACTTGAAGCCGAGTAGGCGCACCACGATGTGGGAGCAGCTTCTCGACGCCACCTCGATCCTCGCCGACGCCGGCGTCCCCACCCCGGACGTCGACGCCCGCCTGCTCGCCGCCCACGTGCTGGGCGTGAGCCCGATGGCGGTGACGTTTGCGGAGTTGGACGAGACGTTTGCTGAGCGTTTCGCTGGCGTCGTTAAGCGTCGTGCGCAGCGCGAGCCGCTCCAGCACATCACGGGCACGGCCCCCTTCGGGCCGCTCGAACTCGCCGTCGGCCCGGGCGTGTTCATCCCGCGCCCGGAGACGGAAGTCCTGGCCGATTGGGCCGTGCGCACCCTCGCCGGCACGCCGGCACCCGCCGTGGTGGACATGGGCACCGGCTCGGGGGCGCTGGCCATCTACGTTGCCAGCCATATCCCCGAAGCACGCGTGTACGCCGTCGAGCTCTCCGCCACCGCGCGTGAGTACGCGGCGCGCAACGCCGCCTCGCACGGGGTGCGCATCACGCTTGTCGACGCCTCCATGACCGACCCCCAGCTCCTCCGCGACCTCGACGGCGCGGTGGATCTCGTGGTGGCCAACCCGCCGTACGTCCCGGACACCCCGGACCTCGAGCCGGAGGTGTACTGCGACCCGCCCGAGGCCGTCTTCTCCGGCACCGACGGCATGGACGCAATCCGCGGGCTCGTACCGGTGGCCCAGCGACTGCTGCGCCCCGGGGGCTGGTTGGGCGTGGAGCATGACGACGTGACGTCGACAAGCACGTGCTCCGTGATTGAGGCCTGCGACGGCTTCGGTCCGCCGACGGTACTGCGCGACCTGGCCGGGCGGAACCGGTTTGTGTGCGCGAGTAAGCTGTAGCCGAAACGGAACCGAAGGAGCGATATGGGGAGCATGATCTACAACTGCCTCGAGCCGAGCGGGCGCGAGGCGGGGCTGACCGCTGCGGTCGAACAGGTGCAGGCGGGTCGCTGCGTCGTGCTGCCCACGGACACGGTCTACGGGATCGGCGCTGACGCCTTTAATAACGACGCCGTGGCGAGCCTCCTGGCCACCAAGCGCCGCGGGCCGGACATGCCGGTGCCGGTGCTCGTCGGCTCCTGGACCACCATTCAGGGGCTCGTGCGGGAGTTCTCCGACACGGCGAAGACGCTGGTCGAGGCCTTTTGGCCGGGCGGGCTCTCCATCGTCGTCCCGGAGGCGCCGAGCCTGCCGTGGAACCTGGGCGATACGCGCGGCACCGTGCTGTTGCGCATGCCTAACCAGCCGCTCGCGCTGGAGCTGCTGCAGAGGACGGGGCCGATGGCGGTGTCGTCCGCCAACATCTCTGGCAATCCGCCGGCGCTCAACGCAGCGAACGCGAAGCAGCAGTTTGGCGACGCGATCGGCGTGTACCTCGACGGTGGCGACGCGCAGGTGGGCGAGCCTTCCACGATCATCGACATCTCGGGCCGCCACCCGCAGATCTTGCGCGAGGCCGTGATCAGCGCCGAACGGCTCGGTGAAGTTCTGAACCTTGACCCGGAGAGCTTGCGGAGGAAGTAGATGACGGGAGCTGGCGTCCCGCTGCGCGAGCTCGGCCTCGTCCTGCTCGTAGCCGCCGCAATCACGTACCTAGCCACCGGCCCGGTGCGCTCATTGCTCGTGCGCACCGGGCGTGTCGCGGAGGTCCGCAAACGAGACGTGCACACGCAGCCGACGCCGTCCGTGGGCGGGCTTGCTATGTTCACCGGCTTCGTTTGCGCCGTGTTCCTCGCACAGCAGCTTCCCGCGCTGACCCGCGGTTTTGCGCCGATCACCCCGGAGATGACGGCGGTGCTGGCGGGCGCGTTTGCGATCGTCATCGTGGGCATCGTGGACGACCTCTACGAGCTCGGCGCAATGACGAAGCTGCTGGGGCAGTTCTTGGCCGCCATCATTATGTGCCTGATGGGCATTGCGTTCACCGTGTTCTACGTGCCCTTCGGTGAGGGCACCACGCTGATTCTGGACCAGATGCAGGGCATGGTGATCGCTGCCGTGTTTACGGTGCTGCTGGTCAACGCCGTGAACTTCGTCGACGGCATCGACGGGCTCGCCGCGGGGATCGGCGTCATCGCCGGCGCAGCGATCCTGGTGTTTTCGCTCACCGTCCTGCACGAGCAGGGCGGTGCCGTGTCCGCGTATCCGCCTGCGATCATTTGCGCGGCGCTCGTGGGCATCTGCGCGGGTTTCCTTCCGCACAATTTTGAGCCGGCACGCATCTTCATGGGCGACTCGGGCGCGATGCTGATCGGATTGCTGCTGGCTGCGGCGTCGATCTCGGCGTCGGGCAAGATCAACATGTCGCTGTACGGGACCGCAGACCTGGTGGCGTTGATCAGTCCGATCATCGTGGTCGCTGCTGCGATTGCGCTTCCGGTGGTGGACCTGGTTTGGGCGGTGATTCGACGCACCGCGAGGGGGCAAAGCCCCTTTGCTGCGGACGCCGGGCACATCCACCACAGGCTTCTGCGCTTGGGGCATACGCACCGACGCACCGTGCTCGTTCTGTACTTCTGGGTCGCCGCTGTGGCGTTTGGCGCGGTGAGCTTCTCCATCGTCCCGGTGCGGGTGGCAGCGGTGTTCACCGCTGTACTCTTGCTCGGCGCCTTTCTGCTCACACTCGTCCCGTTGATGGCCGGAAAGATTGGGCCGAAACCGGTCGAGGCCCCGCAGGGGTCCGGCGAGGGGAGAGGGCGCGGGGAGGTCGAGCACGCGCGTAGGTAAACTTACCCACCGTGACTACTTCCAGCCCGAATCCGGAATCCCAGCCCCGCGACCTCAACGTACGCGACGCCTCAGAGTACACGGACCAGCGTCGGCCGATCATCCGTGCCCTGAAGGTCGCCGGGGGAGCGCTTGTCGCGCTCACCTTGATCAGCCTGATGGCATGGGGCGCCACGCGTGATCTCCCCGGGATCTGGGCCGTGCTCTTGGGCGTGGCGATTGGCGGTGGGTTCGTCCTGGCCACCGCAGTCACCGTCCTGGTGACCTCCGAATCCTCGCCCAGCACCACGATGGCGGTCGTCCTCGGCGGGTGGCTGGTCAAGATGGTGGTCTTGATTTTGCTCTTCGTCTGGTTGCGTAACTTCAACTTTTATGATTCGACGGCGTTCGGTGTCACCACGCTCGCGGCGCTCGTCGTCGCGCTGGCCGCCGAGGCGTGGGGCGTTATTACGACGAGGACGTCGTACCTGAGCTAGCCCCGAGCTAGCGCCGATCCGACCTGCCCCCGGAGGTGCGCAACCGGGGGTAGCCAGGCCCTCGCCTTGGCCAAAGAAGGGGAAAATTCCACCCCTTTTCGCGTGTGTGTGACTGATGTTACAGGAGGGCAAATCTGCAGGCTGTTGAGCCAAAGTTGGCCGCAAACTTCCCAGGTTGAGAGCGCATAGTGCCCGAGTCCCCCCAAAGTCCAGGAAACTCACGATGACCTGTTAAAGTATCCGCTGGGCTTACTTGAGGCAGGGGACTGCCCAGCGCCGCTGGGTCTCGCTGCCTGAAGAGACTCCCCTGTCCCCGCGGAAGCAGATGTGCGACGGAGTCCGCCGCGGGAGACAGCCTTGATGAAGACGTCCATCGCACCGCATTCTTTGAGGATGCGGCCCGAGAACGGGAGAGAACGCTGAGCGTTACAACTTTGGCCATGAAGGGTTCATTCCACGCACCCGAACTTGGTCCAGAAATTTTCCCGGGGCACACGTACGACCAGTTCATTGGTGAAGACTTTGCCAATGGATGGTTCGCGCTCGACCGCATTATGCTTGTCCGACTTCTTGTCGCGGCAATCCTTGTGGTCCTCTTTGTTATTGCCTTTAGGAAGCCGAAGCTGGTTCCTAAGGGGCTGCAAAACTTCGCAGAGATGGGCGTGGACTTCGTCCGCGTCAACATTGCAGAAGATACGTTGGGGAAGAAGGACGGAAACCGGTTCCTGCCGGTCATTGCCACCATCTTCTTCACCGTGCTGTTCATGAATGCCGCGACGATCATTCCGTTCCTCAACATCTCACCTAACGCACGTATCGGCATGCCGGCCGTGCTGGCGGTTGTTGCCTACATCGCGATGATCTACGCGGGCGTCCAGCGCTACGGTGTGGCGTTTTTCAAGCACTCCACCGTCATTCCTGGACTGCCTTTCTTCCTCCACTTCCTCGTGGTGCCGATTGAGATCTTCTCAACCTTCATCCTGCGTCCGGTCACCCTGGCAATTCGTCTGATGGCGAACTTCCTGGCCGGCCACATCATTTTGGTCCTGCTGTACTCTGCTACGAACTTCTTCTTCTGGCAGCTCAACGGGTGGACCGCATTCAGTGGCCTGACCATCATTGCTGCGATTCTGTTCACGCTCTACGAGCTCATCGTTATTTTCCTGCAGGCATACATTTTTGCCCTGCTGACGGCGGTGTACATCGAACTATCGCTGCATGCGGATGCGCACTAACAAAGCGCGACCAACCGGTCAAACTGAATAACCCCTCCACATTGTCACTCGCCCTCCCGCACTAGGAGCGGGGGAGCACCTAGAAAGGGAACGACTTTCACATGAACGACATCATCCTCGCCCAGGCAAACGAGTCTGTCACCGCGTTCGACGGCCTCCAGTCCATCGGCTACGGCATCGCCACCATCGGCCCCGGCATCGGTATCGGCATGCTGGTTGGCAAGACCGTTGAGGGCATGGCTCGCCAGCCCGAGATGGCTGGTCAGCTGCGTACCACCATGTTCCTGGGTATCGCCTTCGTTGAGGCCCTTGCCCTCATCGGCCTCGTTGCCGGCTTCCTGTTCTAAGAAAAGCTCGCACCACCTAGCGAACAGATTTCATTTCTAGAACAGGAGCAACCAATGACTAACGTCAACGAATTTCTCGTGGCGGCAGAAGGGACCGAGGAGATTCCGATGACTTCGGAGCCCTCCGTGCTTCTGCCTGCCCCGTACGACGTGGTTTGGTCGCTTGTCGTCTTCATCATCATCTTCCTCCTCTTCTGGAAGTACGTGCTTCCGAAGTTCCGGGAAGTGCTGGCGGAGCGCGAAGACCAAATCAAGGGTGGCATTGAGCGCGCTCAGGCTGCCCAGGCTGAAGCATCGGCTGCCCTGGAAAAGAACAATGCTGAGCTTGCCGAGGCACGCGCCGAGGCCGCCGCGATCCGCGAAGCTGCCCGCACCAAGGGTAAGGAGATCGAGGCGGAGTCCCGCGAGCGCGCCGAGGCAGAGTCCAAGCGCATTGTGGAAGCTGGAGAGAAGCAGCTTCTGGCATCCCGTGAGCAGGTCGTCGCAGAGCTGCGCAACGATTTGGGCCAGAACTCGATCAACCTCGCCGAGCGTCTGCTTGGCACCGAGCTGTCGGACTCCACCCGCCGCTCGAACACGATCGACTCCTTCCTCTCTGAGCTCGACAACGTCTCGACGAGAAAGTAGGCGAGATGAAGGCAGCGAGTCGCGAAGCACAAGCAAAGGTCTCGGAGAAGCTTGATCAGCTGATCCAGAATTCCGACAATGCCGTCGCCGTGGCGATGAACGTCGGTGCTGAGCTCTTCCTCATCGTGAACCAGCTCGACGGCGAGCGCGCACTGCGCATCGCCGTTGCTGATAACTCGGTGGAAAGCTCCCAGCGCACCGGCATTATGCGCGACGTGTTCAGCGCCAAGGTCGCAGATCCGACGCTTGAGGTCCTGCTGGCAGCAGCCGAGCAGGAGTGGTCCACGCCCCGCGAGTTCCGCACCGGGCTGGTCAACCTCGGCCGCCGCGCAATCGCGCGCGGTGCCGAGAAAGACGGCAAGCTCGAGCAGGTTGAAACTGAGCTGTACCAGCTCGCCAACGTGCTGGAGCGCGAAAAGGATCTGACCCAGCTGTTGTCCGACCGCACGGCGGCCTCCGAGAAAAAGCGAGGATTGCTGGCAAACGTGATTTACGGCAAGGTGACGATGTTCACCGAGGCTTTGGCTTTGCAGGTCATCGGTCGCCCGCGCCACAACCCGGTAGATGACTTGGTGGAGCTGTCCTCCGAGTTTGCCGGTATGCGTGGCAAGACCGTGGCACGTGTCGCCACCGCGGAGGAGTTGTCCGACTCCCAGCGCGGCGTCCTGGCGCAGAAGCTTGAGAAGATTTACGGCCGCGAGATGGCCATCCACTCCGAGGTTGACCCCAGCCTCCTCGGTGGTGTGGTTATCCGCGTTGGTGACGAAGTGATTGACGGTTCGACGCGTGGCAAGCTCACGCGCCTGCGCACCGACGTCGCTGCCAACGCGGCCCTTTAGAACGAAGATAATGCTGGAACAAACTACCGAGAGCAGGAAGAACATGGCGGAGCTGACGATCTCCTCCGATGAGATCCGTAGCGCGATAGCGAACTACACCTCGAGCTACTCCGCGGAGGCCTCCCGTGAGGAGGTCGGCGTGGTGACTTCGGCTGCAGATGGTATTGCCCAGGTTTCCGGGCTGCCAGGGTGCATGACGAACGAGCTGCTCGAGTTCCCGAACGGCGTCATTGGCGTCGCACAGAACCTCGAGACCGATTCCATCGGTGTCGTGGTGCTGGGTAACTTTGAGTCCCTGACCGAAGGCGACGAAGTCAAGCGGACGGGCGAAGTCCTGTCCATCCCCGTTGGGGAAGACTTCCTTGGCCGAGTAATCAACCCCCTGGGTCAGCCGATTGACGGCCTTGGCCCGATTGAGTCCAAAGAAGAGCGCGCCCTGGAGCTCCAGGCCGCAGGCGTTCTCGACCGCCAGCCGGTCGAGGAGCCGCTGCAGACGGGCATGAAGGCGATTGACGCCATGACCCCGATCGGCCGCGGCCAGCGTCAGCTCATCATTGGTGACCGCAAGACCGGTAAGACCGCGGTCTGCATCGACACCATCCTCAACCAGAAGGCTTTCTGGGAGACCGGTGACCCGTCGAAGCAGGTGCGCTGCATCTACGTGGCTGTGGGCCAGAAGGGCTCCACCATCGCTGGTGTGCGCAAGACCCTGGAGGATCACGGTGCGCTGGAGTACACCACCATCGTGGCGGCTCCGGCGTCCGACTCCGCAGGCTTCAAGTGGCTGGCACCGTTCTCCGGCGCTGCACTCGGCCAGCACTGGATGTACCAGGGCAAGCACGTCCTGGTCATCTACGATGATCTGACCAAGCAGGCCGAGGCCTACCGTGCGATCTCGCTGCTGCTGCGCCGCCCGCCGGGCCGCGAGGCATACCCGGGCGACGTCTTCTACCTGCACTCCCGTCTCCTGGAGCGTGCAGCGAAGCTGAACGACGAGCTCGGCGCTGGCTCCCTGACCGCACTGCCGATCATCGAGACCAAGGCAAACGACGTGGGCGCGTTCATTCCGACCAACGTCATTTCCATTACGGACGGCCAGGTCTTCCTCCAGTCCGACCTGTTCAACCAGGGCGTGCGCCCGGCTATCGACGTGGGTATCTCTGTCTCCCGTGTCGGTGGCGCTGCGCAGACCAAGGGCATGAAGAAGGTCGCAGGTAACCTGCGTCTGGACCTCGCCGCATACCGCGACCTCGAGGCGTTCGCGGCCTTCGCTTCCGACCTCGACGCTGCTTCCAAGAAGCAGCTTGAGCGCGGTCAGCGTCTGGTCGAGCTGCTGAAGCAGTCCGAGAACGCACCGCAACCGGTTGAGTACCAGATCGTGTCCATCTGGGCAGCGAACGAGGGCCTCTTCGACGTCGTTCCCGTCGAGGATGTCCGCCGTTACGAGTCCGAGCTGCAGGAGGCCATCCAGTCCTCCGCACCCGAGGTCTTTAGCCAGATCGAGGGCGGCAAGCAGCTCGACGACGCTTCGAAGGACGCCATCAAGCGCGTCAACGAAGAGTTCGCTCGCACCTTCCAGGCTTCCTCGGGCGAGCGCGTCGTGCGCGAGCCGGAGGCGCAGGCCCTGGACGCCGGCGAAGTGTCCAAGAACAAGCTCAACGTCAGCCGCTCCTAGGTTCTGCAGCGCGCAGGACTTTAGGACCTACATAAAGGAAGGGAGGAAACAGCACCATGGCAACACTTCGCGAATTGCGTGACCGCATCCGGTCCGTTAACTCAACGAAGAAGATCACCAAGGCCCAAGAGCTGATCGCTACGTCGCAGATCACCAAGGCCCAGGCTCGCGTCGCTGCGGCGAAGCCGTACGCGGACGAGATGCAAGACGTCATGGAACGCCTCGCCGCCGCGAGCTCCCTCGACCACCCCATGCTCCGTGAGCGTGACGGTGGGCGAGTCGCGGCGATCCTCGTGGTCACCTCTGACCGCGGTATGGCTGGCGGCTACAACCACAACGTGCTGAAGAAGGCCGCTGAGCTTGAGCGCATGCTGAGCGACGCAGGCTACGAGGTGGTTCGCTACGTCACCGGTAACAAGGGAGTTACCCACTTCCGGTTCCGTGACATGGACGTCGCTGGCGCGTGGACCGGCTGGTCCCAGAAGCCGTCGTGGGAGGATACGCACAACGTGCGTCGCCACATCATCGACGGTTTCATGGCTGGTTCCGAGGACACCGCCAAGTGGCGCGAAGGCGTCAACGGCACGGAGGGCCAGGGCGTGCGCGGTTTCGACCAAGTGCACGTCGTCTATACCGAATTCGTGTCTATGCTCTCGCAGGAAGCGCGCGTGCACCAGCTGCTGCCCATCGAGCCCGTCCTCGAGGAATTCGAGTACGAGCAGAAGAGCATGCTGGAGCAGGACGGCTCCGTGAACCCGGATATGAGCTTCGAGCCAGATCCGGACACGCTGCTGACCTCGTTGCTTCCGGCATATGTTTCCAGGTCGCTCTACTCGATCTTCTTGGAAGCATCGGCTTCGGAATCCGCTTCTCGCCGTACGGCGATGAAGAACGCGACGGATAACGCCACTGACCTGGCGAACAATCTGTCCCGTGAGGCTAACCAAGCCCGTCAGGCAAAAATCACCCAGGAAATCACCGAGATTATCGGCGGCGCTGGCGCGCTGTCCGGTAGTGGAGAAAGTGACTAAATCATGACTACTGCTCAATCTTTTGATGAGCGCAACGATGAGCCGGTGGGCGAGGCCGAGACCAAGGCTGCAGCCCACGAGGCACAGTCCGCGCAGAACCCGCAGGGTTCTGACAACGGACGCGTCGTTCGCGTAATCGGCGCAGTCGTCGACGTGGAGTTCCCGCGCGGCGAGCTGCCCGCTCTGTACAACGCACTCGAGGTCGACATCGAGCTCGAGGGCATGTCCCGCACCATCGTGCTCGAGGTTGCCCAGTTCCTGGGCGACAACCTGCTGCGTACCATCGCCATGGCCCCGACGGACGGCCTTGTGCGTGGCGCGAAGGTGCTCGACACCGGCAACCCGATCTCCGTCCCGGTCGGCGACCAGGTCAAGGGCCACGTGTTCAACGCACTCGGCCAGTGTTTGGACGACCCGAGCGTCGGCGAGAACGGCGACCGCTGGGGCATCCACCGCCAGCCGCCGGCCTTCAAGGACCTCGAGGGTAAGACCGAGATCCTGGAAACCGGTATTAAGGTCATCGACCTGCTCACCCCGTACGTGAAGGGCGGCAAGATCGGCCTCTTCGGCGGCGCAGGTGTGGGCAAGACGGTCCTCATCCAGGAGATGATTACCCGTATCGCCCGCGAGTTCTCCGGTACGTCGGTCTTCGCCGGCGTCGGCGAGCGTACCCGTGAGGGCACCGACCTCTTCCTCGAGATGGAAGAGATGGGCGTGCTCCCAGATACGGCCCTTGTCTTCGGCCAGATGGATGAGCCGCCGGGGGTTCGTATGCGTGTGGCCCTGTCCGGCCTGACCATGGCGGAGTACTTCCGCGATGTGCAGAACCAGGACGTGCTGCTCTTCATCGACAACATCTTCCGTTTCACCCAGGCCGGTTCCGAGGTCTCGACCCTGCTGGGTCGTATGCCTTCCGCCGTGGGCTACCAGCCCACCCTGGCTGATGAGATGGGCGTGCTGCAGGAGCGCATTACCTCCACCAAGGGTCGCTCCATTACCTCGCTGCAGGCGGTCTACGTGCCTGCCGATGACTACACCGACCCGGCACCGGCGACCACCTTCGCCCACCTGGATGCGACGACCGAGCTGTCGCGTTCCATTGCCTCCAAGGGTATTTACCCGGCTGTGGACCCGCTGACCTCGACCTCCCGCATCCTGGAGCCGGGCATTGTCGGCGAGCGTCACTACGCAGTCGCGCAGAAGGTGATCGGTATTCTGCAGAAGAACAAGGAGCTGCAGGACATCATCGCCATCCTTGGTATGGACGAGCTGTCCGAAGAGGACAAGATCACCGTTATGCGTGCTCGTAAGCTGCAGCGCTTCCTCGGCCAGAACTTCTTCGTGGCGAAGAAGTTCACGGGCGACGAGGGCTCCTACGTCCCGCTCGAGGAGACGATCGAGGCCTTCGACAAGCTCTGCGAGGGCGAGTTCGACGCCTACCCGGAGCAGGCCTTCAGCAACCTCGGTGGTCTCGACGACGTCGAGGCCGCGTACCAGAAGCTGCAGGGCTAGGAGGCAGACATGGCTGAACTTACCGCGCAATTGGTGTCGGTGGACCGCATGCTTTGGTCGGGTCAGGCCAGCATCGTCACCGCCCAGACCATCGAAGGTGAGATCGGCGTGCTGCCCGGTCACGAGCCGTTCCTTGGCCAGCTCAAGGAGAACGGCGTGGTGACCATCCGTCCCACCAGCGGCGACCGCATCGTTGCCGCTGTGCAGGGCGGGTTCCTCTCCGTCCAGGGCGACAAGGTGACCATCCTCGCTGACTTCGCGAAGCTCGCGGACGAGGTTGACACCACCGAGGCAGAGTCCGGCCTGCACGCCGACGACTCCCTCGTGAAGGCCCGCTCGGAGGCCGAGCTTGCCGCGGTTCGCCGCAACAGCTCGCGCTAGACCGAGTTTGCGTCAGCGCCCGGGAGGAGGGCAACGCACGCTCCTTCCTTGCACGTTTCGCGCCCCCACCTGCCGTGAGGTAGGTGGGGGCGCGACGTCGTTAAGCGGCCGCCCCGATGATGCTTGCATTGTCTGCGCAGCAAAGTAGGATTATCGCTTAAGCGTGCTTCCACGATGTGCGGGGGGCCTGGCAACAACGGAATCTCGCAGGGAGGTGTCGATGGAGATCATCGTCTCTGTGGTGCTGCTTGTGGTCATCGGGGTCACGGGCATTGCTATCTGGCGGTTTGCCATGTTCCGGAATTCCGGCGGGCGCGCGCTGATCCGCAAGCTGCCGGCCCAGGGGCTGCACGGCTGGCGGCACGGTATTCTGCGATACACGGGGGAAGAGCTGCAGTTTTATAAGCTGCGGTCGCTGTCATCAAACTACGATTACGCGCTGGACCGCCGCGACCTGACTATCAACGGGGTGCGCGACCTGACTGCGGATGAGCAGGAGATTATGCCGGGGGTGTCGACGGTCCTGGAAATGACCAGCCCGCGCGGGCAACTCGAGTTTGCGGCGGATCGCCACGTGGAGATGGCGCTCATTTCTTGGGTGGAGTCTGCGCCGGATCGTCGCCAGCAGCGCTTGGACGTTCGCTCGCTGGCACAGCGCGTGCAGCGCGGCCGCGCCTAAGTGCTTCTCGACGCCACTGCGCACCCACCCGACCCGTTTCTGTTCCCCGTTGCGCGCCCGGTACCCTGTGGTGCATGCGTCTCGTCATAGCTCGTTGTTCCGTTGACTACGTTGGTCGCCTCGCGGCGCACCTTCCGTCCGCGCTGCGCCTCATCTTGCTGAAATCCGACGGCTCGGTGTCCGTCCACGCGGACGACCGTGCTTACAAGCCCCTGAACTGGATGACGCCGCCGTGCACCCTGAAGGAGGAAGCGGTGGTGGACATCGACGGCGAGGATACCGGCGAGCAACTCTGGATCGTGGAGAACCCGAAGGGGGAGCAGCTGCGCATCACGGTGGAAGAGATTCTGTCGGACTCCTCCTACGAGCTGGGCGAGGACCCGGGACTGGTCAAGGACGGCGTCGAGGCGCACCTGCAGGAGCTGCTGGCGGAGCACATTGGCACCCTCGGCGAGGGCTACAGCCTGGTGCGCCGCGAGTACCCCACGGCGATCGGTCCGGTGGACATCCTCGCCAGGGATGCGGACGGGCAGACCGTGGCGGTAGAGATCAAGCGGCGCGGCGGGATCGACGGCGTGGAGCAGCTCACTCGCTACGTTGAGCTGCTCAACCGCGACGAGGTGCTCAAGCCGGTGCGCGGGGTGTTCGCGGCGCAAGAGATCAAGCCGCAGGCGCGCACGCTCGCCGAGGACCGCGGCTTCCGCTGCCTGACCCTGGACTACGACGAGCTCCGCGGCATCGAGTCCGACGAGCTGCGGCTCTTCTAGGCGCGAAGGGGAAACGATGCCGAGACGGAACCGGAGACACAACGTCACCCCGTCCTACGTGCTACCGCGCGACGGGTCCACATTCATTGGGACCCAGGAGGTCGAGGGCCCCAGCTGGGCGAACGGGGAGATCTACCTCGTGCGCCAGATCGGCGCCGCAGCGGCGAATAAGTTCTACGTGTGCCCGCGATGCAACCAGAACATTCCGCCGGGCGTGGCGCACGTCGTGGCGTGGCCGCGCGACACAGGCGGGCGTGGCGACGATCGCCGCCACTGGCACAAGCACTGCTGGGAGAAGCGGTAGCGTCCGTCCGGGTAGGCTGGGCCGCATGATTGCTGCATTTTCTGTCGCCCCAACGGTGACCAATAACGCTACTGCAGAGATGTCGGAAGCCGTGTCGCGCGCCGTGCGCGTTGTGCGCGAATCCGGGCTGCCGCACGAGACGACCGCGATGTTTACCACGATCGAGGGGGAGTGGGACGAGGTCATGGACGTGATCAAGCGTGCCACGCAAGCGGTGGAGGCGGTGTCCCCACGGGTATCGTTGGTGATCAAAGCTGACATCAGGCCGGGCTACACCGACATGATGCACCAAAAAGTCGCGTCGCTAGAGAAGCACTTTTCCAATGACGCCAATGACGTCAATGACGCCAATGACGAAGGAGCGAACTAAATGCCGGATTTCGGACCAGGCGCAGTTGACCTGAACAAGCTGGTGGAGCAGAAGGAGGCGCAGCAGCAGCTCAAGGAGGGCGGATTCGAGCCGTTTATCACGGTCACCGAGAAGGACATCGAGGCCCGCGCCTTCCAGCGCTCCGTGCAGGTGCCGGTGGTGCTGATGATTGGCACTTCCCGGTCGGAGGATTCGGAGTCGCTCAAGGCGACGCTGCAGCAGTTGGCGGCGGGGCAGCGCAAGTTCCTCGTCGCGTACGTCGACGCGGACGCCACGCCGCAGGTGGCGCAGATGTTCGGTCTTCGCGCCCTGCCGACGGTGGTGGCGCTGGCAGCCGGCCAACCGGTGACTAACTTTGAGGGCAACCAGCCCGCCGACCAGCTCAAGCAGTGGGTCGACGCGCTGGTGAAGAACGTCGGCCCGCAGCTGCAGGGTCTGGACGACGAGCCGGAGACGGATGCCCCCGAGCCGGAAGACCCGCGACTGGCCCAGGCAACCGCCGCGCTGAATAGGAGCGATTTCGAGGGAGCCACCGCGCTTTATAACGCCATCTTGGCCGACGAGCCCGACAACCAGCCCGTCAAGCAGGCGAAGGCGACGGTGGCAGTCCTGCAGCGCCTCGACCCCCAGCGCCGCACCACCGACCCGATCGCGGAGGCGGAGCAGGACCCGCAGGACGTGGACAAGCAGCTCGTTGCGGCGGACGCTGAGGTTATCGCTGGCGCGCCGGAGAAGGCGTTCGAGCGTCTGCTGCGCTACGTCAAGGCCGAGCCGAAGGCGAAGGAGCGCCTGCTCGAGCTCTTCACCTTGTTCGAGCCGGGCGATCCGCGCGTGATCAACGCGCGGACCGCCCTGGCCAGCGCACTGTTCTAGCCACGCAGCGTGTACAGCTGCACGCTCATCGCCGGGATGTGCAGGTTGAGGGACTGGTCGAACTGGTCCCAGGTGGTGGGCTCGGTGTCCACGGTGGGGAGGAGCTCGTTGCCTGCTCCGCCGTAGACGGCGTCATCGGTGTTGATGAGCAGCTCCCACGTGCCCGCCTTGGGTGAGCCCAGGCGGTAATTCGGCTGCGAGGCGCCGGAGAGGTTCACCACCGCGAGGACGGCCGAGCCGTCCGCGCCCCAGCGGACGTAGGCGAGGATGTTGTTTTGCGCGTCGTCGCCCTTGATCCACTGGAAACCCATGGGCGTGTTGTCCTGGGAGAACAGCGCCGGGGTGTCGCGGTAGACCAGGTTGAGGTCGCGCACGAGGCGCCGGATGCCCTTGTGGTAGTCGTGGCCCCAGTCATCGGCAAGGTTGTCCCAGTTGACGGAGTGGGCTTCGTCCCATTCGGTGGTCTGCCCCCACTCGCAGCCCATAAACATGAGCTGCTTGCCCGGGTGCGAGAACATGTAGCCGTAGAGCGCGCGCAGTCCCGCGGCCTTGTTCCAGTCATCGCCCGGCATGCGGGTCCACAGCGAGCCCTTGCCGTGCACGACCTCGTCGTGGCTAAACGGCAGGACGTACTTCTCGCTGAACGCGTAGACCAGGGAGAACGTGATCTCGTTGTGGTGGTAGGAGCGGTGGATGGGGTCGAGGGAGAAGTACTCCAGCGAGTCGTTCATCCAGCCCATGTTCCACTTCAGGGAGAACCCGAGGCCGTCGGACTCGGTGGGCGCGGTCACGCCGGGCCACGCGGTGGACTCCTCGGCTACGGTGATCACGCCCGGGTGGGTGCGGTGGACCGTGGCGTTCATCTCCTGCAGGAACTGGACCGCGTCCCAGTGCTCGCGGCCGCCGAACTGGTTGGGCAGCCACTCGCCGGGTTCGCGCGAGTAGTCCAGGTAGAGCATGGAGGCCACGGCGTCCACGCGCAGGCCGTCGAGGTGGAACTCTTCGCACCAGTAGAGCGCGTTCGCCACGAGGAAGTTGCGGACCTCGTTGCGGCCGAAGTCGAAGACGTAAGTGCCCCAGTCCTTCTGCTCGCCGCGGCGCCAGTCGGGGTGCTCGTAGAGCGCGGTGCCGTCGAAGCGCGCGAGCGCCCAGGCGTCCTTGGGGAAGTGTGCGGGGACCCAGTCGACGAGGACGCCGATGTTGTGCGCGTGGAGCTCGTCGACAAGCGCGCGGAACTCGTCTGGCGTGCCCCAGCGCGCGGTGGGTGCGTAGTAGCCGCTGACCTGGTAGCCCCAGGAGCCACCGAAGGGGTGCTCGGCAACCGGGAGGAACTCCACGTGGGTGAAGCCGTGCTCGACCAGGTACGGGACGAGCTCTTCGCGCAGCGTGTTGTAGTTCGAGCCCTGCTTCCAGGAGCCGATGTGGCACTCGTAGACGCTCATGGGGGAGTTCGCCGGGTCCATACCCTGGCGGCGCTGCATCCACTCGGCGTCGCGCCACTCGTACTCGGTGGTGTCGGCGACGACGGAGACGGTCTCCGGCGGGGCGAGGGTGGCCTTGGCCAGCGGGTCGGCCTTGTCCACGCGGTAGCCTTCGGAGGTCTGGACCGCGAACTTGTAGTGGGCGCCGGGCGCGATTCCGGGGATGAAGATCTCCCACACGCCCGTCGAGCCCAGGGTGCGCATCGGGTACTGGTTTGGGTTCCAGTTGCAGAAGTCGCCGACGACCGCCACACCCTTGGCGTTCGGGGCCCAGACCGCGAAGGCGGTGCCGGTGACCTGGCCGAGGTCGGTGGTGTAGGTGTGGACGTTCGCGCCGAGGACCTCCCAGAGACGCTCGTGACGCCCCTCGGCGATCAGGTGCAGGTCCAGCGAGCCGACGGTGGGCAGGAAGAAGTAGGGGTCCGCGATGATCTGCGGCTCCGCGTCCGGGTAGGTGACCTTGAGGCGGTAGTCGCTCGCGTGCTCGCCCTCGAGCTCGGCGATCCAGATGTCGTCGCCGGTGTGGTGCATTTGCACGGCGTCGTTGTGAATGAGCAGCTGCACGTCGGTCGCGCCGAGCAGGCGGGTGCGCACGACGGTGTTTCCGGCCACGGCGTGGCGGCCGTAGAAGTCGTGCGGTGCGTGGTGCTTGCACTCGAGGAGGCGTTGGCGGTCGTGCTCCGGGATGAGCGCTGCGGGGGAAAGTTCGTGGCCGGTCATCATCGTCTTTCTAGTAAAGCGAATGGAGAAGGTGCTGGTTACGGGCGGTAGTCGTGGTCCGAGATCTGGCGGTACGCGAGCGCTTCACGACGCTCCGGAGCAACCTCGGGCAGGCGGAAGATATGGGCAACGTTTTGCTGCGGCACGAGCTGGACGTAGTTGTGCTCGTTCCAGGTGTAGCGGTCGCCGGTGATGAGGTCGTGGACCGGGAAGGGCTCGCCGTTGTCCAGGCCGAGTGAGGCGGCGTCGATATGCACCATGCCCTCTTGCATGTGCCAGGGGTCCAGGTTGACCACAACGAGGACGGCGTTGCCCGTGACCGCGTCGACCTTGGAGTAGGCGATGATCTGGTCGTTGGTCACCTCGTGGAAGCGGATCTGGCGCAGCTGCTGCAGGGCAGGCTGCTCGCGGCGGATGCGGTTGAGCAGGGTGAGGTAGGGCTCGAGGGACTGGCCGCGCTCGAGGGCCGCCTCGAAGTCGCGGGGGCGCAGCTGGTACTTCTCAGAATCCATGTACTCCTCGGAGCCGCCGTGCACGGGGATGGACTCGTAGAGCTCGTAGCCGGAGTAGACACCCCACAGCGGGCTCATCGTCGCGGCGAGTGTGGCGCGGAGCGCGAAGGCGGCGGGGCCGCCCTGCTGCAGCGAGGCATGCAGGATGTCGGGGGTGTTGACAAACAGGTTGGGGCGGGAGACGTCGGCGACGTCGATGAGCAGCTGGGTGAAGTCGGTGAGCTCTTCCTTGCTCACCTTCCAGGTGAAGTGGGTGTAAGACTGTGAGAAACCGGCCTTGGACAGCCCGTACATGCGCGGCGGGCGGGTAAACGCCTCGGCGAGGAAGATGACGTCCGGGTGGGTCTCGTGCACCTTGGCAATGAGCCAGTGCCAGAAGTTCACCGGCTTGGTGTGCGGGTTGTCCACGCGGAAGGTAGAGATGCCCAGCTCGACCCAGTACATGATGACGCGGTAGACCTCGTCGTAGAGGGTCTCCGGGTCATTATCAAAGTTGATGGGGTAGATGTCCTGGTACTTCTTCGGCGGATTCTCCGCGTAGGCGATGGTGCCGTCCGCGAGCACGGTGAAGAACTCGGGGTGGTCGTCGGCCCACGGGTGGTCGGGCGCGGCCTGCAGGGCGAAGTCGAGGGCGATCTCCAGGCCGAGCTGGTCGGCGTGGTGGAGCATGTCGAGGAATTCTTCCTCGCCGCCGAGCTCCGGGTGGAATGCGTCGTGGCCGCCGTCCTTGGAGCCGATGGCCCAGGGGGAGCCCACGTCGCCAGGCGCCGCGGTCACGGAGTTGTTGCGGCCCTTGCGGTTGACCTCGCCGATCGGGTGGATCGGCGGGAAGTAGACGGTGTCAAAGCCCATCGCAGCCACGCGGTCGAGCGCCTGAGCGGTCGTCGCCCACGTGCCGTGGACCGGTGCGCCGCTCTCGTCGCGGCCGCCGGTGGAGCGCGGGAAGAGCTCGTACCAGGAGTTCACGAGCGCTTCGCGACGCTCCACGAGCACGTCGCACACCGGGCCGTGGGAAACCAGGTCGCGCAGTGGGTAGGCGGCGAGCACGTCCAGGACGTCCTCGCTCAGGCCGGCTTCGATGCGCTCCTGGAGGGGGAGGGAATCGTCGGCAAGCGCCGATGCTGCGTCGCTGAGCACAGCGGCGTCGGGGGCGGGGGTTTGCTCGGCGGCGGCGGTGAACAGCTCGATGCCGTGGGCGAGGTCATTGGCCAGCTCGGCGGCGGACTGGCCGGCCGCCAGCTTCTTCGTCACCGCGTTGCGCCAGGTCGCCATGACGTCGGACCAGGCGTCTACGCGGAACTGCCACAGGCCCTGCTCGTCGGGCACGAAGACGGAGTGGACGTAGTCGGGGCGGTAGGGCTCCGGGTGCATGTGCACGGAGTACTGCTCGCCGTCGGGGGAGGTGATCACCAGGGTTGCGGCCACCGCGTCGTGGCCCTCGCGCCACACCAGGGCGGAGACGGGAACGACCTCGCCGACGACCGCCTTCGATGGCAGCGTGCGGCCAGAGACCTGGGGCCGGACATCATCAATTCCGAATCTTGCAACCATGGCGTCATCTACCTCGTACGTGGCGTAGGGATCCCGCGACGCGCGTGCTGCGCCAACCGCGAGCCGGTCAGTAACACTAGCCACAGTAGCGAAACTGCAAGGACCGCACCGGCCTAAGTTGCTCCTAACTTTCGCGCTGGTGCGACGCGCACCCCAACCTCCCCACATGCGCCGGAAAATAGGACAGAATGGGAGGCGTGAATGACGCACAAGCAACCGAACCAGTGACCGACCCAGACCTCCTGCTCGACTTCCGCGACGTGGAGTTCGTCCGCGGCGGCAATACACTCGTCGGCCCCGTGGATTGGCAAGTGGAACTGGATGAGCGCTGGGTGATCGTGGGCCCGAACGGCGCCGGCAAGACCACGCTGATCCGGATGGCATCGGCCCTGGAGTTCCCGTCCAAGGGCACGGCGTTCGTGCTCGGCGAGCAGCTCGGGCGCACCGACATGCGCGATCTGCGCGCCGCGATCGGGCTGACCTCCTCGGCGCTCGCGCAGCGCGTCCCGGAGGACGAGAAGGTGGGGGACCTGGTTGTCTCCGCCGGCTACGCCATCGTGGGCCGGTGGCGCGAGGACTACGACGAGATGGACTACGAGCAGGCCATGGACGTGCTCGAGCAGGTCGGCGCGATGCACCTCATCGACCGCCGCTGGGGCACGCTGTCCGACGGTGAGAAGAAGCGCGTCATGGTGGCGCGCGCGGTGATGATCAACCCGGAGCTGCTCATCATGGACGAGCCGGCCGCGGGCATGGACCTGGGCGGCCGCGAGGACCTCATGGCCTACCTAGGCGAACTCGCGCTCGACCCGGACGCGCCGGCGATGGTGATGATCACCCACCACCTCGAGGAGATTCCGTACGGCTTTACGCACGCCATGCTGCTGGACGAAGGTGAAGTGGTCGCGCAAGGGCTCATCGATGACGTGCTGAACAGCGAGAACGTGTCCAAGGCCTACCACCAGCCGATCGAGGTGACGCGCGCCGACGGGCGCTACTTCGCGCGCCGGGCGCGCTCCTCCCGCGCTGGGGCGCACAGGAAGTGAGTGCGGGGGCGTCGAGAAGCACTCGAGGCCCTTCGGAACTATGAGTCGAGGCATGCAGCGCAGCGTGGGGGCGTTCTCCGCCGACCGCGGCGACGAGATCGACGTCACCGAGGTCAGCGGGTTTCATGGCGCGCGCATGTCCGCCACCGTGATCCTGCTGCGCGACACCGCCGCTGGGCTGGAAGTTTGGATGCAGGAACGCGTGCTGAGCATGAAGAACTACCCCGGGGTAACGGTGTTTCCCGGCGGCGGGGTGGACAGCCGCGACTTTCCGGGCCGCTCGTGGAACGACGGCGACCTGTGGCTCGGCCGCAGCGCGATCTCCATGGCCCGCCAGCTCGGCGTGACCAAGTACAAGGCACACGCGCTGGTGTTCGCGGCGGTGCGCGAGCTCTTCGAAGAATCCGGCACGTTGCTCGCCGTCGACGAGGAGGGGCAGCTGCTTGCCGACGCCCGCCCGTTCCACCACCAGCGCCTCCAACTGGAGTCGCACGAAATCTCGCTGACGGACGTGCTGCGCGACAACGACCTCAACGTGTGCGCCGACCTGCTCAAACCGTTCGCGCGCTGGGTGGGCCAATCCGCTCGCGGCGACTGGTTCGACACGTTCAGCTTCATCGCGGCCAACCCGACGGGGCAGGAACCGGACGGCAACACGGGGGAAGCAGACGACGCGAACTGGTTCCCGCCCTCCCTTCTGCTGGAGGGGTGGCGCCACGGGCTGGTCCGCTTCGCCCCCGCGACCTGGGCGCAGCTGCGGCTCATCGAGCAGTACGGAACCGTCGACGAGGTCTTGGCCGCGGCCAAGCACGCGACCATTACGCCGGTGATCGGAGACCCGGTGGACGACGAACGCTTCGCCGAGTTTTTCACGTTCAAACCCAAGGACCGGATCGGAGGCCGCTATGGCATTCAGCCCGAGTGAGGTCGTCTACCTGGCGGAGCACGCCGCGCGGATCGAGGCGCTCGCCCCGGAGATCGCGCTGACGAAGGCGAGCGTGTTTGCGGACCGGGCGCGGCTAGACGCGGAGTTTGGGGAGCACGCCCGCGCCGTGTCCGCGCTCATCGCCGCGCAGCGGCAGGCGGACGGGAAGTTCCCCGGCTGGTGGCTCACCGACTCCGACGCCGCGCAGCAGCGGCGCTCGTGGCCGCGTACCGCGCGCGCACGCTCGCCGGCGCGGGCGCGACGCTCGTGCACGACGTGACGTGCTCGGTGGGTTCCGAGGCCCCACACATGGTGGACGCGGGGCTCACCTGGCTGGGCTCCGACTTGGACGCGGCGCGGCTGCGCATGGCGCGTTACAACCTCGGCCGCGACGCCTGGCTCGTCCGCGCCGACGCGCTGCACCCGGTGTCCGCGCCGGTGGCAAGGGGCGTGGTTGTTGCGGACCCGGCGCGGCGCAAGAACGGGCGTCGCATCACAGACCCCGCCGACCTCGAGCCGCCCCTGCCTGCGCTCGTGGACGCCTACCGGAGTTCGGAGCTGGCAATCAAGTGCGCGCCGGGCATTGATTACTCGGAGTGGAACGGTCTGGTCAGTGTCGTCTCGCTCGACGGCGGGGTGAAGGAAACCTGCCTCTACACGCCCGGCATTGGCGCCGGGCGCGAGGCGGTCGTGCTCCGCGCCGACGGGTTCGTGGACGTGGTGCGCGGCGCGGGCGACGTCGTGGGCGAGGGGGATCATCGCGCCGAAGGGCCGGGGGAGTGGATCGTCGAACCCGACGGCGCCGTCATCCGCGCCGGGCTGGTGCAGGAGTGGGCACGCCGCCACGGACTCTGGATGCTCGATCCGCACATCGCGTTTCTGACCGGGCGGGACGTACCTCCGGGGTACAGCGGGTTCCGCCTGCGCGAGGTGGTGCAGCTGAAGAAGCTGAAGGCGGCCCTCCGCGCCCACGACGCCGGGGCGGTAGAGATCCTCGTGCGCGGCGTGGACGTGGACCCCGATGCGCTGCGCAACAAGCTCAAACTCAAAGGTGCGCAGCAGCGGGCCGTGATTGTAGCCCGGGTCGGCGACGACGCGCTCGCCTACATCTGCGACGCGAGGGAGCACCGCCCGGCTGCGTAGCCGACGGCTACGATGAGCGGCATGGTGTATCTGGATCACGCAGCAACAACCCCCATGCGGCAAGTGGCTATCGACGCCTGGGTGGAACACGCACACGCCGTCAACCCGGGCGGGCAGTACGGCTCCGGCCGCGCGGCGAACGCTGTCCTCGCGCAGGCACGCGAGGACATCGCTGAGCTGCTCGGCGCGGACCCGGTCGAAGTGGTGTTCACCGGTTCCGGCACCGAGGCGGACAACATCGCGGTGCGCGGCCTTTACCGTGCCCGGACGAGGGAGGGGGCGCCGCGCCGGGTCGTCGCGAGCACGATCGAGCACTCCGCGGTCCTGGAGACGGTCAAGTCTCTGGCACAGACCGAAGGGGCGGAGGTGGCGTGGCTGGAGCCAGACCGGGGTGGCCACGTCCGCGAACTTTCGGCGCTCGATGATCCCGCCGCGGTGGCGACGCTCATGTGGGCAAACAACGAGACTGGCGCGATCCAGCCGGTCCGTGAGGCCGCCGAGCGTGCGAACGCCGCCGGCACGCCGTTGCACGTCGACGCGGTGCAGGCGGTGGGCAAGGTCGAGGTGGACTTCCACGCGTCCGGTGCGACGACACTGGCCGCCAGCGCGCACAAGTTCGGCGGACCCCGCGGCTCCGGCATCCTGCTGGCCAAGCGTTCCCCGGTCCCTCTGCCGGTGGTGCTCGGCGGCGGCCAGGAGCGAGGACTGCGCCCCGGCACCGTCGATGTCGCTGCTGCGGCGGCGACGGCGGCTGCCTTGCGCGAAGCGCTGGACGAGCGCGAGGCGGAGAACGCACGGATCGCGGGCCTGCGCGACCAGCTCATCGAGCGTGTCGTCGCCGCGGTCCCGGGGACGAAGGTGACCGCGACCGAACCCCGCCTGGCCGGCCACGCACACCTGCTCTTCCCGGGCGCGGAGGCGGAGTCCATGCTCATGCTGCTCGACTCGCTCGGTGTCGAGGCCTCAGCGGGCTCGGCCTGCTCGGCGGGCGTGCACCGCGTCTCGCACGTGCTCGAGGCGATGGGGGTGGACGCTCGCGATGGCATGGGCGCGCTGCGCCTCACGCTGGGGCGAACCACCACCGAGGAGGACGTCGACACCTTCGTGGCCCATATCGTCGGGGTCATCGAGCGTGCCCGCGCTGCCGGCTCGCTCTAGGGAAGGGGCGCTTACCAGCGCCCCTTGTGCTCCCAAAAGTTCCCGCCTCCAGTGGTGTGTCTCGTGTGAATGTTGTGACTTGAGTGCGCTAGAGTGCCAGGTATGCACGCACCCTGGACGCTTTCCCCCGCGCGCGCCTCGCGCCCGCACGCCCTGCTCAGCCACCCCAAAGCCCTCATTGCCGCGGTGGTCTCCACCGCGATGGTGTTCACCCTGCTCGTCGTGAGCCCGATCGGTCAGAAGACCGCGGACGCGCAGTCGCTACCCGGCTTGATCTCCGGCGTCGACGTTGCCGGCCACCAGCACCCGGGCGGCGGCCCAATTGATTGGAAGACCGTTTCTGGCCCGGGCGGTCAGAAGTTCGCGTTTATCAAGGCCACCGAGGGCGTCGGATTCAAAAATGACTTCTACGACCAGGACGCCCAGGCCGCCGCGGATGCGGGCATGCAGGCCGGCGCGTACCACTACGCACGGCCCGCCGAGGACGCGCTGGCGCAGGCCCGCTACTTCGCCGACGTCATCAACGCGGGCCCCAAGACAGACCTGCCGCCGGTGCTGGACCTGGAGGTCGACGAGGGGCTCGGCCCGGTCCAGCTCGCAGCCTGGACCCAGCTCTTCCTGGGCGAGGTTGAAGCGCGCACCGGCCGCAAGCCCATCGTGTACACCTACCGCTACTTCTGGTACGAGCACATGAACAACACCAATGCGTTCACCAGCTACCCGCTCTGGCTGGCCGCGTACCAGAACCAGCCCCCGGCCCCGGTTGGTGGCTGGCGCACGCTGAGCTTCTGGCAGCGCTCCGATGCCGGCCGCGTTGCCGGCATCAACACCCCGGTGGACATGAACCTGTTCAACGGCACCGGCGCCCAGTACAACGCGTTCGCGGCCGGCAACCTGGACGCAGCCGGCGGCCTACTCGAGCAGTTCCAGGCACCCGACTCCGGCGAGCTGCAGGTCCTGGAGCAGGACAACACCGCGCTGGTCGTCGCGATCCTCGCGCTGGCGGGCGGCGCCCTCGGCATCGCCGGGCTCGCCGAGGCCGCCGACCAGGCAGGCTTCGACGACGAGGACGCGCGCAACATCGCTGACCTGGTGGCCAAGCTCGCCGCCAACGGCGAGCTGCCGGTCGATGACCTGCGCAGCATGATGATCGGCGACTACCAGGTCGGCGACCTGCTCATCCTGTTGGATAACGCCACCAAGTAGCCCCGGGAGTTCCTCACTCGCCGGCAGGGGGTGTCGGCTCGGGGTCGTGGCGCGGAGTCGTCGCTAAGCTCCGTGCCCACTGCTCGCCCTTGAACTGCGCCGGCACCGCGCCCTTGAGCAGGTTGCGCGTGAGCTGCGGGCTCGCCTCGATGGGGGTGTTGGCGCCGATGAGCACGATATTGCCGTAGCGCCGCCCCTTGAGCATCGGCGGGTCCGCGATCGCCGCAACGTGCGGGAACACCTCACACATACCGGCCAGCTCCTCCTTAGCCTCCTTGAGGTCCGCGCGCGAGCCACAGTTGGCCACGTAGACGCCGGTTTCGCTTATCGACGCCCACACGTTCCCATAAAACTCCACCGTCGTCAGCTCCCGCGGAGTCACGGCGTTGGCGAACACGTCGCGGATGATGACGTCCCGGGTCGCCGGCTTGAACGAGTCGGTGACCTCGCGCGCATCGCCCACCCGGATCTTCACGGCGGGGGCGCGGGGGACGTCGAACAGCTCGCGCGCGAGCTCGGCGAGCCTGCCGTCGATTTCCACGACGGTGTTGCGCGAGCCCGGCCACCCATCCGCGAAGTATCGCGGCAGCGAGCAGGCCGCGCCGCCCAAGTGCGTCAGGCGAGGCTTGGGCCAGCGGGCCCGGTCGCTCACGCCACGGTGCTGGAGTGAGTCCAGGAAGTCCGCGATCCAGCGCATGTACTCAAAATCCAGGCGCTGCGGCTCGCCGGGGACGACGTGCGAGCTGGGGACTCCGTTGACCAGCAGCACCATCGACCCGTCAGGCTCGTGGTGGACCTCGGCCTCGCCGGTGTCGATCTGGTACGTCTCCTGTTTCGCAGCCATGCCTGGCAGGGTACCCGGCAGCCCCGGGGACTTAAGCGTTCACGTCGACGCGGCGCAGGTACATCGTTGACGCGAGCCACCCTGCCACGGCGAGTACCGCGGCTGTGAGGGTGATGCTGGCGACTGTTTTCGGGTCGAGTGCGTTGGCGTCCGCGACCGCAGAGCTGCTCATCCACAGCGCCTTGGACAATCCGACGGGCGGGAGCACGAACTGCATCGCGTGTGCCCTGGCAGCGATCGACCCGAAGGAAATGACGCCCGTGACCGCGCCGAGCGCGATCGGCATAGCAAAGTTGCGGATGACCATGGACAAAAAGCTTTGCCACGCCGCGACCGCCACCGCCGGGAGCACCGCAATGAGCGACGACGCGGGCAGCGCCCACGGCGGCATGCCGCTGAGCCCGCGCATCCACCCGCCGGCAAGACTGCACACGATGAAGATGAGCTGCATGAGAAGCGTGAGGGTAGCGATCGCCCCCAGCTTGGCGGCGACGATCGCGCCCGCGGACCGAGACGAGGTAAGCAGTGTATGCCAGTTGCCGCCGCGGTGCTCGACGCGCCACGCCGCTGCGGCGATGATGGCAATGCCCACCACCATAAACAGCATGCCGTAGAACAGGGTCGCTTGCGACCAGTAGCTTTGCCACCCCGCACTCAGCGTTTCGGAGTTTGCAGCGTAGTTGGCCACGCCGAACGCGACCGCGATCAGCGGGACGCCGCACAGCACCGCAGCAATGTGGGTGCGACGGAGCTTAGCAAGATCATTGACAAGCAGGTCCATGGCTAAATTTCCTTCCTATTGAGGTACCGGGTCGCCACGGCGAAAGCGGCGGCGAGGCAGATGGCGTAGGCGGCCCACAACACCCAATGGGGCTGGGTGAGGGCGATGCCGTCGTCGGCAAAGGTGTAGGGAAGTACCACCGCGAAGTAGCCAAACGGGTTGATCGCAGCGAGCCAGGCGGGGGAGAGCAGCGAAGCAATCCCCAGGAAACCGCCCACCACCCCCAAGGTGAGTACGCCGATCTGGGAATCCGTCACGGCGGCGAGGACGAGCATGATGCCCGTAAGGGCAAGGCTGGTCACCACAGCGGCGGCGCCGTA
This sequence comes from Corynebacterium sp. NML 120412, assembly GCF_002285155.1. Taxonomy (NCBI): domain Bacteria; kingdom Bacillati; phylum Actinomycetota; class Actinomycetes; order Mycobacteriales; family Corynebacteriaceae; genus Corynebacterium; species Corynebacterium sp. NML 120412. Next base: position 1,148,692 of record NZ_NSGL01000001.1, on the reverse strand, counting down.
CGCCACCCACGCGGATGCGACCGAGCCCGCGGGGAGCGGCGCTCCCATGGCAGCGGGCAAGGCGACACTTGCGCCGACTTCTATAAGCTTCAGCGCGACAACCAGCGGTGCGACAACGCGAAGCTTGCGGCGCAAGAGCGTGCCCTGCCGGATGCCCGCCACAGCGTTGAGCAGCCACCCGCCGTTGGCGTGCTCGTTATCCACGGTGCGGCTGGCAATGATCGCGGCCTGCAGGGGTGTAAGGAATGCGAGCGCGATCGCGACACCGATGAGGTGGCTGGCCCAAGAGTCGTGCGGGTCGGAGGTGAATTGCTCGATCTGATCGCCGGCAAAGACGTTCATGTTTGCTATCAAAACGATGCCGAGCGAGAGCGCCCCGCCCAGCAGAAGGACATGTGTGCGGCGCAGTTTTAACAGTTCGACGCTCATGCGCTGAGCCCCTCTCGTCCCGTCATGCCAATGAAGATCTCTTCGAGGCTGCGGCGTTTGCGCACGACCTGGTGGATCGGCACGCCGTGGCTGACAAGGTGTGCGCACGCGGCGGCGACGTCGTCGTCGGCAAGCCCGGTCAGCTCCACTCCGCCGGGCACGGTGCGGGGGCGCGATGCCCGCAGGACCTCCGTGGCCGCGTCGGCTGCTGGGGTTTGGATGAAGAGGTCGGGGAGGTGGGCGTCGAAAAGCTGCTGCTGCGAGCCCTGAAAGACGAGCTTGCCCTGGTTGATGATGCTTAGGCTGGTGGACATCTTCTCAATCTCGGAGAGGAGGTGGCTTGAGACGAGGACGGTGCGGCCCTCGTCGCGTGCGAGGCTGATGATGAGCTCGCGGATCTCCTCGATGCCGGCTGGGTCGAGGCCGTTGGTGGGCTCGTCCAGAATGAGCAGCTGCGGGTCGCGCACAAGCGCGATGGCGATCCCGAGGCGCTGCTTCATCCCGAGTGAATAGTGCTTGACCTGCTTGTCCATGTGCTGTTCAAGGCGCACGAGTCGCACCGCGCGCTGCGCGTTGGCGGGGTCGGCCTTAAACAGGCGGGTGACAATGCGCATGTTCTCGGCGCCGGTGAGGTGCGGGTACGCGGCGGGCGACTCGATGAGCGAACCAATACCGGTGAGTACCTCGCCGCGGGTCGCGCGCGTCATCGGACGGCCCAGTACGGTGATCTCGCCGGAGGTGGGGGTGGTCAAGCCGAGCAGCATTTTCATCGTGGTCGACTTGCCCGAGCCGTTCGGTCCCAGCAGGCCATGTACCGCGCCCTGGGGCACTTCGAGATCGAGCTTATCGACGACTGCGTGTTTCCCGTAGGTCTTAGTCAGACCCTTCGTTGCAATGATTGGTGTGTCCATGGCTTCCACTCTTGCCGCGCGGAGCTGCGAAAACATCGGAGCGGGGTACCATCTTTCGCGTCATACCCGGGGATGAGCGCACCTTAGGGAGCGAGCAGATCGGCGCGACTGACCAGGCCGGTGCGGTAGGCAAACAGCGCCGCGTGCACGCGGTCGCGCGACTGTGTCTTGGACAGGATCCGGCCGACGTGGGTCTTCACCGTCGGCATGGAAATGAACATGCGCTCGGCGATCTCCGCATTCGACCAGCCGCGGCCGATCGCGACGAGGACCTCGCGCTCCCGGGCAGTGAGCTCCTCGAGCGCCACGCGATCCCCGTCCGAGAGCGGTGGGGTGTCGTGGTGCTCGGCAGGAGATGGGTGCTGGGAGAATCGCGCGAGGATGCGTTTGGTGGCTCGCGGAGAGATGACGGCGTCGCCGGCGGCCACGGTGCGGATGGCGTCAAGGAGCACCTCGGGCTGCGCGTCCTTGAGCAGGAAGCCGCTCGCGCCAGCGGAAAGGGCGTTGACCACGTAGTCTTCGTCATCGAATGTGGTCAAGATGACCACCTTCGTCGCCGGGAACCGGCGGGCGACCTCGGCGGTGGCGGCAATGCCGTCGAGGACCGGCATCTGCACGTCCATCAGTATCAGGTCGACCGGGCGCGCCTCGCGCTGCTCGAGGGCCCCGGCGCCGTTGGCGGCAAGCCACTGCACCGACATGTCCGGTTGGGAATCGATAACGCGGCGAATCCCGTGGAGGAAGAGCGCCTGGTCGTCGACGATGCCGACGTGAATTGTGCTCATGCCTGCTCCTTCGGGTGAGGGTCAGCGTAGGGGACGCGCAGCTCAGTCACCCACTGCTGCGCTCCAATGTTGGAGTGCGCGGGGCCGGTGTGCACGGTGGCGTCGATAAGCGAAGCTCGCTCGCGCATCCCCCGCAAACCGTGACCGTCCGAGGGGCCGGACGGCGGGGCTGCGATGGCGTTGACCACCTTGATCACCACCAGCTCGTCCTGCCACGTCACGTCGAGCGAGGCCCGGCCGTCGCCGTGCTTGAGCGCATTCGTAAGCGCCTCCTGGACCATGCGCCGGGTCGCGATCGCCGTGGCCAGCGGCAGTTGCTCAGGCGGGGTGCCGGCCTCCGTGTAGTCCACGGCCAGGCCGCCGAGTCGGCTCGTGCGCACCAGCTCGTCCAGGTCAAGTGAATGGGGTGACGGTGCGACCGGCCGCGTTTCTGGCGCGCGTAGTAACGTGACTACCTCGCGCATCTGGGTGAGCGACTCCCGGCCGACCTCGCCGATCGTGCGTAGCGCCTCGTCCTTGGCCGCGAGCGCGGAGTCGCCGTCCCCGCAATATCGGCCGCCGTCGGCCTGCGCGACCATCACGGCCAGCGAGTGCGTGACCACGTCGTGGATCTCGCGGGCGAGGAAGGCGCGCTCCTCCGACATGGCGTGCTCGAGTGCTATCCGTTGCCGCTGTAGCGCCTGCTCCAGTTCGCGGGCCGCGGTTTCCTCCGCGCGCCTGCGGAGCTCGCCGAAGAGCCCAGCTGCGACGAGGAGCGTGGCGCTCCACACGAGGTAGGGGAGGCGCTCGTCGAGAGGCATGCTCCGCAGCACGGGCGACACCAGGGAGAGCGCGAGGAGATCGCCCACGACCAGCGCTGCGGCGGCGACGTCGCGAAGCACAGGGCGCAGGTTGCGGCGGGCGATGTACGCGGTGAAGACCGCGACGACGATCTCGGCGATGGTGAGCTCCGTGCTGCAGGCGCGGATGCCCAACAGCGCACACGCGGAGAGCGCCGTCGTGATCGGCCACCGCCACCGCGTGAATGGCGCAGCGGCCGTCCACACGACGAGCATGGCGGTTGCCCAGACGGGTTGCGAGGCACTGACGACACCGAGCGCAGCGCACGCAGCAAGCGCTATGGCAATGACAACGTCTCGCACACGAACCGGCGACGGGGGAGTTGTGCGTGGCATACCCTCAACCTAGCCAACCCGCGCAGCTGAATCGTCATGCCACGGTATGACCCTCCGGCCTGTTGAGAGCCCAGCGCCGACGGGTTTTCCCCGGCTCCTGTTGACGGGTACACTTCCGCCACATGCGAGTATTAGCAGCGATGAGCGGGGGCGTGGACAGCTCGGTGGCGGCTGCGCGCCTGGTTGAACAGGGCCACGACGTCATCGGCGTCCACCTCGCGCTGTCCAAGGACGCGCAGCAAACTCGTGAGTCAGCCCGCGGCTGCTGCTCGCTCGAGGATTCCGCGGACGCGCGCCGGGTGTGCGACAAGCTGGGCATCCCGTTTTACGTGTGGGATTTCTCGGACCGTTTCAAAGAGGACGTGATTGACAACTTCGTCTGGTCCTACGAGCACGGCGAGACCCCCAACCCCTGCCTGCGCTGCAACGAGAAAATCAAGTTCGCGGCGCTGCTCGAGCGCGCGGTCACTCTCGGCTTCGACGCGGTGGCCACCGGCCACTACGCCATCGTGGATGCGGAGGGCAATTTACGACGTAGCGCTGATCCCAAGAAGGACCAGTCCTACGTCCTGGGCGTGCTCACCCGCGACGAGCTGGACCGCTGCCTGTTCCCAGTGGGCGATACGGAAAAGCCGCAGATCCGCGAGGAGGCCGCGGCCTACGGGTTCTCCACGGCGAACAAGCCGGATTCCTACGACATCTGCTTCATCCCGGACGGCAACACGCAAGCGTTCCTCGGACGCTCGATCGGAATGCGTCCCGGCCTGATCAAGGACCAGGACGGCACCGAGCTCAAGGAGCACGACGGCGCGTTCCAATACACAATCGGCCAGCGCCGCGGGCTGAATCTGCGCGTGCCCGCCGCCGACGGCAAGCCACGCTACGTCACCGACGTGGACGCCGAGACCGGCACCGTGACGGTGGGCCCGCGCGAGGCGCTGAAGATCAACCAGATCACCGCGGACCGGCTGAAGGTGCTTCACCCGGCCATGGAGGGCGAGTTTGAGGCGAATGTGCAGATTCGGGCGCACGGTGGCGTCGTCAAGTGCACCGCGCGCATCGGTGACGACTCAATGACCCTTGACCTGCACACCCCGCTCGAGGGCGTGGCGCGCGGCCAGGCCGCGGTGCTCTACCTGCCTGACCCGGACGGGCTGGGCGATGTGGTTCTCGGCTCGGGCACGATCTGCGCGACGGCGTAGGGGAGCTGCGATGACCGCCTTTGGACTCGGGCCGATGCCCGGCACGGACTTGGCGCAGGCCGCCGACGTGGTGCTTTCGGAAACGGTCCTGCCGCACATCCCGCAGCTGCCGGAGCGCGGCGTGGGTGCGGACGCGATCGGGCGCACGGCCGCGCTGCTGGAGATCCCGATTGGTCGCGGTCCGCGCGGTTGGCGCGTCGCCGCCCGCAAGCGCGGTGACGCCGACCGCATGGCCCGCGACCTCGACGGGCTCGAGGAGGCCTGGCACGGCAAGGTTGACACCGTCAAGGCGCAGCTGGTCGGGCCGTTTACGCTTGCCGCCGAGGTGGAGATGCCCAACGGACACCGCATGATCACCGACGCCGGCGCGCTGCGCGACCTCACGGACGCGCTGCTCGAGGCATGCACCGAGCACCGCCGCGATGTCGCAGCACGCTTCGGCGACGTCGTACTCCAGCTCGACGAGCCGCTGCTGCCCGAGGTCACCGCCGGTACGCTCCGCGGCACCACAGACTACGAGACGATCCGGGCCATCCCTGAGCCGCAGGAAACCTTGCAGCGTTTCGGGGAGCACTTGCTACATACGCCGCAGCTTCTCGACGCCACCCCGTGGATCACCGCCGACCCGCGCACTTGCGACAAGGACACGCTGGCCAAGCTGCTGGACCAGGGTACTCGCATCGCGATTCCGACCATGGCCCCGCGCGAGCTCTACCGTGTCTTCGATGATCTGCAGATCGACCCGGCGCAGACCCGCGTCGACGTATATGCCGAACCCGCGGAGACGTTGGTGGGCACCGCCGCGAACTATCGCGCGGCCCGCGAGATGGCCGAAGAGCTTAGCATGGAGGTATGAGCGAGCCACTGCACTGGAGCAAGAAAACCGCTGACTACGCGACGGGTGTCACCTTTGGCGCGATGTTCTTTGTCGTCTTCGGCCTGGTGTTGGACGACCTTATTTTGGGTACCGCCCTCGGTGTGCTGTGGTTCGTTGTGTTCTCGGGATTCCCGGAAAAACGCGAAGCTCATTTCGATGGGCAAACGCTTCGCCTGGTGGAAGACGGAGAATCCACACATCTGCTCGCAGAAGACATCGAGTCTGTGGACCTGACTGACGGCGACATGATTGTCCGGACGAAGAACGGGGAGGAACACGCCCTGGGTCTGATGACGAAGGGCTACGTGAGTTTGTCGACAAGCTGCGTGCGGAGCTCACGGAGGTTTAGCCCACCATCGGCCAGCCCATGTTCACGTTGGACGCGTCGCGCCCACGCGACTCCAGCCACTTCTTCAGGTCGGTCTGGATGCGGTAGTTCTCTACGGCCTGGTACTCCATGAGCTCGTCGGTGTCCATCTTCGCGAGTTCCGGCCAGACCTTGCGCACCTGCTTCCACGCGATACGCGCGGCCGCCATCGCGTCCGAGGTTGCTTCGTGGGCGTTGTCCAGGCGCACCCCGTAGTGCTCGCACAGCGCGCCCAGGTTGCGCTTGCCCTTACGGTAGCGGTCGCGCGCCCTGTCGATGAGCAGCGGGTCAAACACCGGGCCGGTCACGGTGAAGTCGCCGGTCAGCGCGCGCAACACGCTTAGGTCGTAGGGGGCGTTGAAGACGATCAGCGTGAGCCCGTCCTCCCAGCCCTGCTTGATAGCGTCGACGGTCTCACGCAGGACCTCGTCGTGGGGGCGGCCCTCGGCGCGCGCCTTCTCGGTGCTGATGCCGTGGACCGCTGCCGCGGCTTCTGGGATTTCCATGCCGGGGTCAGCGAGGGTCTCGTTGGCGGTGACCTCGCGGCCGTCGATACGCACGAGGGCTGAGGTGACAATGCGAGCCTCGAGCGGGTTTACGGAGGTGGTTTCGAGGTCGAAGGAGAGCATGCGGGACGCGTCAAAAGCGGCGGGTGCGGAAGCCATGCCCGTCATTGTATCCGCGCCCCCAACACGGGATGGTTTTCCGTTCGAACGCACGGGGGTCGTTGCGGTGAATAGAAGTATTGAACCGAGCTGTCTAGTGGCGAATAGTCGACTCACATCACCCCGATCTATCCCGACGAAAGGCGGCCCACCATGGCACGACTCACCGACTGGCAGCAACAGATCCTCGGCGCGAAGCGCGTCGACCTCACCCACGAGGTCCACCCCGGCATCCCGCGCTTCGCGGCATTCGAGCCGATGCAGGAGCGCGACGTCCGCACCATCGAAAAGGACCGCTTCTGGGCCAAGGAGTACACCTTCGCCACGCCCTACGGCACCCACGTCGACGCGCCCGGCCACTTCGCAGCGGGCAAGCGGCTCGTCTCCGGCATCGGCGTCGATGAGCTGATTCTGCCACTCAACGTGCTGCACCTGGAGGACAAGGTGGAGGCCGACCCGGACTACGCCGTGACCGCCGACGACATCGTCGCATTCGAGGCCGAGCACGGCACGATCGAGCCCGGCAGCTTCGTCGCCTTCTCCAGCGGCTGGTCCACGCGTTGGGAGGACCCAGACGCGTTTGTGAACCTGGACGAGGACGGGGTGCAGCACACCCCCGGCTGGTCGCTCGAGGCGCTGCATGTGCTTATCGACGATCGCCGCGTCGCAGCTATCGGCCACGAAACCCTGGACACCGACCCCGGTGTCGCGGTGGCGGAACGCGGCTTCCTTTACGGCGAGCTGTACGTGCTGGAGCAGGACATCTACCAAATCGAGGTGCTGGACAACCTCGCGCAGGTGCCCGCCACCGGTGCCGTGATCGTGGCCGGCCCGGCGAATATCAAGGGCGCCCCAAGCATTACCTCGCGCGTGTATGCGCTCTTCCAGGAGTAGCCAGCACGCCACAGAGTCGGCGCACCCCGGTCGGCGCCGCGGGCAACTAGAATCCAACGGCATGACTACACCTGAGCCAGACGTACCGTCGCCCGAGCGCCTCGAGGACCTGCAGCGCACGTGGAGCGAGATGGCGGACGAGGTCCGTCACCACCGCGACCTGTACTACAACGGGCAGCCCGTCATCTCCGACGCGGAGTTCGACGCCCTGTTCCGTCGGCTGCAGGAGCTCGAGGAGGAGCACCCCGAGCTTGCCGTGCCGGACTCGCCGACCAAGGAGGTCGGTGCACCCACGGCCGCGTCCTCCGCGTTCGCGGACGTGACGCACCTGGAGCGCATGTACAGCCTGGATAACGTGTTCTCGGCCGAAGAGCTCGCTGAGTGGCTGGACAAGACCCCCGGCCCGTACCTCACCGAGCTGAAGATCGACGGGCTGTCCATCGACCTGGTCTACCGCGACGGCGTCCTCGAGCGCGCTGCCACCCGCGGCGACGGCACGGTCGGAGAGGACATTACCGCCAACGCCCGCGTCATCGAAGACATCCCGCACGAGCTTGCCGGCGACGCCCCCGCGCTGCTGGAGGTCCGCGGCGAGGTGTTCATCCGCCCCGAGGACTTCCCAGAGCTCAACGAGCAGCGCATCAGGGAGGGCGGCAAGCCCTTTGCCAACCCGCGCAACACCGCGGCCGGCGGCCTGCGCCAGAAAAATCCGGCAGATGTGAAGAAGCGCAAGCTCCACATGATCTGCCACGGCATCGGCGCCCGCGACGGCTTCGCGCCGGAGACGCAGCACGATGCCTACCTCAAGCTCGCGGAGTGGGGCCTGCCGGTGTCCGAGTACACCAAGCCCGCCAAGACCGCCAAGGACGTCCAGGACGCGGTGAAGTACTGGGCGGACCACCGCCACGATGCCATCCACGAGATGGACGGTCTGGTGATCAAGGTCGATAGCGTGGCAGCGCAGCGCCAGCTCGGCTCCACCTCCCGCGCGCCGCGCTGGGCCATCGCGTACAAGTACCCGCCGGAAGAAGTCACCACCACGCTCAAAGACATCCAGGTTTCGGTCGGCCGTACCGGGCGCGCGACCCCGTACGCGGTCCTCGAGCCGGTCTTCGTCTCAGGCTCCACGGTGTCCATGGCCACCCTGCACAACCAGCACGAGGTCAAGCGTAAAGGCGTGCTCATCGGCGACACGGTCGTAGTGCGCAAGGCCGGCGAGATCATCCCCGAGGTGCTCGGGCCCGTCGCGGATCTTCGCGACGGTTCAGAGCGCGAGTTCGTCTACCCCCAGGACTGCCCGGTATGCGGCACCAAACTCGCGCCGGCGAAGGAGGGTGACGCGGACTGGCGCTGCCCGAATACCCGCTCGTGCCCGGCGCAGCTGTCGGCACGCCTGGAGTACCTCGCCTCGCGCGGTGCATTCGACATCGAGGCGCTCGGCGAGAAGGGCGCCCAGGACCTCATCGCCTCGGGCGTGCTCATCGACGAAGCCGCACTCTTCGACCTCACCGAAGACGACCTGAAGAAGTCCAACGCCTACACGCGCAAGGACGGCCAGGTCAACGCCGCCGGCAAGAAACTGCTGGCTAACCTCGAAACCGCCAAGCGGGTCGACTTCTGGCGCGTGCTCGTCGCCCTGTCCATCCGCCACGTCGGGCCCACCGCCGCCCGCGCGCTCGCCGCCCGCTACAAGAGCATGCAAGCGCTTCTCGACGCCCCCTTGTCCGACCTTGCCGAAACCGATGGCGTCGGGCAGATCATCGCCGAATCCTTCAAGGACTGGTTCACCGTGGACTGGCACCAGGACATTGTGGATGCATGGACCGAGGCCGGGGTACGCATGGAGGACGATCAGGACGCGGAGGCGGCCCCGCAGACCCTTGAGGGGCTGACCGTCGTGGTCACCGGCACGCTCGAAGGATTTAGCCGCGACTCCGCCAAGGAAGCGATCCTCACCCGCGGCGGCAAGGCGTCGGGCTCGGTGTCCAAGAAGACCGACTATGTCGTCGTGGGGGAGAATGCCGGGTCCAAGGAACAAAAAGCCCGCGACCTGGGCCGCCCGATCCTCACCGAGGAGCAGTTCGTGACCTTGCTGGAGGAAGGGCCGGACGCCCTGTCTCGCTAGTGCGCCTCCGCGGCAATGATGATTGCCATCAGCGGCACGACGCGCGCCGGGCGGATGGCATACGCGCCGGCTTCCTTGGCAATCCACCCCGCGGCCTGCAGTGCGTTGAGGTGGTGGTAGGCCGTCCCTGTTGAGGTGACCACCTCGGCGGCGACAAGGTCTGCCGGGGTCGCGGGGCCGGAAAGCAGATGCCGCAGCATCTCGGCGCGCACGGGGTGGGCGAGCGCGGCCAGGCGCTCGATCTGTTCCTGCCAGGCGTGCTCGGTCACCGCCTCCGTCGGCCGGGTCCACTGGTAGTCGTAGGTGCCGCTGCGGGTGGTGACCGAGCCGCCGAACGCAACCGCGCCGCCGTCGCAGCCTTCCAGTGCGCGCAACGCGGCGGGGAGGTCGGGAAGGTCGGTGCCGTGCGGTACCGCGGTGGGCGCCGGGGGAGTGCCGGATCGCGCGGCTTCGAGCGCCGCGACGCGAGCCTCGAGGGCGTCCAGGCGCGCGTCGGTGGAGAAATCAGCAGATGTCATGCGTTCTAGCGTTCCAAAACCGTGGAACGCTGTAAAGCGAGTCGCGCGGCGCTCAAGCCGACGAGCACCGCCGCCCACACCGCGAGGGCCCACCACAGCCAGATGGGGAGCGTAGCGTTCCAATCAAGTGGGGTGGCGATCCACCACACTACGAGGGCGGTGAGGGCGGCGTTGACAAGCGCGAAGCCCCTACGCTGCGGGCGACGCATGGCGCGGAACGTCTCCCACGCCAGGAGGGCGATAACGAATGCGATGAGCAGGATCATGCGAGCTCCTTGGTGGTGTCGAGGAGGTTGATGCCTAGGTCATCGACCCAGGCTTCGGTGTCGCCGGCCACGAACACCGCGCGGTGCGGGTTTTCCGGGTCCCACACGAGCATCGTGCGAAACCCACCGGTCCCACCGTTGTGGAAGGTGTATGCATCGGCGGTGGCCCAGCCGTAGTCGGGCCGGCCGTGCTCGTCGACCCACTCGATGAATCGCGCCATGTCGGACGCGGTCGAGCGGATCGCGCCCGCCGGCGCCCAGCCGTCCATGTCCCAAGGCTCCGCCTCGCGCCCGTTACTGCGCAGGCCGCGCCCGAGCAGGTGCGTATCCACCCCGCCGGGGCCCGCCACGAACGATTCGTCCATGCCCGCAGGTAAGAAGATCCGCGTTCGCACAAGTTCTTCGTACGGCGTGCCAGTTTTCACCGCGAGCAGTTGCCCGAGCAGCGCGTGCCCGTAGTTGGAGTATGCGTATTCGCCGCGGCCGTGGAGCTTCATGGTCCGGGCGGCGGCAAGGATGTCGTCGGGGGAGTCGGTGCGGTACGCGTTGCCGCCCTGGGTGACGTTGGCTTTCAGGATGTCCGGCAGCCCGAGGCGGCCCATTGGCGGGAGCCCAGCGGTGTGGTTGAGCAGCTCTTCCACGGTGACTGAATCGATCGGTGCGCCGGTGGCGCCGAGGATGTCGCCGACGGTGGTGTCCAGGGTGAGCTCGTTGGCGCGGATCAGCTGCCGTACCAGCTCCGCGTTGAACGTTTTGGTCACCGAGCCGATCTCAAACTCGGTGTGCTCGTCGGCGCCCAGGCCGCCGAACGTGACTCGGCCCTGGTCGTACACCAGCGCCGAGAGCTCGTGGTACCCCGGCTCGGCGGCAGCGCTGCGCTCGAGCGCGGACGCGAGCTGCGCGTCGCCGGTGTGCGCGGTAGCCAGGCTGATGCGCTGTGGACCGAAGGTGAGCAGGAGGGCAGCCGTCGCGGCGGCGGTGACGGCGCCAATGGCACCGGCGGCAGGTCGGGAGCATGCGTGTTTCATACCTTCTAGAATTCCAAAAATCTAGAAAGTTGTAAAGGGGGGGCGGTGGCGTCGATAAGCCAACTAGCTCAGGATTGTCATGTCTAGGGACTTTTTGGACGAGGAGTCCAGGAAGTTTTTGGACAGGATGTCTAATGGCTTTTTGGACACCTACAGCGGTGGAATATCCGGATGGCTATTCCATTGCACAAGCGCAGAAAAGTCGCAGATTTCGATCCCATTCTCGACGGCAAAACAATCACACAGTTTTGCAAAGAACTGGGCATCTCGCGGCAGACGTATCACAACATCAAAAACCGGATCACGCAGAAAGGACGATCTGGCATCGTGCCAGATTCGACTGCACCGAAGCACCCGGCCGGAAAATTTCAGGACGCCGACAAGATCGCAGTCGTCCACGCCAGGCAGACGTTGATGGAGCAGGGCTTGGATTATGGTCCTTGGTCGATCTACTACTTCTTGTTCGACTCCGTTGGTCCCGATCGCACCCCTTCACGTTCCACAATCGCCGCATGGCTCCATGAGCTGGGGTTCGTCGACGCTAATGCCCGCAAACGTCCACGGAGTTCCTATAGGCGCTTTGCCCGTGATTTCGTTGGTGAACTCTGGCAGATCGATGGACTGGTCTATCGCCTCTTCGACTATGCGCACACGCTCGTGACGATCTACCAGGTCATCGACGACGCCAGCAGATTCGACGTCGGAACCAAAGCGTTCGCGTTGCCGGAAAACGGTACTGATGCGCGCGCCGTGCTGGCTGAAGCGTTCGCCACCTACGGCAAACCCCAAGAGATCCTTTCCGACAACGGCGATGCGTTTGCCGCCTACCACCGTGGATACCTTTCAGCCACTGAAACGTGGCTCGCCAGCGAAGGTGTACTCGCAATTGCGGGATTCGCTCCGACAACCCAGGGAAAAGATGAGCGCTCCCACCGCACGCTGACCCAGTTTCTTGATGCACGCCACCCCACAAGCCTTGCCGAGGTCAACACATATCTCGCTGAGTATCGACAGGTATACAACGAGCGACGACGGCACCAATCACTGCTGGTCGGCAAAATGCACATCACCCCGCACCAGGCGTTCGAGACCTTCCCTAAGGCGCCTTCGCCCACGCAACCACTTGATCCAGATCAGGTCTGGGCCCGCGTGCTGGCCTACAACCAGGCACACAACCCGCAGGCAGCATCCGAAGTCAGAAACGGCCCCAGGGAAGCGGCAACTTCACCCGAGGCCAGCACCGATGACATGGCAGCTCAGCAAGGCTTACCTGGCACCGATACCCCCACAGTAACGGTGCCGACGACACAATCAACAAACGATTGGGGTATCCCAGACCAGACCCGCGTGAGCAAAGACGGTGTCGTTCGTGTGTGTAGCTACGGTCTCTACATCGGCCTGAGGTTCAAAAACCGCCAGCTCTACGCCACGGTCACGAACGGCGATGTCGCGGAGTTCTTCACGGCCCATGACGGTGAGTTCCTCTTCAGCGTGCCACTGCCGGTCACACTGAGCCACAGGCCACCAGGTGGGCAGATCAACATCAACCTTGTTGAAGGGATGAAGCACCGCCACCCGCCGCGGATGAACCCGAAACTGTCCAAGCCCCGACCGAAGCGCAGGCCACCAGAATGACCCGCTAGAAACTGTCCAAGAACTCCATGGATTCCATGTCCAAAAAGTCATTGGACTCCTTGTCCAAAAACTCTATGGACATAACACAACTAGCTCAGGATCGCCCCGATGATGCTGCCTAGGTCGCCGATTTGCGATACCTCGGAGGCCAAGAAGTCTGGCCCGCCGACGCGGCCGACCACCAGGACCAACTCGGTGCCGGGCAGGCGGGTGATGGACAGGGCGGTGTCCAACAGCCACCACGACTCGGGGACCCAGGTATCCGTGTCGGGCAGGAGGATGCGCGCGGCGTCCACGTCCTGCATTGTGGGGTGAGAGCCGTCGTCCTCCGGCGCCGCCTGCGACGCGGCGACGCGGTCCAGGCCGTGGTCGGTCGCTCGCAGCACCACCGCCCAGGACGAGGTCATCGACCGCGGAATCGCGCCCACCAGTTCCTCCATCGCGCGCTGCTCGTCGCCGGACGCCGCGACGATGCGCTGCAGCATCTGGATCTGGCCGCGGCGATCCACGCGCCCCGTGAACGGGCGGATCGAATCCACCTCTGCGCCCTCCACCGAGGCCGCGGCGGTAATCAGCGTGTCCACCATCGTGCCGGTGGGGAGCTCGACGACAATGTCGTCGGTCACGTGACTGCTCGCCGAATCCCCCGTTTTGCCTGCGACAACGCAGGCGAGCGCGACGACGCAGGCGAGCGCGACGACCGTGACCGCAGAACCAACAGCGACTGCGCAGCCTTCAGAGCCGGCGCAGACTGCAAAGCCGGTTCGGTCGACGGCCACGACGCCCGCTGCGCCGACAACCGCGACAACTGAGGCGTCGTCAACGACAACGACCACTGTCACGTCTCACACGACAACCTCTGTGCCCACCACGGCGCCAACCACCACCCCGCCGCGGGACGGGGTGCAGGGCAAGCCGGGCTCGTCGAGTAGTGGGTCTACGGGGAGTGGGGTCGGCGGGTCGTCGACAAGCATGCTCCTCGCGCTGGCGGCCAGTCCGCTGCTGTTGCTCGTCCCGATTGCGCTGGCGCAGCAGGTGCAGGTGCCGGGGCTGACTCCGGCGCTGGACGAGCTCGACGCCAAGCTGCGCGCGCTGCCGCCCGAGGTCACCGGTGCGCTGGATGCTGCGCTGGAGGGGTCAGGCTTCCACCTCGGCGGAGCCGCTGCCGCTGGCGGGGTGGTGCTGGCCAGCATTGTTGCGCTTGGCGTTGCGGTTGCGGCGGGTCAGGCGCAGGGGCAGGGAGGATCGTCGGCCCCGCAGTAGGCCGCGGTAGACAGGGCCAATTGGGCGCGCGTGGTGCCGCGTCGGGGCCGTGGGCTAAACTCTGTGCCGTGACTACTCCGCAAAATCGCCCCGTCCTTGTCGTCGACTTCGGCGCCCAGTACGCGCAGCTCATCGCACGCCGTGTGCGCGAGGCGCGCGTGTACTCCGAGGTCGTCCCGTCCACCATCTCCGCCGCTGAGGTGCGCGAGAAAAACCCGGCCGCGCTGGTGCTCTCCGGCGGCCCGTCGTCGGTGTACGCCGAGGGTGCGCCGCAGCTGGACCCGGAGATCTTCGAGTTGGACCTGCCCATCTTCGGCATCTGCTACGGCTTCCAGATCATGACGCAGGCGCTCGGCGGCAAGGTCGCCGAAACGGGTGCGCGTGAGTACGGCCGCACGGGCATGCGTGTCGACGGGGGCGTGCTCCACGCCGACACCCCGCAGGAACACCCGGTGTGGATGTCCCACGGCGACTCCGTGACCGAGGCGCCGGAGGGCTTTACCGTGACCGCGTCGACCCCGGGCGCGCCCGTTGCCGCCTTCGAGTGCGTGGACAAGAAGCTCGCCGGCGTGCAGTACCACCCCGAGGTCATGCACTCCCCGCACGGCCAAGAAGTGCTCACCCGCTTCCTCACCGAGGTTGCAGGCCTGGAGCAGAACTGGACCGCCTCCAACATCGCCGAGCAGCTCATTGAGCAGGTGCGCGAGCAGGTCGGCGACGGCCACGCGATTTGCGCCCTGTCCGGTGGTGTGGATTCCGCCGTGGCCGCGGCGCTGGTGCAGCGCGCCATCGGCGACCGTCTCACCTGTGTGTTCGTGGACCACGGTCTGCTTCGTCAGGGCGAGCGCGAGCAGGTGGAAAACGACTTCGTCGCTGCCACCGGCGCGAAGCTGGTCACCGTGGACGAGCGCGAGGCCTTCCTGGGCAAGCTCGCCGGCGTGACTGAGCCGGAGGCCAAGCGCAAGGCGATCGGTGCGGAGTTCATCCGTTCCTTCGAGCGCGCCGTCGCCGGAATCCTGGCGGATTCCGGCGAGGATGAAAGCGTTGACTTCCTCGTCCAGGGCACCCTGTACCCGGACGTGGTCGAGTCCGGCGGCGGCACCGGCACCGCCAACATCAAGAGCCACCACAACGTCGGCGGCCTGCCGGACGACGTGGAGTTCACCCTCGTCGAGCCGCTGCGACTCCTGTTCAAAGATGAGGTCCGCGCCGTCGGCCGCGAGCTTGGTCTGCCCGAGGAGATTGTGAACCGTCAGCCGTTCCCGGGCCCAGGCCTGGGCATCCGCATCATCGGCGAGGTCACCCAGGACCGCTTGGAAACCCTGCGCGCCGCCGACGCGATCGCGCGCGAGGAGCTGACCAAGGCTGGCCTGGACGAGCAGATCTGGCAGTGCCCCGTCGTGCTGCTTGCCGACGTCCGCTCGGTCGGTGTCCAGGGCGATGGCCGCACCTACGGCCACCCGATCGTGCTGCGCCCTGTCGCCTCCGAGGATGCGATGACCGCCGACTGGGTCCGCGTCCCGTACGAGACGCTCGAGGCGATCTCTACCCGCATCACCAACGAGGTCGCAGAGATCAACCGCGTTGTGCTGGACGTGACGTCCAAGCCGCCGGGGACCATCGAGTGGGAGTAACTCCCGCCTCGACGAAAGCGCCGCCTGCCTTGCAGAACCTGCAGGGAGGCGGCGCTTCGCGTTGCGGGGGCCTCTTTAGGCGCCGGCACGCCAGTGTCTAGGGCGCATCTGCGCCACGCTCGTCCTTGTCTGGAGTTGGCAAGAAGGCAGTCGCACTCGTGCCTAAGAAGACGAGGACAAAGAGCACCCATAGCCCTGGGGGAAGGTAAGGCAGCAGCGCCCCCGGGTACGCCGAGACTGCGACATGGACGGCGACCGTGTACCAGATGCCCACTAGGAGCGCTGTCAGCATGGCAACACAGTACGGAAAGAGGATTGCCCAGAACTCTGCTCGCTGGATCGCGCCTTGGGTACGGCCCAGAAGACGCAGTGGTGAGAAGAACGCATGCAAATTGGCCCGCTTGCCCATCACAGAGACCGCGAGGACCAGGCAGATCGCCAGCAGAGTGTAGGCCGCGATGGGTACGAAGCCGGCGGTTCCGTCGCCGTGGGGCCCGTACATGATCTGGCTATCCATATCCACATGCCGTACCCAATCCTGCGCGGACTCCACTCGGAGATGATCCGGTGCGCTAGCCGATTCTGCGACCACGGGAAGCCCCCATTCCGGTTTGACCGGAGACTCGCTAGAAATACCGGAGAACGGCACCATGAAGTCTGGGTAGAAGGGGCTGTGAGCTTTCACCGGCGCCGCGGGCGAGAGTAGCTGCCCTATCACGTGGTCATTCGATCCGGCCAGAGAATAGTCATTCGCCTTCTCCATCGGTACGGAGGTCTCCCCCGCGGATTCGAAGTCCGAAGGCTGCCAGTAGACGACCCCACGGCAGTCGTCGCCGATCTCCTCACATACACCGTCTGCTTCCTGCGCTTCCAGTAGGCGAAAATCTTGGCCAACGACGACAGGGACCGTTTGGAAATTCTGGGAGCCTACGTAATTTGCCGCCCATAACGAGGTCTGTGCACCTGTGAAGCCTGCCAGCGGAATGGCTACGAGCGCGGTAGCAAGCCCCACCCTCGAGGTCGTCCCGACGGTTTCGGAGGAGCGGATGCCTAGCGCGGGTGCCGACCATCCGCTCACCTTTTTGATCGCTGCGGCTGCCCAACGAGCTAGCGCCCGGGCGAAGGTGCCGGCAAGTGTGACAGCGAGGAACGGCAAGGTGAAGACGAATATCAACACGACAGGCCCTGGCGGAGTCGTCACCATACACCAGATACCCGCGGCAATATTGACCACTGCGAGCACTAGGCCAACCAGCCCCACCAAGGATTTGGACTTACCTACTGTCGCCGCTCCCCGATCCCCGGTTTTGGCCAGCACCTTGTCGACGTTGAGAATCCCCACGCCGAGGAGGTACAGGGGGACTAAGACCAGCAGTGACGACCAGGCAACGTCAATGGGCGAGCCCCAGTGATCTGGCAGTTGCTTGTTGAGCCCTAGCAGAATCACCTTGAAAAGCGGCGTCGCTAACAACCGTCCCAACACGACCGCGGAAGCGCTTGCCAGAAGCGCCAGGCACGCCCCTTGCAGGAGCAGGCGCCTGGTGAAAAACGCCCTGCCTATGCCGAGAATCCGCAGCGCTTGCAAGGTATTTCGGTGGTCAGCGATAAAATTCTGATGCGCCAACCGGATCCCGGCGAATGCCGGGATGATCGCAATCAGGCTCATATTCGTCACGCCGGCCTTGAAGTCGCTGCTTCCGCCAGTCGAGAATGCGACGTAAAGGATGGTGCCGACGAGCGTGCCTATTACTACCGCAGCCAGTACGATTCCCCCGATGAAGGGGCGCGCCGTCACCGACAGCTCTCTCCGGTAGGCGGCGGTGGGAGTCATGGTCTTCATGAGCTATGCCCCATCTGCAGCAGCGTTTTTGCCTGCCCGTCGAAAAGCTCACGGTGGGAGCAATAGACCACTATCGCTCCCCGCTTCGCCGACTGGAGCAACAAGTCCTCGACCACGGTGACATTCGCTCCATCAAGCGCGCTGACGGGCTCATCCATGAGCACCAAGTCCGGTTGGGAAGCTAGTGCCTGGGCCACCGCAACGCGCTGGCGTTGACCCCCGGATAGCTCCCCCGGCAGGGCCTCTGTGAAAGGCTGCATGCCCAACGTGCCAAGCAGCTCATCCCTGCCCTGGGCGTCGAGGCCCCGTCCGGCGACGTGAACTGCCAGCTCGAGGTTCTCCCGGCAGCTGAGGCTAGGCAGGAGGGTCGGTGCCTGTGGTGCGTACCCGACGTGCGCGGCCCGCCACGAGGTGAGCTTCTTGGCCGCGCCCTTTCCGAACCGTTTACCGTCGATGGTTACCCTGCCTTCACTGGGTGAGCGCAGACCGGCTAGCAGATCCAGAACCGTGGATTTACCGCTTCCCGATGGGCCCCGGACTGCGTAGATGCCAGGCCGTGACAACGACAGCGCGGCATCCCGCAGAATATATGGCCCATATTTCGAGTATCGAAAAGAGATTTTATTCCAAACTATTGCGACCATCACAATTCCTATCTTGTTAGAGCGCATACGCTGCCCCAGTACGGGTGCTGCGATATTCACGTAGCGTTGTCAAAAAGCGTTCGACAATTTCATCGTTTAAACCGTTCGTCGGCTCATCCAGAATGATCCCGCGACGGCCCAATGTCAGGGCATAGATAATTGACAATCTTTTCATAAAGATGTGCTCGCCTACTTTGATACCGGTGCATCCAACGGCCCCGTCGAGGCAATCAACGGCAGACTCGAACACCTACGCGGCATCGCCCTAGGATTCAAAAACCTCAACCACTACATCTTGCGGTGCCTGATCCACTCCGGACAACTACAGGACAAAATCAACGCACTCTAAAACCGGAAGGGCCCCTTAAGGCTCGCGGACGGTGACGTTGCCGATGTTGGTGGTGGCGTTGATACGCAGCGTCTTGCCTGGTGCATCGGGGTTGACGGTATCGGTGGGGCAGTCGGTCGAGCCAAGGTTGGTCGAGCAGTGCACCTCGACCGGCACGTCCTTCGGCAGCACGACGTCCACGTTGCCGATGTTGGTGTGCAGCGTGGCGGTGCGCTCCTGATCGAGGGACGGGAGGTCGCGATAGTCCACGTTCACGTCGCCCATGGTCTCGGAGACGTCGTTGACCTCGGTTTCCGTGGTGATGGTGATATTGGAACCGCCGAACATGTTGCCCGCGTTACCGTTCTCGACGACGGCGGAGATCACTCCCAGGACGAGCACGCCGACCACGACGGCGATGGCGATCCACCAGCTGCGCTTGGAGCCTTTCGGAGGCGTGTCGTCGTCGGAAGCGTCGGCCTCGCTGTTCGGATCCGGCAGGTGCCACAGCTCCGGTGCAGTACCGAGCGGGTCCCACGACGGCGGGGTGGCAGGGTGCGGGAAGTCAGGCGGGGTGGTCAGGTTCGCCGTGGCGGATTGCGCGTAAGGGTTCTCTGGGGATTCGGCCGCGTCTGCTCGCCACGCGGTGGATCCGCCTGCGTCGGTGTTACCGGGGGCGGTGTAGGGACCGGACGGGTGAGCGTCGTGAAGCGTGCGCCCCTGCTGCGGCACGAGGAGCCCAGCGGGTGGCTCCGGGGCGCGCTGGTAGAGCAGGTACCAGCCCAGTCCGAAGAGCGCGAAGGTGATGGCGGCGCTGTAGATGGTGGTGCCGTCGCTGGCGTAGGACAGGGACGGGAAGAAGACGAACATGCCGATGAGCAGCCAGATCGCCAGAGTGCGTTCTTTTTTGCCCGTCTTCGACTCGCGCGCGATGTTGCCTCGACCGGTGGCGAGCGCGGACCAGGGGCTGAACGGGACGCCGAAGCGGCCCATGTTGATCCAGCACAGGAAGTAGAGGAATAGGCCGCCGCCGAAGCAGAGGGTGAGGACGACGAAGGCGATGCGGATGATCACGGGGTCGATGTTGTAGCGTGCGCCGAAGCCTTCGGCCACACCGGCGAGGACCGCGTTGCCGCCCTGGTCCTTCGGGATGCGGGGCGGGCGGGTCTCCCACATCTTGGTGAAGGTCTGTGTCGTTTCCATACCTTCATTATCGCCGGTCAGAGGTGGTGCGGCCATCCGGAATTCCCCTGAACTTTGCGCGCGGCGGGGTGCGCGGAAAAGTCAGGGTTGTCCCCGATCCGCGCTGCAGGTGCAGGTGGAAGAATTGAGGGCATGGCAAAATCCACCCCGTACGCCGCGCAGCCCCCCGCACTGTATTCGCGCTTCACCCGCAGCCGCCGCAACCTCATGGTGGCAGGCATCGCCTCGGGCCTGGCGCGGTATCTCGGGGTGGACGAGCGCTGGGTGCGCCTGTTTTTCATCGTTGGCGCATTCGTCGGCGGCGCTGGCGCGTTGGCCTACGCGGCGCTGTGGATGACCACGCCGCTGGAGCCGAAGACCACCGACGCTGAGCCGGCGGTGACGCCGGAGATTGTGGGACATCAAAGCTGGACGCGGGTGGTCAACCTCGTGCTGGTGGCGGTGGCGGTCGCGGGCGCGCTCGTCTCGCTGAAGGTGTCGAGCGGCTTCGGCAGCTCGGTGGTGCTCGTCCTCGGCCTGTTTACCGTGGGCGCGGTGCTGGCGCTGCAGGCCTACGACAGGGAGATGGGGACGACGGCGAACGTAATCGCCTTGTCGGTGGGTGCGCTGCTGGTGATGGGCGGGGTGTTTGCAATCGCGATGCTGGGCGAGCGCGCAGGCATCACCGGGGTGGTGGTGTCGGTCCTGGTCACGGTGTGCGGCGTGGCGGTGCTGGTCATCCCGCTGCTGATGCGCCTGACTTCCTCGCTGCTTGCGGAGCGTGAGGCGAAGGCGGTAGCGGATCAGCGCGCGGAGATTGCCGCCCGGCTGCACGATTCGGTGTTGCAGACCCTCGCCCTGATTCAGAAGCAGGCCGAGCACCCCGAGGAGGTCGCCCGACTTGCGCGCGGCCAGGAGCGCGAGCTTCGCGCCTGGCTTTTCGACGCCCCCGAGCACCCCTCGACGACGCCCACCTCACTCTTCCAGGCGCTCAACCTGGCGGCCGGGGAGGTCGAGGACGCCTTCGGCGTGGTGATCCGACCCGTCACGGTGGGCGAGGACCCGGCGCTCACGGAGGGCAACGAGCCGGTGGCGCTGGCCGCGCGCGAGGCGATGGTGAACGCCGCGAAGCACAGCGGCGCCGAAGCGATCGACGTCTACGCCGAAAACCTCGCCGGCCAGCTCGCCGTGTTCGTGCGCGACCGCGGCGCGGGCTTCGACCAGGGCTCGATCCCGGAGGACCGCCACGGGGTGCGCGACTCCATCGTTGGACGCATGGAGCGCGCCGGCGGGACGGCCCGGATCACGTCGACGCCGGGGGAGGGGACGGAAGTGGAGCTGACGCTGTAGGCACCGTTAGCCTTATGGGTATGGTTCGCGTCTTTCTAGTTGATGATCACTCCGTGTTCCGCGCCGGCGTGCGCGCCGAGCTGGCGGAAAAGGTCGAGATTGTCGGCGAGTCCGGCACCGTCGCCGACGCGATCGAGGGCATCCGCGAGAGCAACCCGGACGTCGTGCTCCTCGACGTGCACATGCCGGACGGCGGCGGGCTGGCGGTGTTGCGCGCGGTGCAGAAGACACAGCAGGCCGCGAAGTTTCTGTGCCTGAGCGTGTCCGACGCCGCCGAGGACGTCATCGCGTTGATCCGCGCAGGTGCGCGCGGCTACGTGACCAAGAACATCGACGGCGCGGAGCTCGCCGAGGCGATCGCCCGAGTTGACGGTGGGGATGCGTACTTCTCGCCGCGCCTGGCCGGCTTCGTCCTCGACGCCTTCGCTTCGGGCGGGGTGGTCGAGGATCCGGCAGGCGAGCCGGTCAAGGTGGAGGACCCTGCGGTGGACGCGCTGACCCGCCGCGAGCTGGAGGTTCTGCGCCTGCTCGCCCGCGGCTACACCTACAAGGAGATTGGCAAGCAGCTGTTCATCTCGGTGAAGACGGTGGAGACGCATGCGTCGAATATCTTGCGCAAGACGCAGACCTCCAACCGCCACCAGCTCACCCGTTGGGCTGCGGACCGGGACTTGGACTAGCTAGGCGTAGGCGAGCCGCCGCGAGCCGTCGACGTGAGGAAATAGTAGCCACGCGAGCGCGAAGAGTCCCACGAACACGAGCAGCGCGCCCCACACCGGCCACTGCAGCAGCGGCGCAAGCATGAGCAGCAGCCACCAGAGCATCAACGGCACGAGCATGCTTATCGACGCCACCGTGGACGCACCTTTCTGCGCCGCAAATTCGCGCATCGCGCGCCGGTAGGGGTGTGCAAGCGTCACACCGAGCGCCACCGCGATGCAGGCAAGCGCGACGCCCGCCCGGACCGCGATTGGCGCCGACGACGCCATGATGGCCACCGACCCGGCCACCCCCGCGGACCCCGCGGCGCGCACGGCGAGCGGGGTGGGGATCGGGGTGACGCGGGAGCGGATGTCGCTGGGGAACATGGGCAGTACTGTAGCAGGGGTAGGTGGGGTGGCGGAGGGTGTGGCGTCGAGAAGCGTGGCTCGCTATATTCGCAAACCCGTGCGACCTCGGCGGTTGCCCATGTTCGGGGTGGGGTGCATACTATGTGGCGTGAACAGAACGTCCATTCGAGCGCTCAGCGGGGTGCAGAACAGCGCAGGTCAGGGGGCGGAAAGTGTCCCTGACGTGGATCGGCATGCCCGGATTGCGCAGCTCCGCGCCCGGATGGCGGAGATGGGCGGGCAGGCAGCGCCGAACGTTGTGGTGGGCGAGGATGTGCTGCCTGTGAGCGGCGGGTTTTCGCAGGTGTTGCCGAATGGCGGGCTGTCGCGCCACGCTGTCACGCAGGTGAGCGAGACGCCCGCGCTGATAGTCGAGCTGCTCGACCGCGTCGCCGGGGCGGGAGGCAGCGTGGGCGTGATCGGGTGGCCGGAGCTCTCGTACGCAGGCGTGGCGGCCAGTGCGCTCGAGCGGGTGATCGCGGTGCCGGAGCCGGGGATCGAGGACCTCGCGGTGGCGGGCGTGCTCGCGGAGGGGCTCGACCTGGTGGTGCTGCGCACCCGGACGGCGCTCCAGCTGAGCCCGGTGCGCGCCCGGCCACTGCTCGCGCGACTGCGCAAGGGCAACGCCGCGCTGGTGGCGGTGAACGTGTCGGTGCCTTCGCCCGCGCTGCGGGTCACCGGGCAGATCGCGCAGTTCCACGGCATCGGCCGAGGCACGGGGCGCATCCGGGGGATCGACGTGCGCGTGCGCGCCGAGGCGAAGGGGTGGCCGGGCGCGACGGTAACGCTCACGCTCGGCGCAGGTGCTGCGAGCGCTGCCCCCGGCCGTCGCCTGAAGGCGGTGCCTTAAATGCGGGTGGCGGCGCTATGGTTCCCCGACTGGCCCGTGCAGGCCGCCACCCTGGACGCGGCCGATACGTTGCAAGAACCTATAGCCATCGCCGCGCAGCACCGGATCAAGGTGTGCTCGCAGGCCGCGCGCCGGGCGGGCGTGCGCCGCGGCATGCGGGTGCGCAACGCACAGGCGCTCGCGCCCGAGCTGACGGTGGTGGAGGACAACCCGGACCGCGACGGGCGCATGTTCGCCTCGCTCGCCGGCGGGCTCGACGACGTCGCCGCCTCCGTCGAGGTCCTGCGCCCCGGCCTGATTGTGGCGGACCTGCAGGCGGCGGCCCGCTTCCACGGAAGCGAGGACACGGCCCTGGAAATGATGCTGGACGCCGCCCAACGCAGCGGCATTGAAGCCTTCGTGGGCGCCGCCGACGAGCTGGCCACCGCGGTGATCGCCACGCGCACCTCCCAACTCGTCGCCCCGGGCGCGTCCGCGCAATTCCTCGCGCAGCAGCCGCTGAACATCCTGGTCGCGGAGGTGGCGCTCGGCGCGGACATCCCGACCGTCAACGCGCTCGGCCAGCTGGGCATCACCACGCTGGGCCAGCTCGCGCAACTGCCGCCGCAGGCAGTAACCACCCGCTTCGGGGCCGGCGGGATGCGCATCCACCGCATCGCGAGCGCCGCACCGGACCGCCGCGTCGCCCCCGAACTCCCGGCCGCGGACCTGGCGGTCGGGCTGACCCCGGAGGACCCGATCGAGCGCGTCGACGCCGTGGGTGGCGGTGGCGAGCGCGATCCGGGCGCCGCTGCCCGCCCGCCTCGGCGGCGGCATCGACCACCCGGCCTCGCGCATCATGCTTATCGACGCCCACGCGCACCCCATCACCGTCACCGCCGAAGCCCTCCTGTCCTCGGACCCCTACGCGCTGGCCTGGGGCGAGCACAAGTACCTGGTCACGGGGTGGGCCGGCCCCTGGCCCGTGGACGAAGGCTGGTGGGGTGCGGCCGGGCAACGCGTGGCGCGCCTCCAGGTCGTCGGGGAGAAGCCGGAGGCGGGCAGCGTCGCGGAAGCGTGGCTGCTGGTGTGGACCCGGCGCAGCTGGCGCGTCGAAGCGGTGTACTGAGGCCGTGTATTAGGGGCGTGTATTAGGGCACCCTAAAGGCTGTAGGGTGGAGGCCATGAGTGAGGAAACGTTGACCAGTACCCCGGCCGCGTCCTGTTCCGACGTCCAGGTCGAGTCGCTTCCCGGCACGGCGAAGCCGGGTTCGACGTACGTGCTCTTCGAGTGGCCGCACGCCTGGACCCACGACGTGCTCGACGGCGGCACGCTCGGGGAGGAGATCACCGAGAAGCTCAAAGCGCACCTCGCCGAGTACGACGCCTCCCTGCTCCTCATCCGCCACCCCACGCGCGAGGGCCGACAGATCGACGACCACCACGTCTACCTCGTCTTCGCCGAGGACGAGGCCACCGAGGTCATGCACGTCGACGGCCCCGAAGCACTCCTGAAGCTGGACCTGTCCGGCCCCGGCAAAAACGCCGCGGCGGGCGCGACTGCGCGCACCAAGCCACTGCTGCTCGTATGCACGCACGCCAAGCGCGACCGTTGCTGCGCGGTGAAGGGCCGCAGCATGATCAACAAGCTGGTGCAGAAGTACCCGTTCGGCCACGGCAACGACGTGGTGTGGGAGACCTCGCACATCAAGGGCCACCGCTTCGCGCCGACGATGCTGCTCATGCCGTGGGCGTACAGCTTCGGCCGGATGACGTTCGAGGCCACCGACGCGATGCTGGAGGCAGCGCTGCGCGGCGAGTACTTCGTCCCCGGCAATCGGGGGCGCGGCACGCTGAGCGCCCCGGCGCAGGCCGCCGAAGTTGCGGTCGCGGCCGAACTGGCGCGTGCCGGCGAGCAGGTGCGCTACGGCGACCTGGAAGTCACCGACGTTGCGGTGACGGATGATGGGGGATACGTGCGCGTCGATAAGCACGGGGCGTCCTACACCGTGGAGCTGACGCGCAAGGAGATTTCGGGGGTCGTGCCGTCGTGCGGCAAGCCCGCGAAGGACGGCGAGAGCTGGGTGCCTACCGCGGTGACAGCGCGTCCGCCACGCGCGTAATCACGTGGTCGGTGGCCGCGCGGACATCGGCCGGGGAGTGGGCGAAGCTGTAGGAATGGTCCGCGATGGCGTGCATGGACATGTCGTTCCATGAGTCGCCGAAGGTGAAAAGCTCCACGTCAGAGCGGTCAATGTGCAGGCGGTCAAGGAGCTCGAGGATACCCGCGCCCTTCGTGCGGCCCGGCGCCATGATGTCCACGTACTGCTGGTTTTGCGCGACGGTGTAGTCCCCGGCAAGCGACTCGCCCCAGGCCACGACCTCGCGGCGCAGCGCCTCATCCGTGGGCACCCAGATCGGCACCACCGCGAACTGATGCTCCGGGATGTCCGCGCGGGTCATGGGGGTGAAGTGCTCGGTGAAGTGGCTCACCCCGCCGGTGTTGTCAGCGAAGACGCCGTCGACGGGGCCGATCGTCGTGCCGTAGATGGCCAGGCCGGCGCGCTCGCCGAAGGCGTCCAGCGCGGCGAGGAGCACGTCCGGGTCGATGGTGTAGCCGAAGATGAGCTCGCGGTTGTCGCCCGTGGTGGCGGACGCGCCATTGGAAAGGACCTGGTAGTCGAAGGCGAGCGTGCTGCCGCGCATGCCGTAAGCGAGGGCGGAGCGGGAGCGGCCCGTGGCGGAAATGGCGAGGTGGCCGGCGTCGCGCCACGCCTGGATCGCGGCGAGGTCGGCGGGGCTGAACCCGTTCGGTTCGTCGGGGTGGTGGAGGGTGCCGTCGAAGTCAAAGGCCGCGATCTTCATACTGACGAGTCTAGGGGTGCAGCACGAGGCCATGAACTTGCACCGACAGCATCGCGTCCGCGCCCATATACTTCCCGTATGGCTATCGCACAATGGGAAACAAATGCTGGCGGCGCACCCCTGCAGATCCAGGCCGAGGTCGCGCCGCGTTTCTTCCGCCCCGAGGACGAGGAGCAGGCGGAATTCGCGCAAGCGCTCGTCGACGCGGTGCGGGAGGCCGCGGACGAATACACCGGCTCCGAGGAGCTGCCGACCGAATACCCGGATGAGGCGGTCGAGTCGCTGGCACACACGCTCAACGGCATCGGGGAGCTGCGCGAGGCGCTCGACGAGGGGATCTCGCCCGCAGAGGCAATGTTGCGCCTGAACCGGATCGACCAGGAACTGGCGCGGCTGTCGGAGCTGGACCCGCGCTTTGTCCCGGCTCGGTACTTCGCCCGCCGCGGGTGGATTGCGGCCGGCGACTTCGACCTGGGCGCGGTCGAGCAGGTCTGCGCGGAGCTGCCGGGCCTCCTTCCCGCGCCGGAGCAGACCGACGAGGGGCTGGCGTTCCACGCCTCGCTCTGGACCGAGGACCCGGCGCCCGAGCTGGAGGTGTACGCCGAGGTTGCGGACATCATGGCGGCCGTGACGCTGCGCACCGACGGCCCAGCGTTCGGTGTTCTCCGCGCGCTCGCCGCGGTGCCCGAGCGCATGCTCGACGCCCTCCCTGGCCTGCCTCCCGCGTCTTTCTACGCCGAGGCGGCCTATGCCAAGCAGGTCAGCGATCTGCGCTTCACCGACGCCTTCCAGGAGGACAACGCCTATCGACGCCTTGTCATCGACGCCCTGGCGCAGTCCCTGAGATTCCTCGCGGCCCACTCGCCCCGCTATGAGTTCCCTCTGAAAATGGCGGACGTTGTGGACAGGATGGCCGAGCGGACCGAGCCGGAGGCGCTCGGGCTGGACGCGCTGATGGGGCTCCTCGAGCACATTCAGTCCTGGCTGCCGCGCGCCGTGAACGACCTGGTGCCGCCGTGGTGGTTCGGCGAGGACAACGAGGACACCATTGAGGGCCTTGTTGCCAGCCTGACCGCCGACCAGTACGTCCGGATGGTCGCTGTGATGGACGCCAGCGCCGGGCAGCTTACCGACGAGGGCCTGCCCGACCGCGCGGCGTTCCAGGCCATCCCCGTCGACGACCTGACCATGGAGATGCTGGCCGCAGAGAACGTCACGCTCTTCGCCGAGGAGCTCTAGGCTGGCCGTCGGGCTGCGGGGGCCGCGGGGTTGCGCGGCCGACGGGACGTGCGCGGCCCCGACAAGACACATGACGAGAACCCCTTGACGAGGTCGCTGATGATTCCCAGCACCTTCGTCAAGGGGTTCTCGTCACACAGACCAGAGCAGCCTACACCTACCGGCGCATGACCTTCTTCGACAGCACGTTGCCCAGCAGCTGCGCGAGTTGGACCACGACCACGATGACGATCACGGCCGCCCAGGTGACCTGCGGCTCGAACTGGCGGTAGCCGTAGACGATGGCGAAGTCACCGATGCCGCCGCCGCCGATGTAGCCGGCCATCGCGGACATATCGATCACGGCGATGAAGATGAAGGTGTAGCCCAGGATCAGGGGACCGAGCGCCTCGGGCAGGATCACGGACTGGATGATCTTCCACGGGCCCGCGCCCATCGAGCGGGCCGCCTCGATCACGCCCGGGTCGATGGCCACCAGGTTCTGCTCCACGATGCGGGCCACGGTGAACGTGGCGGAGAAGCACATGACGAACGTGGCGGCGCCGCGGCCGATGGTCGTGCCTACCACACCGAGCGTGATGGGGTAGAGCATGGCGATCATGATGATGAAGGGGATCGGCCGGAAGAAGTTCACGGCGATGTTGATGATCCAGTACACCACCGCGTTCTGCAGAATGCCGCCGCGGCGGGTGGTGTAGAGGAAAATACCCAGAAGCAGGCCGAAGAAGCCGCCGACGACCATGGTGATGCCCACCATCCACATGGTGTCGCCGATGGATTCGATGAAGGTGGGGCCGAGGCGGTCCCAGTTGGGCTCGGCGAGGATCATTTCGTTCATCGGGTGATCTCCTCAATGTCGGTAGTGGACTGCAGGGTGTGGAGGAACTCGTTGATGGCGGCGTCGTCGCCGTTGAGGCGCACCGTCATCTTGCCGAAGGAGTGCGACTGCAGGGTGGCAATGCCCGCGTGCACGGGCTGGATGCTCACGCCACGTTCGCGGGCCTTGGACGCGGCGCCGAAGAAGCCGGAGTCCTCGGAGAGGTCGACGGTGAAGAGGCGGCCGGGTGCGGCGTCGAGAAGCTCTTGTGCCTCGACCTCGTTGGGGGTGTTGCGCAGGCTGGTGGAGACGAAGCGCTTGGCCACCGCGGTTTGCGGGTCGGAGAAGACGTCGTAGACGCTGCCGTACTCGACGACCTGGCCGGCCTCCATGACGGCGACCTTGTCGGCGATGGAGCGGATCACGTCCATCTCGTGAGTGATCACCACGATGGTGATGCCGAGCTCTTCGTTCACGCGGCGCAGCACCTCGAGGACCTCGTGCGTGGTCTCGGGGTCGAGCGCGGAGGTCGCCTCGTCGGCGAGCAGCAGCGAGGGGTTGGTGGCCAGGGCGCGCGCGATGCCGACGCGCTGCTTCTGGCCACCCGAGAGTTGCTCGGGGTAGTTCTTGCCGCGCTCGGCCAGGCCCACAAAGTCGAGCAGTTCGTTCACGCGGCGTTTGCGCTCTTGCTTATCGACGCCCGCGAGCTTCAAGGGGTACTCAATATTGCCAGCAGCGGTACGAGAATTGAAGAGGTTGAACTGCTGGAAGATCATGCCAACATTGCGGCGAATGCTGCGGAGCTGGCGCTCGGACTTGCCGACGACGTCGGTGCCGTCGAGAAGCAACTGCCCGCCCGTGGGGGCATCGAGGCCGTTGATGAGGCGAACCAGCGTGGACTTACCGGCACCCGAGTAGCCGATGACGCCGAGGATTTCACCCGGCTCGACGGTGAGCGTGACGCCGTCGACGGCGGTGACTTCGCGGTTGCCGGTTTTGAAGACCTTGGAAACGTCCCGGAACTCGATCCGGGTGCCGGTGGTGGACATTACTTGTACTCCTCCACAAGCTCATCGAGGATCTTGTTCAGGTCCTCCTTGGAGCGCTGGACCTGCACGGCGGTGCCGTTAGAGTCCTCGTTGAGCGCCTCGGTGACCTCGGCGGACTGCCAGATCTCCACGAGCTTCTCGTAGGTCGGGTTGTCCACCTCGTCCGCCTTCACGGTGAAGACGTTGATGTACGGCTCGGCCAGCTCGGAGTTCGGGTCGTCCGCGGCGACGGAGGAAGCCGGGTCGATGCTGGCGCGCTGCAGCCAGTTGTTGTTGATGATCGCCGGGCGGCCCTCGTGGTACGCGTTCGGCGTCTGGGAGGCGTCGACGGCGACGACCTTCACCTTGGAGGCGGCCTCGTCGATGTCTGCCGGGGTCGGCGTGAGCTTCGGCGCGCCCTCCTTCAGCTTCAGCAGGTCGGCCTGGACGAGCACGTTGATCGCGCGGCCCTGGTTGGACGGGTCGTTCGGGATCGCGACCTCCTGGCCCTCGATGCCGTCGACGGAATCGTGATCCTTCCAGAACAGGCCCAGCACGTTGATCTCGCCGGAGCCGACGATGCGGAGATCCTCGTCGGAGGTGGCGTTGTACTGCGCCTGGTAGTTGATGGTCTGGAACTTCGACACATCCATCTGGCCCTCGGTGTGCGCCGGGTTGACCTGCGGGTACTCGGAGAAGCGGACGATGTCCAGCTTGATGCCCTGCTCCTTGGCCTGCTCCTCAAACACGGACCACGCTTTCAGATCGGCGTCGGTGGTGCCGATCTTTACCGTGGTGGTATCGCCGGAGCTATTCGACGAATCCGACTCGGAGCCGCACGCCACAAGGCTCGTCGCGGCGATAACGGAGGCCGCTGCTGCGGCGAGGAAACAGTTGGTACGCATGACGGTAAATTCCTTTGCTAACTACTTGCTCTGCAGGCGGTCGAGGATGTCGTTGAGCTCGTTGGCCGGGCGGCTGACCTCAACGGCGGTGCCGCGGGAGTCCTCCTGGACCGCCTCGGTCACGGCCGGGTCGTGCCACAGCTCGGCGAGCTTGACGTAGGTCGGGTTTTCCACGTCCTCGGCGCGGGAGGCGAACACGTTGATGTACGGCTCGCCCTGCTCGGAGCCCGGGTCGTCCTGGAAGATGGCCTGATCCGGCTCGATGCCGGCGCGGTCCAGCCAGGAGTTGTTGATAATTGCCGGGCGGCCCTCGCCGTACGCAGACGGGGTCTGGGATGCGTCCACCGGGACCACGGAGACCTTGGACGCCTCGGTGTCTACATCGACCGGAGCCGGCGCGTACTCGTCAGCGCCGTCCTTCAACTCCAGCAGGCCTGCCTGGACCAGCACGTTGATGGCGCGGCCCTGGTTGGTGTCGTCGTTGGGGATGGCCACCTCTTCGCCCTCAATGCCGTCGAGGGAGTCGTGATCCTTCCAGAACAGGGCGAGCGGGTAAATCTCGGAGGAGCCAACGACCTTGAGGTCGTTGCCGGAGTCCTTGTTATAGGAGGACAGGTAGAGGATGTGCTGGAACTTGTTCAGGTCCAGCTCGCCCTGCGCGAGCGCCTCGTTGACCGGGGCGTAGTCGGAGAACTGGACGATGTCCAGGTCGATGCCCTCGTCGGCGGCTAGGTCCGAGAAGACGGACCACGCCTTCTGGTCCGCATCCGTGGTGCCGATCTTGACGGTGACGTTGCCGTCGCCGTCGGTGTTCTGGCCGGCCGTGTCGTCGGACTCGTTCGAGCAGGCGACGAGGCTGGTGGCAAGAAGGGTGGAGGCCGCGATCGTGGCGAGAGTGCGCGAGATACGCATGTTGGCTCCTTTGTTGAGTTCGGGAATTGTTGACGGATAGAAATCTAGCACCCAATGTACCGCTTAGTCTATTTTTGCGGGATATTGCTTACTAAGCTGTCTATCTTGTCTTTGGAATTGGCCCATGCGTATCTCTGCGAGCTGTGTTTGCTTCGGCATTTTGCGCGTCCGTTGCGATGCGGCGCAGCGCGTCGCGCAGATGGTCGGTTTCGGGGCTGGAATCCATGAGTAGTTGAGTGTCTAAATCGCGATATACCCAGAGCAAATGCCATGCAAGATCGTCCCAGTCCGGCGCACCGGTGATGAAGCTAGAGCCGTGATCAGTAGCTTCGATCTCTGAGCGGTACGGGGAGGGGATTCGGGCGGCGACTTCTTCCGGGGCCGCTGTGAGTTGGACGCGAGCCACGCAGCTGAAACGTTGTGCGATGTTGGCGCTTAAAGCTGGAGGTGGGGCTTCTCGAGGGCTAAACCTGCCGCAAGTTCCCCGGCCACAGCGTGATCACCGGCGTCGATGGCGTGCTCTGCCCGCCTGGCATGGCCATTCGTCTCGTCGAGCGGCACCGATTTTCTGGTCGTTGCACCGCGCGCAGACGACGTCTGGCTCAACCACTGCGCGCTGCGCGCCGGGTACGTCTGTCGCAAGTGAACCTCTCCGGCGGTAACGACCCCAAATCGCCGCGACGTATGCATGAGAAGACGTGGCCAAGCTACGTGCTGCGGGAGTTAGAGGGTCTGTGCCCGTTAGTCTCAGTCCATCTGGAGCACGGTGCGAAGCTCCTCGAACAGCTCTGGGCGCAGCCGGTGTATGACCGTCCTGCCCTGGCGGCTCTTTTCTAGGAGACCGGCCTCGGTAAGCATTTTGAGGTGGTGGGAAACTGTCGGTTGGCTTAGCCCAGAGCGCTGCGTGAGTTCGCCCACGCTCATCGGTTCGCAGCCATCTTCGGCGATCCTGGAAAGTAGTTGCAGCCGGCCGGGGTCCGCTAAAACTTTGAATAGGGCCGCGTAACGCGTCGCGTCGTCTTCGGAGAGCAAGCCGGAGCCCAGCGAGCAGCAGTCGAGGCCGGTGTTTTCTGTGGTGGCGACGTAATCGTTCATTCTTCCTACCTCGTCATATTGACAGTGATAAATATGCTGTTTAGTGTTCGTTTTGAATGCTGTCAATAGATAAGGATTCCAGATGGAAGACACAACCTCTCAGCCGGTAGAGCGTATGTCGTTTCTTGACCGCTTCCTGCCGGTGTGGATCATGCTCGCCATGGCGGCGGGCCTCGCCCTCGGCCGAGCGGTGCCGGGGCTTTCGGGCGCACTTGAGAGTCTCGAAGTCGGAAGCATCTCGCTTCCGATCGCGCTCGGCCTCCTGGTCATGATGTACCCGCCTTTGGCCAAGGTGCGCTACGACAAGACCCGCGAGATTGCCACCGACAAACGTCTCATGACCGTGTCCATCATCTTGAACTGGATTGTCGGCCCCGCGTTCATGTTCGCGCTCGCCTGGATCTTCCTGCCAGATGCCCCGGAGCTGCGCACCGGTTTGATCATCGTCGGTCTCGCCCGCTGCATCGCCATGGTGTTGGTGTGGTCCGACCTCGCCTGCGCTGACCGGGAAGCCACCGCAGTGCTGGTAGCTATCAACTCGGTGTTCCAGGTGGTCATGTTCGGCGTACTCGGCTGGTTCTACCTGCAAATCCTGCCTGCCTGGCTGGGGCTGGAAACCACCTCGGTGAAGTTCTCGTTCTGGGCGATCGTGTCCTCCGTGCTGGTCTTTTTGGGTATCCCGCTGTTGGCCGGGCTGCTGTCTCGCATTATCGGCGAGCGCACCAAGGGCCGCGACTGGTACGAAAACACCTTCCTGCCCCGGATCTCCCCACTCGCGCTGATCGGCCTGCTGTACACAATCGTCCTGCTTTTCTCGTTGCAAGGCGACCAGATCCTCTCCCAGCCGTGGACGGTGGCACGGGTGGCGATCCCGCTGCTGTGCTACTTCGTCGGCATGTTCGCTATTGCACTCGTGGTAGCCAAACTGTCCGGCATGGACTACGCCCAGTCGGCCTCGGTGGCGTTCACGGCTGCCGGCAACAACTTCGAGTTGGCCATCGCAGTGGCGATCGGCACGTTCGGCGCCACCTCCGCCCAGGCGCTGGCGGGCACCATCGGGCCGCTTATCGAGATCCCTATCCTCGTCGGCCTCGTCTACCTCATGCGTGGGATCGGCCCGAAACTGTTCCCGGGTGACCCAACCCTGCCCAAATTGTCCTAAGGAGACGTTATGAAGCCCTCAGTCTTGTTTGTGTGCGTCGGCAACGGCGGAAAGTCCCAGATGGCGGCGGCGCTCGCCGAGAAGCACGCGGGTAGCCAGCTCGGCATCCACTCCGCGGGCACCAAACCTGGCACGTCGCTGAACCAGGAATCGGTCGAGGCGATCGCAGAGGCCGGCGCCGACATGTCGCACGGCACGCCCAAACCCATCGATCCGGAACTGCTGCGCAGCGTTGATCGCGTTGTGGTGCTCGGCGAAGACGCGCAGGTGGACATGCCCGACGACGCACGCGGCACGCTGGAGCGCTGGCGTACCGACGAACCCTCGCTCCGCGGCATCGAAGGCATGCAGCGCATGCGCCTCGTACGCGACGACATTGACGCCCGTGTGCGCTCGCTTATCGACGAACTCCTGTAACGGCCTTTAATACGCCGGAGTCATCGGGATGCGCTGCTTATTGCGGAACCGTGACGCCTGCATGCGTGCCGGCGACGTGCCGCGGTAGTGGGTGGTGGAGGGGGAGGTTGCGTACTTCGGATTGCTGGACGGTTTTCGGGAGCGTTGCTTCTCGATCCTCACACCGCCGCATTGTGGCACGAATTACACGATTGTGCTTTGTGAGTGGTTGCTTTGTGACCCTTCGGCCTGCGCCCGCAGCCCGTCGATAAACACGTCTACGAGCCACCCCCTGCTACGGGCGAACACCTCTTCTGCGATGGTTGGCAGCGGCCGCGACAGTGTGATGATGCCGAAATGGAAGTCTAGGACGTCGAGGTCGCCGGGGCACAGCCCGTACTTTTTCGCCTCCGTGAGGAGGGGACGGTAGAGGGCTTTTACCTTTTCTATCAGTATGTTTCGTTCCTCTTGGCCCATGTGGGGTGCGAACACGGGCAGGAATTCTTGGCCGACGGCAGGGAAGCCGTTGTCCACCATCTCAGTGATGGCGCAGCGCCACGTCGCCTCGGGGGCGCCGGGGAGGCGGGGAACGTGCTTGTCTACGATCGCGCGCATCTTGTCGATGATGTTTTCCAGCACCGCGCGGTAGAGGTCATCCTTGGTAGGGAAGTGGCGGCTCGCGGTGGCAACACCCACCTCTGCTTCCTTCGCAATGGTGCGCAGCGAGACCTTCGGCCCCATCTGGGCAATGAGCGTCGTGGCCGCCTCTACAAGCGCTTTGTGGTTTTCAGCAGCATCTTTTCGCATATCCGGCACTTTACCCTTGACAACCGAAAAATGAAACAATATGATACACTTCGTAAAAGCGAAACAGTCTGTTCCACTTGGAGGAAACGATGAGCACAACCGTGGTGCAACAGGAAACCGCCACCACCGATGGCAGCCGCATCAACAACACCAACAGCACCGTGAAAAAGACCATCGCCCTGATTTTGGGCCTGCCGATAATCCTCGGCCTCATGCTGTGGGCGTTTCTTGCGCCCACCTTCGCCTCCGGCCCGGACGGGGTGCCGGTGGCAGTGGCGGGGCCGGAGCCGGTCGTTGAGAAGCTGCGTGCTCAGGCGGAGCAGCAGGAGGAGCACCCGGACTTCGTCGTGGTGAGCTCACAGGACGAGGCTGAAGATATGGTGCGAAACCGCGACGCGGTCGGCGCGATCGCAATCGGGCAGGGCAGCGCCACGGTCTACACCGCTTCCGGTAACGGTGCACCGTACGTGCAGATGCTCAATGGCCTTGCCCAGAACATGCAGTCCTCCGGCATGCCGGTGGAGACCGAGGATCTCGCCCCCACGACCGAGGATGACCCGCAGGCCCAGGGCCTCGCGTTGCTCGGCCTGCCGCTCGCGTTCGGTGGCGTGATCTCCGGAATGCTTGCAACCGTGCTGCTTCGTGGCCGCAAGTGGTCGAAGGTCGCAGTCATCACGGGTGTGTCCATCCTCGGCGCGGGTGTTGCGGTTTGGATGCTGCACGGCATCTACGGCTCGCTCAGCGGCAGCGTGGGCATGGAGTGGCTGGCTATCGCTGCCGGCATCGCCGCAACCTCGTCGGTCACCGCCGGTCTTGGCGCACTTCTTGGCGTGCCGGGTGCTGGCCTCGGCGCGGTGCTGACCATCTTTGTGGCTAACCCGCTGGCCGGCCTGGCCACAGGCCCATGGCTGCTGCCGGCCGGCTGGTCCGCACTGGGCCAGCTCATGCCGATTGGTGCGACCGGCTACCTCGTGCGCTCGCTGAGCTTCTTCGACGGCGCGGACGCGCAGGGTTCCTGGATCGTCCTGTGCAGCTGGATCGTCGTTGGCCTGATTCTGCTGGCCTTCGACCGTTCGAAGGAGAAGACCGCGTAGGTTGTCTCCACCCAAACACCCGTCGAGCGTCGGCGGGTGTTTCTCATGTCCTGTTAGATTCGGCGCACATGGCTTCGCGCGGCATGCGGGACATGCGGACATCATGCGCGAGGAACTTGATGGCGCGCAGGCGGCTGAGCTTCTTGCCGCAACCGAGGGGTGGGAGCCTAACGAGTACGTCACCCCCTGGGCGAGGTAGCACGGAGGTTCGAAACCTGTTAGCGTTTCGAACATGCGATTCAATGGAGGCGCGCCACTTTCGTGGTCCAAGCTGGAGCGGATCCTCTCCGGCGCGGAGACGGCTGCACCCGTGCCGGTGCAGCACACCGCGCCTGCTCAGAGCCCGCAGCGCGTGTCGAGCACCTCGCGCGTCCCGTTCGCCGAGCTCCACGCCGTGAGCGCCTACAACTTCCTCTCGGGTGCGAGCGAGCCGGAGGAGATGGTCGCGCGAGCCTCGGCACTGGGCGTCGAGACGCTCGCGCTGCTGGACAGGGACGGTTTTTACGGGGCGGTAAAGTTCGCGGAGGCCGCCGCGGCTGCAGGAGTGGGTACCGTCTTCGGTGCGGAGCTGACCCTGGACGGGCGCGTCCTCCCCGTCATCGCACGCGGGCCCGAGGGCTACAAGCGCCTGTCGCACCTCATGGCGGAGGCGCACATGGCAACGCGCGAGAAGGATAAGGTGGCCTACCCGCCGTTGGAGCTGATCGGCGAGGAACTCGGCGGGACCTGCGTGGTGCTGGCGGGCTGGCAGTGGACAGAAGAAAAGGGTGCCATCGATCGCCTGGTCGATGCGTTTGGGCCCGGAAATCTCGTGCGCGAGTATGAGGTGTCCATGACTCCGCAAGACGCGGAGCATCACGAGCTTTTGGACCGTCACGACACACTGCCCGCCATTGTCACTGCAGCCCCCGGCGCAGCCACCCGGGAACACGCGCGCCTCGCGCAGGCCAAGCGCGCGCTCGCCAGGCGCGACTCGCTCGCCCAGGCCAACGGCTACCTGCATCCGATGGGCGCGAACTGGCTGCGTTCCGGCGAACAGCTCGCCCGCATGCTCCCGGGCTGCGAGGACGCGCTCGCCTACACGGTGGAGCTGGCGAAGCAGTGCGCGTTTACGCTCAACCTGGTCGCCCCGGAACTGCCGCGCTTTGATACCCCGGACGGGCGCAGCGAGATGGAGCACCTGCGCGCGCTCACCCTCGCCAGCGCGAAGCTGCGCTACGCCTCCTGGTCGGAGGAGGTCCGCGCCAAGGCGCTGGCGCAGATCCGCTACGAGCTGGACGTGATCCAGGAGCTGAACTTCCCCGGCTACTTCCTCATCGTCCACGACTTCGTGGAGTTCTGCCGCCGCGAGAATATCCTCTGCCAGGGCCGGGGCTCGGCGGCCAACTCGGCGGTGTGCTTCGCCCTTGGCATCACCAACGCGGAGCCGATCTCTGCCGGGCTGCTTTTCGAGCGTTTCTTGTCCCCGGACCGGGAGGGCCCGCCCGACATTGACATCGACATCGAGTCCGGCCGCCGCGAGGAGGTCATCCAGTACGTTTATGCCAAGTACGGGCGCGACAACGCCGCGCAGGTGGCCAATGTGATTACGTACCGCCGCAAGGGCGCGGTGCGGGACGCGGCTCGCGCGCTGGGGTACGCGCAGGGGGCCGCGGATGGGTGGGCCAAGGGCGTTGAGGAGGTGCCTGGTAGCGTCGATAAGCTTGCTGCTCAGTTTGAAGGGCAACCCCGCCACCTGGGCATTCACTCGGGCGGCATGGTGATCTGTGACCGCCCGATCGCCGATGTGGTGCCCGTGGAGTGGGCGCGTATGGAAGGGCGCTCGGTGGTGCAGTGGGACAAGGACGACTGCGCGTCGGCAGGCTTGGTCAAGTTCGACATGCTGGGCCTGGGCATGCTCGAGGCGCTGCACCACATGATCGACCTGGTGCGCGACACCACCGGTCGCGAGGTGCACCTGTGGGAGCTTTCGCTTGACGACGCCCACGTCTACGACATGCTCTGCCGCGCCGATGCCGTCGGCGTGTTCCAGGTGGAGTCGCGCGCGCAGCTGGGCACCCTGCCCAGGCTCAAACCGCGCGTGTTCTTCGACCTGGTCGTGGAGGTCGCGCTCATCCGCCCCGGACCGATCCAGGGCGGCTCCGTCCACCCCTACCTGCGCAGGCGCGATGGCCTCGAGCCGGTGGTGTACGACCACCCGGTGCTGGAGAAGTCGCTGGGCAAGACGCTCGGCATCCCGCTGTTCCAGGAGCAGCTCATGCAGATCGCCGTCGACGCCGCGGGCTTTTCCGGCCGCGAGGCGGACGCGTTGCGGCGCGCCATGGGCTCCAAGCGCTCACCCGCCAAAATGGCCGCGCTGAAAGCCCGCTTCTTCCGCGGCTGCTGGGAGACCAACCAGATCGGGGAGGAGGTGGCGGAGAAGCTGTGGACCAAGATCGTTGCCTTCGCTGCCTACGGGTTCCCGGAGTCGCACTCGCAGTCGTTCGCGTCCCTGGTGTACTTCTCCGCCTGGTTCAAGCGCTACTACCCGGCGCAGTTCTGCGTGGGCCTGCTGCGCGCGCAGCCGATGGGGTTCTACTCGCCGCAGTCGCTCATCCAGGACGCGCGGCGCCACGGCGTGACCGTGCTGCCGGTGAGCGTGAACGAGTCGGGCCGCGAGGCGCGCTGCCTGGACAACGAGACGATCCGGGTAGGGCTGAACCTGGTGCGCGGGCTTGGCGACGCGGCCGCCGACCGCGTCGAGGCTGCCCAGCCGTTTAGCGGGATCCCGGACCTGTCGCGCCGGGCGGAACTGAAGGTGGAGCAGGTCGAGGCGCTCGCGCGCGCCGGGGCGCTCGACTGCTTCGACGTGGACCGCAGGCAGGCACTGTGGCAGGCGGGCGTGGCCGCCACCGAGCGCGAAGGCATGCTGCCCGGGCTCTCCGCCATCGACGCGCCCGCGCTGCCGGGGATGAACGCGTTCGAACTGCTCGCCGCCGATGTCGCCGCCACCGGGGTAACGCCGGATGCGCAACCGATGGAGGTACTGCGCGACCAGCTCCAGGCTGCGGGGATCCTGCGCGCGGTGGACCTGAAGCGCGTGGAGGACGGCACCCGTGTGCGCATCGCCGGGGTGGTGACGCACCGGCAGCGCCCGCACACTGCCCAGGGCCTGACGTTTTTGGGGATGGAGGATGAGACGGGCTTGCTTAACGTGATGGTCTCGCCTGGCCTGTGGGGCAGGCAGCGGGTGCTCGCGCGCACGTCGCGGGCGTTGATTGTGCGCGGCATCGTGCAAAACGCCACCGGCGCGGTCAGCGTGGTGGCGGACAAGTTCGAGCCGCTCGAGGTAGGGGAGTGGCTCTCGCGTGGCTCGCGCGACTTCCGGTAGGCATGCGCTGAGTCTTTGGTAGGTTGACCACCATGTCAACCACCCCGATTCCGCAAGAACCCGCGGTTCCGCAGCTGCCGACGTCCGTGGAGCAGATGCACCGCGTCTCGCCGAAGCTGATGGTGCCGAAACTGGTCTCCAACACGATCTGGGCGCTGATCGTCCTGGGCTTTCTCGGCTTCGCCTGGTGGAAGTGGGGCTGGGGCTGGGCCATCCCGCTCGGGGTGTGCGCGGTCTACTTCGTCTGGCAGTACTTCCTCATCCCGTTCCAGGTGCGCAACATGGGGTGGCTGGAAACCGAGGATGACCTGGTGCTGAGCAAGGGCAAGATGTGGCACACCATGACGGTCATCCCGTACGGCCGCGTGCAGTTTGTCGACGTCACCTCCGGCCCCGTCGCCCGCGCCCTCGGATTGAAAAAGCTGGTGGTCAACACCGCGTCCACCACCTCGGATGCCAGCCTGCCCGGCCTGCCGGAGGCGGACGCGGATGCGCTGCGTGATCGCCTGGCCGCCAAGGCTCGCGAACGGATGAGTGGCCTGTGACTCAGCCTGCGCAAGACCAGAAACAGCACCAGCCCCAGTACCGCAGGGTCCACCGCCTCACCCCGCTGCTGCGCGTGTGGACGACGCTGCTTGCCCTGCTCGCCATCGCCGTTTTCAACTTCACCATGCCGATCTATCACTGGCTGGAAGAGGAAGACGTCGGGCTCACCGACGCCGCGTGGGCGCTCGGTGCCGCGGTGCTCGCCCTGATCGTCATCTTCGGGGTGTCGCAGCTGTGGTGGGCGCGCACGGGTTTTCGCGTCGACGACGAGGAGATTGAGATGCGCCGCGGCGTGCTCACCACGCAGATCCGCACGGCGCGCTATGACCGAGTCCAGGCCGTAGACATTGTCGAGCCGTTCGCCCCGCGCCTGTTCGGCCTGGCCGGTGTGCGCATCGAGGCCGCCGGCGGCGCGCAGGCCAACATCGAAATCGCCTTCCTCCCGCGCGGCGAGGCCGAGTCGCTGCGCAAAGAGATCCTCGCGCGCATGCACGGGCAGGCCCCGCTTGACGACGCCACATTTACCGTCCCCACCGCATCCCCCGACCTCGTCGCGCCGATCCCCATCAAGCGCTCGCTCGCCGCGGCGGCGCTGCAGTTTTCCACGCTGTTCACGCTTGCGTGGGCAAGTATTCCGATCTGGTCCGGCCTGACCATCGCCGCGGTCGTGCCGGTGGTGGTGAGCTTCCTGCCGCAGATCTGGCGCACGATCGACCAGTCGTGGCGCTTCAACTCCTCCCTCGACGGCGACGTGGTCAACCTGACCTTCGGGCTGGCCAACCGCCGCCGCCAGGCGGTGCCCCTGGACCGGATCCACGCGGTGCAGCTGAAACAGTCCATGCTGTGGCGCCCGTTCGGGTGGTGGCAGGTCACGGTGACGGTGGCGGGGTACGGCTCTGAAATGAACAAGGCCTCGGGCACCTCGAAGCTGCTCCCGGTGGGCACCTACGAGCAGGCCGCCCGCGTGGTCAACGCGATCGGCCCGCTCACCGCCGCCGAACTCACAGGGCCGGCCGTGCCCACTGTGCCTACTGTGCCTACTGTTACCGTCTCAGCGCGCAGCCCGCGCCAGGCACGCTGGGTCTCCCCGGTGGATTGGCGGCAGCAGAGCGTCGCGGTGGATAGCGGCCGAGGCGTTGCGCGTGTGACCTTCGGGCGGCTGACCCGCCGCTTCCAGGCAGTCAAGATCCCGCACATCCAGGAGCTCACCTACAGGCAGGGCCCGTGGCAGCGCCGGCTCGGCCTGGCGCACGTGCGCTTCGACCTCGTCCCAGGCGCGGTGAAGGTCACCGCCCGCGACCTAGACGACGCGCAGGCGCGCACGCTTGTCGACGCCCTCCGCGCCCGCACCCTGCCCGCCCTGGAGCCCACGGACGTGATAGGTGAGGATGCGGTTGATGGGGTGGCAGAGGGGCGTCGATAAGCGGTGAGCTAGGTGTGGAGGGTGAGGCCCCAGTGCTCGATGGCCCCGGCGATCTCCATCCCACCCAGCATGGTCTTGTTGGTGTCCGAGCCGTTGGAGGTCACGCCGAGCGCCCACGCGCCCTGGTTGTTGACAGCGAAGATCGCGCCGCCCGAATCGCCGCGGTCCGAGATGTTGCGGAAGTAGAACTGCCCGTCGTGGCCGATCTCGGTGAACTCGCCGCAGGAGTAGCCGGTGGTCGCGCCGAGGCGGCAAATCGCCATGCCCTGGCGCTGCGCCTCCTGCGGGGTGATCCAGCCTTGCAGCGGGCGGTCCAACGGCAGCGAGGACGAGTACTGGGATTCGCCAGAAAGCTCGATGAGCCCGATGTCCGCGCCGAATTCGGTGGTCCGCTGGTCCTGCTGCCACAGCGACTCCACCATCGTGCCCGCGCGCGTCCAATTGCCGTTGGAATCCTTGACGTAGAAGTCGTCGCCAACCAGGCCACAGTGGCCCGCGGTGATGATAAAGAGGCGGTCGCCCTTGGATGCGAGGAAGCCCGTTGAGCACTCAGTGTCCGTCGTGGCGTTGTGGATCATGCCGCCTGGAACGACCCCGCCCGGCGCCTGGAGCCATTGCCAGTCCGTGGAGTTGTGGTAGTAAATGCCCAGGTTATCGTCGCGTCCGCGCTGGCCGGACGCGTCGTTGTCCGGGTCGATCGCGCGCCGATCGATGGGTGGCTCGGCCGAGCGCTGCGCGGAGGACGCGGTCGATCTGGACGTGGTCGGCTTGGATGAGGTCGAGGTATCCGCCTCGACGGGCGCATTGAGCATCTCCGAGATCTCGGCGGCGGCGGAATTCTGGGAGGAGGTCGTGGGCTCTGAATCGCCCGGGTCGCCCGAGTCGCCGCAGCCGGCCAACAGCGCCGCGGTGCTGAGCGCGGCCGCGACTGCGGCGAGGCTGCGACGACGCTGTGCCGTCAGAGTGGGAAACATGTGCGCCTCTTTTCAAAGCGTTGTGTGTAAACGGGGGAACAGGGGCAAATCCTAACAGTCGGGGTGTACGCTACATCACTATGAGCGGATCTGAGTCGCACGAACGTGCGACAGTGCTGAGTGCAAACGTCGCCCGCCCGCAGCGCGACCCGGGCGGGGCGGCGCGGCAGAGTGGCATTCATAAGCAGCCTGCCGAGCGGCTCGACGTGATCATTCCGGGGCCGCACTACGGCGACGGCAGCGGCGTGGTCGGCGACACGGTGGGGGACACCGCTCACCACGGCGGGCTGCAGAAGGCGGTCTACGTGTTTAGCCGCGAGCGCCTCGACTGGTGGGGCAACCAGCTGGGGTACCCACTGGACAACGGCATGTTTGGTGAGAACCTTACGACCCTGGGCATCGACTGGACCGCAGTGCTGATCAACCAGCGCTTCCGCATCGGCGAGGTGGAGCTGGAGGTGAGCGTGCCGCGCTCGCCGTGCCGCACGTTCGCGGCGTGGATGGGGGAGCCGCAGTGGGTGAAGGCGTTTACCTTAAGCGGGGACTGTGGCTGCTACTTTCGCGTGAACAAGGAGGGCGCGATCACGCCGGGCGATGCCATCGAGGTGCTGGACGAGCCTTCGCACGGGTTCACCATGGGCGAGGCGTTCCGTGCGAAGATGGGCGACGCGGAGTTGTCGCGGCGCTTGTGGGAGCTACGCATCATGCCACCGATGTATCAGCAGCGGTTGGACGCCCGGTTCGGGTGAGGCTTGGCCTAGACAGGCCTACACCCCACCGGGGAACCCCAGCTGCCGCCACGCCTCAAATACTGCGACGGCCGCCGAATTAGACAGGTTCATTGACCGCCGGCTGGGCAGCATGGGAATCCGCACCTGGTCAGTGACCTTTGGGTGGTGGCTGTGTGCCTCGGACAGCCCGGTGGGTTCGGTGCCAAACAGGAGCGCGTCGCCGTCCCGGTAGGCAACGTCGTGGTAGTACGTGGTGGCCTTGGTGGTGAACGCGAAGATGCGCGCTCCGTCCAGCGCGGCAAAGCAGGCCTCTATATCTGGGTGGATCTGCACGTCCGCGAGGTCGTGGTAGTCCAGGCCCGCGCGCTTGAGGTGCTTGTCGTCGAAGTTGAAGCCGAGGGGCTCGACCAAGTGCAGGACGGCACCAGTATTGGCGCACAGTCGGATCGCGTTGCCGGTGTTGCCGGGGATGACTGGGTTATCAAAGATGACGTGAAGTGCGCACACACCGACAGTCTAGGATGGGGTGCGTGACTGCGATCAAATTGGACGGAAAACTCTACCGCGAGGAGATTTTCGCGGACCTTGAGGCTCGCGTTGCTCGTCTCAAGGAGGAACACGGCGTGACCCCGGGCCTGGCCACCGTGCTGGTGGGGGAGGACCCGGCGAGCCAGAACTACGTGCGTATGAAGCACCGCGACTGCGAGGAACTCGGCATCGCCTCCATTATGAAGGAGCTGCCAGGCGACACTACGCAGGAGCAGCTCGAGCAGGTGATCACGGAGCTGAACGAGGACGATGCCGTCACCGGCTACATCGTCCAGCTCCCGCTGCCCAAGCACCTGGACGAGAATCGCATCCTCGGGCTCATTGATCCGGCCAAGGACGCCGACGGCCTGCACCCGGTGAACCTGGGCAAGCTCGTCCTCAACGAGCCCGCCCCGCTGCCGTGTACCCCGAACGGCTCGATCAAGCTGCTCGAGCGCTTCGGCGTCGACCTGGACGGCGCGATCGTCTGCGTCATCGGGCGCGGGGTGACCGTCGGCCGGCCGATCTCGCTGATGCTCACCTCCCGCGACGTCAACGCCACCGCCGTCCTGTGCCACACCGGCACGAAGGACCTCGCCGCAGAAACGCGCCGCGCCGACGTTATCATCGCCGCCGCAGGCAAGCCGCACATGATTACGGCCGACATGATTAAGGAGGGGGCAGCGCTTCTCGACGTCGGCGTGTCCCGCGTCGACGGCAAGACCGTCGGCGACCTGCACCCGGATGTGTGGGACAAGGCCGGCTGGGTCTCCCCGAACCCGGGCGGCGTCGGCCCGATGACGCGCACCTTCCTGGTGCGCAACATCGTGGAAAGCGCTGAGCGCGCCGCCGGCATCGCGTCCGACGCGTAAAGGTTGGGGCATTCGTGCTCTCACTCGATAACCCCCACGA
This sequence comes from Corynebacterium sp. NML 120412, assembly GCF_002285155.1. Taxonomy (NCBI): domain Bacteria; kingdom Bacillati; phylum Actinomycetota; class Actinomycetes; order Mycobacteriales; family Corynebacteriaceae; genus Corynebacterium; species Corynebacterium sp. NML 120412. The sequence continues at coordinate 1,104,832 of NZ_NSGL01000001.1, read as the reverse complement.
CATCGGCAACCCTCCCTCGCGCCTCCCCGATTGGGCACAGTGGGCGATGGTTGCCCTCTTTGTCGTGGGGTTTGTCGCCTCCGCACTGTTCGCGGCCACGGAGCACTGGCGCCGCGCGACGTTTGTGCTGGGGGCGTCGATGATGTGGCTCGCGGTGATGCGCTACGCCTGCGACTCGCGCATCGTCGGCTTGCTCGCCGTGCGCTCGCGCCGGGCGGACGCCGTCTTCTGTGTGTGCTGCGGGCTGGCCATGGTGCTACTCGCGGGTACCGTCGACTCGCTGGGGTCATGATTTGTGGCGGCCACCGGCGGACCGTGTTCACACAAACTTCATACGGGATTTTCCCGGAAGTAACATTGAATGCCTACCGTCTACCGGGTGTTTGTAAAGAAACGGTCACTTCCCGCGCTTGCGCTTTGCGTTGCCGCAGCGCTCGCGCCCTTTCCGCACGCGGGTGCCGCGGCGGTTGCGGCCCCCGACTACCAGGTAAAACTCCGCCTGAGTGATACCGCCGTCGGCGCGGACGGCGCACCGTCCGCGCAATTCCGCTCCTTCTTCGACGTCCGTGAATCCTCTGGGGCGGAGCAGTCAGTGTACTTCGACACCGCCGACGGACTCCTGGCCAACCACGGGTGGACGGCGCGCCTGCGATACAAGGACGGCGCGCAGGGATACGACGTGACGTATAAATATCGCCTGCCACTCGAGGGCAATTCGGTGTCCTCCGAAAGCGTCGGTGCCGGGCTGGAGGAGGCCCGCAAGCAGAACTTTGACGCGTCGGACACCAACTACGCGGCGCAAGTGAACGCGAGCTACGCGACGTCGACGCTGGACTTCAGCACCAAGAAGAGCGCGGCGTGCGTGACTGCGCAGTGCGAGATTCCGTCTGCCGATAAGGCCGTGGCAATTGTGAAGGACCTGGAACCCGGGAAGTTTGCAAAGGCGACCGGCACTACGCTGGCGGCGTCGGACCTCAAGATGACGCAGACCGTCGAGCAGCGTACGTGGCGCGTCGAGATCGGCGGCGTGAAGACGGATCTGGAGATCGCCACATTCGGCGGCCAGGTGTGGGCCGAGATCTCCGAGGAGGAGACCTCCCGCAAGGACGCGGTGCGCAAACGCGACACACTAGTTGCGGAGCTGGACCGGGCAGGCCTGCTCGTGCACGAGGACGCATTTAAGACCGGCAACGTGATTGAAAGCGGGTGGCAGCAGTGACGACGGCGCAGGTCGAATTGGACAGCGTGCGGCGGGAGTTTCCTGACGGGACGGGGTTGCACGCGACGTCGATAAGCATTGCGAAGGGCGAGTTCGTCTCCATCCTCGGGCCCTCTGGCTGCGGCAAGTCCACGATGCTGCGCTGCATCGCGGGGCTGGAGACGCCGGATGCCGGCACGATCACGTTTGCCGGGCGCGAGGTGTTCGGGCCGAAGACGAACACCCCGGTGAACAAGCGCAACCTGTCGATGGTGTTCCAGGACCTGGCGCTGTGGCCGCACATGACCGTGGCGAAGAACGTGGAGTTCCCGCTGACCACGGGGGCCGCGAAGGTGGACGCGAAGGAGCGCGAGCGCCGCGTGGCGGAGGCCATGGAGATGGTCAATATTGCCTCGAAGGCGGACCAGCGGCCGAACGAGCTGTCCGGCGGGCAGCAGCAGCGCGTGGCGATCGCGCGTGCGCTGGTGTCGCAGCCCGACCTGCTGCTCATGGACGAGCCGCTGTCCGCGCTGGACGCGGCGCTGCGCACCCAGATCCGCAGCGAACTCACCCGGCTGGCGTACGACCTGGACCTCACCGTCATTTACGTCACGCACGACCAGGCCGAGGCGCTGGCCATGTCGGACCGCGTCGCCGTGATGAACGAGGGCGAGGTCCGTCAGTTCGCCGCGCCGGTGGAACTCTACGACCACCCGGCGGACTCGTTCGTCGCCGGGTTCGTCGGCGTGACCAACACGCACGACACGCTACCGGACAACCGACCCGAAAACGTGCAGGTCACGGTGCTGGATGATGGAAAGCGCCCGGAATCGCTTCCGGAGAACTCCGTCATTGGCGAGGTCGTCGAGCGGCAGTACACCGGCGGGCGGTACGAGATCCGCTGCCTGGTGGACGGCGCCCCCGAGCCGTGGCTCGCCTACACCCGCGCGCCGATCGGGCGCGGGGATACCGTCCTGCTGACGGTGACCACACCGTAACCACCCGTCATCACGTCCTCCTCCTGGGCCGACCGGCCTGCGAGCACTGAACAAGAACTTTTAGGAGACAACAATGAAGAAGATTGCTGCCGCCATCGTCGGCCTGACCGCAGCGCTCACCATGACCGCCTGCGGTTCCGTCGAGTCCGCCGACAACGCGGAATCCACCGGCTCCGAAGGCGCCTCCGAGAGCCAGGCCGTATCCGCCGAGAAGTGGGAGGCCCCGGAAGGCCTCTCCGGTGAGCTGGACTACTACTCCGCGAACCCGCAGGGGCTTACCGACGCCCTCGTCGAAGCCTTCGAGGAACGCACCGATGTGAAGGTCAACGTATTCGCCGACACCACCGGCAAGATCACCGCCAAGCTCAAGGCGGAGGAAGCGAACCCGCAGGCCGACGTGGTCTACCTGGCGTCCTGGAAGGCGGCCGCGAAGCAGGCAGAGGCCGGCGCGCTCGAGGCGTACAAGCCCGCCAACATTGAGAACTCCAACCCGAAGTGGAACGCGCAGGACGACACCTTCCACGGCCGCGACGGCTCCGCGCTGACCCTGGTGGCCAACACCGACGTCATCGACGAGGCCCCGACCGACTGGGAGGACCTGGCCGACCCGAAGTACAAGGACATGGTCATCATGCCTGACCCGCGTGAGTCCGGCACCGCCGCCGACCTGCTCGCCGCCATGGTTGCAGAGTGGGGCGAGGACAAGACCTGGGAGCTCTTTGACAAGCTGTTTGACAACGGCATGATCGTCGAGGGCGCCAACGGCCCGGCGCTGGACAAGGTCACCTCCGGCTCCAAGGGCATCGTGCTCGGCGGCGTGGACTACTCCGCGTACTCCAAGAAGGACAAGGGCGAGGCGTTGGAGATCAGCCTGCCGCTGTCCGGCACCACGGTCTCCCCGCGCCCGGTGATGATCATGAAGACCTCCGACAACAAGGAGGCAGCACAGGCCTTCGTCGACTTCATGTTCTCCGAGGAAGCGCAGCAGATCTCCGCGTCCAAGTACATGATCCCGGCGAACCCGGAGGTCGAGCCGAAGGAAAGCCCGAAGCTGGACGAGATCACGCAGATCTCGGACGACTGGGAGGCCATCTCCGCTGAGTCCAAGAACGTTCGCGAGCAGTTCGCCGAGCGTTACCTGTAACACCCACCCGCGGCGCGACTGGCGCCGCCTGCGCGAGGAGCGAGGAAGTACGTGACGACCTTGAACACGGGAACGCCGGGAACGCCGCTGGCCGAGCCGGGAACGCTGTCGGCCGAGCCAGGAAGCAACAACGCGCGGGCGGGGCGGCGCCCGGGGCGTAACACCAGGCGGGGCAACGGCCCCGGCATCTACGTGGTGCTGCTCCTTCTCCTCGTCCTCGTCGCTGCCCCGCTGCTCTCCGTGCTGGTCACCGCGGTGACCGGCTACCGCGATGAGCCGTCCGCGCTAGGCGAGCTGGTCGAGCCCGGCATGCTCAAGGTCCTGGGTAACACGATTGTGCTCTCGCTCATCGTCGTCCTCTTCGCCACGCTCTTCGCCGCCCCACTCGCCCTGTTCCGCGCCTGGACCCCCATGCGCAAGGCGGGCTGGGTGGAGGTGCTCATCATGGTGCCGTTCATGACCCCGCCGTTCGCCGCGGCGATGGCGTGGATGGACTTCACCCGCGTGCGCGGCGTGGCCGACATGCTGCTCGGCGAGACGCTCGGCGGGTTCGCCCACGACGCCATCTACTCCGTCTGGGGCATGGGCTTCATCATGGCGGCGGAGCTCTTCCCGTTCCTCTACCTCATCCTGCGCAACTGCTTCGAGGGCATCCCCGCCTCGCAGCTGGAGATGGCGCAGGTGGCGGGCGCGTCCCGCTGGCAGCAGTTCACCCGCATCATCGCGCCGATGGTGGTCGGCCCGTACTCGTTGGGCGCGCTCATCGTCTTTATCAAGGCGGCCGGCGAGTTCGGCACGCCGGTGACGCTGGGTAACGCAATCGGCTACAAGGTGCTCGTGTCCTCGATCTACGAGGACGTGACCATCGACCCGCTTAGCTTCAGCAGCGCGGCCGCGACCTCGTCCGTGCTGTTCGCCCTCGGCGTCACAGCGTGGGCCATCCAGCAGTGGGCGAGCCGGAAAGACCTGACCGGAGGGGGAAGGGCGTCGCGGCCGGTGAGACTGCGGGCGTCGAAAAGCGCAATGGCCCTCGCTTGGGTCTACAGCATGGTGGTGTTTGCCCTGTCCGTGTTCATCCCGTACATCTCCATCGTCCTGGCGGCGATGACGATCCTGCGGTCCAAGGCGCCGACGCCGAACAACCTCACCTTCGACTACTTCGCCATCGTGCTGTCCATGCCGTCCGCGCAGGAGGCGCTCACCCGCTCGATCGTGCTCGGCGCGATCGGCGCGACGACCGCGGTGCTGGTCGCCCTCGCGATCACGCTGCTGACCATGCGGCGCTCCACTGTCGTGGCAAAGCTCACCGACTTCCTCGCCGTCGCCCCCGACACCGTGCCCGGCATCGTCCTGGCCATCGGCTTTATCCTCCTGTGGAACTCCCCCAACCTGCCGTGGACACCCTACGGCACCCAGATCATCCTGGTCATGGCGTTTACCGTACTGTTTACGCCGATGGCGGTGCAGAACGTGAAGACGTCCGCGGCATCCATGTCGCCGACGATGTTGGAGGCCGCCGCGATCTGCGGCGCCACCCCGGCGCAAACCTTCACCCGCGTCACCGTGCCGCTGCTGGCGCCAGGCCTGTTCGCCGGCTGGCTGCTCGCCTTTTTCGTGGGCATCCGCGAGCTGGTCATGTCCTCACTCATCCGACCGAGCAACATCAACCTGCTCGCGCCGTGGATCATGAACCAGTACGACCAGGGCCACCGCGCCGAAGCGATGGCGATGACGCTCATCGGCGTCGGCACCTCGACACTCGTGCTCGTGCTCGTGCGCTGGTGGCAGTCCCGCCACGCGCGTTAACCTGGTCCAATGACCGCTCCGATCCTCGTCCTGGCAGACATCCACCTTGGCCGCCCGCAATCCGGCGCGAAGAAAACTGGTCCCGGCATCGAGTGGGCGCTCGAAGCGCTGCAGCGCGGGGCGCAGGCAGGGGCTGCGCACTTTGTGATGCTCGGCGACGTCATCGACCGCTCCCGCTTCACCAGCGCCACCTTCGGCGAGGTCACGCGCTTCTTCGCCCGCGCCCTCGAGCTGTTCGACACCACCGTCTTCATCGCCGGCAACCACGACGTCCACCACGACCTCTCCGCAGTGATCCCGCCAGGTGTCGCTGTGGCGGGCACGCGGCCGCAGACGATCCGCGCGGGCGGGTGGGCGCTGCACACCGCCGCCGTTGAGGTGGACCGCGACCCGCGCCGATTGGTGCCGTCGTTTCCTTCGCGTATCAGCGGCGCGCCCAACCTCGGCCTCCTCCACACCTCCGTCACCGGCGAATACTCCAACAACGCCTGCTTGCCCTGCGACGTTGAGGAGCTCGAGACGCGAGGCTACGACGCTTGGGCGCTCGGCCACGTGCACCAGCGGATCGAGCTGGACGCGGCCGTGCCCGTCGGCTGGGTGGGTATGGGGCGCGGGCTCATCGCCACGCTTGACGACGCCCACGTGACCCTCCGCGACCTCTGAGTTTTTCCTAGATGTCGTAGTCGCCGCGGGCGGCCGCGATGTCGTGCGCGGACGGGGCCTCGCGGGTCAGCGCGATGAAGTTGCGCAGGACGCGGTCCATCTGGCGCGCCTCGACGAGGAACGCGTCGTGGCCGACGGGCGAGGACAGCTTCGACATCGCGAGCAGGTTGCCCAGGTTGCGGGAGAGGTGTTCCTGCTGGTGGTAGGGGTAGAGAATGTCGGTGTCAACGCCCACGATCATTGTGGGCACGGTTGATGAGGCCAGCGCCTTGTTCAGTCCGCCGCGCCCGCGGCCCACGTCGTGGCGGTTGAGGGCCTCGGTGAGGGTGACGTAGGAGGCGGCGTCGAAACGCTCGGTGAGCTTGCGGCCCTGGTGCTCCAGGTACGACTGGACAGCGAAGCGCTCGCCGTCCTCGCGGTAGGTGCCGAGCGGATTTTCGCCAGGCTGGGCGGAGGTGCCGAAGCGCTCGTCGATCTCCAGCTCGCCGCGGTAGGTGAGGTGTGCCAGGCGGCGGGCGGCTGCCAGGCCCGCATCAGGTGCGCGACCCGTGCCGTGGTAGTTCCCGCCCTGCCAGTCCGGGTCCTGCGTGATCGAGGTGATCTGCGCCGTCTGGATCCCAATCTGCCACGCGCTTGCGCGCGCGGAGACGGCAATCACCAGCGCGTAGTCCACCTGCTCCGGGTAAAGCAGCGTCCATTCCAGCGCGCGGGCGCCGCCCATCGAGCCGCCCAGGATCGCGTGCACGCGCGAGATACCCAGGGCTTCGAGGAAGCGGTGCTCGGCCAGCACCATGTCGCGGATGGAGACGGCAGGGAAGCGGGAGCCCCACACTCCGGTGCCGCCCGGGTAGGGGGACGCCGGACCCGTCGACCCGTAACAGGAGCCGAGGGCGTTGGTGCAGATCACGCACCACTCGTCGGTGTCCAGCGCCTTGCCGGGGCCGATCGCTTCGCACCACCAGTCGGAGGCGTCCGGGTCGCCGGTCAGTGCGTGCTCGACAAGCAGGATGTTGTTGGTGCCGTTGGGGTCACCGGCCGGCTCGCCCCATCGTCGGTAAGCAATTTGCGCCTCGTCGATCTGGGCGCCTGCCTCGGTGCGGAGGGTGCTGATGTCGACGGTGGCGAGCTGGCCCTCGGGGGCGAGTGTGAGCATGGGGTCCGCCTAGATCGCCGCGAATCCGCGCTTGAGGTCGTCGATGATGTCGTTGATGTCCTCGATACCTACGGACAGGCGGACCGTGGCCTGGCTGATGCCGGCGCGCTTGAGCCCCTCCGCGTTGGACTGCGAGTGGGTGGTGGAGGCCGGGTGGACCACCAGGGAGCGCACGTCGCCGATGTTGGCCAGGTTGGAGTGGAGCTTGAGGGCGTCGATAAACGCCCAGGCCTTGATGCGATCGTCCGGGTCGCCCGCGACCTCAAACGAGAGCACGGAGCCAGTGTGAGCGAGGCCGAGCTTGTCCTTGACAGCCCTGTACGGGGAATCCGGCAGGCCGGCGTAGTTGACCTTCGCCACCTTGTCGTGGTTGGCCAGGAACTCGGCGACCGCAGCAGCGTTCTCGTTGTGCTTGTTCACGCGCAACTGGAGGGTGTCCAGGCCCTGCAGCGCGACCCACGCGTTGAACGGGGAGATCGCGGCGCCCGTGTCGCGCAGCAGACCAGCGCGGGCCTTGAGTGCGAACGCGGGCGCGCCCAGGTCGGCGTACTTCAGGCCGTGGTAGGCCGGGTCCGGGGTGGTGAAGTAGGGGAAGACGTCCTCGCCGTCGCGCTGGACGGTCCAGTCGAAGGAGCCGCCGTCGATGATCGCGCCGCCGATGGCCGCGCCGTTGCCCGTGTAGAACTTGGTGGTTGAGACCACGACGACGTCCGCGCCCAGCTCGATCGGGCGCACGAGCGCGGCGGTGGCCATGGTGTTGTCCACGATCAGCGGGACCTGGTTGGCGTGCGCAACCTCGGCCACCGCCGGGATGTCCAGGATGTCCGCGATCGGGTTGCCGAAGGTCTCGCCGTAGAAGGCCTTGGTGTTGGGGGTGACGGCGGCTTGCCAGCTGGCCGGGTCATCCGGGTTGTCCACGAAGGTGACATTGATGCCCAGGCGCGGCAGCGTGACCTGGAAAAGCGTCTCGGTGCCGCCGTAGAGGCGCGGGGAGGTAACGATGTGGTCGCCGGCCGAGGCGAGGTTGAGGATCGCGGCGGTCTCCGCGGCCATGCCGGAGGCGAAAGCGACGGCGGCGACGCCGCCCTCCAGGGAAGCGAGGCGATCCTCCAGCGCCTGCTGGGTGGGGTTTGTCAGGCGTGTGTAAATCGGGCCCGCGTCCGAGAGGTTAAAGCGGTTCTCCGCGTGCTGCGCGTCGTCGAAGACGTAGCTGGTGGTCATGTAAATCGGCTGGTTGCGCGCGCCGGTATCGGAGTCGACGGGCTGGCCTGCGTGGATGGAGCGGGTGGCGAAGGCCCACTCGTTGGCGTTGGAGTTGTCGTAGTTGCTCATGGCCCCTGACCGTAACGCGCGGTCGGTCCGTTGTGTACCAAGCTGTCTATTTTGCGTGTTAAACGGCTGAATAAAATTGGGGTGGTTTGCCCAGCTCGTGAGAGTGTGATGTGCGTTGTGGTGAGCGGGGATGTGATCTGGGTTACATTAGGTGGTGTGCTGGACACCGCTTAAGAATTCGAAGCTGTAAGGAGACACCACGTGCCAACCCAACCCGCAGACCACGTCCGTGAAGACATCCGACTGCTCGGGCGGGTGCTTGGCCGGGTGATCGCCGAACAGGAGGGCCAGGAAGTCTTCGACCTGGTTGAATCCACCCGCCGCACCGCCTTCGACATCGCGCACGGCGACGCCACCCCGGATGACCTGCTCGCCGTGCTCCGCGAGCTGGACATCACGAACGTGAACCTGGTCGCCCGCGCGTTTAGCCACTTCGCGCTGCTGACCAACCTCGTCGAGGACCTGGACGACGAGAAGGTCCCCGCCCCGGTGTCGCTGCGCAACACGTTCGCGCACCTGCACGACAGTGGGGTGGGCGCAGATCGGGTCGCCGAACTGGTCGCCGGCGCGCAGGTCTCGCCGGTGCTCACCGCGCACCCCACCGAGACGCGCCGGCGCACCGTCTTCGACACCCAGACACGCATCAAACGCCTGCTCAGCGAGCTTCACGCCGGTGCGGACCCCGAGGCGATCGAGCGCGAGATGGAGCTGCGCATGACCCTGCTGTGGCAGACCGCCCTCATCCGCATCGCGCGCCCGCGCCTCGAAGACGAGATTGACGTCGGCCTGCGCTACTACAAGCTCTCGCTGCTCGAGCAGATCCCGGAGCTCAACCGCGCCATCCAGCAGTTGCTTGCCGACGCCACCGGGACCGTCCCTGCACTCACCCCGGTCCTTCGCCCGGGCTCCTGGATCGGCGGCGACCACGACGGCAACCCGTACGTCAACGCCGAAACGCTGACCTACGCCACCCGCCAGGCCGCCGACACAGCGTTGGCACACTACCTGGACGAACTGGCCGCCCTGGAGCGCGAACTTTCCCTGTCGGACCGCTATTCCACCTGCTCGGCAGAGCTTTCCCAGCTCGCCGACGCCGCCGACAACACCGCCGAGTCCCGCGTGGACGAGCCCTACCGCCGCGCCGTGTACGGGATCCGGCACCGCGTTGCGGCGACGCGCGCGGCGTTGGCGGGGGAGCAGGTGGGCGTCGACAAGCATGATCCATACGCTGACCCCGCGGAACTGCTCGCCGACCTGGACTGCATCGACGACTCGCTGCGTGCGCACGGCGGCGCGATTATCGCCGATGACCGGCTCGCGCGCCTGCGCTCGGCCGTGACCACCTTCGGCTTCCACCTGTACACGCTGGATCTGCGGCAGAATTCCGAGTCCTTCGAGGCGGTCGTGGTGGAGGTGCTCGCGACAGCCGGTGTCTGCGAAAACTACGCGGAGCTCGTGGAGGAAGACCGAGTGGAGGTGCTCGTCGAGGAGCTGCGCACACCGCGGCCATTGCTGCGCGCCGAGGCGCAGCTTAGCGACGCCACGCGCAAGGAAATGGGTATCCTCACCGCAGCAGCACGCGCCGTCCGCGACCTGGGGCAGGGCGCGGTCACACAGTGCATCATCGCCATGACGGGGGCGGTCTCCGACATCCTCGAACCCATGGTGCTGCTCAAAGAGGTCGGGCTCGACGCGGTCAACGTTGTGCCGCTGTTTGAAACGATCGACGACCTCGCGCACGGCGCGCGCATTCTCGAAGACCTCTGGTCGCTGCCTTTCTACCGCGACTACCTGCGCGAACGTGGCGACGTGCAGGAGGTCATGCTCGGCTACTCCGACTCCAACAAGGACGGCGGCTACCTGCAGGCCAACTGGGCGCTGTACGACGCCGAACTCGCCCTCGTCGAACTCTGCAACCGCCACGGCATCCGCCTCCGGCTCGCGCACGGCCGTGGCGGGGCGGTCGGACGCGGCGGCGGGCCCACCTACGACGCCATCCTCGCTCAACCCAAGGGCGCGGTTGACGGCTCGATCCGCATCACCGAGCAGGGCGAAATCATCTCGGCCAAGTACGGCTCGCCAGAGACCGCCCGTCGCCACCTCGAGGCCTTCGTCGCCGGCGCCCTCGAGGCCTCCCTGCTGGACACGGAGCCGATCGCCGACCCGACCCGCGCCTACGACATCATGCGCACGCTTGCCGCCTACTCCGGCGAAAAGTACAACGAACTCATCGGCGACCCCGGCTTCATCGACTACTTCACCCAGTCCACCCCGCTCCACGAGATCGGCGAGCTCAACCTCGGCTCCCGCCCCGCCTCGCGCAAACAAACCACTGCGATCTCCGATCTTCGCGCCATCCCCTGGGTCCTGTCTTGGGCGCAGTCGCGCACCAATGTGCCCGGCTGGTTCGGCGTCGGTACCGCGGTGGAGCGCTGGGCGGGCGAGAGCGAAGCACGCTGGGACGAGCTGCGCGAACTCTACCGTGACTGGCCCTTCTTCCGATCTGTAATGGCAAACATGGCGCAGGTGATGGCGAAAGCGGAGATGTCGCTGGCTCGCCTCTACGCCGACCTGGTCGAAGACGCTGATGTCGCTGAGCGGATTTTCGGGCTCATCTCCGACGAATTCGAGCGCACTCGCCAGGTGTACTTCCGTATCACCGGGCACACGGACCTGGTTGCCGAGAATCAGCGGCAAGCCCGCTCGCTGAAACGCCGATACCCCTACCTACTGCCGCTCAACGCCGTCCAGCTCGAGCTGCTTCGCCGCTACCGCGCCGGCGACGAAACGTTCCTGGTCTCCAAGACCATCCAGGTCACCATGAACGGGCTCGCCACAGCGCTGCGCAACGCGGGGTAGGTTTCCGCGAAGTGAGGGAACCTGGACCTGGTTTTCTTCGTCAAACTAGGTATGGGGATTGACAGAGAAAACCAGGTCGAACTGCGGCGGTGGGAAGCACGGAAGGGGGAGCTGCGGCGGGGGATCGTCGATAAGCGCGCGCTGTCGCGGGAGGCACTCGTGTATCTCGCTGAGCACTATTTGGCGCTGAGCTCAGTGATCTACTACCCGCGTAGCGCGTGGGAGGAGTTGCGATACCATGAGCGGCAATGGCTGCGCGTCGAAGCCGCTGGCAGGACAAGTAACAGCGCGATCCTAGTTGGACGTTCGGCTGCGCGGATGCACGGTATGTGGGTCATTAGCACGTCAGCGGAACACATTGAGCTCGCCTTGCCATCCGGGGGTGTCTCTACCAACAGAGATCGTAGTCAGGGCCTGGTGTTTCGTCGATCGAAACTGCTCCCGATGGACATTGGCGACGTTGACGGGCACCGACTGACAACCGGTTTCCGCACTTTCGCTGACATCGCCCGCTACCACGGATTCGTCGAGGGACTCGTGGCGGCCGACTACCTACTCCGGAGAGGGTTCGATCTGGAGATGCTGCATACACATGCTGCCTTGCTCGGAAGAGCCAAGGGAATCGGTACGGTAAGAAAATGTTTGGACCACGCGGTAGCCAACTCCGATTCACCGTACGAATCCCTCGCGCGTGGGCTGCTCATCCAAGCAGGAATTGGTCCGGTGACAACGCAGTATGAGGTGGCTGGGCGGTATGCCGATCTGTGCATCGATGGCTGGCTGCTCATCGAGATCGATGGTGAGGTGAAATACCAAGGCCCAGACGCAGAACAGGTGAGGCAGAAGGAATTTCGCCGGCAAAAGCGGATAGCGAACCAGGGGTATGTGTTCCTGCGGTACTCGCCGGGCTTCCTGCGCAGAAATCCGGAGACGTTTGTGCAAGAAGTGCGCGACACTCTGGTGGGGCAGCAGAAAGCGGTGCGGCGGAGGCTACGTTGATGCGGCTGACACGAAAGCTAAAACGTAGCGGGAGAAGCGTAGCCCCTAAAACGTAGCCTTTCGAGTAAACGGAAAAACTTTGGCCAACTCAAACATGATTTACTCGAAAGGCTACGTTCTAGAGGCTACGCATTAGGGGCTACGCTTCTGAGGCTACGTAGTGCGACATCGACAGGCCAGGTCAAGAGCCGCAAACCAAAACCCCGGCCACCGCGAAAACGCAGCAACCGGGGCCGGAACGACCGAGCGCTTATTTCTTCAGCGCGTCGATGACCTTGTTGAAGGTCGCGGACGGACGCATGACCGCGGTGGTCTTCTCCTCGTCCGGCCAGTAGTAGCCACCCAGGTCAGCGGCGGAACCCTGTGCGGCGAGCAGCTCGGAGTCGATCTGCTCGGCGTTGGCGCGCAGTTCCTCGGCAATCGGGGCGAACGCGGAGGCCAGCTCGGCGTCGTCGGTCTGGGCGGCGAGCGCCTCGGCCCAGAACAGTGACAGCCAGAAGTGGGAACCGCGGTCGTCGATCTCATTGACCTTGCGGGAGGGGGACTTGCCTTCGTCGAGAAGCTGCTCGGTGGCCTTGTCCAGCGCGGCGGCCAGGACGCCGGCGCGCTCGTTGCCGTTGGTGTTCTTCTCGTGGCGGAAGGACTCAGCCAGCGCAAGGTACTCGCCAAGCGAGTCCCAGCGCAGGTGGTTTTCTTCCTGGACCTGCTGGACGTGCTTCGGGGCGGAGCCGCCGGCACCGGTCTCGAACAGGCCGCCGCCTGCCATCAGCGGGACGACGGAGAGCATCTTGGCGGAGGTGCCCAACTCGAGGATGGGGAAGAGGTCCGTGTTGTAGTCACGCAGCACGTTGCCGGTCACGGAGATGGTGTCCTCGCCGCGGCGGATGCGCTCGATGGAGGTCTTGGTGGCCTCGACCGGGGACTGGATGGAGATTTCCAGGCCCTCGGTGTCGTGGTCGGCCAGGTACTTGTTCACCAGCTCAATGAGGTTGCGGTCGTGTGCGCGCTCCTCGTCGAGCCAGAAGATGGTCTTCATGCCGGACAGGCGTGCGCGGTTGACGGCCAGCTTGACCCAGTCCTGGATCGGGGCGTCCTTGGTCTGGGTGGCGCGCCAGATGTCACCGGCCTGGACGTCGTGCTCGATCAGCACGTCGCCTGCGGAGTTGACCACCTGTACGGTGCCGTCTGCCGGGATCTTGAAGGTCTTGTCGTGGGAGCCGTACTCCTCGGCCTTCTGCGCCATGAGGCCGACGTTCGGGACGGTACCCATGGTGGTCGGGTCGTAGGCGCCGTTGGCGCGGCAGTCGTCGATCACGGCCTGGTACACACCGGCGTAGGAGGAGTCCGGGATGACGGCCAGGGTGTCCTGCTCCTGGTCGTCGGCGTTCCACATGTGGCCGGAGGTGCGGATCATGGCCGGCATGGAGGCGTCGATGATCACATCCGACGGCACGTGCAGGTTGGTGATGCCCTTGTGGGAGTTCACCATGGCCAGCGACGGGCCGTCGACAAGCTGCTGCTCGAAGGCCTTGCGGATCTCCTCGCCGTTCTCCAGCTCGGACAGGCCGTCGAGGATGGCGCCGAGGCCGTTCTCGCCGTTGAGGCCAGCCTCGAGCAGCTCGGCGCCGTACTTGTCAAAGACGGGCTTGAAGTATGCGCGCACGACGTGGCCGAAGATGATCGGGTCGGAGACCTTCATCATGGTGGCCTTCAGGTGCGCGGAGAAGAGCACGCCCTCCTCCTTGGCCTTCTTCACGGCGTCCAGTAGGAATGCGTCGAGGGCGGCGGCGGACATGTAGGTCGCGTCGATGACTTCGCCGGCCTGGACCTTCAGGCCCTCCTTGAGCACGGTGCCGTCGGCCATCTTGATGGTGAGGGTGTCCTCGGCCGGGATAATGACGGACTTCTCGTTGTGGCGGAAGTCGCCGGCATCCATGGTGGCAACGTTGGTCTTGGAGTCCTTCGACCACTCGCCCATGGAGTGCGGGTGCTTCTTGGTGTAGTTCTTCACGGCCTCCGGCGCGCGGCGATCCGAGTTGCCTTCGCGCAGCACCGGGTTCACGGCGGAGCCCTTGACGGCGTCGTACTTCTCCTGCGCCTCCTCGTACTCCGGCAGGTCAAAGCCGGCGGCCTGCAGCTCGGCGATGGCCTTCTTCAGCTGCACCAGAGATGCGGAGATGTTCGGCAACTTAATAATGTTCGCCTCGGGCGTCTTGGCGAGCTGGCCGAGCTGCGCCAATGCGTCGTCAAGCTTCTGCTCATCGGTGAGGCGCTCCGGGAACTGCGAGATAATGCGGCCGGCGAGCGAGATGTCGGCGGTATCCACATCGATCCCTGCCTGGGAAGCGAACGCCTCCACGATCGGCTTGAGCGAGTAGGTCGCCAGCAGGGGCGCCTCGTCGGTGCGGGTCCAGATGATCTTAGCCATTGTGCTCCTCATTTTTCTGGTTGGCAGTACTCAACCTCTCAGCGTACAGCGTTTACATACCGCTTGTCCTGTAAAAGGTAGTCTCGGGGGCATGAGTCTCACTATCGCTTCTGTGAATGTCAACGGGATTCGGGCCGCGACGAAGGTCCGCAACGAGGACAACCTGGGCATGCTCGAGTGGCTGCAGCACACCAGCGCCGACGTGGTACTGATGCAGGAAGTCCGTGCGACGGAGGAGCAGGCGCACGCGGCGCTTGCCCCCGCCCTCGATGAGGGTTGGCAGCTGGTAGTTGCGCCCGCCGAGGCGAAGGGGAGGGCCGGGGTTGGCATTTTGTCGAAGCATTCGCTTATCGACGTCCACACTGGCATCCCCGGATTCGAAACCGCCGGCAGGTTCCTGGCGGGGACCCTGCCATGCGGGACGCGCGTCGCCTCCCTCTATCTGCCGTCGGGCGCGGCGGAGACCGCGAAGCAGGACGAGAAGTACGAGTTCCTCGACCAGTTCGAGCCTCTGCTCGCCGAGTGGGCCACGCAGTACCCGCAGATGGTGATCGGTGGCGACTGGAACATCTGCCACCGCCGCGAGGACCTGAAGAACTGGAAGACGAACCGCAAGAAGTCCGGCTTCCTGCCGCCGGAGCGCGCGTTCATGGACTCAGTGTTCGGCGCATTCCCCGACGACGAGGCGCAGGATATAGAGGACAAGGCGAACTCGGGCTGGGCCGGCGCGGTCGACTATGGCCCCGAGGGCGCGGCGCTTCGCACGGCCACGGCGGAGCCGGCGTGGTTCGACGTGGCCCGTCGCCTGTCGCCGGAGGCTGCGCCGTACACGTGGTGGACCTACCGCGGACAGGCGTTTAACAACGACGCCGGGTGGCGCATCGACTACCAGGCCGCGACCGCAGACATGCTTGCCCGCGCGCAGCGCAGTTGGGTGGAGAAGGCCGACGCGGTGGAGCTGCGCTGGTCGGATCACTCGCCGCTGCTGGTGGAATACGCCGACGCGTCTGAGGTCGCGGAGGGCGGCGCATGATCGCTTCCTATGTTGCCAACTTCAGCACCGCGAACCTGGTCTCCATCCTCTACGTCATCGGCATCGTGGCCGAGGCGATGACGGCGGCGGTGGCGGCGGGCCGGATGCGCATGGACCTGTTCGGCGTGATCACGCTCGGCGCGCTGACTGCGCTGGGCGGCGGCACGGTGCGCGACGTGCTGCTGGGCACGTACCCGCTGACCTGGGTTGAGCAGCCGCTGTACCTGGTCACCGTGATCGTCGCGGCGGCGGTGACGGTGCGGGTGAGCTGGTTGCTCGTGCGGCTGCGGCGCAGCTTCCTCGTCGCCGATGCGATCGGCCTGGCGGCGTTCGCCGTGCTGGGTATCCAAACTGCTGTGGAGAACGGGCACGGCTTCATCATCGCGTGCGTGGCCGCGGTGACCACGGGTGTCTCGGGCGGTGTGCTTCGCGACGTCCTCTCCGACCGCGTTCCGCTCGTCTTCCACAAGGAGATGTACGCCTCGGCTGCCGTCATCGGTGTTGTGGTGTGGTGGGTCCTGTCCTGGCTGGGCGTCCACGAGTGGGCGGTCATCCTCGTGACGCTCGTCGCGGTGCTCGGGGTGCGCCTGTTCTCGCTCAAGCGGGGCTGGAGCCTGCCGGTCTACGAGTACGACGAGGAGGCCGCCGCGGCGTACGACCCGCGATACGCCCTGACCACCTTCATGTATCACCGCGCCCGCCACATTCCGGGTGCACGCACCGCGTACCGGGGGTTGAAGAAGATGAAGCTGCCGCCCAGGAGCGAACGGAAGCGCGCCGACGGCGAGCGATCCTGACATCGCGTACCCCCGCCCCCCGGATTCGGGGACGCGGGGGATTTTTGGGGCAACAGCTGAACACTGTTCAACGGATGCGGTAGCCTTTTGTCAGTCATTACATTGAGAACGGAGTTTAACCAATGTCACACGCCCCTATTCTTGATATTGCACGCGAAAAGGCCCTGGAGAAGGGCGAGGGCCTGAACCAGGAGGAGATCCTGCAGGTCCTCCAGGTTCCTGACGAGGACCTCCAGGAGCTGCTGGAGATCGCGCACGAGACCCGCATCAAGCACTGCGGCGTCGACGTGTCGCTCGAGGGCATCATCTCCTTGAAGACCGGCGGCTGCCCCGAGGACTGCCACTTCTGCTCCCAGTCCGGCCTGTTCGAGTCCCCGGTCCGCGCCGTGACCCTGGACATCAACGAGCTCGTCGAGGCTGCCAAGCAGTCCGAGAAGATGGGCGCGGCCGAGTTCTGTATCGTCGCCGCCGTGAAGGGGCCGACCCAGCAGCTGCTCGACCAGGTTGCCGCCGCGGTCAAGGCCATCCAGGACGAGGTGGACATCTCCATCTCCGCATCCCTGGGCATCCTCACCCAGGACCAGGCGCGCCAGCTCAAGGAGATGGGCGTGTCGCGCTACAACCACAATTTTGAGACCGCGAAGTCTTACTTCCCCAACGTGGTGACCACCCACACCTGGGAGGAGCGCAAGAACACGCTCGAGTACGTGCTGGCCGAGGGCATGGAAACCTGCTGCGGCGGCATCATCGGCCTGGGTGAGTCCCTGGAGCAGCGCGCCGAGTTTGCCACCCAGCTCGCGGAGATCCAGCCGCACGAGGTCCCGATGAACTTCCTCGATCCGCGCCCGGGCACCCCGTTTGAGGACCGCCCGCTGGTTCCACAGGGCGAGGCGCTGCGCGCCGTCGCGGCGTTCCGCCTGGCCATGCCGACCGCCCAGCTGCGTTTTGCTGGTGGCACCGAGCTCGCGCTCGGCGACGACGGCACCGAAGCCGGCCTCCTCGGCGGCGCCAACGCCATCATCGGCGGCAACTACCTGACCACCCTGGGCCGCCCGATCGAGCAGGACCGCGAGGCCGTTGACCGCGTGCTTGACCTGGGCATCACCCCGGTCGGCCAGAAGATGAAGTCCGGCCACGGCGCGGTCTACGACACCATCAAGGCCCTCTAATGCGCGTGCCGGAGAGCACCGAGCTTGCCGACGCTGTCCTGTCCGGCGAGCTTCAGCTGCCCGTGAACCCGAACCGCCCCTATGACGCGCCGCGCATTTGCCCGGTGTGCGAGCGTCGCATGGTGGTCAAGATCAGCCCGTTCGGCTGGGAGGCGTGCTGTTCCCGCCACGGCATCCTGCGCTCGGAGTGGCTAGAGCGGTAGCGGAGGTGCGAGTGGTTGCTAGGGCACGAAGCGCTTTGTGCTACGAAACGCTATCGCGCTGACGGCGAGTGTGACCAGGCATGCGGCACTCATGCCACTGACTGCGGCGGTGTACCACTCACCTATATGGGATTCAATAGTCCAGCACAGTGTCACCGCGATGAGGAAGGTGGAGAAAGCGGTGATGAGGCCGCGCCCGGTGCCGTAGGAGGCGTAGACCAAACCGAGCGCAACCCCCACGATGGCAGCCACGAAGAAGAACGCGATGTGGAGCAGCATCGTCAGGGTCATAGATGTGGTGTCTTGCCCGGCGTTCGCCATGATGTAGGCATCGCCGTTCGTGTCCGTCCAGGGTACGTCTGCGCCGTTGGTGAATAGGAACAGGTCATAGGGCTGGTAGTACGGGTTCTTGAACTGGTTGTAGATCGAGGATGCCGCGGTGGACACTCCAAGTATCACCGCCGCAATGACGGCGGTGATTGTTGCAGAGTTCATCCACGCGGAAAAGCTCGCGCCGAGCTGGTTTAACGCGCTCCACTGCGTGCCAGCGTGGAAAAATAGGGCGGTCAGGGCGAAGCCTCCGAAGATGGTCCAGAAGGAACCGTCTCCACTGTAGAAACGGCCCAGAGGGGCCAGGATTAGTAATACGGCCAACGCCACCAGGTAGGACAGCGGCTTGAAGGGGCTGAGGAAGAGTTTCATCGTGCGGGCCTTTCTGTCGCAAGGAGGTCGATGAGTTCGGCATCGTCCGGGTACTCGATGGGTAGGTGGACATCGTTCTCACTGATGGGTTCGGTGAAAGTGGCGCGTGTCGTCGGCCCGAGGCTCGCTGACTCCGCAACAGGGAAGCGGGCGATAAGTTCTTTGATCTCGGCGGTGGGGCCGGTGACCGTCGGAAAACGCAGGCGGGCGTCGTCGAGTGGGACAGGGCGCGAGACCTCGTGATCGAATGTCTGCATGACATGGGTGGCCAAACCGGCGAAGTCCTCGGCGCGATGCGACGCCATCACCACGCTGCGCTGCGGGTTCTCCGCGATGTAGTCAATCAGCCGCTGGCGGACCTGTTTACGGGTGGTGGTGTCGATGCCGTCAAACGGCTCGTCGAGGAGTAGCAGGTCCTTGCCGATGGCTAGGGCCACCTCGATGGTGAGGAGGCGGCGCTGCCCAACGGAGAGGTCCCTGATACGGGTGTTGGGGAAGTCGAGCTCTGCATGTGGGTGGATGGCCGCGACCGCGCGCAGGTGGTCGTCTACGGTCGTGCCCGCAAACTTCGCGTCCGCACCAGCCGGGACAAACGCGGCGTGCGGGCCCATGAGTGTGTGTAGGAAATGGGTTTTGCCGGCGGCGTTTGGGCCGACCAGCGCGTAGAAGCCGGGGTTCATTGGGGGCGCTCCTTTTTAATCATTGCGGCCAGCTCCTCGGTGGTGATGCCGAGCTGGTTGGCCTCATGGACAAGCGGTTGGACAAAGTTGCGGGCAAATGCCTCGCGACGCGTACCTAATACCTGGTCACGCGCACTCTCTAGAACAAACATGCCGAGCCCGCGACGCTTTTCCAGCAGGCCCTCGTCGAATAGTTCGGTGAGCGCCTTGGCGGAGGTTGTTGGGTTGACGGAGTGATAGGCGGACAACTCGTTGGTGGACGGCACCCGGTCGCCGGGGGCGAGGGCGCCAGCGCCGATGAGGTCACGTAACTCATCGGCAATCTGTTGGTAGATGGGTTTACCACTCATGTGGGTAACCATAGAACCAGCAAGGCTGGCGTGTCAACCCCCAAATTTTCCAACGCGCCGGTAGGGCCGGTTAGGTCGCGAAAGCTGCTTGTCAGCGCTGATTTCTAGCAGTGCTGCATCCCTGTACTACTGGTCGGGTCGAGCAAGTGGTAGGCGAAATCTGAAATACCTACCGCAACTACCGCCACACCTGGGGGGGGGCATGGAAGGAGCCGGTGGCGAGGGTGTCGCCGGTATGGGTAAGGCGGTCGACGTGACGCGAGAGATCGTGGGCGACGGTGGTGGCGTCGTAATTGCTGCGTGCGGCCCATTGACCTGCGACATCAGGGGCGCATTCGGGGGAGAACTGCACCGAAACGATGGGGTCGAGCCACATTGCCTGGATAGGGCAGTGAGCACTCGAACCGAGTAGTTGCGCGCCGGGCGGGAGTGACACTACTGCGTCGTGGTGGGATTCGACGACAACCGGCTCGAGGATGAGGGGGCGAGGAGAAGGTCTGTGCGACCGGCTTCGGTCAGCGACAGCCGTACGGTGCCCTTTTTTGTTCTGGCTGGCCAGGCCAACGGAGACGTCGCCGCCGAAGCAGTCGGCGATGATCTGGTGGCCGAGGCGCTGGAGCGGGCGGATCGGGTCGAGCTGGAGGACAGTGATACGCACGTTGAGGAATCAAACGAGACGATGTGACGCATTTCATCAGTGACGCGGATCTGCCGTTGCCCTCGCGTTCTCTTGAGGGCCAGCTTCTCGAATGAAGTCTAGCCGCGGTGCGGATGTTCTCCCTTGGCATCCTGAACTGTCTCAGGGCGGTTACTTACAGTCATCGCTGCTCTTTTCGTGGGCTTCATCGTAGCGATAAAGAACCCCCGGTTCCCTCGATTACGTATCGGGTTAATATGTGGTGTATGAAACGCGTCCTTTCCGGAATCCAGCCCACCGCCTACTCCTACCACCTGGGGAACTACCTCGGTGCGCTGAAGCAGTGGATCGACCTGCAGGACGACTACGAGGCGTTCTACTTCATCCCGGACCTGCATGCGATCACGGTGGAGCAGGACCCCGAGGAGCTGCGCCAGCGCACGATCGCCGGCTGCGCACAGCTGATTGCGCTGGGCATCGACCCGGAGAAGTCCACCCTGTTCGTGCAGTCGCACGTGCCGGAGCACGCGGAGCTGACCTGGGTGCTGCAGTGTCTGACCGGCTTTGGCGAGGCCAGCCGCATGACCCAGTTCAAGGACAAGAGCCAGAAGCAGGGGCAGGACCGCACCTCGGTCGGTCTGTTTACCTACCCGGTGCTCATGGCCGCGGACATCCTGCTGTACTCCCCGCAGCTCGTGCCGGTGGGCGAGGACCAGCGCCAGCACCTCGAGCTGACGCGCAACCTGGCGGAGCGCTTCAACGCCAAGCGCGGCGAGACCTTCGTGGTGCCGGAGGGCTTCATCCCGGAGGGCGCGGCGAAGATCTATGACCTGCAGGATCCGACCTCCAAGATGAGCAAGTCGGGCCAGAACCCGAAGGGCCTGATTAACCTGCTGGACGCGCCGAAGACGTCGGCAAAGCGCATCCGCTCGGCCGTGACCGACGCGGACGGCGTCATCGCCTACGACAAGGAGAACAAGCCGGGCGTGTCCAACCTGCTGGTCATCCAGTCGGCGCTGACGGGCAAGTCCATCGATGACCTGGTCGCCGGCTACGAGGGCCAGGGGTACGGCGCGCTCAAGGTGGACACGGCGGACGCGCTCGAGGCGTTCACCACCCCGCTGCGCGCCCGCTACGACGAGCTCATGTCGGACCAGGCGGAGCTCGAGGCCATCCTCGCCCGCGGTGCGGAGCGCGCCCGCGAGGTCGCCGCGCCGCTGCTCGCCGATGTCTACGAGAAGACCGGTTTTCTCAAGCGCGCCTAACGCCACACGGGGCATCGAGTATCGACGTCCCAACGCTTCCTCTACGATTGTGGTGCTGACAACAGTCCACTGAGTGAGGAAGGATTGCCGCATGGCAACATCGACGTCGCCGTCCAAGGCGTACACCGACGAGCACGGCATTGAGCGTGCCACGAAGCAGCAGCAGGACGGCGCCATGGACGAGGTGCAGAAGAAGGCGCCCGCCGTTGGCCACCTGTTGCGCATGAACGACCGCTTCGGCGCCCAGGGCGGCAACCACTACGCTGCGGGCATCACGTACTTTTCCGTGCTCTCGCTCTTCCCGCTTTTGATGCTGGTTTTCGCCGGCCTTGGCTTCTTCCTCAACGCCCGCCCGGACCTCGTGCAGGACATCCAGAACCAGGTCAGCGAGAGCCTGGAGGGCGACATGGGCAGCATGGTCAATGACCTCATCCAGTCCGCGATTGATCAGCGCGGCGCGGTCGCCGGCATCGGCCTGCTCACCACCCTGTGGTCCGGGCTCGGTTGGATGAATAACCTGCGCGTCGGTGTGTCCGCGATGTGGAACCTGGACGCCAACGAGGGCGGCGGCTTCGTGTCGAAGAAGCTGTGGGACCTCGTTGGCCTGATCGGCCTGATTGTGCTGTTCGTCGTCGCGTTCGCCGTCACCGCGCTCGGTGTCTCGGGCTGGACGGACCAACTGCTCGAGTACGTCGGCCTGGACCAGGTCCCGGGCGCGCGCGTGCTGGTGTGGGTCGTCGGGCTGCTCGTGGGCATCCTGGCGAACTTCCTCGTCATGCTGTGGGTCGTGATGTTCCTGCCGCGCACGAAGGTGCCGGTGAAGTCCGGCGTGCAGGGCGCGCTGCTCGGCGCGATCGTCTTCGAGGTGATCAAGCAGTTCGCCGGCCTCATCATCGGCGCGATGACCGGCAACCCGGCGGGCGCCATCTTCGGCCCGCTGATCTCCCTGATGGTTGTGCTCTACCTGATTTGGCGCGTCGTCCTGTACGTGTCCGCGTGGACCGCGACGACCCAGGAGAGCCTGAAGCGTGCGCCCGCAGAGGTGCCGGAGCCCGCCGTGATCAACGTCCGCGAGGGCGCCGCCCGCCAGAATTCCAACACCGGCAAGGCGCTCGGTGTCGGCGCGGCTATCGGCGCCGTCGGTGTCGGGGTGGTGTCCCTCTTGACCCGAGGCTAAGCACCAGCGCCACCAGCGCCAGCACGGCCACGCCGGCGACGATCCCGATGGACTTCCACGGGGTAGTCGCCGGCGCTTTTTGCGCATCAGTGCTTGTCGACGCCCCCTCGTCCGGACCCGGAGCGAGGGGAGTGGTGGAGGGCGAGGTGGAGGGGGCGGTGGCGTCGTCAAGCGATGCGACGCCCTGGCCCGCGGCGACGGGGTAGGCGGCGGCGAGGAGCTCCTGGGCCTGGCCCCACGCGCGGTGCTCGCCGACGGTGGTGTCCAGGAGCACCGCGACGAGGCGGCGGCCGTCATGGTGCACGCCGCCGACGAAGGTGTGGTTGGCGTCGTCGGTGTAGCCGGTCTTGCCGCCGATGCCTTCGGGGTCGTTGAGGTAGAGCTGGTTGTCGTTCCAGAGCTGGAAGCCGGGCAGGTCGTCGAAGCCGGGGAACTCGTAGGAATCCGTGTCCACGATGCTGGCAAAGGTCTGGTTCTGGAACGCGGCGCGGTAGGCCAGCGACAGGTCCCAGGCGGAGGTAGACATGCCGGGGGCGTCGAGGCCGGAGTAGGACGCGACGTAGGTATCGCGCATGCCGAGGTCCTGGGCGAGCGCGTTGACCTTGCGCAGCGCCGCGTCGTCGCCGCCGATCGCCTGGGCGAGGGCGTGGGCGGTATCGTTGCCCGACGCCATGAGCAGGCCGTGCAGGAGGTCGTTGACGGTGTAGGTGCCGCCCGCCCCAATGCCGGCGCGCGAGCCCTCCTGGTTCGCAGACGCTTCCGAGACCGGGACCTGTTGGTCCAGCGGGAGCTCGTTGATCACCACGAGCGCGAGCAGGACCTTGATAATCGAGGCCGGCCGGTACCGCCCGTGCGGGTCCTTCATCGCGAGGACCTCGCCGGAGTCGGCGTCGAACACGGCCCAGGCGGAGGCGTACACGTCGCTCGGCACCGCATAACCGGGCGGGACGATCACGCCGCAGGGGCCGTCGTAGACCTGCGGCGGCGGCGTCGGCGTGGGCTGGCCCGGCGCGAGCCGCTCGGAGGTGGACATTGCTTCCGACGGCCGCTGCGCGTTCGGGCAGCTGTCGGTGTCCGGGGCGCGGTCGCGCACCGGTGGGACCCAGTTGCCAAACTCGTCAAAGTGGCCGGGGCCTGGGGTGAGCGCAGTCGTGGACGTCTCCTGCGCGACCGCCAGGTTCGGGGCGGCAGGCACCGCGATGGCTATCGACGCCACCGCCACGGCAGCGACACTTCTCCGTTGCACAAACACATCGCATGATCGTACGCGCTGCCTGCCACGGGCCCGCGGACGGACGCGCGGGCGGCGCTACTCGTCGTTCTGGGCGTAGCGGGCGGCGAGGCGCTCGATGAGCTCGTCGGTGAGCTTGTCGTCAGCGAGGATCGTATCGAGCATGTCGTTGTGCATTGCAATTGTGTCGGCGTCGGCGGGGCGGCGGTCCTCGGGGGCTGGGTCGTCGTCGTACGAGTCGCCGGCGAGGTCCACGCCCAGGCCGTCGAGGAGGCTCTCGGGTTCGGCGGGCTCAGTGGCGTCGCGAGGCGATTGCTCGGCCTTGTCCAGCATCGTCGGGTCGATGGCGGAGAACTCGTGGGTGAACTCCTGCAGGAAATCGTCCGCCTCCGTCTGCGCGGTGGCGCGGCGCTTGCCCTTGCGCACCTCGCTTTCGATGCGTCGCTGCAGCGCCTTCTCCATCTGGCGGTGGCGCCACGAGCGCACGCGGGTCGGCTCCAGCTCGCGGGCGACGGCGCGCGAGCGGTGCTCCGCCTTCTTGGCCAGGTGCGCCACCTGTACCGCGGTCTCATTCACCGGTGCGTACTCCGGGTTGGTGGACACGCGCCAGTTCCCCCAGTAGCCGGCGAGGAACAGCGCGAAGCTGACGATCGGCCCCAGCACCATGCCCACGGCGAGGAACCCGGTCGCGTTGCCCAGCAGCATGATCAGCGCGCAGGCGACCGCCGGGATGACCGTCGGCTGGTTGTCGCCGAAAATGGACGGCTCGCGCCCGGTGACCACGTCGCGGATCATGCCGCCGCCCGTCGCCGTGAACACGCCCATCATGATCGTGGGCAGGATGGGCAGGCCGTACGTGATCGCCTTGCCCGCGCCCGTGGCGGCCCACAGCGCGGAGACGAACGCGTCGCCGTGGCTTTGCAGCAGCTCCCAGGCCTTGCCCTTGAAGTAGGTGAAGCGGGCGATGAGCGCGCCCGTGAACGCCAAGATGAGGTACTCGGGTTGGTTCATGGCGGCGACGGTGCCCTGGTTGATCAGGACGTCGCGAAGCATGCCCCCGCCGAGGGCAGACAGCATGGCGATGAAGAAGAAACCGATGATGTCGTAGCCGCGGTGGCGGGCCAGGGTTCCGCCGATGATGCCCATGAGCAGCACACCGGAGACGTCGAACCAACGGTAGATAGTGGTGATAAGGGGATCGACCTGATCGGGGGTCATGGCGTGGGATGCCTGAAGCTTTCTAGAACTTGGAGAAGCGCTTGATCAGCTGGTTTTCCATCTCGGTCCACGATTCCGCCTTATCCGTGAATGGGGCGGACGGGACGTAGCCTGCGGCCTCGGTGGAACCGAGCATGTAGGCCAGGTAGTCCTGGAAGCGCGGGTTGGCCAGCAGGAAGGAGTTGAGGGAGTCGTCCTTGGCCCAGTCGGCGGCGTCGGCAAGCAGCTCGTATGCCTTTGCCATCTGCTGGGTGTCCACGGTGTCGACCCCCTTCGCGATGTCCTGCGCAAGCCCGTTGAACGAGTAGGAGTTGTCCGGGTGGACCTCCACCTTCAGGTCGCCGGCATTGGCGGCGTTGACCAAGTCCGGCCAGGTGGACAGGGAGGCCAGGTCGTGCTCGTCGTTCTGCAGGATCCAGCGGCCGAGGTGCTTCGTGGACGGGAACGTCATGATCTCGCCGTACTTGCCCATGAACACCGGGGCGGAGCCGAGGTAGGTGCGCAGGGTGTACACGCTCTTGCCCTGGATGGAGATCTTGACCGGGTCGATGCCGGCGTTGGCCCACACCGTGGCGTCGTACGGGTCCGCCGCGGCGGCCTGCTCCTTCGCCGCTGCCTCTTCGCGCTCCTTGTTCGCGGCGCGCGTTGCCTGGGCGGACTCGATCGCGGCGCGCGCATTATCGACGCTCGCAGCATCCAGCTCATCCGCCGACACCAAACGCACAGCGCCATCGAGCGACTCCACGACCTCCTTCCAGTTGGCCAGGATGACGTGGCCGAGCCCGGTCCACTCGTCCATGCCGTTCTCGCCCGCGTAGTGGTCGGTGCCGCGCGCCACGTTGCCCAGCACCGAGTGCGAGGCGAAGAAGATCTGCGCGTGCTCGGCGCTGGCAACGTCCGCCAGCGAGCGAGCAATCTGCAGCACGCCGCCCAGCGACGAGACGTTGACGTGGCTCGGGCGCCCCGCCAAGTACTCGGGCGCGCCGATGATGTCGAACGTGTGCTTCTCGTCCGGCACGACGCGGTCGTCGCCCTGGCCGCTAAAGTGCGCCCACTTCGGGTGGTCCGTCAGGTCGTGCTCGGCGTGGGTATTGATGTACGCCAGCAGCTCGGCCGGTGAATTAAACACCAGGATGGACTGGTCGTCTCCGAGGAACGCCTGCCACTCGGAGCCGTGCTCCTTCCAGGTCGGGGCCCACAGGGTGTAGAAATCGCCCTGGGTCAGTGAAATCTTGACGGGGAGGATCGCGCGCGTGCTCATGAACGCAAACTTTACTAAAGGTCGCCGCGCGCGACGCACCCAACCCGCTGCCCCTCCCGGCTACGCCGTCGGACGCCAGAAGCCGCGGAACGGCATGCCGATGTTCTCGGTGCGCACCGGATTGAGCTGGACGGGGTCGCCCGCCTCGATCATCATCCCGTCGCCGGCGTACATGGCGACGTGGCCGTCCCACACCACCAGGTCGCCTTCCTGCAGGTCCTCGTACGCCACCTGCTGGCCGACGGCCTGCTCCGCTGCGGTGCGCGGGATGTCCACGCCGGCCTGCCCGTATGCCCAGGAGGTGAGACCGGAGCAGTCGAAGCCGCCGGGCTGGCTGCCGCCCCAGGTGTACGGGGTGCCGATCTGCGACTTCGCCGCCTGCACCGCAGCGGACCCGGCCGTACTCGCAGGGCTAACCGGTTCGCCGAGCTCCGGCGGGGTCGCATCGCCCGCGGGGCCGGGTTCGCCGCCGCCCACGCTCGCCGCCATCGGCTGCGCCGCCGGGCGGGTTTCCGGCACCGGGGCGGTGGTGGGACGGATCGCGGCCAGGGGAGAGCGATCGACCAGCTCGCCGAGCGTGCGCTGCGCTTCCTGCGCGACCGGCGACGCCACCAGCGCCTCCCGGGCGTGCATCGCCAGCGTCGTCTGGTTCAGCCGGTCGGCGAGGCCGTCGAGGTCATTGCCCAGGGTTTCCAGGATCGCGCCAGCCTTGAGCAGGCCGGTGATCACCACGGGCGCGGCGGCGGAGAGCTGCGCGAGCGGACCGCCGACGGCAGCTGCGGCGGCAGCGGCGGACGCGTTGCGGACCATGGAGATGGCGGTGTCCACGAGCTCGGCCACCGCGGTGGCGACGAGCGTGGTGCCGGTGACGACCATGTCGCTGATCTCGTCGCGCTGCGTGGTCAGCGCGGTGACCGCGTCGCGGTAGCGCCCGGCATCCGCCCCGACGACGCTGGCGAGCGGGTCGAAGGCGGCGAACTGCGGGGTGGAAAACGGCGGGAGCGTCGGGAAGATCTCCGGGCAGGACGCGAAGATCTTCGTGGCCGCGTAAAGCGGGTCGATGCACGAGCCCCGCGCGGTATCGCGCACCGCGGTGAAGGTGGGATGTTGGGCGAACGCGGTCAGGGGCGATGGCGTTGCTGTGCTCATAGCGCGCCCTCCAGGGTGAGCCCCGTGGTCTCGTCCACGCAGTGGGCTGCCTGCAGCGTGAGGTCCATGTTGCCCGCGATCCGGCGGGCGGCCTCCTGCAGCTCTTCGGCCTTGCCGTTGGAGCAGCGGATGGCGCCAGCGGTGGCGCGGGCGAAGTTGGCGAGCGGGCCGGTGGCGGGGATGGGCAGTTCGGACAGGGGCGCAAGCGATGCTGCGTCATTGCGCAGCGCATCGGTGTGGGAGCGGACATATGTGGTGTCGAGTTCAAATACGTTCATGCAGTATTAGACGCAGCGAAGGCGCCCCCGGTTCCATCGAGAGCCAAAAAACTTGCAAAATTTTTCCCGCGCCTGCTGGACCTCGTTGTTTTCGCGGTCGTTTCGCGCTGGTGGGTTAGCATGGGGAGTCATGGACATCACCGTTGTGAATCATCCCCTTGCTGCCTCCCGCCTGACCATCATGCGCGACGAGCGCAGCAACAACGCAGCTTTCCGCGCGGCGCTCGCGGACCTCGGCGCCATGCTGATCTATGAGGCCTCCCGCGACCTCGAAGTGGAAACCTTCGACACCGTCACCCCGGTGGATACCGCGCAGGGGTCCCGGTTGAAGACGCCGCC
The DNA here is from genome assembly GCF_002285155.1 of Corynebacterium sp. NML 120412. NCBI lineage: Bacteria > Bacillati > Actinomycetota > Actinomycetes > Mycobacteriales > Corynebacteriaceae > Corynebacterium > Corynebacterium sp. NML 120412. Next base: position 1,076,763 of record NZ_NSGL01000001.1, on the reverse strand, counting down.
GATCATTGTCCCCATCATCCGCGCCGGCCTCGGCATGATCGATCCCGCGCTGTCCATGATCCCGGACGCGCAAGTCGGCTTCATCGGCATGGCCCGCAACGAGGAGACGCACGAGCCGGTGCCGTACCTGGAGGCGCTGCCGGACGACCTGTCCGGCCAGCCCGTCTTCCTCGTCGACCCGATGCTGGCCACGGGCGGCTCGCTCATCCACGCGATCGACCTGTTGGTTGACCGCGGGGCGGACGATATTACCTGTGTGTGCATGGTGAGTGCGCAGCCGGGCGTCGATAAGCTGCAAGCTCACGGCGGTCCCATCCGGCTCATCACCGCGGCGATCGACCCGAGCTTGAACGAGCAGGCGTACATCGTGCCCGGGCTTGGCGACGCCGGCGATCGCCTCTACGGGCCGCGCAATATTGACTTTTAGCTCTGCGCTGGGCGTGCGCGCGTAGACTGTCAGGCTAAGCACACGCCACATCGAGAGAGCCGGAGGGACAATGGCAGACACGGCATCAATCGCGGCAGCCGTGGACACATGGGTCACGCAGCACCACGACGAGGTCATCGAGTGGCGCCGACATCTGCACTCCCACCCCGAGCTCTCCAACGAAGAGGTCCAGACGACCAGGTTCATCCACGACGTCCTCGTTGCGCACGGGCTGCAGCCCGTCCCGTTCCCGGGCACCGGGCTGTACGTGGACATCGGGCCGGAGGGCGGGGAGCGCCTCGCATTCCGCGCCGACATTGACGCCCTGAAGGTCACCGAACAGACCGGCCTCTCGTTCGCCTCCACTGAGCCGGGGGTCTCCCACGCGTGCGGCCACGACGTCCACACCACCGTTGCGCTGGCGCTCGCATGTGCGCTTGCCAAAGCACCCTTGCCCCACGGCGTACGCGTCATCTTCCAACCGGCCGAAGAGGTCATGGGCGGCGGCGCGCTCGACGTGATCAAGTGGGGCGCGCTCGAAGGCGTGAGCACGATTTACGCGCTGCACACCGAGCCGAAGCTGCGGGTGGGGCAGGTCGGCGTGCGCGCCGGGGCGATCACCTCCGCCTCAGACGTGCTGAGCGTGCGGGTGGAGGGGCCGGGCGGCCACACCTCGCGGCCGCAGCTGACCACGGACGTGGTCTACGCCCTTGGCGCGCTGGTGACGCAGCTGCCGGCGCTGCTGTCGCGCCGCGTGGACCCGCGCACCGGCACCGTGTTGGTGTTCGGCCACGTGGAGGCCGGCGACGCCCCGAACGCGATCCCGAAGGTCGGCGTGCTGGACGGGACGATCCGCACCGCGGACATCACCACCTGGCGCGGGCTGGAGGACCTGCTCACGGACCTGATCGACCTGGTCGTCGCGCCGACCGGCTGCACCTACCACCTCGACTACGTGCGCGGCGTGCCGCCGGTGCTGAACGACGACGCCGCCACCGCCCTTGCGGCCGCCGCCGGCCGCGCCGTGGACCCGCACGGGATCGTCACTGCCCCGCAGTCCTCGGGCGGGGAGGACTTCTCCTGGTACCTCGAGCACGTCCCCGGCGCGATGGTGCGCCTCGGCGCGTGGAGCGGGAGCGGGGAACAGTACGACCTGCACCAGGGCAACCTGAACATTGACGAGCGCGCCATCGCCGTCGGCGTGCGCTTCTTCGGCTCCGTGGTGGAGCAGTACTTCAACGCATCGAAGCTTTAGGCGGGCCTGTACACTGGCGCACGAAAAATTCCGCTCGCAAATAAAAGGGGAGAGAAACTCGGTGTCGAAGAAGATCGTCATTGTTGGTGGAGGTCCGGCAGGGTACGAGGCCGCGCTGGTCGCGTCAAATTACGGCGCGGAGATCATCGTGGTGGAGGACCAGGGGGCTGGCGGATCGGCGATCCGGAAGGACGTGGTGCCGTCGAAAAGCTTCATTGCGGGCGCCAACATTAAGACGGACTTGCGTCGCGCCGACGACATGGGCCTCAACCACGGCCTGGGCGAGGCGCACCTGGCGCTGAGCGCGTTGAACAACCGCGTGGTGGCGCTGGCGGCCGAGCAGTCGCGCGACATCCGCGCCCAGCTGGACCGCGTGGGCGTGCGCTTTATCGACGGCCGCGCGCGCTTTACCGACGAGCAGAAGGGCCACACCACGCACAGCCTCGAAGTCGAGTGCGCCGACGGCACCACCGAGCACATCGACTGCGACATGGTGCTCGTCTGCACCGGCGCGAGCCCGCGCGTGCTCAAGGGCGCCGAGCCGGACGGGGAGCGCATCCTCAACTGGCGCCAGATGTACGACCTGATCGAGATGCCCACCCACCTCATCGTCGTCGGCTCCGGCGTCACCGGCGCGGAGTTCGTCTCCGCCTTCGCTGAGCTGGGCGTGAAGGTGACCATGGTGGCCTCGCGCAACCGCATCCTGCCGCACGACGACGCGGATGCCGCCGACGTGCTCGAGACCGTCCTGGGCAACCTGGGCGTGCAGCTGGAGAAGGACGCGCGCGTCGAGCGCGTGGAAAACACCGGCGACGGCGTGGTCGTCCACACCACCGACGGGCGCGCCATCGAGGGCTCGCACGTGATGATGTCCATCGGTTCCATCCCGAACACCGCGGACCTGAACCTGGAGGCCGCCGGTGTGGAGACCACCCCGTCGGGCCACATCCACGTCGACCGCGTCTCCCGCACCAACGTCTCCGGCATCTACGCTGCGGGCGACTGCTCCGACCTCATGCCGCTGGCATCCGTGGCTGCGCAGCAGGGCCGCATCGCCGTGGACCACGCGCTCGGCGAGGGCGTGACCCCCCTGCGCATCAAGACCGTGGGCAACGCTGTGTTCACCCGCCCCGAGATCGCCGCGGTGGGCGTGACCGAGCAGCAGATCAAGGACGGGGAGGTGGCCGCCGAGGTGTACAAGCTGCCCCTGGCCACCAACGCGCGCGCCAAGATGCGCTCCCTGCAGCACGGCTTTGTCAAGATCTTTGCCCGCAAGGGCTCCGGCCAGGTCATCGGCGGCGTGATCGTCGCGCCGACCGCCTCCGAGCTCATCCACTCGCTGACCATCGCGGTGGCCAACAACCTCACCGTCGCGCAGCTGGCCAACTCCATGGCGGTCTACCCGTCGCTGTCCGGCTCCGTGACGGAGGCGGCGCGCCGCCTGGTGAAGAAGTCCGACCTGGACTAAACGTCACAGCGCCGGGAACGCCCGCTGCGGGCAGGCGCGCCGCGGGCACGTCTCGCACCCCGGCCCGATCGGGGTGGCGGAGTCCGGCGACAGGTCGAGCCCGTCCGCGTAGACCATCCGGTCCGCGTGGGCGGCGTCGCACCCCAGCGCCACGGCGTTTTCCTTGCGCGGTTTCCCAAACTCCACCGCCGGGCCCTGCACCATCCGCGCCACCCACATGTACGTCCGCCCGTCGGGCATGACGGAGACCTGCCGGGTGACGCGGTTGGAGGTCTCAAACGCCCGGTGTACCACCCACAGCGGGCAGGTCCCACCGCGCTGGGAGAAGTGGAACGAGGTGGTGGACTGCCGCTTCGAGATGTTGCCAGCCCGGTCGGTGCGGATGAACACGAAGGGGATGGCGGTCGCGCCGGGCCGCTGCAGGGTGCCCAGCCGCTGGCAGGTGGACTCGAAGCCGGTGCCGAAGCGCGCGGAGATCACGTCCACGTCGTAGCGGGTTTCCTCCGCCGCCTCCAGGATGAGCGAATACGGCATGGTGGCGGCCGCGGCGAAGTACTGCGCCAGGCCGTGGCGCGCGAGTTGGCGGGCGCGGGGGTTGGCGATGGGGGAGGCGTGGGCGTCGAGAAGCTGCCCGTGCGCGATGCGCGCGTAGTGGTACGACAGCTCGAAGCACTGCTGGGCCTCGGAAAGGCCGGTGCGCAGGCGGATCTCGCGCGCGTCGGCGCTGGCGGCCGAGCGCTCGCCGCCGGTGTGCTGGTTGAAGCGGACGGTGTAGCCGAAGTCGCGGTCCAGCACGGCGGCGATGCGGGTGAGCCGCAGCTGGCGCGCGTGCAGCGGGGTGGCGAAGTCCTCTGCGGCCGTGTCCAGGTCGTGGAAGTAGTTGTTGTGCTGCTGGAAGAAGTCGCGCACGACGATGTGCGGGTTGCTGGCGGCGCCGGCGAGCATCCCGGGAAGGTCTTTGATGCCCTGCGCGACGGCGGGGTAGCGCAGCGCGATCTCCGCGAGCTCCGACTCGGGCGCGCCGGGCAGTAGCTCCGCGAGTTCGCCGGCGACGCGCTGCTCGGCGTCGGGGGAGAAGAACGTCGCGTCCAGCCCGAAGACCTGCGTGAGCTGCAGGAGCACGGTGACGGTGAGGGGCCGCTGGTCGTTTTCCAGCTGGTTGAGGTAGCTGGTGGAGATGCCGAGCTTGCGCGCCATGTCCACCTGCGTGAGCCCTTCGTTGGTGCGCAGCGTGTGGATTCTTGCCCCCGCGTAGTGCTTGGTCATTGGGCCTCCCCGCCGCTTCGGTGCGTTGAACTGTGGTTTTACAAAGTTTACAAAAACCGCGCACCCGTGACACTCCTTTTCACACAGCGAAATATGTCGTGCGACACATTTTCCCACTTACTATGAGGTGCACCAAGTCGCTTATCGACGCCCACTCGCCCCCCACACCAGCCGAGGAGTTGCACACCGAATGATCAACCACGAAGTCCGCACCAGGAAGTCCGCCGAGGATTTCCCCATCGAGGAACACCTTGCCTACAAGGTGGCCAAGGTCGCCGCCGACCCGGTTGAGGTGCCGGAAGATACGCGCGAGATGATTATCAACCGCATCATCGACAACGCCTCCGTCGCCGTCGCCTCCTACGGCCGCCGCCCCGTCGCCACGGCGCGCGAGATGGCCCTGGCACACCCGGTCGCCGAGGGCGGCGCGCAGGTCTTCGGCGCGGACGGCGCCTACTCCGCCGAGTGGGCCGCCTTTGCCAACGGCACGGCCGTGCGCGAGCTGGACTTCCACGACACCTTCCTCGCCGCCGAGTATTCGCACCCAGGCGACAACATCCCGCCGATCCTGGCCGTCGCCCAGCACAAGGGGCTCGACGGCAAGGCGCTTATCCGCGGTATCGCCACCGGCTACGAGATCCAGGTCAACCTGGTCAAGGGCATCTGCCTGCACGAGTGGAAGATCGACCACGTCGCGCACCTCGGGCCGTCGGTCGCGGCCGGCATCGGCACCATGCTGGACCTGGACGTGGACACCATCTACCAGGCCGTCGGCCAGGCGCTGCACACCACCACCGCCACCCGCCAGTCCCGCAAGGGCCTGATCTCCTCGTGGAAGGCGTCCGCCCCGGCGTTTGCCGGCAAGATGGGCATCGAGGCCGTCGACCGCACCATGCGCGGCGAGGGCGCGCCGGCCCCGATCTGGGAAGGGGAGGACGGCTTTATCGCCTGGATGCTGCACTCCCCGGAGCGCACCTACACCGTGCCGCTGCCTGCCGACGGCGAGGCCAAGCGCGCCATCTTGGAGACCTACACCAAGGAGCACTCCGCCGAGTACCAGGCCCAGGCTCCGATCGACCTGGCGCGTCGCATGAAGCAGACCATCGCTGATGCCGGCAAGTCCACCGCCGACATCGAATCCATCGTCCTGCACACCTCGCACCACACTCACTACGTCATCGGTACCGGCGCGAACGACCCGCAGAAGATGGACCCCACCGCATCCCGCGAAACCCTCGACCACTCCATCATGTACATGTTCGCCGTCGCGCTCGAGGACGGCACCTGGCACCACGTCAACTCCTACACCCCGGAGCGCGCCGGCCGTCCCGAGACCGTCGAGCTGTGGCACAAGATCTCCACGGTGGAGGACGAGGAGTGGACCCGCCGCTACCACTCGCAGGACCCGAACGAGAAGGCCTTCGGCGCCCGCGCCGTGATCACCTTCGCCGACGGCACCGTCATCGAGGACGAGATGGCTGTCGCCGACGCCCACCCGTTCGGCGCCCGCCCCTTCGAGCGCGACAACTACATCCAGAAGTTCCGCACCCTCGCCGAGGGCATCGTCGCCCCGGAGGAGCAGGACCGCTTCCTCGCCGCGGTGCAGGACCTGGAACACCTCACCGACCTGTCCGCGCTCAACATCGCGGTCAACGACGACGCGAAGGCGAACGCGCCCGAGATCCCAGGAGGCATTTTCTAAATGTTTGCACCAGAGAAGACACCGCGTGAGCGTCGGCAAGCACTGCGCGATTCGCTCACCTCGGAGACCATCACCAAGCTGCCGGGCGCGTTCAACCCGCTCACGGCGCGGCTCATCGAAGACATCGGCGCCTTCGAGGGCGTGTACGTCTCCGGCGCCGTGGTGGCCAACGACCTCGGCCTGCCCGACATCGGCCTGACCACCCTGTCCGAGGTAGCCAACCGCGGCGGCCAGATCGCCCGCGCCACCAACCTGCCAGTGCTTATCGACGCCGACACCGGCTTCGGCGAACCCATGTCCGCAGCCCGCACCGTCGCTGAATTCGAAGCCGCAGGACTCGCGGCGCTCCACCTGGAAGACCAGGTGAACCCGAAGCGCTGCGGCCACCTCGACGGCAAGGAGGTCGTGCCCCGCGACCTCATGGTGCGCCGCATCACCGCGGCGGTGCGCGAGCGGCAGGACGACAATTTCGTCATCTGCGCGCGCACCGACGCCGCCGGCATCGAAGGCATCGACGAGGCCATCGAGCGCGCGAAGGCGTATGCCGACGCGGGCGCGGACCTCATCTTCACTGAAGCGCTGTACTCGGAGGCAGACTTTGCCAAGTTCCGCGAAGCCGTGGATACCCCGCTGTTGGCCAACATGACGGAGTTCGGCAAGACCGAGCTGCTGTCCGCCGGCACGCTGGAAAACCTCGGCTACAACGCGGTGATCTGGCCGGTGACCACGTTCCGCATCGCCATGGGTCAAACCGAGGCGATGCTGCGCGACATCGCCGACACCGGCATCCAAACGCCGTGGCTGGGCAAGATGCAGCACCGCTCGCGCCTCTACGAGCTCGTCCGCTACGACGAATACAACCAGTTCGACCAGTCCGTCTTCACCTACTCCAAGGACAGCTACTCGTCCACGTTCGAGTAGACCCCATTCCCATCCCCCCAAAGGAGCACATCATGTCTGATCAGGAAATTCGCAAGGGCCTCGCCGGCGTCGTCGCCGACTACACGGCCATCTCCAAAGTCAACCCCGAGACCAACTCGCTGCTGTACCAGGGCTACCCCGTGCAGGAGCTCGCCGAAAACTGCACCTTCGAGGAGGTCGCGTACCTGCTGTGGCACGGCGAGCTGCCGGACGAGCAGGGCCGCGAGGAGTTCCGCAACGGCTGCATGGCCAACCGCGACATCGACGAGGACCTCATCCAGGTCATCAACTTCCTGCCCAAGGACTGCCACCCGATGGACGTGCTGCGCACCGCCGTGTCCTTCCTGGGCACCCGCGACGAGTACAAGTTCACGCCGGACGCGGACCACATCCGCAAGATCGGCACCCAGCTGCTGGCCAAGCTGCCGACCGTCGTGGCCACCGACATCCGCCGCCGCCAGGGCAAGGACTACCTCGCGCCGTCGCACGACAAGAGCTTTGCCGAGAACTTCCTCTGGATGGTCTTCGGCGACGATGAGGGCTCGCCGGCCACGATTCCGTCCGACATCGAGGCCTTTGAGAAGTCGCTCATCCTGTACGCGGAGCACTCCTTCAACGCCTCCACCTTCACCGCCCGCACGGTGACCTCCACGCAGTCCGACGCGTGGTCCGCCATCACCGCGGCGATCGGCGCGCTCAAGGGGCCGCTGCACGGCGGCGCGAACGAGTTTGTCATGCACAACATGGTCGAGGTCGGCTCGCCGGACAACGCGGAGGCTTGGACGCTGAACAAGCTGAAAAACAAGGAGCTCGTCATGGGCTTCGGTCACCGCGTGTACAAGAAGGGCGACTCGCGCGTGCCCACGATGGAGGCCGCGTTTAAGAAGCTCGCCTCCGAGCACCCGGAGAAGGATTCCCAGAAGTGGGTGGACATCTACGACATCATGGAAAAGACGATGTACGAGAACACCTCCATCCACATCAAGCCCAACCTGGACTTCCCGTCGGGCCCGGCCTACTACATCCTGGGCTTCGACATCGAGTTTTTCACCCCGCTGTTCGTCATGGCCCGCATCACCGGCTGGATCGCCCACATCATCGAGCAGTACGAGAACAACTCGCTCATCCGCCCATTGTCCGCCTACAACGGCCCGGAGGAGCGCCACCTCTAACAATTTGCTTATCGACGCCAGCCCGCCCCGTCGCACACAACGCGCTCGGCGGGCTGTTGCGCGCGCTGCCTGCCCCAAATGAGTTCATAAAATGCACATCTGGCGTCGTCGGACGCGGTAGAGTCGAGGTGCTCCGTTCGATATGCGAACCGTGCCTTGCACACAGCGAAAGGACAAAGTTCTCGTGGAACAACTCCCACTTAATGACCTCCCCGCCTTCAAGAAGATCCTCGTTGCCAACCGCGGCGAGATCGCGGTGCGCGCGTTCCGCGCAGCGTTTGAGACCGGTGCGAAAACCGTGGCGGTCTACCCGCGGGAGGACCGCAACTCCTTCCACCGCCCCTTTGCAAACGAGGCCGTGCAGATCGGCACCGAGGGCCAGCCCGTCAAGGCTTACCTGGACATTGACGAGATCATCCGCGCCGCCAAGGAAACCGGCGCGGACGCGATCTACCCGGGCTACGGCTTCCTCTCCGAGCGCGCCGACCTGGCCCGCGCCTGCGACGCCAACGGCATTAAGTTCATCGGCCCCTCCGCGGACACCCTGGACCTGACCGGCGACAAGTCCGCCGCCGTCCAGGCTGCCGAGCGCGCCGGGCTGCCCACGCTGAAGGACTCAGAGCCGTCCTCGGACGTCGCACAGCTTGCCGAGTACGCGAAGGAATTCCAGTTCCCCGTCTTCATCAAGGCCGTCGCGGGCGGCGGCGGGCGCGGCATGCGCTTCGTGGAAAAGCCGGAAGACCTGGAGGCGCTCGCCGCCGAGGCGTCGCGCGAGGCGGAGGCCGCCTTCGGCGACCCGAACGTCTACGTCGAGCGCGCCGTGATCAACCCGCAGCACATCGAGGTCCAGGTCATGGCGGACTCCTACGGCAACGTGGTCCACCTCTACGAGCGCGACTGCTCCCTGCAGCGCCGCCACCAGAAGGTCGTAGAGATCGCGCCTGCACAGCACATCACCGAGGAGCAGCGCCAGCGCATCTGCGAGGACGCGGTGAAGTTCTGCAAGGAGATCAACTACGAGGGCGCCGGCACCGTCGAGTTCCTCGTGGACGAAAAGGGCAACCACGTCTTCATCGAGATGAACCCGCGCGTGCAGGTCGAGCACACCGTGACCGAGGAGGTCACGGGCGTGGACATTGTGAAGAACCAGATGTACATCGCCGCCGGCGCCAAGCTGGAGGACGTCCACCTCGAGCAGGATCTCATCGAGGTCAACGGTGCCGCCCTGCAGTGCCGCATCACCACCGAGGACCCGAACAACGGCTTCCGCCCCGACTCCGGCACCGTCACCGGCTACCGCTCGCCGGGCGGCGCCGGCGTCCGCCTGGACGGCAGCGTGTCCGTCGGCACGGAGATCACCCCGAACTTCGACTCCCTGCTGGTGAAGATGACCTGCCGCGGCCGCAACTTCCAGGTCGCCGTGGACCGCGCCCTGCGCGCGCTCAACGAGTTCACCGTCAACGGCGTCTCCACCAACATTGGCTTCCTGCGCGTGCTGCTCTCCCAGGACGACTTCCAGCACGAGCGCATCAACACCGGCTACATCGCCGCGCACCCGTTCCTGCTCGAGGCCCCGCCGGCAGCTGACGACGCCGGCCGCATCCTCGACTACCTGGCCAACGTCACGGTGAACAAGCCGAACGGTCCGCGACCGACCACGATCCGGCCGTCGAAAAAGCTGCCCACCACCGAGTACTCCGACACGCCGCGCGGCTCCCGCGACGAGCTGCTCGAGCTCGGCCCGAAGAAGTGGGCGGAGAAGCTGCGTAACCAGACCGCGCTCGGCGTCACCGAGACGACGTTCCGCGACGCGCACCAGTCCCTGCTGGCCACCCGCATCCGCACGAACACGCTCGTCGCGGCCGCGAAGCACGTCGGCCACCTCACCCCGGGGCTGACCTCCGTGGAGGCGTGGGGCGGCGCGACCTACGACGTGGGCATGCGCTTCCTGCACGAGTCGCCGTGGATGCGCCTGGACGAGCTGCGTGAGGCGATGCCGAACGTGAACATCCAGATGCTGCTGCGCGGCCGCAACACCGTCGGCTACACGCCGTACCCGGACTCGGTGACCAAGGCGTTCGTGCAGGAGGCGGCCACCTCCGGCATCGACATCTTCCGCATCTTCGACGCGCTCAACGACGTCTCCCAGATGCGCCCGGCGATCGAGGCGGTCCTGGAGACCAACACCACCGTCGCCGAGGTCGCCATGGCGTACTCCGGCAACCTCATGGACCCGAACGAGGACCTCTACACACTGGACTACTACCTGCGCCTCGCGGAGCAGATTGTCGACGCTGGCGCCCACGTCCTGGCCATCAAGGACATGGCGGGCCTCATGCGCCCGGCCGCCGCCGCGAAGCTGGTCTCCGCGCTGCGCGAGCGCTTCGACCTGCCGGTCCACGTGCACACCCACGACACCGCGGGCGGCCAGCTGGCCACCTACCTCGCAGCCGCCAACGCCGGCGCCGACGTCGTCGACGTGGCGTCCGCGCCGCTGGCCGGCACCACCTCGCAGCCGTCGATGTCCGCGCTCGTCGCCGCGTTTGCCAACACGGAGCGCGACACCGGCATCTCCCTGCAGGCCGTCTCCGACATGGAGCCGTACTGGGAGGCCGTGCGCCAGGTCTACGCCCCGTTCGAGTCCGGCATCCCCGGCCCGACCGGCCGCGTGTACAAGCACGAGATCCCGGGCGGCCAGCTGTCCAACCTGCGCACGCAGGCGAACGCGCTGGGCCTGGGCGACCGCTTCGAGCTCATCGAGGACTACTACGCCGCGGTCAACGAGATCCTGGGCCGCCCGACCAAGGTCACCCCGTCCTCCAAGGTCGTCGGCGACCTCGCGCTGCACCTCGTGGGCGCGGGCGTGGACCCGAAGGACTTCGCGGAGAACCCGCGCAAGTACGACATCCCGGAGTCCGTCATCGGCTTCCTGCAAGGCGAGCTCGGTACGCCCCCGGGCGGCTGGCCGCTGCTTCGCGACGCCGCCCTGGCCGACCGCAGCCCCGTCGACCACACCGTCGAGGTCCCTGCTGAGCTCGAGGGCGACTTGGCGTCCGACGACCACGACGTCCGCCGCGTGGCCCTGGACAAGCTGCTGTTCCCGAAGCAGTACGCCGAGTTCCAGGAGCACCGCCGCACCTACGGCGTGACCGACCAGCTGTCGGACCGCACCTTCTTCTACGGCCTCGTCGAGGGCGAGGAGACCATGATCTGGTACGGCGAGATCGACGAGCAGCGCCCGCCGCTGTCCGTGCGCCTGGACGCCATCGGCGAGCCGGACGAGAAGGGCATGCGCCAGGTCATCCTTACCGTCAACGGCCAGGTCCGCCCGATGCTGGTGCGCGACGAGCACGCCGAGTCCACGGTCGCGGAGGCCGAGAAGGCGGACGCCTTGAACCCGGGCCACGTCGCCGCGCCGTTCGCGGGCGTGGTCAACATCACCGCCAAGGTCGGCGACGAGGTCAAGGCCGGCGACCAGGTCGCCACCATCGAGGCCATGAAGATGGAGGCCGGCATCTCCGCCACCCAGGACGGCACGATCGAGCGCCTCGCGTTCTCGCAGCCGACCAAGGTTGAGGGCGGCGACCTGGTGGTCGTCATCTCCGAAAAGTAAGTTTTGCCCACCTGAGCAGTTGGGTACAATTGCTCAGGTGAGAATGCTTCCCGTGCCGATGGGCCGCAGCGTCGCGACAGCGGCTGCGGCCCTTTTCCTGGCTGCGCCCGTGGCGGGGGCGGTGACGGTGGGGCAGGGGGACGCTGTCGTCGTGAATGGCTCCGAGTGCACCGTCGGCTTCAACGGCGAGCGCGAAAGCTTCACCGCCGCGCACTGCGGCACCAGCGGCGACAGGGTGCGCAAAGTGCTTGACGACGGCACGTGGTCCCCCGCAATCGGCACCCTCGACACCTCGCCGCGCAGCGAGGAGACGACCAACGACTGGGCCCGCATCCGGTGGGACGCGGGCGTCGAGCTCGGGCCGAACGAGTACACCGGCGACGCGCAGATCCCGCTGGACGACATCCGGCGCGGCGAAACCGTCTGCTACTACGGCTGGGCCACCGGCGCCGCGACCTGCGGCACCTACTACGCGCGGGTGGGCAACTCGTTTCTCGTGGACGTCGAGCCCGGCGCCCCGGGCGACTCCGGCGGGCCGATGTGGATTCCGGGGCGCGGCTTCGTCGGCGTGCACTCGGCGTCGCTCGAAGGGCGCGACAACCTGACGGGGCGCACGAAAGCGTTCACGCTCGGCGCGACGACGGCCGACGGCGGGCCGATCCGCGACGCGATCATCGACGTGTTCGTCAGCTACTTCAGCGACGACGCGCAGGCGGGCGCGCCGAAACCGCCGCCGCCCGAGCCGACGGGCAGCAGTGATTCCTGGTTGCGCGCGGTGTTCAGCGGCGCGTTGCAGCTGCTCCTCGCGGTCCTATCCCTGATCTTCAACGGCTAGTCGGGTGGTCGGCCTTGGGCCGGGCCGCCGACGGGGGCGCGGTGCGGGGTGTAGCTCCGGCCGGTGAATTTGGGCGAGCTGTTGTTCGGCCCGACCCAGGCGATGCGGCCGTCGATGCGGGTCATGCGGCCGCGGCCCGGCTGGCCGTTGACGGCGTTGTGGTGCGGGCAGAGCCAGCACATGTTCGCCGGGGTGGTCTCGCCGCCCTGGATGTATTCGGTGAGGTGGTGGGCCTGGCACCCGCTGATTGGCGTGTTGCAGTCGGGCCAGCAGCAGGTCGGGGAGTCCGCTTCGAGCGCGAGCCGCTGCACTGGCGAGGCCAGGCGCATGCGGTGCGTGTTAATGGGGCCGAGGTGCCCGGAGGCGAGGGTGATGTAGCCGTCGGGGAGGATGTGCCGGTCGAGCACCTGGCTGGTGGTCATGCGGATCCCGGTGTTGGTCACCACGACCGGCTCGGTGTCCGGCTGGTCGTCGGTGCCGGCGAGGATGTGGTCGATCTGGTCGTCGGTGACAATGAGGTGGACGGCCGCCGGGGCCTGGGACAGCGAGCGGTTGTTCACCAGCCAATCGATCGCGTCGATCGTCGCGCCGTGCTCGTCGCGCGTCTCCAGGGTGGTGATGACGTCCTGCATCGCGTTTGATGACGCCGTGAACGTCACGCTGATCTTGTCGTGCGCCGTGCTGCGCCGGATGGTGGCGCCGTCCTTGGGAACGCGGGGCGCGAGAAACTTCTTGCGCAGCGTGGCGGCGCGCTTGGTCAGCGTCGCGGTGTCGCCGCGGGTGGCGCAGAGCTGCTCGGTGTAGTCCCAGCGGTCGGTGGGATCCGCGATGGCGCGGCCCGTGCACACGATCATGTCGAGCGTTTCGACGCAGTGGCTGTTGCGCCGCGCGGCGTCGCGGGCGCGCTGCTGATAGCGGGAGTGCGTGGTGGGCGCGAAAAATTTCGACGCCAGCTGGCACAGCGTCTCGGCGTAGTCATCGGCCGCGCCGAGGCCGGTCAGCGCTTCGGCGGAGTAGCCGGCGTCGTAGACGTGCTCGAGCGCCGCGATACCCCCGGATTTGAAGGCGAAAAAGGCCTTCAGTTGTGCTTCCCCCATGCGCACGACGCTAACCCACGCGCACGGACCCCGCAACCGGAACTCTAGAGGTCGAGGGCCATGACGTTGTCGAGGCCCTTGACGTCGTCGAAGCCGAACTGCTCGTAGCGGTGGCGCGCCCGCGGATTGTCTGGGTCGACCCAGAGGGCGAGGCGCTCGGCGCCCTGCTCGCGCCCCAGCTGCACGGCCTGCTCGAGGAGGAGCGCGCCGAGGCGCTGCCCGGCGAAGCGGCCCTCGATCGCGATGGCCAGCTCGGGGATGTCGGGGCCGAGGTTGGCGTGGCCCTTGGACGGGTCGTCCCAGTAGCGGAACCAGAGGCCGCCGGCGGGGGTATGGAATTCGTCGGTGGCGATGATGCCGCCGTCGGAATCCGGGTCCCAGCCGTAGACGTAGTCGTCGACGCCGGAGACGATGCTGTCGCGGTGCTGCTCGTGCATCGGCGCGTCCTCGTCGCCGAACACCTCGGTGAGGTAGTTCAGGCGCTGGAGGTAGGTGCGATCGGCTTCGACGGCGCGTCGGAATTGAAATGTCATGCGCCCCACGATAGCAACTCGGAGCAGGGACGCTGCTGGTTGTAGGATCTGCCGTATGCGTAACCGAGTCGCCGTCGCCCTCACCGCCACGATCGCCGCCACCGCCGCCGCCGTGGCCCCGCCCGCGCACGCGGCGACCGCGGTGGCGCAGGGCGCGCAGATCGTCGTCGCCGACAGTTCCAGCTGCGCCGTCGCGTTCAACGACCACGCCGAGCGCATCAGCTACACTTCCGCGCACTGCGGCCTTTCGGGGGACAGGGTGAGGGTCAAGCTTGTCGACGGCACGCTCACCCCAGAAATCGGCACCTTGTACCCCTCCTCGCGCTGGGGCGACAGCGTCACGGGCAACGACTGGGCGGCGATCCGCTGGGACGACGGGGTGCGCCTTGCGGGGAATGGGAGGAGTGGGGACGAGGTGGCGTCGATAAGCGAGATGCGTCCGGGGCAGCAAGTGTGCACCTATGGCGCGGCCTCGCGGCGCGTGATCTGCGGGAAGTACGCGGGGAGCGTGAACAATAACGTGTACTTCGACGGCGAGACGGGGCAGCACGGCGACTCGGGCGGGCCGGTGTGGGCGCCCGGGCGCGGGTTCCTCGGCGTGTACTCGGGGGTGAGCGTGATTGAGTCGAAGAGCGAGGGGGAGCACCAGCTGTCGCGCGCGTCGGCGGCGAAGAACGGCGGGCCGGTCGAGTCGGCCGACGAGATCGCGCTGATCTCGAAGTACTACAGCGTGCAGCAGCCGACGGCGCACAAGGCGGAGCTGCCTGACGACGCGCTCAGCGGCGCCGCCGCGGGCTCCGCCAAGCGCATCGAGGGCAGCACAGGTTTGGAAGAGGGCACGCTGCCGGTGATCGCGATCATCGTCGTCGGCGTGCTCGCGGCATCCGCGCCGGTCATCGGGCAGATCCTGCAGACCGTGGTGGAGTGGAAGGGCGAGGGGATCCTCGGGTAGGCCGCTACTTCAGCTCCATCAGCACGGCGGCCTTGTTCACCTGGGCGCCTTCCTCGGCGGCGAGGCCGGTGACGGTGCCGGCCTTGTGGGCCTTGACCGGGTTCTCCATCTTCATGGCCTCGAGGACCAGGAGGACGTCGCCCTCCTCCACCTCGTCGCCCTCGGTGACGTTGAGCTTGATCACGGTGCCCTGCATCGGGGAGGCCACGGCGTCGCCGGAGACGGCCGCCTTGGACCCGCCGGAGCGGCGCTTCTTCGGCTTCTTGCGCTGGGCGCCGCCGAAGACGAGGGAGGCGGGGAGCGCGACTTCGATGCGGCGGCCGTTGACCTCGACGGCGAACGTGCGCGTCTCGGCGTCGTCTGTAGCGTCGGCGTCGTCGGTGTTGTCGTCGCTGGTGAGCTCGTTGACCCACTCCTCCTCAATCCAGCGTGTGTACACGTCGAAGGAGTCCTCGGTGCCCACGAACGCGGGGTCGTTCACAATCGCTTTGTGGAAGGGGATGACGGTGGGGAAGCCGGTGACCACGTACTCGTCGAGGGCGCGGCGGGCGCGCTGCAGCGCCTCGGTGCGGTCCTCGCCGTAGACGATGAGCTTGGCCAGCATGGAGTCGAACTGCCCGCCGATGACGGAGCCCGCGCGCACGCCGGAGTCGACGCGCACGCCCGGGCCGGCCGGCTCGACGTACTCGGTGACCGTGCCCGGGGCGGGCATGAAGTTGGCGGTGGCGTCCTCGCCGTTGATGCGGAACTCGAAGGCGTGGCCGCGCGGGGTCGGGTCCTCGGTGAAGCGCAGCTGCTCGCCGCGCGCGATGCGGAACTGCTCGCGCACCAGGTCCACGCCGGTGGTGGCCTCGGTGACCGGGTGCTCCACCTGCAGGCGCGTGTTGACCTCCAGGAACGAGATCAGCCCGTCGGAGCCGACGAGGTACTCCACGGTGCCGGCGCCGTAGTAGCCCGCCTCCCGGCAGATGGCCTTGGCAGAGGCGTGGATGCGCTCGCGCTGCTCGTCGGTGAGGAACGGCGCGGGCGCCTCCTCCACGAGCTTCTGAAAGCGGCGCTGCAGTGAGCAGTCGCGCGTGCCCATCACGACGACGTTGCCGTGCATGTCCGCCAGCACCTGGGCCTCCACGTGCCGGGCCTTGTCCAGGTAGCGCTCGACGAAGCACTCGCCGCGGCCGAACGCGGCCGTCGCCTCGCGGGTGGCGGACTCGAACAGCTCCGGGATCTCCTCGCGGGTGTACGCCACCTTCATGCCGCGGCCGCCGCCGCCGAACGCTGCCTTGATGGCCACCGGCAGCCCGTGCTGGTCCGCGAACGCTACGACTTCGTCCGCGTCCGCGACCGGGTCCGTGGTGCCCGGCGCCATGGGGGCGTTGGCCGCCTCGGCGATGTGGCGGGCGGTGACTTTGTCACCCAGCGCGGCGATGGACTCCGGCGACGGGCCGATCCAGGTCAGCCCCGCGTCGATCACGCGGCGGGCAAACTCAGCGTTCTCGGACAGGAAGCCGTAGCCGGGGTGGATGGCGTCCGCGCCGGCCTTCGCGGCGGCGTCGAGGATCTTGTCCATGTCCAGGTAGGACTCTGCGGCGGTGGCGCCGCCGAGGGAGAAGGCTTCGTCGGCAAGCGCTGCGAACGGCGCGTCCCGGTCCGGGTCGGCGTACACGGCGACGGAAGCGATGCCCGCGTCCTTCGCGGCGCGGATCACGCGCACGGCGATTTCGCCGCGGTTGGCCACCAGGACTTTGGTGACTGGGTTCTGGCTGGTGCTCGGTTCAGTACGCACGAAAATCCCGTCTTTCTCGCAATCGATTAGTGTTGCCAAACTATATCGGTTTTCGGTGCCCAATGTTACAACCCGGAGGTCGCGGGGCGGAAGTTCCGCGCCCGAGCGCAAGATTCTAGGAGGCGCCGGAGCCCTGCTCCACCGGCACGCGCACCATGTTGCCCCACTCGGCCCAGGAGCCGTCGTACAGCGAGATGTTTTCAAAGCCGAGGATGTGGTTGAGCACGTACCAGGTGTGCGCGCTGCTCTCGCCGAGCTGGCAGTAGACCACGGTGCGGGCCTTCGGGTCGAAGTCCTCGTAGATCGCGGCGATGTTCGGCAGGTCCTTGAACAGGGCGTTCGGGAACAGGGAGCGGCCCCACGTCACGTTGACCGCGCCCGGGATGTGGCCGTGGCGCAGCGTGCTCGGGGACTTGCCAGGGGCGCGGTCCGCGGTCGGGTCCTCGGCGGTGCCGTCGTATTGGTCGGCCGGGCGGGCGTCGATAAGCTGCGCGGGCGTCTCCGCGAGCAAATCGGCGGCGAAGGTGCGGTACGGCGCGTCGTTGCGCTCGACCACGGGGTAGTCGGAGGCCGGGAACTCCGGCACGGCGAAGGAGGTGTCGCGCTCCTCGCCCATCCAGGCGTCGCGGCCGCCGTCGAGCAGGCGCACGTCCGGGTGGCCGAACAGCTCGAAGACCCAGGCGGTGTAGGCAGCCCACCAGTTGGACTTGTCGCCGTAGACCACGATCGTGTCGTCGCGGGTAATGCCGCGCTCGCTCATCAGCTTGGCAAACGCCTCTCCGTCGATGAAATCGCGCGTGACCGGGTCGTTGAGGTCGCGGTGCCAGTCAATGCGCACCGCGCCCGGGATGTGCCCGATGTCGTAGAGGTAAGCGTCCTCGTCGCTCTCCACGACGCGCAGCCCCGGCTTGCCCAGGCGCGCGGAGAGCCACGCGGCGGAGACGAACTTCTCGGGGTGCGCGAAGTCCTTGAATTTCGGGTTGTCGTCGAGCTCAATGCTCATGGTGGTTCCCCTTCGGTGCATGCTTATCGACGCTTCTTCGCCTCGTATTCACCGCTCACCCTACCGCGTGCCGCGCGCCGCCGGGGTAAAACGGTGGATTGGACGCCCGTTTGAACTGGTCGCTGCGCTGCGCGCACCCAGCCAGTTGTGAAGTTGCACACCTCACGCCCGCTCGCGCGGTGGAACCGCAGCGCTGGCCTTAAAATTCCATGGGTAACACCTGCTCGGCAGCGCCTGCCACCGAGACTCTTGCCAACCAGGCCTACAGAAAGGGCATCCCGTGCACAAAGCAATCGTCGTCTTCGAGGTCGAGGGCGGATCTGACAAGCAGTTCAACGGCCACCGGAAAGACACCATGCCCATCGTCGACGCGATCAAGGCGGCCGGCTGGCACGCCGAGGTCGTCTTCTACCGCCCCGAGTGGTCGGAGAAGCTGTTCGAGTACGTCACCGAGCGCTTCGACGCCTACATTTCGCGCGTCAACCCCGGCAACATCCCGGGCGGGGAGAAGGGGTACTTCGAGCTGCTGACCAAGCTTGCCGACGCCGGCCTGGTCGGCATGTCCACCCCGGCCGAAATGATGGCGTACGGGGCGAAGGACGCGCTAGTCAAGCTCAACCAGACCGACCTCGTGCCCGCCGACACGGCCGCCTACTACGACGTCGCTTCTTTCCACGACACGTTCCCGACCTCCCTGTCCTACGGCGAGCGCGTGCTCAAGCAGAACCGCGGCTCCACCGGCTCCGGCATCTGGCGCGTCCGCTTGGCTGACAAGGCGCAGGCCGAGGCGCTTGAGCCGGGCACCGCCCTGCCGCTGGACACCAAGCTCAAGTGCACCGAGGCGGTGGACAACCACACTGAGGAGCGCGAGCTGGGCGAGTTTATGGACTTCTGCGACCAGTACATCATCGGCGACAACGGCATGCTCGTGGATATGCGCTTCATGCCGCGCATCACCGAGGGCGAGATCCGCATCCTGCTCGTCGGCCCGCACCCCGTCTTCGTGGTGCACAAAAAGCCGGCGGCCGGCGGCGATGCGTTCTCCGCGACCCTGTTCTCGGGCGCGACGTACACCTACCAGAAGCCGGAGGAGTGGCAGGAGCTGGTGGACATGTTCGCCGCGGCCCGCCCGGTGATAGCGGAGAAGCTCGGCGGCGACAACATTCCGCTGATCTGGACCGCGGACTTCATGCTTGCCGACGACGACGAGACCGGCCAGGACACCTACGTCCTCGGCGAAATCAACTGCTCCTGCGTCGGCTTCACCTCCGAGCTGGACATGGGCATCCAGGAGCTGGTGGCCAAGGAAGCCATCGGCCGCGTGGAGGCGAAGTTCGCCTGACGCGTTTCCGGTACATTGCAGAAAAGGTAATGCTTTAATGCAATTGGCCTTATTAATCAGTGAGGCTCAACCGGAAGGAAGACGTAGCGAATGGCAACTGTGTACGGGAAGACCCGCCCCGGCCAAGGCGGATGGGCCGACTTTGCGTCCGAGGTGGACAAGTACTTGGAAAGCGAGGTCGACGGCTACGCCGTGACCTTCGCGATGCGCGAGCACGCCGAAAAGTACGGGCTGGGCGAAAACGACGACCGTGCGAAGAAGGCGCGGAAGCGCACCCAGAGACGGCTTATCGCCATCGTCCTCTTCCCGGTCCTGTTTGTCCTGGGCATCATCGTCTCCCTCTTCAACAAGGGCCTCGGCGGCATCATGATGTTCGCGGGCGTGCTCGCACTGGTCTACCTGGGCCTGAGCGGTTTCCGCTCCATGGACCGCCGCATCAACAAGGATAAGGAAAACAAGGCGTATGTGAACAAGGGCCTGGAGAAGCAGGTCAATGAGAAACGCCGCGCCGAGGTCGAGCGCCTCGTCGGGCTGGCGCGCCAGGGCCGCCCGGAGGAAACCGGGCTGCCGGAGCCGCTGCAGCGCGTCTCCCGCGGTTACCTGGCGGAGGAACGGATCGGTGAGATGCTCGAGCAACAGCTGCCGGACTCCATCGAGGTTGCCCACGACGTGACGATCCGCACCGACTCCCGCTCCGGGCTGGCCAAGGCCGTCGACGGCTTCGACGACGCAACGTCCGAGATGTTCTACGGCACGACGCCGGAGACCCGTAAGTTCGGCCTCGCGATGGGCGTGATCGGCATGCTCGGCGAGCTGTCCCGCAAGAGCGCGGTGACCGCCAACGCGGACCACGTCCTGTCCACCGCGGCGGGCGTGATCATGGTGGACACGAAGCACTGGACCGGCGAGCTCAGCCTGGATGAGAACGGCCAGTTCACTGCAGGCCCGAACCACGCGGGCAGCCAGTACCGCGAGAAGGCGGCCAGGACGACGCGCTTCGAGGCATCGCGCCTCAACCGCGGCGACGTCGCCATGATCATCCTTGCTGTGGTTGGCGGCACTGTGCGGGGCGGCAGGATTGAGCAGCACGAGGATGGCCAAATCCCCATCATCGCCGTTCCTGCGGAGGACGTGCCGCGCGTCGTCACGGAGCTCCACAACGCCGGCCGCCTGCGCGAGCCGATCCCGATGAGCTCGGTGGCGGCGAACTCCCCGGGCACCGAGTGGTACCCGCAGAGCTAGGCGCAGTTAGGCACAGTTAGTCGTAGGTGCCGAGCAGATAGTGGACCGGGTAGTTCCACCACCTGTTGAACTCGTCGATGTTGCCAGAGACGGGGACGACCGCGCCGCCGTCGTTGCGCAAATGCACCGTGTAGTGCGCGGTGATGCCCTCGGCGGTGGCGCCGGTGCGCTCGCCCCAGGCCAGGTCCACGCCGCCGTCGGGGGTGGGGGTGACGGACTCGATCTTGTCCACCGCCGCCATGTCCTGGGCGGGCGCGCCGTTGACGTACAAGGCGAGACCGTCGGCGATGGAGGCGCCGGTGCCGGCGGGGCGGTGCTCGTCGCCAAGCGAGCCGCGGAAGATGATCCAGCTCAGTGGCGCGCACGGGTCGTAGGCGTTGTCGATGTCCTCGATCCAGTAGTTGAAGTCGCTGCCGTCATCTGCCGGCATGCGGCCAGGGGCTGTGCCGGAAGGGTAGGCCTCGCGCGGGTCCTTCGGCAGCTGCGCGCAGGCATCCGCGTTGTCTTGAGTTTGCTGCGCCGGCGGCGTGGCGCTCTCCGAGGCAGTGCTCTCCGGGGCAGCGTTGTCCGAGGCAGTGTTCTCCGGGCCTGTGGGCTCCTCCACCACGGTGGTCTGCGTGACAGTCACGGTAGGCGGGTCGGCTGGCTCGTTGCTGCAGGCGGCAAGCGGGAGCAGTGTCGCGAGGACAGCGGCTGGAAGGATTCGTCGCATGGGTTCTTAGAGGAGTTCGTCGACGCTGGCCGGGTCGGCGTCGGAAAGCATTTGGCGGCAGCGGTCGTACTCGGCGTCGTCGCCAATCGCCTTGGAGGCAAGCGCGAGCATGGCGATTGCCTTAAGCACCGGCACGTTCGCCTCGTGCGAGGCCGGGACCGGGCCCCAGCCCTTCCACCCGTTGGCGCGCAGGCGGTCGAGCGAGCGGTGGTAGCCGGTGCGCGCGTACGCGTAGGCGATCAGCTCGTCGCCGCCGTCGAGCTCCTTTTCGGCGCGGGCGGCCCACACGGCGGGGGAATCCGGGTGGGTGAGCGCGGTCTCGCGGGCCAGGGGGTCCTCGCCCCTCGCGGGATCATCGGGCAGGTGGAGCGGCGGGGGTGCGAGCATGTCGTTGATTTCCATGCGCGCCAGGCTAGCAGTTTGGGCTTTTCGACGTGCCAGCGCGCACCAGTTGCCTTACAGTAGTACGCAACTGACACGAAGGAGACCCTATGGCAAGCCCGCTCTACGTTGCGAAGAAGGGAACGTACGAAGAGTTCTGCGAGGTCTTCGATCCCGCGAAAAACGATGTGACTGACATGTTGTTCGGGGCGCTGACCAACGGTGACCCGGAGGCGCGCGCGAAAATCTGCAACGACATGTTGGATCGTGGCGCGGATGCGTCGCGCGAGGAATACGGGCAGAACGCGCTGACGATCCTGCTCGGTCGGCATCGCGACCTCGGGGACGGCGACGCTGCGCTGGTGCAAAGGCTTATCGACGGCGGCGCAGACGTGAATTTCCGCAACCGTAGCGGGGACCTGCCGATACGGTTGGCGATCACGGTGCGTGTAGCTGATGACGAGCAGCGCCGCGAAGTCTACGAGGCGCTGTTTGGGACGGGCGAGCTCGACCTGAGTCTGCCGTCGAGCGTGCGCAACCCGGTCAATACCATCGGCGGGTGGCTGCGCATGAACGTGGATGGGCGTCCCGGCAAGCTGGATGTGCTCGACGAGTTCCTCCAGGCCCGTGGCGAGTGAGTGAAGGAGGCCCCCATGGCAAGCCCGCTCTATGTTGCCGGGAATGGCACCTACGAGGAGTTCTGCGAGGTCTTCGACGCGGAAGAAAACGACGTGACCGACATGCTATTCGCGGCACTGACCAACGGTGACCCGGAGGCGCGCGCGAAGATCAGCAATGACATGTTGGGCGGTGGCGCTGACGCTGCGCGGGTCGACACTGGCCAGAACGCACTGACCCTGGTGTGCTCGCACGAAGCGCTGGGCGCAGGCGACGCCGCGCTGGTGCAAAGGCTTATCGACGGCGGCGCGGACGTGAATTTCCGTAACCGTAGCGGGGACGTGCCCATCAAGCTGGCCATTGACATGGGGATGGATGATGCACAGCGCCGCCCCGTCTACGAGGCGCTGTTCGGCACCGAGGAGCTCGACCTGAGCCTGCCGTCGAGCGTGCGCAACCCGAAAAACACGATCGGTGGTTGGCTACGCATGTGCGTGGACGCGAACCCCGAAGGCCTCGCTGTGCTCGACGAGTTCCTTTCTGCCCGCGGGTACTAGTCCCAGAAGTCGGAGGCGTTGAGCCCGAAACGGTAGAGGCAGCGGCGCAGCAGCGGCATGGATAGGCCGATGACGCTGGTGGGGTCGCCGTCGATGGAGTCGATGAACCAGCTGCCGAGCGCCTCGAGCGTGAACGCGCCGGCGCATTTGAGTGGCTGGCCGGAGGCGGCGTAGGCCTCGATGTCGGCGTCCGAGACGTCGCCGAAGCGGATTGCGGTGGAAATGGTGTCCACGACCCACTCGCCCTTATGCGCAACGGCGTGGCCGGTCAGCAGGTGGGCGGTGCGGCCGCGCTGGGCTTTCCACCGCTCGATGGTGCGCTCCGGGGTGTGGGGTTTGCCCAGCAGTTCGCCGCCCAGAAGCAGCATGGAGTCGCAGCCCACGACGACGTCGTCGGGGAAGTCGGCGGCCACGGTCTCAGCCTTCGTGCGCGCAAGCTTTTCGACGATCACGCGCGGCTCTGCCGAGCCGAGCTCGGCGATGATCGCGTCCTCGTCGATGTGGGCGGGTCGCAGGACGGGCGTGACGCCGCCCTGCTCAAGCAGCATGCGGCGCGAAGGGGACTGAGAGGCGAGAACGAGGCGCATGGGGTTAGAAGTAGGTGACGTTGGCGAATGCGTGCGGGTTGAACAGCTGCTCCCCGTGGTGTGCCAGGGCGGGGGCGCCCCAGCGGTTCTGGTCTGCAGGCTGCTGCTTCGCCTTCGCGGCTGCCTGGAGGTCCGTAAGGACGGTTGCGAGCGCGGCGAGCTCGTCCTCGGTGGGGTTGCCCTTGGTCACCGTGAACCGGGTGGCAGTTGGTGCAGTCATAGCATTCCTTTCAGCGAGAAAGAATTTAGTGTAGCGAAAGTATATCGGCTACAGCGGGATGTTGCCGTGCTTTTTCTGCGCCGGATATGCAACCTTGCGCTCCAACAGGCGCAGGCCCTCCAGGACGTGGCGGCGAGTTGCCGACGGCGGGATGACCGCGTCGACGAGCCCACGCTCGGTGGCCGCGTACGGGTTGAGGTTCTCCTCGGCGTACTTCTCGGCATCGACGTTGAGGTGGCCGGCGGCGGTGGGGGCGTCGGCAAGCGCGATCTGCGCAGTAGGCCACGCGAACACCAAGTCGGCGCCCAGGCCCTTGGAGCCAAGCACCGTGTAGGCGGTGCCGAGCGCCTTGCGGGTAACCACGGTGATCGTGCCGACCTGCGCCTCGGCGAAAGCGTAGGCGAGCGCGGCGGCACCGGCGGGCGCGCCGGCGTGCTCCTCCTCGGTGGAGGGGACGAAGCCTGGGGAGTCCACGAACTGCACGATCGGTAGGTTGAACGCGTCGCAGGTGCGGATGAAGCGGGCAGCCTTGCGTGCGCCGGCCTCGGTGAGGCAGCCGGCGAGCACGCTTGGCTGGGTGGCCACAACGCCGACGGCGCGGCCGTGGATGTGCGCGAACCCGGTGAGTACGTTGCCGGCGAAGTCGGCGCCGAGCTCGTAGAAGTCGCCGTCGGTGACCGCGGCAACGATCTCGGCGACCTCGTAGGGCTGCGCGTCGTCGTCGGGGATTATGGTGTCCAGATCGGTGTCGGCGCCCTCTGTGCCCTCTGCGGTAGCGCGTTCTGCGTCCGCGCCGAGCGGGGAGGCAGCCAGGTTGTTCAGCGGCAGGTAGCTTACGATGCGCTTCACCGCATCGAGCGCTCCCGCCATGTCCGCGGCGGCGACGTGTGCCAGACCGGTGGTGGCGGCATGGACGCTCGCCCCGCCGAGCGCGTCTGCGGTCGTCGCGGTGCCGGAGACCTGGCTGACAATTCCGGTGTCGGACAGGTGGAGGCTCGCGCCTTCGACCATCACGGTGACGTCGGCAAGCGGCACTGTGGTCGCCGCGAGGGTGGCGACCTCGCCGGCCACCAGCGCAATCTGCGGCACGAGGCCGGAGGCGTGGGTGGCGGCGCGCAGCAGTTTGGCCTGCATGTGGGCGGTGACAATGCCTTCTTGCCAGCGCGGACCGACCGAGTCGTAGATGCCGATGACCGGTACGCCGGTCTTGGTTGCCAGATCAAAGAGTTTGAGCATTTTCTCGGCGTAGACCTCGCCGATGGCCCCGTCGAAGATGTCGGGATCCTGGCTGAAGATGCAGACCCGGCGACCGTCGATAAGCCCATAGCCCGTGATGACGCCATCGGTGGCGGGCTTCGTACGATCCATCTTGTACGCCTCGACGCGGTGGCGCGCGAGCGCGTCGGTTTCCACGAACGAACCGTCGTCGAGCAGCGCCTCCACGCGCGCGCGAGCCGTCATCGCGCCCTCGGTCGGCGCCTCCGCGCGATCAGCGACCGGCGTGCGCGCCTCGTCCAGGCGGTTGCGCAGGTCCTGGATGCGGCCCGCGGTGGTCTTCAAATCGGGTTTTGCAGTCTTGTCGCCCATAAGCCCTCAGTCTATGCCCCTATCTGTTATGCACCAAAGATAAAACCACACGTTGTATCGTCCGGTCGGGCATAAGCGTTTCTCTGCGAATGCTGTGTCAGCCTATACATGTTTTGCAAAAGCTTTACCCAGGCGTTGTGAAGCCGAAATCTGGGGGTGTTCCTATCTATGGCACGGGGGTCAACCCCTCCTGGGAAGAGACCCTGCTGATTGTCACCGCCGACCACGAGACCGGCTACCTCACCGGCGCCAACGATGTCCCGGGCTTCTCCCCGCTGGCCGGCGAAAGTCAGGCTGCACCGGAGCACAAGTACAACTCCGGCGACCACACCAACCAGCTCGTGCCGTTCTTCTTCAAGGGCGCTGGTTCCGAGGACATCCTCGCAGCTGCCGAGGGCGAGGATCCGGTGCGTGGCAAGTACATCGACAACACCACCATCGCCAAGCTGACCAAGGAAAACTGGTGGGCTGAGGCCAAGGCTGGTGACCAGGGCGATGCAGCCGAGGGTTCCTCCAAGGAGCAGAAGATCGCTGCCGGTGTCGCTGGCGGCCTGGCGCTGGTCCTCGCGCTGATTGCTGGCGCGTACCAGGCTGGCCTGCTGCCGAACATCCCGGGCCTGCCGAAGTTCTAATCACTTCTGGCTCACCCAAACACTGAGCGGGTGCCTCGAGTTGTTCGAGGCACCCGCCGTTTGCGTTTGGGTTTATCGTTTATCGACGCCCACGCTCAAACACCACCACCTGCGGCTTTTCGACCCCGGCGAAGATGAGCTCGAGGCGAGTCACCGGCTCGCCAAGCGCCTGCTCCAGGAACGTTGCGTAGATGTCCAGCTGCAGGAAGTAGCTGGTCACGGTCTCTGGTTTCGCGGTGACGTCGGTCTTCCAGTCGGCGATGACCCACCCGGAGGTATCGCTGTTGGTGTCGCGGTAGAGCAGGTCGATGAAGCCGTTGACGGCGGTGCCGTCGACGGTGCCAATGACCGGCAGCTCCCGCTGCGCTCGCGCGTCAGGCTCGAGGCTGCGCGTGTATGGGGCGGATGCGGCGAAGCTCGCGGCGACGCGCACCACATCCTCCACGGCCGATGCTGGCAGTTCGTAGAGCGAGGAGACGGTCGCAGCGACCTGCTCGAGGTCACCACCTTGGGGCAGGTGCTCCATCACGTCGTGGACTGCGGTGCCGAAGTCGGTGCCGGCGTTGTCCCGGTACAGACCGCTGTTGATCTGGCGGGCCGGGAAGCCGGACGCTGCCACCCGCTCGTCGAGGGAGTGGCGCAGGCGGGCGCCGGTGATCTGCGTGTGGCGAGGCAGGGCGTCGTCGGCTGGACGGGACTGCGCTGGCTGCGCGCTGGCAGGGTCGGCGGTGGGCTCGGGGTTGGCCTGGTCCTCGGCGTGGGCGATGGCGGTGACGCCCATGCGTTGGGTGATGCCGGTCGCCTTGGCGAGTGCCTCGGCCCTCGTAGTGAAGCGCTCTGCGTTCTGCGCACTGCGGTCGGCGTCCTGTGCCTTGGGTGCCGCGATGGCATCGAAACCTGGTAGTTCCTCACGGGCGATGGGGGCGTATTGGGTGGAGTCGTCGATGACCTCGGCGAGCTTCGCGCCGCGCTGCGCTTTGGTGTACTCGCGTGGTCCACCCTTCTTCTTGGGCCTGTTTTTCTTGAGTTGCAGCGGGATAGCTAGGACGGACTTGGCGCGCGTCATGGCGACGTAGAGCAGGCGGATCAGCTCGTTGGCGTCGGCTTCGTCGTCGAAGGCCTTGGCAACGAGGTAATTGGGGGTCGGCGCGTCCTTGAGCTTGAACTGCGCGGTGCTATCTACCCGGGAGAAGGTGCGTACTGCGCGACTGCTCGAGGTGTGGCCGGACATGCCAGCGGCGATGACCATGGGGAACTCGCGGCCTTTGGACTTGTGGATCGTCATGAAGCGAACCGCGTCGGTGCCGGTATCAAGCAGAGGCTCGGAGACACCCTGGTTGGTTTCAGCTTGGGTGTCAGACCAGCGAACAAATTCGCGGAGGCCGAGCCCGGTTGTGGCAGAGAAGCGGTCAGCGAGCGTGAGCAACGTCTCCACGCGCGGGAGGTGGTCGGGGTGGCCACTTGCGGCGTAGGCCTCCGCGAGTCCGAACTCCGCGACGATGCGGCGCACCATGGTCGCCGCATCGGTGCGCTGTGCTTCCGCGGAAAGTCGGCGAAGCTGCTCGACGCAAGTGTCGACGCTCGCAGCAACCTCATCCTGCGTAATCGCGGTGTCGAGCGACTCCGGGGCTTCATGGAGGTGCTCGCGGCGTACCTGCGCCCACTGAGCGATGTCCGCATCCGAGCAGCCGAGAAGTGCGGTGCGCAGGGCAGCGATGCGGGTGAAGTCGTCAGCGGGGTCGGCCACCGCGCGCAGTACAGTGAACAGGTCGTTCAGCTCCGGGGTGGCAAAAAGCGCGCCGGAGCCCTCGGAAACCCAGGGGATGTCTGCGTCGCCGAGGGCCTGCATCAGGCGCAGCGCATCATTGTGGGTGGGCACGACGATGGCGATGTCGGAGTAGCGCAGGGGCGCTCCGGCGTGCGCACCGCTGTGGTGGACGAAGCGAGGGTCCGCACCGGCAACCGCCGCACGAATGAGCGCGACAACGTCGGCGGCTTCGCGTTCGCGCAGTTCGGCGGGCGGCAGGTCTTCCGCGTCTGCGTCCTGCAGCACGATGAACGCGCCCTCGCGGCCTTCCGCGGCGTCCTGGGGGAGCATGGGCACGTAGTGGGCTTGGGCGGGGCCGTCTTTGGAGCTCGCGTGGGCGTCGAAAAGCTGCCCGTAGAGCTCGTTGACAGCGGCGACGACCGCTTCTGAGGAACGGAAGTTTCGCGAGAGCTGCTTCACACCATGGTCGGCATCGCGGGTGGCGGCGCTGGTGCGTGCGGCGACGTAGGTGTCGATGTCGGCGTTGCGGAACTTGTAGATCGACTGCTTCGGGTCGCCGACCATGAACAGGCGGCCGGGCTGCGGGGTGTCGTGCGGCCCGCGGGCGATCGCGGTGACGATGTCGAGCTGCGCGGGGTCGGTGTCCTGGAATTCGTCGACGAAGATGACGCGGTATTGCTCATGCAGCTTTGCGCGCACCTCGTCGTCGACCACGAGCTGTTGCGTCAGGTAGATCATGTCGTGGAACTCGAGGACGCCGGTGCGGTGGCGCGCGTCGGCGGCTCTGAGCACTAGAGCCGCGAGCACGGGAGCGATTGTCGACGTCGCCGCGTACCCCGCGTAGCACCCAAGCTCATCGAGCCGCTCGAGGAAGTCCTTGTACTCCTCCTTGGCCAGCTTCGCTTCCGGCTTGCTGCCTCCGGTGTTGCCAGGTTTAGACAACTTGAGCTCGGCGAGGGAGTCCGCCGCGTCGAGCTCGGCCAGGCGGTCATCGAAGAAGGCGAGGAGTTTATCGGAGACCCCGGACGTGTGCGCCCGGTCGCGGATCAGGCGCAGCTGCTTGCGCAGGCTGGCTCGTAGCTCGTCTTCGGGTGGGGCCTCGAAGGCGGGCGCTTTGATCGTGGCGCCGAGCTCGCCCCAGTGCGCGTCCATCCACTCGACCAGCTCCTGCAGGTGCTTGAAGGTCACGCCCTCGCCCAGGAGGTACTGCAGTTGGGTGATGAATTCGGCTGCGGAGATACTCGTCGGCAGGGCGTCGATAGTTGCTGTGGCTTCTTCGCTGCCCTCGAAGAGCGCGGTAATGGTCTCGATAATTGCCTCGCTGTGCTGGGCAGAGGAGAAATAAGCGGCGAGGTCATCGACGGCGTCGACTTTCGGTGGCAGGCCGGCCTCCAGCGGGTACTGCTTGAGCACGCGCAGGCAGAAGGAGTGAAGCGTGCCGAGCGCGGCGCCGGGCAGACCTTCGAGCGCTTCTTGGGCGCGCTGCTTGGCCCGCTCCGGGTCGTGGAATGCGCGGGGCAGCCCATTGCCGAGCGTGTATGCCCCGGTGTCGCGCACCTGGATGAGCGCGCGGCGCAAGCGGGCGGTGAGCTCCGCGGCTGCGGCTTCGTTGAAGGTGATGGCGGCGATCTGATCGATGCGGGTGCCGCGCTCGATAATCAGCGTGAGCAGGCGCTGGATGAGCATGACGGTCTTGCCGGAGCCGGCACCCGCCTCGACGAAGCAGGAGAGCTCGACTTGGTTCTGGATGAATTCACGGTTGGCTTCGTCCTCGGAGAGGCGGTCGGCAAATGGTGCTTGAGTCATTGATTTTCCTCTCGCGGGGCTAGGCGTCGGCGGACGCAGTGTACTCGGTGGTCAGAGGCTGCTCGAAGTCCAAAGGCGGCATAATCGCTGTCAACGCGTTGTAGTTGGAGACACCCAGGCGCAGGCGCTCGTCGCTGTCCCAGCGCTCCGGGATAGCGTGCGGCGGGAACGCACCGCGCTGGATGTGGCGGTAGACATTGCCTAGGTTTGTCTGCAGCGTTGCAACTGCGTCGTCGTCGACAGTGATTTTCACGTGCGAGTCGTCCGGGTCACGGAAGAACCAGTAGCGCGCCTGCACCTCGGTAACCTCGCCGGGCCACTCTGCGGGCCCGCCGGGGAAAAGCACGGCCGGATTACCCGTGGCGGCAAGCGCGCGCACGATGTAGCCGTACAGAGCCAGCTGGAAGTAGTAGTGCGGCGCGCCGTCTTTGACCTGCCCGGTGGGCGTCTTCTGCTTCACGTACGTGCTTGTCGTCTTGCCCTTGCCGGACTTGTAATCGGTCACGCGCACGATGACGGCGCCGTTTTCCACCTTGTAATCAACGCGGTCGGCGTAGCCCTTCACGGGCAGTTCCACGCCGAGCGCCGGCAGCAGCAGGGATGCTGCCGGTTCCTCGGTGGTGTTGCCAAAGGCGAACTCGGTGGCAAGTGGCGTCCAGCCTTCTTCTGCCTCGTTGCGCTCCTGGGCGAGCCAGCCGTGCACGTCCTTGCGCGCCTGCTCGGCAAAGGTGTCCCACACCAGCGGGTTGATCTGGTCAGTGCGGCGCGCGGCGAGATCCTCGCCGAGGATGCGGTCGAGCACCTCGATGCCCTCGCCGTCCCAATCCAGGTCCGCGTAGCGCTCCGGCCGGTTCGGGTTGTCCAGCCACACCTCGTTGGTCCAGCGCTCAAACACGGCGTGCAGGATCGTGCCGGTGTCGGCGGAGGCGACGTGCATATCTTCCGCGTCGTCCTCAAGTACCCAGTTGCCGGTCACGCGCTGGATAAAGTACTCCAGCGGCGACTTGGTAAAGCCCTCCAGCGCGGAGCTGGAAATCGGTTTCTGCAGCGTGTGCAGGCCAAAGTCGGTGCCGGTGTAGCCGGTAAATTCGCCGGCGACGCCCGCATGCCGCGCCTGCATGATCTCCGCGTAGCGCGCCGCCCGCTCGCTCGGGGCGCCGGCCAGCGCATTCGCCAGCGCCAGTTCAGTCTGGCTCGTGGGCGTGCGCTCGCCGCTTACTAGCCCCGGGTAGAGCGCATCCACGCGGGTTTCGTCCTGGTCAAGCCAGGTGGAGGGCTCGGTCAGCCCGCCGCCGGCGATCCCAGATCGGGCGCGTGTGAGCACAATGCTTCTCGACGCCCGCAGCGCCCCCGCAAGCGTCCGCTCCCTCCGCGCCAGGAACTTGTCCGGAGTGGTGTGCTGCTGCGCCTGCGTCATCGTCGCGCTGGGGGTGAGCGAGCCGGGCAGGGCAGCGTCGGTGGCGCCGGTGATGAACGCGAGCTGGAGGTTGCGCCCGTCCAGGCTCTCCAGTGGCCCAACCGAGAGCACACCGGTGTTGGTGGCGCGCGCCGGGCGGGCGGCGAGTTCGCGAGTGATCTCGAGGGCGCGCTCGCGCTGGGGTGTGCCCTGCTGGGCGGCGAGCTGATCTACCAGCGGGTCTAGGTAGATTGCCTGCTGTTGCTTCCCAAGGGCGAGTACATCGAGTGCCGCGGCGCGGAACGCGGAGGCGAAGCCCTCCCAGCTCTCGGCCTCGGTCAGCGGTGCGAGTGTGGCTCGCAGGTCCACGACCCAACGGGCTGCGGTCACGCTGCGTTCGGGCACGCGCTCGCGCTCCGGGGTGCCGTCCTCGGCCTGGCGGGCGGCGGTGTCGAGCACGGCGTCCCAGTCGCTACCGGTAAGCGCTGTGCCGAGGCGGTCGCGCGAGCCGGCGTCGAAGGCGCGCAGGCCCAGTCCGTCCGCCACCTTGCCGGTGGAGAGCAGCTCCACGAGCTGGTGGCGGTGCATCTCGGCAGGGCGCAGCGTGAGCAGGGCGGTCAGGGCGCGGAACACGTTGTGCTGAGCCCACACGTCGCGCGCGGGCGCGTGGTAGGGGATGCCCGCCTCGTCGAGGGCGTGGGTGAGGAAAGGAAGCTCCGCGTCGTCGCAGTAGGCCACGGCGATTGCATGCAGCGGGGTGCCGGCGGCGACGGCGTCGAGGATGCGGCCGGTGACGTAGGTGGCCTCGTCCGGCTCGGCGATCAGCGAGATGCGTTCGGTTTCCTCGCGAAGGTCCGGCAGCGCGGCGGGCGTGGCTTGCCGGAACTGGGCGAGCGCCCACTCGGTGCGCGCGTCGTGGGCCAGCGTGCCGACGGTGATGAGCGCTCCGCGGTGGCCTTCTGCGGCGGCGCGGACCGCATCCGGGAAGGTGAAGCGAGTGTCGCGGAACTCTTCGGTGGCGCGCTGGGCGATCTCGGCCACGATGCTGGGCAGATGCGCGCCGCCGTGGTCCGCGCGCCATTCGGCGGGGGAGTTGAGGAGGGTGAACAGGGCGTCGATAAGCGCTGCATGCGTGGCCGCGGAAGTATGCAGCTTGGCCTCATGGAAGGGGGTTGGCTCGGCGCCGTCGGCAAGGGTGCGGGCGACGAAGGCGGCGACATCGGCGCGCTGCAGCAGCGTGCGGGACTCCTGATCACGCGCGGCGCGCTGCAGCAGCATGTCGAGTGTGACCACGTCCACCCCGAGGCGTGGGCCGCCGGTGGCGATGGCGGCGACCACATCGTCGAAGGCGGGCGTGGGGCACAGCACCGTGACCGGGGCGAGGGGGTCGCCAGCTTGCGCAGTATCGACGGCCGCGAGCAGCGCGGTGGCGTAGGGGGACGAGGGCGGGTGGGGCGTAGCTGTCATGTGGCCCACAGTAATTGGGCAGCCGAACATCGGCTGGGGAAGTATCGAACGTTTGGGCGAAAGTGGCTGCGGGGCGCAATCCTATGAGGCATGTTGCGTACGGACAAGCTTGACGCAGTCATTTACTCTGCTGGCAAGGTATTTGAAAATTTGCGGTCCGGGCGGCTCGCGACCGCGGCGACCATATGCCCCCGGCTTTGGATATGGACGCGCTGCAATTGC
This sequence comes from Corynebacterium sp. NML 120412, assembly GCF_002285155.1. Taxonomy (NCBI): domain Bacteria; kingdom Bacillati; phylum Actinomycetota; class Actinomycetes; order Mycobacteriales; family Corynebacteriaceae; genus Corynebacterium; species Corynebacterium sp. NML 120412. The sequence goes on along the minus strand of NZ_NSGL01000001.1, from coordinate 1,044,199 downwards.
TTATCGACGACACCGTGACCGGACCAAGCCCGACGCCCGCTGACGCAGCACGGCTTTTCGTCGTATTGGCCAGGGCTCAGCCGTTCGAGGACGGTAACAAGCGGACCGCGATTTTGGCTGCGAACGCGCTCCTGCCTGACGGCATCGTGTTGGTGGTCCCGCACGATCGGGAGGGGAGCGGGGCCGTAGAGGCGCAATTCCACGACCTCCTGGCTCGTGCCTACGTCTGTGGTGACGAGGACGGCCGCGCGATCGATGCCGTTGTCGAATTTATGCTGGCCCACCAAGCAGCCGAGGGGAAATAGCAGCGAACTGGCACGTGTTATTTCGCGCCCTGCTTATAGAGGTCCCACCCAGCGCGGATCATCGGGATCTGCAACGGGAGACGCGCGATGGCGCCCGCCTGCAGGTGCCAGGGCTTGTTGCGCCACTGCCACGCCATGTTGAAGTTGGCCGGCCACACGGCGAGCAGGAGCGCTGCCGCGACGGCGCCGCCGGTCGCGCGAGTCTTCGCGTTGGCAAGCAGGGCTGCGGTGGCGATCTCGGCCGCGCCGGAGACGTAGGTGTAGGTCCGCGCGCTGCCGGGAAGCTGCTCGGGGACGATGCCGTCGAAAGGCTCCGGCTTGATGAAGTGGAGTACGCCCGCGCCACCGAAGACGGGGATGAGCGCTTTTTGCAATGTATTCATGCCTGCCACGGTACGCCGGCCACGCCCGCAGAGGGAAAGCCCTAGCTAGGGGAGGAGGGTCGGATCTGGGGGGGGGGCGTGGTTGCCGCCGTGGGTTCCTTCTTCCCCTTCTAGTGCGTATCGGCTATCGTTGGCAGCATTCAACCCCCGCGTGTAGTGCTCCCCGGCGGGCGTTCCGGTCCCGGGAGACTGTAAGGAGGCAGCACCGTGAGGAATCGCCAACGCGGTGCAGCAGCACCGCCTATCGAAGCCACCGTGGAGATTGTGAATGGTCGCGGCACCTGTCCGGTATGTCGGAGGCGGGTCCAGGTGAACAAGGCAACCGGGCTTTTCCGACGCCACTGGCGCGAGGGCGGGGAGTGCCCGGGTGGGGCAAACATACGCATAGGGTTCGTCCCTGGTCGCAAAGGCGAAGTTATCCCGAGGCGAGCAGCAATGTCCCGCGAAGAACGCCGCACGGTTCGCGATGAATGGAACGCACGCCCCGTGACGCCAACCCGCGGAAAATCGGTCCTGGTGGAGTACAGACCGCCGCCCGGCAGCGGCAAACGGCGGTAGCGGCGACGATACGTTATACATCGTCGAACTGTGCCTGTAATCTGCGGTGATAACTGAGACCATTACGCGCCAGGGGGGCAGTTGTCGAAGATCATCACTAAGCTAACAGCTCACCCTGACCCAGGAAGTCCACCACGTGGTCCCACTCTCACGCGGAGGAAGCCACGATTTCACCAACCTCATGGCCTTGTGCAAGCCCTGCCACTCACGAATCTCTGCTCTCGACGGGGATCGGGGAACATATCGTTACAGGTAGCCCTTAAGCCACTCGGGCATGCTCGGATCGTCAACGTCCCATGACTCGATAAGTTTTTCTTCGCGTTCCCAGTTGTTCTCATGACCGTCGAAGAACTTGAATCGGTTGCACTTGTACTTGTAGACAGTGTCGCCCTCGAGCCGATACTCGTTCCAGTAGTAGTTCTGCTTGCCGTAGCCCTTCCACTCATTGGTGGTGGGTTAAGCGACAAAATGTGTGCTTTTTGAGCTATAGATTCCCGGTCTTACCTCCGGCTACGGCGGGAAAGTGCTCGTCGAATCGGGATTCCTGGCTTGCAACATGAAGGTCCACCACTCCAGCCATGAGATGTGCTACTGGCACTGGCTGTTAAACCAGCCTGCATGCCAACTCAACACAGAAAGAGAAAACACAACAGACCCCTGTGCCCGGCATGCCAGCACACCACCATAAAAATGGGCACCACCTCCAGCGGAACACAGCGATGGCGCTGCACACACTGCGGACACACCTTCACCAACCCCAACGCGGCAAAGACCAACGCATACCGGTTTGCCATCTTCATCGACTGGATTACCGGCCAGCGCCCCCTCGATGCTGTCGCTGCAGCCCACAACGTCTCCAGGCGCACACTTATCCGCTGGTTTACCTACTTCTGGTTCATCATCGTCCCGTGCAAACCAGACCCGTACCGCGTCTACGACCAACTTTTTATAGACGGCACCTACTTCCACAAAAAATGCCTGCTTGTCGCCGCAACCAGCGATCACGTCGTCGCCTGGCACTGGTGCACACGAGAAACCGCCTATGACTACGCCAAACTCTTCGACCTGATCGCCGAACCCCTCGTCGTCACCACAGACGGCTCCGGTGGCGCGCACAAAGCCATCAAACAATGCTGGCCAAACGCCTCTATCCAACGCTGCCTCGTCCACGTGCGACGCGACACCATCAAAGACACCACACGCCAACCAACACTGACCGCCCACAAAGCACTCCTTCGCCTCGGCAACCAACTGACCCACATCACCACCCGTGAACAGGCAATTGACTGGGCACTTCGCCTCAACCGTTTCCATGACCTCTACGGCGATTGGCTCAAAGACCGCACCTACCGCGACCAAGTCAGCGACAAAGAGATCCCAAAACACGTTCGCGACAACCAGCAATGGTGGTACACCCACCCCAGAGCCCGCAGAGCCTACCGCCGATTCGAACGCCTCTACCAACAAGGCCACCTCTTCGTCTGGCTCACCCCACCAAACGACACCGCAACCGGACTGAAAACCACCACAAACAGCCTGGAAGGTGGGGTCAACGCACAACTTAAACACCTTGCCCGAGCCCACCGCGGCACATTTGACGAACACCAACGAATCATCATGGACTGGTGGCTCTACCTGCACACCCAGCACCACGATGACCCGCTGGCACTAGCAATCGAGCAAAACTTCGGCCACGTCGGCTACGCACGCGCCCGCCAGGCACACATGCGCCAACGCGACCAAGCCAACTCACCCGACGGCCGGCCGAAAGTCTACGACACCGGCATCGACACCGACTTCAACCCCTCCTGGGCCATCCGACACGGCTGGGCAGGACGAACATAACCCCAGCACAACACACCCAAAAACCACCCATCCCACCCCCAAAAAAGCACACATTTTGTCGCTTAAGTCGACACGCCGAGAAAAGCACACATTTTGTCGCTTAACCCTTGGTGGTGTAGATCGTTGACATGGATACTCTTTCGTTTCCTGCCGCGACAACAGCGTAACGCGACGCTTAATAATATCTAGCACTATACCGAAACCTCATCCTAACACCCCGGCTCCACCTTTTTCGTTTTCTGCCTGCCCAACACCCGGGCGGGCTTTCTTGTTGTTGTTCGCTTTTGTGAAAGGAGCCTTCGCGTGTCTGTAGTGCGAAGTGCTGATTCTGTGTGTATCGGCCATCTCGACAAGCGGTGCGATCTGATCGCAGACCACTTCCTCTCCCCTCGAATCGGTGGCACGCGTGGCCGTTGAGGTCATGGCTACGGGCAGGCGCACCACCACCATCCGGCCCCACTGCGCGCCTGCGCATGGGAAGCACTGCGTCGGGCCGGGTACAACCCGAACCGGTTCCTCATCTACGTGTGGGTGCGCCGCCAATCCGCCGACACCGGCGCAGGCGTCACCAGCTCTCTCGAGGCGCGTGAGGGTGATGAGTCGGTGTATGCGAGCCTCGGGGCTGGCGACCAGGGCACCGTCTACGGGTACGCCACGAACAAGACCAGTCAGCGCCTGCCGCTGACGCTCGTACTCGCCCACGAGATCTGCCGCCGACTCGATGCGGCCCGCACCGACGGCACGATCCGTGGGATCGGCCCCGACGGCAAATCCCAGGTCAGCGTGGTCTACGACGAGCTGGACACCCCCTCGGCATCGACACCGTGATTGTCTCGATCCAGCACGATGCGCACAAAGACACAGGCGTTCTTGAACGCGAGGTGCGCACACCGGTCTTCGCCCCGCGATCGAGGCCCACCTGCCCGAGGTCGCGGCTGAGCGCGTGCTGCTCAACTCGTCCGGTCGGTTCGTCACCGGTGGGCCCACCGTTGACATCGGGCTGACCGGACGCAAGCTCATGGTCGACACCTACGGTGGGCTCGGCCCGCACGGCGGTGGCGTGTTTTCGGGGGCTAGTTCATCATCGATCGGGGCCCTTTTGACCAGGCGGTCGAATGCGACTGACAGCGCACAGCATGCCACCTGCGCCGATGTGTGTGGTAGGGTTTTCTTCCAGCTCTGTCGCGCAGGACACTCCAGTAGGTTCGTCGGGCACTAGTCGAAGCTCACAACTTGACATGCACCTTCCTTCCAGAGCTCACACAGACCCCCAACTCGTCCAAGCCGGTTTGGTTAGTGCGCGTGATTTGCTCTATTTGTCAGTGCCGGACACGTTGTCTCAGCCGCTCCGAACCTGCTTCGTCCGACTGAACGCGCCAAGATCGCTGCGGCGAAGAAACACTTCAAAGCAATTAGTATTTATTACGCGAAGTCCTCGCCGAAGAATTGGAACGTGTAGGTACGCCGCACCCAACACACACCAACGGGGTGGGCCGGGGAAGTGGCCCACCCCGTTCGTGTGTGCAGTGGATATATCCCCTGCAAGACTGGGTGGCGTTACCGGCGGCACACACCGCCGGAAGTTCTACGGCGCGACCGGGTACACCCCGTCCTCGCCCAAGCGGGCGTCTGCGTCCAGCAGGAGCGCGATCTCGCTGTCGTGAGTGTGGCCCTCGGCGAAGCGGCGGTTGTGCACCTGCTCGAACAGGGCGGCGCGTCCGACCATGCCTGCCTCCAGGTGGCCGGCACCGGCGCGCAGGCGCTCGGTGGCGCGTGCACGCCAGGCCTCAACGTCGCGCCCCTCGGCGGCGAGTGCTGCCTCGAACACGCCCGGGTGGGCGAGCACGACGAGCGCGCCGACGTGGCCGAAGCCAAGCGAGGTCAGCGCCGCGGCCTTCACCGCGCCCTCGCCGAGGTCGAGGGTGTCACGCAGCCAGACCAGGTTGGTGGCCTTCGGCGCAATGAGGGGGTCGACGCAGTCCAGCGATGCGTTCTGCGGCAGGAGGCCGGTGCGCAGTACCTCGAGCAGGCCGCCGATCTGGAACAAGGCGGCGCCTGCCTTGGCGTGACCGGTGAGCGACTTCTGCGAGATGACATACATCGGCGCGTGCGGGTCGCGCCCCGCCGCGGGCCAGAGCAGAGAGTGCAGCTCGGACTCGTTCGGGTCGTTGGCATTGGTGGAGGTGTCGTGCTTGGAGATGACGTTGACGTCGTCAAGCGAAAGCCCGAGCGAGGTGATGCTGCGGGTCAGGCGCGAGCGCTCACCGCCGCGAGCCGCGGCGAGCACGCCCAGGCCAGGTGCCGGGATGGAGGTGTGCGCGCCATCGCCGAAGGAATCGGCGTAGGCCACCACCGCATGCACCGGCAGGCCCAGCTCCGCGGCGAGCGAGCCGCGCACCACCAGCAGGGTGCCGCCGCCCTCGCCCTCGAGGAAGCCGCCGCGACGGCGGTCGTTCGCGCGAGAGATGAAGCGGTCGTCGATGCCCTGCGCGGTCATCTTCGCGGTCTCGGCGGTGGCGTTCATGTCGCCGAAGCCCTGCAGCGACTCGACCTGGACATCGTCGATACCGCCGGCGACAACGAAGTCGGCCTTGCCCAGTGTGATCTTGTCCACGGCCTCCTCCACTGACACCGCCGCGGTGGCGCAAGCAGCGACCGGGTGGATCATGGAGCCGTAGCCACCCACCAGCGACTGCATCACGTGCGCAGCCACCACGTTCGGCAGCGCCTCCTGCAGGATGTCGGACTGGCGCTCCTCGCTGATGAAGCGGGAAACGAAGACCTGGTGCAGGGACTCCATGCCGCCGATGCCGGTGCCCTGGGTGGATGCCACGTCCGCCGGGTGGACCGCGCGCAGCAGCTCAGCGGGGGTGAAGCCCGCGGAGATGAACGCGTCGACTGCGGTGACCAGGTTCCACACCGCGATGCGGTCCATGTTGTCCACCATCTGAGCGGGGATGCCCCACTTTGCGGGGTCGAAGCCCTCCGGCATCTGGCCCGCCACAGAGCGGCTCAGCGTGGCCTTGCGTGGCAGCTGCGCGGTGGCACCTGCCAGGCGGGTGACCTGCCACTCGCCGGCGGCGCAGGTGATGCGGGTCTTGTCCGGATCGGCCTCGGCGAACTCGCGAGCCTCTGCCTCATTCGCCACGGTGAAGGTGACGTCGCGATCCAAGAAGACCTCGGTGAGGTCGATGGAGCCACCGTCGGTGAGGAAGTACTTGTCACTCAGGCGGCGCACGCCGGCGCGCGCGATGACCTCGTCGCGGAAGCGGTCCGCGATATCCTCCTCGGCCACCCCCTGGCCGTCGGCGTCGTACCAGCCCGGGGTGGGATCCTCAGCCCAGCGGACAAGGCCGGTCATCCAGGCGAGCTCGAGCACGCCAGCGGCGGTGAGGTCGACCGCGCCGTCGCGCTGGATGCCGTACTCGGCCTCCGTGCGCGTGCGGCCAGAGCCCCAGGAGGAAACCTCGCCGATGCCGGCGATGACGATCATGTCGTCCAGCGGGCACGTGACCTCGCCGAGCTGGCCGATCGCCGAGCCGTCCGGCTGGGCGGGATTGGCCACGTTCGGCAGCGCCTTGATCCGCGTGGCGTCGGATCCCGAGCTGGTCTCCTGTGCCGGGGTGGTCTCGATGTTCGCCTCGCGGGCGAGCTCCGCGATGGACACGTCTGAGTCTGCGAGCCCACCGGTGAGGTCCAAGTCCAGCGGGTGCTCCTGCGCCTTCGCGCGCGAGGTGGCGCTCGCCAGGCCCATGAGCTTCGAGGAGATCTCCTCCGGGTCCCAGACATGGATGCCGGCTTCGCGGGCGGCGGGGATGAGGACGTCGTTGCCGCCCATGAGGTGCGTGCCCGCAACCCAGCCGATGCGCGCCTGGGCGAGGGTAACCCCCTCGGGCCAGCCGGTCTCGGCGTGCCACTTGTTCACGATCGCGTCCAGCGCGGCCTTGACCTCGCCGTACGCGCCGTCGCCGCCGAAGGTGCCGCGGTTCGGCGAGCCCGGCAGCACGATGTGCGCGCGGGTGGGCACGTCCGCATCCTGCGCGAGGCGCGCAAGGCCGGCGATGGTGCGCTCCAGCGACCAGAGCAAAAGCCTTGCCTGCGTCTCGGTGTTCCCGCCGACCTCTGCCAGCGAGCCGGAGACACCTGGCGCGGCAAACGGGAAGGCGAGCGTGGGCACAAGGGCGGGCTTGATCAGCTTGACCTCGTTGCCCACGGTCTTGCGCTGGGTAGAGCCGATCCAGTCGATGAGTGCATCGACGTCGCGGTAAGACGACAGGTTCGCCGGCACCAACCAAAGGGCCGCGCCGGGCGTGCCGTGGTCGCGGAAGAGGGTGCGCGCGAACTCCTTGCGCGCCTGGGTGATCCGCGATGCCGTCATGATGACGGTCGCGCCTCCCTCGAGCAGGCGCTTGACCAGGGCGGTGGCGATGGAGCCAGGCGCGGCGCCGGTGACAAGCGCAACGTCGTCTGCGTACTCCAGCTGCGGGGTTGCAAGCGCGTTGGCCGCGATTTCCTCCAGGACCTTGCGCGGTGCGCCTTCGGTGTGCGTGGCGTACCAGCGGGCCTGATCGGCGATCGTCTGGCCGGTGCCGGTGAAGCGTTCGGGCGCGAAGCGGGCTGCATCGGACTCTGCGCCGGTGTCGCCGGTGGCGATGCGGGCGAGGTCCTCGCGGGCCTGAGCCCAGCGGTCGTCGAAGAGAATGGCGCGGCGCGCGTCGAAGACAGGGGAGACCTGCGCGACCCAGTTCGTGCCGAGCTCAGCCTCGATGGTGTCGAGCACGTCTCGGGCCTCGGCGGCGGCGTCGGCAGCGGCGGAAGTGTCCTCGGGGGCGGTGCCCACGCCGAGCTTGTCCAGCAGGGTGCGCGCGGTGGCCACCAGCGTGTCGGCAACCTCCTCGCGGTAGGCGTCCAGCGCTGCGGAGTCGACGACCCCGCCACCGGAGGACGCCGTGGCAGAGGACTTGGCGACTTCCTGGTTGTGGTTGGCGGCGACGAGTTCAACGGCGTCGTCGAGAAGCGTGGCAACCTCTGCCTTGGAGCTGGCCTGCGGCAGGGTGGCAAGAGCGCCACCGCGGACCGAGTCCTCCTCGCGGGTGCCCAGCAGGACGGCGGCTTCGACGTGCGGGACCCAGCTTGCGGGCAGCGCCCAGGTGCCGGTCACGTAGTCGGCGACGTGCGAGGGCGCCAGGCTCGCGGCGCCGAGGACCTGGCGCAGGCGCGCGCCGATCGCCTCGGTGAGCACGGAGCCGAAGGGGGCGTAGCTCGGCGCGGCGGTGTTCACGCGCTCGCGCAGGGTGACCACGTCGGCTTCGGCGGCACCGTCGATGGCGGGCACACCGAGCTCCGCGGACATGTCCATAAGCAACTGGTTGCGGCGTGAGGACACGCCACCGGTGAGCTCCTCGATGGTGTCTGCGTCCGTGATCTGCTCGGGGCGGATCTTGTTCTGGAAAGCAAACAGCACGTCAATCGCGTCGGCGGCGCTAAACGGCAGGTCGGAAGCGGGCTGGGCAGGAGCGGCTGCCGGTGCCGCGGCGGGTGCCGCAGGCGCAGCCTGTGCCGGCTGGGCAGGAGCGGTGTCGGCCGGTGCCTCCGCTTCGGCGACGTCCTCTTCTGTCACTTCCGGCTCAGGCGCGGCGACGGTGTCGCTGAGGGTGACCTGCTCCCAGTTTGCCTCCGCGTTGACCACCGGGATGTGGTGGCCGGTCACTGCCATCTCGCGCTTGGCCAGGTTGGTCAGGGTCGGTGCGGACGCCAGGCCCACCTCGATGGCCTGCTCGACGCGGGCGAAGATGAGGTCTTGGGTCTCGATCCAGCGCACAGGGGAGGCGAATTGCCATGCCAAAAGCTGGATCAGCAGGACGCGGGCGACGTCGGAGCGGTCCATGGTGGCCGGATCGAGGTGAGCGAGTGCGTCCTGGGAGGCGTGGTCGTCGGCAGGCACTTCGGCGCGCACGGCGTCGACGAATTCCTGTGTGAGCTCGAAGGGGCGCGCGACGAGGTTGGGTACGTAGCGGTGTTCGAGCGCGTCGACGTCGATGCGCGCGGGCAGGAGTTCGTCGAGCTTGGCGGCGAAGTCAGCCACCCCGGAGCGCAGCACGCGCGAGTGGAAGGGCACGTCGATGCCCGGCACCGGCACGTAGGCACGCTCGCGCACAGCGTTTGCACGCTCGGCCAGGGCGGCAAGACCGCGCTTGGTGCCGGCAACCGAGTACTGCTGGCCCTTGATGTTGTAGTTGACAATCTCGAGGAATTCGCCGGTGTCTGCCGCCACCTGGGCGACGTAGTCGGCAACCTCTGCGTCGGACACCCCGATCATGTTGGGGCGCAGCGCGCCCATGCCGTAGTCGGAGTTGCCGTCCGCATCGCGCGGGACCAGCGAGCCCATGGAAGAGCCACGGGAGTAGACCACATCAATGACTGATTCCAGGTCGAAGATGTTGCCCAGCGAAGCGAGCGCGGTGTATTCGCCCAGCGAGTGGCCCGCGTACATGGCGCCGGTGGCCAGCGCGCCCGCATCCCGCAGGCGGGTGGTCTGCGCGTACGCGACCACGGCGAGCGCGACCTGCGTGAACTGCGTCAGGTGCAGTACGCCGTCCGGGTGCTTGAACACTTCGCCGCGCACCGTGAGCTCGGTCGGGTTGGCGTCCACGATGCGCTGGATAGAAAAGCCCAGGTTTTCGCGCGTGTGCGCGTCGGCGCGTCGCCAGATCTCGCGGGCGGCGGGGCTGGCCGCGCGGTCGCCGGCACCCATGCCTTCGGACTGGATACCCTGGCCCGGGTAGAGGTAGGCGGTCGCCGGCTGCGCGAGCAGCGCCTGGCCGCGCGAGACGACCTCGCCGGCGATCCGGCAGGTCACCTCAAGCGCAGGCTGGATGCCTGTGCGGCCGACGCGCTCGACGGTCAGCTCCACCTCATCATTGAGCTGCACCATGCCGTACATGGAGTAGGTCCAGCCGATCACGCGCCCGTGGCGCCCCGCGAGGTGCTGCGCGGTGGCAGACAGCCACATGCCGTGCACCAACGGTGCGCTCAGGCCGACGAGCCCGGAGGTGTTGTAGGAGGAGTGGATCGGGTTGTAGTCGCCCGAGACCAGGGCGAAAGGTGTCATGTCGGAAGGCGCGGTCACAGTCGCGCGGTCGACGAAGGAGCGCGGGGTCGCCTCGATGTGTGCGTCCACGCCGCCGTACTCCGGTGCGGCACTCGGCGGGGTGGTCGTCGTCGCCCGGCCGCGGATGGCAAAGCGGTGCATTTGCTTCACGACGGCGCGCTCACCGTCCTCAATGCGCAGCTCAACCGTGACGATGCGCCCGGAGACCGACTCCTCGATGCCGCTGCACCAGGAGGTGACGGAAAGCTCGCGGCCGTCGGCAAGCGCGTGCAGGTCTGTGCCCGGTGCAAGGGAGATGAGGTGGTCGAGGTGGACGGCGTTGAGCAGGCCCTCGATGACCGGGAAGCCGTCGGGCAGGGTGGCGGAGCCGAGCGCGGTGTAGATTGCCGGCCAACACGGGCCGACCAGCGCGTCGGGCGTGCCGTCGGGGACATCGGTGCCCAGGGCCGCGCCGGTGACCGCGGTGTGTGCCTTGAGCAGGGAAGCGGGCAGATGGAAGCTGGTGCGCGCAAGGCCGAAGGGGTGCGCCTTGTCCGCGGATCCCGCGATGATCGACGGCAGCTCGGTGATCGCATCGCCGGCCTCGGAGACCGAACCCACGCCGGCCAGGCCCGCGAGCAGGTCGCAGACGGCCTTCGGTAGGCGCGCGTCGTCGACCACGGGGGAGGCGCCGGTGTGCACGCCCTCGGGCAGGTTGATCGGGATGGTCACATCGCGCACGTAGAAGGGGCGCTGGTTCTCCGGCAGATCGTCCCAGTAGGAATCGGTGTGGATGCGGATGGCCAGCCCGCCTTCACCGGCCTCGTCCTCGGAGAAATTGTGGACGATCTCGAAGCTGGCGTCGTCCATGGTGTAGGCCGGGTTGTCCATCAGGTGCCCGTGCCAGAACAAGGTTGGGGCCGCGCGCAGGTACTCCTCGACGCTGGTGGCGTCGGCGAGGCGGGCGAAGCGGTCGGTGGGGGTGACGTTGGCGTCGAGAAGCGCCTGCGTCGTGGCGGCCTCGAAGCGGCCAAGCAGCTCCGCGACCGGCTCGTTCTTGCGGGTAATGCCAGCGACGGCGACCGGGCCGGGGATGATGCGGACCTCGTCGGCGGTGTAGCGCGGGTCCTGCGCCTGCCAGAGCGTGTCCTTACCAAACCACATCTTTAGGTCACCGTCGATCGCCGGGACCCACGGCATGGGCTTGGGGTACGCGTAGTGCAGGGAGATCCACCAGGCGGCATCGCGCGGGGAGACGTGGATCTCGCGGGCCTGCGGGTAGGCCTCGATGAGGTGGGCAGATGCCTCGGGCGGATCCTGTGGGCCGTCGGTAAACTGGCTTGCAATCTCGCCGCTGTCCTGCGGCGCAAGGCGCGCCTCAACGCGGCGCAGCGTGGAGACAAAGCGGGCGTCCCACGAGGCGTCGATGAACGGGTGCGCCAGCTCGATGAAGCGCTCAACCCACTCGGCATAGGTCATCTCCTCGATGTCGCCGAAGAACGGCTTGGAGGTCTTGGCCAGTGCGGCGATGATCTCCTCGCGGCGATCCTGGTACTCCTCGGCCGGCATGTTGGTGATCAGGCGGGAGGCCTTGGCAAAGGAGTTGTCCAGGTCGTGAATGTCGGCGAGCAAGTGGCTTTGCGACGACGCCACGCCGTTGCGCGCCGAACCACGCGGCACCCAACCACCGTTGTCCGCGGGGCTCAAACCCTTCGTGTTGACCAGCAGGTCCTTGACCGAATCGGTAGCTTTTGCTTCCTTGGTAGCCATCGCCACGGTGCCGAGGAAAACCGCGTCGACAGGCATATGCGGCATATCGAAGCGCTGCGCCCACGCGCCGGTGAGCAGCTCCGCGGCGCGCTCGGGCGAGTACACGCCGCCGCCGACGGTGAGGATTGCGTTGTCGTGCTCGCGGACCTGCGCGTAGGTTGCCACCAGCATGTCGTCCAGATCCACCCAGGAGTGGTGGCCACCGGCATGGCCGTCTTCCACCATGAGGATCACCGGGACGTCGGGGTTGGCAGCGGCGATGGCGACCGCGTCGTGGACCTGGGTGGGCGTGCCCGGCTTGAACGCGATGTAGGGGAAGCCGTCGCTGCGCAGGCCGTCGATGATCTCGGTGGCCTCGTCAACCTCGGGAATGCCCGCAGAGATGCACACGCCGTTCAAAGGTGCGCCGGCGGCGCGCGCCTTGGGCACCATGCGGGTCTGGCCGAAGTGCATGTTCCACAAGAAGCGGTCGAAGAACATGGTGTTGAACTGGGCGGTACGACCCGGCGCGAGGTGCTCGGCGAGCGTGTCGCGGTGCTCGTTGAATACCTCCTCGGAGTACATGCCGCCGCCGGCCAGCTCGGTCCAGTAGCCGGCATTGGCGGCCGCGGCGACGATTTCGCCGTCGGCCGAGGTGGGCGTCATGCCGCCCAAGATGATGGGGGATAGGCCGGTGACCTGGGAGAAACGGGTCTGGGTGTAGACCTTGCCGTCCGGCAGGCGCACCAGGCGCGGGGCGAACTTCTCGTAGGAGACCGCCTCGGGGATCTCGGTGCCCGGGGTGGCAAGTGCGTCGCGGGCACGCGCGGAATCGGCGGTGATGACGGGTACACCAGAGCCTGCGACGAGCTTCGAAGTAATGCCGCTGAGCGCCGAGTCGAGCGAGACGACGTGCGTCGCCCCGCCTTCGAGCAGGCCGCGTACGGAGGCGGGCCAGTCGTGGCGGTCGACCAGGATGGCCTGCGCGAGCGCGCGCGGGGAGTGATCGCCTAAGTCCAGGCCGCACTGTTCGGCCCACTCGGCGGCCAGGTCGACGGCGCGGGTGTTGGCGTCGCTTACGTGGTGGAAGGGATAGGCCACTGGCAGCTCGTCGAAGATGGGGGTGAGCTCGGAGCCACCGAACTCGGCTGCTTCCAGCTTGGCGTTGAAGGCTTCGGCGTGGCGCTCGATGGCCTCGTGGGTGCGGGCCAGCTCGGCGGGCTCGCCGGCGAGGACTGCGTGGCGCGGGCCGTTGACCACGGACAGGAGCGATTCCGCGCCGTGCTCGGCGAGCAGGTCGTTGAGCGCGAGCACCGGGAAGCCGCGCACGCTGAGCATCCGCGGGGCCGTGTCGCGCGCACCGTAGGCGGCCGAGGCGGCAGCGCCAAGGATGAGCGCGAAGGCGAGCGCGTGCTCCGGGTGCTTGACCGCGGCTACGCCGAGCGCGCCCTGGGAGTGGCCGGCGAGGTGCACGTTGTCGTTGTCTACCGCCAAGCCGAGGTCGCGCAGGTGCTGCACTGCCGCGAGCTGGGCGAGCACGATGCCGGATACCGAGACCGCTGGGTGCGCGTCAATAGGCAGTGGCGCGACGTTGTCGTCGGCGTTTAGGAGTGCGCCGAGTCGGTCGACCGTGCCCGGCACGGCAGAGGCGAGGGGACGGGCGACGGGGCCGGTGAGGGCAAGCGCGGCGTCGAGAAGCGAGCGCAGCGTCACGCGGGCGGTGGGCGAGGCAGCATCGGCAAGGGCGCGCTGCCAGTCGCTGCCCTGGCCCTGGAAAACGAGTGCGGGGCGGGCGGAATTGAGTGCGGCAATGGGGTATATCGTCATGAATCGTCCTTTGAAGCTGGTAGGAGGGTTACAGCGGCATGTTGCCGTGCTTGCGGGCGGGGCGGGCGACAATCTTGTCGCGGTAGAGGCGCAGGTTGGCGGCGATCGCGTCGCGGGTTTCCGAGGGCAGGATCACCGCGTCGATGAGCCCGCGCTCGGCGGCGTTGTAGGGGTTCAAGATGGTGTCCTCGTACTCGCGCTCGAAGCTGGCGATCAGCTCGGCGAGCTCCTGCTCTTCCATCCCGGATTCGCGCGCGGCCTTGATCTCCTTGCGGTTGATAAACCCGACGGCACCGGCCGCGCCCATCACCGCGATCTGCGCGGTGGGCCAGGCGAGGTTCACGTCCGCGCCCAGGCCCTTCGAGCCCATGACGCAGTACGCGCCGCCGTAGGCCTTGCGCATGGTGACGGTGATCTTTGGCACGGTCGCCTCGCCGTAGGCGTAGAGCAGCTTCGCGCCGCGGCGCAGGATGCCGCCGTACTCCTGGCCCGAGCCGGGCAAAAACCCAGGCACGTCCACCAGCATGACGATGGGGATGTTGAAGGCGTCGCAGGTGCGCACGAAGCGGGCGGCCTTCTCGGAGGAATCGATGTCTAGGCAGCCGGCGAAGACCTGCGGCTGGTTCGCCACAACGCCGACCACCTCGCCGTCGATGTGCGCGAACGCGGTGACCACGTTTTCGGCGCGCTGCTCCATAAGCTCGAGGTATTCGCCGTCGTCGGCAAGCTCGGCGATCACCTCGCGCACGTCGTAGGGGGTGTTGGGGGAGTCGGGTATGAGCCCGTCGAGTGTGTCGCAAGGTGGCGCGTCTTCGGCCCCGGCCACGCGTGCCACCCGCTGTCGGCTATTGGCGGGCAGGTAGCCCACCAGGTCGACGACCCAGTCCAGCGCTTCCTGGTCCGTGTCGGCGACGTAGTGGCAGTTTCCAGCGGTGGCCATGTGCGTCCACGCCCCGCCGAGCTCCTCCTGGCTGATCTCCTCACCGGTAACGGTTTTGATCACGTCCGGGCCGGTGACAAACATCTTGGAGGACTTATCCACCATCACCACGAAATCGGTGAGCGCGGGCGAGTACGCGTTGCCACCGGCGCAGGCGCCAAGGATGACCGAGATTTGTGGGACAACGCCGCTGGCCTGCACGTTCTGATAGAAGGTCTGCGCGATCCAGTCGAGCGAGACGGCGCCGTCCTGGATGCGCGCGCCTGCGCCCTCGTACAGACCGATGAGCGGGCGGCCGGTGGTGACAGCCAGCTTCTGGATCTTGATCATCTTTTCGCCGTAGACCTCGCCGAGCGCGCCACCGAAGACGGTGCCGTCCTGGGAGAAGATGCAGACCTCGCGGCCGTCGATGGTGCCCCAACCGGTGACGATGCCGTCAGTGACCGGGCGCTTGGCGTGCATCCCGAAGTCGTGGGTGCGGTGGCGGGCGAGCATGTCGGTTTCCACGAACGATCCCTCGTCCAGGATGTAGTCGAGCCGCTCGCGAGCGGTGAGCCGGCCGGCGTCGCGCACTTTCGCGTGCGCTTGTGCGCCCATGGGGGCATGGGCCTCGGCGCGGCGTGCGCGCAGGTCGTCGAGTTTCTCAGCCGTGGTCTGCGGGCTGGTGCGCGTGGAGGGTGGGATCTTCGCTGAAACTGTCATGCGAGGAAGCATATGCTTTTGTGGGGATAATTAGCTAGGTAAAATGAGTGGAGTCTACGCTTTAGTAAGTTTTGTGAGGCAAACTTTCGGGCTTACGGTGGGAGAACGCCTCACTGTGAGTTTCGTCACAATCGTCGCCGGAAGGAGTCCGCACATGCACATCGGCACCGACCTCGTCCACATCCCCACGTTCCGCGCGCAGCTCGCCACACCCGGGACCACCTTCGCCCGCGCATTTACCGACCGCGAACTGCGCGACTGCGCCACCAAACCCGACCGCGACGCCTCACTCGCCGCCCGCTGGGCCGCCAAAGAGGCCTACATCAAGGCGTGGGGTTCCAGCCGTTTCGGCCTCCCGCCCGCGCTCGAGGCCTTCGACTTTCGTCAGCTCGAAGTGCTTATCGACGCCCACTCGCGCCCCACCCTTGCGCTGCACCCACAGCTCGCTGCTGCCGGTGCCCCGGAGGTTGCGTCGCTGTCACTGAGCCACGACGGCGACTACGCCACTGCCACGTGCTTGGTGGACACCGCTTAAACACCGCTTAAACTCGGTGGCATGACAGTAAAGGACCTCGCCCGCATTCAAGACGCCGTCGCCGACTTCTGGCCGAAGGTGCGCTACGTCGAGACCACCGGCTCCACCAACGCCGACATGGTCAAAGAGGGCGGGGCCGGGATGGTGCTCATCGCCGACGAGCAGACCGCTTCCAAAGGGCGCCTCAACCGCACGTGGGTCACGCCGAAGGGCGCGCAGCTGGCCATGAGCATGGTTATCGACGCAGGCCAAGACCCCAACCACTTCGGCCTGCTCTCCATCGCGCCGGGAGTGGCGGTGACCGACGTCGTGCCGCAGGCGCGCCTGAAGTGGCCGAACGACGTGCAGATCGGCGGCAAGAAGATCGCGGGCATCCTGTCCAACCTGGCGCTGCCGAACGTGGTCGTGGGCATCGGTATCAACGTCAACTTCCGCCCCGAGCAGCTGCCCGTCGACACTGCGACCGCGCTCAACCTCGAGTGCATCGACGTGGATTTCGACGACTTCACCATCGAGATCCTCCGCGCCATGGGCCACCGCCTCGGCCAGTGGCAGGACCGCGATCCGCAGCTGCTCGCCGATTATCGTAAGGTCTGCTCCACGATCGGCCAGACGGTGCGCATGGAGCTGCACGACCGCGATGTGCACGGTCGCGTCGACGGAGTCAATGACAATGGCGAGGTCATCATCGACGGCACCGCGTACTCGGTCGGCGATGTGCATCACCTGCGCCCGAAACAGTAGCCTGGTCGCATGTCAAGAAAGGTGCGGTTTCAGACGAGCAAAGACGAGCAGGTGCTTGTCGACGTCTGCGCCCCCCTTTCAACCCTCACCTTCCCCCTGATGGAACTCATCGTGATCACGGGCGTGGCTTGGATCGCGATCGGCTGGATGGACGTGACACCCAACGTTGACCCGGCGTTGCGCAACCTGGTCGTCCTCGCGTGGGCGCTGTTGGCGCTGTGGCGCTTCGTTGCGCCGCTGGTGAGCTCCCGTCGTCGCCGCTTCGTCCTCACAGACCGCCGCATCCTCGCGCGCGGACGCCGCGGCGCGGTCGACTCGATTCCTTTAGAGCAGGTCCATTCCGCCCGCCGCGTCAAGGGTTCGATCTCGGTGGCAGTCTACGGCTACGACCGCCCGCTTCTCTTTGAGCAGGTGGGCAAGGCGCGCGCCGTCGACAAGGCGCTGCAGAAAGCGCTCGCTGGCGAGCTGCGCTAACCGACGATCTGCGAGAATTTGTGCCTTTCGTCCGTGTTCAACAGCACGCGCCGTCAACCCGCTCGCTTCCGGTACACGAAGTACAGAATTGGCCCCAATAACGGCAGCAGCAGAACGACGAGAAGCGAAACTACGGCAGATTTCATCGTGTGCCTGTCGCGTGCAATGAGCACGAGCGCCACGATGGTCAGCACGAACGCCAGCGCCGTCGCGCCCCAGAAGACGTAGTCAATTGGTTCCGGCACTAGCGGTGAAGACGCACTACCCATCTCATAACCACCCCTCGTTGACTACATCAATGCCTGCTGCAAAAAACTGCTTTCTTGCCGGTGGTCACTTCAACATCCTTTCTGTTCCACGAAGATGACCAGGTCTGGTTTTAGCATGCGGGCGCGACAGACTCACGGACTCAGTTCGTAATTCGGCAGAAAGTAACGAACTTTTAATGAAATATTGCGAGGCGGAAAAAGGGTACGTGCGAGGTTGGTGAACGCACTCAAGCATTTTCCAGGTTTTAACTAGCCGTTAATCTGCGCGCCCTTGATCTCGGTGTCGTGCAGCTGGCTGTCCAAATCTTCCGGCGTGAGGTCGCTTTGCTGGAACTCGGCTGTAACGGGCAGGTGGAGGTCCATGTCGGTGCCGGGGCACAACTCGATGTGGGCCTCGCGCACGGTGTAGTCGAGGACGTGGCCGCCGGAGGTGCGCTCGTCGTCGATGAAGTGGACGTGGCAGCCCGGCACGCTGATGCCCTTGGCGTAGGCGGGGGTGCGGAAGCCGCCGATGACGCCGGTGACGTTTTCGAAGTGGTGCTCGGCGTCGTCGTTAATTGCTTCGGTCATGGGGCGGTAGGGCTTTTCCTGCTTGCTCACGGTGCGGGTGACCACCTTGTCGAAGGTGCCGGTGATGCGCACGGCGTAGAAGAAGTTGCGGCTGGGCTCCAGGCTGTCCACGAAGGCGGACAGTTCGCCGCGGCGCATGCCCTGGGGCGCGTCGACGGTGATGCGCGGCACGAAGTTCGTCACCACCGTAAACGGCGTGCGCTGGTCTAAGTCGGCGACGCGCGCTTTGCCGTCGCTGGTGAGCTGGTAGCAGACCCCGTCGAGGATAATCATCTCGCCGTCGAGCGCATCGAAGGTGCCGAGGCCGAAGTTGCCTTTAGACAGGATGTCGCTGATGGTCAGCTCGCCGTCGTAAATACCGTCGAGGAGTGCGGTCATGAGCGAGTTCTGAAAGATGGTGTGGCGGGAAAGCGCCTGATAATTCGAAGCCATAGCACCAGGGTAAGGTGAAGTGCGTGAAAGACGCACAACAAATGCCAACTGTCGTGGTCGTCGGTGACGGCCAACTCGCCCGCATGATGCACACCGAGGCCATCGAACTCGGCCTGCACACTCGCCTGCTTGCGGGGAGTGAAGACTCGTCGGCCGCGCAGGTGTTCGGCGATGTGCGCATCGGCGATTACACCAACTTGGAGGATCTCCAGGAGGTTGCGCACGGCGCGGCCGCGGTCACCTTCGACCATGAGCACGTGCCCAACGAGCATTTGGAGCAGCTTATCGACGCCAACGTGGTCGTCGAACCCCGCCCCGAAGCCCTCATCTACGCCCAGGACAAGCTGGAGCAGCGCCGCAAACTCGAATCGCTCGGCGTGCCGGTGCCGGACTACGCGCCGATCGACTCGGTGGATGCGGCGAAATCGTTCTGGCAGCGCCACGAGCACCGCGTATGCCTGAAGACCACCCGCGGCGGCTACGACGGCAAGGGCGTGTGGTTTCCCGACTCGCTCGACGAATTCGTGGAGCTGGTGGGCGACATGCTCGACCAAGACATCGTGCTGTACGCCGAGGAGAAGGTCGACTTTGTCCGCGAGCTGTCCGCCATGGTGGCGCGTACGCGCTCCGGTGAGATGCGCGTGTGGCCGGTGGTGGAGTCGCGCCAGACAGACGGCATCTGCCACGTCGCGATTGCCCCGGCGCCGAACCTGTCCAGGCAGCTGTCGCGCGAGTGCCAGAACTTGGCCAAGCTCATCGCCCGCAAGCTTGATGTCACCGGTGTGATGGCGGTGGAACTGTTCGAGTACGAGACGGAGACCGGCACCGCCGTGTCCGTCAACGAGCTGGCCATGCGCCCCCACAACACGGGGCACTGGACGCAGTCGGGCAGCCTGACCTCGCAGTTCGAGCAGCACCTGCGTGCCGTCCTGGACTTCCCGCTCGGCGAGACCGAAATGGTCGCCCCCGTCACCGTCATGGTCAACGTCCTCGGCGGCGAGGAAGATCCGGAAATGCCGATGGAGCGCCGCGTTAGGGAAGTCATGCTGCGCTACCCGGAGGCGAAGGTCCACCTCTACGGCAAGGACTGGCGCCCGGGGCGCAAGATCGGGCACGTCAACGTCACCGGCTACGACGTGGCGACGACGCGTAAGCTCGCCGAGCACGCCGCGCAGTTCCTGGTGACGGCGAGTTGGACGTAGGCTGGCGTCGAAAAGCGCTGCAACAAGAAAGGTTGAACCGATGACCGCACAGCAACCCCTCGTTGGCCTGATCATGGGCTCCGATTCCGACTGGGGCACCGTCCAACCCGCCGCCGAGGTGCTCGCCGAGTTCGGCGTGCCCTTCGAAGTCGGCGTGGTGTCCGCGCACCGCACGCCCGACAAGATGCTCGCGTACGCGAAGTCGGCGCACGAGCGGGGCCTGCGCGCGATTATCGCCTGCGCCGGCGGCGCCGCCCACCTGCCCGGCATGGTCGCGGCCGCAACGCCGCTGCCGGTCATTGGCATCCCGCGCGCGCTGGACACGCTCGACGGCATGGATTCGCTGTTGTCCATCGTGCAGATGCCGGCGGGCGTGCCCGTGGCCACCGTCTCCATCGGCGGGGCGAAGAACGCCGGCCTGCTCGCCGCGCGCATCCTCGGCGCAGCCGATGCCGAGCTGCAGTCGAAGATGGTGCGCTACCAGGAGGACATGGCCGCCGCCGTGGAGAAGAAGGACGAGGCGCTGCGCAGCCGGTTGCTGGGTGAATAGCAGCCCCATCGTGGTGCTCGGGGCGCGCATTATCGACGGTCGCCCCTCCCGCATGCTGACCCGCCGGCTCGTGGCCGCACTCGTGCGCTGGCGTATCGACGCCCGCGCCGGGGTAGAGCGCACCATCGTCGTCACCGGCCGCGGCGAGTCGGGCGTGATGGCGCGCTGGCTCGCCGAGCGAGGCGTACCCCGCGAACTGATCGTCGAGGAGCCTCACGCGACGTCGACGAACGAGAACCTGGAGAACTCCCGCGCGCTCTTCCCGCGCGCGTCGCGCCTGATCGTGGTGACGAGCAACTTCCACGTCCGCCGCACGCGCGTGTGGGCCTGGCACCTGGGCATTCCGGTGGAGATGGTGCCGGCGCGCACCCCGCGGCGCTCGCGGGCGAAGAACTACGCCCGCGAACTCATCGCGCTGCCGCACTCGGCGGCGCGCGTTGCTTGGCGACGCCTCGCGCACACCCTGGGAATCCCGCCTAGATAGGGCGAGCGCTGGCCCCCTTCGGCGTGGTGTGAGCGCTCTGCGATACCCTAAGGGGGTATACCCATTCTGGGTATGGCGCAGATACTTCGGTCTGAGGAGGGCCCTTTCATGACACACACACCACTACGACGACGCATCATCGGCCTGGCTGCCGTTGCACTACTGGGGGTCAGTGCAGTCTCATGCGCCGGAGAAAACGCCACCCAGACCGACAAGGACGGTGTCGAGGTGACATCCGGGGCCAACCAACCCGCAGAAGTCAACGGGGTGGACCTGCACTTTCTCGGGATGATGACACCGCACCACCAACAAGCCGTGGATATGAGCGACATCATCCTGGCCGCGGACGGCACCAGCGAAGCCACAGGGGACTTAGCTGAACGGATTAAAGTCGGGCAAGAGGAAGAGATCGACACCATGGTCGACTGGGCCGAGCAATGGGACCAAGGCGACCTGATGGCACAGCACGCCCCGCACGTCGCCAACGGCATGCTGATGCCAGAGCAGATGGAGCAGCTGGAAAAACTTGATGGCGAGGACGCAGACACCCTGTTCCTCCAGCTGATGCACTCCCACCACGAGGGTGCCGTTGCCATGACCCAAGACCAGATCGACAACGGCGGCTACCAGCCCCTCGTGGACCTGGCCCAGCAAATGCTCGACGTCCAAACCGCCGAGATGGACGAGATGGAACAGCTCCTCGAGGCCCGAGGCGAAAGCACTCTGACTGAGTAACCTGCACGGCGCGGCGGCTAGAGCCCGCCCGGCAGGCTGCGCAGCGTGACTCCGCGCTCCGCGGCGGCCTCGCCGAAGCGCTCCACAAAGTCCGCGGACCGCTTCCCGGAGGCGCAGTACACCACGACGTCGCCCGCACCGCGCAGCTCGTCGAGCAGCGCGATCGCCGCGTCCGGGTCCTCGCGCCACGCGGACGTGGGCAGGTGCGCGGATTCCTGCGGCAGGTCCTTGATCGCCTTCTCGCCGAGTTCGCGCACGTCGAGCGCGGTCGCTTCGCCGTCCGCGATCTGCGCGAGTAGCCGCGCTTTCTCGCCGTCGCCGTGCTGTGGCACCGCGCACGAGGCGGCCGGCGCGGCGTGGGCGTCCAGGCTCGTCACCAGCTCGCGCTCCGGGTCGGCCGCGACCTGGAAGCGCTTGAGCGTGCCGGCGAGCGCCTCGTAGACGGTGAGCACGCCGATCTCCGCCTCGTCCATCCCGGCGAGGAGCTTGACCGCCTCGGTGGCCATAAGCCCGCCGACGACGGACGTGGTCACGCCGAGCACGCCCGCGGTGGCGCAGTCCGGGGTGTCCTCGGGCGCGGGGTGGGTGGGGTAGAGGTCGCGCAGGCCCACGCCACGCGAGCCCGGGCCGGAGTGCCAGACCGCGATCTCGCCGTGGAAGCGCAGCACCGAACCCCACACCAGCGGGGTGCCGGTGAGTTCGGCGGCGTCGGCTGCGAGGAACTTCGTGGTGAACGTGTCGGAGCCGTCGATGACCAGGTCCGCGTCGCGGAAGTACTCGACGGCGTTGGACGCGTCGAGTCGTTCGTTCAGGGCGTTGACGCGCACGTCGTCGCGGTGCCGTCGCAGCTGCTCGGCCGCTACCTCGACTTTGGGCCGGCCGACGTCGGCGGCGCTGAACAGGATTTGGCGGTGGATGTTGGTGTCGTCCACGACATCGTCGTCGATGACCGTGATCGTGCCGACGCCCGTTGCCACCAGCGACTGCATCACCGGGCACCCGAGCCCGCCCGCGCCGATGACCAGCACGTGCGCGCGATTGAGCGCCTCCTGGCCCGCCAGCCCGAAGCCCGGGAGCAGCGTCTGGCGTGCGGTGCGGCGCAGCTCAGCGTGGGGGAGGCTCATAGCACCTGGTCCTCCCAGCTCGCCAGGCCCGCAAAGCTTGACGACGCCAACGCCCCCTCCGCATGCGTCCGCCGCGGAATCCGGCCCGCGCCCCGCGCCAGCCGGCCCGCCTCCACCGCGTGGCGCATCGCCTGCGCCATTGCGACGGGGTCCTGGCAGCGGTTCACGGCGCTGGCCAGCAGCACCCCGTCACAGCCGAGTTCCATGGCGAGGGCGGCGTCGGAGGCGGTGCCCACGCCGGCGTCGAGAAGCACTGGCACCTCGGCGCGCGAGCAGATCAGCTCAATGTTGTGCGGGTTGAGGATGCCGAGCCCGGTACCGATCGGGGAACCCAGCGGCATGACCGCGTGGACGCCGACCTGCTCGAGGCGCGTCGCCACCACCGGGTCGTCGGAGGTGTAGGCGAGGACGGTGAAGCCGTCGGCGACGAGGAGTTCGCAGGCGTCGACGAGCTCGACCACATCCGGCAGGAGCGTGTGATCGTCGGCGATGACCTCCACCTTCACCCAGTTCGTGCCGAGCGCCTCGCGCGCCAGCTGCGCGGTAAGCACCGCGTCGCGCGCCGTGCGGCAGCCCGCGGTGTTGGGCAGCGGGTCGATCTTTAAGCGTGTGAGCAGGTCGAAGACGCTCTCGCCGCCGCCGTCCGCGCGCGCCGCGTGCCGACGCATCGCCACCGTCGTCAACTGCGTCCCACTAGCAACGAGCGCGTCTTCTAGCAGCTGCTGGCTCGTCGCCCCGCCCGTGCCCATAATCAGGTGCGAGTCGAATGTCTTCTCCGCGATCTGCAGCACGGTTAGCCTCCTTGGACGGCGGTGAGGATGTCGGCCACGTCGGCGTCGTTAAGCATGAGGCCCCACTGGCTCGCGGGCACCACCTTGCCGTTGACGGCCACGGCGACACCCTCGGAACGGCCCACCACCTCGTCGACGAGCTGCGCGACGGTGGGCGCGGCGTCGAAGGTGCGGGGTTGATCGTTGACAGTAATGCGCATGATGCTCCTTTACTCGTGACGGGCGGGGTCGCACGCGGCGATGTCCACCGCCGTGGTGCGCCGAAGCCCAAGGTCAGCGCCGACGCGCGCGCCGAGCGCCGCCAGCAGGATGCCGTGCCGGAAATAGCCGGTGGACACGACGAGGTTCTCGCCGCCAAGCCCCAGGTACGGCAGGTCGTCGGGCGTGCCGGGGCGGTTGCCCACGAGCGCCTCGATGAGTTCGCAGTCCTCGAGCCCCGGCACGATGCGGATGGCGTCGCGCAGCAGCGTGTACACCCCGTCGACGGCTGGTCGCTCGCGCGCGTCCTCGCGACTGGTCGCGCCCACGGCGATCGTGCCGTCGGTGCGCGGAATGATGTAGACCGGCCGGTCCTCCACAAACGCGCGGATCACGCGGCCGACCGGCATCCGGCCGCCGAGCCGCAGCATGTCGCCGCGCACCGGCCGCAGGTTCAGCGGCAGGCCGAGTGCGCGCGCCCCAAGCCCGTTGCACACATAGGTCGTCGCGCCGAGCACTTTTCGCTTCTCGACGCCCACCTCAACCCCCACACACGCCGCCCCCTCCCACAGCAGCGCGCCCGCCTTCTCGCGGACCAGCGTGACGCCGTTGTGGTCCAGCACGCGCAGCAGGGCGGCGGCGAACATCCGCGGGTTGACCTGGTGGTCGCCGGGGATCTCCACCACGCCCGCGAGCTGCGGACTCAAGCCCGGCTCCTGGGTGCGGGCCTGGCGCAGCGTCAGCCTGTCGACGTCCATCCCGTGAGCGTGTTGGTGCTCGGTGAGCTCGCGCAGATGCGTGGCGTCGGCGCGGTCGGCGGCGACGACGAACGTCGACTCGGTGCGGTACCCCACGTCGGTGCCGGGTGCGGCGGCTACGAGGTCCTTCACCAGCGACGGGTACAACTCCGCCGACTGCAGCATGAGCGGGTAGAGCGGCTCCTGCCGGTACTGCACCTCCGCGGCCGGGGCGAGCATGCCGCCAGCAACGTTGGTCGCGCCGCTGGCGGGCGCGGGGTCCACGAGCGCAATGCGCTGCGGGTCCACGCCGCGGCGCACGAGCTCGAAGGCGGTGGTCAGGCCGATGATGCCGGCGCCGACGATGACGTGTTCGTCTGTCTCTTAGACACATCGAGCTGTGTATAAGAGACAGGCTCAACCGTGACGATGCGCCCGGAGCCGCCCGACCGCGCAGTGCACGGTCGCCACGACCGAGTCAATGACACATGAAGCCGCGCACGATCGCCACGCCCGCCACGCCGGTGGCGGCGAGGTCGGCGGCGTCGGACGCGTGGACGTCGCCGATTGCCACCACCGGCAGCCGCGACGCCTCCACCAGCGCCGGGTACCCGTCAAGCCCGATCGGGGCGCGGCCCGAGTCCTTCGTGGGCGTGGGGCGGAACGGGCCCGCGCCCACATAGTCGATCACGCCCGCGTACTCGTTGGCCTCCTGCACCAGGTCGAGGGTCCCAGTGGTCAGGCCGATGATGGCGTCGGGGCCGAGCAGCGCGCGGGCGTCGCGCGGGTCCATGTCGTCCTGGCCGATGTGTACGCCGTGGATGTGGTGGGTGGGCATGAGGCGGGCGGCGAGGTGCACGTTGTCGTCGATAAGCACCCGCGTGGCGGGGTTGGCTTGAGCGACGGCGTCGGCGACCGCGCAGGCCAGCGACTCGAGCGCGGCCTCGTCGATGGGCTTGCTGCGGACCTGGATGACGCCCGCGCCGCCAGCAGCAGCCGCCGTTGCGATACGCGGGACCTCCTCGGCGGGCTGCCCGGTGACGAAGTAGCAGCGCAGGTCGAGCGGCCTAGACATCGCGGATCACCCACGCGCGGTCGGCCTGGTCGAAGAAGTCGAGCTCGTAGCGCGAGGCGACGGCGCACGCGCGCACCGCGTCGTCGAGCGCGTCCGGGTCGTCCGCGAGCGTGCGCTCGCAGCGGTCGATCGCGCCGCGCACCGACGCCAGGAACTCGTCGCCGGCGTAGGTGGCCAGCCAGTCGCGGTAGGGGTGCGCGTCGTGGTTGCGCTTGGCCAGGCGCGCGCCGACCTCGTAGTAGAGCCAGTAACAGGGCAGCACCGCGGCCTGGCCGATCGCCGCGGGCTCGCCGAGCGTGGAGGCGAGCAGGAAGTCGGTGTAGGCGCGCGTGACCGGCGACGGCTGCGTTTCGCGCCCCAGGTCAGCGAGCCAGGTGCGCTGCATCTCCTGCTCGTCGGCGATCGCCTCGTCGGCATCCGAAGCCCACGCCCCGCCGAGCGCGTGCAGGGAGCGCGCGTACCTCACCAGGTAGTACGCGTCCTGCTCGAGGTAGAAGAGGAAGTCCTCGCGGCGCAGGGTGCCGTCGCCGAGCGCGCGGATGAACGGCAGCTCCATGATCGCGGTGAGGTACGGCGCCGAGGCGTCCCACAGCGCCTGTGTGTGGGGGCCGGCCGGGGCGGCGAGGGGAGGGGTTGGTGGGGCGTCGATAAGCAAAAAGTGCTCGGGGCGCGTATCGGCCGCGCGCTGCATGCGACGGTTCATGTGCCCATGGTCGACGGGGCCGTGCCCGCGGCCGACGGCGAGCGCATCGGCGTGCGCGATCGCCTCGTGCAGCCAGCGCGACGCCCACTCGGTCGCCGCCGGGGTGTCAAAGCCGGCTCCCAGCCGCGTGGCCAGCGCCGAGGAGAACGAGCAGCCGGTGCCGTGCGTATTTTTCGTATCCACGCGCTGCACGGGCACGCGGTGCACGCCATCGGCGGTGACCACGGCGTTATCCGCGTGCGCGCCGCCCAGGTGGCCGCCCTTCACAATCACGGTCGTGCCCAGCTCGCGCGCCAGCCCCTGCGCCTGCGCGATCGCGGCGTCGAAGTCGGTGGCGGTCTCCGCGCCGACGAGCACGGCCAGCTCGGGCAGGTTCGGGGTAATCACGTCGGCGAGCCGCGCCAGCTCGCGCAGGGCCGCTTCAGCCTCGCGCGTAAGGAGCCTATCGCTTGACGACGCCACCATCACCGGATCCAACACCACCCTGCACGTGTGCGCGTGCGCGGTGAGGAAGTCGCGGACCACGTCGATGATCTCGGTGGTGCCGAGCATGCCGATCTTGATGGCGTCGATCTCCACGTCGTCCGCGACGGAGCGCAGCTGTGAGCGCAGGAACTCGACCGGCGGGGCGAAGATCTCCTGCACGCCGGTCGTGTTCTGCGCGACCAGCGAGGTCACGACGCTATACGAGTACCCGCCGGCGGCCTGGATCGATTTGATGTCGGCCTGGACTCCGGCGCCGCCGGTCGGATCGGTGCCGGCGATGGTGAGGATGCGGGGCAGTGCGGGCGCAGCGTGCATGGGGACAATCCCTTCGCTAGTTCGAGCTAGTGCAGGTTCGACGGGTCTGATCTCAGCCCCTCGCTCGGGGCACCCCGTGTCACACTGGCGACGCTAGCACAGCCCCCGCGCCGCTAGAACGGCAGGTTGAGCGTGGGCAGCTCGATGCCCAGGACCGGCGCGGCGAAGTACAGCCAGCCGGCGGCCAGCGCGGCGACGAGCGCGACCAGACCGAGCAGCATCGCGGCGACGTCGAGCTCCTTGCCCACGGTGACGTCGGTGTCCTGGGTTTCCTCCGCGGCCGGCTGCTCTTGCGCATCTTGCTCGCCTGAATCGGCGGTGCCGTCGGCGGCGACGTCGACGTTGACGACGACCTCGTCGCCCTCGCCCTGCTCCACGCTCACCGGCTCGCCGTTGACGGTCACGCCCATCTCGCCGGCGCCCTCCTGTGCGAGGGCCGGCTGCGCGGCGGCGATCATGGCGGTGGAAGTTGCTGCGGCGATAAACGCCCTGGTTGCTCGTTTCATAGCATCAGTTGTAGCACTTTCCTGTGCGCGCGCTGCCTTGAAACCCCGAAACCTTATTAGACGTTGAAAACACCCCTCCGGTTCCCTGCTCGGCCGAAAGTGGAATCCTTCTCACAAACCATTGAACCCGCAGGTCAAGCAGGTTTATGCTGTGTGGCATGACGCTTCTCGACGACCTGATCACCCTCGACAGCCGCGGCATCGACCTTATTGCTGCGGCCGCGTCGTCAAGCGCCGAGACCCTGATCTCCCGCGGCATGGACCCCGACCGCGCCGCCCAACTCACCAGCGCCGCCGAGGTCTTCTTCGCCCCGGTGCGCAACCGTCGGGCGCAGACCGCCTGCGTCGACGCCGCACGCGACCGCGGCCACCGGATCGACACTCTCGCTTTTATCGCCCGCTCGTCGCGCAGCCTGACCAAGGATGCGGATCGCTGGAAATACCGCCGCGCCCTGTGCGAGACCGACGGCGATCTACGCACCATCATGCGCGCCGCGAAGAAACTGAAAAAGAAACTCGCCCCACCGACACCGCGGGCACCGAAAGCGAGCATTACCTACCACGACAAGGGCTTATCCACCTTGCACGTAACGGGGCGCACCAGCGACGTGCTCGCCGCCTACCACGCAGCACGCCTTGACCCGGCAGCCTGGCTGACCGGTGATGCCACCACCCGTGCTGCCGCACCTGTGATCACCACGGTGCTTAACATGGACATCGGCGAGTTCGCCACCTGGCGCACCCACCCCGACAACGCCGCCGAGATCCAAGTCCAGCTAACCAACGGTGAGTGGCTTGACGGTGCCGAGCTGGTCAACCGGAAGCTCGACAAGGCGGGCTATATCGCGTTGATCTCGCCGACTGACGGGCCGGTCAACCTGTATGCGACCACCCTTGCCGGTGATGACCCTGCCAACCCGAGGCGGGCGACCCGGGAGCTGCGGCTGTTGATGAGTGCGGACGGGCCGAGATGCGCCTGGGCGGATTGCCACCAGCCGGCGGATGTCTCCGAGGCGCACCATCTCACTGAGTGGGCGAGCGGGGGTGGGACGGAGATTGGGAACCTGTGTTGGTTGTGTACGTATCATAATCGGCAAAACGGCAGGCCAGGACGCGGCCGGATGCACCGGCACCGCGGGCGCGTCACCTGGCAGAGCCCGAGTGGGTATCGAATACCCGGCGGGGTCGATCACGCCGACCCCGACAGACGCGAACAACGCCTCGCCCACACCCCAGCAACCACGTAGCGCCAGTACCCCTGGCGCCTATTGGGGTGTCTGGGTGTCGTCGTCAAGCTCGGTGCTGCGCCACGCCAGCCAGCGGCGAGCGAGCCACCACTCGGCGAGCGCGAGCGCGCCGGCGAGCAGGCCTGGCCAGATCGCGGGTTGGTCGCGGAACACGTTGACCAGCCCCTGCACGAGGGCGAGGAGGGCGAAGAAGCCGACGAACCCGACGATTGCCTGCCACATCAGGTCTGTGCGCTGGTCCATGCTAACCCTTCACGCCGCCGGCGGTGAGGCCTGCGACGATGCGCCGCTGGAAGATGAGCACCATGATGATCAGCGGCACGGTCACCAGCGACCCCGCCGCCATGATCGCCGCGTACGGGTACTCGAACGCGCTCGGCCCGGAGAAGCGCGCGATCGCCACCGTCACCGGCTCCGTCGAGGTGTTGGACAGCTGCCTGGCCAGCATGAACTCGTTCCAGGTTGTGATGAACGCGATGATGGCGGTGGTGAAGATCGCGGGCGCGGCCAGCGGCAGCAGCACGAGGCGGAAGGCCTGGCCGCGGGTTGCGCCGTCGACACGCGCTGCCTCCTCGAGCTCCCAGGGCAGCTGCTGGAAGAACGAGATGAGCGTGTACACGGTCAGCGGCAGCGCGAACGAGATGTTCGGGATGATCATCGCACGGTAGGTGCCGATCCACCCGAGGTCGCCAAACAGCTGGAACAGCGGCGTGACCAGCGCGATCCCCGGGAACATCGACGCGGCGAGGATGATGCCGGTGACGATGCCCTTGCCGGGGAAGTCGAGGCGCGCGAGCGCGTACGCGGTGAACACACCGACGAGCACGGCGAGCGCGGTGGTAGTCAGCGAGATGAGCAGCGAGTTGCCGATCGCCCCGAGGAAGTCGTTGCCCTTGTCGGTGGCGAGCGCGTCGCGGAAGTTGTCCAGCGTCACGTGCGTCGGCCACGGTGTGGTGTCGAAGGTGTGCGCTTGGTCGCGCAGCGCGGTCACGAGCATCCAGTAGAAGGGAGCGAGCCCCCAGAACATGATGAAGATGACGCCTGCGTAGTGCCAGAACTTTTTCATCGCGTGCCTTTCATGCTTTTCGACGCCTGCCTGCCACCCACATCAGCGCCCAGGAACCGGATCATGACGAATGCGACGGCGAAGATGAGCAGAAAGATGAGCGTGGACAGGGCGGAGGCGCTGTTGAAGTTGCCTTGGCGCATGTCCTCGACCACGAGCTGGGAAATCGTGGCGGTGGGGGAGTTGGAGGACCCGGAGATCATGATGACGGGCAGGTCGTACATGCGCAGCGCGTCGAGGGTGCGGAACAGGATGGCCACCATGAGCGCGGGGCGCACCAGCGGCAGGGTGATGCGGGTGAAGGTTTGGAGGGACGACGCGCCGTCGACACGCGCTGCCTCGTAGACGTCGCGCGGGATCATCTGGAGGCCGGCGAGGATGAGCAGCGCCATGAACGGGGTGGTCTTCCACACGTCGGCGATGATGACGGCGAAGCGCGCGGCCCACGGGTCGGTGGTCCAGGCGATGTTGTGGCCGAGCAGCGAGTTGACGATGCCGCTGGGCGCGAACATGAACTGCCACAGTTTCGCCGTCACGGCGGTGGGGATGGCCCACGGGATGAGCACGGCGGCGCGGATGAGGGTGCGGACGCGCGACGGGTGGTTCATCACCAGTGCCATGCCGATGCCCAGCACCGTCTCAAGCGCGACCGTCACGACGGTGAAGAAGAGGGTCACGCTTACCGACGGCCAGAAGTCGGTCGCCAGCACACCCGGCGGACACGCGCCGACCTCGCCGGAGGCGGTCATGCACCGGTTGGTCAGCCAGTACAGGTAGTGCTCGACGCCCGCGAAGCCGCCCTCGGTGAACAGGCCGGTGGCGGGGTCGAGGTGTTTGTCGGACTGGAACGAGAGCCAGATGGCGCGCACGATCGGGTAGCCGATCACGACAGCCAGCACGGCGAGCGCCGGGGCGACGAGCGCGGCGGCCTTGCCGGCGTCGCTGCGGTGCCTTCGCCGTTTGGGGGAAGCGGTTGTCATACACCACACTCCATTTCTTTTGGTGCGTAAACGGGCAAAACGCCCGCGACCGAAGTGTAAACGGTGGCGGGCGTGATGCGTGGGCTATTAGGAGGCCTGCTGGATGGCGCTGGCCATGTCCTTCGTCGCGTCGTCAACGCTCTTTCCGGAGGTCAGCGCGGCGTACGCGTTGTCCTGGATGGCCTTGGAGATCGCCGGGTAGAACGGGGAGACCGGGCGCGGCTTCGCGTTCTCCAGGGACTCCTTGAGCGCCGGCAGGTACGGGTGCTCCTTGACCAGCTCGGGGTCGTCGTAGATGGAGGCGAGTACCGGCGGGAAGGAGTTCTCGGCGAGCGAGAGCTGGTTTTCCTCGTTGATCACGAACTTGATGAAGTCCAGCGCGGTCGCCTTGTGCTTCGAGTTCACGTTGATGCCGTTGTTGTAGCCGCCGAGTGTGGACACGCCGACGCCGTCCTTGCCCACCAGCGGCTGGACCTCGAAGTTCAGACCGGCTTCCTCGGCGTTGGCGTACATGTACGGCCAGTTGATGGCAAAGGCGGTCTTGCCCTCGGTGAACGCCAGGTTGGTTTCCTCCTCTGTTGCGGCGGTGGAGGACTGGGAGATGGTGCCGTCCGCGTAGGCGTCGACAAGCGCCTGGAGCCCCGCCTTGGCCTCGTCGGACTCGACGGTGGGCTGGCCGGAATCGTCGAGGACCTCGCCGCCCCAGCCGTTGATGAAGCCGAGAGAGTTGACGGTCAGGCCCTCGTACTGCTTGAGCTGGGTGGTGAGGCAGTCGGTGTTGCCCTCGACGGCGGCGCAGGCGCTGCGGATGTCCTCGAAAGTGTCCGGCGCTTCCTCGATCACGTCGGTGTTGCGGAACAGGAGCTGGCCGTTGGTGTTCTGCGGCAGGGCGACGAGCTTGTCGCCGTAGGTCGCGGACTCGACGGTGGCCGGCAGCAGCCCGGAGGTGTCGACGGCGAAGTCGCCCTCGAGCGGCTGGAGCCACTGGTTGGCGGCGAAGTCGGCGGTCCACACGACGTCGAGCGCCATGACGTCGTAGTCATCGCCGCCCGCCTGGAGGGACTGCACGAGGGTGTCGCGCTGGTCGTCAGCCTCGCCGGCGAGCTCGGAGAGGGTCACTTCCTCGTCGGGGTGCTCGGCGTTCCACTTGTCGATGATCGGAATCAGCTTGTCCGTGTCATTGCGCCCCATGGCGAAGGTGATGGGGCCGCGCTCGTTGCCCTCGGCTGCGGCGCCGCTCGCGCCCCCGGAGGCCTCGGAGTCGGATTCGCTGTTGGAGCAGGCGGTGAGCCCGGTGGCGGCGAGCGCGATCGCGCAGAGCGCTGCGCCGGTCTTGCGGGTGGCGGTGAGCTTCATACCAATACCTTTCGTATTCGCTGGTCCCTCACAATGTATTCCGCCGGTGCCCGTTTCCGCACAAAATTTCTGGTTTTTGCCCACCAACGGGGGTGCGCGCGGGCTATCGCTTATCGACGCCCAACCGCCGCCCCACCTTCTCAATCTCCATAATTTCCTGCTGCCTGTCTGCGGAGATGAGCCCTGTCGCGGCGACGACGGACCCGCCCGCGGCGAGCGGTGCGAGCACGTACTGCTCGAACTCCGCTGCGGTGGTCCACGCCGGGACCCAGTACCGCTCCGGCCCCAATTCGGGGGTGGACCACGCGGCGAGGTCGGCCGACGCGCCGAAGTACTGGTCGCCGTAGAAGCGCACGGTGGGGCCGAAGTCGATGGTGCCCGTGGGGAGCTCGCCGCCCGCTTCGACGACGCCGCGGCCGAAGGGGTCATCCGACACCACGACGCAGTCCGGAACGTGCGCCCACCGCGCCGCATCATCGACGCCCACGAACACCACCTCCGGCGCCCCGCAGTCCCAC
Organism: Corynebacterium sp. NML 120412; assembly: GCF_002285155.1. Lineage (NCBI taxonomy): Bacteria > Bacillati > Actinomycetota > Actinomycetes > Mycobacteriales > Corynebacteriaceae > Corynebacterium > Corynebacterium sp. NML 120412. The sequence continues at coordinate 1,011,703 of NZ_NSGL01000001.1, read as the reverse complement.
GGCCCGATGTGCGGGACGCGCGACGAGTTGTAGGCGCCCAGCGCGATCACTGCGGACTGCCACGACGCGGGGAGGTCGATGCAGATGGCGCCGGCGGACGGCGGGAGCTCGAACTCCTCGTCGAGCATGTTAGCGACCTTGTTCGCCCAGTTGTCCAGCGTTTGGGCAGAGAACTCCATGCGGGTGCCGCGCGCTTCGTCGTAGACGGTCAGCCGCGGGCTTGCAGGGTCAGTACGCAAGAGGGGGGTGAGCATGCTCATGCCCGCCCATCATAGGTTGCTAGTTCACGCAGCGGGGGCCGTTGCCGCCCGCCGTAATCTCCGGGCCGGTCTCGGCGGCGCCGAAATCCTCGCCCGGGGTGCCGACGGGCGCTTCGGACGGGACCTCCTCGCGCTCCTCGGGGCTGAGCATCGCCGGGCCTGCGTAGTCGGCGGCGATGACCACGATGAGGCTGCCCGGTTCGACGTTCGCGTTGGCGGTCACGGGCACGTTGCCAAGGCGCTCGGCGAGCTGCTGGGCGGCCGGGTCCGCCGGATCCGCGGTGACGATCTGGCTTTCCCAGTACACGCCGTCCATGGCGTTGGAGACGTCGGCGACGTTCATTCCCTCGTCGGTGAGGTAGTCGCCCACCGCGCCCGCCTGCCCGGTGCCGGCGCCAGCGTTGAGCACGTAGAGACTGTAGTTCTCAAAGCCCTCGGCGGTGCCCGCGCTTTCCGACGCCACCGAGTCCTCTCCGGTGCCATCATCCTGCGCTTCGTCCTGCGGTTCCACGACCGTCTCCATGAACCTGTGCACCTGCGGCGGGTCGACCGTGATAATGGATTCGCCGTAGTCGCCGACGCCGTTCACCGAGGTCACCGGGATGGTGGTGAAGGTGACGTTGCCGCCGCCCAGGCCGGACATCTGCTGCGCGAAGCGGACCACGTCCCAGCCGCGGTCCAGCGTGACGGAGCGCTCCGCGGCGTTGGACAGGTCGCGCAGCTTCGACGGGTTGGTCAGCGTGCCGGCCGACAGGATGCGCTGGACCAGCGACGCCATGTACGCCTGCTGGCGCACGATGCGGTCCAGGTCGCCGCGCGGCAGGTCGTGGCGCTGGCGGACGAACGAGAGCGCCTGGGTGCCGTCGAGCGTCTGCTCGCCGGCGGGGAAGTTCGCGCCGGACAGCGGCTCGTTCACCGGGGCGTTGAGGCAGACGTCGACGCCACCCACGGCGTCGGTGAGCAGGACGAAGCCGAGCAGGCCGACCTGCGCGAAGTGGTCGACCTCGACGCCGGTGAGGTCGGCGACGGCGTCGATAAGCCCCTCCTGGCCCGCGCGGGCGACTTGCTGCTCGAGCTCGGGGCCTTCCGCCTCGCCGTCGTCAAGCAGCTCCTCACGCTTCGCGCCCGCGTGCGCGCCGTAGACGCCGTTGATCTTCATGTTGCCGTAGTCGTCGGTGTGCACGTAGGTGTCGCGCGGGATGGAGACGGCGGTGGCGCGGGAGCCGTCCTCGGGGACGCGGATGACCATCATCGTGTCCGTATTAATCTCGCCGTCGGCCTCGCCCGCGTTGAGGCGCGCGAGCTCGTCGGGGGACAGCGGGTTGCCCTGGGCGTCGGTGCGCGAGTCGGAGCCGACGAGCAGGATGTCGACGGCACCGTCGAGCGCCTCGTTGTCGTCGTTACGCTGCTTCTTCCCGATGTTCAGCTCAGAGGCGCTGAGCTGGCTGTCCAGTTTGCCCACGGTGAAGTAGCCGACCCCGGAGACGACGAGCGCGGCCGCGGAGCACGCGGCGAGGATCCCCTTCACCACCGGGTGGCCCGATTGCTTCAGGTCCCTCGTGCGGGAAGGGGCCGGCTGGATGTCGCGGGCGCGCCTAGGGTTGTCGTTCACGGCCATGCATTATACGACATGCCTCCGCCGGATCCGCGTTTTCGGTGCGCCTCGCCGTGCGCCGTGCGCGGAATCCGGCGCGCCAGTGGGTATGCTGAGCGCATTGTGAGAAACGACGATCGACTCAACGGCGGCCCCGACGCGCAGCCCGCGCTGGCGGTCATCACCGTGACCTATTCGCCGGGCGAGCACCTGGCGGCGCTGGTCGCCTCGCTCGAGCGCGCGACCTCCCGCAGGGTGCGCTTGGTGTGCGCCGACAACGGGTCGACGGACGGCGCGCCGCAGGCGGCGGCCCGCGCGCACGAGCACGTTGAATTCTTCCCTACCGGCGGAAACATCGGCTACGGCGCCGCGATCAACGCGGCGGTGCGCCACCTGGAGCCGCTGCGCGCTTCCGGCGAGATCGACCCCGATGCCTTTCTTATTGTGAACCCCGACGTGGAGTTCCGCCCTGGCAGCCTCGACGAGCTGCTGCGCTGCCTCGACGGCGCGCCACGCGCCGGTGCGGTCGGCCCGCGCATCGAGGAGGCCGACGGCTCCGCGTACCCCAGCGCCAGGCGCGTGCCCGGCCTCACCGTGGGCATCGGGCACGCCTTGCTTTACGACGTCTGGCCAACGAACCCCTTCACCACCGTCTATAAGGCGGGCTCCGCGATGGACGTGCAACGCGAAGCTGGCTGGCTTTCGGGCGCGTGCCTGCTCGTGCGCTGGGAGGCGTTCGCGGCGATCGGCGGCTTTGACGAGCGCTACTTCATGTACCTCGAGGACATTGACCTGGGCGATCGGTTGACGCGCGCTGGGTGGCTGAATGTGTACTGCCCGTCGTCGATAATCCTGCACGACCAAGGCCACGTTGCGGACAAGTTCTCGCTGGTGACGGTGCCGGCGCACCACGCGTCGGCGTACCGGTTCCAGCGCGACAGGCACCCGGCCTGGTGGCAGGCGCCGGTGCGATGGGCGCTGTGGGCGGGGCTGAAGCTGCGCAGCGTGATGCAGACCCGGGCGAAGGCGAACGCCACACGACATACGGAAGCGAAGTGAGAAGAGATGGTTGAAAACGTTGTTGCGCATCCGGAGCGAACGGATGCGGTGATCCTCGTTGGCGGTCGCGGCACGCGCCTACGCCCGCTGACCGTGGGGACGCCGAAGCCGATGCTGCCCACGGCGGGGCACCCGTTCCTGAGCCACCTGCTCGCCCGTATTAAGGAAGCCGGGATGCACCACGTGGTGCTGGGCACCTCCTACAAGGCCGAGGTGTTTGAGGAGTACTTCGGCGACGGCTCGGACTTCGGGCTGGAGATCGAGTACGTCGTGGAGGAAGAGGCGCTTGGCACCGGCGGCGCGATCCGCAACGTCGCCGACAAGCTGCGCTACGACAACGCGATGGTGTTCAACGGCGACGTCCTCTCCGGCGCGGACTTGAGCGCCATCCTGGGCACGCACGTCGAGCACGACGCGGACGTGACGCTGCACCTGGTGCGCGTGCCTGACCCGCGCGCGTTCGGCTCGGTGCCCACGGACAAGGACGGCAACGTGCAGGCGTTCCTGGAGAAGACGGAGGATCCGCCGACGGACCAGATCAACGCTGGCTGCTACGTGTTCAAGCGCAGTGTGATCGAGCAGATCCCGGCGGGCCGCGTGGTCTCCGTGGAGCGCGAGACCTTCCCGGGGCTGCTGGAGTCGGGGGCGAAGGTGGTCGGCCACGTCGATTCCTCGTACTGGCGCGACATGGGCCGCCCGCACGACTTTGTCGAGGGGTCCTCCGACGTGGTGCGCGGCATCGCGTACTCGCCGCTGCTGGCGGGCAAGACGGGGGAGTCGTTTGTGGACGAGTCCGCGGGCGTGTCCGGCGGCGTGATTCTCATCGGCGGCACCGCGGTCGGCCGGGGCAGCGTGATCGGCGCGGGGTCGCGTGTCGACGCCTCCGTGATCTTCGACGGCGTCACCATCGAGCCGGGCGCGGTCGTGCGCAACTCCATCATCGCGTCGGGCGCGCGGATCGGCGCGAACGCGCGGATCTCCGACTGCGTGATCGGCGAGGGCGTGGAAATCGGCGCGCGCTGCGAGCTCCAGGCAGGGATGCGCATCTGGCCGGGCGTGAGCATCCCGGACTCGGGCGTGCGCTTCTCGCCGGACGCGTAACGACACGCCAAAACCGCGAACTAGTTCCCAGATTTCGGCACCCCCACTACATCTAGTACCCCCGCCTTTTACCCCCTCCGGGCGGGGCGTGTGACGCATGTGATTTGTGTGGCGAATGACGTGGGAAACGCGCCGGACGCGTGAAGTAATCACTGATTTATGTTGCGGCTATTTAGGGCTTCGGTGTGTAATCGTTTTCGTAATCACATCGACGTGAGTCGTCAGTGGAGACCCGCTCGCAGGCACTGGCCGTAGTGCCCGAAGCGGCGGGGGCTTCACGTGGCAAGCGAGTAGAACAAAAGCAACAACGGAAGGAGGGGGAAGCGTGGAAGACTCGGCGAATCAGGCGAATAGCGCCCACCTCCGCGGCGCGGTCGCGGGTGGCATGACCCTCGAGGAGTTGTTTGGCGCTGTCGAGAAGGAATGGCAGGACCAAGCGCTGTGCGCGCAAACCGATCCGGACGCCTTCTTCCCGGACAAGGGTGGCTCGACCCGTGAGGCGAAGCGGATCTGCAAGGCGTGCGCCGTGCGCGACGAGTGCCTCGAGTACGCGCTGGAGCACGACGAGCGCTTCGGCATTTGGGGCGGTCTTTCGGACCGCGAACGTCGCCGTCTGAAGAAGCAGATCGGCTAAGGGGCGCAAGCAAGCGCCCGCCCCTGGCTACCAGGGGAATGTGTCGTCAATGTCGCGCGGATCCAGGTTGAGGTACTGCGCGACCAGAGCAGTCAGGATCCAGGTGAGGAGCTCCGACTGCTCTTCTGCTGTGCGCGCACGCTTTTCGACGGGACGCCGAAACACCACCAGGCGCGCCCGGGTCGGACGGCCGTTGCGGTCCACGCCCGCGGGGAGGACGCGGCCGAGGGGGACGGGGCCGTCCGCGATGATCTCTTCGGGCAACACAGTCATGTCCGCGCGCAGGCGCATCCGCGGGATCGTGTCAACGGCGAGGTCCACCCCCGACAGCTGCACCGCGTACGCGTTGTGCAGCGGCGCGTAAGACTCGAGCACCAGCTGGTCAAACGCCGTCGAGCGGGTGCGGTAGCGCGGGACGCCGACCGGCAGCAGCGGCCCGCGGGCACCCCGGCCGTGCCGGTCGCGCGCACTGCGCAGCTGGAGCGGCGAATCCTCCGGCGTGCCGCCAATCCGAGTGGAACCTCTCATACGGCCACATCCTAGGCGGAGGGGTGCGCGATTCCGGCGGGGCGCGCCGCGTCGCACTTCACAAACCTCAAGCCGGGGTTTAGACTTGTGCGCCGTGAGTGTATTCCGTCGTTGCTGTCGCCCGGGCTGTGGCCGCCCCGCCGTGGCCACCTTGATCTACGCCTACGCGGATTCCACGGCAGTGGTCGGCCCGCTCGCCCCAGAGCAGGACCCGCACTCCTGGGACCTCTGCGAGCGGCATTCCGCGCACATCACCGCCCCCGTCGGCTGGGACATGGTGCGCGTCGAACAGGTGGACATCACCGAAGACCCCGCCGACCTTGAGGAGTCCGAACAACCCGAAGCGACTGAAGACGTCGCCCACGCCGCGTTCTTCGCTCGCAGCCTGAACACCAGCCTGGACGACCTCGATGAGTCCGAGCTGACGGCGCTCGCGGAGGCAGTGCGCGAGGCGGGGGAGGCCGGTCGCGTGACCACCGGCCTGGTGGACACCTCCGCCGACCCCATCGAGTACTCGGCCTCCCACGACTTCAACGACCCCGCCACCTCCAACCACCCGGTACACCGCACGAAGCGGATCGAGGCGCACCTGGCGGCGCACAAGGCGCAGCGGCGCGCGCACCTGCGCGTGGTCCCCGACCCGTCCGAAAACGCCGACAAGGACTCCGGTACTGAGTAGCACGGTGTAGCGCGGCGCTAGACTGGCGCCATGGCAATTGCACACACTGAAGCAACGTTAAAGAACGTCATCAAGGCGTACGACGTGCGCGGCGTGGTCGGCGAGACCATCGACGCCGACTTTGTCCGCACCGTCGGCGCGGCGTTCGCCCACATCCTGCGCGGCGAGGGCGAAACCCGCATCGCCGTGGGCTACGACATGCGCCCCTCCTCGCCGGAGCTCGCCGGCGCCTTCGCGGAGGGCGCGACCTCCCAGGGGCTCGACGTGGTTTCGTTGGGCCTGACCAGCACCGACGAGCTCTACTTCGCCGCCGGCACGCTCAAGTGCGCCGGCGCGATGTTCACCGCCTCGCACAACCCGGCCAAGTACAACGGCATCAAGTTGTGCCGCGCCGGAGCAACCCCGGTGTCCACCGATACCGGACTGGGCGAGATCGGGCGGATGGTGCTCGAGGGCGTGCCCGCCGCTGACGTGGCCACGGGCACCGTGACCGAGAAGGACATCCTGGCCGACTACGCGACGTTCCTGCGCGACCTGGTGCCGGTGCCCACAGACCGGAAGCTCGTCGTGGCCGTCGACGCCGCCAACGGCATGGCGGGCCTTACCGTGCCCGCCGTGCTGGACGACATGGACGTGCGCCCGCTCTACTTCGAGCTCGACGGCACGTTCCCCAACCACGAGGCGAACCCGCTGGACCCGAAGAACCTGGTGGACCTGCAGAAGTTCACGGTAGAGCAGGGCGCGGACATCGGCCTGGCCTTCGATGGCGACGCGGACCGTTGCTTTGTGGTGGACGAGCGTGGGGAGCCGGTGAGCGCGTCGTCGATTAGCGCTTTGATCGCGCACCGCACGCTGGCGCAGCACCCGGGCGCGACGATCATCCACAACCTGATCACCTCGCAGGCGGTGCCGGAGATCATCGCTGAGCAGGGCGGCGAGGCCGTGCGCACGCGCGTCGGGCACTCCTACATCAAGGCGGAAATGGCGCGCACCGGAGCGCGCTTCGGCGGCGAGCACTCCGCGCACTACTACTTTGCCGACTTCTTCAACGCCGACTCCGGCCTGGTCGCCGCGCTGCACGTGCTCGCCGCGCTGGCCGAGCAGGACGCGCCGCTCAGCGAGCTGATGGCCGAGTACAACCGCTACGCCGCCTCCGGCGAGATCAACTCCGAGGTGGCCGACCAGGACGCGACCACCCAGCGCGTGCTCGACGCGTTTGCGGAGCGCACCGAGAAGCTCGACCGCCTCGACGGCGTCACCGTGTGGCTCAAGGGCACGAAGGCGTGGTTCAACGTGCGCGCGTCTAACACCGAGCCGCTGCTGCGCCTGAACGTTGAGGCGGAGACGGAGCAGGAAGTCCAGGAATTGGTCGAGGAGATCCTGGGAATCATCCGCGCCTAGGCCCGCGCGCGCCGGCGCTGCGTAAGATCGCGGTCATGAGCGACTACTACGAGGGCACCGGCGATTACGACCGCGAGACCGTCCGCTTCTTCGACATCGCCCACGAGGGGGCGCAGGTCAGGGCTATTATCGACGCCCTGCCGTCCCTCGCCAACCTCCGCGGGATGCAACCCCGCAGCGTGATCGTGGTGGCGACCGACCAGGTCGCGCGCGCCGCCGCCCGCGCCGTGGCCCAGGTGCGCGCACCGCTCCCGCTGCCGGTGGTGGTGACGGACACGCTGCCCCACCGAGCACGGAGGTGTGCGTCGGCGGGTGGGGCGCACCCGGCAGGGTAGCCGCACCTCGGTGCCCCCCCCACCGCGCTCCTCCTACCTGGGCGCGGCCTACGGGCGGCGGATCGCCGGGTTTGTCACGCCGAACCCCAGTATCGAGCAGAGCCCCCGCGACGTCATCGCCTTTACCCGCACGCGGGAAAACCTGCACGTCCCCGCGGTCTTTCTGGAACCACAGCTGGAAGGCAGCAGCAGCGTGCTCACGGAGACGGCGGCGCAGCGCGGCGCGGAAACGGTGCTGGCGGGGCCAGCCCGCGGCCCGATCGTTGACGAGGCGCCCACATCAACCGTCGTCGTCCCGGCCCTGCCCACCACGATGGGCCCGTCGCCGGCGCGCACGATCGCGGTGCTGTCGGCGGTGATCGACGCGCTCGACCCCCGCGCGGCGGCGGAGGCGCTGGCAGAGCGGTTCCGCATGCTCGCGGACGAGCTGGACGCCGAGCTCACCGCCGTCTCCCCGGAACGCGCCGAGGACGTCAACGCCGCCCGCCAGCTGCGCGCCTTTGCCCGCGACGCGCACGTCGTGCACTCCGGCACCACCCGCCACGGCCTCGCGCTTGCGGAGCTCGTGGCCGCCCTGTGGTCCTGCCGCGGCCTGGCGAGCGGCTTCGTCGACGCCGACGGGCTCCCGCAGGCCCTCGAGCTCGCCCGCGGCGGTGCGCCCGCCCCGGCCGACGACATCTTCCACGATCCATTCCTTGACGGCCCGGTGGAGCTGGTACCCTTAAAGGTCGTTCTTTGGGCGCAACCGGACGCGCACGCCCCGGTCGCGCCCAACACCCGCGCTGAGACGGTCGCGTCGCAGCACCTGGGCGAGTCCGTCACGGTGCTGCGGCTACTGGCGCGCGCGTACGCCGTGACTGCGCTCGACGACCCCAGCGACGGGTAGCCCACACCCATCACCGAAGGAAACGAGGCACAGACACCGATGGAGCTCCTCGAACCTGCCCTGCGCACCTACCCGTGGGGCTCGCGCACCATGCTCGCTGACCTGCGCGGCACCGCGTCGCCCGCCCCCAGCCCGGAGGCGGAGCTGTGGTTCGGTGCGCACCCGGCTGCGCCGTCGACAATCGGCTCCCGCGGCCTGGACGCGATCATCGCGGACGATCCCCGCGCGGCGCTTGGGCAGCGCGTGGCCGACAAGTTCGACGAACACCTGCCGTTCCTGCTCAAGCTGCTGGCGGCGGGCGCGCCGCTGTCGCTGCAAGCGCACCCGTCGAAAGCGCAGGCCGTCGAGGGGTTCCGCAGCGAGGAGGCGGCGGGCATTGACCTGCACGACCCGCGCCGCAACTACAAGGACCCGAACCACAAGCCCGAGCTGATCGTCGCGCTGACGCAGTTCAAGGCGCTCGCCGGGTTCCGCCCGTACGCGCGCACCGCCCGCCTGCTCGACGCTCTGGGCTCGCCACTGCTCAACCGCTACACCAGCATGGTCGACCCCAGCGAGGAAGAGGCGAGCCTGCGCGCGCTGTTTACCACCCTCATCTCGCTGCCGCGCAAGGCGAGCAATTTGCTTATCGACGAAACCGTCAACCGCGCCCGCACCCTCCTGGAAAATCCTGACAAAGCCGGGGGGACCGACGTGGAGCTGTGGATGGTCGAGGTGCTCACCATGTTCCTCGAGCTTGCGGCGGCCTACCCGGGCGACATCGGCGCCCTCGCGGCGCTGCTGCTGAACTACTTCACCCTGGAACCGGGCGAGGCGCTGTACCTGGACGCCGGCCAGCTGCACGCCTACCAGTCGGGTCTGGGCGTGGAGATCATGGCGAACTCGGACAACGTGCTGCGCGGCGGGCTCACGTCGAAGCACGTGGATGTGCCGGAGCTGGTGCGCGTGCTCAAGTTCGAGGCGCTAGAGTCCCCGCGGGCGAAGACCCGCGCGGCGGATGGCGGCGCGTCGGGGGAGGAGTTCGTCCTGCCAATGGAAGACTTCCGGCTGAGCCGTTACGCCCTGAGCGAGGGCGCGGAGCTGGCGGTGGAGTCGGATGGGCCGGCGATCGTGCTGTGCACGAGCGGCGAGGCCGTGGGGCGCGGCGCGGCAGGGGAGGAGCTCATCCTGCGCCCTGGCCAAGCGGCGTGGGTCCCGGCGAGCGACGCGCGCGTAGTGTTCACGGCGGAGGGCGCTGACGGCGCAGAGCTGTTCCTCGCCAGTGTGTAGCGTCTGCTGCAGTAACGAAGAACGCCGGCCCCGCATCCTCTGGAGTGAGGAGCGGGGCCGGCGTTGCCGTTGGGTGAGCTAGTTGGAGCTGGTCGGGCCGCCCGGCTTGCAGCTATCGACGATCAGGGCGGTGACGCCGATGCCTGCGGCGAAGAGCAGCAGGCCGCCGCCGATCGTGGCCACGTTCGTGCCGTACTGGCGGAGCTGGCCGTTAATGTCAGAGACCTGCTTGGCGATCTGCGGGTTCATGATGCCCAGGCCGTTTTGGATCTGGGAGTTCACCTGCTCGATCTGCACGGCAACCTGCTCGCGGAAGCCGGCCAGGCCCGGGATGGCTGCCTGGGTGGCGATGGCGAGCGGGACGATTGCCAGCATCGGGAGTCCGAAGCCGATCGCGGCTGCGGAGCACTTGCCCTGGTCAATGTTGGAGCTCAGGGACGTGTCCTTGCCGGGCTCGCCGACCGCGGTGTGGGTGTTGCTGTTCACCTTCGCGTTGACGATGATGACGATCCTCTGGATCTCAGCGCCCTGCTCGTCCTTCACGGTCGCGGTGATCTCGTCGCCCGGGATGGCCTGCTCCTCGACTGCGACAACCAGGTTGCCGCGGTCGTCGATGACGGCGCTGCCGGGGCCGGCGACGTCGACAATCGCTCCCTTCGGAATCTTGCCGCCCTTGTTCGGGATGGTGAGCTTGCCGCCCGGCTCGGCGCTGCCTTCGCCCTCGGTGGCATCCCAGTGGGGCTCGAAGTAGTTGCGCTCGAACGGGTTGGTGCCGGTGTCGACTTCCTGCTTGTTGGTGCGGCCGTCGTCGTCGAAGTCAGCGTCCGGGTCGAGGATGGACTTGTCGTTGGCGTCGGTGAGCTCGAAGCGGGCGTTGGCGAAGTCGTTGGAGCCGTCGGTGAACGTGAAGTTCACGCCCACGGTCGGTGCGACGACCGGCGCGAGGGCCTCGGCGAGCTTGTCCCAGTCCTTCTGGACTGCCTTGTCCAGCGCGGAGAACTGTGCCGCCAGCTGCGCCGCGGATGGTGCCTGGGCGGTGACGGTGCCGTCCTCGTTGCCCTCGAACTTCCAGTCGGTGGCGTCGGCGGGCACCTGGACGGTGATCTCGGTGTCATCCGGGATCCCGAACGGGCCGAACGGGCGGTTCGTGTCCTTGGTCTCGCCCGGGATGAGCACGTACGGGTCGCTACCGAAGGAGGCGTTGGTCTTGTCGCCCTGCAGGCGCTCGTCCTCCTTGACGGAGACCTGGACGATGTCGATCTGGTTGCCGTCCGAGTCCGTCATCGTTGCCACGATCTTGTCGCCCGGCTTGGCGTCCTCGTTGGCGGTGATGACCAGGTCGCCGTCCTTGTTGATCTCGGCGGTGCCCGGGCCATCGACCTTCACGGTGGTGCCCGCCTGGACGCGGCCGCCGTTGTTGGGAACGGTGACGTCCTCGCCGGGGTAGACGGTGTTGGCGTTGGAGGTGTTCCAGTCTGCCGGCGGCACGGGAACGCTTTCCTCGTCGAACGGGTTGGAGCGCTTCTCTACCTCGTCGCGGTTGGTGTGACCGTCGCCGTCGGCGTCGGCCTCGGGGTCGAGGAGGGAGTGGCCGTCGGCGTCGACAAGCTCGAATGCTGCGGTCGCAGCGTCGAAGGAGCCGTCGGCATAGTCGATGTCTACCTCGACGGAGGTAGTGACCATCGGCTTGAGCACCGCTGCGAGGGTGTCCCAGTCGAGGTGCGAGTACTTGGTCACGCGGGCGAACTCCTGCGCCAGATCCCTGGCGGATGGTGCCTGAGCGGTGACGACGCCCGTCTCGTTGGCTTTGTCCTCGTCGAAGGTCCAGTCGGTGGCGTCCGAGCGGAACTTGGCCTCGTACTTCGTGCCCTCCGGCGCCGTCTCGTCGCCGAATGGGTTCTCGGCGCTCTTGGACTCACCCGCGGTGAGTTGCACGATGTCGCCGTAGTTGGGGTCGAATTGCTTGTTGGTCAGCGGCTTCGGATTGACGATGATGGTCGAGCCGACGCGGTCCTGGGAACCGTCCGGGTAGGTGACCACGACCTGCGGGTTGTACGCGCCCGGGGTGGAGGTGTCCACGTCGCCGTCGAGCTCGACCTCAATGTCCTGCGGCAGCTCGTGAAGGTTCTCGATGACGTCGCGAGCCTCGAGCGTATCGCCGGCGGTGATGACCTTTTCGCGGACCTGCGGCTGGAAGTCCCAGTTGTCCGGGCGAGGCTTGATGGTGATCTTGGTGTCGATCTCCTCGGTAGAGCCGTCCGGGTAGGTGACCACGATGGTGACATCCTTGTCGATGTCATTCGGAGTCGGGTTCTCTGTGCTCAGCGAGCCCTCGCCCTTGTCCTTGAAGTCCGCGGTGGTGCCGCTGGGCAGGGAGCCGATATTTTCAATGATCTTCTCGGCATGTTCCTGGCGCAGCTTGGAGCCAGCGATGATTTCGAATTTCTCGTCGACCGTCGGGTCGTTCTTTTCCGCGTCGGTGCGGCGCTCGACGGTGAGATCGGTCTGGATCTCTTCGCTGGTGCCGTCGGGGTACTTGACGACGATTGTGACCTCGCTCGTGCCGGCCGAGCTGGTGTCGACCCTGCCCTTGAAGTTCGCAGTGATGCCCTTCGGCAGCTCATCCTTGTTGGAGATTGCCGCAAGCGGGTCGGCGGTTTCGCCTTCCTTGATGGTGATACCGGTTGGAGCCGGGTTGTACTTCTCGGCGTCGGTGAGGTCGTTGACGTGGACGTTGACCTCTACCTCGTCCGTGCTTCCGTCGGTGTAGGAAACGACGATGGTGGCGGTGGTATCGCCAGGCTCGGACGTGTCGACCGGGTTCTTGAAGGTGACGTCTTTGACCGGGAGCTTGTCCAGGTTGGTGATGGCCTTCTTCGCGGCGTCGTTAGTCACCTCCGTGCCGACCTTGGTAGCGATACCGTCGCCGACGATCGGGTCGTTGACCTCTGCGTCCGTGCGGCGCTTGATGGTGAGGTCAGTAGTGACCTCGTCGGTAGAACCGTCGGGGTAGGTGACGACGATTGTGACCTTGTTCGTGCCGGCCGAGCCGGTGTCGACCTTGCCCTTGAAGTTCGCAGTGATGCCCTCCGGTAGCTCATCCTTGTTGGAGATTGCCGCGAGCGGGTTGGCCGATTCGCCTTCCTTGATGGAGATACCGGTTGGAGCCGGGTTGTACTTCTCGGCGTCGGTGAGGTCGTTGACGTGGACGTCGACCTTTACCTCGTCCGTGCTTCCGTCGGTGTAGGAAACGACGATGGTGGCGGTGGTATCGCCAGGCTCGGACGTGTCGACCGGGTTCTTGAAGGTGACGTCTTTGACCGGGAGCTTGTCCAGGTTGGTGATGGCCTTCTTCGCGGCGTCGTTGGTCACCTCCGTGCCGACCTTGGTAGCGATAGCGTCGCCGACGATCGGGTCGTTGACCTCTGCGTCCGTGCGGCGCTTGATGGTGAGGTCAGTAGTGACCTCGTCGGTAGAACCGTCGGGGTAGGTGACGACGATTGTGACCTTGTTCGTGCCGGCCGAGCCGGTGTCGACCTTGCCCTTGAAGTTCGCAGTGATGCCCTCCGGTAGCTCATCCTTGTTGGAGATTGCCGCGAGCGGGTTGGCCGATTCGCCTTCCTTGATGGAGATACCGGTTGGAGCCGGGTTGTACTTCTCGGCGTCGGTGAGGTCGTTGACGTGGACGTCGACCTTTACCTCGTCCGTGCTTCCGTCGGTGTAGGAAACGACGATGGTGGCGGTGGTATCGCCAGGCTCGGACGTGTCGACCGGGTTCTTGAAGGTGACGTCTTTGACCGGGAGCTTGTCCAGGTTGGTGATGGCCTTCTTCGCGGCGTCGTTGGTCACCTCCGTGCCGACCTTGGTAGCGATAGCGTCGCCGACGATCGGGTCGTTGACCTCTGCGTCCGTGCGGCGCTTGATGGTGAGGTCAGTAGTGACCTCGTCGGTAGAACCGTCGGGGTAGGTGACGACGATTGTGACCTTGTTCGTGCCGGCCGAGCCGGTGTCGACCTTGCCCTTGAAGTTCGCAGTGATGCCCTCCGGTAGCTCATCCTTGTTGGAGATTGCCGCGAGCGGGTTGGCCGATTCGCCTTCCTTGATGGAGATACCGGTTGGAGCCGGGTTGTACTTCTCGGCGTCGGTGAGGTCGTTGACGTGGACGTCGACCTTTACCTCGTCCGTGCTTCCGTCGGTGTAGGAAACGACGATGGTGGCGGTGGTATCGCCAGGCTCGGACGTGTCGACCGGGTTCTTGAAGGTGACGTCTTTGACCGGGAGCTTGTCCAGGTTGGTGATGGCCTTCTTCGCGGCGTCGTTGGTCACCTCCGTGCCGACCTTGGTAGCGATAGCGTCGCCGACGATCGGGTCGTTGACCTCTGCGTCCGTGCGGCGCTTGATGGTGAGGTCAGTAGTGACCTCGTCGGTAGAACCGTCGGGGTAGGTGACGACGATTGTGACCTTGTTCGTGCCCGCGAGGCCGCAGTCCACCTCTGCGCCGTGGAGTTCGCAGTGATGCCCTCCGGTAGCTCATCCTTGTTGGAGATTGCCGCGAGCGGGTTGGCCGATTCGCCTTCCTTGATGGTGATACCGGTTGGAGCCGGGTTGTACTTCTCGGCGTCGGTGAGGTCGTTGACGTGGACGTCGACCTTTACCTCGTCCGTGCTTCCGTCGGTGTAGGAAACGACGATGGTGGCGGTGGTATCGCCAGGCTCGGACGTGTCGACCGGGTTCTTGAAGGTGACGTCTTTGACCGGGAGCTTGTCCAGGTTGGTGATGGCCTTCTTCGCGGCGTCGTTGGTCACCTCCGTGCCGACCTTGGTAGCGATAGCGTCGCCGACGATCGGATCGTATTGATCGTTTTGCGTCGTCACGGTGATAGGGACGTTAAACGCGGGGGAAACCGAGCCGTCAGCAAATTCGACCTGGACGGGCACGTTGTGTGTGCCCTTGAGCGACACGTCATTGGGGCGGGCAACAATTTGTCCTTTTTCGATGCGTACCCAGTTGCGGTTGTTGTTCACATCGGAGACGAAGAGCTTAGCCCCCTGCGGGGTTTCCGAGACGTCATTTTTGTTTACGGCTGTAGCGTCGATGAATTTGGGGCCGTCTACTGCACCCGGCTCTTTGACGCCGACTGTGATCGACCCGCGGAAGTCTGCCGTGAATCGGGCTGCGTCCTTCAGATTCCCGACGAAGATCTGGAAATTCGGGATGTCGTACTCGGGACCGTCATTCTTCCCGTACATAAACGTGAATGGGAGTTCTACCAACCCAAGTTCGGGAGATTTGTCGGCGACTGTAATTTTCGTACCGATGGTTTTGCCGGGGGTGTCGTACGTGATCTCGGCGTCGTTGCCCTCTACGGCGTAGAACTCTTTGGCGTTATTGCTCGCATCGACGATGTGTTGTTGTTTTTCAACCTTGTATTCGATCTTGTCGCCGTTGTCATTCAACGGCCAGTCGACGTTCGTTCCGGGGTCGCGAATCGGGTCATCGAAGGCTACTCCTTCGAAGGTCTTGGTTTCGCCCGGTGCAATAACAATTGGGTGCCGGGGGAACTTAGGCTCGTAGCGGACAAAATCAGGCAACTTTTCTTTGTCGATGTCGCCGTTGCTGTTTCGCGGAATGCCGTCGCGATTGACGTACAGGGTGATGCTTGTTTTGAACGTGGAGCCAGACGGATCCTTCGCCTCGGTGGATAGCGTCCAAACATTTTGGTTCATGCCGTAGCCGCTGTCCGGCACCACTTTGGGGACGTTGACGGTCACGCTGCCGTCGTCATGAAACTCTGCCCAATCCGGATTTTCCCAGGGCTGGTCGCCAGCAGGTTGCGTGGACCATGTGAGCCCTACGGGCGCGCTGCGCTTCACTGTTTCCGGATAGAACTCCCAGTATTCGGGGGCGTCGATCTTAATTGTTTCGCCCGGGTCAGCCACGTAGTAATCGGCGTAAGTCGGCCGGTACGTCAGGAACCAGGGCAGCTTGTCTTCGTTGGTCCCCTGGAGCCCGACGCTCGGAACCTCCGTGTCTTCCCTGTCCGGAACCACGGCTTGTGCGTACGCGGCGACCGGAGCGGTCATGCTGACTGCGGCGGTGCCGGAGATAGCCAGCGTAGCTGCCATGGATGCGGCGAGGGCCGGGCGAAGATCAACCTTGCGGGGGGTGAAGATAGACCGCATGTGGGTCCCTTTCTGAGGAGACGGCTAATAGGAAGAATCAGTCCCGGGAACCTGATCTACGGCACCAAACTGTTTTGAAAAACGCTTGATGCAGGGTTGGAGGGACCTTTGTATGGAATGTTACGGCATTGGTCATACAAAGGCACGGGGAGGCGCTGATACGTGTCGCCAAAATGGGGGTAGCCGGGGAATCCCAGCGCAGTGCGGGTGGGGTGGCTGAAAACGGGGAACTCGGAGAATTAGTGGCGCACCTTGGGTTTTCCTGTAGCCGTCGGCGCTCGTCGCGAGCTCTTAGTGGCGGAAGTTGCCCACCCAACGCTGCCAGGCGTGCTGGGCGTCGGAGGAGAAGCCTCCGGGCTGCGGCGCGGCCGCTTCCTGCGGCTGCTCGGAGGGAGCTGCGGGTGCTTCCGGCGCTGCCGGCTCGGGCTGCGGCTGGCCGGGCTGCCCGGCCTGCTCAGCCTGGTTCGCCGACTCGGCCGGTGCCTGCTGCTGTGGAGTGCCCGGCTCGCTCTGGCTTTCGTTGGCACCATCGTTGAGGCCCATCGGACGCAGTGCC
This sequence comes from Corynebacterium sp. NML 120412, assembly GCF_002285155.1. Classification (NCBI taxonomy): domain Bacteria; kingdom Bacillati; phylum Actinomycetota; class Actinomycetes; order Mycobacteriales; family Corynebacteriaceae; genus Corynebacterium; species Corynebacterium sp. NML 120412. The sequence continues at coordinate 995,219 of NZ_NSGL01000001.1, read as the reverse complement.
TCGGAGGCCTGCTGGGCTGCCTCGCTGGCGGCGGACTGTGCTGCGGATTCCGCTGCGCTCGCCGGGTTCTCCGCGCCTTGGCCGCTCGGGCCGCCCGGGGTTGCGGAAGCGGTCGGCTCCGTCGCCGGTGCGGCGGTCGTGGGCTCGCTGTTCTGGGCGCCGGCGGTGTCGGCGGTGCCCGGGGTGCCCGCAGCGCCCGGCTGCGCCGAATCGTTCGCGCCGCCGGTGGTGCCCGTGGTCGCCTCCGCCTCGGGGCCTGCCACCGCAGTCGTGGGCATCACGGTCGTGGGCACCACGTTGGTGGGGCGGAAGACGCGCGTGGACTGGTTCGACGGCTGTGCGGTACCCACCACCGCGTGCTGCGGCGCGTACGGGTCGGAGTTCAGGTTGTAGTTGGAACCGCCGCCCTGCTGGGCGGGTGCGGCCTGGTACGCGTCGGTGTCGTGGTTCGCGTTCTGGTGGCGGGGGTTCTGGTTGTCCCCGCTGGTGGTGGAGGAATTGTGGTCCGCGGGGGCGTCGCTAAGCGCCGTTGCCTTCGTGGACTTCGAGATTGCAGACTCGGTGCTGGAGGCGGAGGTGTCCGGATGCTTCGTGTCGCTGTCCGTGACGTACCCGGCCTGCGCGGAGCGGTCGGAGGCGGAGGTGTTGAACACCACGATGCCCACCACGATGGCTACCAGGATGCCGGCCGTCATGAAGAGGCCCACGCGGGGCTGGTTGTCCTTCATCGCTCCTCCTCTCGCATGTCACGCTATTGAGTCAAAAGTATTACAACCCTATAACAAAAGTTGCGCTGAAGCCGTTATAGCACGCCGCAGGGGAAATTTTGTGTCCGAGTGATCGCAAACACACCCGCGGTGGCGCGATCGTGGTAGACCTAAGGGGCAAACTGCCCAATATAGAAGGAGACGCCGATGAGTACGTGGGACGAGGAAATCTTTTCCATCGACGCCAACACTGACTTTCTCGACGAGCTGGATGCCCTCGAGGGTGACGAGCTCGAGCAGGCGCTTATCGACGCCGTGCTGCTGGCCGCCAACCAAGACCCCAGCACCGTCAGCGAGGACGAGCTGCTGAACGCCCAGGCCGCGGCGACGATCGTGGCCATCTGGTCCGGCGCCCCCTTCTCCGCGGGCGAGACGGCCGATACGTACACCTTTATCCGCACGCACAACGGCGCGCTGGACGAGGAAACCGCGGAGGCGGCCACGTCCGTGCTCGAGGCCGCGGCCGAGCGCACCGACGCGGACCTGGACCAGTTCCTCGAAGCGCTGGCGTAGGCGCGCGAGCATGATCATTGCAGTCGAAGGCATCGACGGCGCCGGAAAGAACACCCTGGTCCAGGCGCTGCGCCGCGAGCGGGGCGCGGACGCGCTGGCGTTTCCCCGCTACGCGGACTCGATCCACGCGCAGCTGGCGCAGCAGGCGCTGCACGGGAAGATGGGCGACCTGACCGACTCCGCGTACGGCATGGCCACCATGTTTGCGCTGGACCGCTTCGGGGCGAGGGCGGACATCGCACGCTACAAGGGCAGCGACGAGCTCGTGATCCTGGACCGCTACGTGGCGTCCAACGCGGCGTACTCCTGGGCGCGCACCGGCGACGAATCGGTGGTGGAGTGGGTTCGCGAGCTGGAGTTTGACCGGCTCGGCCTTCCTCTGCCGGACCTGCAGGTGCTCGTGGATACGCCCCCGGAGGTCGCGCAGGAGCGGGCAGTCCAGCGCGCGGCGCAGGACGCCTCGCGCGAGCGCGACCGTTACGAGCGGGATGCGCAGCTGCAGCGCGACACCCACGGCGCCTACGTGTCCCTGGCGGAAGCCGGCTGGGTGAGTCCGTGGATTCGCACCAGTGATGCGGGCACTATTATGCAAGCAGTGAAAGACTTCTACGCCAAGGAGCCGTGATGCAGCCGAAGATCCTCGTTGTTGATGATGACCCAGCCATCAATGAGATGCTCACCATCGTGCTGGAGGCCGAGGGCTTCCGCACCGCGTCCGTCCAGGACGGCGCGGAGGCGGTGGACGCGTTCCATAGCTTTGACCCGGACCTGATCTTGTTGGACCTCATGCTCCCGGGCGTCAACGGCATTGACATCTGCCGCGAGATCCGCCGCACCTCTCCGGTGCCCATCGTCATGCTCACCGCGAAGACCGACACGGTCGACGTGGTGCTCGGCCTGGAGTCTGGGGCGGACGACTACATCACCAAGCCGTTCAAGCCGAAGGAGCTGGTGGCCCGCATTCGCGCCCGTCTGCGCCGTACCGACGACCAGGCCAGCGACGTCCTCCACGTGGGCGACCTGACCATTGACGTCCCGCAGCACATTGTCAGCCGCGGCAGCGAGGAGATCTCGCTGACCCCGCTGGAGTTCGACTTGCTGCTGGAGATGGCGCGCAAGCCCAACCAGGTGCACACCCGCGAGGAGCTGCTGGAAACGGTGTGGGGCTACCGCAACGCCTCGGACACCCGCCTGGTCAACGTGCACGTGCAGCGCCTGCGTTCCAAGATCGAGCGCGACCCGGAGAACCCGGAGATCATCCTGACCGTGCGCGGTCTGGGCTACAAGACCGGCAAGCCGGGGGTGTAGCACATAAAGCGCAACGCAGTCTGGCGGGCGAGAGAGCGCGTCGCAGAATCTTGGCGCACCTCCCTGCAGGTGCGGTTCGTGGGCACGGTGCTCATCGTCTCCACCGTGGTCATGCTCGTGCTCGGCTTCGCCATGGCTTCCGTGGTCACCCAGCGCATCGCCGCCACCAAGCTCGACGCGGCGAGCGTGGAGATTGACCGCGCGCGGGTGATGGTGGAGGACCAAATCAACACCACGGGCAGCGCGTCCTCCCTGCAGGTGCGGCTGAACTCAGCGCGCGCCGCGCTGACGCAGCGCTCCCAGCAAAGCGCTGAGGCCCCGAGCGTGTACGAGCCGGTCCTGGTGGTCAGCGGCGGCCCCGGCGCCGGTACCTCTTCGCCGGAGTCCTTCTCCATCCCGGAGCGGCTGCGGACTTACGTGTCCGAGGGCAACGTGGCCTACCAGTATTCCAGCGTGGAGCGCGCTGACGGCACGACCTACAACGCCCTCATCATCGGTACGCCGACAAACGCGGACGTGCAGGACCTCCAGCTGTACCTGGTCATGAACATGGACAACGAGGCCTCCACGCTCGCGCTTATGCGCGGCCTGATCGCGTCGGCGGCGGTGATTGTCATCGTGCTGCTGGTGGGCATCGCGTGGCTCGCCTCGCAGCAGATCGTCGCGCCTGTGCGCTCGGCGTCGCGCACGGCGGAGCGCTTCGCCTCCGGCCACCTCCGCGAGCGCATGCCCGTGGACGGCGAGGACGAGATGGCGGTGCTCGCACTGTCCTTCAACAACATGGCGGACAAGATCTCGCAGCAGATCAACCACCTCGAGCAGTACGGCGACCTACAGCGGCAGTTCACCTCGGACGTCTCCCACGAGCTGCGCACCCCGCTGACCACGGTCCGCATCGCCGCCGACATGATCGCCGCCAATGAGGACGAGCTGGACCCGGCGACCAAGCGCGCCTCGCAGCTGATGATCAGCGAGCTCGACCGCTTCGAGGCCCTGCTCACCGACCTGCTCGAGATCTCCCGCCACGACGCCGGTGTCGCGGACCTCTCGCTGGCAAACATCGACGCCCGCGCGCCCATTGAGTCGGCCTGGGCACAGACGAAGCACCTGGCAGAGGAGCTCGAGGTCGAGGTGCTTTTCGACGTCCCCGAGGACCCCGTCAACATCGAGGGAGACCCGCGACGCATCGAGCGCATCGTGCGCAACCTCATGGCCAACGCCATCGACCACTCCGAGGGCAACCCGGTGCGCGTGGTGCTGCGTGCCAACGACGAGGCCGTCGCCATCACCGTCACCGACGGCGGCGTGGGCCTTAAGCCCGGCCAGGAGGAGCTGGTGTTCAACCGCTTCTGGCGCGCGGACAAGTCGCGCAAGCGCCATTCCGGCGGCACCGGGCTGGGACTGGCCATTGCCCGCGAGGACGCGCTGCTGCACAAGGGCACGCTCGACGCGGCGGGTACCCCGGGCGTGGGCGCGCAGTTCCGGCTCATTCTGCCGCGCCACACCGAGGACGGGTTCACCGAGGAGCCCCTGCCGCTGGTCGCCCCGGGGGCGGAGCTGGAAGCGGCGGCGGAGCCTGCGGAACCTGCGGGGCCGGCGGCACAAGAAGACACTGCGGCGCTGAAGGAGGCGACAGATGCGGAGGAACGGTAAGGCCAAGGCGGCGGTGGCGGTGGCGTCGATAATCGCCCTGACCACTGGATGCACCTCCTTGCCCGCGAATACTGACCCGCACGTGCTGCATCCCTTTGACGAGCAGACCGCGGGCGGCCCGGACGTGACCCCGGTGCAGGGGCGAGAGCCGGACCTGCTGCTGCGCGACTTTTACAGCGCGGCCGCGGTTCCCGCCGGCGACTACGAGGCGGCGCGCGCGTTCCTCACGGGCGACGCGCGCTCGGCGTGGGACCCGCGCGTGCAGACGCTGGTGGTGGACAGCCTCGGGGTGACCACGCTGGTCGGCAGCGCGGGGAACAAGCGCAGCTTCAGCGTCCACGGCGACGTGGTCGGCGAGCTGCACGACGGCGGCGCGTTCACTCCGGAGCATGGCTCGTACGAAGCCACGATCGAGCTCGAGCTTGTCGACGGCGAGTGGCGCATTTCCTCGCTTCCGTCCGGCGTGGTGCTGGAGCGCAGCGAGATGCGCGACGAGTACCAGCCCTACGACCTCTACTTCTTCGACCCCGCCGGCAACGAGCTCATCACGGATCGCCGCTGGGTCTACGCCCGCCGCGAGTCGCTGCCGAGCGCCCTGATCTCCCTGCTCACACAGGGGCCGTCGGACCGCCTCCAGCCCGCGGTGTCCGGCCCGAACGCGCTCGCCTCTGCGGAGGAAGAGGGCGCGACGATCGCGTACACCGGCTTCAACGACGGCGCGTACGAGTTCACCGGCTTCGGCGGCATGGACGAACAGACGCGCAAGCAGTTCGCCGCGCAAGTGGTCTGGACGCTCGCCTCCGCCGGCGTGACCGGGCCCTATAACCTGCAGGCCGACGGGGAAGCGCTCTTCGACGGCGCCGACAAGCTCACCGTCGACGACTTCGCCGAGTTCAGCCCCCTCGTGGACCTCGTGGGCGACAGCACGCTCTATTCGCTTACCGACGGCCACGTGTCCCGCGTCAGCGGCGGCACCGCCAGCCAAGTCGACGGCCCGCTTGGGCAGGACGGCAACGTCATGACCGCCGACATCTACGGCGAGGACGCCTGGGCCGGCGTCTTCGGCGACGGGCCCGAGGGCGAGGACGACGCGTTCCGCGTCGGCCGCTTCGGCGGAGGAGACGAAGAGGTAGTGAAGGGAAAGACGTTCTCCAGGCCCACCTTCGAGCCGAACGCGGCCGCCGTGTGGATCGTTGCGGAAGGCAAGAACGTGCTGCGCACGTGGCGGTCCACCGCCACCGGCGAGTACACCACGAGCGAGATCACCGTCGACCTGCCGGAAGGCGTGGAAGGCAACATTTCGGTGCTACGCCTGTCGCGAAGCTCGGCGCGCGTCCTCATGATCATCGACGGCCACCTGTACACCGGCATCGTGCAGCGCGGGCAGACCGGCGATCGCTCCATCGTGAACGTGATGGAGTACGCCTCCGAGCTCGGCGGGTCATTCATTACCGCCGAGTGGCAGCCGGACGGGTCGCTGCTGGCCGGCACCTCCAGCGCGGCCGCGCCGGTGCTGCGGGTGGAGCAGGACGGTTCCTCCACGACCACGCTGTCCGCCGGCAACATTTCCGCGCCGGTGGTGGCCGTGGGCACCTCGCCGAACATGCTCTACGTCACCGACGCCAACGCGTTGCTGCAGATGCCCATCTCCGGTGCGGATAACCCGCTGTGGCGCGAGGTCCCGGGCCTGCTGGGCACCCGCGCGCTGCCGATTGTGGCCCGCCACTAGGAAGCGGTGCCTGGGGAGGGGGAAGACAATGCTTGGGGGCGTCGCCGACCTGATCCTGCCGCGCTACTGCGCCGGCTGCGGCGAGCCGGGTGCGGTCCTGTGCGGGCGTTGCCGTACCTTGCTGGCGGCGCCGCCGACCCGCGTGTTCCCCAACGTCGCCGTCCACGCGCCCGTCTTCGCGCTCGGCCCGTACGCGGAGGCGCACCGCGGCGTCATCCTGGCGATGAAGGAGCGCAAGAACCTCGCGGTGCGCCGCCACGTCGGCGCCGTCATCGGGGCCGCGGTGGAATTCCTCGAGGTGCGCGGTGACCTCCCAGACGTGGACGTGCTCGTCCCCGCGCCGACGCGTGCCGCGAGCGCGCGAGAGCGCGGCGGCGACCCGGTGCAGGCCGTGTGTCAAGCGAGCGGGCGCGCGACGGTGCCCGCGCTGGAGTTGGACCCGCGCACCGCGGACCAATCCGAGCTGGACGAGGCGGGCCGCAGGGCCAATCTGGCGGGGGCAGTGCGGGTGACGGCTACCCCCGCTGGAAACGTAGTGGTCGTAGATGACGTGGTGACTACGGGGGCAACGCTGGGGGCAAGCGTGGCCGGACTGCTGGCCCACGGGGTGCGGGTCGTCGGATGCCTCACGCTGGCCGAGGCGTGAATGAAAGTGCAGGCAAGGGTGGGTTCTGCGTGGTATACGTGCCACCGGCTGCGTGGCGCGGGCGCGTTCAGGAAATTGGGCGGGAGTTCTTTGGAAAAACAGACATATTGGTTATGACCAGTTGTATAGTGGACGTAGACCGAGTTCCTACTACTCAAGGGAGGACGCAGATGACTTCTGCAGACCAACACGACAGCCTGAGCCCCAACGCGCAGGTGACCATCACCGGCCGAAATGTCGATGTCCCTGAGCACTTCCAAGAGCGCGTGAACGCCAAGCTGGCCAAGGTGGAAAAGCTTGACCCGTCGCTTACCTTCTTCCACGTCGAGCTGCAGCACGAGCCCAACCCGCGCCGCGAGGCGCAGGCGCAGCGCGTGCAGATCACCGCAACCGGCAAGGGCCACCTCGCCCGCGCCGAGGCGAAGGAGGACAGCTTCTACGCCGCGCTCGAGTCCGCGCTGGGCAAGATGGAGCGCTCCCTGCGCAAGGTGAAGGTCCGTCGCCAGGTTGCCCGGTCCGGCCACCGCGCGCCGAAGTCCACCGGCCAGATCGCCGCTGAGCTGGCGCAGGAGGCCGAGGAGGCACGCAACAAGGCGGAGAATAACTACGACGTTGACCCGTACGCGGCCACCATTGAGGACGTGGAGCCGGGCCAGGTCGTGCGTCGCAAGGAGCACCCCGCCACCCCGATGAGCGTGGACGAGGCCCTCTCCGAGATGGAGCTGGTGGGCCACGACTTCTTCCTCTTTGTGGATGAGGAGTCCAAGCGCCCGTCCGTGGTGTACCGCCGCCACGCCTACGATTACGGCCTGATCGTCCTCGCGGACGCCGAGGCCTAAGCGCTGACGCCGGCTGTACCGCCCGCGCATCCCAAGTTCGCACGGGGTGCGCGGGCGGTTGTTGTATGCGGTGGCGGAGGGGAGGGGGCTCGGGGGCGTCGATAAGCATGCGCCCTTGCGCTCACATCAACCTTTTACCGGACAGTCAGGCCGGTGGTTGCCAACAGCTGGAGGAATATGCGTACAATTGCCCGTTGGTACACCATAATGAACTCCACGTAGAACGCGTTTTTTCGCATTCGCTACGCCAAGAACTGACTCAAGAAGGATTCGCACAACGTGTTTGGACTTTCCAAGTTGCTCCGCGCCGGTGAAGGGCGCACCGTCAAGCGCTTAGCCAAGATTGCTGACCAGGTCATGGCGCTGGAAGGGGAATACGAGGCCCTGACCGACGAGGAGCTCAAGGCGAAGACCGACGAGTTCAAGCAGCAGGTCGAAGAAGGCGCGTCGCTGGACGACATCCTCGTTGACGCGTTTGCCACCGCCCGCGAGGCGTCGTGGCGCGTGCTGGGGCAGAAGCACTACAAGGTGCAGATTATGGGTGGCGCGGCGCTGCACTTCGGCTCCGTCGCCGAGATGAAGACCGGTGAGGGCAAGACCCTGACCTCGGTGCTGCCCGCATACCTCAACGGCCTGTCCGGCAAGGGCGTGCACATCGTCACGGTCAACGATTACCTGGCCAAGCGTGACGCGGAAATGATGGGCCGTGTGCACCACTTCCTCGGCCTGGACGTGGGCGTGATCCTCTCCGAGATGCGCCCGGACGAGCGCAAGAAGGCCTACGCGGCCGCGATTACGTACGGCACCAACAACGAGCTGGGCTTTGACTACCTGCGCGACAACATGACGCGCTCCATGAACGACATGGTGCAGCGCGGCCACAACTACGCCATCGTGGATGAGGTCGACTCGATCCTCATCGATGAGGCGCGTACGCCGCTGATTATTTCCGGCCCCGTCGACGGCTCGAGCCAGTACTACACCGTCTTCGCGCAGCTGGCGCCGCGCATGCGCGAGGGGAAGCACTACGAGGTGGACCACCGCAAGCGCACCATCGGTATTACTGAGGACGGCGTGGAGTTCGTCGAGGACCAGCTGGGCATTACCAACCTCTACGCGCCGGAGCACTCGCAGCTGGTGAGCTACCTCAACAACGCCATCAAGGCGAAGGAGCTCTTCGAGCGCGACAAGGACTACATCGTCCGCCAGGGCGAGGTCATGATCGTGGACGGCTTCACCGGCCGCGTGCTGGCCGGCCGCCGCTACAACGAGGGTATGCACCAGGCCATTGAGGCCAAGGAGCAGGTGGAGATCAAGAACGAGAACCAGACGCTGGCTACCGTCACGCTCCAGAACTACTTCCGCCTGTACGACAAGCTGGCGGGCATGACCGGTACCGCCGAGACCGAGGCGGCCGAGCTGCACCAGATTTACAAGATGGACGTCGTGCAGATCCCGCCGAACCGTCCGAACCAGCGCCAGGACCGCGACGACCTGATCTACAAGACGCAGGAGGCCAAGTTCGCGGCCGTGGCCGAGGACATTGCAGAGCACTCGGAGAAGGGCCAGCCGGTGCTGGTGGGCACCACCTCGGTGGAGCGCTCCGAGTACCTGTCGCAGCTGCTTACCCGCAAGGGCGTGAAGCACAACGTGCTCAACGCGAAGCACCACGAGGAAGAGGGCCGCATCATCGCCGAGGCCGGCCTGCCGGGCCGCGTGACCGTGTCCACCAACATGGCCGGCCGCGGTACGGACATCGTGCTGGGCGGCAACCCGGAAATCCTGCTGGACGCGAAGCTGCAGGCGCAGGGCCTGGATCCGTTTGAGAACGAGGAGGGCTACCAGGAGGCGTGGGACGCACAGCTCCCGGCCGCAAAGGAGCGCTCCAAGCAGCTTGGCGACGAAGTCCGCGCCGCCGGCGGCCTCTACGTCATCGGCACCGAGCGCCACGAGTCGCGCCGCATCGACAACCAGCTGCGCGGCCGCTCCGGCCGCCAGGGTGACCCGGGCGAGACCCGCTTCTACCTCTCCATGCGCGACGAGCTCATGGTGCGCTTCATGGGCCAGTCCATGGAGAACATGATGAACCGCCTCAACGTGCCGGACGACGTGCCGATTGAGGCGAAGATGGTCTCCAACGCCGTGAAGGGCGCGCAGGCCCGCGTGGAGAACCAGAACTTTGAGATGCGCAAGAACGTGCTCAAGTACGACGAGGTGCTCAACGAGCAGCGCAAGGTGGTCTACCGCGAGCGCCAGGAAATCCTGGGCTCCAAGGACATCAAGGACCAGGTCCGCCGCATGATCGATGACACCGTCGGCGCCTACGTCGAGGGAGCCACCATGAACGGTTACGTGGAGGACTGGGACCTGCGCGAGCTGTGGAACGCGCTCGACTCCCTCTACGGCCCGACGGTGTCCTCCGAAGAGCTCGTCGAGGGCTCCACCTACGGCAGCCCGGGCGAGATCAGCGCCTCCGAGCTGCGCCAGGCGCTTATCGACGATGCGCAGGCCCAGTACGACAAGCTCGAGGAGAACGTCGCCGCGATCGGCGGGGATGACCAGATGCGCAACATCGAGCGTTCCGTGATCCTGCCGATCATCGACACCAAGTGGCGCGAGCACCTCTACGAGATGGACTACCTGAAGGAAGGCATCGGCCTGCGCGCGATGGCGCAGCGTGACCCGCTGGTGGAGTACCAGAAGGAAGGTGGCGACATGTTCGCCGCCATGAACGAGGCCGTCCAGGAGGAGACGGTGCGCCAGCTCTTCCTCATCCGCAAGCAGTTCGAGGGGCAGAACGGCACTGAGGGCTCCGGCGACGCACCGCAGGGTCAGCAGGCCTAAGTTCCCGTACACTACCGGGAGTGAAGAAAGGAGAGAGGCAATGCAGGGACTGATTATTGATTACGCCGGCGTCCTGGACCAGGACCCGGAGGATGTCGCCCGCTGGCGCGAGCTCATCGCCGAGGTAAAGAAGCAGGAGATCTCCGTCGGCATCCTGTCCAACGAAGAGGCGGACAGCCCGATGGCGGAGGCCATCCGCGAGTGGGAGTTCCGCGGCGACGTGGACGCCGTCGTCCTCTCCGGCGAGGTCGGGGTGGGCAAGCCTGACCGCGCCGCGTTCCAGGCTGCGGCCGACGCCATCGACGTGATCATCAACGACTGCGTGATGATCGACGACGACATTGTCAACGTCCGCGCGGCCGTCGAGTTCGGCATGATCGGCATCCTGCACACCGCATTCGAGCGCACCGCGGTGGAGATCCAGACCCTGTTCGGAGTTGAGGGCGAGTTCTAATGCGCGTCTACATCCCCGCCACCTTCGCCATGCTGGAACAGCTCAACGAGCAGGGCGTCCTGCACGCCCGCAATGGGTGGGGCTTCGCCGCCACCCCGGAGCTCACCGAGTTTTTCACCTCCGGCGACCAGGAGGAAGTCGAGGCCGTCGCGTTCGATGACGCGGCGCTCGCCTCGATCCGCTTGCTCGCCATCGGCGACGAGGAGCGCTTCCCGCACCGCCGCGTCGTCGTGTCCGCCGACGTTGACGCCACCGGCGAGCCGGACATGGGCGAGTCCGTGGTCAAGGTTGTCGGCCCCGTCGAGCTCAAGGACGTCGCTGCCGTCCACGTGGACGTGCGCGAGGCCGAGGACGCCACGAAGCGGGCCACCGAGCTTATCGACGCCGCCGATCTCGGCGACGAGGACGCCGAGCTGGCCGTGGGCGACGCCCAGGACAACTACATGGCGTTCTTCGATCCCAGCGAGCTACCGTTCCTCATCGAGCTGCTTTAGCTCCCACTCATTATTCGAGTGCAGCGCAGCCAACAGGTTGCGCACCGCCGCCGCTCGCCTGCCCCCAGGCGAGTCGGCGGCGAAGTCGTCCCACGCGCACTCCGGGTCCGCGGGCGGTCCCAGGTGGGTGCAGCCGCGCGGGCAAGCGTCCGCGGCCTCGGACAGGTCCGGGAAGACGTCGATGATCTGCTCCGGCTGGACGTGCGCCAGCCCGAACGACCGGATGCCGGGGGTGTCGATGATCCAGCCGCCGCCCGGGCCGGTGAGCTCCAGGGCGACGGATTGGGTTGAGGTGTGGCGCCCCTTGCCCACGCCGGAGACGTCGCCGGTTTCGCGCTGGGCGTCCGGCACGATGCGGTTGACCAGGGTGGACTTGCCCACGCCGGAGTGGCCGATGAGGGCGGAGACGTGGGCGTCGAGAAGCTGCTTGAGCGTCGCCAGGTCGTCGTCCGTGCCCGTGCGGAGCACCTGGACGTCCAGGTCTGCGATCTCGCGCTCAAAGTCGGTGGGGTCGTCGAGGTCGGACTTGGTCACGCAGACCACCGGGCGCACCCCGCCGACGAACGCGGCGATGAGGGCGCGCTCGACAAAGCCGGTGCGCGGCGGAGGGTCGGCCGCGGCGACGACGATGAGCAGGAGCTCCGCGTTGGCCACGATGATCCGCTCGTAGGGGTCCGTGTCGTCGGCGGTGCGACGCAGGACGGAGGTGCGGTCGGCGCGTTTGACGATGCGCGCGATCGTGTCCTTCTTGCCCGACGTATCGCCGACGACGCCGACGCGGTCGCCGACCTCCAGGCTCGTGCGCTTCAGCTGGCGGGCGCGGATGCAGTTGACCACCGGGCCGTCATCGAGGACGACGCCCCAGCGGCCGCGGTCCTTGGTGACCACCATGCCGTAGACGGCGTCGTTGTGGCTGGGCCGGTCCTTCGAGCGGGGGCGCTTGCCCTTGCCGGGGCGGACGCGGACGTCGGACTCGTCGTAGTCGGAAAAGCGACGGCCCATTAGCCCTCCACCATCGCGGTCCACATATCGGCGAAGCCCGGAAGGGTCTTCGCGGTCGTGGCGATGTTTTCCACCTGCACGCCTTCCACGGCCAGGCCGAGGATCGCGCCGGCGGTGGCCATCCGGTGGTCCTCGTAGGAGTGCCAGGTACCGCCGTGCAGCGTGGCAGGGGAGATGCGCAGCCCGTCTGGCAGCTCCTCGCAGGAGCCGCCGAGCCGGTTGATCTCCGTGGTCAGCGCCTCGAGGCGGTTTGTCTCGTGGCCGCGCAGGTGCGCGATGCCGGTGAGCTCGGACGGGGTGGCCGCCAGGGCGGCCAGCGCCGCGACGGTCGGGGTGAGCTCGCCGATGTCGCTCATGTCCAGGCGGATGCCGCGCAGGTTGCCGCGCTGCGGGCCGCGCACCTGGAGGGTGTGGTCGGCGCCGGTGGCGTGCAGCTCGACCTCGCAGCCCATGCGCTCGAGGATGTCGCGGATCACGTCGCCCGGCTGCGTGGTCTGGATCGGCCAGTGCGGCACTGCGGCGACGCCGCCGGTGACGGCCGCGGCGGCGAGGAACGGGGTGGCGTTGGACAGGTCCGGCTCGATGACCCACCGGTTCGGCCGGATCGGTTGCGGCTCGACCTTCCAGGTGTGGGCGGTGGCGGTGGTGTGCACGCCGGCGTCGGCAAGCATGGCCACCGTCATCTCGATGTGGGGCATGGACGGCAAGGTGCTGCCGGAGTGGGTGATGGTCACGCCGCGGTCGAAGCGCGGCGCGGCCAGCAGGAGGCCGGAGACGAACTGGGAGGAACCGGACGCGTCGATGGTCACCGCGCCGCCGTCGGCGTGGCCGGTGCCGTGGACGGTGAAGGGGAGCGCGTCGCCCGCCACGGCGACGCCGAGGTGGCGGAGCGCGTCCAGGATGGTGCCCATGGGGCGGGCCTTGGCTTGCACGTCGCCGTCGAAAAGCACCGGGCCCTGCGCAAACGCGGCGGCGGCGGGCACGAACCGCATGACGGTGCCCGCGAGGCCGCAGTCCACCTCTGCGCCGTGGAGTTCGCCGGGCGTGACGCGGATTTCCTCGCCGCTGTGGGTGAACGTGGTGCCCATCGCGGCGAGCGCGGATTCCATGAGTTCCGTGTCGCGCGAGCGCAGCGCGCCGACGACGGTGGACTCGCCGTTGGCGAGCGCGGCGAGGACGAGCGCGCGGTTGGTCATCGACTTCGACCCCGGCACCTGCTGCGTGTGCGAGATGGGGTCGGGCGAAAACGGTGCGGTCCACAGTTCAGTCATGCGGTCCATCATAATAGAGGCATGTGTGGACGTTTCGTGCTTTTCACCACCGGCGACGAGCTGCTTGACGCCGTCGGCACCCTGCCCGGGGCCGGCACCGTCGACGCCCCCGACGGCACGCCGCCCGCCCGCTACAACATCGCCCCGACCCAGCAGGTGCCGCTCGTGCGCTTCCAGGAGCAGGGGGCGCTTGTCGACGCCGCCCGCTGGGGCCTCCTCCCGTCCTGGAAAAACGACGAAACGGGGCCGCCGTTGTTCAACGCCCGCGCCGAGACCGTGGCCGAAAAACCCTCGTTCCGCTCCGCCTTCAAGTCGCGCCGCGGCCTGATGGTGCTGGACGGGTACTACGAGTGGAAGGGGGAGAAGGGCAGCAAACAGCCCTACTTCGTCCGGCCCGAGTCCGGTCTGCTGTTCGCCGCGGCACTGTGGGAGACTGGTCTGGACCGGTTGTCCACCACGATGGTGACTACCGCGACGGCCGAGAACATGGCGTGGCTGCACCACCGACTCCCACTGTTCCTGGCCGCAGAAGAGGTGGAGCAGTGGGTGTCCGGCACCCCGGAGGAGGCTGCGGAGCTGCTCGCGCCCTCGCGGGTGGCGGACACGCTGCGCTGGCGCGAGGCGGACCCGGCCGTGGGCAGCGTGCGCAACGAATATGCGGAGCTGACCGGGGTGGGCGAGCTGACGGACGTGCCCGCGGAGTAGGGGCTTACTGCGCGGCGATGTCGGCGAAGTCCGCGCCGGTGAGGGCGGCGAGGTCCTGCGGGGCGAGCTCCGCGGAGAGCCCGCGTTGGCCGGCGGAGACGATGATGGTGGGGAAGGGGGAGACGGAGGCGTCGATAAGCACTGGCAAACGCTGCAGGGTACCGAGCGGCGAGATGCCCCCGACGACGTAGCCGGTCGCGTGCTGGGCTTTCTTGGGGTCCGCCATCGCCGCCTTCTTCCAGCCGAGTGCTTTGGCGGCGGCCTTGAGAGAGAGGTGGCCGGCGACGGGGACGCAGCACAGCGCCATCTCGCGCTCGTTGGACTCGTTGCGGACAACGAGCGTCTTGAGCGCGGCGGCGGGGTCCACCCCGAGCTCGTCGACGGAGTGCTCGCCGAAGTGGTCCTGGCTGGCCGCATATTCCAAGATGGCGTGCTCGGTGCCTTCGAGCGCGGCGATCGCGCGCGTGCGTGCAGACATAATTGGTACTCCTTTTGGTTGCTCCCGCCCGATCGTACGCCCGGCGCATTGCCCTACAATGGCGGGCATGCCCGAGACAGACCTGAAATCGCGCTTCACTGATGAAGCCATGCCGCTGCTTGACCAGCTCTACGGGGGCGCGCTGCGGATGACGCGGAACCCGCAGGACGCCGAGGACCTCGTGCAGGAGACGTACCTGAAGGCCTACAACGCGTTCGATCGGTTCAAGCCGGGCACGAACCTGAAGGCCTGGCTGTACCGGATTATGACCAACACGTATATCAATACGTACCGGAAAAAGCAGCGCCGACCGCTGGTGACCTCGGCGGATGACGTGACGGACAACCAGCTTTATACGTCCAGCTCGCACGAGTCGACGGGGCTGGAATCCGCCGAGGTGGAAGCGCTGAAGCTGATGCCCAATTCGCGGATTTCCCACGCACTCAACGAGCTGAACGAGGACTACCGCATGGTCGTGTACTACGCGGACGTTGAGGGGCTGGCGTACAAGGAGATCGCCGAGGTTATGGACATTCCGCTCGGCACGGTGATGAGCCGGCTGCACCGTGGAAGAAAACAGTTGCGCGAGATGTTGAAAGACGTAGCGCGCGATCAGGGCATCGGACTGGATCACGCTGACATGCAGGACAGCGCCAAGAAAAGCGCCAAGAAAGCGGAGGAGAAGTGATGAGCACGCCCGGAAAGCACAACGACGCCGCTGGTCGGAGCCAGGACGGTGCAGGCGGATGCTCGGGGGACTGCAGCGACGTGCACCCGCTGCTGTGCGAACTGTTCGATCCGGATACTCCGCCCGCGCGTGTACTGGAAATTCGTGAGCAGATTGCGGCGTGCCCGCACTGCTTTGGCAGGCTTGAATCGGAGCAGGCCGTGCGCGATCTGGTCCGCGATTGTTGCGGGGAAGCGCGGGCGCCGGAGCCGCTGCGTGACCGGATCATCGCTTCCATCACGTCTGTGAGTTACACAGAAATTCGGTATAACTGACCATCAGTCAGCTTTTATTAATCCCGTGATCTCGCAGGTCACGGGATTTTTTGCGCCTAGATTTTGCTGAAATATGGGGGTATAGCAGTTCTTTGCTTAGAACGTTCCACAGGTGCAAACGGGGGTGATTTTCGGGGGTGGCGATTGGTGAACAATTGCCGCCTAAGCCAGCTGAGGAAACCTAAGTATTTTTTGCCTAGATGTTTCCTAATTGGCCTGTCTTAGGAAAACGTTCACTATTCGGAGGAATGTCCAAAAAGTCCAGGTTGCTGGGAATGATAGCTGTGATTGCATGTATAACTATTCTTAGTAGGTATAATATGCAATCTTGTGGGCTGTTGAACAATTCTTATGGTTCTTAAATGTCGGCCGTATTTCGGGGGCGGTTGTAGAACAATTTACGTATGCACGTGACCACAAATCCCAGCCAGACCCTGATAACGTGTTGAACAATCAGTAAATAGAACGGGTAAAACGGTAAAAATTCGGAGTTGGATTTACACAGCTTCCCTCTGCATACTCCTCGTGCATAAACTAAAGCCCGTAAACAACAGAACAGACACGCTGCGGACAGCGCACGGACACCATCCACGCGGCCCGCTGAACCGAGAAGAGGAACCAGTCATGAACGCCATCGCCCGCAAAACACTTGCCGCCACTTGCGCGCTCGCAGTAATGGTTCCCGCCTTCCAGGTTCCCGCGGAGGCAAAGGTTGTTGACGACCCGAGCGTGGTCACCGTGACCGCCGACGAGGTCGGCCCCTTCTTCCACAACGTCGAGCTGGACAAGGGCCGCATCTCCTCCTTTAAGTTCACCGACCCGGCTTCCGTTGGCGGTACTCAGGACTCTTCCTTCTACATCGATTTCCGCTTCGGCGGCCAGAAGCTTGAGATGAGCGGTGCGAACACCAGGGTGCAGACCCGCAAGGACGGTAAGGCCGACGTGATCACGATGCGCAACGAGGACCGCAACCTCGGAGTGCAGTTCACCCGCGAGTTCCGCATCGATGGCAACACGGCCACCGTCCGTACCGAAATCACGAACACCAGCGGCAGCGACTCCTACTACCAGCTGGACATGACCAACCAGATCAACACCGCGCGCGAGCTGCAGGGGTCGTACGAGGATGGCCGCTTCACGGTCGGCCCCGAGTCCCTGGGCTACGATACGGAGATCTCCTTCGATGGCGCGACCTACTCCGGCGCTGCGAGCTCCTTCAACGGCACGACCAACCCGGACGAGGTCGGCTTCGTCGACGAGTCCGGTGCCCAGTTCCAGCGCGGCCGCTGGTTCGACGACATCGCCGCCGGCCAGACCGTCGTTGCAGAGACCACGATGACGATGCGCACCCAGGACGGCGCCGAGGACACCGACGGCGACGGCCTCGCCAACGCGTGGGAGGAGCAGGGGCTCACGCTTAACGACGGCACCGAGCTCCCCCTTAACGCGTGGGGCGCAGATCCGAACCGCCCCGACATTTTCCTGCAGATGAACTGGATGCCGTCCGAATACGAGTCTCTCGGCTGCTTTGACAATCCGCAGCAGGCAGCCTGCGCGGACGCAAACACGAAGAGCTACCGCCCGAGCAACGACATCCTGCAGCAGCTTGTCGACCTTTTTGCGGACCACGACGTGAACCTGCACATCGACGCCGGCGAGTCCTACACCAACATCCCGAACTACTCGGAGCGCCACGGTGGCGTCTACGGCGACTATGCGAAGTACTACTTCCAGAACGAGCCGCAGGGCGTCAAGCTCATGGACAACATCGATGAGATGCTGGGCGACCGCTCCGCAGTCTTCCGCAGCGGCATGGTCGGCGACCAGATGGACCCGAGCACCTACTCGGTGGGTGTCTCCACGGTTGGTGACAACGCGTTCTACGTGGCCAACCACGACCGGATGACCACTGACGAGCAGTTCCGCAACACCATCCTCCACGAGCTGGGCCACACCCTCGGCCTGGACCACAACGGCTCCACCAAGTTTGCCAACCAGGTCCCGGACTCCGACTACCTGCCCAACTACTACTCGGTGATGAACTACCTCTACCAGTTCAGCCACTTTGACTACTCCGACCACGAGTCCGTCTCCGGCGGCGAGCTGCCGCAGGAATGCTACAACCCGGGCGCAAACTGCTACACCGGTGACTACCGGGTCCCCGCCGACTGGGACAACCTGATCATCAACACCGGCCACATTGGCAAGCCCGTGGGCACCGCCGGCGTCAAGAGCACGAAGGTTGATGCCGCTGCCGCGAAGACTGCAGCCAAGTACCAGCAGGACCTGACCAAGGCGGAGAAGAACGAGGGCACCGTCGACGTCGAGGTGGCAAGCTCCAACCTCGAGGCGGGCAAGGCCGGCAAAGTCACCCTGAAGGTGAACAACATGGGCGCGGACCTGAACCGCTACACCGTCCAGGTGGTCACCCCGCACGGCGACGCCTCCAAGGACATCGTCCTCGACGGCGCGCTGACCGACCGCGACGAGGCCACCGTCACCGTGCCGGTGACCGCTGGCGACGCAGCCATCATGCCGCTCGACGTGAAGGTCACCAACCAGAATGGCGAGACCGCCTTCGAAGATCGCTTCGCCGTTGACGTCAAGGCCGGCAAGGCATCCGCGAACCCTGCAGCGATGGCAGGCGCTACCAACGCGCCCGCAAAGACGACCAAGACCGCGAAGTCTCAGGAGGCTGCGACCGAGACCGTGACGGCAAATCCGACCGTCGAGGCGGCACCGTCCAAGGCGGCGCCGGCGAAGTCGGCACCGGCAAAGTCGAAGGAATCCACCAAGAACGACGACGGCGCAATGACCACGGTGGCGTCGCCGAAGACGCAGGACCAGCCGGAAAAGAAGGAGCTGCACACGGCTTCCGACGACAGCCGTACGGAAGGCGGCCCGAACATCGCCGCCATCATCGTGCCGATCATCGCGATCCTAGCCATTATCGGCGGCGCTGCCGCTGCCCTCGGCTCCGGGGTGCTCGGCTAAGCGAGGCGGATTGTGCGGAAGGCCTGGCCATGTTGGCCAGGCCTTTGGCGTATCTACGCCAGGGTTTTCTCGTGCGCGGAGGCGGAGTTTTCCGGGCTCTGGGGCGCTTGGGTTGGGTGCGGTGCGGCGTCTGTTGGTGGTGCGGTGGCTGTTGGTGCGGCGTCTGTTGGCGGTGGCGGATCAGATGGAGCTAGCTCCGTTTGGGTGGCGGGCTGAACGTCGACCTGGGGTTTTGTTGGTGGCGGCGGGCCAGATGGAGCTAGCTCCGTTTGGGTGGCGGGTTGGGAGCCTACCTGGGGTTTTGTTGGCGGTGGCGGGCCAGATGGAGCTAGCTCCGTTTGGGTGGCGGGCTGGGAGCCGACCTGGGGTTTTGTTGGTGTCGGCGGGCCAGATGGAGCTAGCTTCGTTTGGCTCGTCACCGTGGGTGAAGCGGCCATCACCGGGTCAGGCGGCGCGCCCGGACGCAGTTGCCAAGACAGGCGCCGATGTCACCGATCGACCCCGCGCATGACAACGCCCCCTCGCCGACATTGCGTGAAAGTCGGGGAGGGGGCGCTGCGCTGTTCTTAAGAGTTAGGACGCTTGCCGCGGTTTGCACTCTTCTTGCGACGGTCCTTGCGCTTACGACCACGCTTGCTCATGGGAGCCTCCTTAGTTCTGTTCGGTTCTGGGCGATCAAAGTTCAGGTACTCCACTTTATCGCTCGGACGTGCCTACAGGGAAATTGTCCCTGCTTCACGGGGATGTACGCCCGGGCGACGCGATGCGTGATGCGGAGTGGGGGGGAGTTCGCGTTACGCGGACAGGCGGGCGCGGTTGCGAGCCAGTGCCTTGTTGCGACGCTTGATGGCGCGGCGCTCCTCCTCGGACAGGCCGCCCCACACGCCTGCGTCCTGGCCGGTCTCCAGGGCCCACTTCAGGCACTGGGAGGTGACGGGGCAGCGGTTGCAGACCATCTTGGCCTGGGCGATCTGGGACAGAGCCGGGCCGGAGTTACCGACGGGGAAGAACAGTTCCGGGTCCTCGTCGCGGCAAATTGCTTCGTGGCGCCAATCCATGATGAAATACTCCTTACATAAGCGTTGAACAGGTTTCGCGCACACCACTTCTTCGCCTCTTCGCGGGAGGCGAGTTGCAAACTAAGTTTGATTCCAGGTTCCGGGCGGTGTTCCCTTCGGTGGGATCCGGCTGCCGGTTTCCCTGGCGTTAACCCTGTGGTGTCTTGGGGTTAAGGGCTGTGTTACCAGCCCGTTGTTTTTGCTACCTGAGAATAATGGCACGAATTGCCAATGTGCGCTAGGGGTAAAGGCCGAAATGTGACACTAATCATATGAATTTTTCCCCTCCGGGCAATTCATATTGGGATTTCCAACGAATTTGGGAACGCATCATCAACGGTTTGAACTGCGGAAATGGGAATTTTCGCGCACGCACACGCGGGTGGGAAGGTCAAATCAAGAATCTGTGATTCCGCCCTGATTCTTCCGCGGTGGCTGTGACGGTGCTGCTACTGCACCCGGTTATGTCGCGGTGAAGTCGACCGCAAAGTGACGGTTAGACTAACAAGACGTGACTGAAAAGAAATCCCGCTCTCCTCGTCAACCACGCCCGCCAATGGACCTGGAAACGGCACGGCGTGCCTCCGCAGTGGTTCCGCCCATCATGCGGTTCGGCGCCGTCGTCGTCCTCGTCCAATGCCTCGCCATGTTTGTGTACGCGGGCAGCCTCCTTGTCGCCCAGGTCCGCGGGGTGCAGGACAGCTCGCTGGAGTCCGATTCCGCAGCGACGCACTTCGTCCCCCTCGGCACTGCGGTCTTCCTGCTCATCATCTTCGGCTTTGTCGCGTTCGTGGCCGTCCGCACGCTGCAGGGCCGGCCGCGCAGCACGGGCGCAATCGTCTTGATCCAGGCGATCCTCATCGGTGTCGCCTTCTATATGGTGACCGGCGGCGCGGTCGCCCTGGGCATCGTTACCGGCATCTCCGCCGCACTCGTGTTGTTCACCGTGTTCCACCCGCAGACGGCGCAGTACAACGAAGCCCGTTACGAGCTGCGCAAAGCAGAGCGCTAATCGACGCCCCGGTGCCCGCGACTACTCGGCGCTGAGCGCGACGATCTCGTCGCCGCGCTTTTCCACCACGGTGGCGCCCGCGGAGTCGATGGAGATCGGCCCGTTGTAGTCGCCGCGGTCCACGGGGATGATCTTCTCCACGGAGTTTTTGTCCCAGTTGATGACCGCGACACCGGAATCCGAGGCGTAGAGGAGGCGGTCGTCGGCGGCAAAGCCGGTGCCCTTCGCGCCCTGGAACACGCCGGTGACGTTGAGCTCGGCGGGGTCCAGGAGCAGAAGGTAGTCGCCCACGTGGTACGTCATGTGGTGGGGGAGGTCGTGGACGGGGAGGATGCGGGTGGCGTCGTCAAGCTGCTCAGGCTCTGGCAGCTCCGGGACCTCCGAGACCTTGAGCTCCTTGCCGTCCTTGTTGTAGGAGCGTACTTCTGAAGACTGCGGGTCGTAGATCGCGGCGGCGTCCTGGGAGATACCGACGAGGTAGGCGCCCTCGGGGAGCTCGACGGAGCCGTTCATCTCCGGGGAGCGGGAGTCCTCCGGGGTGGCGTTTTGGAAGCGGAGGAATGTGCCGCCGTCGCACACCTCGGTGACGGCGAGGAGCTCGGTACGGGTGAGCGCCGACGTGATCGGGCACTCGTTGGGCTGCATGTCGGGCTCCTGCGGGGCCTCGATGGTGCCGTACTCCACGGTGCGCACCAGGTCAGAGCGCCACAGCTCGACGTGCTGCGAACTGACGTACCCGACGCGGTCGTTGGAGGAGACGTTCGCCACCTGGTCGGGGCCTGGGGCGGAGCGTGTCGACGCGTACTCGCCGGTCTTCGCGTCAATCCCCACGACGTCGCCGCAGCCGCCATTGCCGCGGTAGTCCGCAACCACCTTGTCCCACGCCCCGGCGAGCGTGCACAGCTCCTTGTCGCGAGTGTACGTCCAGGCGGTGTCGCCCTCCGGGGTGGTGGCGGTGATGGTGTGGTCGTTGTACGTGATGATGAGGCCGTTGACCACCAGCGGAGCCGAGTTGGGGGAGGAGTCGGGCAGGCGGAACGACTCGGTGAGCGACTCCGGCACGACCGCCAACTGGCCGTAGTCCTCCTGCTGCTCGGCAGCCGGGGTGAGCTCAGAGGAGCGAATCGGCGCGGTGAAGAACGCTGTGGCCAGGAGGCCTGCCGATACGGCGGTTATGACACCGGTGGCGATCAGATCGCCCCGGGTACGTCGCAACGGTCTATTCAACGCCGGTTCCTTCCCTGCTTTTTCTGGCTCTTTTCCGCTGGCCGTTTTGGCCGCGCCCCGAGAACTTTACGCGGGTGGCCCACGGTTGGTGCAGCCGAGTCCGGAATGTCCAGCGCCTCGAACAGCTCCGGGGAGGTGGAAAACCAGGTGGGCAGCTCCTTCTTGCCTAGCGAGAGCTCGGAATCGATGAGTTCCCACTTGTGTTGCTCGTCGAACCCGACCAGGGTGACCGCCGTGCCGGAGTGGCCGGCGCGCCCGGTGCGTCCGATGCGGTGGACGTACGTCATCGGGTCATCAGGGGTCTGGTAGTTCACCACGTGCGTGACGTCGTCGACGTCGATGCCGCGGGCTGCGACGTCTGTGGCCACGAGGATCTCCACCTCGCCGGTGCGGAACGCGTCGAGTGACTTCTGCCGCGCCTCCTGGCGAAGGTCACCGTGGACGGTGCCGACAGGGAAGCCGCGCTGCGCCAGGTCCTCGGCGACCTCGGCGGCGGTGCGCTTCGTACGCGCGAAAATAATGGTGCGACCGCGGTGCGGGGCCTGCAGGAGACGTGCAAGGACTTCCGGCTTGTCCATCCGGTGGGAGCGGAACACCACCTGTTTCGTGCTCGTATGGGTGGCCGACGCGTTCGGTGCCTCGGCGCGGATGTGCACGGGGGTGCGCATCATCGACCGGGCGAGCGTGAGGATCGGCGCCGGCATCGTCGCGGAAAAGAGCATGGTTTGGATCTGTTGCGGCAGCGCCGACCAGAGCTTCTGGATGTCGGGAAGGAAGCCCATGTCCAGCATCTCGTCGGCCTCGTCGAGCACGAGGATGGCCACCTGACTCAGCGAGAGGTCGCCGCGCTGCAGGAGGTCGAGCAGGCGACCCGGGGTGCCGACGATGACGTCCACGCCGGCGTCGATAGCCGCGAGCTGCTCCTCATACGGCCTGCCGCCGTAGATTGTGGCGACACGGACCGGGGTGTGTATGGAGGCGCGCTCGAGGTCCTCGCCGACCTGGGCGGCGAGCTCGCGCGTGGGCACGACGACGAGGGCGCGCGGCGTGCCGTCGAGTTCCGCAATCGCGGCGTCATCAAACACGCGGTCCAGCAGGGGGATGCCGAAGGCGTAGGTCTTGCCCATGCCGGTGCGGGCCTGCCCGATGAGGTCGCGCCCGTCGAGCGCGAGCGGGATGGCCAGCTCCTGGATGGAGAAGGTCCGCTCGATGCCCTGCTCCGCCAACGCGTCGAGCAGCTCGGCGGCGACACCGAGTTCCTCGAATGTCGGGGCGGGGCGGTGTTCACTCTCAGCTGATCTAGGCACACGCTCATCTTAGCTTGAGGCCGTTACAATAGGGCCACCGCTTAACAACGAGCCGGTACAAGCAAAACTACTAGTGAAGGAACGTGACCCGCTTTTATGGACATCAAGTTTGGTCTGGCCGACACCGCGCGCGAACTCGTGATCAAGCTGCCGGAAGGGCAGGAGGACATCCTCAGCGTGGTTGAACAGGCGATTGAGTCCGGGCAGTCGACCCTGAAGGTGGTGGATGAGAAGGAGCGTACCTACCTCATCCGCACGGACCGGATCGCGTACGTGGAGCAGGGCTCGACCACCGCGCGCTCTGTCGGCTTCATGCGATAGATTGAGAGGTTATGACGACGAGGCAGAGCAACGCCGAGTGGCCCGACGCGAACGACCGGCGCGATGTGGACGCAAACGCCAACGCGGAGGACTTCTTCGGTGAGTGGGATGGCGACGATGACGGCGGCGAAGGCCGCCTCGTCCGCTTTGCCCGCGAGTACGGGTGGCGTGCCTACGCAATCCCGGTCCTCGCGGTCCTGACGCTGCTCGTCGTAGTGAACATGTTCCAAAACCCGGGCTCTCCCGTGGTGGACGCTGCCGGATCGGAGGGGCACTCCGAGCGCGGAATTGGCGCCGCGGGCCAGGATTCGAGCAGCGGCGAGGGCGGCGTTGAGGGCGACGTCGAGCGCAAGCCCGCCGAACTGCCGGAGGGGGAGCAGAACGCGTTGGAGCTGCCGCCGGGTGGACCGATCGCGGAGGCCGGAGAGGGCACGTACCGCGAGGTGGGTGCGCCGGGCGCCAACGGGGGCAAGGGCGACGAGCTGACGCTGCGCTACGTCGTCGAAGTGGAAAACGGGGTGGATACCAACCCGTACGGCGGCGACCAAGCCGTCGCTGAAATGGTGGACGCGACGCTGCTGGATCCGCGCAGCTGGACCAACGACTCGCGCTTCCGCTTCGAGCACGTCTCCGGCGCTGACAACCCGGACGTGAAGATCCGCCTTACCTCCTTGAACACCGCTAAGGAGATGTGCGGCATGGAGCTGGACATGGAAACGAGTTGCCGGACCATGATCACGGGGGATGACACCGTCGTGCTCAATGAGGCCCGCTGGGTGCGCGGCGCAGCGCCGTTCGAGGGCGACCTGGGCCGCTACCGCCAGTACCTGATCAACCACGAGGTGGGGCACGCTCTTGGTTTCGCATCGCACGAGCCGTGCCCGGCGGATGGCGCCCTCGCGCCGGTGATGATGCAGCAGACCCTGAGCCTGAACAACGGCCAGCTGCACTCCTTTGACCCGGAAGAGGTCTACCCGGATAACCCGGACACGTGCCTGGCCAACCCGTGGCCCTACCCGCGCCCTGCGGCGAGCTAGGGGGGGCGCCTTGATTCCGGAGCACGTACTTTCCGCCTTCCAGTTGGAGGGGCGCGGTGAGCCGACCTCGCCCGCGTGGGACAACGGCCTGCGCTTCGGCCACGTTGTCGTGGCTCGCGCGACGCAGACCGCCGCCTGGTCGGGCAAGGTGCGCGACAAGCTGGGCGATTCGCTCGGCGGCGTCCGCTTCGCGCGACCGGTGCGCTCCACCGACGGCCGCCTCGTGGTCAACGGGTTTTGCGCCAACGAGTTCGCGCCGGGGGAGCCGGCAGCGCGCGTCGATGAGGCGATCGCTGCGGCGTTGCTTATCGACGCCCCACTGACCCAGTTCAACGCCCCACCCGCACCCCGCGACGATGCATGGGCGGAGGCGGACCGCGCGGCCTGGCGAGGCTTCGACCTGGACCCCGCGGAGAACCAGCTGGTTACTGCCCATATCGATTTCCTCGCCTGCTGCCTGTTTTCCGGCACGGATGCGCCGGTGGTGACGGAGCTGGTGCCCTCGGTGAGCCCGCGCCCCCGCGGGTATACCGCCGCGCTGACGATGGTGGACGGCCTGCTCGCCGGGGCGGTGGATGACGGCGTGGTGTCGCGCTGGGCGCACATCCCCGACGTGGGGTTCTTGGCGGAGCGGGCGCTCGAGTTCCGCGAAATCGCAGCCCGCACCGCGGGAGCGAACATAGGTTCGAGGGTTTCGTGGGTGCGTGAGGTCCTCGTGTCCGCCTAGCCTGGCAGACTAGGGCGCATGCCAACCCCACGCACCGAACCGATGACTCCCGCCGCGCGGATCCCCCGCGCGCGCCTTGTCCCGCGCCGCCGCACGACCACGCAGCGCTCGTGGCCCGTCACGCTTCCGGCGAGCGGGCTGTGGAAGGTCACCGGCGAGGCCGGCTCCGGCGTGTCCAGCTTCCTAGTGGATACGGCGGTGGCCGCGGCGCTTCGGCTGGCCGAGCAAGGCGGGGACGCCAGCGGCGTCGTCGTGGTCACGGACTCCAAGGAGGCGGCGGCCCGGCTTCGCGCGGAGATCTCCGACCGGCTCGCGCGCAGCGGGTTTGTCGCCAGCGAGCCGATGGTGCGCTCCGTCCACTCGCTCGCGTTCGCGGTGCTGCGGCAGCGCTTCGACGAGGAGATCCGCCTGATCTCCGGCGCCGAGCAGGACGCCGTGATCCGCGAACTTCTTGCCGGCCAGGTGGAGGACGTACGCGGCACCTGGCCCGAGGAGCTGCGCCCCGCGATGGGCATGCTCGGCTTTGCCCGACAGCTGCGCGATGTGCTCCTGCGCTCGGTCGAGCGCGGGCTCACCGCCGACGAGCTGCGCGGACTCGGCGAGCGCTACGACGTGCCCATCTGGTGCGCCTCCGCCGACTTCCTGCGCGAGTACCAGCAGGTCATGGCGCTCACCCCGGCCACCAGATTCTCCGCGTCCGAGCTGGTCAGCGAGGTCCTGCGCGGGGAGGTGCCTAGGTGGGACGCAGTGCTTGTCGACGATGCCCAGCACCTCGCCCCCGCCCCCGCCGAATTCGTGCGGCGGCTCCTTTCCGGCGCAGACCTCGGCGTGGTCGGGGGAGACGTCGCCCAGTCCATCTTCCACTTCCGCGGCGCCTCCCCGCGCTTCTTCCACGACCTGGGCGGTCTCGACCACCAGGTGATCGACCTGGGGGAGTCGCGCCGCGACCCCGAGCGGCGCGTGGCCGTC
>NZ_NSGL01000001.1:272616-968848 GCF_002285155.1 Corynebacterium sp. NML 120412 | reverse complement strand
TCACAACTATAAGTGTATTAAAGAAAGCGGAGAGGGGGTTATACACACCTAGATGTGTATAAGCAAAAACGCCCCCCACCCCCACCGTGCTCTCCACGGTGATCGCAGCCAAACACCCCGGCAGCGCGGGGAGATCCTGGGGGAGGGACACAGCGCCAAGGAAGACCGGGGAAAGCAGCAGCCCGCCCACCGACGCGGGCACGACGGCGGTGACCGTCCCATGTCGGGCCCCCACCGCCGACCCCAGCGGGCCCGAGCACGCGGACCCGCAGACCGCGGAGGAGCGGCTGTCGGCCCAGCTCGACGAGCTCGTGGCCCGCGCCGCGGAACTCAACGCGTCTACCGACCGCCCCGCAGGCCTCGCCGACGCGGTGGCGGACCTGGGCGAGCCCGAGCGATACAGCGAGGAAGGCCTGCGCCGCTTGCAGGACCTGGCGGCTAAGCTCCGCTCCCTGCGCACCAACAGCCTGGGCAAACGCCTGCCTGACCTGTTCGCGGACATCATCGACGTCTTTGGCATCCGCACCGAGGTCCTGGCCCGCCAGGGGATGGGCAACACCGCAGGCACCGTCCACCTGGACAGTCTGCTCTCCGCGGTCGCCGCCTACCCCGGCACCAGCGTGGAGGGGCTGCTGGACTATTTCGCGCTCGCCCGCGAGCACGAGGACGGCCTGGCACCCGGCAACGTGCCGACACACACGGACCGGGTGCAGATCCTCACAGCGCACAAGGCGAAAGGACTGGAGTGGGACACCGTCGCCGTCCTGCACGCAGACGCCAACACGTACGCGGCCAAGGCGGAGACATTCCTCACCTGGGTCCAGCGCGTGCCCGACGCGTCGTTTGGCAACCCCGAATACCTGCCGGACTTCGGTGAGGTGGAAAACCGCACCCAGTTTGAAAAGGCCGCCGACGCCTGGCTCAAGCTCGTCCGCGCGGGCCTGGCGGAAGAATCGGCGCGCCTGTTCTACGTCGCCGTGACCCGCGCGGAGCGCAAGCTCCTCATCACCGGATCGCGCCGCAAACCCGACGTGCGCCGCGACGCGAAGCCCTACGAGCACTTCGCCCCGCTGCGCCAGCTGGTCCCCGAGACGGTCGAGTGGGCCGATGCAGCCGAGGCCGAGGAAACGCCCGCCGAGGACGCCCCGGCGCTTGTCGACGCCCCCGCCACCGGCACCTGGCCCGCCTACCAGCTCGCCCCGGGGGAGGTGGAGGCCGCGGGGTGGGTGCGTGGCGTCGAGAAGCTGCCCGAGCTCGCGGAGGGCGAACTCTTCTCGCTGTGGGAACGCGACGTCACCGCGCTCATCGAGGAACACGAACGGGCGAAGTCCCCGGACACGCTGGTGGTCATGCCCGCGGAGCTGACGGCCTCGGACGTCGTCGCGCTCAGGGCGGACGAGGAGCAGTTCGCGCGCCGGGCGCGCCGGCCGGTCCCGTTCAAGCCGAATACCTACGCCAAGCGCGGCACCGCGTTCCACGAATGGCTGGAAGAGTTCTACGGGCAGCGCCCGCTGCTCACGGAGGATGAGCTGCCCGGCGGCGACGAGGCGGAGGTGGACACCGCGACGCTGCGCCGACTCAAGGACTCCTTCGAGCGCAGCGAGTGGGCCGCCCGGACCCCGGCCCACGTGGAATACCCGTTTGAGCTGGCCCTGGGCACCTCCGTGGTGCGCGGCCGGATGGACGCCGTGTTCCGGGACGCGGGCGGCGCAGGGTGGGTCGTCGTGGACTGGAAGACCGGCGAGAAGCCGAAGCCGGCGCAGATGGAGGCAGCGAAACTGCAGTTGGCCGTCTACCAAGAAGCGTGGCGCAGGATCGCGGGCGATGGCGCCCCGGTGCGCGCGGTGTTCTTCTACGTGCGCACCGGCGAGACCTTCGCACCCGAGCACCTGCCGGGCGCGGACGAGCTGGAACAGCTCCTCGACGTTGACGGTGATAATGTTTCGGATTCGGAGACAATTCCGTCCACCGACCCTGCCGTACCTGCGGCGGAGCGATAGAGCAGAAGGGAGCCCGATTCGATGCAGCTTCGCTACCCCTTTGCCTGGCGCGACCGGGTCCGCGACGACGAGGAGCGCGACGACATCCCGGTCCATACGCTCCTGGACGTCATCAATATTCCGACCGCGGAGCGCACGACGCCGTGGGTGCTCATTGCCCGCCGCTTTGGCTACGCGGCCGTGTTGGTCGTGGCCATGGCGCTCATCGTGTACCTGGACTCGAACGGCTACTCGGAGCCGCTGACGTTTGTGGACGCCCTGTATTACTCGGCCGTGTCGCTGTCCACCACCGGCTACGGCGACATCACGCCGGTGACGCAGGGGGCGCGGCTGGTCAACATCTTCGTGGTCACCCCGGCCCGCGTCGCCTTCCTGATGCTCCTGGTCGGCACGACCCTGTCCGTGCTTACGGAGGACTCCCGTAAGACACTCCAAATTCAGCAGTGGAGGAGAACTGTGCGTAATCACACCATCGTCGTTGGCTACGGCACGAAGGGGCGCTCCGCAGTGGACGCCCTGCTCGCCGGGGACACCGCGCCCACCAGCATCGTTGTCATCGACTCGGACCCGGTCACGCTGGGCCAGGCGGAGAAACGCGGCCTGGTCACCGTCCACGGCGACGCCACCAAGTCCGGCGTGCTGCGCGTCGCCGGCATCACCCGCGCCCGCTCCGTCGTGGTTGCGCCGAGCTCGGACGACACCGCGGTCCTGGTCACGCTGTCCGTGCGCGAGCTCGCCCCCAGCGCCATGATCGTGGCCAGCGCCCGCGAGAGCGAAAACCAGCACCTGCTCATGCAGTCCGGTGCGGACTCCGTGGTGGTGTCCGCGGAAACGACGGGCCGCCTGCTGGGCCTCGCAACCGTCACCCCGCCGGTGGTGGAGATGATGGAAGACCTGCTCAGCCCCGACGAGGGCTTCGCCGTGGCGGAGCGCCCCATCGCCGACGACGAGGTCGGCTCCAACCCGCGCCACCTCGCCGACATCGTGCTCGGCGTCGTCCGCTCCGGAGAGCTCTACCGCATGGACGTGCCCGAGGCGGAAACCGTCGAGCCCGGCGACCGCCTGCTCTACGTGCGCATGACCCAGCCGCAGGAGTCGCCCGAGGCACAGAAGCCGTCGGAGTAGCGCGCCCGTGCTGTTGCTTATCGACGCCACCTCGCACCTCCCCCTCACCGCCGAGGGAGCACCGCTCCTGTTCACGGAGCTTCCGGCGGGGATCGAGGTGACCACCCGGGTGCAGATCACGCCCGAGGTCACCGCCGCGCGGCTGCGCTCCGCCAGCGCCGCCGACCTCGCCCCGCGCACCGGCCACGCGCGCAGCCATGCGGACAACTACCTCGTCTCCCGGGCCGTCGGCCTGCTGGCTGCGCGGGAGCGTTACGCCTTCGACCCGACGGACGGCTCGCCGCTGACCTGGGGCGAGTCCGGGATCGTCGCCCGCGGCGCGTCCGGCACGCCGATCTTCCCGCGGATCGACCCGTGCGTGATCGGGGTCGTCGAGCACGCCGCCGGCGACCGCATCCTGCTGGGGGAAAACCGCCGCCGCCCGGGGTTCTTCACCTGCATCGCCGGCTACATGGACGTGGGCGAGAGCGCGGAGGACGCGTTCGCGCGCGAGGTCATGGAGGAGACGGGGCGGCGGGTCACCGACATCGCGTATGTTGGGTCGCAGCCGTGGGCACTGTCGGGCTCGCTGATGCTGGGCTTCCGCGCCCGCACCGCAGACGAGACCCAGGTGGGGGATACAGATGGAGAGCTCAGCCAGATCATCTGGGCGACGCGCGAGGACCTGGGCGGGCTCACGCTCGCGCCCGAAGGCAGCATCGCCCGGCAGCTGATCGAGCGCTGGGCCGCAGGCGAGATCTAAGAGGGAAGGACAAAGGACACACCGATGGCAGTGGACTTGAGTTTGTTGGATGAGGACCAGCGCGTGGCAGCCACCGCTCCGCGTGGCCCGGTGTGCATCCTCGCGGGCGCCGGCACGGGCAAGACGCGCACCATCACGTACCGCATTGCCAACCTGGTGGACCAGGGGATCGTGGCGCCCACGAAGGTGTTGGCGGTGACGTTCACGCAACGCGCCGCGGGCGAGATGCGCGACCGCCTGCGCACCATGGGGGTGGGCGGGGTGCAGGCCCGCACCTTCCACGCTGCGGCGCGCCGTCAGCTGCAGTACTTCTGGCCCCAGATCGCCGGTGACCTGCCGTGGAAGCTGCTGGACAACAAGTTCCCGCTCGTTGGCCGCGCGGCGCGCTCCGCCGGGCTGGACTCCGGCAAGGAAATGGTGCGCGACCTCCTCGGCGAGATCGAGTGGGCGAAGTCCAGCGTCATCGGCCCGGACGACTACGCCGAGCGCGTCGCGGGGACGAAGCGCACCCCGCCCGCGGACGCGGCGAAGGTGGCCCAGGTCTACCGCGCCTACGAGGAGTCGAAGACGTCGCCGGACGGCATGCTGCTCGACTTTGATGACCTCTTGCTGCACGTCGCGGGCGCGCTGGAGAACGCGCCCGCGGTGGCGGAGGAGTTCCGCGCCCAGTATCAGTCCTTCGTGGTGGATGAGTACCAGGACGTCACGCCGCTGCAGCAGCGCGTCCTGGAGGGGTGGCTGGGCCAGCGCGACGACCTCACCGTCGTCGGCGACGCCAACCAGACCATTTACTCGTTTACCGGCGCGACCCCGGAATACTTGTTGAACTTTTCGCGGACGTACGAGCACGCGACCGTCGTGAAGCTGCAACGCGACTACCGCTCGACCCCGGAGATTACGGACCTGGCCAACACCGTGATTGGCAAGGCGAAGGGGCGCGAGGCGGGCACCCGGCTCGAGCTGCAGGGCATGCGCGAGCACGGCCCGCAGCCCACGTTCACCGCGTACGATGACGAGCCGACCGAGGCGCGCGAGGTAGCCATCCAGATCAGGGAGCTTCTCGACGCCGGCGTGCCCGCCCGAGAAATCGCCGTCCTCTACCGCATCAACGCGCAATCGGCGGCGTTCGAAGCGGCGCTGGCGGACGCGGGCATCATGTACCAGGTCCGCGGCGGGGAGGGCTTCTTCCAGCGCGGCGAGATCCGCGAGGCGATCCGCGCGCTCGTTGCTGCATCGCGTCGCGGCGACCTGCCGGATGACCCAGTGGCGGTGGCCCGCGCCGCCCTCGGCCCGCTGGGGCTGACGCCGACCGAGCCGGAGGGCGCGAAGGCGCGCGAACGCTGGCAGACCCTCGGCGCGCTGGTGGACCTCATTGAGGAGATCGTGCGCAGCCGCGAGGCGGAGACCCTGCCGGAGGTGCTGATGTCGCTGCGCCGCCGCGCGGACGCGAAGCAGCCGCCGTCGGTGGACGGCGTCACACTAGCCAGCCTGCACGCCGCGAAGGGCCTGGAGTGGGACGCGGTGTTCCTGGTCGGTCTGGTGGAGAATACGCTGCCGATCTCGCACGCGATCAAAGCGGGCGATGACCAGGTTGAAGAGGAGCGCCGCCTGTTCTACGTCGGCGTGACGCGCGCCCGCGAGCACCTGCGCCTGTCCTGGTCCTTCGCCAGGCAGGAGGGCGGGCGCAAGTCGCGCAGCCGCTCGCGCTTTCTCGACGGCATCGCCCCCGAGCTGGAGGTGGAGAAGGCCCCCGAGCGGCTAAAGCGCAACCGCCGCTGCCGCGTGTGCAACAACCTGCTGTTCACCCCCGCGGAGAAGACGCTGGGACGCCACGAGGACTGCGAGCCCAGCTACGACGAAGCCGTCTTCGGCGCCCTCAAGCGCTGGCGTAGGGAGCAGGCGCGCGAGGCCGGCAAGCCCGCCTACATCGTGTTCACGGACGCCACGCTGCTTTCCATCGCGGAGGCCATGCCCGCCGACGAGCACGAGCTCCTCGGCATCTCCGGCGTCGGCCCCGCCAAGATTGAGCAGTACGGCCAGGGCGTGCTGGACACGCTCGCGGAGTTCCGGTGACGCGCGTGAGCGAGCAGCCCTACCGCGTCATCCGCTCGGCCCGCCGCACCCGGTCTGTGCAGGCACGCCTGGTCGGCGGCGTCGTGGAGATCCGAATCCCCGCGCGGTTCTCGCAGGCGCAAGAGGACCAGGCGGTGGAGGAGATGCTCGCGCGCGTCGCGAAGAAGACGCAGGCGAGCGCGCTCAACGACGCCACCCTCACCGCCCGCGCCACGCATCTGAACCGAGAGGTGCTTGACGGCCGCGCCCGCGTCGGCTCCATCCGCTGGGTGGACAACCAGCAGACGCGCTGGGGGTCGTGCACCACGACCACCGGCGACATCCGGATCAGCTCCCGGCTCAAGGGCGTCCCGGACTACGTGCTCGACGCCGTGATCGTCCACGAGCTGGTGCACACGTTTATCCCCGGGCACTCCGCCGAGTTCTGGGAGTGGGCGGACCGGGCGCCGCGGGCGGAGCGGGCGAAGGGCTACTTGGAGGCCTACCAGCGCTTCGGGTGAGCGCTACTCGCCGCAGCCGTGGACTTCCTTGCCCGCGGCGAAGTTGTCCATGGCGGTGACGGCGTCTTGCAGCGAGCCCACGCTCGCCACGGTCATGTCGCCGGGGTCGACGGTGCGGACCGCGTCGCAGTTGCCCTCCGGGGCGAGGAACAGCTCGACGTGCTGGTCGCGCGCTGCGGCGAGCTTGTGCTGGATCCCGCCGATCGGGCCGACCTCGCCGTCTTCCGCGATGGTGCCGGTGCCGGCGACGAACTTGCCGTGGTTGAGCTCGCCGGGGCTCAGTTTGTCTATCACGGCCAGCGAGAAGATCATACCGGCGCTTGGGCCGCCGACGTCGTTGAGGTTGTAGTTGACCGTCACGTCGCCGCCGGGCTCCGAGGTCATGAGGATGCCCACCATCGGGGTGCCCTTGTCTTCGGGGCTCTCGCCGAGGCGGACGCGGACGTCCATCGGGGCGCGGTCACGCTCGATGCTCACGGTGATCTCGTCGCCGGGGGAGTGGGCGTGAACCTTCTCCTGTACCTCGCTGGGCTCGGTGACGGGGGCACCGTCGATGCGGGTGATCACGTCCTCTGCTTCCAGCACGCCGGACGCGGGGGAATCATCCACTAGGTCGTGGATCAGCACGCGGGTCGGTTTGCCCAGGTAGCGCATGGCGGCCACGGTCGCGTTGCCCTCCGAGGCGGCGAACTCGGCCTGGTTGTATTGGCGCATCTGCTCCTCGTCCACGTCCGGCGGGATGATCTGCTCCACCGGCACGATCGTGTCGTCGGTGCCGATCCACCGGCCGACCGCCTGCGCGAGCGACATGTTGGTGCGCACGGACACGGTGGTCATGTTGAGGCTGCCCGAGACAGGGTCCGTCTCAGTGCCCTCGACGTCAATCACCGGCTCGCCCTCGACCTCGCCGAGGGTGTTGAACATCGGGCCGGGGCCCTCCGCCGCGTACGGCACGGCCAGGGAAATGTTGGTGCCGGGGACGTGGTTGATGGACATCATGACGGCGAGTGCTGCCACGGGGATCGCTCCCCACACCACGGTTGACCACCGCTTGCTGTGAGTGGTTTCCTGCGCGGATGCGTCCGCCTGGGGCTGCGCCCCGTCTTCCTGTTCTTCCACGCAGCGCATCTTAGCGCAGCCGTCATCGCTCACCGTGTTCGCTCTCAGCGTCCCGGTCTGCGCAAAAAGTGCTCGCGCGCAAGAGTCGGCGCTATGTATCGTGGCAGGTATGAATAACGGATTTGGATTTTCCTTTCCCAACAATGATGACGACGAAGACAAGAACAAGCGCGGCGACAACAACGGTGGCGACGCGTCGAACCCCTTCGCCGCCTTCGGGTTTGGTGGCGGACAGCAGGGCGGCGGGTTCGGCGACATGCTGAACCAGTTCGGCCAGATGCTGTCCGGCATGGGCAATTCGTTTAATCAGGCGAGCCAGTCGGGCGACTCGGCCGTGAACTTTGACATGGCGCTGCGCATGGCCCGCCAGCGCGTTGGTGACAAGGCGGCGGTCTCCGCCGGCGATAAGAAGGCGGTGGAGGAGTCGCTTGGGTTGGTCAACCACTGGCTGAGCGAGACGACCACGCTGCCCGCTGCAGATTCGAAGGCGCAGGCCTGGAACGCCGACGATTGGCTGGTTGAGACCATGCCGATGTGGAAGCGCCTGGTAAATCCAGTTGCGGAGCATATGAACCGCGCGCAGTTAGACCAGATGCCCGCTGAGGCCCGCGAGATGATGGGCCCCCTCGCCGGCATGATGAACTCGATGAATTCCATGAACTTCGGCATGAAGCTGGGCCACGCGCTGGGAGATCTGGCGCAGCAGGCGCTCACCGGCACGGACTTCGGCCTGCCGGTCGCGCCCCGCGGCGTGGCGTCGGTGCTGCCCAAGAACGTGACCCGGATTTCCAAGGACCTCTCGGTGCCCGGGCAGGAGGTGCTGGTCTACATCGCGGCGCGAGAGGCCGCGCGCCAGCGTCTGTTCCAGCACGTGCCGTGGCTGGTCGAGCGGATCGTGGCCTCGGTGGAGGAGTACGCCGCGGGCCTGGAGATTGACACCTCCAATATTGACGAGGCCACCCGCAGCCTGAACCTTGAGTCGGGCGACCCGCAGCAGATCCAGGAGGCGCTGCAGAACCTGCAGAACATGGACCTCTCCCCGCGTGTGGTGTCGCGTAACGCTGGGGCAACCTCGCGGTTGGAGACGCTGCTCGCGCTGGTGGAAGGCTGGGTCGACGTGGTCGTCGACGCGTCGCTGGCGGAGCGCATCCCGTCTGCTGCCCAGCTCGCGGAGGCGTGGGCGCGCCGACGCGCCACCGGTGGATCCGCAGAGCAGGCCTTTGCCAGCATCGTCGGCATTGAGCTCGGCGCCCCGAAGGTCCGCGAGGCAGCGGAGCTGTGGCGCCGCGTGGACAATGCCGTGGGCGTCGAGCGCCGCGATCAAGTCTGGAACCACCCGGACTTCCTGCCGGACGCGGAGCACTTGGACAACCCGGCAGCGTTCATTGACACGCTGCTGGACGACACCACGGACGCGGACTTCGACGCCGAGTTCAGCAAGCTCGAGGAGGAGCTGCGCAACAACCCGAAGCTCAAGCGCGAGGACGGCGACGGGAAGGACGACGGCAGCGAGGATGGCACCGAGCTGTAGCTAGCTGCGCTCGGTGCTCGTGGTCGCCGCCCCCGTCGTTTCTGTCGTCTCCGTCGTCTCTGCCGACGGGGTAGCAGCGCCGCTAGCCAGGCCCAGCTTCTCGATGCGTTCGCGCGGATCCTCCTGCTCAGAGGACACCAGCTGCTGCATCACTTGGCCGCGCTGATTGTCCACCACCGTGATGATCGCGGAGGTGCCCAGCGTGGACCAGCCGACGATGCGCTCGCCGTCATCTTCCACGATCCGCGAGGACCGCAGCTCCGTGAGCAGCTGCGTCGTCGACGCCGCCTTCGCCTCTGAATCGAAGAATTGGAACTGTCCGATCTCCGCGCCGGAGCAGTCGTAGGAGCCGCTCACCCCGGTCGCCGAGCACGTATCCAGCTGCGCGAACAGCGACTCCGGCGCCAGCCCCGCGAAGGATTCGGTCACTTCCTGCACCGTCTTGTCTTTCGCAGAGGTGCTTGTCGACGCCCGCGTGCCCGATTCTTTCGACGTGCTCGACGCTGAACTTTCAGTGCTCCCAGTGCTTTCCGCCGTGGAACTCGTCGCGCTGCTGGACGGCGCCTCGCTCTGCGCCGTCTCGGTCTCTTCCGGTGCCGGTGCTGCTGTAGTGCTCGTCTCGTCGTCCCCGTTCCCGCACGCGGTCAGTGCGAGCGAGGCGGCGAGGAGAGCGGGGACAAGAGTGCGGCGGTGCGTCACGGGTAGGCTCCTTATTTCCTGTGCGTATGGGTAACGATAGTACGTGAGCGCTCGACCTAGGTCAGCTCGTCGGGGTCCTGCGCGAGGCTGTAGCGCAGCGCGGCGATCACGTTCGGGGCGACGTTGGGCCCGCCGCGCAGCTCGATCTCGTCCTGGGCAAACATGCCACGTTCCTCCAGTTCTTCCTCAGTAAGCCGCATCTGCAGGAGAGTCTGCTCGATGTCGTCGTCGCGCAGCACGCCGGAGAAGAGGCGCGCGGGGCGCGGCTGGGCGTCCGGCCCGGCGGAAGTGTCGCGGAAGATGATTTCCTGGGCGAGGACGACGCCCTCGACCTGCTCGGGCCAGGCGACGCGCGCGACGTAGTCGGCCAGCTCATCGCTACCGGGGCGGATGTGCTCCGGAAGCTCCTGCACAACCAGGGTGAGGGGGGAGTGGTCGGCGTCGTCGGTGAGTTGAGACAGCTCGTCGATAAGCAACTGCGAGGGGACCAGCGCAAAGAGTGAGGGCGGTGCGTCCCAGCCCTCCGCGTGGACGAACTCCACAGCTTCCGTCATGGCTTTGTTCAGGGCCTGCTGTGAGCTGAAGTGACGCTGCACGGGAACCTTTCTGGCTGTCGAATCGTTGAAACTTTAAGCTAGAAGCTTAATACGCACGTAAAGACTATTTCGAAGGAGCAGGATTGGCTACCCGCGTCAACCAGCCTCAACCCAACGCGAAAAAGTCGAACCGTACGCTGCTGACGGCGGTCATCGTCGTTGGCGCAATTTTTACCCTCGTGCCCATGCTGGTCGGTCTGTACACCGACTTCCTGTGGTTCGGGGAACTCGACTTCCGCGGTGTGTTTAACCGGGTGATTATTGCCCGCATTGTTTTGTTCGTCATTTTTGCGCTGATTGGCGGCGGTGTCGCGTACGCGGCGGCCCTGCTGGCCTGGCGGGGGAGACCGGCGGGTGCGCCCACGGCGGATCCGTTCTCGCCGTCCGCGCAGTACCGCGAGACGATTCAGCAGGGCATTCGTTCCCTGCTCTTCGTCGTGCCGCTGGTCGTCGCCGTCCTGTCGGGCCTGGCGGGGCAGCGCATGTGGCGAACGTTCCTGCTGTGGTTCAACGGCTCCGATTTCGGAGTGGCCGACCCGCAGTACGGCAAGGACCTCGGCTTTTACGCGTTCGCGCTGCCGGGGCTTTCCGCCATCGTGGGCACGCTGAGCATGCTGCTTATCGTCGCGTTCCTCATCGCCCTCGTTGCGCACTACCTGCTGGGCGGGATCCGCATTGGCAACCGTGCGTCGGGGCAGCGCGGCTTCGTCTCCAAGGCGGCGCGCGTGCAGCTGGCGTTTACTGCCGGTCTGTGGATGCTGCTTAAGGCCGTGAGCTACTGGCTGGAGCGCTACTTCCTGCTCTACGGGCAAAACGACATTTTCACGGGCGCGTCCTATACCTCTATTAACGCGATGCTGCCTGCCAAGATGATCCTCACCGTTATCGCGGTCATCGTCGCCGCGGCGTTCTTCGCGTCGGTGGTGTACAAGGACTTCCGCATCCCGGTGCTGGCCACCGTGCTGATGCTGGTGTCCTCGCTGGTGATTGGCAACGTCTGGCCGGCCCTGCTTGAGCAGTTCTCGGTGAAGCCGAACCGCCAGGCCAAGGAGCGCGAGTACATCGGCCGCAACATCGAGTCCACCCGTTTCGCCTATGGGCTGACGGATGACACGGTGACGTACGAGGATAACTGGGGCTCGGACAACGTCTCCAACAACGAGGTCGCGGACGATTGGTCCACCATCAGCAACATCCGCCTGCTGGACCCGGACGTGCTCTCGCCCACGTTCACCCAGAACCAGCAGCTGCGCAACTTCTACGGCTTCCCGGACCAGCTGGCCATGGACCGCTACCAGGTCGACGGGGAGATGCGCGACTTTGTCGTCGCTGCGCGCGAGATGGATCCGAACGCCCTGCGCGAGAACCAGCGCGACTGGATCAACCGCCACACGGTGTACACGCACGGCAACGGGTTCGTGGCCGCGCAGGCGAACACCGTGGACGAGGCAGCGCAGGACGCCGGCTCGACCCGCGGTGGTCTGCCCATCTTTACGGTCTCGGACCTGCAGTCCAACGCGAAGGCGGCGGAGAAGAAGGACGCCGAGGAGCTGGGCATCCGCGTTGACGAGCCCCGCATTTACTACGGCCCCGTGATCTCCAGCGCCGAGGATGGGCTGGACTACGCGATCGTGGGCGACAACGGGCAGGGCCCGGTGGAGTATGACACGGACAACTCCACCTACACCTACGAGGGTGAGGGCGGCGTGAACATTGGCAACTGGTTCAACCGCGCCGCGTACGCGGTGAAGTACCAGGAGCTGAACATGATCCTGTCGGACCGCGTGGCCGGCAACTCCAAGCTGCTCTACGACCGCGACCCGCGCGAGCGCGTGGAGAAGGTCGCGCCGTGGCTGACCACGGACTCCAAGACCTACCCCGCAGTGATCGACGGGCGAGTGAAGTGGATCGTGGACGGCTACACCACGCTGTCGCAGCTGCCGTACTCCACGAACACGTCGCTGCAGGACACCACGCAGGACGCGTTGAACCCGGACGGGACCACGCAACGCCTGGTGAACAACAACCTGGGCTACATCCGTAACTCGGTGAAGGCGACGGTGGACGCGTACGACGGCTCTGTTGACCTCTACCAGTTTGACGAGGAAGACCCGGTGCTCAAGGCCTGGATGGGTGTCTTCCCGGACACCGTGCACCCGAGCGGCGAGATGAGCGACGACCTGCGTGACCACCTCCGTTACCCGGAGGACCTGTTCAAGGTGCAGCGCGAGCTGCTGGCCCGCTACCACGTGGACGACCCGGGCGTGTTCTTCAACAACGACGCCTTCTGGTCCGTGCCCAACGACCCGACCGCGCCGGAGGGCCGCCAGGAGCTCAACCAGCCGCCGTACTACGTCGTGGCCGCTGACCCGGAGACCAACGAGTCCTCCTTCCAGCTGATCACCCCGTACCGCGGCCTGAACCGCGAGTTCCTGTCGGCGCACATGTCGGTGTCCTCGAACCCGGAGACGTACGGCAAGATCACAGTCCGCGTCCTGCCCACGAACACGCAGACCCAGGGCCCGAAGCAGGCGCAGGACGCGCTGATGTCCTCCGACCAGGTCGCGCGTGACCGCACGCTGTGGGAGGGCTCGAACGACCTGAAGAACGGTAACCTGCTCACCCTGCCGGTGGGCGGCGGCGAGATCCTCTACGTCGAGCCGATCTACTCCCAGCGCAAGGACCAGGAGTCCGCGTTCCCGAAGCTGCTGCGCGTGCTCGTGTTCTACCGCGGCCAGGTGGGCTACGCGCCGACGGTGTCGCAGGCCCTGAAGCAGGTGGGCATTGATTCCCAGGCGGCGCAGGACATCGAGCTTGTCGACGAAGGCGCGTCCGACAACCAGGACGCCGAGGCCCCCGCCGAGCAGCCGCAGGAAGGCGACAGCGAGGCGCCTGCCCCGGGCAACAAGGACGAGGCGATGCAGGGCATCAACGACGCCCTGCGCAACCTCGAGGGCGCCCGCGATGGCTCCTTCGAGGAGTACGGCCGAGCCCTCGACGAGCTGGATCGCGCCGTGGAGGCGTACCAGAGCGCGCAGTAGGCGCTTACCCTAGCGGGTTGCGGACCAGGAGCCGGTCGATCTGCTCACGCAGATCCTCCGGTGCCGGGCGAAGAAAATCGCCGGGCTTCTCCTGGTCCGCTTCTTCGTTCTCGGGGCCCGGCCCGCCCGGATCCACCATGGCCGCCTCCGCGAGGTCGAGCAGCCTGCCCAGGCGTGCCAGGTTGAGTTGGTACGCGCCGTCCAGCGCCGGCTCGTCCACGTCGCGGACCCAGCCGGTCTCTTTGAACAGTGGGATGTGCGTGGCGACGATGTTCGCCCTGGCGAACCCGCCCTTCGCCCCCGGCGGTCCGAGTCGGGTGATGAGTCCGGTGCGGCCGGGGCGGATCGTTCCGTCGAGTTCGAGCGTCGGTTCGTCGGAATCGTCGGCGAGGAAAGCGAAGGTGCCGAGGATGTGCCGCTCCTTTGGTAGGAGCGAGGGGATCTCAACACAGTAAATTGCGGCTCGAAGTAGTTCTCCCAAGGGCGCCTCCTGACGTCGTGTGACTGGATGGAGCGCAATTGTATCGCCCTACCCGGACACGGCACCGGGTCGGTTCGAACTGGTGAACGAATCTGGACGCGGTGGGCGCACGTTGGGTAAGCCGTATGAATTTCACGATTATGGGTGCTGCCCAGGGGATTTGGCCTTTGGCAAAGTGATCAGTATAGTTACTTCACGTTGCCGATACGGCAGCAGGTGAAAAGAAAATATCACCCGACGCGGGGTGGAGCAGCTCGGTAGCTCGCTGGGCTCATAACCCAGAGGTCGTAGGTTCGAATCCTGCCCCCGCTACCAACTTCCAAGCCCCTACCAGGAGAAACACTGGTAGGGGCTTTAGTTATTTCTCTTAAGGCGCACGTCCTGGGACTCAAATCGGGACTTTAGCGATGGCATTTTGTCACTTAAGCCGGTTTGGAAGTGATGGGGTTAAGTGACAATTTTCGATTTTGTGACCTTGGATGACTGTGTCGTTTTGAGGAGTCGTCTGCACGGATTTCAGAAGTCCTCTGTACTATCGCCATCCACTCCGGAGAGGCCGCGGGCGTTCGTCCACTTCATCTGGAACGCGATTCGACAGAGCGCATTCAATACGATGGTCTTTTTCTCCCTGCGAAGGATGGGGGCAGTTTAGGGTGCCAGGGTGTTGACCAGATCGAGGAATTCCTCAGCGTAGGCAATTTGCTTGCGTAGCTTTTCGTAGCGGGTGCGCGTCTCCTCACGAATGTCGGCAAGGGTGGCCTTGGCATTACTCCGTGCCTGCTGTGCGGTATCACTGTCCTGCCCGCCATCTGAACTATGAAGAATCTCCGCAGCTTCCAGGAATTCCCGCATCTGATCCAGAGTAAACCCCAGCGGTTTCATCCGTCGCACCAGCAAAACACGACGTACATCAGCCTCACTATAAAGCCTGAACCCACCAGGGCTACGCCCCGATGGGGTAATCAGGCCGACGTTGTCATAATAACGCAAGGTGGGAATCGACAACCCCGTCTGGTCAACGACCTCGCCGATCTTGAAATTACTGTTTTGCATTGCCTGTTCTCCTTCACGGTGATGTTGCCCACGGGTTCCTGTGCCTGGGTTGGCGGTTGAGTAAAACTCCCGCTACCATGACCACCATCACCAAACCTAAAGTTACTAGAGGGTTGGATTCCTTTCGGGCGTTCGCCCAGTTACCTATCCCCTCAAAGATTGGACATCTATGACTGAAACTAGCACGGCGGCCCCCCGCCCCCTCCTGAGTCCAGACGGCGCTGATGCCCCTACCGGGATCATCGCATCCTTCCGTTACGCATTTTCTTCCCCCGCCCGTATCCGTATAGAGATTCTGGCCGGACTGGCGGTATCCCTGGCGCTGATCCCTGAGGCCATTGCCTTTTCCATCCTTGCCGGTGTTGACCCAGCCATGGGTCTGTTTTCCTCGGTAGTCATGGCCATTGCGATCGCCTTTACCGGTGGCCGCCCGGCAATGACCACCGGCGCCACCGGGGCTATTGCCCTAGTCATTGCTCCTGTGGCGCGTGGTTACGGGATGGATTATTTCATCGCCACCGTCCTGTTGGGCGGTGTCCTACAAATCGTGCTCGGCGCCCTCGGTGTGGCGAAACTTCAGCGTTTTATCCCCCGATCGGTGATGCTGGGTTTCGTCAATGCACTGGGCATTATGATTTTCACCGCCCAACTCGAACACCTCATTGATGTGCCTTGGATAGTCTACCCACTCGTCGGCTTGGGTGTGGTGATCATGATTTTCTTCCCCAAGCTCACCAGTGTGATCCCCGCCCCGCTGGTCACGATTATCGTGCTCACCGGTTTGGTCATTGCCGCCGGTTTGACTGTCCCGACGGTCTCGGACATGGGCAAGATGCCGGAGACCTTACCGTCCCTGTTTATTCCGAACGTGCCGTGGACGTTGGAGACCCTGCAGATCATCGCGCCTTATGCCCTGGCCATGGCCGTGGTCGGTCTCATGGAATCGTTGATGACCGCCAAGCTCGTCGATGACATCACCGACACTCATTCCGATAAAACTCGTGAATCCTGGGGACAGGGGGTGGCTAATATTGCCTCCGGTTTCTTCGGCGGCATGGGTGGCTGCGCGATGATCGGTCAAACCATGATCAACGTCCGCGAATCCGGGGCACGTACCCGCCTATCCACCCTGTTAGCCGGTGTGTTCCTGCTGGTCCTGGTCCTGGCACTGGGCGACATCGTTGGCATGATCCCGATGGCTGCGCTGGTGGCAATCATGATCATGGTCTCGGTCGGCACCATCGACTGGCACTCGGTGCATCCACGCACCCTTAAACTCATGCCGGTCTCTGAGACCATTGTTATGGCCGTGACGATTATTGCCACCCTAGCCACCAGCAACCTGGCCATTGGTGTGGTGTTGGGTGTGGTCACCGCGATGATCATGTTCGCCCGTCGGATGGCACATATCGCTTCCATTGAAAAGGTCTCCGAGATCGACGGCGACGGCGATGGAGAGATTGATACTCGTACCTACCGGGTGCATGGCCAGTTGTTTTGGGCATCAAGCAATGACCTGGTTTATCGCTTTGATTACACCGATTCTGCCCGTCATATCACTATTGATCTCACTGAGGCGGAGATCTGGGATGCCTCCACGGTCGCGACCTTTGACGCGATTACGCAGAAGTTCCAGGACAGAGGCAAAACCGTGTCCATTATCGGGCTCGACGGTCCCAGTCAGGACCGGCTGAACCGCCTGTCTGGCCGGCTTGGCACCGGCCACTAACATCCCCCGACTCGAGCACATCGACTTGGCGCCCCAACTTATAACCGGGGCGCCAGTTTATTGGTGCTGTTGCAAAGTTGGGGCATAGGAAGAGCATAAAAGAAGCGTAGCGGTTAACCGCTACGCTGGGCGGAATCAAGCGGTGGATGCGCCACGCTTGAATAGTTCGTTAAGTATTTCACGTGGGGTTGCGCCGCCGAGGATTTGTCGGGGTGTTTCGTTGAGCTCATTTTGCACCCACGCGACATGTTCGGGTGTGACGGTGGCAAAGTCGGTGCCCTTTTTGTAGAACCTGCGCCTGATCTCGCCGTTGGTGTTCTCGTTGGTTGGTCTCTGCCACGGTGAGTGCGGTTCACAGAAAAACACCTGGCAGCCGTCTTTAATCTGGACTTGTGCTGTGACAGCCATTTCTGCGCCTTGGTCCCATGTGATGGTCTTTAGCTGCTCGGTGTTGAGGTCTTTGACCATGTCCTGCAGGGTTGCGACCACGGTGTGTGAACTGTGCTCATCGGGAAGGTGTCCAAGCAGGGTGTAACGGCTGGTGCGCTCTACTAGGGTAATCAGCGCGCTTTTGCCACCTTTACCAATAACAAGGTCGCCCTCCCAGTGCCCGGGAATAGCCCTGTCATCAGCTTCCGGGCTGCGGTGGGTGATCTCAGCACCTTTGATCCAAGGGCGACCGGTTAACACGCCAGCGTTTCGGGCACGACGCTTGCGTGTTGAGCCGCCGCGGATAAGTACGTCTTTAGTCTTCATGACTTCTTCAAGCTCGGCTCGCAGGCTGCCTTTGCCTTGAATGTATAAGGCACTGTAGAGAGTGTCCGATTGTTTGTGTGCGGGGGCTTGGTTTACAAGTAGTCCGCGAATCGGTCGGGGTAAGCCACGGCTAGTTGGTTGATGGCTTGTTTCCACCCGGTGGCTTTCGCTCCTTCAATATAGCCGTTGCGCTCAATGTCGCGCTTCGCTTTCTTCGCCCGCTGAGCAGCACGTTTGTCCTCGATGTTGCAGATCATCAGCCAAAGCGTCTTCAGCGCCGCGGTATCGTTCGGGAACTGACCCCGGTTTCGAGTAGCTTTACGCAGTTCAGCATTCAGCGACTCGATCGAATTGGTGGTGTAGAGCACCCGCCTGGCCGCAGGCGGGAACTGCAGAAACGGCACGAACCGCTCCCAGGCGTCGCGCCA
Organism: Corynebacterium sp. NML 120412; assembly: GCF_002285155.1. NCBI lineage: Bacteria > Bacillati > Actinomycetota > Actinomycetes > Mycobacteriales > Corynebacteriaceae > Corynebacterium > Corynebacterium sp. NML 120412. The sequence goes on along the minus strand of NZ_NSGL01000001.1, from coordinate 950,975 downwards.
GACTTTGACCGACTGGGGGTATCTCCGGCCCAGTTCACTGGCCTCGAACGCATCCAGGTTGGCGCGTGCGGTCTCCTCGTTGTTGGCGGTGTAGACCTCACGTAGCGCGCGGGAGACAAGTTTGCGGTCCTGATAAGACACCCACCGGTTCGCAGCCCGAATCAGGTGCACAATGCAGGTCTGCACCATGGAATTCGGCCAGGTCGCCTCCACAGCTTCCGGCAGGCCTTTGAGCCCGTCGCAGCACACGATGAACACGTCCTGGACCCCGCGGTTGGCCAGATCTGCGCACACCGATGCCCAGAATGCGGCGCCTTCATTCTCAGCGATCCACAATCCCAGGATGTGCTTGATGCCGTCCATGTCGACACCAACTGCCATGTAGCAAGCCTTGTTGACCACGCGGTGGCCGTCACGAATCTTCACGCGTAGCGCGTCGAGGAAGATCACCGGGTAAAACTCGTCGAGCTGCCGGTTTTGCCAGATCATGACCTCTTCCAAGACCGCATCGGTAATGGTACTGATCGTATCCGGGCTCATATCCACCCCAAGCGTGGTCGCAAGATGGTGCTGAATATCGCGCACTGTCATCCCACCGGCGTAGAGCGAGACGATCATGTCGTCAAGCTCGGTCAACCGGCGTGCGCCTTTGGGCACCATGCGGGGAGTAAACGTGCCGGCACGATCCCTGGGCACGGTTACTTCCACCGCGCCGTAGCCAGAATTGACGGTCTTGGTGTACGACCCGTTGCGGTGGTTATTCTCCTGCGCGGTTTCGACCTGGGCTTTGGTCTTGCGGTCGGAATGGCCGTAGCCCAAGTGCGCATCCATCTCCGCCTGTAGACCAGCGTTGATCGATGCCTGGAGCAGGCCTTTGACCAACTCGCTTGCATCCTCAGTGGAGGTCGACAGCTCGCTGATCAAGCTGGAGAGTTCAGGGTTTTCCATCAGCTTCTCGCTGATCTCGTTGACCCTCGCCGGGTCATGGTTGTTCTTCGGTGACACCGTAGTCATTATCGGTGAAACTCCTTCTAGATGAGAGCCTCACACACAAACTTTCTGACACCCTCGCACTGTAGATCGCTTCGTGGGAAATACGCATGCTTTCATCATCGCTGAAAGCATGCTCAAGCCATGCACTAATGCGCCCAGGTGACCACCTGCGGGCAAGGCAATCGACTACTACACCCCGAAGCGTTGGGCTTTCATCGAGCTTGCGTAGTTTTGGCCGCACCATCCGACCAGCAGTAGAAACAGCAGCGTTGTGGGCGTTATACCGCAGCTGCTCTGTGCCGTCCTCATCGACGATCTTCCAACCATTACGGGTGATTTCACGAGCGACGACACTGTGGTGCCTATTTATTTTCTGCGCGATGGCTCGTGCCGAATCACCGACACGACATCCCGCTTCAATAGCAACACGGTCTTCAACAGTAAGCCTGCGACCACGCCCTACTAAGGCGTGTTTGTCGAATACGCCGCTAGGAAATCCATCAACGGCTTGAGTTTTCATCGGTGCTGGCATAACAGAATCTTTACCCAGCTTCTTGCCTGTATCTGGCAAAGACACCACCGCCTCATCAGGCGTTCGACGATGTCGCTGCCGGCGTAACTTCGCATACCGCTGCTTCCTTATCCACCCATACACGGTAGAAGGATGCACACCGATAGCATCAGCCACTGTCTGACAGCTCTCACCAGCAAGCACTCGCTCCACGGCCTGGGCACGTTCATCAGGTGACAAGTGGGCGCGTCTAGGCCGCACTTCGATTACACCAGCTTTCTTTAACCTGCTGTGAAGCAAGCCAGTCGATATTCCAACAGTCTGTGCTGCTTGACTGATCGACATACCTGCACGCACCAACCCAACAGCCTCACGGACAAACGGATCACGCAAACGACTCGCACGCCTGCCTGGAGGTTCGACACCTCTTACCCTCAACCAACCGTAAACCGATTCGGGGCCTACACCCACATCACGCGCGACCAGGCTAACTGCCTCGCCTGCCACCACGCGCTCAACAGCAGCATCCTTAACATCCTTCGGAGTCCAACGCGTCACAACTACCTCCCGGTCGAAGTGGCGCATTCACCCCTTGACAGCACGCCCGTTGCCACAACATCCAGGAGTCCAATTGTTTCATGCCGATTTAGAGCACTACTTAGCCATTGTTGAGCGGGTTTATGTTGCGGTGCAGCGGAGTGGAAGGCATAAGCGAGAATGTTGACATCAGGAATGATCATCGAGTACCGCCCACACAGCTTCTTTGTTGCTGAGATCAACTAGAGCCGGTCCGCCGCAATCGAAGGAGGGCAGGTTAACGGGGGTGTCTTCGGTACTGATGCGGGCTTCCTTCTTGAGGGCAGCGCGGACCGCCTCTTCGACGTATGAGCTCAAAGTGACATTGTTGGCTTTGGCTTGGACCTTCGTTTCTTCAAGGAGTTTCGGCGGGAGGTTTATCGTCGTGCGCATACCTTTAGGGTAGAAAGCATCAAGTCATCATTCAAGAGGTGCAATGATGTATCTGCCTTCAGGAAGCCGTGAAAGGTTGACTGGTGTCTTAATTCAGTGCGAGCGTCAGGATCAGTACTCCGATGGAGAATGCGAGCATGCCTAAGCAGTTGATCCAGAATGCGCTACCGAGGAAGTGGGCGCGGACATGGGCTGCTGCGGCCGCGCAGAAATAGGCGATGACTCCAATCATGGCTGTGATTCCTACGCCGGGGAACCAGAGGCCGGCAATGAGTCCTACGGCGGCGAGGCACTTGATGACAATGAGCGCCCACCACCAGTCCTTGGGGAGTTTGACGCCGCTGAGGCAGGCTTCGATGAAGGGGACTGGTTTGAGGGAGAGGGCGGCGTCGCCAAGCAGAATGGCTGCTAGTAGAAGGGAGGGCCAGGCTGGGGAAGATTCTAGGATCATTGGGTTACTCCGAATGCGGTGTTGAGGCGTTCGATCGATGAGGCGGCTTGGGATGTGAGGTGCTCGGTGTCGTAGATTCCGGCGGCCCAGCCGATGAGTAAGCCGAGGTAGACGTTGTACAGCAGGTCGGCGTACTCGGCCGCATCGGCGCTGCTGAGCCTGGTGCCGAGTCGCAGGGTGATTTCATCGGTCAGGAGCGTTTTGAGTGCGGTGAGCGCTTCGCCTTGATTGCCTTGTTGGATGAGTGCTGCGCCAAAGGCGCGGGAGAGCTCTTCGTGGCCGGTAAACATCTGGAGGAAAGGTCTCAGGACATCGAGAAGGCTATCGGATTGTCCCCGGATGTCATCGTGGAGTTCTGAAATGTGTTGGCCAATGGTGCGGATGAGCAGCGTTTGTTTGTCGCCGACTCCCATGACGGTTCCCACGCTAACGCCAGCTTCGGATGCGATAGTCCGGATGCTGGTGGTGGCGTAGCCCTGAGTGAGGAAGAGTTCGTAGGCGGTGGCTAGGACCTTGCTGACGGTGCCAGCTTTGGCGGCCGAGCGCGATGAGTGAACGTGTTCAGTGAACATGTTCAAAAGGGTAGCTCTTGATGGTTTCGAGGTCAATGACGCCGAAGTGTTGACAGTTGGCGCTAGGCCAGCGTGGGGAAGACGCGGTCGCGCAGCAGGTGTGCAAGCTCGCGGTCGGGGGCTGCTGGGTTGACCCAGGCGGTGTCGCCGATTTCGGCGGCGGCATGGGGTTCGTCGGCGGTGACGGTGCGGGTGTAGGTGAAGATGGTGCCGACGACGACCTCGCCCGGTTCGTTGGCGGCGGGAGCGTCGAAGGTGCCGAGTTTGTTGAGGCTCTCGGCGTCGAGGGTGAGGCCTACTTCTTCGGCAACTTCGCGCAGGGCGGCGTCGACAAGCGCCTCGCCCGCCTCGGGCTTGCCGCCGGGCAGTTGGTACTTGGTGGAGGACTTCTTGCGCACGGTAAGCACGTGGCCTTGTGGGTTGCGGATGACGACGGCTGCTACTTCAATCATGGCTGCTGATTGTAGGCGGCCTAGAGCAGCGGCAGGAGCACGAGGGCGAGATTGAGTGCGATGACCAGCGCGGCAAGCGTCCAGCCCACGGCCATAGACCAGGGTTTCGCGGCGAACTCACCCATGACGTCCCGGGAGCCGGCATAGCGGAAAAGCGGGATGATGGCGAAGGGGATGCCCAGGGAAAGAAGTGCCTGGCTGACCACCAGTGCCATAGTGGGGTCGACCCCGCAGCCGATGATGACCAGCGCCGGGATGAGCGTGACCAGGCGGCGGACTAGTAGGGGGACCTTGATGTGAAGCAGGCCGTCCATGATTTCGGAGCCGGCGTAGGCGCCCACTGACGTCGAGGCGAGGCCGCTGGCCAGCAGGCCGATGGCGAAGAGAACGCCGGCCAGCGGGCCGAGGTGGCTGGCAATCGCCGTGTGGGCCCCGGAGATGGTCTCTGTGCCGTCCACGCCGTAGAGGGCCGAGCCCGCCAGGACCAGCAGGCCCACGTTGACGAGCCCGGCGATGGACAGCGCCACGGCGATGTCCGCGCGGGTGCCGGCCAGCACGTGGGGGATTTCCAGGTCGGGGTAGCGCTGCTTGGTCAGGGAGGAGTGTAGGTAAATGGCGTGCGGCATGACGGTGGCGCCCAACATGGAGGCGGCCAGCAGGATGCTGTCCTTGCCCTCTAGGCGGGGGATGAGGCCGCCGGCCACGTCGGCGGGGTCGGGCGGGGCGATGGCGAGGCCGGCAAGGAAGCCGATGCAGATGACCAGGAGCAGGCCGATGACAAGCCCCTCGAACCACTGGTTCTTCTTCTGGAAGATGAGGAGAATGATGGAGACCGCGCCGATGATGAGCGCGCCCGCGAACAGGGGGAGGTTGAAGAGGAGTTGCAGGGCAATGGCGCCGCCGATGACTTCGGCGAGGTCGGTGGCCGCGGCGATGAGCTCGGCCTGGGCCCACATGCCTAGGCGCGCGCGGCGGGAGAGACGCTCGCCCATGATTTCCGGCAGGGAGCGGTGGGTGACTAGGCCCAGTTTGGCGGAGTGGTACTGGATGAACATGGCCATGAGGTTGGCCACGACGAGTACCCACACCAGGAGGTAGCCGTAGTGGGAGCCGGCGCTGATGTTGGCGGCTACGTTGCCGGGGTCGACGTAAGCCACTGCAGCAACGAAGGCGGGGCCGGTGAGGCTGATTAAGGTCTTACGCATAGGCATCTCCATACCAAAAGTTCAACTACTTGAAGTCTAGTTTTCATCTGTCATGTCTAGGGACTTTTTGGACAAGGAGTCCAGCGACTTTTTGGACAGGATGTCTAATGGCTTTTTGGACGTCTGCGGCGGTGGAATAGCCGGATGGCTATTCGTCCAGGTAGTCACGAGCGAACACGCGGGCAATCGGATGTCGAAATCCGATCTCAAGGCGCGACCAATTTATGCCCGAACCGAGGGCTCGATTAATGCGCACCTCAATATCGTCATGGCAACACTCGCAGTAAGTCGAATGATGGAATCAGCAACCGGACGAAGCATTAAACGACTCGTGCGAACTTTCAAAAAGTATCGCAGTTTTGAACTCAGAGTCGAAGACACAACAATCCACGCGGCCACGCCACTACCAGCCGAAGTGCAAAACCTCGTCCACGCCATCACCGAACCCTGACTTCCGCACTAAAATGATCCAACTCAGGAGAAGCGCACGCGGATTAACCTACGCCGGCCAGCAGAATTTCTACGAACTCCTTGCGCTTTTCTACATGGAAGTTGTGGCCCGAGTCAGCCTCGACTTTAACGGCACCGGCGGGAAGAGAATCCATGGCCCTGGCGGCGTCCTCATCACTGGCCGCAGCTTGAAGGACTTCCCCGTCGTATCGCGCTTGACAATGAATATAGGTAACTGGCGCTTGAATCGCCGCAAGTGTTGCTTCTTGATCAAACCCTTCGTTCCAGAGACCCGTAAAGAAGGCATCACCAAACGCTGGGTCATAATCCATGATGTACACCTGTGCCTCATTCATCTCGGGAGGCATGGTCCACAGAGCTATCGGGGCGCCCGGATGCCGAGAGTGATATGCGAGTCCATCACCGATGAACCCCTGAGCAGAGTCCCCAAAGTATTGCCACATTTTTTGGCTGCGCCACTGATAAGCCTGCCAGTCGGTCTCTCCTGAAGACAAGAACTCATGAGTGCTGACAGCTAGGTCCTGATAATTCCACGTATTGCGCGCCTCAGGCAGCTCTGTGGCAAATAGCGGCGGATCTTCTAACACCAGGAAGCTAACCAGTTCTGGATGACGCGCAGCAATCAACGCGGCCAATTGACCCCCAGACGAATGCCCACTTAATACGACGGGTTGGCCAATTGTCTCTATATAACGAGATAGGACGTCTGCGACCTCCACCGCTCGATAAGATTCAAGGCGATCAGACTTGCCATGCCCTGGAACGTCGATGGCATAGACTTGGCGGTCCTTGCTGAGGTCACGTAAAGCGTAACCGTACTGGCGCCATCCGCTCGCTTGACCATGGATAAGGACAATAGGGGAACCGTCCCTTGGCTCGCTTACCCCTACATTGAGCTTCACATGATCCACGCTCATCCGGTGCTCTTGATAGCCAGCCTTTTCCAGGGATCTCACAAGACGCGAGTGATACGTGGTTGTATACCATGCCCAACCGCCAGCACCGGCTGCCGCAAGTGCAACGATTGCCGTCACGATAAGTCCCGCCACCTTCAGGACCCTTTTCCCGACCAGGGCCATGAGCTATCACCTTACCAATACATTTGTATTACAACACCAATACATGGGGTATGCCACGGCTAGTTGGTTGATGGCTTGTTTCCACCCTCTTGGCTTTCGCCCCTTCAATATAGCCGTTGCACTCAGTTGCCTGTTTCGCCTTCTTCGCACGCTGGGCGGCGCGCTTGTCCTCGATGTTGCAGATCATCAACCATAGGGCCGGCCCCCGCTACCACTTTTTAGCCCTTCACCAGCAGTGATGCCGGTGAGGGGGCTTTGTGCTGCGCGGTGAGACATATCCAACACCCCGTGCGCTGGGGAAAGCCTCACAACCGGTCTACGCTGGGGAGTAGGGAAAGACCAGTGCTTTTCCGCCGCACGAGCTACTTCGAGTCGAAAAGAGCACGACCATGAGCATCGAGACCTTCGCAGACATCGCAATGATTGTCATCTTCATCATCGCCACGGTCGTGTACCTCAAGTATGGCGGTAATGAGTACAGCTACGACGCGAACGGCAAGCTGGTCCGCGAACCCGCCCCGGAACCCGCTCCGCAGCCAAAAGCGGCCTAGCCCGCCGCTGCGTGGAATAAAAGTCGTTGAAACGGCCCACGGTTGGGAGTCGTGGGGCTAACCTGCTGCTATGGAAGGCACACCACTTATAGAATCCCGCGGGATCGACATCGTCCCTGAATCTGAACGCACCGCGAAACCCTCCGACCTCTTCTGGCCGTGGTTCGCAGCCAACATCTCCGTCTTCGGTATCTCGTACGGCTCGTTCATCCTTTGGTTCGGCATCTCGTTCTGGCAGGCGGCTCTCGTCACCGCAGTCGGGGTGACGTTCTCGTTTTTCCTCTGCGGTCTTATCGCAGTTGCGGGCAAGCGAGGCTCCGCGCCAACTATGGTCCTCTCGCGTGCCGCGTTCGGCGTGCACGGGCAGAAAGTGCCCGGCATTATCTCCTGGCTCACCTCCATCGGGTGGGAGACGTTCCTTTCAATCATGGCGGTGCTTGCTACGAACACCGTGCTGCGGCAGCTCGGTGCGGACCCGGGCACGGCTGTCACCGTCATCGCCACCGTCATCGTCGCGGCGCTCATCGTGGCGGCGTCTGTCCTCGGTTACCACACCATCATTCGGATGCAGTCCGTGCTCACTTGGCTCACCGGCGCGGTCACCATCATCTACGCGGTGCTCGCCATCCCGCACATCGACCTGGACGCCGTCCGCGCTATTCCGTCCGGGCCCGCAAGCGCCGTGGTCGGTGCGCTCGTGATGGCGATGACCGGCTTTGGCCTGGGCTGGATCAACATCGCCGCAGACTGGTCGCGCTACCAGCGCCGCGACACCTCCGATGGCGCGATCATCTTCTGGAACACGTTCGGCGGCTCGGTTGCCACGGTGGTGCTCATCGTCTTCGGCCTCCTGCTCGCGGGCTCGGATGCATCGCTTGCCGACGCCATCGCGCAGGACCCCATCGGCGCACTCGCCGTCATCCTCCCGACCTGGGTGCTGGTCCCGTTCCTGATCACGGCGGTGCTGGCTCTCGTATCCGGCGCGGTGCTCGGCATCTACTCGTCGGGCCTGACGCTGCTCACGCTGGGCATCAGCATTCCGCGCCCGGCGGCCGCGGCGGTCGACGGCGTGATCCTGACCGTCGGCACGATCTGGGTCGTCTTCTTCGCCCAGGACTTCCTCGGCCCGTTCCAGTCGTTCCTCATTACCCTGGGCGTGCCGCTGGCGAGCTGGGCGGGCATCCTCATCTCGGACATTTATAGCCGGAAGCAGGACTACGACGAGGCCGCGCTCTACGATCCAGCGGGGCGCTACGGCGGGGTGGATGTGGCGTCGATAAGCATTCTGGCGATCGCATCGATCCTGGGGTGGGGGGCTGGTGGCCAACGCATTCGCGGAGGAGGCGGCGTGGAATAACTGGCAGGGATACCTGCTGCCCCTGGTGGGGGAGCAGTGGGCCGATGCGAACCTAGGCGTGCTTGTGTCGTTGGTGTTCTCGCTGGTCGCGGCGTGGGTGGTGCGCCGCGGGCGAGTGCGCGCGCAGGAGCGCTAGTCCGCGCGCAGGTAGACCTGGGAGCCTTCCTCGCGGAACTTCTCCGCCATCTGCTCCTCGCCGACCGCGAGCGTCGGGATGCCGAGGTTCTGGATGGTCTGCTGTGTGTCAGCGTCCAAGACGGCGTCGATCTTGTCGCCGAATTCGTCGCGGATGTCCTGAGAGATGCGCATGGAGCAGAACTTCGGGCCGCACATGGAGCAGAAGTGCGCGGTCTTCGCAGGCTCGGCAGGCAGGGTCTCGTCGTGGTAGGCCTGCGCGGTGTCCGGGTCCAGGGAGAGCGCGAACTGGTCCTCCCAGCGGAACTCGAAGCGGGCCTTGCTCATCGCGTCGTCCCAGTCGCTCGCGCCCGGGTGGCCCTTTGCCACGTCAGCGGCGTGCGCGGCGACCTTGTAGGTGATCACGCCGGTCTTCACGTCGTCCTTGTTGGGCAGGCCGAGGTGCTCCTTCGGGGTGACGTAGCAGAGCATCGCGGTGCCGCCGGCGGCGATGTTTGCCGCGCCGATGGCGGAGGTGATGTGGTCGTAACCGGGCGCGATGTCGGTGACCAGGGGGCCAAGCGTGTAGAAGGGGGCGCCGCCGCACCACTCTTCTTCCTTCTCGTTGTTGAGCTGGATCTTGTTCAGGGGCACGTGGCCCGGGCCCTCGATCATGACCTGGACATCAAAGTCCCAGGCGCGCTTGCACAGCTCGCCGATGGTCTTGAGCTCGGCGAACTGGGCGGCGTCGTTGGCGTCGGCGATGGAACCGGGGCGCAGGCCGTCGCCAAGCGAGAAGGCGACGTCGTACTGGGCGAAGATCTCGCAGAGCTCGTCGAAGTTCTCGTAGAGGAAGCTCTCCTTGTGGTGCGCCAGGCACCAGCCGGCCATGATCGAGCCGCCGCGCGAGACGATGCCGGTCACACGCTTCGAAGTCAGCGGCACGAAGGGGAGACGCACGCCGGCGTGGATGGTCATGTAATCCACGCCCTGCTCGCACTGCTCGATGACCGTGTCGCGGAAGATCTCCCAGGTCAGGTCCTCAGCCACGCCATTGACCTTCTCCAGTGCCTGGTAGATCGGGACGGTGCCGATCGGGACGGGGGAGTTGCGCAGGATCCACTCGCGGGTGGTGTGGATGTCGTTGCCCGTGGACAGGTCCATCACGGTGTCGGCACCCCAGCGGGTGGCCCAGCGCAGCTTGTCCACCTCCTCGCGGATGGACGAGGTGACCGCGGAGTTGCCAATGTTGGCGTTGATCTTGGTCAAAAACGCGTTGCCGATGATCATCGGCTCGCTCTCCGGGTGGTTCACGTTGTTCGGGATGATCGCCTTGCCCGCGGCGACCTGCTCGCGCACCTTCTCCACGTCGCAGTGCTCGCGCAGCGCCACGAACTCCATCTCCGGGGTGATCTCCCCGCGGCGGGCGTACGCCATCTGGGTCACGCGCTTGCCTTCCGTGGCGCGCAGCGGCGCGCGGCGGGCTCCGCGCCACTCCTCGGAGGCGGCGCCGCGCTTGGCGGCACGGGTGCCGTCGTCAAGCAAATTGCGCTGGCGTCCCTCGTACTCCGCAACGTCGCCGCGGGCGGCGATCCACTCGCTGCGCAGCGCGGGCAGGCCCTCTTCCGGCTCCGCCCATGGGCCGCGGGTGCGGTAGAGCTTCACGGGCTCGTTCGGGCCGGTGGGGGAGTCATCCAACTGGACCGCGGTCTCGGGGACCTCGAGTCCGTTCTTACGCAGCGGTGCGTAGCTGTGCTTGCGGTGGATTTCTTGAGCGTAGGCGTCAGTCATGACACTCCTTCAACTTCCTTCGCCGGTGCTAACCGGACAGGTTCGGACGGTGCCCGCGCGGCATGTAGCGCGATCTCAGCCCCTACCTTGGGGCGCCCGTGTGGGATTGCGTCATCGAGTGTAGCGGCTTACAGGACTGCTCCGCCATTGAGGTAGTTCACGTACCGAACCGCGTCATCCTTCGAGTAGAGGTAGCGGAAATCCGGATCGCTTGGGTCCTCATCAGCGTTGCGGGGTGCGAGGCCTACGTTTTCGGGTGGAAGCGGTGCATCGCACCACCCGCCACTGGGGTTGTAGAAGCCAACAACGTATCCACGGCAGTGCGTGCCGTGCGGGTAGGAATCCATGGTTTGTGTGACCCACATGATTGACCTTCCTTCCACTGTGTTCACACCTCAGAATACCCGTCTTACCTGCTGTTTGTCAGCGAATCTCCAAAAATGGGACCCGTTCGGGTGGTGTAGCCAAACGGCTCGACGTGCACGATCGTCTCCGCGGCGCTGAGCGTATTTGCAATACCGGACTCAATCTCGTCGGCGTGGGCGTGCGCGTACGACACCGTCCACTCGCCCGGCACCTGCATGACCAAGCTGATCAAGCGCTCGCGACCAAACGCAGCGGTGCGCACTGAGGTAAACGCAACCCCGTTTTGCTCGGCAAATGCATCCAGAAATGCGTTGAGTTTTGCAAGCTCCTCCGCGGGCAAGGCCTCAGACAGCAGGCTCAGGATGGCGCTGCGCAGGAGCTTGTAGCCGGTGAAGAGGATGTTTGCGCCAACCAGCAGCGCGACGATCGGGTCCAGGACCTGCCAGCCGGTCAGCGCAACGAGTGCCATGCCGACAATCACGCCCACGGTGGTCCACACGTCCGTGAGCAGGTGTTTCCCGTCCGCCTCCAGGGTTGCTGAGCGGTACCGCTTCCCGCCGCGCACGAGCGCGTACCCGGCGGCGGCGTTGAGCACGGCGGCGATGACGGAGAACAGTAATCCCACGCCGAGCTGCTCCACCGGCTGCGGAGTGATCAGCCGTTCCACGCCGGTGTAGATGATGGCCACGGCCGCGACGAGGATGAGCGAGCCCTCCACCTGGGCGGAAAAATATTCAGCCTTGGAGTGTCCGAAGTTGTGGTTCGCGTCCGCCGGCTTCGCGGACAGCTTGAGCGCCCAGAGGCCGACGACGGCGGCCACGAAGTTGATCACGGTCTCGATCGCGTCCGACATGAAGCCGACGGAGCCGGTGACCCAGGCAGCGACCATCTTGAGCACGATGGTGAGCAGAGATACCGCGATGGAAAGCCACATGAAGCGTTCCAGGATCTTTTGCTCTTTTTGGAGTGAAGGGGGCAATTCAGGCATGCGAGTGTCCTCCCACAATTGGGGCGCTTCGGCGCCGTGCGTGCAACGGTCCGAAGGTCTCGCTCACTCCAAACCGGAGCCGGTTGCCCGGGCGCGTGCGCCAGTATGTCGAACAACCGATTGCGGGCTACTCCCCTTCAACGGAGAGAGAGTGTAGCAGGGCGTCGATAAGCAAGTGCCCTACAATGGTCACCGATTTGAGTTCCCAACGATTGGAAAACACCATGGCACGCAAGCGCGGCCTTCAAACTGATCCGGTGATCTTCGGGGCATCGCTCGGCTTCGTCGTCGTCTTCGTGGCCGCCACGATCGCCTTCGGTGATCGCGCGCGACAGCTCTACGCAGACGTCTCCGGGTTCCTCATGGATAACTTTTCCTGGATGTACATCGGCGGTATTTCCGCGGTGTTCATCTTCCTCATCGTGATCTTCGTCTCCCGCTTCGGCAACATGCGGCTTGGCGACGATGAGGACGAGCCCGAATACAGCTACCCAGTCTGGTTCGCCATGCTCTTCGCCGCCGGCATGGGCGCAACGCTCATGTTCTGGGGCGCCGCGGAGCCGCTGAACCACGCGTACAACCCGCCGCGCGGCGATATGGAACCAATGAGCCGCGAGGCGATCGTGCAGGCCTTCGAGTTCACGTACTACCACTTTGGCATCCACATGTGGGTGATCTTCACCCTGCCCGGCCTGGCCATCGGGTACTTCGTGTACAAGCGCAAGATGCCGGCGCGCATGTCGTCGATGTTCGCTCCGCTGCTCGGCGGTCGGGTGTACGAGACGCCGGGCAAGCTTCTCGACGCCCTGGGGATCATCGGTACCATCTTCGGCCTCGGCGTCTCTGTGGGCCTTGGTGTCCTGCAGATCTCCGCGGGCCTGAACATTCTGTGGGGCGTGCCGCTCATTACGCCGGTGCAGCTGGGCATCATCCTGTTCATCACCATCGCGGCGTGCCTGTCCGTGGCCACCGGCCTGGACAAGGGCGTGAAGATCCTGTCCAACGTGAACATCGGCGCGACGATCTTCCTCATGCTCTTCGTGCTCGTCTCCGGCCCGACGCTGGCGCTGATGGGGCAGATCACGGAGTCTTTTGGCATCTACGGCAACTCGCTGCCCGAGCTGATGTTCTGGGTGGACTCCTACAACGACAACCCGGGCTGGCACGCTACCTGGACGGCGTTCTACTGGGCCTGGACGATCTGCTGGTCCCCGTTCGTAGGTATGTTCTTCGCCCGCATCTCGCGCGGCCGCACCGTCCGCGAGTTCATCGGCGGCACCATCCTGCTGCCCACCGTCTTTGACCTGATCTGGTTCTCCATCTTCGGCCGCGCCGCGATGGAGATGGAGGCCGAGAACCCGGGCGTGCTGACCAAGCCCGTGGTGGAGGACGGCGACACCCCGCGCGCCCTGTTCTCGCTGCTGGCGGAGTACCCGCTGTACGCGGTGACCGGCGCGGTCGCCCTGTTTGTCATCGTGATGTACTTTGTCACCTCCATGGACTCCGCCGCGCTGGTGGTGGACATGTTTGCCACCGGTGAGGAGAACAAGTCCCCGGTGTTCTACCGGGTCGGCTGGGTTATCGCCGTCGGCCTGGTGACCGGCGCGCTGCTGTTTATCAATGACTCCGGCATCCAAGCCCTCCAGGAGGTGGTGATCATCATCGCCTTCCCGTTCTTCATTACGTACTTCATCATGATGTGGTCGCTGGTCAAGGCGATGACGGACGACTCCGCAGCCGCCCGCCGCTACCGCTCCCGCCAGTGGGAGAAGACCGACACCGCGGAGAAGCTGGAGGAGGGCGAGAACAAGCCCGCGCCGGGCTACGACTCCGAGGGCAACCCCGTCGACCGGCCCGAGTTCGAGTACGACGCGGAGGAGGGGACCTGGCGCCTCGAAGAGTCGCTCATCCTCGGCGAGGACGTGCAGGTCTCCGGCGACGGCGAGCCGAAGACCGGGTCCAAGGTGAACTGGGTCGAGCAGGAAGACCCGAAGTAGGCGCGATCGGCGCCGAAGGCTGAGAAAACTGCGCAATGCGTAGTTTTCTCAGCCTTTTTCGTGTCGTGAGTGGAGAACTGGAGTTTGGGTTCCGCAGCGCATTCGAACATATGCTGAGGAAACTGCGCATTGCGTAGTTTCTGTGAGTCTGCCGAGCTGAGGGCAGCTTCTCGACGCCCATGACCCCTGTTGTTATAGCACCATAACAGCAGGTAAACGGCGTGTTCGGGTGGGGTGCTACCGTGTTGCATACAACCAAAACCTCGACCATCCCACCTCCCGAAAGGGGCCTGTGCCATGACGATCACGACCACCGATGCCACACCAAAGCCACCTACCGCAGACGAAAGTGTGGACGATACTGCGCAAGATTTCGAACATTCTCCGGGCGGCGACAAAGCGATCGCGGAGCTCGCTTCCCGCATCGAGGACACGTTTGGCAGGATCACCACCTGTAAAGCGCAACTGCTGCACCAGATTGGCATTTTTGATTCGCTGCGGCTGGCCCGTAGGTGCGGGGCGAGGACGACCGCGGGGTGGCTGGTGCGGCGGCTGGGGATCTCGCAGACCACAGCGCACGAGTACGTGCGCGTCGCTCGTGAGCTGACCACGTACCACCTGCTCGCGGAGGCATTCCAGGAAGGTGCAGTGAACTATTCCAAGGTGCGCCTGCTCCTCCCGTACCTGAAGAAGAACGACGAGTCGACGCTCGTGGAGATGGCACGGAAGTACGGCTACCGCGAGCTGGAGGCGGAGCTTGCGCTGCTGGACAGGGACGAAGGCGAAGATGCCCCGACACGGTCCTCGTACGTGCGGATTGCGGAGCGCAAGAACGGACGCTTCGGGCTGTGGGCCGACCTCAGCCCGATGGAAGGCGCGCAGGTAGCGGCCGCGCTGAAGATCGGGGAACTGGCCTACCACGACGTTGACCTGCAGGATGCGGTCAACCGGGACGCGGTTGAGGAGGAGCTGGAGGACCTGCCCACCTCGTCCGGGATCGGGATGCCCACGGGCAAGGTGATGCTCGCTGCGTTCATGGGGATGGTGAATATCGTGCGCTCGCGCCCGAAGAACCCGCTACGTGCCCCGGGTGCGCACGTCAACATCGTGACCACGGTTGACGGCGGGGCCTATTTGCCGGTTGGGGGCGCGGCGGCGTCGGCAAGCGTGGCGCACGCGGTGGCGAACGCCATGGTGCGCGTGAACACGGTGGACAAGGACGGCCTGATTCTCAACACGTCGAGGGCGTCGCGGCTGGCCACGGACGGGCAGCTCAACGCGCTGATGACTATGTGGGGCGGGCGCTGCGCGATGCCCGGATGCGACCATACGCGGTTCATTCAGGTCCACCACGTACACGACTGGGCGGACGGAGGCGCCACGGACCTGCACAATCTGCTGCCGTTGTGCTCGTCGTGCCACGCGATGGTCTCGGAGCGGTGGATTCGCATCCTGGAGGACGGCCCCGACTTGCACTTCGTGTTTCGGGACGGGAGCAGGTTCGTGGCGGAAAGCTATCAGGCACCGCTGCGCAGCGACGCGTCCTTGACGCTGCGCGAGTTCAACGAGGGGAGCGCTTAGCGTGCTAGGCGCATCCTGCGGTGGGGGATGCCGGTGTCGAGGAACTCGTCGCCCTCCGCGACGAGTCCGTAGCGGGAATAGTAGCCAACCAGGCCGGCTTGGGCCTCGATGATCAGGTCGCCCGGCCAGCGGGTGGTGTACTCAATCCCGGTGCGCACGATCTCGGGGCCGAGGCCGGTGCCGCGGTGCGCCGGGGCGACGACGAACCTGCCGAAGCGCGAGCCGGTCTCGGTGGGGAACACCCGGGCGCAGCCGGCGAGCTCGCCGGCTGCAGTCAGCGCGAGGAGGTGCGTGGTCGACGGGTCCGCGTCCTGCGCGTCGATCTCGTTGTACGGGCAATTCTGCTCGGCGACGAACACGTCGACGCGGAGCTTGTACAGCGCGTGGACCTCGCGCGGGGTCATCTCATCCAGCGATTTCAGCACGATCACGGTGCGGTGCAATCCTTCCTGCCTTGCCGTAGGAAACGTGGCGGTGTGCCCACTCGAACGGACCTTGTTTACCGGCTGCCTCGAGCACCGTGGCGAGCACGACGGTGGCCAGCCACACGCAAGCACTCAGGCCGAGCTTACCGCTGATAGTCCAATCCTGGCCGATGCCCAGGCTAAACGGGTACACTAACACGATAAAGAAGATGGTCTGTGCCAGGTAGCCGGACATCGAGCGCTTGCCCAACGCGACGAGCGGGTAAGTCCAGGTGGGTGCCGCGTTGTTCAGGCGCGACGTGAGCAGCGTCAGCGCGGCGAGGATGCCAGGTCCGGTGAGGCAGCCAATTGCGCTGTTGAGCAGGTGCAGGCTCGATTCCATCTCCGGGTTGAGCACGCCGATGGCGGTAAGCCCCCAGGGCAGTCCGACGCCGAGGGTGATCACGCCGGCCAGGATCGTCCACGTCCACAGCGTGCGTGCGTGCTGCTTGGTGTTGACCAGCACGCCTTCCTTCGCCCACACATAGCCGATGGTGGCCAAGGGGACAAGCTCAAGCAGGATAAACGGGGTGGACAGCAGCATTTCTGCCGCGTTGGCGAGGTTGTTGGTGAAGTAGGTGCCAAAACTCCCAAATTCTTCATTGAGCACATTGTTCCCACCCATCTCCTTAGCCACCTCAGGGATTAACGCCGCTGATACGCCAACGAATGAAGTGAAAAGGATGTAGAGACCGAGGCAGGAGTACGAGATGATGCGCAGCACCTTCGTCGAGAGCGTGAACATCACCGAAAGCAGCAGCCCGACGAAGCCGTACATGGTCATGATGTCGCCAAAGAACAGCAGGCACAAGTGGGCCAGGCCAAAAAGCGCGAGCGCGCCGTAACGTCGGGCCAGGACCTTTCGCGCCTCACCGACCGGGTACTGCTTCCGGTACAGGCTGGAGACGACAAGCCCGAAGCCGAAGCCAAGCAGCGTGGCAAACATGGGCAGGCCGCGGGAGTGGACGAAGAGGGCGGCGAAGAGGGCCAACGCGGCGTCGATAAGCGAGCCCTCTTGCACCCCGCCGACACTCCACCCGGGGCCTGACTCCGGCTGCGAGTGCTGATTGATCATCCAAAATAGCGAGCCGTTGGCGAGCGCGATGCCAAGCAGTGCTGTGCCGCGGGCAAGGTCGGGGACGAGTAGTCGTTGCATGGGCCTCACTTTTACCAGCTGCTTACCGCATCAGCCAGGGCGAGACCGAGACGAGGATGGCGCGGGTGGCCTGGTCGAGCGTGGGCTGCAGGTCGGGCGCAAAGTAGGGGGAGTGGTTGGACGGGGCGGAGTTGATGTCCGAGCTGCTGCCCACAAACCAGTAGAAGTACGGCGCGCCAAAGGCATTGGCAATGGTGGGGAAGTCCTCGGAACCGCACAGCCGGCCGAAGTCGCCGACCACATCGCCGAACTGCTCGCGGAACGCGGCCATCACCTGCTCGGCGATGGCCTCGTCGTTGGAGAACTCCGGCGCCCCGCCGACAATCTCAAACGTCGGTTCCGTGGTCGCGCCCGCCGCCGCGCACTCGGCGCGGACGATGCGCCGGATGGCGCTGTTCAGGCGGTCGCTGACCTCGGTGGTGAACGCGCGGGTGCTCACGGATAGCTCGGCGGTGGCGGGGATCGTGTTCGGGGATTCGCCGGCGTGGATCGCGCCCACCGTCACCACGCCCATTTCCTGCGGGGCGATCTCGCGCGACACAATGGTCTGCAGGCGGGTGATCACGTGCGCCGCGATGACCACGGGGTCCACCCCCTTCTCCGGCATCGAGCCGTGCGCGCCGGTGCCGTGGATGGTGATTTTGGTCTGCACGCACGTGGAACACACCGGCCCGGCGAGCGCGCCCATCCCGTAGCCGGGAATCATCGGGCCGACGTGCTGGCCCAGCACCACGTCCGGGGTCGGCACCTTCTCCGCCAGGCCGTGCTCCACCATGTCCCGCGCGCCGGCGCCGGTTTCCTCGCCGGGCTGGAACAGTGCGAGGAGCGTGCCCGACCAGGCGTCAGTGTGCTGCGCAAGCATTGTCGACGCCGCGAGCAAGGCCGCCGTGTGCATATCGTGCCCGCAGGCGTGGGCGGCGCCGAGCGCGGGGTCGGCCGAGTATTCCAGGCCGGTCTCCTCCGAGAGCGGCAGGGCGTCGAAGTCGGCGCGGAAGCACACGGTCGGCCCTTCGCCGTTGGTGAGGATGCCGACCTTGCCGGTGGCGCCCACTGGCACGACGGTGAAGCCGGCGGCTTCCAGCTCTTCGCCGATGCGGGCGCTCGTCTGGTGCTCTTCCAGGGCGAGTTCGGGATGCTGGTGGAACCACTTGTACAACGCTTCGCGCTCGCCGCGGGTGGCGTCCAGATCGGACTCGAATGGTGCAAACGGTCCAGTGAGTGCAAAAGAATTCGTCATGGGGACATGCTAGCCCGGGGTCACCCCACCTTTGATGTGGTAAATGAGGAAATTGGGGCAAAAACATGGCAATGTATACGGGAGTTGCTGTTGTGGTCTATGTAGGAAGAATGCCCATGATTCGTCGTCGTATCGCCGCCCTGATCACCGCGTTTGCCGTCGCCGCGCTGCCCGCTGCGCCCGCGAACGCCGGTGAAGCGCCTGCACCGCAGCCGGCGCCGATCGACCCGAACTACACCTGGCACGATGACCCGATTTCAAAGGTGCTGGCCGGCAAGCCGTTCGCGGACTATGTCCTGCACCGCGTGCCCGGCTCCTTCCACGACGCACCGCGCATCCCGCGCGAGTCAAACGAGGCCCTGCAGCGCGGCAACTCCCTGTACGGCCCCGGCACCCCCATCTACGTGGGCGAGGGCGACAACGAGGTCATGTGCACCGTCGCGGTCGCCGGCTACGGCGAGCACGGCAACAAGTACGCCCTGACCGCGGGGCACTGCGGCAAGGTCGGAGACCCAGTCTCCTCGGCGGACTCCTGGCAGGTGGGGCACTCCGGCAACATCGTCAAGGTCAACGAGCGCCTGGACTACGCGCTCATCGAGCTCGGCTCCAACGCCGAAGTCACCCGCTCCTACGACGGCGTGACCATCAACCACCTCGGCTCCGCGCCGGTGAAGCCGGGCAAAAACGTGTGCAAGAAGGGCGTGGCCTCCGGTGAGACCTGTGGGATCACCTGGTCGGACTGGAACGTGCAGAACGTGAACCAGGTCTGCGCCATGCAGGGCGACTCCGGCGCGCCCCTGTACACGGACGACCGCCTCGTCGGCATGATCAACGGTGGCCTGTTCCCCGCGCCGTTCGACGTGCAGTGCACCACCCCGCTGCAGGGGCCGATCTACGCGCCCACCAGCGCCGCCCGCATGGACGCCATCCTGGCGGACCTGAACAACGGGTTCCGCCTGCCGTAACTTAGCGCAGCGCCGAGAGCGCTGCGTCGTGGAGCGCGCCGTTGCTGGCCAGCGCGTCGCCGCCGTGCGGTCCATCCTCGCCGGACAGGGCGGAAAAGCGCCCGCCGGCCTCCGTGACCAGCACCGACAGGGCGGCGAGGTCCCACAGCGACACCTCCGGTTCGGCGGCGATGTCCACCGCGCCCTCCGCGACGAAGCAGTAGTTGAGGAAGTCGCCGTAGCCGCGCAGACGCCAGGTCTGCTCCGTCAGGCCGATGAACTTCTCCAGCAGGCCGCGATCACGCCAACCGGCGAGGGAGGACATGGCGAGGGAGGCGTCGGCAAGCGAGCGCACCCCGGAGACCTCGAGTCGCATGAGCTCGCCGCCGTTGAACGTGCGCCAGGCGCCGCCGCCGGTCGACGCGTACCAGCGGCGGGTCAGGGCGGGGGCGGAGACGACGCCGACGACCGGTTCGCCGTCCACAAGCAGCGAAATGAGGGTTGCCCACACGGGCACGCCGCGGACGAAGTTCTTCGTCCCGTCGATCGGGTCGATGACCCACTGGCGGCCCTCGAACGCCACCTCACCGCCGAACTCCTCGCCAAGCACCGCGTCCGCCGGCCGCGACTCCGCAAGCTCCGCTCGGAGCGCCTCCTCCACGGCGAGGTCCGCGTCGGAGACGGGCGTCATGTCCGGTTTGGACTCCACCCGCAGGTCAGAGGCTTCGAAGCGCGCGAGCGTGAGCGCGTCGGCCGCGTCGGCCAGTTCGAGGGCGAGGGCGAGGTCGTCGGCGAAATTACTCATGCCCGACAAGTCTAGTAGTGATGTCCTGCACAATCTGGGCGTTTCCCGCCACACACCATGTCACTCCGCCCGCATCCACCTTGCGGGCCACGCCGCCCGCCGCCTCCACCAGCGCCTTGCCTGGCAGCCAATCCCAATCCGCCACGGAGTGCTGCAGCCACCCGCCGATCTGCCCCGCAGCCACGGTGGCCAGGTCAATCGAGCCGGCGCCCCACATCCGGATCGTCGCCGCGTCGCGCACCGCGCGCAACCACACGTCGCGCACGGCGTCCTCGCGCATGTACGTGGGGTGCAGGTACGTGGCCAGGGCTTTCTCGCTTATCGACGCCCCCGCCAACCCCTCCGCACGCTCCCCGTTCACCGTCAGCACGCCCTGGTTGGCCAGCCACGTCGTGTCCGTGGCGGGGCGGTGCACGGCGCCGAGGCGCACCCGTTCCGTGTCCGCTGCATCCGTGAGCGCGATGGCGGAGCAGAAGTAGTCCGAGCCCTGCGAGAAGTTGTAGGTGCCGTCGACCGGGTCGATGACCCAGGTGCGGCCGGTTGCGGAGTCGCGGGCCGCGCCTTCTTCTCCAACCACGCCGTCGTCGGCACGCAGCGCGGCAAGCGCGTCGGCAACGAACGCCTCCGCGGCGCGGTCGGCCTCAGTGACCACGTCGGACACGGACGTCTTGTAGTCGGTGGTCAGCCCTTCCTCGCGCATGCGCAGCGCGAGCTGGCCTGCGTGCTTGACCAGGGCGGCGGCGAGCGCGGCGTCGTCGGAATTGCGGTGGGCCTCAATGAACTGTGCGGTGGATGTCATGCGGCCCATTATCCACGGCATCGCGGTTTGGCGCGGGGGACCGGGGCTGCCGCTTTGCTCCTCGACTAGACTGCGCTCTTATGCAACCGGAGACTCAGACGCGCATCGCCGACCTCGACTCGAAGCTCACCACCATTGAAAAGGTGATGGACCTCGAGGAGATGGGCGTGCGCATCCGCGAGCTTGAGCAGCAGGCCGCCGACCCCTCACTTTGGGACGACCCCTCGCACGCGCAGCAGGTCACCTCGGAGCTCTCCAACGTGCAGGCGCGGCTGCGCAAGGTGACGTCGCTGCGCACGCGTATTGACGACCTCCCGGTCATGGTCGAACTCGCGGAAGAAGAGGGGGACCCCTCCATGGCCGCGGAGGAGCTGGAGGACGTGGAGGCGCGAGTGGAATCGCTCGAGGTGCAGACCATGCTCTCGGGCGAGTACGACGCGCGCGAGGC
Organism: Corynebacterium sp. NML 120412; assembly: GCF_002285155.1. Taxonomy (NCBI): domain Bacteria; kingdom Bacillati; phylum Actinomycetota; class Actinomycetes; order Mycobacteriales; family Corynebacteriaceae; genus Corynebacterium; species Corynebacterium sp. NML 120412. Next base: position 929,674 of record NZ_NSGL01000001.1, on the reverse strand, counting down.
CGTGGTGAACATCCGCTCGGGCGCGGGCGGCGTGGACGCTGCGGACTGGGCGGAGATGCTCATGCGCATGTACGTCCGCTGGGCTGAGAAGAACGACCACAAGGTGGACGTCTACGACATTTCTTACGCGGAGGAGGCGGGCATCAAGTCGGCCACCTTCGCCGTCCACGGCGATTACATGTACGGCCAGCTCTCCGTCGAGCAGGGTGCGCACCGTCTCGTGCGCATCAGCCCCTTTGACAATCAGGGGCGCCGCCAAACCTCGTTTGCGGAAGTCGAGGTCCTGCCGGTGGTGGAGCGGACCGACCACATTGACATCCCGGACTCGGACATCAGGGTCGACGTGTACCGTTCCTCCGGCCCCGGCGGGCAGAGCGTGAACACCACCGACTCGGCGGTGCGCATCACCCACATCCCCACCGGGATCGTGGTGACCTGCCAGAACGAGAAGTCCCAGATTCAGAACAAGGCCTCGGCGCTCAACGTCTTGCAGTCCAAGCTGCTGGAAAAGAAGCGGCAGGAAGAGAAGGCGGAGCTGGATGCGCTGGGCGCGGGCGGCAACGCGTCGTGGGGCAACCAGATGCGCTCCTACGTGTTGCACCCGTACCAGATGGTGAAAGACCTGCGCACCAACTACGAGGTCGGAGACCCGCAGAAGGTGCTGGATGGGGACCTCGATGGCTTCCTCGAGGCCGGCATCCGGTGGCGCAAGGCACAAGAGCAGGGCGAGGAGTAGCTCCTACGCGTGGCGGAGGTCGATGCCCTTCGTCTCCGGCAAGATGTACATGCTGATCAGCGTCAGGATGCACATCGCGATCACGTAGGTGCCGGACGCCCACGACAGGTCGTGGGCCACGAACCACTGGAAGATGTAGGGCGCGGTGCCGCCGAACACTGCCACCGAGATGGAGTAGGCGAGACCGATGCTGCGCGTGCGCTGGTCGGTGGGGAAGACCTCCGACATGACCGGGGCGAGCAGCGCGCCGCCGGCGGCAACGGCAATGATCGCGAGGGTGGACGCGACGAGGAGGGTCCACGGGCGGGCGTCGATAAGGCCCATGAGCGGCAGCTGCAGGAGGGCCACCAGGATGGCGAAGGTGTACATGACGGGTTTGCGGCCGATCTTGTCGGACAGTGCGCCCCACATCGGCAGGGCGATCAGGCCGATCGCCTGCGCCACCACGGTGACCCAGTAGGCACCCTGCGTGGACATGCCCTGCTGTGAGATGGCGTAGGTGGAGACGTACGAGGTCCAGGTGTAGTGGGCGGCGGTCACGCCGGAGACCATGCCGATGACCAGGAGGACGTTGACCACAACGGGGCGGTGGTTGACGCGCTGCTCCACGGCCTCGTGCGCGCGCCGGTCGTCGTCCTCGTTGGCCACTGCCTCATCGAGCTCGGTGAAGTGGTCGGACTCCTTCATGTGGCGGCGCATGTACAGAGCAAAGACGGCAGCCAGGGCGCTGATCCAGAAGGGGATGCGCCAGCCCCAGGCGCCGATCTGCTCGTCGCTGAGCACGAGTGAGATGCAGCCGCCGATGACGTAAGCAATCACGGAGCCGCCGAAGATGGAGACGTAGACCAGCGACCCCCACTTGCCGCGCTTGGACGGCGGGGCGATCTCGGGGATGTAGCTGTTGGCGGCCGCGGACTCGCCGCCGTGGGCGAAGCCCTGGGCGACGCGAATGAGGAGCAGGCCGACCGACGCCCAGATACCGATGGTGTCGTAGGACGGGAGGAAGCCGATGAGCACAGATGCGACCGCCATCATGATGATGGTGATCATGAGGACCGCCTTCCGGCCCTTCTGGTCCGCGATGTGCCCGAAGACGATGCCACCGAGCGGGCGGACGAGGAAGCCGACGGCAAAAACGCCGAAGGTGGCCAGCAGGGCGGAGGTCTGGTCCGCTTTGTGGAACATCGCCGCCGCGATGAACGGGGCGAAGACGGCGTAGGAGCTCCACTCGAACCACTCGAGGACTTGGCCGATGAGGCTGGCGCCGAGCGACTTTCGGTCTGCGGGGTACTCGTGGTCCGGATGGTGCTCCGGTGCCACGGGCTGGGTCTGGGTGGTTGACACGAGGCCTCCCTAGTCTGTGGGTTGGATGGGTGTGAGCAGAAACTATAATCCAGGTCACTCTTTAGGGGCGGGAAACCTGGGTCTCACCAAAAAGAATTTATGCCCTGAATCACAAGCGGTGCGTTTGTCCAGGTAAGAGGCGTGGGCGGGGTGCCGCCACTGGCGTGTTGATGTGCGCATAGCGAACCCACGTGCATGTTACGCACCACTTTCGGGGGAAGTGACTTAGGGCTTCACTACGGGAAATAGTGGGATATATGCGATATTCCGAAAAACTCGTCGCACATCACACTTTGAAGTGCTTACAATGAGCGCACCGGAAACACACGTCTTGAGCGGGCCAAAGTTCAAAGGCAGTCCCGATTCTGGTGTTTTTAAGGAGGAAAATATGGTTGCTCTCAAACCAGAGGAACTCAGCACAGAAAGTCTCGCCGAGATTCTCGCCGCGGGTGGTCGCCCTGCGAACAGCGAGCGCGAGATCAAGATCATCGACACCACGCTTCGCGACGCCCACCAGTCCATCTGGGCGACGCGCATGCGCACCGAGCACATGCTGGAGATGCTCGACGACATCACCAACGCGGGCTTCGAGCACGTGGACCTCGTCGCGCCGATCCAGTTCGACGTGCCCGTGCGCTACCTCAGGGAGGACCCCTGGGAGCGTGTTCGCCTGGTCCACGAGAACGCGGCGCCGGGTACCAAGTTCCGCGCCATGGTGCGTTCCCGCAACCTCGCGTCGTTCGACTTCTTGCCCGACGACGTCATCCACGCGTGGGTCGAGCGCCTGTACGCCAACGGTTTCCGCGTCATCGGCGCGTTCGATGGCCTCAATGACATCGACAACATCGCCGACACGCTGATCCTGGCTAAGGAGCTCGGCGCGGAGACTTACGGGTGTCTGTCCTACTGCCTCAGCCCCGTGCACACCGACCAGCTCTACATTGACAAGGCCCAGGAGTTGGTGGAGCGCACCGACGTCGACCGCATCATGCTCAAGGATGCCGGTGGCCTGCTCACCCCGGACCGGATGAAGACGCTGATCCCGGCGATCCGCGGCGCGATTGGGAACGACCTACCGCTGGAGGTCCACACCCACTCGCTTACCGGTCTGTCGCCACTGACCTACATCTACGCCGCTGAGCTCGGAGTGGACTCCATCCACACCTCGACCGCGCCGTTGGCCAACGGCCAGGGCCAGCCCGCGACCCAGGCGCTCGCCCGCGATCTGCGCGCGCTCGGCTACACAATCAACATTGACGACGAGCGCGTGGACAACGTGAGCAAGAAAATCCAGGAGATCGCTGACCGGGAGGGCAAGCCCGTCGGCAAGCCTCGTGCCTTCGACGGCGTCCACTACATGCACCAGCTGCCGGGCGGCATGCTCACCAATTTTGAGTCCCAGCTGGAGACCGCCGGGCTGTCCGACCGCTTCGAGGACCTGCTCTACGAGACCGCGCGCGTGCGCGAGGAGCTCGCGTTCCCGATCATGATTACTCCGTTTGCGCAGTTCGTGGGAACCCAGGCCGTGATGAACGTGATCTCCGGCGAGCGCTACTCCGTGGTGCCTAACGAGATCAAGAAGTACGCACTCGGCCACTACGGCGAGCCGCTCGCGCCGATCGACCCGGATGCGCTGGAGAAGATTAAGGCGAACGGCTCGGCCGAGATCAAGGAAGGCCGTCCAAAGCTGGAGCCGGCACTTCCCGCGCTCAAGGAGCAGTACCCGGACGATGACATCGACACGATCCTGCTGCGCGCGAACATCCCGGGCAACAACGTGGACGAGATGAAGCGCTTCGTCGCCGAGGGGCGCGCCGGCCAGGGCGAGGGCGTGCCTGGCGGCGAGCTGACCAAGCTGGTCCAAAAGATCTACGACACCACTAATTCAGGCGAGTTCCACCTCAAGACCGACGACCTCGAAATCAACCTCACCAAAAAAGGAGACAAGTAACCATGTCTGAGACCACCAACTTCAACGAGCTGAAGTCCCTCCTGGATTGGGTCAACCAGTCCGGCGACATCGAAGAGCTGAGCATCAAGTACGGAGACATCGAGCTCGCCCTTTCCAAGACCCCCGGCGGGCTGAGCCACCTCAAGGCTGCCCCTGCTCCGGCCCCGGCAGCGCCCGAGGCTGTACCGGCTGCACCCGCTCCGGCACCAGCTGCACCGGCCGTGGAGGAAACGCCCGCACCGAAGGCTCCGGAACCCGCTCCGGCACCGGCTGCGTCCGAGGCCCCGGCCGACGGCGTCGAGATCACCGCGCCGATGGTGGGCACCTACTACGCGGCTCCGAAGCCTGGCGCTGACCCGTTTGTGAAGGTTGGTGACGAGGTTGAGGTCGGCCAGGTGCTGTGCATCGTCGAGGTGATGAAACTGATGAACAACATTGAGGCGAAGGTCGCCGGCACCGTCAAGCAGATCCTTGTGGAGAACGAGGAGGCTGTCGAGCACGGCCAGACCATCATGATCATCGAGCCCAAGTAAGCACACCCACAACCCCTAGAAAGGTGAGGAGTCCCAATGTCTGAGTTGTTGGGGAGCGTACTCATTGCCAACCGCGGTGAGATCGCACTTCGCATCATCCGTGCCTGCAAGGAGCTCGGTATCAAGAGTGTCTTGGCGTATTCCGAAGGCGACCGCGATTCGCTTCCGGTGAAGGAAGCCGACAAAGCCGTGTGCATCGGCCCGGCGAACGCCGCCAAGAGCTACAACAGCCCGGAGCTCGTCGTCTCCGCCGCGATGGCGTACAAAGTCGACGCGATCCACCCCGGCTACGGCTTCCTCTCCGAGAAGGCCGACTTTGTCAAGATGGTCGAGGACGAGGAGATCGGCTTTGTCGGCCCGTCGTCCGAGCACATCCGCCGGATGGGCGACAAGATTGAGGCGAAGCGTATCGCGCAGAGCGCGGGCGTGCCGACGGTGCCCGGCTCCGACGGCGTCGTGACCGAGTTCGACGAAGCGCTCGAGGTGGCCAAGCAGACCGGCTTCCCGCTGCTGATCAAGGCGGCGGCCGGCGGCGGTGGCCGAGGTATGCGCGTGGTGGAGTCTGAGGACACGCTGGAGAAGGACCTCAACGAGATCATGAACGAGGCCCAGTCCGCGTTCAACGACTCGTCGGTCTACATCGAGCGCTTCCTCACAGACATCCGCCACATCGAGATCCAGGTGCTCGCGGACGGCGAGAACGCGATTGCGCTCGGTGAGCGCGACTGCACCTCGCAGCGCCGCAACCAGAAGCTCATCGAGGAAGCCCCGTCGCCCGCGATCGACGACGAGCTCCGCGCCGGCCTCCAGGAAGCCGCGATCAACCTCTGCAAGGAGGTCGGCTACAAGAACGCCGGCACGGTGGAGTTCGTGTTCGACAACATCGAGCGCAAGTACTACTTCATCGAGATGAACACCCGCATCCAGGTGGAGCACCCGGTCACCGAGATGATCACCGGCGTCGACCTCATCCAGGAGCAGCTGCGCATCGCCTCCGGGCAGAAGCTGCGCCTGACCCAGGACGATGTGCAGATCCGCGGCCACGCCATCGAGTGCCGCATCAACGCGGAGGACCCGAATGAGAACTTCGCGCCGCGCCCGGGCAAGATCGAAAACTACCGCGCGCCGGGCGGGTTCGGGGTGCGCATGGACACGCACATCGAGTCCGGGTACACCATCCCGCCGTTCTACGACTCGATGGTGGGCAAGCTCATCTGCTGGGCGGAGGACCGTGACGCCGCGATCGAGCGCACTCTGCGCGCCCTCGACGAGCTGACCGTCGACGGCGTTGTCACCACCGGCCCGTTCCAGGCCTACCTGCTCAACAGCGAGCAGTTCCGCAGCGGTGACATCAACACCGGCTACGTGGCGAAGGTCCTCGAGTCGGTCAACGAGATCCCCACTGAGGAGTAACACCCCGCAGCGCCTGTAAGGAGGGCACAGAATGTTGGTCGTCGTGGCCATGATGGTCGGGGCGATCGTCCCCGTGCAAACCGCGATTAATACCCGGCTTCGGCAAAGCGTGGGATCGCCGATCGGCGCAACATTCCTTTCGTTCATCCTTGCAGTTGCCGCGTCCTGCGTCATCGCGCTTTTTGCCACACGCACCCTGGTCCCGGACCTGGCACTCGCCGCGTCTGAGCCGTGGTGGGTGTGGCTCGGTGGCTTTATGGGCGTGATGTTCATCGCCGGCAACATCGTGCTCTTTCCGGAGCTCGGCGCCGTCCAAACCACCATCCTTCCCATCCTGGGGCAAGTGCTCATGGGGCTGCTTATCGACGCCACCGGGCTCTTCCGCTACCCCCAAACCCCCGTCGGACCACTCAGGCTCCTGGGCGCGCTGCTCGTGCTTTTCGGCATCGCGATGGTCCTGGAGATCGGGCGCGGAGTCCCGCTGCGCGGCACCGCCCGGGGGCTCCGCGCCTGGTTGCTGCGCGGCTTCGGCGTCCTCATGGGCATGGGCTCTGCGACCCAAACCGCGGTCAACGGCTACCTGGGCAAGGCGCTGCACAGCCCGATCCAGGCCGGGCAGATCTCGCTCGCCGTCGGCCTCATCCTGCTTTTCGCCATGGTCCTCCTGATTCCCGCGCCTCGTCGCGCCGTAGCTTCAGGCGTCGCCCCGGGGCCGTGGTGGATGTGGCTCGGGGGAGTGCTGGGCGCCCTCTTTGTCTTTGGCGGCGCGAGCTTGTCGCCTCTCTTGGGCGCCGGCACTACCGTCATCGGCTCGCTGGTTGGCATGATCATCTGTGGTCAGGTGCTCGAGTCGCTCGGCATCGGGGGAGGCTCGAAGGGGATGCCCACGCCCTTTAGACTTGCCGGCCTGGCCATCGTGCTCGTCGGCGTAGCAATGGTTCGACTGCTCTAAAGATTCCCCCGAACGCACCGGCGACATCCCGTCCGTCAAGCTCACATGCAGTGCTTGCAAGGGTAGGAAGGACTACAAATCGGAGCTCATGGACGGGTCGAAGCAGGCTGGCATCATTATTGGTGTGATTGTCGCCGTGCTCAGCGTCGTTGCTTCTGCTGCAGGCCCGGCCTTGCAGCAGTTCCTGTAGCTGAAGAATGGCTCGCCGCCTAGAACCTGAGAAAACTGCGCAATGCGCAGTTTTCTCAGGTTTGCTTATGAGGTCTGTCGCCAGCGCTCGAGCGTAAGCGTGGGGGAGAGAGAGCGTGACACGCAGGTGGTGAACGCGCCCTTCTCGTGGCGCTCTTCGGTGAACACGCTGTCGCGGTGGTCGGGGATGCCGTCGATCACTCGCATCACGCAGGTGCCGCACGTGCCTTCCGCGCACTGGGACAGGATGGGCACGTCCTCATCCTCGAAGACGTCAAGGACGGATTCGCCCTCGGGGATGTGGTACGTCTCGCCGTTGAAAATGACGTCAAAAGCGCCGTCGGCGTCATGGTTCCCGGCGAGAGTTTCCTTGGTGGGGCGGTAGGTCTCGAAGTGGATGTTGTCCCGGGGGAGTGTGGCCGACGCAGTTTCGATCACGCCGTCCATGAAGCCGTGGGGTCCACACACGTACAAGTGTGTGTCCTCCGCCGGGACTGCTGCATCTGCGAGCGCTTCTCTGATGTAGCCGGCCTGTTTGTCACGTTCGCCCGAAGCGAAGATACTCTTCGTCTGGCCGTGCAGATAGGTGTCGATGAGGTGGCGCATCAGCGCGCGTTCCTCGCTTGAAGCGAAATACAGCACCGAGTAGTCGGCGTGTTGGATCTGGAGTTCTCGTGCCAGCGAGAAGATTGGGGCGATGCCCACCCCGGCACCGACGAGCACAGACCGCTTCGCGTCTTTGGCCAGGGGGAAATTGTTGCGGGGTGGGCGGATGCGGAGGGTGTCGCCGACCTCGATGCGGTGGATTGCCGCAGAGCCGCCCTTGGAACCGGCTTCGCGCTTGACCTCAATGCCGTAGGCGCCCTCCTTGTCACCCAGGTAGTGGGTGGGGAAGAGGGAGAATTGGCGCACAAGTTCCTCGCCATCGGGGGTGCGGAGGAGGAAGTCGGCGTGGCAGCCCGGCTCGTAGCCGGGAAGTGGGGCGCCGTCCTGCGTTTCAAACGTGATGAGCGCGATGCCGTGTGCCCGCTCGACACCGGTGACGGTGAGTTCGATGATGTCTCCGCTACCGCGTCGTTCCGTCTTCGTGGCGCGCCGGGATTCCAGTGCGGCTTCTCGGTCGGCTGCGTTTGGGTCTGCTTTCTTCTTTTTTCCTCCAAAAAACGCTGTAAATCTGCCGATGCCAGTGTCGTTTCCCATGGTGGACTCCGTCGAAAAGCGAATAGAAAATGTGTAATCCAAAAAGGGCGCCAAATTGGTTGCCGGACCCGTTCTGTAATGGATAGTATAAAACCACGCAAAAAGTGACCGGCAATACACCACTGCATGACTATCGGATAGGTAACATGCGCGGGTGGAAGGCGGTTACTATCACTCTATTTGCGGCAAGCGAACCAACCCAGCCGCCCGCAAGGGGCGGCGCAAAAGTGCAGAGAAACGGGATGACGATGACTGCCAGCACAGATGTCCGCGAGGAGCATCAGTATCAAAATCCGGTGCGCCCGGAGATTCTCCCCATGTCGGACAATCCTTACGAGGACTTCCGCTACTTCTACCGCGACGGGATGCCGCTGCGGCCGGCACCGAAGCGTCGCGTGAAGCGCCCCGGCTGGTCGAAGCTGCGCCACAACCTCTTTGACCGGTGGCACACGGTGGCCGACACCTGGGAGGGCTACGACAGCTTCCAGACCAAACTGCTGGATGATCACATGTGGCAGACCGACGAGACTGGCTCGAAGCTGGCGGAGGCGTTTAAGCGCGATGGCGCCGAGAAGTCCCGCGCGGACTTCGAGCAGGCGCTCAACAGCGGAATCGACACTGTGGCCGACCCGTCGCCGGAGCTCGTGGAGTTCTTCGCCGAGGTAGACAACATCCCGGAGTGGATCGACCTCGAGGCCGCGGAGCGTGGCCGCATCGCCTACTACAACGTGACGCCGTCGGCAGAGCTGCTCTCCATCGGATTCGCCTACTGGGCCACCACGATGGAGGACCGCACTTCCGCGGCGACGGGCGAGACAGCGATGTTTGAGATCGAGTCCTTCACTCGCATCATCGAGACGGTGAAGTTCTTCGTTGACCTGGGCAAGAAGGGCGTGTTCGACCGCTACAGTGACGGCCTCAAAGCAGCGGTGCGCGTGCGCCTGCTGCACGCGCAGGCAAACCGAGGCCTGGAAAAGCTGTGGGGTCCTGAGCACTACAACGAATTCGGTCGCCCGATCGGCTCCTCCTTCCTCGTCTCCGGCGAAGGCTGGTTCGCCCTCATGCCGATCGGGGTTGACGAGTTCTTCGGGCGCCCACACACGGGCGAGGAGTGGGACGACGTCGCCATGTACTGGGCGTGGGTCCTGCACCTCATGGGCGCCGAGGAGCGTCTGATCCCGAAGACGGGCGACGAGATGCGCAAGATGACCGACTTCATCTACGCCAACGGCGGCTACTCCTCCGATTACCACGTGCGCGTCGCCACCGCGCTCATGGGCATTCTGGAAGACCTTGATCCGAAGATGCCGGGGCAGGTGCTCGGTGCGCTGTCGCTGATCATCGGCGACGAGGACACGAAGTTCATGGTCAAGGGGTCGCGCTTTGAAGGGACCCCGTACCTGCACTGGAAGATCGCATTCCTGCTCAAGGCGAAGTCCGAGGCGGTCATCTACCGCCTGCTGGACAAGCTCCCGGGCGCGCAGGCCAAGAAGGCCAAGAAGGCCGGAGACGGCAAGCCGCCGTGGTCTGACGTTTTCCAGCAGATCGAGGACTACGTGGCCGAGAAGGCCCCGGACGTCAAGGCCGAGTACAAGCTGCACGACACATCCAAGGAAGGCCTGCGCTAACCCCGCGCTGCCACACCCAACTACAAGGAGACCCATCATGACCCAGACCTTTACTGAAAACCCGCTCGCGCAGGACCACTACGACCGCTCCGAGTGGCCGTCGGCGCGCGGCGACCGTGACGATTTCGCTGCAAAGTTCGGCGAAGCCCGCGCGCAGTGCTTTGAGCAGGCGTTTTGGGCGACCGATCCCATTGCGGATGCGCTGTTTACCAGCGGCCACAAGAGCAAGGAGATCATGCCGAACCTGCGCGAGGCACTCGCACGCGGCGAGGCGACCGATGCCACGCTGCCCGAGGTCAAGGCGCTTATCGACGACATGAACGCGGCCCTCGACGGCGTCGACTGGGAGCGCCTCGAGCGCGGGCAGCAGGCGGCGCTGGCGATCCCGGTGCTTGCGCAGAACCTGTCGCTCGGGCCGGGTGCGCTGATCCACACCTACATCACCCCGTCGATTGCAAACGTCCTGGTGAACACTGGCGAGCTCACCGAGGGCGCCGTGCACCGTCTGGCGTACACCACCAACTGGATCTACTCCGTCTACCTGAAGGACGGGCTGAAGCCGGGCAACGTCAGCTACGTCCACACCGGCATGGTGCGCGCGATGCACGCCCACGTCCGCCGGGTGCAGGGCCAGCTGGGGCTGGACTACGCGGAGTGGGGCCGCCCGATCAGCGAGTTCGACATGCTCCGCACCTGGTTCGACTTCACCTACATCGCGTTCACGTACCTGCGGAACCTGGGTTACAGGCTGACGGTGGAGGAGGAGCAGGACCTGTTCTACCTGTGGAAAGTCGTGGGCATCATGCTCGGCATTCCGACCGACCTGCTGGACAATGAGACGGACATCGACGCCTCCCAGGCAACGATCGACGCGATTCACGCCGTCGACGGCGAGCCGAACGATGCGTCCCGCGCCCTCATCGACGCGCTCTTTAACGGCTTCCGCACCAACGTCAAGGCCATGCTGCCGTTCCCGGACGAGTCCATCGATGACTGGATGTACACCGCGACCCGTCTCATGCACGGCGACGAGATTGCGGACCAGTTCAACGTCCCGCAGCCCGTTTCCCGCCCGTTCGTCGAGCTCGACCTGCCGCTGGTGCAGCAACGATTCGACCTGCTGCGCGCGAACCCCGAAGCGCTGGAGAAGGAAGTCGCGCAGAACCACCAGGCGCTTCTCGACGCCCTCACGCAGGACACCTCCTACATGTCCCAGGACGAAGGCGTAAAGATGAGCGACGGGGCTTACAGGCCCGGCGCGTAGTGGTAGAGTTCACAAACAGCACGAGAAAGTAATCTACGAGAGGAAAATAGGACACGATGTCTAACCCGTACCGCGTACAGAACCCGATGACCAACGAGGTCGTCGAGACGTTCGATCACCCCACGGACGAGCAGGTGCAGGAGATCCTGGCCAAGTCCGACGAGGCGTTCCAGTCCTGGCGTCACACGTCGTACGAGGAGCGTGCGGCGATCGTCGGCAAGGCTGCGCAGCTGCTCAAGGAACGGAAGAACGAGCTGGCCAAGATCATGGCTGAGGAGATGGGCAAGTCGGTCCCGGAAGGCGAGTGGGAGGCCGACTTCTCCGGCGACATCCTGCAGTTCTACGCCGACCACGCGGCCGAGCACTGCGCTGACCAAAAAGTCGACGTCCCGGGCGGCAAGGCAGTAGTCCGCCGCCTCCCGCTGGGCACCCTGCTCGGCATCATGCCGTGGAACTTCCCGATCTACCAGGTGGCTCGCTTCGCCGGCCCGAACCTGATGAACGGTAACTGCATCCTGCTCAAGCACGCAGAGATCACCCCGAAGTCCGCCGCGGCGTTTGAGGCGATCCTCAAGGAGGCGGGCCTGCCGGACGGCGTGTTTACCAACGTGTACGCCTCCCACGACCAGATCGAGACCATCATCGCGGACCCGCGCGTCCAGGGTGTTTCCCTGACTGGTTCCGAGCGTGCCGGCGCGAAGGTCGCGGAGACCGCGGGCAAGAACCTGAAGAAGGTCGTCCTGGAGCTTGGCGGTACCGACCCGTACGTCATCCTGGACTCCGCCGACATCAAGACTGCCGCGCAGGATGCGTGGGCGAAGCGCGTGCAGAACGCGGGCCAGGTGTGTACCTCCAACAAGCGCATCATCGTCATGGAGGACATCTACGACGAGTTCGTCGACGAGATGGTGAAGATTGCGGAGTCCTACAAGAAGGGTGACCCGTCCAACCCGGGCGAGAACGAGTACTACCCGATGTCTTCCCGCAACGCCGCGGAGCTGCTGGACGACCAGGTCAAGCGCGCCGTCAAGGCGGGTGCGACGCTGCGCACCGGCGGCGAGCTGGACGACACCACCGCGTACTACTCCCCGGCAGTGCTCACCGACCTCCCGGTCGGCTCTGACGAGTACTACGAGGAGTTCTTCGGCCCGGTCGCTGAGATCTACAAGGTCTCGTCCGAGGAGGAAGCGGTGGCGCTGGCCAACAACTCCCGCCAGGGCCTGGGTGGCGCAGTGTTCTCCGAGGACACCGACCGTGCGATCAAGGTCGCGGACCAGATCGACACCGGCATGATCCACGTCAACCTCGGCCAGTACTTCTCCGCCGTGCTGCCGTTCGGTGGCGTGAAGCGCTCCGGCTTCGGCCGCGAGCTGTCCGTGTTCGCGCTCGATGAGTTCGTGAACAAGCAGTACCTCTACGTGAACGACTAACAAGTTCACAGACTCGCGCGTTGTCGCTCGCAGGCGGCGCGCGGGGCGAGGGTGAAGCCCCAGATTGCGCAGCGCAAGCGCGGTCTGGGGCTTCACCTGTCACACCGGTAACAGGTAAAGTCGGTCCGGTGATCAAATTCTCCAACGTCACCAAGGTTTACCCCACGTCGACCCGGCCTGCGCTGGACGACGTGTCGTTCACGATCGGAGACGGGGACTTCGTCTTCCTCATCGGCCCGTCCGGCTCCGGTAAATCCACCTTCCTGCAGCTGATGATCCGGGAGGAGAACGTCTCTTCCGGAGACATCTATTTCAACGACTTCCACGTCAACGAGCTGCGCGGCAAAGAGGTGAACAAGCTGCGCCAGTCCATCGGCTACGTCTTCCAGGACTTCCGGCTGCTGCCCAAGCTCAGCGTGTACGACAACGTCGCGTTCGCGCTGGAGGTGATTGGCAAATCGAAGGAGCGCATCAAAAAGCTGGTGCCGGAGGCGCTCGAGCTAGTCGGTTTGGATGCCAAGGCGAACCGCATGCCGCACGAGCTGTCTGGCGGTGAGCAGCAGCGTGTGGCGATTGCGCGCGCTTTCGTCGATAAGCCTGCGCTCATGCTTGCCGACGAGCCCACGGGCAACCTCGACCCTGCGACCGCCGATGGGATCCTGGCGCTGCTCTCGCGCATCAACCGGATGGGGACCACCGTGGTGATGTCCACGCACAACGCCCGCGCGGTGAACGACATGCGCAAGCGCGTGATGGAACTCGATTTGGGCCGACTCGTGCGCGACGACGAGCACGGCGTGTACGGAAACGTGAGGGGATAGCTGTGAACTGGAATTTCATTTTCCGCGAAGGATTCCGCGGGCTGGGGCGCAACGTCACCATGACCATTGCTCTGATCATCACGACCGCCTTGTCGCTGGTGCTCGTCGGAGCGGGCATCTTGATTTCGCAGGCGACGAGCGAGACGAAGGACCTGTACCTGGACCGCGTCGAGGTCATGGTGGAGCTGGACGAGGACATCTCCGCAAACGACAAGGACTGCTCATCCGACGCCTGCAAGGAGGTGCGCGACGCGCTGCAGGGGGATAGCGGGGTAGAGCAGGTAACGTTCCGCTCTCGCGAGCAGTCGTACGAGCGGTTCAAGGAGCTGTTCGAGGAGTCCGAGCCGGACCTGGTGCGCGAGACGACCCCGGACGCGCTGCCGGCGGCGCTGCACGTGCGCCTGGCGGATCCGGCGGATACCTCACCGATTGAGAAGATCTCGTCGATGCCGCAGGTGACCGTCGTGACGGACCAGGCGGACACGGTGCGCGAGGCGGCCGGCACGATGGATACGTTCCGTAACGTGACCTTCACCGTTGCCGCGGCGCAGGCGCTGGCGGCGATCTTCCTCATTGTGAATATGGTGCAGCTCGCCGCGTTCAATCGCCGCGACCAGATCGGCATCATGCGCATGGTCGGCGCGTCCCGCTGGTTCACGCAGGCGCCGTTCGTGCTGGAGGCGCTGATTTCCGTGTTCGTGGGCGCGGTGCTGGCAACGATTCTCACGTGGGTGGCAAAGCGCTCCATCGTCGATCCGATGCTGGGCGACCTGTACTCGTCGTCGCTGATCGCGCGCGTGCCGGACTCCGCGGTGTGGACCGTCATGCCGCTCGTGGGGCTCGGCGCCATGGTCGTCGGCGCGGTGGCGGCGCAGGTGGCACTTCGTTCTTACGTGCGTAAGTAGTACACTTGTTGCTCCTATGGCCAAGAAGAGTAAAAAGAAGAAGCTGAGCAACACCGGTGTCCTCGCGACCAACCGGAAAGCTCGGCATGACTACACCATCTTGGACACCTGGGAGACTGGCATCGTGCTCTACGGCACGGAAATCAAGGCCTTGCGCGAGGGCAAGGTCTCGCTGGTCGAGGCCTTCGCCACCATTGATAACGGCGAGGTCTGGCTGCGCAATATGCACATTCCCGAGTACTCGCGCGGCCACTGGACCAACCACCCGCCGCGCCGCACCCGCAAGCTCTTGCTGCACCGCCGCGAGATCGACTCGCTGGAGGGCAAGATTCGCGACGGCAACCGCACCCTCATTCCGCTGTCCCTGTACCTCAAGGACGGCCGCGCGAAGCTGGAGCTCGGCCTGGGGCAGGGCAAGCAGGACTACGATAAGCGGCGTTCCATCAAGCGTCGCACCGAGGACCGCGAGATCGCCCGCGACCTGGGCCGCAAGTTCAAGGGGATCAAGGCTTAGCCTCTTCACGCTACGGTGGTGCCCATGAAGACTGTACTGATTACCGGCGCGTCCCGCGGCATCGGCCGTGCGATCGCCGAGGAGCTTGGCAAGGACCACCACATCATCGCGGGTGCGTCGCGCGATGCCTCCGAGGTTGTCCGCGCGCTGCCAAGCGCGGAGCCCTTCGAGGTGGACCTTACCGATACCGAGGCGCTCATTCGCGCCGCCCGCGCCATCGAGCAAGTCGACGTGCTCGTCCACGCGGCCGGAGTGCTGCACAAGGCCCCCTTCACCGAGCTCACCGAGGCGCAGTGGCGGGAGTCGATGGAGGTCAATGTCCACGCGCCCATCACCCTCACCAGGGAATTGCTGCCCGCTTTACGACGCTCACGTGGACTCCTCCTCACCATCAACTCAGGCGCCGGCTTCTTCGGTGTTCCCGAAAACTCCGCGTACTGCGCGTCAAAGTTCGCGCTCCGCGGCTTCACCGACGCGCTGCGCCTGGAAGAAGCCGGCGCCATCCGCGTCACCTCCTTGCACCCCGGGCGAACGAACACGGACATGATCGCAGCTCCGCAGCACGGTGATGCCCCGAAGATGGCGGCGACCTCGGTGGCCAAGGCCGCGCGCCTCGCCATCGACGCCGGCCCCGATGCGGTGGTGGACTTCCTCCGGATCACGCCGACCGGCCTGGAATAGGCGCCGGGTGCTTGCAGTTGAAGAGGGGGAGAGGTAAAGTTACTTCTCCTACGGTTCCCGTAGTTGACAAGGGGTCGATTCAGGTTTCGACTTCATCGACTTAGCCAGGGGAAGCGTGCCGGTGCAGGCTGGAGACCACCGTAAGCGTCGCAGCAACCAATAAACGCAGAGAAGAACTCTCAGCGTGACTTCGCCCTCGCTGCCTAAGAGCTAGCGACCGCGAGTCTGTCAGGCCGGGGACGTCCCCGACCCGGTACCTGGCATCGACTTAGGGGACTCGCCTCCCGGGCTTGTGAGTGGGCCTTTGGGAGGGACGCTTCACACTTACTGGGCTCATCATCCGGACATGTCCGCCTGATCCGGAGGGCCGAGCAGAGGTAGCGCGCGGACTGCGCACGGAGAAGCCCTGGCGCGGTGATGAAGGACCCGGGTTCAATTCCCGGCGGCTCCACCGAATGGGAAATCCCGGCGAGTAGTTTTTGAACTGCTCCCCATTAGTTGGACTGAGAAATCAGTTACCGACTAGTGGGGAGTAGTTTTCTTTGAGAGCACGAAGTTCGCTAAGTGAGCGGCAGCGCGAGCAGTTGGTTGAGCTTTTCGAGCAAGGCATGGGCTCTATAGCCGCTGCCAATGCTCTGGGTGTCTCCAAATACGCCGTCCGTACGTTGTACCGTCGGTTTCAGCTGCATGGCAGGCTATGTCTTGTGGAGAAACCGACAAAGCAGCAGTACTCGTTCGAGATCAAAAAGGAAGTTGTCCAACGCCACCTTGCTGGCGAGACAAGAATGGATCTTGCCCATGAGTTTGGCCTGTCGTCAGACCAACTCGTCAAAGACTGGGTGTGGAAATGGCGCAAAGGTGGCGATGAGGCACTAAAACCGAAGCCGAAAGGCAGGCCCAGAGGCTCGGCCGTCCCGAAGCGGCTTAGCGAGGAAGAGCAGCTGCGCCGTCAGATCGCGCGGTTGGAAGCGGAAAACGCTTATCTAAAAAAATTGCGGGACTTGAGGAATCAGGGACGCGCCTGAAAGTCCAGGCGATCGTCATTCTCAAGTCGCACCACCGCTTGGAATACCTCCTAGAGGCAGCTGGTATCCCACGGTCGACATTCTTCTACCACCAGAAACGACTCAGCCAACCGGATAAGCACGCCGCGCTTAAAGATGCGATTCGGGAAAGCTTCGAACGTAACAAGCATCGCTACGGCTACCGGCGAGTACTACTCGATCTGCGTAACCAGGGCTGGGTGGTCAACCACAAGCTCGTCTACAAACTCATGCGCGAGATGGGGCTGCGAGCCAAGGTCCGCCAACGCAGGCCTTATGTTTCCTACGCTGGGACGATCAGCCACATCGCCGACAACACACTCGACCGCAAGTTCACCCCGGATAAGCCAAACACCGTCTTTGTCAGCGACGTCACCGAGTTCAGGGTCCAAGGCCGCAAGGTGTATTTGTCACCGGTGATGGACTTGTTCGACCGCTCCATCGTCGCTCACACCGTGGCCACATCGCCGTCGACAGCCTTTACCGCCGATTCTTTATCCAAGGCGATCGCGGCGTGTGCGCCTGAACCCGGGTGGATGATGCACACCGATCAAGGCTTCCAGTACCAGCATGCCTCCTGGCGTGACCTGATCGGCGACAACGGTGGTGTGCAGTCGATGTCGCGTAAAGCCAACTGCTACGACAACGCGGTCATGGAGAACTTCTTTGGACACTTGAAGACAGAGATGTACCACGGTGAAGTCTTCGACACCGTCGCAGAGTTCAACCAGGCGATCGATGAGTACATCGGGTGGTACAACACCGAACGCATCCAACAACGACTCAAGGGCCTGACCCCGATGCAATATCGGAATCAGACCCTTGAACCCCTAACCGCTTAGAATTAAACCAGTCCAACTTTCGGGGGCTAGTTCATTTTACTCGCCGGGATTTTCTTTTTACCCCCGGCGGGGAATTTGGAAACATGTGTGTAGTGTAATTATGTGCCGCTGCGGGGGTGAGGGTTGCCTAACTTTTCCCGCTGCCCTAGTTTTTGTCAGGTAACCCTATCCTTACTTATTTGAAAAAGGAGTACGTGTCCATGCACCGACACCCCCGCACCGCGCTCGCCGCGGTCGTTACCGCCGCAGCCCTGACGATTACGGGTTGTTCTGGAGCTGAAGAATCGACGGGCGGGGAGGGCGACGCGGCGTCGACAAGCGATACTGCCCAGGCGGAAAATGCCGTGACCGTGGAGGACAACTACGGCTCGAAGGAAGTGCCGAGCCCGCCGAAGCGTGTCGTTGCGCTGGATAACCGCTCTTTTGAGCTGCTGGACCAGTGGGGCGTCAAGCCCGTGGCCGCGGCGCGAGCACTGGTGCCGGTGAGCATTCCGGGGATTGCGGATGACAAGGAAATCATCGACATCGGCAATCATCGCGAGCCCAACCTGGAGGCGATTGTGGCGGCTGAGCCAGACGTCATTGTCTCTGGCCAGCGCTTCGAAAAGTACGACCAGGACATTGAGAAGCTTGCCCCTGACGCTGTGCTCGTCGACTTCGAGCCGCGCGAGGGCGAGAGCCTCGACGCCGAGCTGATCCGTCAGACCGAGGCGCTCGGCGCCATCTTTGGCAAGGAGGCTGAAGCAGAGCAGACCATTCAGGACTTCAAGGACGCGCTCGAGCGTGCGAAGAAGGCCTACAACCCGGAGCAGAAGGTCATGGCCGTCAACGTCTCCGGCGGCGAGATTGGCTACGTTGCGCCAAGACTTGGGCGTGTGTGGGGCCCGCTGTTTGACCTGCTTGGCATGACCCCGGCGCTCGAGGTGGACAACGCATCCGACGACCACCAGGGCGATGACATCTCCGTCGAGGCTATTGCCGATGCAAACCCGGATTGGATCCTTGCGCTCGACCGCGACGCCGCGATCAAGACGGAAGACTCGCCGGCTGCACTCAGCGTGCTTGCCGATTCCGCCGCGCTGCAGAACGTGAAGGCCATTCAGGAGGATCACGTATATGTCGCACCGAATGACACGTACACTAACGAGTCGATCATCACGTACACCGAGATCCTTAACGAGCTCGCCGAGAATTTTGAAGCCGCGTAGTTAATGACAGCACCGCACCAGACCGACACCCCCACCCGCCCCGCGCTTTTGAATTGGAAGCTCGGGGTGGGTGCGGGTGTCGTGGTATGCCTGCTACTTGCGTCGCTGGCAGTCGGCCAGTACGACATTTTGGGCACTGACGACGGGTGGAAGATGTTTCAAACCACCCGCGTGCCCCGCACCATCGCGCTCCTGCTCGCTGGTGCAGCTATGGCGATGAGCGGGCTGATCATGCAAATGCTCACCCAAAACCGATTCGTCGAGCCAACCACCACGGGTACCACCGAGTGGGCAGGGTTGGGGCTGTTGGCTTCCTACGTGTTCGTACCGGATGCCTCGATTATTGTCCGGATGCTTATCTCCGTGGTCTTTGCCTTCGTGGGAACCATGGTGGTTTTCGCATTCCTGCGTCGTGTCACGCTGCGCTCGAGCCTGATCGTGCCGATCGTGGGCATCATGCTCGGCGCCGTGGTCAGCTCCATCTCGACGTTTTGGGCACTGCAGACGGACCTACTGCAGTCACTCGGCGTGTGGTTCGCAGGGTCGCTCACCAGCGTAATCGCTGGCCAATACGAGGTGTTGTGGGTAGTGCTGCTGGTGGTTGTCGCCGTGTTCTTCTACGCGGACCGGCTCACCGCTGCCGGCCTCGGCGAGGACATTGCCACCAACATCGGGTTGAACTACAACCGCATCGTCCTTGTTGGCACGGGCCTCGTTGCAATCGCTGCGGGCTTGGTCACCGTTGTTGTGGGGAATCTTCCTTTTTTGGGACTGATCGTGCCCAACATCGTGAGCATGGTGCGTGGCGACGACCTCCGGTCCAATCTGCCATGGGTCTGTCTGCTTGGCGTCGGCATTGTGACCGCGTGTGACCTGTTGGGACGCACGATTATTGCGCCATTTGAGATGCCGGTGTCCGTGATTCTCGGCGTGGTTGGGGCAATCGTGTTCGTCGCGCTGATTGTGAGGCAAACGCGACGTGGATAGATCGAACCAGGTGAACGATGCAGGGGCAAGTAGGGGGATCGGCGCGTTTCAGACGTCGACAAGCAAAAAGCGCTATTGGCTGGTGCTTGGCGGGCTGCTGCTCGCCGCACTGCTGTTTACCTTCGGCCTTATTGGCTACGACAACCCAATGGATTTCGGCTCGCGCGGCTATTGGCTCATCGCCGAGCGCCGTTCAAACGCTGTGGTGGCCATGCTCATCGTCGCCGTGTGCCAGGCTGCGGCGACCGTTGCCTTCCAAACGGTGACGAATAACCGTATTCTTACCCCCTCGATCATGGGGTTCGAGTCGCTCTACATCGCGATTCATACCGCCACCATTTACTTCTTTGGCGCTGCGGGGCTGGCGAACGCGCACACGCTGCAGATGTTTGTGGTGCAGCTCGTGCTCATGGTTGGGCTGTCGTTGGTGCTGTACTCGTGGCTGCTCACCGGCGACGGTAGGAACATGCACGCCATGCTGCTGGTTGGCATTGTCATTGGCGGGGGATTGGGCAGCGTCTCTACGTTTATGCAGCGCATGCTGACACCGAGCGAATTCGACGTGCTCACCGCGCGACTCTTCGGCTCCGTCAACAATGCGGACCCCGCCTACTATCCGCTGGCAGTGCCGCTGGTCGTCGTGGCAGTGGCGTTGCTGGCGCTGAACTCGCAGCGACTCAACGTTCTGGGACTGGCGCGTGACGTGGCGCTGAACCTCGGCGTGAACCACAAGGCGCACGCTGTGTTTACCCTGGTGCTGGTTTCCGTACTGATGGCGGTATCGACCGCGCTGGTCGGCCCGATGACGTTCTTGGGATTTTTGGTAGCCACGCTGGCGTACCAGTTCACCGACACCTACGACCACCGCTACATTTTCCCGATGGCCATGGTGCTGGGCTACTGCATCTTGGCCGGCGCGTACTTTGTTATGAACCACGTCTTCTACGCACAAGGCGTGGTGTCCATCATCATTGAGCTCGTCGGGGGCATCACCTTCTTGGTGGTCATCCTAAGGAAGGGGCGCTTGTGATTACGCTCAGCAACGTCAGCAAGGCGTACAACGAGGACGTGGCCATTGGGCCAGTTAACATCCAGATCCCGGCCGGTGGCATCACGGCACTGGTCGGACCGAATGGCGCGGGGAAGTCCACCCTGCTGACCATGATTGGGCGGCTGCTGTCGATTGATTCTGGCACTGTCGAGATCGGGAGCATGGAAGTGACCAGCGCAAAGTCGAAGGACCTGGCAAAGATTATCTCCATCCTGCGCCAGGAGAACCACTTCGTCACACGTCTGACCGTGCGCCAGCTCGTTGGCTTTGGTCGTTTTCCGTACACGCATGGCCGCCTGAACGACGAGGACGAGGAGATCATCTCCAAGTACATCGATTTTTTGGGACTCCGCGACCTCGAAGAGCGCTACCTTGACCAGCTTTCCGGTGGCCAGCGCCAGCGCGCCTACGTCGCGATGGTCCTGTGCCAAGAGACGGACTATGTGCTTCTCGACGAGCCACTGAACAACCTCGACATCGCCCACTCCGTGGAGATGATGAAGCACCTGTACTCGGCGGCCAAGGAATTCGGACGCACCATCATCATCGTGCTGCACGACATCAACTTCGCCGCGCGCTACGCCGACTACATCTGCGTGGCGAAGGACGGACAGATTGCCGCCTTTGGCACGCCGGACGAGATCATGCGCGACGAGTTGTTAACCCAAATTTTCAATACGCCGGTGAAAGTGATCGAAGGGCCCCATGGGCCATTGGCGACGTACCACTAATCGGCGTATGCGCTATAACTCTTCACTTAGGGCTTGGAAAAATACTCGTTGTGCTGGGGGTTTGCGTGTTTGTGTTGTTCGTGGTTAAGTATTTCCTCGTTGCCGAGAGCGAGTGAGTCGCTCGGAGGGAACGAGATAATTTCACAGAGTTGCGGGCTTGGTTGCTTGAGTTTGGTTGAGATTTTCCTCGATTTTGACTTTTGTTTACCTTGTGTGTAACGTTGTTTTCCGCTGCCGAGCACTGATTGGTTGTGTTTGACTGGTTGGTCTGGTGTGCGTGTGTTGTTTGAGAACTCGATAGTGTGCCAATGTACTTTTGTTTGTGGATTGGTTGCGTGCCTGTGTTGTGCTGGCTGCACGTTTTGTGTGGTTGGTGTGTGCCGGTGGCGCTGCTTGTGAACCTCTAGTTGCAGGTGGTGTTTGCTGGTTATGGTGCGTGATTTGATTCGCGTTTTGTAACTATATTTTTTGTTGTGTCGGCCTGTTTTTGCCCCGTCGGGTTGGGTCGGCATGAGAAGGTAATTTGAGGATTTGCCAGTCCTGCACTGCATTTGGTTGTGGTGTGGGTTGGTTTGTTTTTGGTTAGGTTTGGGCTTTTCACGGCCTTTGTTTCTTGCTGAAACTTTTTGTGGAGAGTTTGATCCTGGCTCAGGATGAACGCTGGCGGCGTGCTTAACACATGCAAGTCGAACGGAAAGGCCCTGCTTGCAGGGTACTCGAGTGGCGAACGGGTGAGTAACACGTGGGTGATCTGCCCTGTACTTTGGGATAAGCCTGGGAAACTGGGTCTAATACCGAATATGACCACTTCTTGGATGGGGTGGTGGAAAGCTTTTGCGGTATGGGATGAGCTCGCGGCCTATCAGCTTGTTGGTGGGGTAATGGCCTACCAAGGCGTCGACGGGTAGCCGGCCTGAGAGGGTGTACGGCCACATTGGGACTGAGATACGGCCCAGACTCCTACGGGAGGCAGCAGTGGGGAATATTGCACAATGGGCGCAAGCCTGATGCAGCGACGCCGCGTGGGGGATGACGGCCTTCGGGTTGTAAACTCCTTTCGCAACCGACGAAGCTTTTGTGACGGTAGGTTGAGAAGAAGCACCGGCTAACTACGTGCCAGCAGCCGCGGTAATACGTAGGGTGCGAGCGTTGTCCGGAATTACTGGGCGTAAAGAGCTCGTAGGTGGTTTGTCGCGTCGTTTGTGGAATACCGCAGCTTAACTGCGGGGTTGCAGGCGATACGGGCATAACTTGAGTGCTGTAGGGGAGACTGGAATTCCTGGTGTAGCGGTGGAATGCGCAGATATCAGGAGGAACACCGATGGCGAAGGCAGGTCTCTGGGCAGTAACTGACGCTGAGGAGCGAAAGCATGGGGAGCGAACAGGATTAGATACCCTGGTAGTCCATGCCGTAAACGGTGGGCGCTAGGTGTGAGTCCCTTCCACGGGGTTCGTGCCGTAGCTAACGCATTAAGCGCCCCGCCTGGGGAGTACGGCCGCAAGGCTAAAACTCAAAGGAATTGACGGGGGCCCGCACAAGCGGCGGAGCATGTGGATTAATTCGATGCAACGCGAAGAACCTTACCTGGGCTTGACATACACTGGATCGGGCTAGAGATAGTCTTTCCCTTTGTGGCTGGTGTACAGGTGGTGCATGGTTGTCGTCAGCTCGTGTCGTGAGATGTTGGGTTAAGTCCCGCAACGAGCGCAACCCTTGTCTTATGTTGCCAGCATTTGGTTGGGGACTCATGAGAGACTGCCGGGGTGAACTCGGAGGAAGGTGGGGATGACGTCAAATCATCATGCCCCTTATGTCCAGGGCTTCACACATGCTACAATGGTCGGTACAACGCGTGTGCGATCCTGTGAGGGTGTGCTAATCGCTGAAAGCCGGTCGTAGTTCGGATTGGGGTCTGCAACTCGACCCCATGAAGTCGGAGTCGCTAGTAATCGCAGATCAGCAACGCTGCGGTGAATACGTTCCCGGGCCTTGTACACACCGCCCGTCACGTCATGAAAGTTGGTAACACCCGAAGCCCATGGCCCAAACTTGTTAGGGAGTGGTCGAAGGTGGGATCGGCGATTGGGACGAAGTCGTAACAAGGTAGCCGTACCGGAAGGTGCGGCTGGATCACCTCCTTTCTAAGGAGCTTTTTATTGTTGTGCCCACGGTTGTGGGTTGGTGGTTGATGTCGCCTAAGGTGTGACTGCCACGTATTTGTTTTGTATAAATTCCGGGTGGATGCGCACCGGCAGGGTTGGATGCTTCTGCTTTGTGTGGCGCGGGTGTGTGACCAAGTGTTCCGCAAACATGGTTTTGGGTATGTTGGCATGCTGTTGGGTGTCTGGGGCAGCACATGGCCTGCGCACGACGTTTATGTTGTGTGTGGTTGTGGTTGTCTTGTTGGCCTGCACGTGAATGATCACTGCGCTGTTTGTGGTGTGTGGTTGTTGTGGTGTGGGTGTGTTGTGTGAGAACTGTATAGTGGACGCGAGCATCTTTCTTCTTTGCCGCATCCTTGTGCGCATGTTTGTGTGTGCTTGGGGTGTGGTGTTGTGAAGGATTTTTTGTTTTGTAAGTTTGCAAGACTGTTTTTGTGTTTTGTGTATCTGAGCATGCGCCGCCCGTTGTGTGGTGGTGTGTGTTTGTGTGTGTTGGATAATTGTTTGGTTATTCAGGGCGTACGGTGGATGCCTTGGCATGCTGAGCCGATGAAGGACGTGTGAGGCTGCGTTATGCCTCGGGGAGTTGTCAACAAAGCGTTGATCCGAGGATGTCCGAATGGGGGAACCCAGCACCGGTTGTGTGGTGTTACCTGCAGATGAATGCATAGTCTGTGTGGAGGTTGACGCGGGGAAGTGAAACATCTCAGTACCCGTAGGAGAAGAAAACAATTGTGATTCTGCTAGTAGCGGCGAGCGAACGTGGATGAGGCTAAACCATGTGCGTGTGATACCTGGCAGGGGTTGCGTGTGTGGTGTTGTGGGGTGCAGTGTTTCTGGGCTGCTGACCAGGAGCGTGCGCGTGCGTGTTAGCGGAAGCATCTGGGATGGTGCGCCGGAGTGGGTGAGAGTCCTGTACGTGAAGGCGTGTGCGTGTGTGTTGTTGTTGCCCCGAGTAGCAGCGGGCTCGTGGAATCTGCTGTGAATCTGCCGGGACCACCCGGTAAGCCTAAATACTCAGTGTGACCGATAGTGGATAGTACCGTGAGGGAATGGTGAAAAGTACCCCGGGAGGGGAGTGAAAGAGTTCCTGAAACCGTGCGCTTACAATCCGTCAGAGCACTTCTTGTGTGTGATGGCGTGCCTTTTGAAGAATGAGCCTGCGAGTCAGCGGCATGTCGCGAGGTTAACCCGTTAGGGGTAGTCGTAGCGAAAGCGAATCCTCATTGGGTGTTGTTAGTGGCATGTCCTGGACCCGAAGCGGGGTGATCTACCCATGGCCAGTGTGAAGCAGCTGTAAGAGGTTGTGGAGGCGCGAACCCACGTAGGTTGAAAACTGCGGGGATGAGTTGTGGGTAGGGGTGAAAGGCCAATCAAACTCCGTGATAGCTGGTTCTCCCCGAAATGCATTTAGGTGCAGCGTTGTATGAGCTTGCCGGAGGTAGAGCTACTGGTTGGTTGAGCGGGACTATCATCTTAGCAACATCAGCCAAACTCCGAATGCCGGTGTAAGTGTTGTACAGCAGTGAGACTGTGGGGGATAAGCTTCATAGTCGAGAGGGAAACAGCCCAGATCGCCGGTTAAGGCCCCTAAGGGTGTACTAAGTGGAAAAGGATGTGGGATCGCGAAGACAGCCAGGAGGTTGGCTTAGAAGCAGCCATCCTTGAAAGAGTGCGTAATAGCTCACTGGTCGAGTGGTTCCGCGCCGACAATGTAGTGGGGCTCAAGTACACCGCCGAAGCCGCGGCAACAATGTTTTGTTGGGTAGGGGAGCGTCGTGCATGGTGTGAAGCAGTACCGTGAGGGGTTGTGGACT
Source organism: Corynebacterium sp. NML 120412 (assembly GCF_002285155.1). Classification (NCBI taxonomy): domain Bacteria; kingdom Bacillati; phylum Actinomycetota; class Actinomycetes; order Mycobacteriales; family Corynebacteriaceae; genus Corynebacterium; species Corynebacterium sp. NML 120412. Next base: position 904,271 of record NZ_NSGL01000001.1, on the reverse strand, counting down.
GTGTGCGAGTGAGAATGCAGGCATGAGTAACGAGTGTAAGGTGAGAATCCTTACCGCTGGATGACTAAGGGTTCCTGGGTCAAGTTCGTCTTCCCAGGGTGAGTCGGGTCCTAAGGCGAGGCCGACAGGCGTAGTCGATGGTCAACGGGTTGATATTCCCGTACCCGTGTGTGTGCGTCAAGTGATGAAGCGGTGATACTAACCACCCTGATCGCTGGCCATGGGGTAACTTTGTTGCCCTGGGTTGGTGTGATGCGTGGGGCCTGAGTCGTTGTAGTCAAGTGATGGGGTGACGCAGTGTGGTAGCCAAGCCACTTATTGGATTGTGGTGTAAGCGTGTGGCACGACGGTGTGTGAAATGCCATCGTTTTTGTGTGTGAGGCGTGATGCGTAGCCCTTTTTTGGGTGATGTTGGTGATCCTGTGCTGTCGAGAAAAGCCTCTAGCGAGTGTGCATACGGCCCGTACCCGAAACCGACACAGGTGGTCAGGTAGAGAATACTAAAGCGGTCGGGTGAACTGTGGTTAAGGAATTCGGCAAAATTCCCCCGTAACTTCGGGAGAAGGGGGACCTGTGCTGGTAGCTGCATTGTCGTGTGGTGTGCTGGTGTGGGTCGCAGAGAAGAGAGGGGAGCGACTGTTTATCAAAAACACAGGTCCGTGCGAAGACGGTTAAGTTGATGTATACGGACTGACGCCTGCCCGGTGCTGGAAGGTTACGAGGACCTGTTAGATCTTTTTTGGGTCGAAGCGGAGAATTTAAGCCCCAGTAAACGGCGGTGGTAACTATAACCATCCTAAGGTAGCGAAATTCCTTGTCGGGTAAGTTCCGACCTGCACGAATGGCGTAACGACTCCCCTGCTGTCTCAACCACAGGCCCGGTGAAATTGCAGTACGAGTAAAGATGCTCGTTTCGCGCGGCAGGACGAAAAGACCCCGGGACCTTCACTATAGCTTGGTATTGGCATTCGGTGCGGTTTGTGTAGGATAGGTGGGAGACTGTGAAGCATTGACGCTAGTTGGTGTGGAGTCGTTGTTGAAATACCACTCTGACCGTAGTGGATATCTAACCTTGGCCCATGATCTGGGTTGGGGACAGTGCCTGGTGGGTAGTTTAACTGGGGCGGTTGCCTCCCAAAATGTAACGGAGGCGCCCAAAGGTTCCCTCAGCCTGGTTGGCAATCAGGTGTTTAGAGTGTAAGTGCACAAGGGAGCTTGACTGTGAGACTTACAAGTCGAGCAGGGACGAAAGTCGGGACTAGTGATCCGGCACCTACTTGTGGATGTGGTGTCGCTCAACGGATAAAAGGTACCCCGGGGATAACAGGCTGATCTTCCCCAAGAGTCCATATCGACGGGATGGTTTGGCACCTCGATGTCGGCTCGTCGCATCCTGGGGCTGGAGTAGGTCCCAAGGGTTGGGCTGTTCGCCCATTAAAGCGGCACGCGAGCTGGGTTCAGAACGTCGTGAGACAGTTCGGTCTCTATCCGCCGCGCGCGTTGAAACTTGAAGAAGGCTGTCCCTAGTACGAGAGGACCGGGACGGACGTACCTCTGGTGTGCCAGTTGTTCCGCCAGGAGCATTGCTGGTTGGCTACGTACGGGAGGGATAACCGCTGAAAGCATCTAAGCGGGAAGCCTGTTTTGAGATGAGGTTTCTTAGGCGCCCAGGAGATGACTGGGTTGATAGGCCAGATCTGGAAGCATCGTAAGGTGTGGAGGTGACTGGTACTAATCCGCCGTTGATCAAACACTTTTGCACACACGTGGATACACTTGTGGTGTTGTAGGTTTGCGAAACGATTTGTTTGCGTCCACTATGCAGTGCTGGCACAGCACACTGTTGGCTAACTGTTCATATTGTTGAATATTTTGACTGTCGCATCACCAACCGTTGGTGGTTGGTGGCTGGCATGCCCCGTGGGTGTGTCGGTGGTTGATGGCGGCGGGGAAACGCCCGGTCCCATTCCGAACCCGGAAGCTAAGCCCGCCCGCGCTGATGGTACTGCACTCGGGAGGGTGTGGGAGAGTAGGTTACCGCCGACCCAATAACTATAAATAATTGAATACTGTTTGTGCGCCCCGTCGGGTGGGACCTGTTGTTGGTCCATACCCGGCGGGGCGCTTTTTCTATTCCCGCGCGGGGTGGGGTGCAGTGCGGGGGCCGGTGGTGCTTGTGCGTGTGCGGGGCCTGGGATCTTCGCTGGGTGTCTGGGGTTGCCGTGGATCACTCTGCCACCGCAGAGCGGACAGGGGGTTGGGAAATCCGTGGCGCGTACCGTGCCGTCTTAGGACGGGGCGTCCCGTGTTCTACTCTGTGGCCGCAGAGTGACTTGGAAGAGTGGCACACCGAGACGCCTATTCTGCCACCGCAGAGTGCATCCTCGTTGAGTGTTTGGGGTTCCCGTGTGTTGACTCTGCCATTGCAAAACGAAAGGGAGGGGGCGGTTCGCTAGTGAGCCCGCCGAGACGTTTTCTCTGCGACCGCAGAGTAGGAGGGTGTCAGAAAGTTTGTGTGTGAGGCTCTCATCTAGAAGGAGTTTCACCGATAATGACTACGGTGTCACCGAAGAACAACCATGACCCGGCGAGGGTCAACGAGATCAGCGAGAAGCTGATGGAAAACCCTGAACTCTCCAGCTTGATCAGCGAGCTGTCGACCTCCACTGAGGATGCAAGCGAGTTGGTCAAAGGCCTGCTCCAGGCATCGATCAACGCTGGTCTACAGGCGGAGATGGATGCGCACTTGGGCTACGGCCATTCCGACCGCAAGACCAAAGCCCAGGTCGAAACCGCGCAGGAGAATAACCACCGCAACGGGTCGTACACCAAGACCGTCAATTCTGGCTACGGCGCGGTGGAAGTAACCGTGCCCAGGGATCGTGCCGGCACGTTTACTCCCCGTATGGTGCCCAAAGGCGCACGCCGGTTGACCGAGCTTGACGACATGATCGTCTCGCTCTACGCCGGTGGGATGACAGTGCGCGATATTCAGCACCATCTTGCGACCACGCTTGGGGTGGATATGAGCCCGGATACGATCAGTACCATTACCGATGCGGTCTTGGAAGAGGTCATGATCTGGCAAAACCGGCAGCTCGACGAGTTTTACCCGGTGATCTTCCTCGACGCGCTACGCGTGAAGATTCGTGACGGCCACCGCGTGGTCAACAAGGCTTGCTACATGGCAGTTGGTGTCGACATGGACGGCATCAAGCACATCCTGGGATTGTGGATCGCTGAGAATGAAGGCGCCGCATTCTGGGCATCGGTGTGCGCAGATCTGGCCAACCGCGGGGTCCAGGACGTGTTCATCGTGTGCTGCGACGGGCTCAAAGGCCTGCCGGAAGCTGTGGAGGCGACCTGGCCGAATTCCATGGTGCAGACCTGCATTGTGCACCTGATTCGGGCTGCGAACCGGTGGGTGTCTTATCAGGACCGCAAACTTGTCTCCCGCGCGCTACGTGAGGTCTACACCGCCAACAACGAGGAGACCGCACGCGCCAACCTGGATGCGTTCGAGGCCAGTGAACTGGGCCGGAGATACCCCCAGTCGGTCAAAGTCTGGCGCGACGCCTGGGAGCGGTTCGTGCCGTTTCTGCAGTTCCCGCCTGCGGCCAGGCGGGTGCTCTACACCACCAATTCGATCGAGTCGCTGAATGCTGAACTGCGTAAAGCTACTCGAAACCGGGGTCAGTTCCCGAACGATACCGCGGCGCTGAAGACGCTTTGGCTGATGATCTGCAACATCGAGGACAAACGTGCTGCTCAGCGGGCGAAGAAAGCGAAGCGCGACATTGAGCGCAACGGCTATATTGAAGGAGCGAAAGCCACCGGGTGGAAACAAGCCATCAACCAACTAGCCGTGGCTTACCCCGACCGATTCGCGGACTACTTGTAAACCAAGCCCCCGCACACAAACAATCGGACACTCTCTTGCCGGGATCGCGCAGTCAACGTTTTATCACCACCAGGGCAAACACCAACGCAGTGTGGCAAAACGCAAGGCACGCCGCGACAAGTACAAAGTACTCATCCGCCAGGCAGTCGATGAGTGCGGGCAAAGCTACGGCTACCGGCGCATCCACGCGTGGCTTGTTCGCGGTGGGCATCGCATATCGGAAAAAATTGTGCGTGAGCTGATGGACACACTCGGCTGCCACCCACCAGCAAAAGCATCCACGAAGTACTCCTCATACACCGGCGAGACCGCGCACCGCCCGGCAAACCTGCTGCTCATTGGCGATAACGAGCGCCCTGCTAATGAGACACATACCCTTGCCCGCCCTGAGGTGGCGCACTCGCAGTATTTCACCCGGTATGCGCACAGTAAGGGGTTGACCCATGATTTTCACGCGGATCAACCTTGGCAGAAAATTGGTACCGATGTCAGCGAAATCCGCTGCAGTGACGGCAGGCTCTACTTGTCAGCAGCCATCGACTTCTTCGACGGGATGCCCATTGCTGTGACCATGTCACAAACGCCAAACCATGAGCTGGTTGCCGGGATGATTGAACGGATCGACGCGGTAAAACCTGCTGATGCGCAACCGATCCTGCACTCGGATCGTGGAGGGCTCTACCGCAGCACACGCTGGGTCAACCTGATTACCGACCACGCCCACAACATCACCGGGTGCAAGGCATGCGCCACAGGGGAATGGTGCCAGAGGCGGTGGCGATACATCCCGTCACTGTCACGGAAAGGCACAAGTGGTGATAACGCGCGCACCGAGGGGTTCTTCGGCACGATGAAACAAGAACTGCTCAAAGGCAGACCCGCCACCAAAAAGATGACGGTGGCACAAATGCGAGACTATATTGACAACTACATCGACTTCTACACCCACACCAGGCTGAAGTCGACGCTAGGCAACGGCTATGCCACCATCGCCGAACACCGCCAAGCACTTGGAGTCTAAACAACAACACACAAGCCCACGGGGCACTCCAACAAAACATCCGCAGGCCCAAACCGCAAGGATCTCGTCACGGGGATCTCGTCAAACAGGCTCTTTTGTTTGTACAGGTAGTGGCAATGGACCGCCATCTCTTTGAGCTCGGCAGAATACTCTCTGGGTATAGTGCCAATCCTTCCTTAGCAGAGGTAGGAACTAAACCCAGGACGCTTCAGGCGCCATCAATGAATGTCATGCGCAGGCTAAGAACGGTGGTCTGATCAAGATAAACTGATTGGTAAGGAATTTGTTGTGAAAGAAAGAACGATCATTCCGGAAGTGCTTTTTGGAATTGTCTTGGGCTTCGCAACCCTTTATGGCGGAGTGCTCCTGTCCACATGGCTTCCAATACCTTTCGTTTTCTATGGGCTACCTCTACCTTCATTGGTGGTGTTGGGCGTATTAGCCATGTCTGTCTACATGTTGAAAAAGGATCGGCTTAGCGACCGATCATGGCGTGCTTTTGCCTTCACATTCGCCGCGTTTTTCGTCGTATCAGCGTTCTTATGGGTGAGCACAATTTCTGGCTATGGAAACTTCGCATAGTCTATAGATATGGAACCGCTGTAAGGCCAATATAGTTAGCCTCTAGATTGAAGTCTAGAGGCTCAAACAAGTACGAACGCAAAAAGTGGCGCACCCCCAACATCCGGGGATGCGCCACTTTTCTTTGGCGGTAGCGGCGGGATTTGAACCCGCGGAGGTTTGACCCTCACTCGCTTTCGAGGCGAGCACCTTCGGCCGCTCGGACACGCTACCGTGAAACAGAATAACGGTAGGGTGCGCCGGAGACCAAATCCGCCCGCGGCTTACTTCTCGCCGTCGACGCGGTCCTGGACCTTGCCAGCGACCTCGTTGAACTTGTCCTTCACTGCGTCGCCAGCGTCCTCGAGCTTCTCGCGCACGCCGCCCTTGAGCTGGTCGGCCTTGCCCTCGTTCTCCAGGCTTTCGTTGTCCGTAACCTCGCCGGCTGCCTCCTTGGCCTTGCCCTTGAGCTGGTCTGCCTTGTCCTCAAAACCCATGACGGTCTCCTTTTCGGTCGAGTCTGTTGCTAACGCTGCCCAGCTTACCGAAGGTCCCGGAAGAACGTCCCCAGCAGCGCCGCGTTTTCCTCCGCCAGCACCCCCGCGCGCACCTCGACGGTGTGGAGGTGGTGGGGGTCGCGGAGGGCGTCGAAAAGCGAGCCCACCGCCCCGGTCTTGGGCTCCCACGCACCGAAGACCAGGGAGGCGACGCGTGCGCCGAGGATGGCGCCGGCGCACATCGTGCACGGCTCCAGCGTGACCACCAACTCGCAGCCGTCCAGGCGCCACGTGCCCAGCTCACGGGCGGCGGCGCGGATCGCCTCCACCTCGGCGTGCGCGGTCGGGTCGCCGTCCGCCTCCCTGCGGTTGACTCCCCTGCCCACGACGCGCCCCGCCGCATCAAAGACGAGCGCGCCGACGGGCACGTCGCCGGCCGGGGCAGCTGCCATCAAACACATGGTCTTCTCGTCAAACACCCGACACCACACCCCACCGAAACACCGAGCCAGACGAAGGCCACCCCGAGCCGGCAACCACACCGGCGGCGCCCACCCCACCCACCCCGCCACCGCAGAGTAGAAGTCGGGGCAGCGTCGGGCAGACGACTTTACTTCCTGGTTATTCTTGATGACTGTTTTTGATGCGATTAACCAGTACAGCTGCAACTATGGTGAGCAGCATGAGGATGATGAATCCGAGGATCGACTTGTTTGTGATGGCGACATAACTCGAGATTGCCAGCCCAAATAGTGCAACGACAATCGCATTGGGAGATATTTTGTGCCCGTTCATGAGTCCTCCTGTATTTGATCGTTAAGTACACACGCTGCCGCGAGCCTATCTGCACCACGTGTAATGGAACTTTACGCGATTACTGCGTTTCTTGTGGTGGCTCGGGGCTACTGTTGCCCCGGTGATAGCGGCTCCTATGACGGTGCAGAAAGCCCACCCGACATCAGGAATGGCTGTCCCCTTGGGCACCCCCCCGATCCGCTGATAACTTTGTCCTACTCAAGAGGACTGAACTCCAAACGCCCACCTTCACTCAAGGAAGGCAGGCGTTGTGCGTCCTGGGCGGCGAAGAACTCCCTAGAGTTCCACGAGGGTGTTCTTCGCGGCAGTGACCAGCTCGGAGTCCTTGCGCGCCTTCTCCAGGCGCTGCCACTGGTCCTGCGGGATCGTGGCGCGTGCGCGCGAAACCTCCTTGGTATCGGGGGTGGCCCAGGCGATGGGCATCGGGGTGATGACCTGCCAGGTGTGCTTGTCGCGGGTGGAGCGCTGGCCGCCTACGGCGATGACGGGGACCTTCGTGCCCACCGTGTCGTGGGTGTTGGGGATGCGCTTGACCACGCGGGACGTGAGTGCCCAGCGGGCGGGGCCGCGGTCGGAGGCGTTCATGTTCACCAGCGCGGTCAAGGTGAGGGTCGTCCCGACATTTTCGGTGATGATGGCGGGGGCGAGCGGGTGGGCGTCGTAAAGCGTCTGCGTCTTGCCCACTGACTTGGGCAACATGAGTGCGACGATGAGCATCATGACGCCAAACAGGATCAGGCCGACGGAGGCGAGGAGGCGCCACGGCGACGTTGGGTCGATGAAGATCCACGCGGCGATGCCGCTGGCGATACTGAGGACGAAGAGCGCGATGCCGGAGAGCACCATGCTCTTGGTGTCACGGAGCAGTTCGTTGTGCTGCTTGGCATATTCCTCGTCAACGTCGAAGTGAAACGTGCTCATGGGCGACCAGTCTATAGGTCGGCGGCGTCGACCAATCTGTAGGCATAGCCCTGCTCGGCGAGGAAGCGCTGGCGGTGTACCGCGTACTCGGCGTCGAGTGTGTCGCGCGCGACCACGGTGTAAAAGACGGCCTCGGCACCGTCGTGCTTGGGGCGGAGCAGCCTGCCGAGCCGCTGTGCCTCCTCCTGGCGCGAGCCGAACGTGCCGGAGACCTGGATTGCAACGGCCGCCTCGGGCAGGTCGATGGAGAAGTTCGCCACCTTGGACACCACGAGCGTGGATACTTCGCCGTCGCGGAAGGCCTGAAACGTCTGCTCGCGCTGCTTCGTGCTCGTCTTGCCGTCCACGAGCGGCGCGTCGATGCGCGCAGCGAGCTCCTCAAGCTGGTCCACGTAGGCCCCGATGATGAGCGTTTGCTGGCCCTCGTGCTGAGCAAGCAGCTTATCGACGGCCCCCAGCTTCCCCTTCGAACACGCCGCGAGCCGGTACCGCTCCCGGGTCTCCGCGGTGGCGTAGGTGAGGCGCTCCTCCTGCGTGAGGGCGGTGCGGACCTCGACGCATTCAGCGGTGGCGATGTAGCCGGCCATCTCCAGCTCCTTCCACGGTGCGTCGTAGCGCTTCGGGCCGATGAGGGAGAAGACGTCGTCTTCGCGGCCGTCCTCGCGCACGAGCGTCGCGGTCAGCCCGAGGCGGCGGCGCGACTGCAGGTCGGCGGCCATGCGGAAGACGGGGGCGGGGAGGAGGTGGACTTCGTCGTAGATAATGAGGCCCCAGTCGCGGGAGTCGAAGAGCTCGAGGGCGCGGTATTCGCCCTTGGTCTTGCGGGTGACCACCTGGTACGTGGCGATCGTGACCGGGCGGATTTCCTTCTTCTCGCCGGAGTACTCGCCGATCTCGTTCGGAGTCAGCGTGGTGCGCCGCAGGAGCTCGTCGCGCCACTGGCGGCCGGCCACGGTGTTGGTCACCAGGATCAACGTGGTGGTCTGCGCCTGCGCCATGGAGGCCGCGCCCACGATCGTTTTGCCAGCGCCGCAGGGCAGGACGACCACGCCGGAGCCGCCCTCCCAGAAGGATTCGGTGGCGTACTGCTGGTAGTCGCGAAGTGCCCAGCCGTCCTGGTCGAGCTGGATCGGATGCGATTCGCCGTCGACGTACCCGGCGAGGTCCTCGACGGGCCACCCGAGCTTGGTCAGTTCCTGCTTGATCTGGCCGCGGGCGGACGGGTGGACGGGGACGGACGTGGCGTCGATAAGCGAGCCGATGAGCGGGCGAACCTTTTTACTGCGGGTGACCTCGGTGAGCAGCGCGGCCTCATCCGCCTCGAGGACGAGGCCGTGGGCGGGGTGTTGGAAGAGCTTGAGGCGGCCGTAGCGCGCCATCGTCTCCGCGACGCTGATGAGCAACGGCTGCGGGACGGGGAAGCGCGAGTACCGCTCGAGCGTGTCCACGGCCTGCTCGGCGTCGAAGCCGGCGGCGCGCGCGTTCCACAGCGCGAGCGGGGTGATCCGGTAGGTGTGAATGTGCTCGGGCGCGCGCTCAAGCTCCGCGAACGGGGCGAGCGCGGCGCGGGCCTTCGGCGCGTCCGGGTGTGAAACCTCGAGCAGGACCGTGTTGTCCGATTGGACGATAAGCGGGCCGTCGCCGAGGGGCATGGGGATCCTTTCTGTCCGCGGTATAGGTGCTGCTGAGTAGTGTAACCGGCTGGCTGCGGGGAGCATTCCGTCGTCCGCGTCGGAGTCCCGGAGGCGCGGGGGTGGCGGGGGTTTGTCGTTCCGTTCATCGAAAAACCGCCACCGCCCGCCTTGGACGCACTAGGCTCGAACGGTATGACGGTCATCACTTCCGGCAAAGAACCTGTTTCGAATCACCAAACGAGCGCGGTATCTTCAGCCGCGCTCACCGCCGCCCTCGAGGCGGAAATCGGTACCGCGGAGACGGTGAGCACGCGACTGATCGACCGCGTCAAGTACGCCAACGACGCGTCGCACTACCTCTACACCCCGCAGGCGGTGATCCAGGCGCGCAGCGCAGCGGACGTCGCCGCCGTCTTTCGCGCCAGCCGTCGCACCGGGATGCCCGTCGTACTGCGCTCGGGCGGCTCGTCGCTCTCGGGCCAGGGCGGGGGCGAGGGCATGCTTGTCGACGTCCGCAAGCACTTCCGCGACATCGAAGTCTTAGACAACGGCGCCCGCGTGCGCGTGCAGCCCGGTGCGACGGTGCGTTCGGTAAATAATCGCCTGGCCTTCTACGGCACCAAAATCGGCCCCGACCCTGCCAGCGAGTTCGCCGCGACGATGGGCGGCGTGATTGCGAACAATTCTTCCGGTATGGCCTGCGGCACCACGTTCAACACGTACCGCACGCTGGAGTCGATGACGTTCGTCCTGCCGTCGGGCACCATGATCAACACCGCCGATGCGGACGCGTCCCGGCAGTTCCGCGAGCAGGAACCGGACATCTTTGACACCATCGTGCGCCTGCAGCGGCGCGTGCGCGAGAACCCGGAATCCGTGGCGAAGATTCAGCGTCACTTCGCGCTGAAGAACACGATGGGCTACGGCGTCAACGCCTTCCTCGATTTTGACGACCCGCTCGACGTCTTCGAACGCCTCATCATCGGCTCCGAGGGCACGCTCGCGTTCGTGGCGGAGGCGATCTTCCGCACCATCCCGGACCCGAAGCTGAAAACGACCACCATCGCGGTCTTCGATTCCATCGAGGCCGCCACCCGCACGCTGCCGGACCTGTTCGACTCCGAGGCGGCAACGCTGGAGCTCATGGATTCCTGCTCCATCGAGGCGGGGCGCACCTTTGCCAAGGTTCCGCCGCAGATCCAGGGCTTCGAGGTCCACGACCACGCCGCACTGCTCATTGAGTACCACGCGCAGGAGGACGAGGAGCTGCGCGCTCGCCAGGCGCGCGGCGCGGAGATCTTGGCCAGCCAGCGGCTGCAGACTCCCGCGGAGTTTTCCGCCGACCCGGCGTTCTACTCCACGGCGTGGGCGTTCAGGAAGGGGCTGCTCTCGCAGGTCTCCGGCGCGCGCCCCTCAGGCACGACCGCCCTGTTTGAGGACGTTGTCGTGCCCGTCGCGGATCTTGCGGATACCTGCCTCGAGCTGCAGCAGATGTTCGACACCTACGCGTACGACAACGCCGTCATCTTCGGCCACGCCAAGGACGGCAACATCCACTTCCTCATTACGGACCGCTTCGAGGGAGAGGAGAACCTGGCCCGCTACAACGGCTTCAACGATGACCTGGCCAGCCTGATCATCGGCCGCCACGGCAACCTCAAAGCGGAGCACGGCACCGGCCGCGTGATGGCGCCGTTTGTGCGCCAGCAGTTCGGCGACGAGCTCTACGAGGTGATGGTGGCGCTCAAGCGCGCCGTCGACCCACGCGGCACGATGAACCCGGGCGTGATCATCTCCGAGGACCCGGAAGAGCACCTGCACAATATGAAGCTCAACCCCACCGTGGAGGAGGCCGTCGACCGGTGCGTCGAGTGCGGGTTCTGCGAGCCAGTGTGCCCGTCGCGCGACCTCACCATGACGCCGCGCCAGCGCATCGTGGTGCGGCGCGCCAGGGCCAAGGCGCTTGCCGACGGCAACGTGGACGCCGCCCGCGAACTGGACGAAGCCTACGTGTACGAGGGGGAGCAGACCTGTGCTGCGGACTCCATGTGCGTGAGCGCGTGCCCGGTGGGCATTGACACCGGAAAGTTTGTGAAGTCGCTCCGCGAGCAGCGCAACGGCAGGGCGGCGCAGGCCGGCTGGAAGGCGGCCGCGAAACAGTGGGACGCCGTCACCGCGAACGCATCGAGGGCGCTGACCGGCGCGTACTACCTCCCGGCCGGGCTGGTGCAGAAGGTCACCGATGTGGCCCGCGGGCTGGCGAGCGCCGAGCTTGTGCCCGAGTACCAGAAGCACCTGGGCAAGGGCGGGCGGCGCCGCTCGACGCTGGGGTCCGTGGTGGGCGACGTGTACGCGCGCCCGTCGGCGGTCTTCATGCCTGCGTGTGTGAACGCCATGTTTGGGCCGGAGCGGCAGGCAAGTGACGGCATCGGTGCCACGGAGGCGTTCGTGCGGCTTGCCGAGCGCGCGGGACTGGCGCTGCTCGTTCCCGATGATGTGGATGCGTTGTGTTGTGGGACCCCGTGGGCGTCGAAAGGCATGGCCGAAGGCCACGCGGTGATGGGGGAGCGCGTGCGCGCTTCACTGCTGCGCGCCACCGACGGCGGGCGGCTGCCGGTGGTGGTGGACGCCTCGTCGTGCGCGCACGGCGTGGCCGACCTGGCCGAAACGGCGGGGATCGAGGTCCTAGACGCTGTCACCTACATCGCGCGCGAGGCGCTAGGCGAGCTCGAGGTGAGCGAGAAGCTGCCGTCGGTGACGCTGCATCCAACGTGTTCGTCGGCGCACATGGGCACCGTTGAGGATCTGCGCGCCGTGGCCGAGGCGGCGGCTGACCAGGTGCAGATCCCCGTGAACTGGGCGTGCTGCGGGTACGCGGGTGACCGCGGGATGCTGCACCCGGAGCTGACCGAGTCGGCGACTCGCGCCGAAGCGAAGACGGTGGCGGAGCTGGGCTCGCGGTACCACGCGTCGTCGAACCGCACGTGCGAGCTGGGTATGACGCAGGCCACGGGCGAGCCCTACGAGCACGTGCTGGAACTGCTGGAGCGCGCGACGCGCTAGCGTGCGTGCAGCTTAGCGGCGGCGCGGGCGGAATGGGTTGACTGCGTTTGCCACCGCCGGCCACGTCTCCGCGTTGATGGCGAGACGTTGGGCATCGGCATCCCAGAACCACTTGGTGAAGACCCCCGGCTTATCAAACGCATACGTGATAAAAAGGATGGCCTGCTCAAAGGGGTCGCGATCTTGTGTTGCGAGCACGTCGAGCGCCGGGGCCTCGAGAGCGTCGCGGGCGCTTGTTCCTCTGTGGGGTAGTGATGCACAATACAGTTGCCGGGCTAACGTGACGTTGGGTATGTATTAACTCCAACTATTTGCCCACCACACGGCGTAACATTCCGCGTATGACTGCCACGATTCCCGCAACCGACACGCACCTCACCGACACCCTGCACCGTGAACTCGGCACCGAAGACACCGTCCACACCGGCTTGGTGGACCGCATCAAGTACGCACACGACGCCTCGCACTTCCTGTACACCCCGGACGCCGTCGTGGAGGCGCGCGATGCCTTCGACGTCGCCGCCGTCTTCCGCGCCGGGCGCGCCTCGGGCACTCCGGTGGTGCTGCGCTCTGGCGGTACTTCGCTATCGGGCCAGGGCGGGGGCAAGGGCCTGCTTGTCGACGTCCGCAAGCACTTCCGTGACGTCGAGGTCCTTGACCGCGGCAACCGGGTCCGCGTGCAGCCCGGCGCGACGGTGCGCTCCGTGAACGCTCGGCTGAACCTGTACGGCCGGAAGTTGGGGCCGGACCCGGCGTCGGAAAGCGCGGCCACCCTGGGCGGCGTGATCGCGAACAACTCCGCGGGCATGGCCTGCGGCACCGAGTTCAACACCTACCGCACGCTGGAGTCCATGACGTTCGTGCTGCCCTCCGGCACCGTGATCAATACGGCGGATGCGGACGCGAACAACCAGTTCCGCGCGCAGGAGCCGGAGCTCTTCGACACGATTGTCCGCCTGCAGAAGCGTGTGCGCGAGAACCCCGAATCCGTGGCAAAGATCGAGCGCCACTTCGCGCTGAAGAACACGATGGGCTACAGCGTCAACGCGTTCCTGGACTTCGAGGAACCGGTGAAGGTGTTCGAGCACCTGCTCATCGGCTCTGAGGGCACGCTGGCGTTTATCGCGGAGGCGGTGCTGCGCACGGTGCCGGTGCCGAAGGTGAAGACGACGTCGGTGGCGGTGTTTAAGAGCATTGATGCGGCGACGCGCAGCCTGCCCGACCTCTTCGCCTCCAAGGCTGCCACGCTCGAGCTCATGGACTCGCACTCCATCGAGGTGGGCCGCAGCTTCGCGTCCGTCCCGCAGGAGATCACCGGCTTTGACGTGGACGGCCAGGCCGCGCTGCTCATCGAGTACCACGCCGACGACGAAGAGGAGCTGCGCGCCCGCGAAAAGGAGGGCGCCGAGATCCTGCGCAACCTGGATCTGCAAAACCCGGCAGTGTTCTCGACAGACGCGGCGGCAGCGGCGAAGGCGTGGGCGTTCCGAAAAGGCCTCTACGCCCAGGTGGCCGAGGCCCGTCCGTCCGGCACGACCGCGCTGCTGGAGGACGTCGTCGTCCCGGTCGGAGACCTGGCCGACACGTGCTCCGGCCTGCAGGTGATGTTTGACCAGTACGGCTACGACGACGCCGTCATTTTCGGCCACGCCAAGGACGGCAACATCCACTTCCTCATCACGGACCGTTTCGAGGGCGAGGAGAACCTCACTCGCTACAACGGCTTTAACGACGCACTCGTGGACCTGATCCTCGGCGCGGACGGCAACCTGAAGGCCGAGCACGGCACCGGGCGCGTGATGGCGCCTTTCGTGCGCCGCCAGTACGGCGACGAGGTCTACGACGTCATGGTGCAGCTCAAGCGCGCGGTCGACCCGCAGGGCACGATGAACCCGGGCGTCATCATCACCGATGACCCGGAGGAGCACCTCCACAACATGAAGCTGTCCGCCACGGTCGAAGACGCCATCGACAGCTGCGTCGAGTGTGGCTACTGCGAGCCGGTGTGCCCGTCGCGCGACCTGACCATGACCCCTCGCCAGCGCATCGTCGTGCGCCGGGCCCGCGCGCAGGCGCTCCTCGACGGCGACATGGACACCGTCCGCGAGCTGGACAAGGCCTACCAGTACCAGGGCATTGACACGTGCGCGGTGGATTCGATGTGCGTCACCGCCTGCCCGGTGGGCATTGATACCGGCAAGTTCATCAAGTCCCTGCGCCGCGAGCAGGCCACGACGCTGGAGAACGAGGGCTGGGCCGCGGCCGCGAAGGCGTGGGCGCCGGCGAACAAGGTGGCCTCCGTCGCGCTGACCGGCGCGCACTACATGCCGACCGGCCTGGTGCAGAAGGTGACGGACGTCGCCCGCGCGCTGGTCGGCGAGGACACCGTGCCCGAGTACCGTCCCGAGCTGTCCAAGGGCGGCCGGACCCGCTCGAAGGCGTTCGGCGAGCGCATTGGCAGCAAGTTTGCGGAGCCGGTTGGCGTCTTCGTCCCGGCCTGCGTGAACTCCATGTTCGGCCCGCAGGGCGACGGCGTGGGCGCCTCGGAGGCGTTCGCCCGCCTGGTGGAGCGCGCCGGGCTGGCGCTCATCGTCCCGGAGGAGATCGACGCGCTGTGCTGCGGCACCCCGTGGTCCTCCAAGGGCATGGCCAAGGGACACGACGTGATGGAGCAACGCGCCCAGGAAGCGCTCATGGCAGCGACCGACGGCGGCCGGCTCCCCGTGGTCGTGGACGCGTCGTCGTGCACCCAGGGCTTCCAGGGCATGGCGGAGAAGGTGGGCATCACCGTCCTCGACGCGATCGAGTTCGTGGAGCAGCACGTCGTGGACAAGCTCACCGTGCCGCAGAAGCTGGATTCGGTGACGCTGCACCCCACCTGTTCCTCGACGCACCTGGGCATCAACGAGCAGCTGGTGGCAGTTGCGGAGCACGCGGCGGAGCACGTGCATGTGCCCGCGGACTGGAACTGCTGCGGCTACGCGGGCGACCGCGGCATGCTGCACCCGGAGCTGACCGAGTCGGCGACCAAGCGCGAGGCCCGCGAGGTGGAGCAGCTCGGCGCGCGGCACCACGCGTCGTCGAACCGCACCTGTGAGCTTGGCCTGACCAGCGCGACGGGCGAGGATTACCACCACGTCCTCGAGCTGCTGGAGCGCGTGAGCCGTTAGCTTATCGACGCCACTGTGACCGGAGCCACTCCGCTCCGGTGGCCGCGGTCTGGGAGCTGCCTTAATTTAGAGTGCGTGAACCTCAATGGCTGACTGTCAGTCATCTGAAACCCCGCATTGAAGGAGCTTCACCGTGATGCGTTCCCGTTCGCTCGCACTCGCCACCGCCGCAGCTGTTACCGTCTCCGGCATCCTCGTCCCCGCCGCTTCCGCTGAGCAGCGCGAGGTGACCAACGAGTACATCGCCGACAACTTCCACAGCCCGTTCACGCTGCCGGAGAAGTCTCCGAAGGGCGTAATCCTGCAGGTGGGCGGCAACGAGAACGAGGCCATGCTCAACTGGGTGACCCAGAAGGGGATCACCGGCCAGTCTGTGCAGTTCGCGCCGGAGGGCACCGACGTGGCCAAGGGTGAGGTCGTGGCCGCTACCTCTAAGGACTCCGTCGTCTCCCTCACCGAAGGCAAGCTGAAGAACCCCGAGGTTGAGCCGGTCTTCAACACCATCGCCGAGCACAAGGCGACCATCTCCGGCCTGAAGCCGGGCACCTCCTACTCCTACCGCGTGGGAAGCGAGCAGGACGGTTGGTCCGACACCTACACCTTCAAGACGGACAAGGCCGACGCCGAGAAGTGGAACTTCCTCCTCTTCGGCGACGTGCAGCTGTACTCCACCAAGGACCTCAAGGCGCAGACCAAGGGCTGGGACGACAACGTCACCAAGGCTACGAAGCAGTTCCCGGACACCTCCTTCATCCTCTCCGCGGGCGACCAGGCGAACCACTCCGCGCTGCACGAGCACGAGGCATTCATCTCCCCGGATGAGCTGCGCTCCTACCGCACCGCGGTGAACATGGGCAACCACGACAACTACTACGCGCCGAGCTACGAGGCGATGTACAACCTGCCCAACCAGGAGGACGAGAACTACTGGTTCACCCACAACAACGCGCTGATCATCTCCCTGGACTCCAACGACTGGGAGGATCTGGACGACGACGTTGACTTCCTGCGCCGCACCGTCAAGGAGCAGGGCGAGGGTAAGGACTGGGTCATCGTGACCTACCACCACTCCACCTTCTCCCAGGCGTACCACCAGGAGGACCGCGGCATCATGTACTGGCGCGAGCGCATGACGCCGGTGCTCTCCGAGCTGGACGTCGACCTGGTGCTCGGCGGCCACGACCACATCTACGCCCGCTCCCACCTCATGAACGGCTACACCCCGGTTGACTCTGGCCGCGAGGCGAAGATCGGCGAGACCCTGGCGAAGAAGCCGGGCGAGGTCCAGTACATCACCACCAACTCCGGCTCCGGCTCGAAGTACTACCAGTTCTTCGACTTCAAGAAGGGCGAGCGCGACGAGGACACCAAGGAGTCCTTCGACCAGACGGTCAAGGAAAAGACCATCCGCGATTACACCGCGCTGTGGAACCAGCAGGAGGTGCCCAACTACACCAACGTTGAGGTCACCCCGGAAGGTCTGAAGGTCTCCACCTTCGAGTACACCACCGGCGACCGCGTCGACGAGTTCACCCTGACCCGCGCTGCCGACGTTGCGGGCCAGGGTGATCAGGGCAAGCAGGACCCGCAGGAGGGCGGCTCCTCCGACAACGCCCTGGCCATCGCGCTGGGCGTGCTGGCCGGCCTGCTCGCAATCCTGGGTGGCGGTGCTTGGGCCGCGCAGCAGGGCCTGATCCCGGGCGTGAACCTGGACAACCTGCTCCCGTAAGGGGCTAGACCAGCTCCACCCCGGCCACGCGGGCGATGGGGAGGCGGACGACCTTGTCGGTCGCCTCGTCGAGCAGGTCGGCCCGCCCCTCCCGCACCGAGAGCGGCAGCGCCGCGAGCTGGCGCTGCTCGCCGGCGCCGGAGTAGTAGGTCACGCGCACGTGGCGCCGTCCGCGCGCCGCCGCGCGCAACACCTCTGCGGGGGTCTCCTTGTCGCTTGTCGACGCCACCTTCGCTCCCGCAGTCAGCGCCCCGACGAGCTGCTCCACGCGGCCCTCGTCGATCTGGTAGTCGCGCGCCAACGTTGCAGGTGTCGCGCGCACCAGCGCCGGTTCCGGGGCGAGGTCGATGGTGGCGCCGTCGGCGTCTTCGGCGGCCGGTTGCAGGCCGGCGTCGCGAAGCCGGGCGATCAGCAGCGGATCCACCACTATGGCCTCCCCTCTTTCCCTCCACGCCGCCCTGCCGATCTCTGTCTCTTAGACACAGCGCTGCGCGGCGGCCGCGGGTGCGGCCGGGTCCTCGCTGCGCAGGTAGCTCAGCGCGGAGCCTGCGCGGACGGCACCGTGGGTGCGCGCGACGTCGTCAAGCAAAAAGCCCAACCCCTGCGGGACCTCGCCGAGGGTGTGGGCCTCGAGCCATGCCTTGAGCTCGTCGGCGGTACGGCCGGCGTCGAGGGCGCGGCGCACGGAGGCGTCGCTGACGCGCCAGACGCTGGCCAGGCCGGGTGACTCGAGCTGGGCGAAGGATTCGAGCATGGACGCCATCGCCGGTGGGAGGGGGCCAGGCGCGAGGATGGTGAGGTCCGCCTGGGCGATGACGGCGTCGATTTCCGCGGGGACCAGCTCGCGGGTGGCCGCGGCGACGTCGCCGCGCGCGAGCAGAACCCGCAGCGGCGTGGACGGGGTGGGGGCGAGGGCGCCGAATGTGCGCGCCTCTTCGGCGAGCTGAGCGACGAATTCCGGGCGCAGCCCCGCGGTATCGAGCGGGGCGTGGAAGAGGAGCTGCTCCATGTCGCCGCCGTGGCGAGCGACGACCTCGCGGGTGCGCCGCAGGTCCGGCTGGCGCGACTCGGTGCTGAGCAGGCGGCCCTGGTCAAGGCGCCACGGGGAGGCGAGCCAGCCGGCGAGGAGGATCGCCCACTGGTCCGAGATCGGCGCGTCGAGCCAGCTCAACGCGTCCTTGGTGGCGGCGAGCGCGTTCGTGTCGTCCGCGCCGGTGCGGGAGTCGTCGACCGGGCCGCGCCCGATGAGGCCGGCGGCCTCGCCGACGGTGATGGTGAGGCCGGGGTCGAACCCGAGCTCCTTGGTCAGCGCAGCGAGGGTGCGCACGCCCACGGAGCCGTCCTTGTTCAGCGGCGCGGGTGTGCGCAGCAGGCGGGTGAGCAGCTGGCGCGCCTGTCGCACGGCTTCCAGGCCCGCGGCGGTGGCGTCGCGGTCCACGGTCGTCTGGTCTGCCTCTGGCTCCGGCGGGGCGGTAAGCGGGTGGACGCGCGGGGTGCGCCCGCGGAAGGCGAGGAGAACTGGTTCGGGGAGACGGACGGAGTGCGCGTCCATGCGGACCAGGAGTCCGTCCGCGACGAGGCGGGCGGCGGGAGTAGTGGGGTCGGCGTCCGGCGCGGCGGCCTTGGACAAGCCGATGCCGCCGCCTGCGGCCAGCGACTCGATCACTTTGCGCTGGCGCGCATCGAGGGCCGCGAGCTTTGCGTCCAGGTCGGCCGGAGGGCGGTCGGCGACGCGCCAGGCCTGGGGCAGGGGAGCGACGGCACCGGGGGCTACGCGCACCAGCTCGCCGGAGCCAGCAGCGCCGCCGTCGTAGACGAGCGCTGCGTCGCGCAGCCGGGTCGTGTCGCCGAAGGGGACGGGATCGGTGGGGGAGAGCTCGGCACCGGCGTCGACAAGCGATTCCAACGTGGCGAGGTCTGCGGCGTTGAGCGCGCGCAGCGCACGGGCAGTGGAGGCGGGCTGCGTGAGGCGCGTGGCCAGCGACGCCAGCGAGGGCGGAGGCGGGAAGAACACGTCCGGGCGCAGGGCGATGAGGCGGCGTAGGGCGTCGGGGGTGAGCTGGTTGAGCGCGTCGGCGAAGTCAGTCATGTCGGTGTACAAGCTTAGTGGGTGACTTTGCGTGCGTTTTGTCCACGGACGTGACAGAATAAGGGGCATGGCTAAAGATGTAGAGAAGATCGGTCGCGCAAACCCGGCGTGGCCTGAGCACACCCCAGGTAATGGTCACCCCGTGACGGAGATTTCCTCGAAGATCGCCGGCGCCTCCAGCCCCTTCGGCAACGAGCTCGTGCTGCCGATGCCGGCTGAGGAAACCGGTTACGTGCACCCGACCACGCGCATCAACCGCTAGCGCGCCCGCGGCACGAAAAAGCGCCTCCCCGGTTCCCCAACAGGGATCCGCGGAGGCGCTTTGCTGTGCGCTGCACAGCCGCCGTTTAGCCGTTTAGCGCAGTGCCTGTGCCTGCACCTGGGCGATGATGCCGTTGATGTTGCCGTTGAAGACGGCGTCGATCAGCGGCAGGTTCGCCTTGTAGAACGCGTTGTAGTCGTGGCGGTTCGCGGCGTAGGTGTTGTGGACCTGCGCCGGGACGCCGAGGCCGGCGTTGTTCAGCGTGGTGACAACCTGGGAGTACAGCTCGTCGACGGCCAGGGTGGTGTCCTCCTGGACCGGAGCCTGCTCAGCCGGGGCGGCCGGTGCGGGCGCCGGAGCCGACTCGGGGGCCGGAGCTGGCTGGACTGCCTGGGCTGCCTGCGCGTCGCGGTTGGTCGGCGCGGAGTTCAGGCCGAGGCTGGCGGAGCAAGCGGGCCATGCGCCCCAGCCCTGCTGCGCCAGGGTGCGCTCGGCGACGATGATCTGCTGCTCGCGGGTGGCCTGGTCCGCGGTCGGGGCGAACTCGCCGCCGCCGTACGCCTGCCAGGTGCCGTAGTTGAACTGCAGGCCACCGTAGTAGCCGTTGCCGGTGTTGATGTGCCAGTTGCCGCCGGCCTCGCAGCCTGCGAGACGGTCCCAGTCGGAGTCGGGAGCGGCGGATGCCTGCGGAGCAAGCGCGCCGGCACCTGCAAGGGCTGCTGCCGCTGCGGTGCCTGCGAGGGCCTTCTTGGCCGGGGAAGTGGTCTGCTTGGAGTGGCGACCCATAGGTGAAAAATCCTCTCTTGGTACTGCCTGTCTAGCGTTGCGGGTCAGCCTAGCGGTTTATAACGATTGAGTCACGCAATGGGTACGAAACGGGTGTCGGTGAGGCGTGGCGTCGACAAGCGTGGCCCCGAAAGCGCTGGTCAAGGCGTTGCAGAAATATTCAGTGAGTTACGCCACAGTGGTGCGGTTTGGAAGCGGGAGGAGGTGGATGGGTACGATCACCTCTTTCGTTAAGGTGAAGGGAACGCCCTTACGGGCACGATACGAGTAAAGGAAGATGCATTATGCCTATCGGAAAGGTGAAGTGGTTCGACGCCGACAAGGGCTTCGGCTTCGCATCCAACCCGGGTGAAGAGGACGTCTTTATTGGCAAGTCCGTGCTTCCCGACGGCGTCGAGGAGCTCGTCCCCGGCCAGCGCATCGAGTTCGATTTCGCGGCCGGGCGCAAGGGCCCGCAGGCGCTGCGAGTGAAGGTGTTGGAGACGCCGAAGCGTCGCCCCGTGCACAAGCACACCCCGGAGCAGCTGGGGAGCATGCTCGCTGACGTGATGACCATGATTGAGACCGAGGTCCAGCCGGCGCTGACCAACGGCCGCTACCCGGACCGCAAGGAATCCCGCCAGGTGGCGGAGATCCTGCGCGCCGTGGCCCGCGAGCTCGACGCGTAGCGGGGCATTGCTTATCGACGCCTACGCGTCACCCACACCAACCGACCACGTGGCGAGGACAGGGATTTCTTCCCCGTCCTCGCCACGATCTATTTCCAGCGCCGAGACCTCCGCAACCACGAGGCGCGCGCCCGACTCCGTCACCGCCTGCACGGTCTGCTCGTTGGACTCGTTCGACTGAAACACTTGCTCGTTGTTCGCCGCGGGGTCGTCGTAGATGGTGAGCAGGCGCCACCCGGAGCTGGAGATCTCTTCCGGCACGTTGAATCGCAGCTCGGTCGCGTCGCCCAGCTCAAGCGCGGGCGGCTCGCCGCCGTCGCACTGCTCATCCAGCGGGCAGACCGTGTACGGCGCCAGCTCCTGCGAATTGTCCCCCGCGGCGACCTGCACGCGGACGTCGTGCACCGGTGTCGACGGCGCGGAGCGCTGCCACTCCAAGAACGCGTAGATGCCCCCGACCAGCACAATCACGAGCACGGCGATGACCGCGATCTGCTTCAGCGCGCCGCCACCCGACGCCGCTCCGGACTGTTTTGCCGTAGATGCCATGCGCGCCAGTGTAACCGGGTGCGCTAGCCGGACTGGCCGTCGGCCGGTTCGAAAGTGACCCGGTACAGGTCCGGCCAGCGCTTGCCGGCCAGCAGGAATTCGTCCGTGCCCGGCAGGTGTGCGATGCCGTTGAGTACGTTGTTCGGGTCGGGGGAGGCGTGGTTGGGGAGCGCGGAGGCGTCGATAAGCGCTGTGACCTCGCCCGAGTTGGCGTCGATGCGCACAATATCCGTGGTGGTAAACACGTTGGCGTAGATGTCGTCGCCCACGCACTCGAGCTCATTGAGCCCGGTGACGGGGGCGCCGTCGGAGGTGACGCGGAACCGCTCGCGCTCCTCAAGCGAATCCGGATCCATGCGGCGCAGCTCCGCAGAGCCGTCGGAGAAGATGAGCTCCTCGCCCCGATTGCACAGGCCCCAGCCCTCGCCCTCGTAGGAGACGCGACCCGTCTCTTCCAGCGTGGAGGCGTCGCGGCGGATGGCGGTGTTGTCCTGCCAGGTGAGCTGCCAGAGCGCATCGCCCACGCGGGTGATGCCCTCGCCGAACAGCTCCGGGTCCAGGTCCACCGACTGCGACTCGGCGCCGTCGAGCGAGCGCCGGTAGATGCGGGACTCACCCTCCTGCCCGGTGCCCACCAGCAGCGAGCCGTCCTGGTCCACCTCCAGGCCCTGGGTAAAGCTGGTGGGGTCGAAATCGTAGCGCTCCTGCACGACCGCGCGCAGGCGCTCGGGGGCAGCATTTGGCACTGTGTCGGGCACGGTGTCGGGCAGGGCGTCGGGCACGGTGTCGTCGTCGCACGCGGTCAGCGATGCGCAGACGGCAAGGGAGGCAGCGGCTACTGCGGCTGCGCGGCGAGTGAAGATCATGCCCCTATCTTGCACCACCTGCACACCCGCTGTACTCGTGCGCCCGGTGTCGCGCATAATGGTGAGCGTGTCACATTCCAACAAACGCTCCCGCAAGCGGCCCGACGCGGCCACGCCACTGCTCAGCGCCAACGCGATCGACACCGCGCGCGAAGCGCTCGAAGAGATCGCGCAGCCCGAGGAAATCGGTGAGCACATCGGCGTGGGCGGGTTGAGCCACAACGTCGCGACGCATCGGTTTGCCGCGCAGGTCCCCGGGTACCCCGGCTGGGAATGGAACGTCGTCGTCGCCTGCGCCACGGGCTCCGACTGGGTGACCATCAACGAGCTCGCGCTCATGCCCGCTGCCGGCGCGCTCGAAGCGCCCGACTGGGTGCCGTACTCCGAGCGGCTGCGCCCCGGCGACCTCGGCCCGGGCGACATCATCGAGATCGCGCCTGACGACGATCGCCTCACCGAAGACTCCTTCTCCCGCCACGCCGTCACGTTCCCGGGGCGGGAAACGAAGCACTACCTCACCGAAAAGGGGCTCAGCGACGCGGAGAAGCGCTGGCGCACCGGCGACTACGGCCCCAACAGCGAGTTTGCAGAGAAGGCAGCGCTGCACTGCCGCAGCTGCGCGTTCTACGTCCCGATGGGCGAGCCGGTCGGCGACAGCTTCGGCGTGTGCACCAACGAGTACTCGGCTGACGGTCACGTCGTCGCCGCGTCCTACGGGTGCGGCGCCCACGCCGATACGACGGTGGACTCCGTCGGGCTCTAGCGCGGCTTGCCTAAAGCGGTGTCGCCCGCCCGCGGCGCAGCTCGTTGACCTCACGGTGCGTCGGCACTTCGCGGCGCTCCACCCAGCGGCGTGCCGGGCGCCGCGTCCCGTACTCCAGCCACGACGTGACCAGGCGCGCGCCGCACAGCGGGTCGACCACCCACACCTCGCTGGTGAGCAGGTCCGAGCGGACGAAGCCGCCGTCGAGGTGGCGTACCTCGACGCCCTGTCCAGCGAGAATGTCCACCACGCCGTCGAGCGCGATCGAGGCGGAGGTGTGCTCGTGGCTCGATACGTACGCGGCCCCGTGCCTGAGCAGGAGGAGGGGGTTCATGATGGCGGAGACGACCCGGCCCGTGGCGTCGACAAGCAGGCCCTCATCGGCCCCCGCCTGAGCGAGTTCGAGCCGCTGCCACCCCAGGTCCGGGCCGACAAAGGCGGGGGTGGTGCGCTCGTCGCGCACCGGCTGGGCGGCGACCGCGATCTCCAGCGGCATAGGGGCCAGCGGGCGAAGCTCGAGGGAGGCCGAGCTGCCCTCGACCACGAGGACCGCGCGGCGCGTACCACCCACCAGGCTTAGGCGGAGGCGGAGCCGATGTATCTCGGCGGTGGACACGCCGAGGTGGCGCAGCTCGGAGGTGTACGCGGCGGCGTCGACAACCGCCCCCTCTTGCACGACGAAGGTGAATGAGTGCACCGCGGGCCTTTCCGTGGGTGGGGCAGTGGTTGCAATGGTCGTATTTGTAAAAATGCCAAGAAAAGTGACAGTCTATGTCACGGAAACGGCTGTATGTATCCAGGCCGTGCCATTCATAATTCAATCATCCTGAAAGGGATAGGGGAGAACATCCGACGTGAGTACCGTCACCTCAAACGCCTCGCCGCAGGGCGGGCTTGACCGATTCTTTCACATCAACGAACGCGGCTCCACCGTCGGCACGGAGATCCGCGCCGGCGTAGTTACCTTCTTCGCAATGGCCTACATCGTGCTGCTCAACCCGCTGATCCTGGGCACCAGCGCGGACCGCGACGGCGTGGTGCTGGGAATCCCGCAGGTCGCCGCCGTGACCGCGCTCGCCGCGGGCGTGATGAGCATTCTCTTCGGCGTGATTGCCAAGTACCCCTTCGGCATCGCCACCGGCCTCGGCCTGAACACGCTCGTGGCCGTCACGCTCGTGGGGCAGCAGGGGCTGACCTGGCCGGAGGCCATGGGGCTGGTGGTCATCGACGGCATCATCATCGTCCTGCTCGCCATCTCCGGCTTCCGCACCGCGGTATTTGACGCGATTCCGGACTCCATGAAGGTGGCCATGAGCGTGGGCATTGGCATGTTCATCGCCATGATCGGCCTCGTGGACGCGGGCTTTGTCCGCCGCGTGCCCGATGCAGCAATGACCACCGTGCCGGTCCAGCTGGGCTTTAGCGGCTCCATCGCCTCCTGGCCCACCTTCGTCTTCGTCATCGGCCTGATCATCTGCGGCTTCATGGTCGCACGCAACGTGCCTGGCGGACTGTTCATCGGGATCGTCATCACCACCATCATCTCCCTGATCGTGGAGCACTTCGCCGGCGCCGGTTCCTCCGCGGATGACCCGCACGGCTGGTCGCTCGCCGTGCCGGAGCTGCCCAGCTCGCTCGGCGGCGTCCCCGACCTGTCGCTCGTGGGCAACATCGACCTGGCGGGCGCGTTCGTGCACCTGGGTGTTGTCGCCGCCTCGCTGCTGGTGTTCACCCTGGTCCTCGCCAACTTCTTCGACGCGATGGGCACCATGACGGCGCTCGGCCGCCAGGCCGAGGTGACCGACGGGCACGGCAACCTGCCCGACATGAAGCGCGCCCTGGTTGTCGAGGGCTTCGGCGCGGTGCTCGGCGGCGCCGCCTCCTCGTCCTCCAACACCGTCTTCGTCGACTCCTCCGCAGGCATCGCCGACGGCGCGCGCACCGGCCTGGCCAACGTGGTCACCGGCGTGCTCTTCCTCGCCGCCATGTTCTTCACCCCGCTGTATGAGATGGTGCCCATCGAGGCCGCAGCACCGGTCCTCGTCGTCGTGGGCGCCCTGATGATGATGCAGGTGGGCAGCATTGACTGGACCCGCTTCGACGTCGCCTTCCCGGCGTTTCTCACCATCATCGTCATGCCGCTGACCTACTCCATTGCCAACGGCATCGGCGTCGGCTTCATCGCGTTCACCGTGATGGCCGTGTTCACCGGCAAGCACAAGCAGATCCACTGGATCATGTGGCTCATCTCGGCCCTGTTCGTGGTCTACTTCGCGCAGGGCCCGCTGCTCGCCGCACTGAGCTAGGAGATTCATGCTTATCGACGACCCCCAGGACCCCCGCCTTGACGACATCCGCGACCTCAAACACTCCGATAAGGAGAAAGGGCTGGTCTTCGCCGAGGGCCCGCTCGTCGCGGGCCGTCTCGTGGAGTCCCGCTTCCCGGTCCGCGCCATCTACGGCTTCGGCGGCCGGCTCGAATCCTTCCTTCAGGACTACGGCGAGGAGCTCGAGCGCCGCGAGATCCCGGTCTACGAGATCACCCGGAAGATCATGGGCGAGGTCGCCGGCTACGACATGCACCGCGGCCTGCTCGCCTCCGCGGACAAGGCGCCCGAGCGCAGCGTCGCCGAGGTCCTCGACGGCGCGCGCACGCTTGTCATCCTGGAGGGCGTGGGCGACCACGAAAACATTGGGTCCATCTTCCGCAACGCGGCGGGCATGGGCGTGGACGGCGTCCTGTTCGGCGCGGCGACCGCCGACCCGCTGTATCGCCGCAGCGTGCGCGTCTCCATGGGCCACGTCCTGCGCACCCCGTTTGCGCACCTCGAGGGCACGACCACGACCTGGCAGCGCTCCCTGCAGGAGCTCAAGGACGACGGATGGTGGCTTGTTTCGCTCACCCCGGCCGACGACGCAGTGCTGCTGCGCGAGGCCGTGGAAGATCACGACAAGATCGCATTCTTCGTCGGTGGGGAGGGCCCGGGCCTGACGCGCCACGCCATGGCCGCGACCGACGTGCGCGCAAAGATCCCCATGGCGCCGGGAACCGACTCGCTGAACGTGGCGACGTCAGCCGCGATTGCGTTCTACGAGGCGCAGCGCTCCCGGTCTTAGCGGTCCGAGTGCCGGATGCGGTCCTGGATCTGCGCCGCCAGTCGCTTGAGGCGGCGCGAGAGGCCGCGGCCGATGCGCTTGGTGGCGGCGAGGGAGGCGTCGGCAAGCTGCGCAAACTCGTGCCCGTCCTCCTCCGGGGCTTCGACCTCGTAGTCGTCGTAGTCCTTCTCCGTATCTGCGAAGCGGGCGGCGACCTCATTGACCGACTTGGTCCGCGGCTTCGCCGGGCCGATCTTCGGCTCCGGGCGGCCGTCGATGGCGTAGCCCACCACGTGCACGTCCGGCCCCTCCGGGCTGACGGGGACACCCAGCCAGGCCTCCTGCGCCGCATCGGTGAGGCCCGACGGCTCGAAGGGGAGCGTGATCCCTCCCAGCTGCTCCGCTTTCTCGCCCGCCCAGTAGGGGGCCTCGAACGGGTCGGGCAGGCCGACGTCCTCGAGCACTACCTCGCGGGTCGCGGCCAGCGCGCGGCGTACCTGCGTGCTCGTGTAGTGGGCAAATCCGGCGTAGTCCGAGTCCGTGCCCTGCGCGAACACGTAGGTGTCTGTCGCCGGCAGCGCCTCGCGGAGGTGGGCGGTGACCTCGGAGGCGTCGGTCACGGTGTCCATCGACTCCACGAAGGTCTGCACGACGGCGACGCCCGGGTAGCCCGCGATGTAGAACTCGTCCGGCCCCGGGGTGGAGGAGCGGTTGAGGGGGAACTCGCCGATCGGGGTGATCGGCCAGGCGGGGTTGATCTGGCTGAGCAGTTTGCGGCCGAAGCCGCGATCGGCCTTCGGCTCGGAGCGCAGCACGGCAGCGGGGTCGTCAGTGCTGACAAACCACACGGTCACAATGGCAGGGTATGACATGTCACTTAGTTTAAGGAATGTGGCGTCCGCTGCGCGGCCTTTGCTCGGCGTGTTCGCCCGCTACTTCTTTGGGCGCTTGGTATTTGTACGGACCCCGAGTAGGACGTCTTCCCAGTGCGGGGTCACTGCTTTGCGGCGCCGCTTCTGCGGGGCCTGGCTCTCCGGGTGCTGCAGGAAATCGCCCTCGGTCACTGCGGACTCTGTTGGCGTGGTGGGCGTGGTGGGTGCAGTGGGATCGGCCGGCGCGCCGGTTTCGCCGTCGGCCTCGTTGGCTTCCGGCGCGTTGAGCTCTTCCGGTGCTTCGCCGTCGTCCGCGCTCACCGCGGTGAGCGAGCGCACCGGCTGCACAAAGTTGGGGTCCGTGAGATCTGCCGCGACGCCGTTGCGCGCCTCTGTCGACGCGGTCGCGCCCATCGAGCGTTGCAGCGTCCACTGCGCCTCGTTCTCTGTCAGGCCGGCGCGCCAGCGCAGGTGCACGACCCACGCGTCGCCCGGCTGGCGGGTGGCGTCCCACTCCGCCTCGCTCAGCGAGTGGCCGCGGGCGGCGAACGCGGTGGCAAGGATCTCAAACAGGGAGAGCTTCGCGGGGCCGTCGTCGCGAACCGGGTGCGATTGCTTGGCGGCCTCCGCGATCTGCGCGCGCTCCAGCATGACGGGGTGGGCGTAGGGGTCGACGCGGCTTTCCGCCACGCCCATCTCCTGCGCCAGCTCGGCGGCCGTCGCGCCGGCGCGGATGCGCGCCTGGATTTCCTTCGGCGGGAGGGAAAGGGGAGTGGACAGGAGCGGGTCCGGCTCCGGCAGGGGGCGCTGCTTGGCCATCTGGCTCAAGGCGCTGTACTCCGGGGTGTCGTCGGGTACTGAGGGCTCTGAGGGTTCAGAGGGCTCTGGCGCCTCCTGCGGCTCCGGTGCTTCTGCGGGCGCGTCCTCGGCCTCGGTCGGCGCCGGGTGGAGCGGGTGGATGGTGCTGCCGGACGCGGGCGTGTCGGCGACATCGGGGGCACTGTCGGCACTGTAGACGCTGTCAAACTCGGAGCGGGCGATCTGGAAGCTCACGCCGTCTGCGTCACGAAGCACAAAAAACTTCGCCGTCGATTCATCTGCCATCAGGTGCAGCTCGCGCATGGATCTCCCTTCGCCCGGTCAGTTCACCCCAGCCTAGCGCACCCCGCCGGGGCGCTGCGGTAGACACGGGGCGTTTGTGCTGGCCCTCGGGTTGTCGTTACTTTTGGCCGACGCCCTGGCCGAGCAACCAATCGATCGCCTGCGTGAGCGTGCGCACGTCCTGCGACTCAATCGCCGGGAACATACCGATGCGCAGCTGGTTCCGGCCCAGCTTGCGGTAGGGCTCGGTGTCCAGGATGCCGTTGGCGCGGAGCGCCTTGGCCAGCTCGGCGGCGTCGACGCGCGCATCAAAGTCGATCGTGCCCACGACGAGGGAGCGCTGCGCGGGGTCCTGGACAAAGGGGGCGGCTAGCTCGTGTGCGTCGGCCCAGCCGTAGAGCGCTTGCGCATTTGCGGAGGTGCGCTCGACCATGCCGTCCAGGCCGCCGTTCGCGTTCATCCACGACAACTGCTCCGCCAGCATGAGCAGCGTGGCGACGGCGGGGGTGTTGTAGGTCTGGTTCTTGCGTGAGTTGTCCACCGCGGTTTGCAGGTCCAGGAACGCGGGAATGAAGCGGTCGGACGCTTTGACCTCGGCGATGCGGTCGAGGGCGGCGGGGCTCATCGCCGCCAGCCACAGGCCGCCGTCGGAGGCGAAGCACTTCTGCGGGGAGAAGTAATAGATGTCCGCGTCCTGCATGGAAACGGGGAGTCCCCCGGCGCCCGAGGTGGCGTCGATAAGCACGAGCGCTTCGGTGTCGGGGCGGGT
The DNA here is from genome assembly GCF_002285155.1 of Corynebacterium sp. NML 120412. Lineage (NCBI taxonomy): Bacteria > Bacillati > Actinomycetota > Actinomycetes > Mycobacteriales > Corynebacteriaceae > Corynebacterium > Corynebacterium sp. NML 120412. Next base: position 875,137 of record NZ_NSGL01000001.1, on the reverse strand, counting down.
GACGGGCACCATGGCGCCTGTCGACGTCTCGTTGTGGGCCCAGGCGACGACGTCGGCGTCCTCGCTGTCGAGGCCGTTGAACTCGGCGGGGCTCGGGGCGGATCCGGGGTCGGCCTGAACGAGCCGCGGCTCGTCGAGCCAGGGCGCCTTCGCAGCGGCCTTGGCAAACTTGGAGGAGAACTCGCCGAAGGTTAGGTGTGCGGACCGCTGCTTGATCACGCCGAAGGTTGCGGCATCCCAGAAGGCGGTGGCGCCGCCGAGCGAGAGGACGACCTCGTAGCCGTCCGGCAGGTCGAAGAGCGCGGCGAGCCCCTCGCGGACCTCGCCCACCAGGTTCTTCACCGCCGGCTGGCGGTGGGAGGTACCGATCACGTCCGCGCCGCGGGCGATCGCTTCGAGCTGCGCCGGGCGGACCTTGGACGGACCGCACCCGAAGCGGCCGTCGGTGGGGATCAGGTTGGAGGGGAGGGTGGGGTAGGTGCTCATGTGGCGTCTTTCCTCGTTTGGAGCCGGGAAACTTGCAGTGCAATGCATAATATAATGCATGACAAAACGGGGGTGGAACAGTTTAGTTTCACAGATTCTGGCGATTGCTGTTGTGGGCTGTGTGGCGGACGGGCTGCTCACGGCTACTTGTCATACGGATCACAAACTTTGCTAGGATGGCGGAGGTAATTCTTCGGCTTGCGCCGAACAACGCGATCAATCGTGGAAAGGCACACTGTGGCTACTGAGAACAACGAGAAGGCGGTACTCCACTACCCGGGTGGCGAGTACGAGATGGACATCATGAAGGCTTCCGAGGGCAACGACGGCGTTGTCCTTGGCAAGATGCTGGGCGAGACCGGCCTGGTGACCTTCGACCCGGGCTACGTTTCCACAGGTTCCACCGAGTCCAAGATCACCTACATTGACGGTGACGCTGGCATTCTGCGCTACCGCGGTTACGACATTGCGGACCTGGCCAACAACGCCAGCTTCAACGAGGTCTCCTACCTGCTGATCCGCGGCGAGCTGCCGACCACGGATGAGCTGGAGAAGTTCAACACCGAGATTCGCCACCACACGCTGCTGGATGAGGACTTTAAGGCGGCGTTCAACGTCTTCCCGCGCAACGCGCACCCGATGGCCGTGCTGGCTTCCTCGGTGAACATCCTCTCCGCGTACTACCAGGACCAGCTCGACCCGTTGGACGAGGAGCAGCTGGACAAGGCCACCGTGCGCCTGATGGCAAAGGTGCCGATGCTGGCTGCGTACGCTTACCGCGCATCGCAGGGCAAGCCGTACATGTACCCGGATAACTCGCTCAACGCGCGCGAGAACTTCCTGCGCATGATGTTTGGTTACCCGACCGAGCCGTACGAGGTCGACCCGGTCCTGGTCAAGGCGCTGGACAAGTTGCTGATCCTGCACGCTGACCACGAGCAGAACTGCTCCACCTCCACCGTCCGCATGATCGGCTCCGCGCAGGCGAACATGTTCGTCTCCATCGCCGGCGGCATCAACGCGCTGGCTGGCCCGCTGCACGGCGGCGCAAACCAGGCGGTGCTGGAGATGCTCGAGGACATCAAGACGAACCACGACGGCGACGCCACCGACTTCATGAACCGCGTGAAGAACAAGGAAAAGGGCGTCCGCCTGATGGGCTTCGGCCACCGCGTGTACAAGAACTACGACCCGCGCGCCGCGATCGTCAAGGAGACCGCGCACGAGGTGCTCGAGCACCTGGGCGGCGACGAGCTGCTTGACCTGGCGATGAAGCTCGAGGAGATCGCCCTGAAGGACGATTACTTCGTCTCCCGCAAGCTCTACCCGAACGTGGACTTCTACACCGGCCTGATCTACCGTGCGATGGGCTTCCCCACCGACTTCTTTACGGTCCTCTTCGCCATCGGCCGCCTCCCGGGCTGGATCGCGCAGTACCGCGAGCAGCTGGAGATGAACACCAAGATCAACCGCCCGCGCCAGATCTACACCGGCTACCAGCAGCGCGACTTCATCCCGCGCGACCAGCGATAGGAAAACCGCAGGTAGCAGGCGCGGATAACCGTCGAGAATGAGATTTCCCTTATACTTCGGGGAAAACCGTTCTCGGCGGTTTCGCATTTTCACGATTGTTTCTTCAAGGAGAATTCACATACATGGAAAAGCCGACCATCACTGTTCCGAACGAGCCGGCGCCGAAAGACCTGGTCATCAATGACCTCGTTGTCGGTGACGGCGCTGAAGCGGTGCCAGGCGGCTACGTCAAGGTGCACTACCTCGGCGTGTTCTACGAGTCTGGCGAGGAGTTCGACTCCTCGTGGGACCGCGGTAGCGTGGCAGAGTTCTGGCTCAGCGGCCTGATTGAAGGCTGGCAGGAGGGCATCCCCGGCATGAAGGTCGGCGGCCGCCGCGAGCTGATCGTCCCGCCGGAGAAAGGCTACGGTCCTGCGGGTGCCCCCAGCCCGCTCGCTGGGCGTACCCTCGTCTTTGTCATCGACTTGATCGACGTCCGCTAAGAGAGGACCACGCATGCGCATCCCAGTCACCACGCTCAACGACGGCTACGATTTCCCGCTCCTCGGCCTGGGCACCTACAAGCTTTCCGACGAGGACGTGAACAAGGTCATCCGCCGCGCCATCGAGCTCGGCTACCGTCACATCGACACCGCCTCTTTCTACGGCAACGAGGAGGCCGTGGGCAAGGCGCTCAACGACGCCATCTCGGCCGGTGATGTCACCCGCGAGGACCTGTTCGTGACCACCAAGCTGTGGAACGACGACCAGGACCGCGTCGCGGCCGCATACCAGGAGTCGCTCAAGCGTCTGGACCTCGAGTTCATCGACCTCTACCTGGTCCACTGGCCGTGGCCGCAGAAGGGGCTCTACGTGTCGGCCTTTGAGGAGCTGGTGCACCTCCAGGGGATGGGCCAGCTGCAGTCCGTTGGTGTGGCCAACTTCTACCCGGAGGTCCTGGACGAGATCACCAAGGCCACCGGTGTTACGCCGGTGCTCAACCAGGTCGAGCTGCACGCCGGGTTCACCCAGCCGGAGCTGCGCGAGTACCACGCCGAGCACGGCATCGTCACCGAGGCGTGGGCTCCGCTGGCGCGCGGGAAGAACTTCGACGATCCCGCCATCGCCGGTGTTGCGGACAAGCATGGCGTGACGCCCGCCCAGGTCGTGCTGGCGTACCTGCTGCAGATGGGCGTGTCCGTCGTGCCGAAGACGGCGAACCCCGCACGCTTGGAGGAAAACCTGGGCGCGCTGAGCGTCAAGCTTGACGACGCCGACGTGGCCGCCCTCGACGGCGTGCAGGGTGAGCGCATGTCCGGCGATCCGCTGACGTTCCCCGGAGACGTGGAGTAGCGGTCCACTCAGCGCACACGGAGGGTCTACCCGATGGCGGGTAGGCCCTTTTTGCTGCGCGTTTTGGCGGGGGAGGGGCGCTGTACGGGGGTAGTCGTATGATCATTGGTTTTTCCTGCTAAAAGCATGTTTTGAGCGTCGGGGTCACGTTAGCACGAAAACGTTATCTGGTAATCACACATGGCCCGCGTGTGGGGTAGGTAACATCCAGTGTGTCGAGTTGAAGGTGGCACATCATGATGCTGCAAGCCGTGCTGGTCCGCCTCTGCAGACATTGCAAACAGAGCACTCGTGAACTTGTACAAGACAAGAAAGGATAGAAGCCGTGACTGGATCGACTTCCATCCCACAACGTCGGGAACCCACCCCCGACGAATTTGTGGCTATGCAGCGCAGTCCCGAATTCCAAGACCTCCGCAAGACGTTCCGTGGATTTACGTTCCCCGTATCGGTGGCGTTCTTCCTCTGGTTCCTCGTCTTCGTGGTCGTGGCGACGCTGATGCCGGAGGCAATGGCCACGCCCTTCCTCGGGCTCAACGTCGGGCTGTGGCTCGGCCTGGCGCAGTTCTTCACCACGTTCCTCATCACCTGGGTGTACGTGAAGTGGGCGAACAAAAACCTGGAGCCGCGCGCGGCTCACATCCGAGAAGTCATGGAGGGCTAACACATGCAGGAATACATCCTCGCGGCGCCAGAGGCGGACGGCGCCGGCAACCCGCTGCTGAACATTGCGGTCTTTGCCATCTTCATCATCGTCACCCTCTACGTGGTGACCCGCGCTGGTAAGACGACCAGCGAGTCCGCCGACTTCTACACCGGTGGTTCCTCCTTCAGCGGTACCCAGAACGGCCTGGCTATTGCGGGCGACTACCTATCCGCCGCATCCTTCCTGGGCATTGTGGGATCCATCGCGCTGAGCGGCTACGACGGCTTCTTGTACTCCATCGGCTTCTTCGTCGCGTGGCTCGTCGCCCTGCTGTTGGTGGCAGAGCCGCTGCGCAACGTCGGCCGCTTCACCATGGCGGACGTCCTGTCCTTCCGCCTGCGCCAGAAGCCGGTGCGCGTCGCCGCGGCGTTTGGCACCCTGTTCGTGTCGCTGTTCTACCTCATCGCCCAGATGGCGGGCGCGGGCTCGCTGGTTTCGGTCCTCCTGAACCTGCACAGCTACTCCGCCCAGGCGATTTGCGTGGGCATCGTCGGCGTGATCATGATCGTCTACGTCCTTGTTGGCGGTATGAAGGGCACCACCTACGTGCAGATGATTAAGGCCGTGCTGCTCGTTGCCGGTGTTGCCGTGATGACGGTGTTGGTGTTTGTCAAGATCCGCGGCGGCATGAACACGCTCTTCGACGATGCGATCAGCGCCCACGCCGCCTCCGACTACCTGGCGTCGAAGGGCTACGAAGCCGAAGAGATTATGAAGCCGGGCCTGAAGTACGGCGCGACCCTGACCAAGCAGATTGACTTCATCTCGCTCGGCCTCACCCTGGTGCTCGGCACCGCGGGCCTACCGCACGTGCTGATGCGCTTCTACACCGTGCCCACCGCGAAGGAAGCGCGCAAGTCCGTGACCTGGGCCATCGTGCTCATCGGTGTGTTCTATCTGTTCACCCTGGTGCTGGGCTACGCAGCCGCAGCCCTGGTCGGCCCGGACCGCATCCTCGCCGCTCCCGGCGGTGCGAACTCCGCGGCCCCGCTGCTGGCGTTCGAGCTGGGTGGCTCCTTCTTCATGGCGCTGATCTCCGCGGTCGCCTTCGCAACGGTGCTCGCCGTGGTCTCCGGCCTGGCCATCACCGCCTCCGCGTCCATCGCGCACGATGTGTACGCCTCGGTGATCCGTGACGGCGAGGCCACCGAGGACGAGCAGGTCCGCGTCTCCCGCATCACCGTGGTGATCCTGGGCATCGTCTCGATCATCCTGGGCATCCTGGCGATGTCCCAGAACGTGGCGTTCCTGGTCTCCCTGGCGTTCGCCATCGCGGCGTCCGCAAACCTGCCGACCATCCTGTTCTCCCTGTACTGGAAGCGGTTCAACACCACCGGCGCGGTCGTGTCCATCTACACCGGCCTCATCTCCGCCCTGGTGCTGATCTTCCTGTCCCCGGCAGTCTCCGGCGCGGAGACCGCGATGTTCCCCAACGCCGACTGGGCCATCTTCCCGCTGTCCAGCCCGGGCATCGTGTCCATCCCGCTCGGCTTCCTTGCCGGCATCATTGGCACCTTCATGGGCAAGCCGGACAACTTTGAGGAGAAGCAGGCCGAGATGGAGGTCCGCTCCCTGACCGGTGTGGGCGTGGAGGCTCCGGTCGACCACTAGCCACACAAAACACTCCATCCGCGTGCGACGCCGGCCTGACGTTGAAGTTGGGTCGGCGTTGGCGTCGTTAAGCGGGGGTGCCCTCGCCGAGCTGGACGAAGCGGACCTGGCCGTGGAGCTCCTCGATGGCCTGGCGCACGCCGGCGGCGGTGCCCGACTGCGGGTGGTTCATGTGCATGAGGACGATCGCGCCGTCGGGAGCGTGGCGGATCTGCTGCGTGACCTGGGCGGGGGAGGCGGTGGCGCCGAAATCACCGTTGGTGGCAAACCCGGCGATACGCGCGCCACTGTCGGCGAGGATGCGCACCGCGATGTCGTCGTAGTGGGCGGTGGCGGCCCGGAACCAGGTGGAGTTGACCCCGAAGGCGCGCAGCGTCTCCGCGTTCTCGGCGACCTCCTGAATCGCCTCGGCGGGGCTTGCGGTGCCCGGGATGCCGTAGACGTGCTGGCCGTTTACGCTCAGCGGGAGGTGGCGGGCCCCGTGGTTTTCCAGCTGGAAGAGGGGGTCGTTGGCCAACTCGCGGGTGAGGTCCGGGTGCGCCTGGATCCACGGGCCGGCGAGGAACAGGGTGGCGGGGACGCGGAGCTCGCGCAGAGTATCCACCAGCGCGTGGTCCACCTCGCCACCGCACGCGTCGAAGGTGAGCGCGAGGGTGCGCAGCGGGGGCTGGGTGGGGAGAAAATCCGTGATCCCCGGCAAGTGCATGCCAAACTGCGTCGGCTGCGCGTCCGCGTAGGCGGCGGGGGAGGGGAAGCGCAGCGCGGCGGGCGTGCTCGGCCGTGGCTGACTCGTCTGCGTCTGGCTCGGCTGTGAAGAGCGCGAGGTCCGCTGGACGGGGCGCGTGCTTCGCTCCGCCTCGCAGGCGGCGAGCGCCAGGCCGGAGGCGATAGTCAGCAGCGCGGTACGTCGATTCACACGAGAGAGCTTAAGCGGTCAGCGGGGGTTCCGCTGGCTTCGTCTCGACGGCCTTGCGCGACAGCGGCCCCTTGAGCAGTGCCCACAGGAGGGCGAGCGTACTGACGGTCAGAGCGGAGTACATCGCCGCCGGTCCGAGTTGCATCATGCCGACCGCGATCGAGTTGAACGCGATGTGGATGGCTACGGCGGCGAGCCACAGGACCCAGCGGTGCTCGCGAACCGCACGCAGCACGAGGACCGACATGGCGACGTGGAGGGTGATGGCCAGGATGCGCTCGTAGAGACTCATGCTTGCCAGCGCGGCGGTGATGCTGTGAACCGCGTCGATCTGTTGGTTGACCGCTTCGGTGGCCTCAGGGTTCTGCTGCGATTCGACGGCCTCCAGGATCTGGTCCGCGGCGAGGAGCAGGACAATATTGTTGATGCTCGCAGACCCGATGGTGAGGAGTGCCTCGATCCCGCCGTGGCCGAGGCCGAAGCCGACGCCGTCGCGCCAGGCGCGAGTGCGCTTGGCCCAGAAGCGCATGACCACCCAGCGGGTCGTCTCCTCGAACAGGCCGGAGGTGGCGATGAGGGTCAGCGTTGTGGCGATGAGGGCTGTGTGGGCGTCGAAAATAGCTCCCCACAGCATGTTGACCGGGTATATGAGCAGGAAGCGGAATACCTGCGAGAGGGGGAACGCGAGGACGCCCCATCCGAGCGCGGACCACGGGTAGCCGAGGAGCTTCTTGCCGAGGAACCACGCGGCCAGGACGATGACGACGATGCCGATGAGCTGCAGGCTCACGAGAACGATTGGGGTCATGGGGGAGAGGCTACCAACCCTTGGCCTGCAAATGCGCTCAGCCGGCTTGCACCACGACCATCCAGATCGCTACCAGGTGGCAGACGGCAGCGGCGATCGTCGCCGTGTGGAAGTGCTCGTGGTAGCCGTAGTAGCGGGCGGTGCGGCCGGGCCATTTGAAGCCGTAGATGAGCGCGCCGAGGGTGTAGACGATCCCGCCGGCGAACAGTAGCCACACGACGGCCGGGCCCGCGGAGTGCCACAGCGTGGGGATCAGCGGGACGATGATCCAGCCGAGCCCAACGTAGACCACCACGTCCAGCCAACGCGGGTGGTTGATCCAGACCAGGTTGAGGATTGCCCCACCCACGCCGCCAAGCCACGCCACGGTGAGCATGATTGCTGCGGTCTTCGGCGCGAAGACGATGAGGCACAGCGGCGTGTACGTCGCGGCGATGAAGATGGAGATCGTCGCGTGATCCGCCCGCCGCCACCACTGCACGGCCTCCGTGGTCCGCCAGGGCACCAGGTGGTACGCGGAGGAGACGCCGAAGAGGAGCACGACGCCCGCGCCGTAGAGGGTGACGCCGAGCGCTTCGTACCAGTGCAGCGTCATCCACGCAAACGTGATGAGCACCGCCGACGACAGCGCGGACAGCGCCGCCGCAATGAGGTGGAACCACCCGCGGATGATGGGCCGCTCCCCGCGGTCAGCCACGATGTAAGAACGCTGAATCTGTCCTTCGCGCAACGCTGTCATGATTCTCCCGAGTGCTGGTGTACCTGGGACTCACCCTAGCGCGGTTTCGCCTATCGACGCCCCCGCCTACGGCAGGAAACGCCGCCAATCCACCTGCGACGAGAGCTGGCTCGACCCCTGGACCAGGGCGTTGATGTCCGGGATGGGCAGCGGGTTTGCGCGCCCCGGGGTCCACTGGCCCCAGTCGGAGGCGTACACGTTGTTGATGTCCACTTGCACGCCGCCCACCGTGCCGACGAACCCAGCCTTCTGGTGGATGCTGGCGCTGGGGTGCAGTCGACCGTTGGAGCCCCAGTCGTGCTGCCAGAAGAACGAGCCGATGCGGTCTTCGACGCACCACTGGATCACGTTGTAGTTGCCGTACACACCGGTGAGCAGCCCGGCCGCCTTCAGTGCGAGCTGGAATGCCTGCAGGTAGGGGCGGATCTGGTTGACGTACTGGTCGCGAGTGGGGTTGTCATCAATCGCGATGTAGACCGGCCGGCCGTTCGGTCCGCCCGCAGCCTGGTGGAGGCGGATCGCCTGCGGGGCATGCTTAGCGACGCCAGCCGCCCCCTCCTTCCAATCCGCAGTCTCCGCCCGCCCGAACTGGTAGACCGACGCGGTAGCCAGCCCGTTGGCGGCGAAGTCCTGGGTCTCGCCGATGGTGACCGGCTTACCCTTCATCCATTCCGCGCCGGGGCGGGGCTGGGAGACGTACCGGACCGCGCCCATGTGCCCGGCGGCCTTGACGGCTGCGCCGGACGGGACGCCCGCTGAGTAGTCGATCACGGTGCCGAGGATGCGGGACTGTGCGTGGGCTTGCACGGTGGAGCCAAGGGTTGCGCCCGCGACTGCGAGTGCGGTGGTTTGAAGGAGGCGGCGTCGATTGAAAGTAGTCACAACCGTGACTCTAGCAACATTACGGTGTGGGTTGGGGAGCGCGGATCGTCCATGCGGCAATCGCCGTGGTGATCGGCACCGCCAGGACTAATGCGATCGCGCCGATACTCGAGCGCATGATCTCGGTGGCCACCACGTCGGAGGTGAGCACCTGTGTGAGGGGACGATCGGCGACCTGGAGCAGCATCGACAGCGGGAGGGCAGCGCCCATGTATGCCAGCACCAGGGTATAGACCATCGAGGCGATGTGATCGTGGCCGACCTTCATTGCGGAGGCGAACACGGCGCGGGGCCGCGCATCGGGTGAAGTTTCGTACAGCTCCTGCACCGTCGAGGCCTGTGCAATGGTGACGTCGTTGAGCACGCCGAGCGCGCCGATGATGAATCCGGCGAGCATGATCCCTGGCACTTGCACCTGGGGGAGGTACATGTGAATGAGGAGGTTGTTTTCGTCGGCAAGCCCGCGAAGCTGCGTCGTGTCGATGGCGAGGTGTGCCGCGAGCGCCGCAAGCCCCAGCGCCGTCAGGGTGCCGGCCAGGGCCGACGCGGACTTCCAATTCCTGCCGTGCACAACAAAAATGACAGGGAACAGCACCGCGGCACCCGTCACCAGGGAAAGCCCCACGGGGCTGTAGCCGAGCAGAAGCCCGGGGACTAGGAAGCCGAAGATGACAAGTAAGGTGCACAGCAGACCGAAGATTGCGCGCAAGCCGCGCCACGCCCCAACGGCAACCACCACCAGCAGCGTGAGCGCGAGCCACAGGCCGAGCGGCACCGAGCGGTCCATGTCGAGGAAAGAATACGAAGTCTTAGGGTTGTGCTGCACTGAGAGCACTACGCGGTCGCCGACCGAAAGCTCTGGGGTGCCCGGCTGCTGGGCAGCCTCGATGGTTGTGGTTCCCCCGGATTCGAGCTCGACGCGTAAGAAGTCGCACTCAGGGTGGTTTGGCGTTGCGACGCCACCACAGGGAGCCACCGAATGTTCAATGACGGTGGCCTTCACAGTTTCAGCCGTCGACGTCTGTGTCTGCTCAAACCCGGGCAGGACCTCCGGGTGCTTGCCGCCCGGCCACAGTAGTGCGAGCCCGGCTACGGTGACGACGCCCGCAATCGCGAGGAACGCTGCGAGCACGCCGCGCGCCGTGCGCAGCGGAGACGGTGAGGACTGGGTTGCGTGGCGTGCCAACGGAGCTCCCTTGTGAGATCAGTGCTGGGACAATCAGACTGATTGTAAAGCTACTTCACGACAAGCGCGCGATACGCCGCTTCGAAGCGGTCGCGGAGCTCCCTGAAGTACTCGCGGTGTGCATTGACGCTGCGGTGGCCTTGCCCGAACGGCGGGGTTGCCCGCCGCACCTCGGGGGCGACGACGTCCAGCGCGATGAGCACGGTGCCACGTAGAGTGGCGCGCTTCATCTCCAGGGGAACGACCTCGCAGCCGAGCGTATCTGCGAGCACCGACAGCCATGTCGGGTGGTCGGCCGTGACACGACCGGAGGCCACGACGCGCTCGGGGAGCGCGCCTGCCTCCTTGAGCTGCTCGTAGGCGCGCAGATACGACATTGCGATGCCTTCAAACACACCCCGCCACAGGTCGGCTGGTGTGGTTGCCGCAGTGACGCCCAAGAGCTGCGCCTGCGCGGTGGCGGCCCAGCCCGTGGAACGCTCGCCGGTGAAGAACGGAAGCACTAACGGTTAGGTGATTGTGCGCGGTCGAAGTGTGATCTTGATTCTGCTGTTGTTGCTCGCTTTTGTCCGCTTGTACGGACGACCCAGCAAAAACGCTCCATGTCCCTATCCGCACTCGAACACACCAAACACCGCATGCACCGCACAGGAGACAACCATGGTGACCAACACCAGCTAGCCGCCTAACCCAACCCTGAACTTCAAACCGAGCCGAAAGTTAGACGGCTACACCACTCCACGGGACTTGACCGCGGGCAACCCCACGTCTTTGTAACTGGTGCGGTGGTTGTTGCCAGTTGGGCCTTGCGTAGGTCCGTTTTATGGAACATGTCACTCTGCGGCCGCAGAGCGCAACGCCGATCGCAACCGTTTTGCGTAGCGCACGTCACAGAAGTCGGCCATAATGGAGAGGCCTGAAAGCAGATCAAGATGGGGGATTGATGGGGAAGTATAAGACGATCGTGCTTGGCGCGGTTCTGGTGGCGACGCTTCTCGCGGGGTGCGGCGACCAGAACGCGGTGCTCGAGCAGCACGCCGAGGCTGAAGCAGCTTCAAGTCCGGGGACTACCGAGGTTCCGGCATTCCATTTCGAAAGCGGGACTCTCGAACTCGGGGACTTTGATCCGCAAACGCTTGGCGACGACCTCTTCGATCCTTGCACCGAGATCTCCGAAGAGGAATTTGCTGCGGCGGGGATTACGGGGGTTGAAAACGAACCAGCAATTGAACGAGCTTCGGGTGGCGTTGCAAAGGGGTGCGCCTCGCACTCTCCGGACCATGGAGTGACAAGGTCCATTATTTCTACGACCAATAATGCCGACACGGCAGCAAACGCAGGAGGCTATGAGGTCCAATACGTCGAGTCTGCCGTTGATGGAAGCTACCTCTTAACGAATCCTGACTTAGACCCGAATTCTTGTTTTGCACAGGTAGATACGGACAGGGGAGCGTTGTCCATCGGAATATCTCTAAGTGGCATTGGAAAGGACAGATTCGATGCATGCTCAATTGCACTTGAAGGGCTCGAATCACTATTCGGTTCTTCCCAATCTGACTGAGGACTTGGCCTGCAGGCCTAGCAATATTTACAGAAAAGAACTAAATTCGACTTCTGTGATCACAATCTAATAGTGATCAGGGGGACTATAACTTAGGGGGATTAAATGGGGAACTGTATTAATCTAGATGTCGACAACGTGCTGAGCGCATCTAGAAATCTAGAAGCGTTGAAGGAAAGCATTGTGAATGGCGCAGCGGGTTCGTTCTACGGCGGAATGGCCGCCTTCTCGCCGGTCTCCGGCTTGGACGGCGCGGGACGGACACACTCGCGGGTGTCGTCGACATCGGCGCCCGAGGCGAACCGCGTGCTGGGGGAGTGGCTGCAGACGATTGCCGACGTGCTCCGCGTGAGCACCGAGAACACGGCGCGGGCGGACAACTCCGTCGCGGGAATTCTCGGCTCGATCGGCGTGGTGGAGCGCTCCGGCGGCGCGGGGGCCGTGTCTGGGCTGATGACGCAGGCGATGTCGCACTATGACAACGCCAAGAACTTTTCTAATCCGCGGCCGACGGCTGGGGCGCAGGCGTCGTTACCCGTGCTCCATGGACAGTTGATGACCACGCAGGTCGCGCAAGCCACCGCGGCGGCCGCGTTTTGGGGCCAGAACGCGGCGCTGATCCAGTCGGTGATTGCGCAGCTGCCTGGGGTCGCCGCGATGCTCGCTGGTTCGGCGGATACTGAGTTTGTGGCGCGTGCCGTCGATAAGCTTGGCGACGTCGCTCGCGTCGGCCAAGAATACGTCGCCAGGTCCGTCGCGATGCAGGGACATGCGGCGGGACTCGCGCAGGTCGCGGGCGCGGAGCAGCTCATGGCACACGGCGCGATGACCGTGTACGCGGGGTTGCCGGGCCCGTCGCGGCTCGCGTTTGAGCGCTCCTACCTGGGCGTATTCCCGCCGCGGCTCACCGCGTCGCTGCAGCCGGTGGTCCCGGTTTTTGACCGTCTGCTGCCTGACCTCGGATCTATCCCGGGCAACGGGTTTGCGGTGCCGGACATGCCGGAAGCGGTGGTTGCCGCATTCGAGGATTCGCCGTTGCCGCGCACGCTTCGCGACGCTTTCTCCGCCGCCGGCCTCTCCGCGCTCGGGAACGCTGCAACGCCAGCCCACGTCGTGGCCGAGTACGGGATGCCAAACCCAGAGGTCCTTGAGCAGGTGGCCGCGAAGGCGCCGGGCGGATCCGCAGCAACGCAGGCCGCCTCCGCGGGGCTCGGGCAGATCGTCACCGAGCAGGTGGGCACCGCCGCGCGGTTCGCGGCCCGCGTCCGCGGGTTCGCCGCCCTCGCCCTGCTCCGGCCGCGCCGCAACCCCTGTCTCTTATACACATCTAGGTGTGTATAAGAGACAGCCTGGAAGCGCTGCTCGGTGAGTCGCCGCTGGTCCTGCCGACGGTGATTGGCAGCAACGTCCGCGGATAAAAAGCATCCCCCGTTGACCTATTTTCGCAGGTCAGCGGGGGATTTTGCGCCCCAGAGAGGAATCGAACCTCCGGCACCGGCTTTCGATCGTCCGAAAGGTCACGCCGGTGCCAAAGAACGACTGAAGCCCTCGGGGACGGCTAATTGAGGGAGATCCCCGCGTCGTTGAGCGCTGCCCGCCCGGCGGGAGTGAGACGCACGGCCCGGGTACGACCCCTGCGGGAAAGCCATTCCTTATCCAGCAGAGTCTTGCAGATTCCCGTGCCGAGAGGGCCGGCGAGGTGGAAGCGGCGTTCGGTGGAGTCCATGCACGACCTGCCCGTGTCGAGCATCTTCGGGGGCACACCCCACTGTATGAACAAGCGATGACCTTGATTAGTGACCTGACAGTGCGAGTCGATGAACTCGCGCTCTTCCAGTTGTTCAGCCAGGCGCACCCCGAGCTTACCGGCGAGGTGCTGATAACAGGTGCGGCCTTCACGTAGGTTCGCATTCGCCCGTGACGCGCTGAGGCTGTGAGGAGTGGGCAGGGGCGAGCGGGCGACCACGCCAAGGCTCTCGACCACTCGTGCGATGTCTTCCCCGGCCAGGCGAATGTAGCGGTGCCGGCCCTGCCGAATGTCGTGGACGAGACCGTGGGTGACGAGCACGTCAACATGCTCGCTCGCCGTCGACCGGGCTAGGCCCGCGTACCTGCCCAGTTCACCAACCGTCCAGGCCCGCCCGTCCATGAGCGCAGCACACATGGCCGCCCGCGACGAGTCAGCCAGAGCCGACGCGACTGTCGAGATATCCGGGACCGCTTCAGGAAACACGCGCGCAACCATGCCTCCAGTGTGCACCCGGAACTGTTCGGTGACGACCGAACAATCGCAGACGTAGTCTGAACTCACCAGATTCATTGCATCAGGAGACGAAGGGAGCGATCGCGATGAACGGGGACCGCCAACGGCTACGCGGGCACTACGATGAGGACTTCTACTGGGAACGCGTTGACCGCAACCTGGGTTGGCTCGGCGACACCACCGAGGAACAGCGTGAACGCCAAGCACGGTTGCGCGATGCCGTGATCGGCATCGTCGGCACCGGGGGCATCGGCGGTGCCGCAGCCGCCCGCCTGGTGCGCATGGGCGCACTCAACCTGAAACTGGCCGATCCCGACCACTTCGACCTGACTAACGTGCAACGCCAGTACGGCGCCGGGCGAGACACGATCGGCCGCAACAAGGCCGAGATCCGGGACATGCACTTCGCCGCGTCCTGGCGCCTGTTCGATCTGGTGCTGCCGACACTGCTGGACCGGTCCTACCGGACCTGGGATCAAGACCTGAGCAAGCGCACCTACTTCGGCCACCCGCCCGCCGAGGCTTCGCTGGAGTCTCGCGTATGACCGCGCATCGGCGCACGGCGCTGGTCGCGACCCTCCTTGGTTTCTTCATCGTCATGCTCGATACGACCATCGTCAATGTCGCCCTCGCCGAGATCGGCACTGACCTCGACATGACGGTGGGCTCACTGCAGTGGGTCGTCGACGCTTACACCCTCGTGTTCGCCGCGTTCCTTCTCACAGCTGGGGCCGCATGCGACCGTCTCGGGGCCCGCAGGGTCTACCTCGCTGGCCTGGTGGTCTTTGCTGTGCTCTCGGCCGTGTGCGCCCTCGCTCCCACAGGCGGGTTCCTCGTCGCTGGTCGCGCCGTCCAGGGCGTGGGCGCGGCAGCGATCGTGCCGGGCTCTCTGGCATTGCTGTCGGCTGTGTACGACGATCCGAAGGAACGAGCACGCGCCATCGGGCTGTGGGGCGGCGCAGGAGGTGTTGCCGCCGCGATCGGACCGGTCCTGGGCGGAGCGCTGGTGTCGACGATCGGGTGGCGGGCGGTGTTCTGGGTCAACCTCCCCATCGTCGCGATCGGCTGTCTGCTCACCTTGTGGGCAATTCCCGTGCTCACGGGCAGTCGCGCGAGACGGGTGGACCTACCCGGACAGGTGCTCTCCGTGCTCACGCTGGTGGCAGTAACCTATGCAGTCATCACCGCAGGCGAACACGGATGGTCACCCTGGCAGGTAGCCGTGCTGATCGCCGGGGGCGTCTTCCTCGCCCTGTTCATCATCGCAGAGCGACGACACCCGGACCCGATGCTGCCGATGGCCTTGTTCACTCGTGCCCGGTTCTCCGTGGCCGCAATGGTAGGGCTCGCGCTCAACTTCAGCTTCTTCGGACAACTCTTCGTGCTCTCCCTCTTCTTCCAGCAGTACCTGGGATACGAGCCGTGGCTGGCAGGCCTCGCGCTGGCACCACAGGCGTGCAGCGCCGTGGTCGCGTCACCGCTGGGCGGCCGTGCCGTCGCCCGGTGGGGCGCGTTCCCCACCATGCTCACCGGCCTGGTAGTCGGCACGATCGGCTTCAGCAGCCTCGTGCTGCTCACCGCAGAAACCCCTTACGTGGTGGTCGCGGTGTTGACCTTCACGGCTGGATTCGGGATGGCCTTCGCGATGCCGGCCGCGACCTCGGCCGCAGTGGCCTCGGCCCCGCCGGAACATGTCGGCATCGCAGGAGGAGTCATCAATGCCGCCCGCCAGACCGGCAGTGTCGTCGGCGTCGCAGTCCTCGGCGAAATGGTCGCCAGTGGAGCGTTCCTCACAGGCTTCCACAGAGCCGTCGCGGTCGCCGGTGGAGTCTTCGGTGCCGCAGCGCTCGTAGTTGCTGCCACCATCATCAGTCACCTACAGGAGCCAGTTACACCTGAAGTTTAGAATCATTGTGTGATGAAGCACCATCGGAGGAGGTCGAAGAAGCCGCCAGTCGAACGCGTACTGTGCTCCGAAACTGGTAAACGCGAATACGAGCACTATGATGACGCCGTGCATGTAGCACTGAAATGGTCGCGACGGGCAGGGCCGCTGCGGATCTACGAATGCCCCTCGTGCGGGTCGTGGCACCTAACCAAGCGCCCTGACTGGGGCAAACCACCGGCGAACTAATGACACTGTACGGGTCTGTCTCGGCGAGGAACGCTCCGGAGCGCGTCTTTCCTGGACGCTCCAGGAGTTTCGTTCTCATGCATAGGCAGCCGAGGCGCGCTGCAAGGCTTGTAGCCCTGAGGTCAGTACACCTAGGGCTTTGTACAACGTGAGGGGGGTTAAAAGAGACCGGCGAAATCATCGCCGAGCACTACATCGACACTTCCCGCAACTACCAAAAACCATACTGGCGAAAAGGCCAACCCCCACTGACCTAAAACACAAAACCGGTGCCTCGGAAAAATAAAAACCGAGGCACCGGTTTGTCCACCATGTCGCGACTGAGTTGTCAACTATGTCGCGACTGAGGACACAAGCGCCCCAGAGAGGAATCGAACCTCCGACACCGGCTTTAGGAGAGCCGTGCTCTATCCACTGAGCTACTAGGGCATTGGTGCGAGCGTACCGCACCCGCGCGCGGCACAGAAAATCAGCTACGCACCGGCGAGCTCGGCCTGCTTCTCGCGCACGGCGGATGCGGGCGGGTTCGTCGCGTGGGTGCCGTCGGAGTAGAGCACGGTCGGCACGACGCGGTTGCCGTCGTTGACGGACTCCACCCATGCGGCCGCGTCCTCGTTGCCGGCGGCCTCGACGTCTACCACGTCGTAGGGCGTCTCGGTGCGGTCCAGGTTCTGGCGCAGCTTCGCGCAGAACGGGCACCAGCTGGTGGCGAAGACGGTCACGTGAGCGTTGGTTTCGGGGGTCGCAGTCATGCTACGAGTCGGTCCTTTCAAATCGTTGGTGCTTAAAGCGGGTGCCAGTTCGGGAAATATTCCACTCGCCGTCGCGCACGAGCGCAAATTCGGCGCCGAGGCGGGGTGCATAGACCGGGTGGGGGAGGGAATCGGCCACGCGGGCGTCGATAAGCGTGAGCTCGACGACGTCGACCTCGTCGAGCGTGGCTTCGTAGATCTGGCCACCACCGATGATCCACGCGTCCGTCTTCAGGTCGGGAAGATCGGGAGACACGAACGCCCCGTCCGACCACGCGCCCGCTTCGCGCGAGCTAAGCACATGGTTTGGGCGGCCTGGCAGCGGTTTCTTCGGCAACGACTCCCATGTCTTGCGCCCCATGATGACCGGGTGGCCCATGGTGACCTCTTTGAAGAACTTGAGATCCTCCGGCACATCCCACGGCATGCCAGCCCCGTCGCCGATGACGCCGTCGAGGGACTGGGCCCAGATTGCGCCCAGCACTAGACGGACACCTGCGCCTTGATCGTCGGGTGCGGGTCGTAGCCCTCCACCTCGATGTCGTCGAAGCCGTAGTCAAAGAGCGACTCCGCCTTGCGCAGCTTGAGCTGCGGGTACGGGCGCGGCTCGCGGGAGAGCTGCTCGCGCACCTGCTCGACGTGGTCGTTGTAGATGTGGCAGTCGCCGCCGGTCCAGATGAGCTCGCCAACCTTGAGATCTGCCTGCTGGGCGAACATGTGCGTGAGCAGCGCGTAGGAGGCGATGTTGAAGGGCACGCCGAGGAACATGTCGGCCGAGCGCTGGTAGACTTGCATGCTCAGCGTCCCGTCCACCACGTAAAGCTGGAAGAGCAGGTGGCAGGGCAGTAGCGCCATCTTGTCCAGCTCGGCGACGTTCCAGGCGGAGACGATGTTGCGGCGCGAATCCGGGTTCTCTTTCAGCGTCCGCAGCGCCTCCGCGATCTGGTCCACGTGTGTCCCGTCGGGTGTGGGCCAGGAGCGCCACTGCACGCCGTAGACCGGGCCGAGCTCGCCGTCCTCGTCGGCCCACTCGTTCCAGATGCGGATGCCGTTGTCTTTGAGCCAGGCGATGTTGGACTCGCCGCGCAGGAACCAGAGCAGCTCGCCGACGACCCCCTTGAAGAAGACCTTCTTCGTGGTCAGCAGCGGAAAGGAGTCGGCCAAGTCGTAGCGCAGCTGGCGGCCGAACAAGCTCACCGTGCCGGTGCCGGTGCGGTCACCCTTCGCCTTGCCGTGTTCGGAGATCTCGCGCAGCAGGTCCTCGTACGGGGTGGGGACCGTCACTTCGTTGCGACCCCCTCGTAGCTGCCGTGCTCGTCGTGGTACTTCGCGCAGGCGGCGAGGATGTCGTCCGCGATCTCCGGGCGGCAGATGAGCACGTCGGGCACGTAGGTGTCCTTGTTGTTAAAGCGCAGCGGGGAGCCGTCGAGGCGGGAGCAGTGCAGGCCCGCGGCCAGGGACACGCCCACCGGCGCGGCCTGGTCCCACTCGTACTGCCCGCCGGCGTGGACGTAGGCGTCATAATCACCAAGCAGGACGTGCATCGCTTTCGCGCCTGCGGAGCCCACCTTCGCAGTTTCAAACCCGAGCGCGTCCGCCACTGCCTCCGCCACGGCCGGCGGGCGGTTGCGGGAGATCGCAATCTTCTTGGCAAAGGGGCCGGCGACGTGGCGCACGTCCGAGGACTTGAACACCACGCCCAGGTCCGGCAGGCCGACCGCGGCGTGGGTGGGCACGCCGTCTTCCACGAGCGCGATGTGCACAGCCCAGTCCTGGCGGCCGGTGGCGAACTCCTTGGTGCCGTCGAGCGGGTCCACGATCCACACGCGCTTATTGCTCAGGCGGGTCTGGTCATCCGCCGCCTCCTCGGAGAGGAATCCGTCGCCGGGGCGGTGCTGCTCCAGCACGCGGGCGATCCAGTTCTGGGCCAGGTCATCGCCCGCCTCACCGAGTTCGCGCCCTCGCAGCAAGCCGACGCCGCGGATCCCCTTGAGGATCTCGCCGGTGCCTTGGGCAATCAGGTTGGTCAGCCGGGAGTCTGAATACTGCGCAGTCATAGTTCAAACACTACCGCAGTTGGCGGCCCATTATCCTTGCAGCCATGAGCACGGAGATCCTCAACCGCTTCCACCCCCAGGTGGCCACCTGGTTTAGCGAGGTGTTCGCGGAGCCGACCCCGGTGCAGGCGGGTGCGTGGGGAGCGATTGCCGACGGCGAGAACGCCCTGGTGGTCGCCCCCACCGGCTCGGGCAAGACGCTCGCGGCCTTCCTCTGGTCGCTCAACTCGCTGGTTGAGCGCGCGGGCCAGCAGGCCCTGCCTATCGACGGCGCGCAGTCCTCCACCCACGGTGGTGTCCGCGTCCTCTACATCTCCCCCTTGAAAGCGTTGGGCGTGGACGTGGAAAACAACCTGCGCGCGCCACTCGGCGGGATCGCGCGCGTCGCGCAGCGGATGGGGCGCGATATGCCGGACATCTCCGTGGGCGTGCGCTCGGGCGATACGCCGCAGGCGGAGCGCAACCGCCAGCTCCGGAAGCCGCCGGACATCTTGATCACCACGCCGGAGTCGCTGTACCTCATGCTCACGTCCAAGGCGGCGGGCATCCTGAAAACGGTCGACACCGTAATTATGGACGAGATCCACGCGCTGGCCGGCACGAAGCGCGGCGTGCACCTCACGCTCTCGCTCGAGCGCCTGCGCCGCCTCGCGGGGAACTTCCAGCGCATCGGCCTGTCCGCCACGGTGCGCCCGCTGGAGGCGGTGGCGAACTTCCTGGGCGACAAGACCACCATCATCAATCCGCCCGCGGAGAAGCGCTGGCAGCTGGACGTTCACGTCCCCGTTGAGGACATGTCGGACCTGCCGGTGCCGGAGGATGCTTCCACGATTGGGGAGGCCGTGATTGAGGGTGACGTCGAAAAGCTTTTGCTTGACGACGCCACCGAGCCCCCACCACCGGGCGCCGCGAAATCCATCTGGCCACACATCGAGCGCGCCGTGTACGACGAGGTGATGGCGCACCGCTCGACCATCGTCTTCGTCAACTCCCGGCGCACCGCAGAAAGGCTGACCAGCCAGCTCAACGAGCTGTGGGCGAAGGAGCACGACCCGGACGCGCTCTCGCCGCAGACCCGGCGTCCGCCTGCGCAGCTGATGAAGTCGGTGGACACGGCGGGCCACGCGGAGCAGGTCATCGCGCGCGCCCACCACGGCAGCGTGTCCAAGGACGAGCGGCTGCAGACCGAGACGATGCTCAAGGAGGGTGCGCTGCGCGCGGTGATTTCCACCTCGTCGCTTGAGCTGGGCATCGACATGGGCGCGGTGGACCTGGTGATCCAGGTCGAATCGGCGCCGTCAGTGGCCTCTGGGTTGCAGCGTGTCGGCCGCGCCGGGCACACCGTGGGCGCGGTCTCGCAGGGCAGCTTCTACCCCAAGCACCGCTCCGACCTGGTGCAAACTGCGGTGACGGTGCCGCGGATGCGCGCGGGCGCGATCGAGGAGCTGCACACCCCGCGCAGCCCGCTGGACGTGCTCGCGCAGCAGACGGTCGCCGCGGTCGCGTTCGAGGACCTTGACGTAGACGAGTGGTTCGACACTGTGCGCCGCGCCTGGCCCTACCGGGACCTGGCGCGCGAAGTTTTCGACTCCGTGATCGACCTGGTCACTGGGGTCTACCCGTCGACCGACTTCGCGGAGCTTCGGCCCCGCGCCATTCTGGAGGGCACGATGCTGAAAGCCCGGCCGGGCGCGCAGCGCGTGGCGGTGACGAACGCGGGCACGATCCCGGACCGCGGCATGTTCGGCGTGTTCTTGCTCGGTGCCGACGACAAAGCACCCCGCCGCGTCGGCGAGCTGGACGAGGAGATGGTCTACGAGTCTCGCGTGGGCGACGTGTTTACCCTCGGCGCGTCGAGCTGGCGCATCGAGAACATCACCCGCGACCAGGTGCAGGTCACGCCCGCGCCCGGCCACACGGGCCGGCTCCCGTTCTGGAACGGCGACGGCCTGGGCCGCCCATACGAGCTGGGCAAGGCGCTCGGCGAGTTCCGCCGCCAGGCGCGCTCGGGCGAGGGGATCGACCCGGCGCTCGACGAGTTCGCCCGCACCAACCTCGTCGCCTACCTGCAGGAACAGGAGGAGGCCACGGGCGTGCTGCCGGACGAGCAGACGCTGGTGCTCGAGCGCTTCACCGACGAGCTGGGCGATTGGCGCGTGGTCCTGCACACCCCCTTTGGCAAGGGCGTCAACGCAGCATGGGCGCTGGCCACCGGCTGGCGCGTCGCCCAGGAGACCGGCATGGACGCCCAAGCCGTCGCGGGCGACGACGGCATCGTCCTGCGCCTGCCGCAGGGGGAGAAGGAGCCGGACGGGTCGCTCTTCCAATTCGACGCCGACGAGATCGCCGACATCGTCACCGAGCAGGTGGGCAACTCCGCCCTGTTCGCGGCCCGCTTCCGCGAGTGCGCCGCCCGCGCCCTGCTCCTGCCGCGCCGCAACCCGGGCAAGCGCGCGCCACTGTGGCAGCAGCGCCAGCGCGCGGAGCAGCTGCTCGACGTCGCGCGCAACTACCCGTCGTTCCCCATCATCTTGGAGACGGTCCGCGAGTGCCTCCAGGACGTCTACGACCTGCCCGCGCTCCAGGAAGTCGTGCGCGAGCTGTCCACCCGCCGCATCCGCATCGCGGAGGTGACCACGGACCAGCCGAGCCCGTTCGCCTCGTCGCTGCTGTTTAACTACACCGGCGCCTTCATGTACGAGGGCGACACCCCGCTCGCCGAAAAGCGCGCCGCCGCCCTCTCGCTCGACCCGTCGTTGCTGGCCAAGCTCTTGGGCACCGTGGAGCTGCGGGAGCTTCTCGACGCCGACGTGATCGCCGAAACCGACGCGAAACTCCGCCGCCTGGGCCGCGCGAAAACCAGCGAGCAGTTCGCCGACACCCTGCGGATGGTGGGGCCAGTCGCCGTGGACGCGCTCGCTGACTACACCGACGTCCCCCTGACCACGCTGGAGGAGAGCCTGCACGGCCGGGTGATGCGGGTGCGCATCGGCGGGCGCGAGCACATCGCGCAAACGCTTGACGCCCCGCTGCTTCGCGACGGCCTGGGCATCCCCGTCCCGCCCGGGGTTGCCGCACAGGTAGCCACCATCCCGGACGCGCTGCAGCAGCTGGTCGGGCGCTGGGTGCGCACCCGTGGCCCGTTCACCCTGCGCGACCTGGCCGACGCCTTCGGGCTGGCCGTGGGCGCGGCGCACGAGCCGCTGACCCGTCTGGTGGACCAGGACAAGGTGATCCCGGGGCGCTACCGCCAGGGCGTGGACGAGGAAGAGTACGTCGCCGCCGAAGTCTTGCGCATCATCCGTTCGCGCTCGCTGGCGGTGGCCCGGGCGCAGACGCAGCCGGTCACGCAGTCCGCGTACGGGCGCTTCCTTCCCGCCTGGCACAACGTGGCCCCAGCAGGCGTGCGTCCGGCACTCCGCGGCGCGGACGGCGTGTTCACCGTGCTCGAGCAACTAGCCGGAGTACGCCTGCCTGCCAGCGCGTGGGAGTCGCACATTCTGCCCTCGCGCGTGGGCGACTACTCGCCGGTAATGCTCGACGAGCTCACCGCGGGCGGCGAAATCCTCATCGTCGGCGCGGGCAAGGCCGGCGCGCGCGACCCGTGGATCATGCTGCTGCCCGCCGACTACGCCGAGCAGCTCATGCCGCAGGTGGATGAACCACAACTCAGCCTCACGCAGACGCAGGTGATGGAGCGCATTCGCGGAGGCGGCGGCTACCTGTTCGCGGACCTGCTAGGCCCCGTCACCGAGCGCACCACGACTGCCGAGGAGCTGCGCGAGGCCATGTGGGACCTCGTCGAGGCCGGCTGCGTCTCCCCGGATTCCTTCGCGCCCATCCGCGCCCGACTCGCCGGCGGCAAGGGCAAGTCGGCGCACCGCACGCGGCGTCGCCCGCAGCGCAGCCGCATCCGCTCCGGGCGAACCACCTTCGCCAACACCACGCCGCCGGACATGGTGGGTCGCTGGGCCGCCACGCCGCGCGCGGACACCGACGCCACGCGACGCTCTGTCGCGCTGGGGGAGAGCCTGCTCGACCGCTACGGCGTGGTCACCCGTGGCTCCGTCGTGGCCGAGGACATCCTCGGCGGCTTCGCGCTGGCCTACAAGACGCTGTCCGGCTTCGAATCCTCCGGCAAGGCGATGCGCGGCTACCTCATCGAGGGCCTCGGCGCGGCGCAGTTTTCCACCCCGGCCACCATCGACCGGCTACGCGGGCACGCGGACTCCGACGACATCATCGGCTGGCCGTCCGGCACCCGCGAGCCTCACGTCCACGTGCTCGCCGCCACCGACCCCGCCAACCCCTACGGCGCCGCCCTGCCGTGGCCCGTGCAGGGCCCGACCAGGGCGGCAGGGGCCATCGTCGTGCTTATCGACGGCCTCCTCGCCGCCCACATCACCCGCGGCGGCAAAACCATGACCACATTCTTCGACGGCTTCCCGGAGGGAGTGGGCGACCCGCTCCCGCTGGTCATCGGTGCGTTGGATGAGGCGGTGCGCGCCGGGCGGATGCAGCCCGTGGGCGTCGAGAAGCTCAATGGTGGCCCAGCGTTTGGCCTGCGCGACTACGGGGCGCGGGTGACGCACAAGGGCGTGAAGATTGGCGCGAAAGCTGCGGCGCCGCCGAAGCGGCGGGGCAGGAGCGTGGCCGAGGCGCTGGGGGAGATGGACGAGGCGCGCGGGCCCGCCGAGGGGCTCAGCTTCGACGATTAGCGCGCCAAAAATCTGCAAAACATCAAGTACGATGTCTGCAAAACATAAAGTATAAATCCTGCAATATGTAAAACAGGGGGAGTTTTGGATACACAACAGCTGGCTGGCCGTCGATACCGCCCGAGAATCGTCGATAAGCGGCTTGAGTTTCTGCTCGAGGCGAGCGGTGCAGTGATTATTGAAGGACCTCGCGGGTGCGGGAAGACGATGACAGGGCTCCACCACTGTGCGTCGTATGCGCTTATCGATGACCCGGCGACAAACCACATTGCGAAACTCGCGCCGGCCGCGGTGATAGACGGTCCTCGACCGCGGCTCCTCGATGAGTGGCAAGCTGCCCCCGACCTGTTTAATCTCGCCCGACGAGAAGTGGACCTAGCAGCAGCGCCTGGACAATTTATTTTAGCCGGTTCAGCGGTTCCTGCGGATAGCATTACTCGACATACCGGTGCGGCTCGATTTCTTCGGCTTCGGCAACGCACACTCACGCTGTGTGAGAAGGCAGATTACGCCCCCGTTGTATCGCTGGCTGGACTCCTACAGGGGGAGCCGGTCACCCCCGACGCTGGTCAGATTTCCTACACCCACGTCATCCAAAATCTGCTCACTCCGGGGTTTCCGGGATTCCAGACCGGAAATGAGCAGATCGTGTTGGCCCAGTTACACGGATACCTGTCGGAGGCGGCGCGTTCGGACATGCACCGCGTGGCGGACTTGCGCGTCACTCCACTTGCTACAGAGCGGCTGATTGCGGCAATCGCAAGGTCCGTTTCTGGGGAAGTTTCCGTCTCCACACTGCGAAAGGATTTGGATACGGTAAGTCCAGGAATCTCGCTACCGACGGTGACGAAACTCCTCGACAGTCTGCAGCGGATCTTTGTTGTGGAGGCGGTCTCCGCATGGGCCCCGCGGCTCCGCTCGAAAGCGAGGTTGCGTGTCTCGCCCAAGTATCATCTGGCCGATCCCGGGCTAGCCATTGCGGCACTCGGAGCAACATCCGCCTCATTGACCGCGGATCCTGAGACAGTGGGCCTTCTCTTCGAATCGGCCGTGATCCACGACCTCGCAGTCATGATCGAAGCAATGGGAGGTTCCATCTACCACTACCGGGACTCAAACGGCAACGAGATCGATGCGGTGCTCACACTGCCTGATGGGCGCTGGGGTGCTGTCGAAGTGAAAACTGGGTTCAGTGGGGTTGAGCGAGGCGTGGCCTCGCTGAAAAAGGCGATCGCCTCGATAGATCACGAATCCGGACCTCCAACGTTTAGCGCGGTGATCACGGGTACAGGCATCACAGCCCCGCTCGACGACGGGATTGTCACCTTCCCGCTGCACCAACTCCGTCCCTAACCCGCGACTAGCGCCCCCGGGGCCTAGAATCGCACCATGCCTGAAGGGGATTCCGTCTACCAGCTGTCCAAACGTTTGCAGTGGATGACCGGCCGGGAGGTCACCCGCACGAGCCTGCGCGTGCCCCGCTACGCCACGGTCGACTTCACCGGCATGACCTGCGAGCGCGTGTGGCCCTACGGCAAGCACCTGTTTATGCAATTCGGCGCGCCCGACCACGCGGCGCAGATCCTGCACACCCACCTGAAGATGGAGGGCACCTGGGCCTTCCACCGGGCGGGCCAGCGGTGGCGCAAGCCCGGCCACGCCGCCCGCGTCGTGCTCTCGCTTGCCGACGCCCCCGCCCCCGACATCGAGCTCGTCGGGTTTTGGCTCGGACTCGTCCGGGTCTTCCCGGCCCGCGAGTACCCCCAGGAGATGGGGTATTTGGGCCCGGACCTGCTTGCCGATGACTTCGACGCCGCCGAGGCGATCCGCCGCATCGAGGCGGACCCGGACATGGAGATCGGGTGGGCGCTGTTGGATCAGCGCAACCTCGCCGGGATCGGCAACGAGTACCGCGCCGAGATCAACTTTCTGGCGGGGACCCACCCGGCGTTGAAGGTGGGGGACGTGGACGTCGCAAAGCATGTGGCCCTTGCGCGCCGGCTGATGTGGGCAAACAAAGACTCGCCCGTGCGCGTGACCACCGGGATCAGGCGTGCGGGCGAGACGAGCTACGTGTTTGGGCGGAACCGGAAACCGTGCAGGCGCTGCGGCACGCTCATTACCAAGGGGTTTCTCGGGGGCGAGGGTGACCTGGAGCGCGTGATCTGGTGGTGCCCGCGGTGCCAGCCCGCGCCGTGAGCCGCTACTGGGCGGGGGCGCCTTCCTTGCGCTCCTTCATGGCGCGGCGGATGAAGAAGGCGAGGAAGCCGACGATGATCAGGATGAGAATGACGTAGATGACCTTGGAATACGCATCGACGTACCCGGTGACCTCCTCCCACCGGTCGCCGAGCGCGTAGCCGAGGGAGACCAGGATGGTGTTCCAGATCGCGGAGCCGAGCGTGGTCCAGATACCAAACGTGAGCAGGCTCATGCGGTCCAGGCCGGCGGGGATGGAGATCAGGGAACGGATGCCCGGGATGAGGCGGCCGATGAATACGGAGGTCCTGCCGTACTTGTCAAAGAATTTCAGCGACGCATCCACGTCGGAGGCTTTGACCAGCCACATCCAGTCCGCGATCTTGCGCAGGCGGGCGGCACCCAGCCAGGCGCCGATGCCGTAGAGGAGGTACGCGCCGACGACGGAGCCGACGATGGACCAGATGAGCACGGAGGCGAAGGACAGGGAGCCCTGCGCCACGGTGAAGCCGCCGAGCGGGAGGACCACCTCAGATGGGATTGGCGGGAAGAGGTTTTCTAGCAGGATGGCGATGCCAACGCCCGGGCCGCCGAGGATCTCCATGAGGTGGATGATCCAGTCGATGATTCCTTGCACGGCTACTCCTTGTATTCCATTTGGGCCGAAGCTAAACGCTTATTGTGCCCTACGAGACCTCCAGGGACCAAGTGTGCACAGGCGCGCCGGACTGCTGGTTTGCTACGTATTGCCTGAGCACGCGGGCGAGCGCGTCGCCGCGCTCCTTGGTGGCCGGCCGCGACTGCGGGGCGATGGAGTTGAGCGCGTTGAGCTGCCACATCGCCCCGTTTTGGCGCGTGCGGGCTCGGCCCTCGATGATGCCGAGGTATTCGTCGGCGAGGTGGGGCGCGACGTCGAGAAGCTCCAAGCCCTCCTGGGCGAGGGGCAGCAGGTGCTTTGCGACGAGCTCCGTGACGTCAATACTGCCCAGCGTCGGCCAGGTCAACTGCGCGGTGAGCCCGTGGCGCGCGCCCTCGTGGAAGTTGCGCTCGGCGTCCTCGAAGCTGAGGCGCGACCAGACGGGGCGGGTCTGCTCGCTGAGCGCCTTGACCATGCCGTAGTAGAAGGCGGCGTCCGCGATGATGTCCTTGACAGTGGGGCCTGCGGGCAGGAGGCGGTTTTCCACGCGGATGTGGGAGAGCTCCGTGTTCGGGTCGTAGATGGCGCGGTTCCAGCGCCAGATCGTGCCGTTGTGCAGGTTGAGGTAGTGCAGTCCGGGGCTGTCGCCCTTCATAAACGGGGCGCCGGCCTGCATGCGGCCCTCCGGGAGCAGCGGGGAGAAGTACCGGACGTTCTCCTCGAAGAGGTCGAAGACGCTGGTGATCCAGCGCTCGCCGAACCAGACACGCGGGCGCACGCCCTGGTTAATCAGCTCCTGGGTGCGCGTATCGATGGACTGCTGGAACACGGGGATGCGCGATTCGTGCCAGACCCGGTGCCCCATAAAGAGCGGGGAGTTCGCGGACAGCGCGGCCTGCACGCCCGCGATCGCCTGCGACGCGTTCCACGCGTTGGCAAAGCGTGCGGGGGAAACCTGCAGGTGGAGCTGGATGGAGGTGCAGGTGGACTCGGTGGCGATGTCCTCGAAGTTGTGGCGGTAGCGCTCCTCGCGCCACAGGTTGAGGTGGACGAGCTCACCGCGGGTATCCATGATGGAGTTGTTCAGCCCCGCGTAGCGGTTTTCCGGCGTCATCCACGCCGGGTTTTTGAGGAACTTCGAGGTCATGGTGGGCAGGGTGCCGATCATCGCGACGGTGGAGCCGGCGGCCTCCGCGGCCTCGGACACCTCTTTGAGGCGCCGGCTGAGCCCCTCCTCGAGCTTGGTCAGGCCGTCGCCCGCAATGGACAGCGGCGGGTGGTTGAGCTCGACGTTGTAGGCGCCGATTTCAGACTGGAACTCGTCGCCGAGGCGCTCGAGCACGGCCTGGTTGTTGGCGTGCGGGCGCATCTCCGCGTCCACCAGGTTGAGCTCCAGCTCCAGCCCGATCGTGCCGTGGCTGACAAACTCCGCCTCCTGCAGGTGGCGGTCGAAGAGCTCGAGCTCGTCCTCCAGGCGCCTCCGGTACACAGAGCGCTGGCGCGGGGTGTAGGAATCTGCGGAGATTTGCTCGCCCATGGGTGCCTACTTCTTGCTGCGGTACCAGGAAATCAGTGCATCGGTGGAGGCATCGCCGGTGTTCGGTGCCTCCTTGCCCGCGACGGCGGCTGCGAGGTCGTTGGCCTGCTGCTTGCCCAGCTCAACGCCCCACTGGTCGAAGGAGTTGATGTCCCAGATGACGCCCTCGGTGAACACGATGTGCTCGTAGAGCGCGATGAGCGCGCCCAGGGCAAACGGGCTGAGCTCCTCGGCCAGGATCGTGGTGGTGGGGCGGTTGCCCGGCATGACCTTGTGCGGGGCCAGCTCGTTGCTCACGCCCTCCGCCTCGATGGTCTGCTGGTCCTTGCCAAACGCGAGCACCTTGGTCTGGGCGAAGAAGTTGCCCATCAGCAGGTCGTGCATGGAGCCGGTGCCGTCGGCGGTGGGGAAGTCCTCCTTCGGCGTGGCAAAACCGATAAAGTCCGCGGGCACCATTGTGGTGCCCTGGTGCAGGAGCTGGAAGAAGGCGTGCTGGCCGTTGGTGCCCGGCTCGCCCCAGAAGATCTCGCCGGTGTTGTAAGTAACCGGGGAGCCGTCGTGGCGGACCGACTTGCCGTTGGACTCCATGGTCAGCTGCTGCAGGTACGCCGGGAAACGGGAGAGGTCCTCGGAGTAGGGGAGCACGGCGTGGGTCTGGACGTCGTAGAAGTTGCGGTACCAGACGTTGAGCAGGCCCATCAGCGCCGGGACGTTCTTGGACAGCTCGGTGGTGCGGAAGTGCTCGTCCATGGCGTGGAAGCCCTCGAGCAGGCGCATGAAGTCCATCGGGCCGATCACGGCCATGAGGCTCAGGCCGATTGCGGAGTCGACCGAGTAGCGGCCGCCAACCCAGTCCCAGAAGCCGAACATGTTGGTCGTGTCGATGCCAAATTCAGCGACCTTCTCCTTGTTCGTGGATACGGCGACGAAGTGCTTGGCAATCGCGGACTCGTCTCCATCGAACTGCTCGAGCAGCCAGCGCTTCGCCGCGTGCGCGTTGGTCAGCGTCTCCTGCGTGGTGAACGTCTTGGAGGCGATGATGAACAGGGTCTCCTCCGCGTTGCAGCGGTCCAGCACCGCGGCCATGTCTGCCGGGTCGACGTTGGACACGAACTCCGCGGTGATGCCTGCAGTGGCGTAGGCGCGCAGCGCCTTGGTCGCCATCGCGGGACCCAGGTCCGAGCCGCCGATGCCAATGTTCACGACCTTCTTGATGGTGTGGCCGGTGTGGCCGAGCCACTCGCCGGAGCGCAGGGCGGAGGCGAAGTCGCGCATGCGGCCGAGGACCTCGTGGACGTCGGCGGCGACGTCCTGGCCGTCGACCTCCAGGTCCGCCTCGGCCGGCAGGCGCAGCGCGGTGTGGAGCACGGCGCGGTCCTCGGTGTTGTTGATGCGGGCGCCGTCAAACATCTGCCCGATCTTGTCCTGCAGGCCCGCTTCCTCCGCGAGGGCGGTCAGGGCGTCGAGCACGGAGGCGTCGATAAGCTGCTTCGACATGTCCACGTGCAGGCCTGCCGCCTCGAAGGTGAGGTTGGTCGCGCGGTTGCTGTCCGCGGCGAAGAGGTCGCGCAGCGTGGTCTGCGACTTCTCGGCGTGCAGCTTTTCCAGGTTTTTCCAGGCAGACGTGGACGTGATGTCGGTCATTATTCCTCCCAAGGAAGTGCGAATCGTTCTCACCCCACGGTAGCCAAAAAGCGCGGGGCGAGTGCCTAGCCCAGCTTCCCGCGGCCCAGGCGCAGCAGAATGTTGGCCAGGGTTGGGCCTTCCTCGCCCAGCTCGTCGCGGAACTGGTTAATGATTGCCACCTCGCGGGTGTGCACGAGCTTCGTGCCGCCGGATCCCATCCGCGTCTTGCCGATGGCGCGGGAGACCTCGGAGCGGCGCTTCACCGCGTCCAGGATCACCCGGTCCAGCCGGTCAATCTCCTTGCGGTACTGCTGAATCTCCGCGTCCGACAGCGGGTCATCGGTGCCAGAGGGCATGCGGATGTCAAAATCGCTCATGGCAGGACATTATGCCACGGCACCTGCGGATATGGACCGTTTTATCCAGGGTGTTCGAACGGGCTCGGAGCGATGTTGGGGCGGTGGGTACTCTGAACCGCATGACTGATCTGACCCTGGGACTCAATCCGCAACAGCAGGCGGCTGTGCAGCACGAGGGCTCGCCGCTGCTCATCGTCGCCGGCGCAGGCTCCGGCAAGACCGCCGTGCTGACCCGCCGCATTGCTTACCTGTTGCAGCAGCGCGGGGTCGCGCCGTGGCAGGTGCTCGCCATCACCTTTACTAATAAGGCGGCCGCGGAAATGAAGGAGCGCGTCGCCCAGTTGGTCGGCCCGGAGTCGGAGCGCATGTGGGTGGCCACGTTCCACTCGGTCTGCGTGCGCATCCTGCGCCAGCAGGCGCAGCTCGTGCCGGGGCTGAACACCAACTTCACCATCTACGACTCGGACGATTCCCGCCGCTTGCTGTCCATGATTGCCAAGGACTTCAACCTGGACCTGAAGAAGTTCTCCGCGCGCACCCTGGCCAACGGCATCTCCAATCTCAAGAACGAGCTCGTGGACCCGGACACCGCGTTAGCGGACGCGGAGCGCACCCACAACCCGTTCGAGACCACCGTGGCCAAGGTCTTTGCGGAGTACCAGCGCCGCCTGCGCCAGTCCAACGCCCTGGACTTTGACGACCTGGTGGGGGAGGTCGTGCGCATGCTCAAGGAGCACCCGCAGGTCACGGAGTACTACCGCCGCCGCTTCCGCCACGTGCTGGTGGACGAGTACCAGGACACGAACCACGCGCAGTACGAGCTCATCCACACGCTCGTCGGCACGGGTGCGGACGCCCCGGAGCTCGCGGTGGTGGGCGACTCGGACCAGTCGATCTACGCGTTCCGCGGTGCCACGATCCGCAACATCGAGGAGTTCGAGCGCGACTACCCCAACGCGCGCACCATCCTGTTGGAGCAGAACTACCGCTCCACCCAGAACATTTTGAACGCGGCCAACTCGGTGATCGCGCAGAACGAGGGGCGCCGGCCGAAGAAGCTGTGGACCGACCACGGCGCGGGCGAGAAGATCGTCGGCTACGTCGCGGACAACGAGCACGACGAGGCCCGCTTTATCGCCTCGGAGATCGACCAGCTGTCAGACTCCGGCGTCCCGTACTCCGACATGGCGGTCATGTACCGCACCAACAATGCCTCGCGCGCGCTCGAGGACATCTTCATCCGCTCCGGCATCCCGTACAAGGTGGTCGGCGGCACGCGCTTCTACGAGCGCCGCGAGATCCGCGACATCGTCGCCTACATGAAAGTTCTGGACAACCCCGATGACACGGTCAGCCTGCGCCGCATCGTCAACGTGCCCAAGCGCGCGATCGGCGACAAGGCCCAGGCCATGGTGGCACTCCACGCGGAGAACCAGGGGGTGAGCTTTGGGCAGGCGCTTATCGACGCCGCGTCGGGGAACGTCGACATGATCAAAGCTCGCGCCAAGAACGCGATCAGCGGGTTCGTAGAGCTTATGGACGGACTGCGCAAGGAGATGCCGGAGCTGCGCAACGAGGTCACGGGCATGCCGGACCTAGGCCAGCTCGTCTCCCGCATCCTGGACGCGACCGGGTACAAGGCGGAACTGGAGGCGTCGAACGACCCCCAGGACGCGGCTCGCCTGGACAACCTCAACGAGCTCGTCTCCGTCGCGCGCGAATTCTCCTCCGAGGCGGCCAACCAGGTCGCCTACATGTCGGACGAGGAGCTCGACGCCGTGATGGTGGAGGGCGAGCCCGCGCCGGGATCGCTGCAGGCGTTCCTGGAAAAGGTTTCTCTAGTGGCGGACGCGGACCAGCTGCCGGACAACGAGCAGGGCGTGGTCACCATGATGACACTGCACACCGCGAAGGGCCTGGAGTTTCCCACCGTCTTTGTCACCGGCTGGGAGGACGGGCAGTTCCCGCACCTGCGCGCGCTGGGGGACCCGGACGAACTGGCCGAGGAGCGCCGCCTGGCGTACGTGGGCATCACCCGCGCCAAGCAGCGGCTGTACCTCACGCGCGCGATGCTGCGCTCCTCGTGGGGGAACCCGGTGACCAATCCCGCCAGCCGCTTCCTCGCGGAAGTCCCGGAGGACCTCATCGACTGGCGCAGGACTGAGCCGAGCGGAACCGGCGCGTCCGGCACCTGGGGCTCGCCCGCGCCCCTCGGCGGTGGCCGGCGCTCGGGTTCGGGCCGGCGCTCGGGTCGCGGGGCCGGTTCCGGCGGGGTGAAGGTGCACAAGAACCTCAACCTCGCGCCGGGCGACCGGGTCAACCACGCCAAGTACGGGCTCGGCACCGTCCAGTCCGTGGACGGCGCGGGAGTGCGTGAGACCGTGACGGTGGACTTCGGCTCCTCCGGCACCGTCCGGCTCATGCTCATCGGCGGGTTGCCGATGGAGAAGATTTAGGAGATCCGGATGCCCTGCTGGGCGAACCAGGGGACGGGGTCGACCTGGTTCACGCCGTCGGGCTTGATCTCAAAGTGGAGGTGGGGGCCGGTGGACTGGCCCTCAGAGCCGATCTGAGCGATCTGCTCGCCAGCCTTGACGCGCTGGCCAACGGACACGTTGTACTGCGACATGTGGCCGTACACGGACACCTCGCCGCCGTCGTGCTGGATGACGACCCAGTTGCCAAAGCCCTGCGCAGGTCCGGCGTTGATCACGGTGCCGTCCATCACGGCGTAGATCGGGCTGCCCAGGCTGTTGGCAATGTCGATGCCGCGGTGCATGGTGCCCCAGCGCATGCCGAAGCCAGAGGTGAACGTACCGGTGGCCGGCGTGACCACGGTGCGGCCGTCCGCGGTGCGGCCGCGCTGCATGGTGACTCCGCCTGCGCCGTTGTCGGGGGTGAACTGGCTGCTGATCTCTTGGCCGAGCGCGCGTGGGTCGTAGACAATGCTGTAGTCACCGACGGTGAGGGTGGCGCCGGACTCCAAAATGGTGTCCGCGGCCTTGGCCAGGTGCTTGACCGCATCCTGTTGGTTTTCTACCGGGGCGCCGTTGATCTGGATGGCCGGGCCGGCGAATGCCGGGGCGGGCAGCAGGGTGAGCGAAAGCGCCGTGGCAGCGACTGCGGCAAGCAGGCGACGTTGCATGTGCGACAAACCTTTACATTGAGGGGAGCGTATACCGCGTTAAAACTTAGCGTGCCGGCACCCCGTGAGCAACGCTCTGACGTGCAATTTTGTCGAAAAGTTGTGTCATTTTCCGCCGTCCACGCAGGTCAACGCGGGTGTTGCTGGAGTGAAAATTGTTGCAAAAGTGACGCGAGTTGAGGGGGAGTCCGGGGATGGGGGTCGGTTTGGTTGGAAGCTGGGCGGATGCTCCACGCCCGACCTGGCCTGGGGTGGAAAAGGCGCGCCCCAAACGGCCCGTCCTGCATGACGAAGACTGGATGACGAGGGTGCGACGAAAAGGGCCTGCGGATGTTTTGTTGGAGTGCCCCGTGGGCTTGTGTGTTGTTGTTTAGACTCCAAGTGCTTGGCGGTGTTCGGCGATGGTGGCATAGCCGTTGCCTAGCGTCGACTTCAGCCTGGTGTGGGTGTAGAAGTCGATGTAGTTGTCAATATAGTCTCGCATTTGTGCCACCGTCATCTTTTTGGTGGCGGGTCTGCCTTTGAGCAGTTCTTGTTTCATCGTGCCGAAGAACCCCTCGGTGCGCGCGTTATCACCACTTGTGCCTTTCCGTGACAGTGACGGGATGTATCGCCACCGCCTCTGGCACCATTCCCCTGTGGCGCATGCCTTGCACCCGGTGATGTTGTGGGCGTGGTCGGTAATCAGGTTGACCCAGCGTGTGCTGCGGTAGAGCCCTCCACGATCCGAGTGCAGGATCGGTTGCGCATCAGCAGGTTTTACCGCGTCGATCCGTTCAATCATCCCGGCAACCAGCTCATGGTTTGGCGTTTGTGACATGGTCACAGCAATGGGCATCCCGTCGAAGAAGTCGATGGCTGCTGACAAGTAGAGCCTGCCGTCACTGCAGCGGATTTCGCTGACATCGGTACCAATTTTCTGCCAAGGTTGATCCGCGTGAAAATCATGGGTCAACCCCTTACTGTGCGCATACCGGGTGAAATACTGCGAGTGCGCCACCTCAGGGCGGGCAAGGGTATGTGTCTCATTAGCAGGGCGCTCGTTATCGCCAATGAGCAGCAGGTTTGCCGGGCGGTGCGCGGTCTCGCCGGTGTATGAGGAGTACTTCGTGGATGCTTTTGCTGGTGGGTGGCAGCCGAGTGTGTCCATCAGCTCACGCACAATTTTTTCCGATATGCGATGCCCACCGCGAACAAGCCACGCGTGGATGCGCCGGTAGCCGTAGCTTTGCCCGCACTCATCGACTGCCTGGCGGATGAGTACTTTGTACTTGTCGCGGCGTGCCTTGCGTTTTGCCACACTGCGTTGGTGTTTGCCCTGGTGGTGATAAAACGATGACTCCGCGAGNCGCTTGGCGTTCGCGTTCCTGGGCGAGGAGTTTCTTTAACTCTGCAGGGTCATCAGGCAGCGCATCCATATCAGGGACAGGACCTGGGCCTGGCAACCAGGAATCTACCGGTGCCGGACGGGTTGCGGCGTTGTGCTTATCAGCGATGCGCTGTTGCTGTTTGGTGCGTTTGTTTCTGCGATCTTTGCTCACACGTTCCATTGTGATCGCGTAGACCTCGTCGAACGGCAGCGACGCGGCAGCGGCAACCTCTTGCGCGTCGGGCCAGTACCGCGAAGTCCATTTCCGCACTGACCCACTGGCGACGCCAACTTGGTCGCCGATAATTGCAAACGACTGTGTTGAGGTCACACGACGTGCAACCGCATCAGCGACTGTTTCCGGGGCATGCATACCCGGCTGCGGGCTAAGAGGGCGACCGTGACGTCTTTGCCTGACCCATAACCCGACCGTTGACCGAGAAGGGCGTTGGCCATAGCTTTCTTCCAGCCAATCGCCGATGCGCTTGTACGGCATGCCTTCAAGAAACTTATCAACTGCTTGCTCCCGGATCTCACGGGGAAAATGCGCGGACATCAGAAACCCTCTCCGCCCCCGGGGACACTCCAACTATTTGTCCGCGGTCCCAAATTCCGCGTCTTCGTCATCGCGTTCTCGTCAAACAGGCCAAAGCGCACCCCAACGGCACACCGAGCCGGGCCCGTGATCCCAGCGAACGCCGCAGCAACGCAAAACGCCCCGGGAAACCCGGGGCGTCAAGAGGGGAAGGAAGGTCTTAGAGCGAGATGCCGCGCTCTGCCAGCCAAGCGGCCGGGTCGACGGGCGTGGTGCCGTCCGGGTGGATCTCAAAGTGCAGGTGCGAGCCGGTGGAGAAGCCCATGCTGCCCATGCCGGCGATGTTCTGGCCGGCATGAACGCGCTCGCCGACTGCCACGTTGAGGGTCTGCATGTGGCCGTAGACGGAGACGGAGCCGTCATCGTGGCGCAGGCGAATCCAGTTGCCGTAGCCCTGCGCCGGGCCGGAGTCGATCACGGTGCCGTCCATAACGGCGAGGATCGGGGTGCCCGGGGAGTTTGCGATGTCCACGCCGTAGTGGAAGGAGCCCCAACGCGGGCTGAACGGGGAGGTGAATGCGCCCTCTGCTGGCTTGACGGTCTGCGGTGCGCGGGCGGCCTCGTCGGCCTTTGCTACCTCGTCGGAGTGTGCAACGGCCTTGTCCAGCTGGTCGGTCAAGTTGGTGACCGGCTTGTACTCGGAGATGGCCAGCACCTGCGGGGAGGAGGCGAGGGCGTCGGCGGTGGCGACGGCGTCGTCAACAAGCTGGTTGGTGTCCGCAGCCAGCTCGATGTCAACGTTGGAGGTCTGCGGGCCGTCTGCGGCCAGGGTTGCGGCGGCGGCGCCGGAGAGGCCGGCGGTGGAGACTGCGCCGGTGGTGACGGCGACCATGGCGACGCGACCCTTGTTCGGGGTCTGCTTGCGGTGCTTGCCGCCCTGCTTCGATGCGTTGTACATGTGCCCTCTTTGAAGCGTTCCGTTGGTCTGCGTTCCGCAACCTTCCCGGTAGCGGATCGTAACCTTCCTGTTATCTACGAGAGGCCACTGTAACGAATTGGTCTCGGCATGGCAAGCTGGATTCTAAAATTTTCTTAATCGTTTTCAGGTTGTTGATTCGTTACATAAATGCGCTCGCACGCGAGCGTGTAGCGCCTCATGCCCGGGCGGGCCCAGGACGTTGCATTTTGTTGGGAGTCGTCCGGGTATTTTACCGCCGCTGCGCGGGTACGCGGGGGAGTGTTGGACATCGGGCAGCGGCAATTCAGT
This sequence comes from Corynebacterium sp. NML 120412, assembly GCF_002285155.1. Lineage (NCBI taxonomy): Bacteria > Bacillati > Actinomycetota > Actinomycetes > Mycobacteriales > Corynebacteriaceae > Corynebacterium > Corynebacterium sp. NML 120412. The sequence goes on along the minus strand of NZ_NSGL01000001.1, from coordinate 838,779 downwards.
GGCAAAGTTAACGACGATGAGCACCAATTCAAGCCCCCAAACAGGGCCCTCCTCGAGGCCGCAGCGGAGCCGCCCGCGCGTTACCTTGCGTGAACAGCGAGAATACAGTGAAGCAAGTGCGACGAGTGAGCCGAGTGAGCGCAGTGATGCCGACGGGCGCGGGCAGGCTCGCCGACCGCGTGGAGGCGTCGAGAAGCGCAAACGGCTGCGACAAGGCAACCGGACGCGTCGCACGCAGCAGCTGCGAGGCCGTCCCGAAAAGGCGGATGCGGTCCCGCAGACGTGGGGCGAGCGCATCCGCCACTACCTTGGCTTCGTGCTGGTCCCCAACGCGGTACTCGGGCTCGGCGCGATCGCGCTGTGCTTCGCGGTGCTGCTGATCGGTGGTTGGCCACTTTCGTACCTCCCGATGGCTATCGGCGAGACGTGGCTGGTCGGCCACGGCGTCCCGTTCGAGTTCGATGGCGTGACCCTCGGTGCGGTCCCGCTGCTGCCTGCGCTCGGCGCGATCGCCATCGTGGCTGCTCGCGTCCGCGCCGCGACCGCCCACCGGGTGAGCATCCTCGACCTGGGGGTGCTGCTCGCGCTCACTCTCCTCATCCCGCTCACGCTGTCCGGCATCGCCCTGTTTATGGTGTCGGACGCCTCGGCGGTCTACCCGGTCAGCAGCCCGCCCGCCGCGTTAGCGCTGCTCCTGCCGCCAGCGCTGCACTTCATTGGCTTCTGCTTCGGCCTCCGGACCGTGCTGTGGCGCGCGCTGGCCAAGCGAGGCGGGGTGCCGGAAGTGCTTATCGACGCCGCGCTCACCGCCCTCAACGCCATCCGGAACCTCGCACTCGCCGGCGGCGTCGTTGCCTTGGTCGTGCTGGCGCTGCACTACCAGCGGGTCGGCGACCTGGTCGCCGCCTACCCCAACCTCGGGGCCGCGGGTGGGTTGTGGCTGACGCTGCTGTGCCTGCTCTACCTGCCCAACGCTGCGGTGACGTCGATGGCGGTCCTGCTCGGCGGGTCCTTCGACTACGCCGGGGTGTCCACCTCGCTGTTCGCCTCCGGCAACGTCGCCCTGCCGCCGCTGCCGCTGCTGGCCGCGGTGCCGGAGAGCGTGTCGGCGTGGGCGCCGGTGTGCATGCTGATCCCGGCCGGCGTGATCCTGGCGTCGCTCTGGAAGGTCCGGCCGACGCTGGCGCAGGCGGGTGCGACAGGCGTCTGGGGCGGCGTGATCGGTCTGGTCCTCGGTGTGCTCACCTCCGGCGAGGCCGGCGCCTACGGGACCGTCGGCCCCACCGCGTGGAAGCTGGGAGTCCTCCTGCTCGGGTGGCTGGCGGTACTGAGCTTGCTGGTGTGGGCGGTTGCCGTGTTCCGCAGTGCGAAGCAGGATGACTAAGCTATGCCCCGTGAGTAGCCAATCATTGTCCGTTGCTGTGCTGGTTTCCGGCACAGGCAGCCTGCTCAAGGCGATTTTGGACGACATCCAGAGTCCGTACCGCGTCGATCTCGTCGTCGCGGACCAAGTGTGTCCCGGCATCGAGCGCGCGAAGAACGCCGGTGTGCGCACCGGGGTCGTGCCTGTTGGCGATGATCGCGCTGCCTGGGATAGGGAGCTCGCGGCGACCGTGGCCAAGGCACAGCCTGACGTGGTCGTTTCCGCGGGCTTTATGCGTATCTTGGGCAGCGCGTTCCTGGATGAGTTTGAAGGGCGCACAATTAACACTCACCCCTCCTTGCTGCCCGCGTTTCCGGGCGCGCACGCCGTCGAGGACGCGCTGGAGTACGGCGTGAAGGTGACCGGCTGCACCGTCCACTACGTGGATGCTGGGATGGATACCGGCGAGATCATCGCTCAGCGCGCGGTGCGCATCCAGGAGGGCGACACGAAGTCCACTCTGCACGAACGAATCAAGCAGGCGGAGCGCGAGCAGATTGTGGGTCTGCTGCGCGGCGCCACCATCTCCGACGGGAAGGTACTGTTCAATGGGAATTCAGATTAAGCGCGCGCTGATCAGCGTGTACGACAAGACTGGCGTGGAGGATCTCGCCCGCGCGCTCGGCGAGGCCGGCGTAGAGATCGTCTCCACCGGCTCGACCGCCAAGCGCATTGCCGACGCCGGCGTGCACGTCACCGAGGTCGCCGAGCTCACCGGGTTCCCCGAGGTGCTCGAGGGGCGCGTCAAGACCCTGCACCCGCGCGTGCACTCCGGCATCCTGGCGGACCTGCGCAAGGACGCCCACGCCGAGCAGCTCAAGGAGCTGGGCATCGAGCCGTTCCAGCTCGTCGTGGTGAACCTGTACCCGTTCGAGGAGACCGTCGCCTCCGGGGCGGATTTCGACGCTTGCGTGGAGCAGATCGACATCGGCGGCCCCTCCATGGTGCGCGCCGCCGCGAAGAACCACCCGTCCGTCGCCGTCGTGACCAACCCGTCCCGCTACGCGGACGTCATTGATGCTGTGAAGGGCGACGGCTTCGAGTTGGAGGACCGCAAGCGCCTCGCGCTCGAGGCGTTCACGCACACGGCGCAGTACGACGCCGCCGTTTCCTCCTGGTTCGCCGAACAGCTCGGCGCCGAGGGGGCTGCCGAGGGCGACGCACTGCGCTACGGCGAGAACCCGCACCAGGCAGCCCGCCTGGTCAACGAGGGCTGGGGCATTGCCAACGCCACCCAATTCGGTGGCAAGGAGATGAGCTACAACAACTACCAGGACGCCGACGCTGCGTGGCGCGCCGCCTGGGATCATGAGCGCCCCTGCGTGGCCATTATCAAACACGCCAACCCGTGCGGCGTCGCGGTGTCGGACGATTCTATTGCCGACGCGCACGCGAAGGCGCACGCCTGCGACCCGGTCTCCGCGTACGGCGGCGTCGTCGCCGCGAACCGCGAGGTCACCGTCGAGATGGCGGAGCAGGTCAAGCCGATCTTCACCGAGGTCATCCTGGCTCCGTCCTACGAGGACGGGGCGATCGAGGTGCTTCAGGAGAAGAAGAACCTGCGCATCCTGCAGGTCGAGCCGAAGCAGCCCGGCGAGGAGCGGAAGCAGATCTCCGGCGGCTGGCTGGTGCAGGACCGCGACGCCTACCAGGCTGAGGGGGACGCCGCCTCGAACTGGAAGCTGGTCGCCGGCGAGGCCGCCGACGAACAGACCCTGACCGACCTGGAGTTTGCCTGGCGCAGTGTGCGTTGCGTGAAGTCCAATGCGATCTTGATTGCGGCCCAGGGGGCGTCGGTAGGCATTGGCATGGGCCAGGTCAACCGCGTCGACTCGGCGAAGCTCGCCGTCGACCGCGCCAACACCCTGGACGAGGGCAAGAACCGCACCAACGGGGCCGTGGCAGCCTCCGACGCGTTCTTCCCCTTCGCCGACGGTTTCCAGCTGCTCGCCGACTCGGGCGTGAAGGCTGTGGTGCAGCCGGGTGGCTCCATCCGCGATGAGGAAGTCATCGCCGCCGCCAAGGAGGCCGGTGTGACGATGTACCTGACGGGGACTCGCCACTTCGCTCACTAATTTGCGGGGCACAGAATGGTATCCTACGTATACTTTTAAGGTCAGCCGTAAATAAACGGCAGTAACGTGACGTAGGGAGCGCAGATTCGTGTCCTCGCAACTTTCTTCGCAGCCGTGGGCGAAGCAAATTACCGCGGCGCTGATGGCCATGGGGATCTCCCTGCCGGTGATGCCGGCGGTGGAGGATCTCCCCGTCATCGGCGATGCGTACGTGCAGGCCTACAACGGCCTGCCCGACAACATCAAGCAACAGGTCCCGCCGCAGCTGCGGCCGAAGCAGCCCGGCCAGGCGGGGCAGCCGTCCCACGCGCCGGGCGCCGCCGCGCAGCCCGCCGTTGACCACCAGGCGGCCCTTGACGGGCTGGTACGCGCGGTGGAGGGGCACCACAACGGCCGCGTCGCCGTCTCGGTCGCGGGCAACGGCGCGCAGATCACCGCCGGAGACAACGCCGCTTACCCGGCGTTTTCCACCATGAAGGTGCCGCTGGCCATCGCCGCCCTGCGCCAGAGCCCGGGCTTTGCCAACGACGCCCGCCTGGCCATCACGGTCTCCGACAACGACGCCGCCTACCGCATGTACAACCAGGTCCCTGGCGCCGAGTCCGTCAAGGTGATCCAGCAGGCGGGTTCCGCCACGACGACCTCCGCGGCGTACGGGATGGATACCCTCTGGAACACCTCCGGCCAGGCGCAGTTTGCCTCCGGGCTGCGCTGCGTCGCGGGCCACGAGCCGGTGCTGGACCTCATGGGGCAGATCACCCCGGACCAGCGCTGGGGCCTTGGCCAGATTGGCGGTGCCCGCTTCAAGGGCGGCTGGAACACGCACGAGGACGGCTACGTGGCCCGGCAGTTCGGCCTGGTCCCGGGCCCGAACGGCGATGTCGCCGTGGCGATCACCGCGTTCAGCCACGGCGGCTACGCGGAGAGCACCCAAATGCTCAGCGAACTCGCACGCGGCCTTGACGGGATGCGCGGGACCCTGCCCACCGCGCGCTGCTAACCTCTTGTGAAACCTGCACACTCTGCAGGCCGAAATAAGAAAGGCGGTAGTGCGTGGTCGACCGACAACGCGAGTACGAGCGTGACCAGGAGGTTGACCCGCCTACCCAGGTCCTTCCCGCGCAGCAGGTCGATGAATATCAGGACGAGACTCAGGACGACGACCGCCGCGGGGCGGTTGGTACCTGGCTCGTCGGCGGTCTGGTCGGGGCGGCCGCGCTCATCATGGGGGCGCTCTTTTACACCTCGGTGAGTGGCCTCGCGCAGGGCGCGAAGCAACCCGAGAGTGTTACCAGCACCATGGTCGTGACGTCGACGCAGGTCACGGAGGTGACGACGACGAGGGTGGCGCCGGCTCCCGCGCCGACGAGCACGACGGCGCCGAAGACGTCGAAGACACCGAAAGCCTCAAAGACGTCGAAGAAGTCCTCGGCTGTGGCGTCGTCGAAGGCGAGCATGGGGGCGTCGACAAGCACTGCAACGGCGAGCAAGACGAAGAAGTCACAAGCCTCGAAGACGACCAAGACCAGCCCGACGACGAGCCGGTAGCGCACCCAGCTTGCGGTGAGGGAAATGCGCGGTGAATTTCAACATTTTGGCAGATGTTGATTTATCATTTCCCAGAACCCCCAATTTGCATACATGACCCTCGGCGCGCCCCCGCGCCTCGGGAAAGGCGCGACAATGAGCAGTAAGTACGGCCAAGGCGACGTGAACCCCAGCACGGAGCAGTGGGCCGCCGCGGACACCGAGACGGTACAGTTCTCGGGCCAGTACCCGCAGCAGCCCCAGCAGCAATACGCACCGCAGCAATATCCACCACAGCAATACGGACCGGCGTATGGCCAGGGGCAGTACCCGTACGACGAGGAGAATCGCCGAAACTGGACCCCGTGGCTCATCGCCATCATTGGGGTCCTGCTCGCGGCGATAGTGGGCGTGCTTGCGTACCTGTTTGGTTCCGGGGCGTTCAGCGGCTCGAGCGAGCCGGTGACCATTACGGATGTGGAGACCCAGACGCTCCAGCAGGAGGCGCCCGCCCAGCAGCAGGCCGAGGAGCCCGCCCCGGCAGCACCGGCGCCCTCGCGTCACACGTACTCGCATTACGCGGCCGATACCGGGGTGACCACCGGGCCGTTTGCCGCGAACGTGTACAGCGAGTTCGTCGACGCGTACAACAGTTCGGGCAGCACGAACGTCACGATCTCTGCGTACAGCCCCGCGGACGGGATACACCTACACCATGTCGTGCAGCGGCGGCAGCACCGTGTACTGCTCCGGCGGCAATAACGCCAGGGTCCGGATTTGGTAGCCCCTCTCCGGCTCGGCGTTGCGCTCGCCGCGTCCGCCTGCGTCTTGTCGTCCTGTACCGTGCCGACTGGGCCGCAGCAGGAACCACCGACAGTCGTGGTGAAGTCCACCGAGTTCGTCACGCCTCCGCCCGCGCCCGCACCTGCCCCGTCCACGACTGAGCACAGCGCAGCGACCCCAGACGCGCAGTCGCTTCTCGACGCCACCGTGCAGGCCGCCTCCGCCTGGGGAACCGCCGGCGCCGCCGTCTCCGGGCCGAACGGAGTAGTGGCCTCAGGGGAGCAGGGGGCGACCGCGGCGTGGTCGACGATCAAGGTGCCCATCGCGATCGCCGCGCTCCGCGCCGATCCCGCTGCCTCCGGCGACGTCGCCGCCGCCATCACCGCCTCGGACAACGCCGCTGCGGAACGGCTCTACGCCACCGCAGGTGCCGACGCGGTGGATGCGGTGCTCAGCGAGTCCGGCCTTACCGTGCCCGTAAATACGGCGAAGACTCGCCCGGAGTTCTCCACGTTCGGCCAGACCGCCCTCACGGTCAACGATGAAGCGCAGCTCGCTGACTCGCTCGCGTGCATTGCTGGCGCCGAGCAGGTGCTCCAGCTCATGGGGCAGGTCGACCCGGGCCAGTCCTACGGCCTGGGGACGCTTGGGGCCCTGTTCAAGGGTGGGTGGGGCCCGGACACAGCCGGCATGTATCAGGTGCGGCAGTTCGGGCTTGTGCCGCGCGCGGACGGGAGCTACGCGCCCGTGGCATTCACCGCGTTTCCCGCAGACGGCGCGTACGACACAGGGCAGCAGATGCTCAACGCGATGGCGCAGCGGTTGGGGGAGGGGACCGAGTTTCTGCCGGCGGCGCGCTGCCAGCCGTAAGCCCCGCTGCTACTCCGGGTTTCCCGACACCTTCGCCACCAGCTCCAGGGTGCGCTCGCCGCGGCAGGCGGGGAGCTCGGTGTGGAGCACGTCGAGCACGGCATCGGCGATCATGACTGAGGGGGCGGGTAGGGCATCGTCGACAAGCGGGTAGGGCGCCACACCGGTGTTGTCGCGCATCTCAATCGCGGCGAGCGTCATGTGGAACGGCAGCTCGATGCGCGGGTCGTCATCGCCGACGATCTGCGCGGCAAGGTCGCGGTAGATGCCTTCGAGCTTCGCGCGGGCCTCGTGGTACTCCTCGAACTCCTCCGATTCCAGCGTCGGCAGCTGGTAGAGGCGACCGATGTTCCAATTGGAAGACAGCAGGATGCGCGTCTCGGCGGCGCACAGCGCCCACAGCTTCAGCGCCGGCGACGCGTCCGACTCCGCCAAGTCCGAGGCGAGGTCCAACGCCGGCTGGATCGTGCCCTTGAGCAGGGTGAGGAAGATGTCGTTCTTGGAGGGGAAGTGGTAGTACAGCGACGCCTGGCGGATGCCCACGGCCTCCGCGATCTGGTGCGTGGACGTGGTGGAGAAGCCGCGGCGGGTGAACAGTTCCGAGGAAGCGTCGAGGATTTCGTCGCGGGCTGTCTTGCCGCGACGACGGGGGCTGTTCTTGCGGGGGCGACCCACGTTTCCGCTCATCCACTACTCCTCTCAAAACGGCGCCGGTCTGCAGGGAAGGCAGCGACGCGTGTGCGTTCCTAGTCTACTGCACGCCGCGGCCTTTCAATCGTTAGAAAGGTAGCGGCAGCGCATGAAAAAGCCTGCCCCGCACCGGAATCACATCCGGGCGGGGCAGGCTTTGGGTCGAAAACTCTACGCTGTTGACGTCAACCGCTGGTTAGCGGGTGGTGAACGGCAGAAGAGCCATCTCGCGCGCGTTCTTGACGGCGGTAGCAACCTGACGCTGCTGCTGCGGGGTCAAGCCGGTGACGCGGCGGGAACGGATCTTGTGACGGTCAGAGATAAACAGACGCAGGGTCTCAATATCCTTGTAGTCGACCTTCTCAATGCCCTTGGCCTTGAGAGGGTTCTTCTTCGGGCGGCGGGACTGCTCCATGCGCGCCTTGCGTTGGTTATTGCGCTTCATTGGTCAATTCCTCCTTACCACGAAGACTTACGGACGCCAGGCAGCTCACCGCGGTGAGCCATCTCGCGCATACGGACACGGGACACACCGAACTTACGCAGGTAGCCGCGGGGGCGGCCATCGCGAGAGTCGCGGTTGCGCACGCGCGACGGGGAAGCGTCGCGGGGCTGGCGGTTCAGCTCAAACTGCGCGTCCAGGCGGTCCTCGTCCGAGGTCTCCGGGTTGCGGATGATTGCCTTGAGCTCGTTGCGTCGCTCTGCGTAACGAGCAACGATCTCCTTGCGCTTCTCGTTCTTGGCGATCTTCGACTTCTTAGCCATTGATTATCGCTCCTCGCGGAATTCGACGTGCTTGCGCACAACCGGGTCGTACTTCTTCAGCGTGATGCGATCCGGGTTGTTGCGCTTGTTCTTGCGGGTGACGTAGGTAAAACCAGTGCCCGCGGTGCTCTTCAGCTTGATGATCGGGCGAATATCGTTACGTGCCATTAGATCTTCTCACCTCGTGCGCGGATCTTTGCCACGACGGACTCGATGCCGTCACGGTCGATGATCTTCAGACCCTTGGTAGAAACGTTCAGAGTAATGGTACGGCCCTCGGAGGGCAGGTAGAACCGGCGCTTCTGCACGTTGGGGTTCCAACGGCGCGAGTGGCGGCGGTGCGAGTGCGAGACGGTCTTGCCAAACTTTGGCTCGCGTCCCGTGACCTGGCAATGTGCCGACATGGGTTGACTTCTTTCTCTTCTGCCGCCCACGCACTGATCACAAGTGAGGATGACGCCACTGCAAAGCGGAGTGAGGGTCCGCGAGAGCGTCTGGTGCAATCGGTTGACGTAGGCGTATACGTGTACTTCGACAACAGCGAGAGTCAACGATACATGTTTAGCGCCAAATTTCCTAATCTCAGGCGATTTCGCTTCCCGGCCACACAGGGGGCGGAGCCTAGAGCCCTAATGCTTTGGCTAAACGCAAGGCGAGCACCGTTCGGTCGCGTGCTTTGAGTTTTCGGAGTAGAGCGGACACGTGGTTTTTCACGGTGCCTTCAGCCAGGAAAAGCGCACCGGCAATTTCCTGGTTGCTCATTCCACGTGCGACTTTTTCGGCGACGGAGCGTTCTGTGGGGGTTAGGATTGCCAGCTGCGGGTTTCCCGCTGCGTAGCGGGCGATCCGCGGGTCGAGAACGAGTCCACCTTGGGCGGTCGCGACGATAGCGTTTGCCAATTCTTCCGGGGAAACGTCTTTCAGGATGTATCCGGAGGCGCCGGCGTCGAGCAAGCTCTTGACCAGGTTTGCGTCATCAAACGTGGTGAGCACGAGGGTAGGGACGTGTGGGTTGCAGGCGCGAACGACCTCGAGCCCGTCGGTGCCCGGCATTGCAGCATCGGTGACCACCACGTCGACGTTATAGCGGCGGGCAAGGTTGAGCGCTTCTGCTCCGTCGGTAGTTGTTGCGGCGACTTCGACCCGGTCGTTGGTGTCCAAGATGAGCCTGAGGCCGCGCAGGAGCATCTCGTGGTCGTCGATAAGCAGCGCGCGTGTGGTCATGACTTCTCCTTCAGGTGCAATTCGATGCGGAACCCGCGGTCAATGCCGCCGTGGGCGAGCGTAGTGATCTCACCCCCGAGGCCTGCGGCGCGTTCGCGAAGAGACGTGATGCCGAACGCCTCCGGCCCGGCCATGCCGGTCCCGTTGTCAACCACGGCAAGTGAGCCATGATCAAGCAGGATCTGTGCTTTCGTTGCGTGCGAATGCCGCAACACATTTGTCAATGCTTCCTGGCAAAAATGCAGCATGAGCATACGCTCCTCGGTGGAGTGCTTTGCGCCCGTTGTGTGCGGGGCGTGGGTGAATTGCACCTCCAGCGAAGTTGAGGCGAATGACTCCGCTAAATGGGAAAGTGCGGACTCGATGTCTTCGTCCGGATGTGCGGCAGGCTTCATCGCCCGCACAGTTGCCCGCATCTCGTGCAAAGCTTCCGAGACACTAGCGCGTGCCCTCGCGATCTCACTATCGCGCTTTTCCGCGTCGGGGATGCGGAGTGCGTAGTCGAGGCTAAGCCCGATAGTGGTGAGGCGGTGCCCGAGGGCGTCGTGAAGCGTTGCGGCGATTCTCTCGCGCTCTTTCGCCATCGCCATGTCCTGCTGGCGCGCCTCGTGCCAGCGCTGCCGAGCGACCGTCGAAGCCAGGTTGAGTCCCGCTGCGGCTGCGGCAGCGCCGGAGAGTGTCTCGATCGCGACCTTGCTCACCGGGGCCTGGACCTTCAGCTGTGCGAGAAAAGAAGCCACGACGATCGCACCAGCGTAGAGGTACGCTGCACGTTTGCCCAGGCTCATATGTAACGCAACGACGGCGCACCACAGGACGAGGATGCTGATCGGGTTATTCGCCGTAGCGAAGACAGCGAACGCGCACAGGGAGAAGACCACTGCGGCAGCCTTATGCTCCGTCTTGCGCCACGCCACCCACGCCGCGACGGTGAGCAGGGCGACCGCAAAAAGTACTTCCTCTCGCGCGAGCGCGGCTGACGCGAAGTTGAGGTACAGCATGGTGGCGAACACCAGAATGCTGTCCAAAAGGTGGAGGTGGACACGGTTCATGGTGTCCAAACGTACCGGCTGACACCCATGACTCGGGTCATGGATTTTGGTGACCGCATCCACTATTTAAGCCAGTGTGTGCTCAATAAAGTCGTGCACCATGAACCCAAGAATTCCTGTTAACGCACTCGGTCTCGTGCTCCGCGCCATCATTGCTACGGGTGTGCTCATGGGCGCAAACTTCGCTCGGGTCCCGCTCGTCCCATACGTAGATGAAACGCTCCTGTTCTGCCTTACACCCGTCCTGGTGGTCGCGTTCGTCGTTGTGTGGGCGCGCTTCGTTGAGCGCTCCAGCATCAACTGGCGCGGGGCCTGGGGCCTTGTCGGCGGCACGCTCGTGGTGTCCGTGCCGATGCTCGTGGGGTGGGCGGTGCTCGCGGCGATCCTCGGGCCCGGGCCGGCGGTGCCAGAGGCAGTCGACGCTGGCGACTATCCGCTGGGCGCAGTATTGGCGTGGATCCTGGTGCGCGCATACCTGCTGCAAGGGATCCCCGAAGAGCTGCTTTACCGCGGCTGGCTGTTCGATCTCACGCGGCACCGAGAAACTCTCACCATCGTGTGGACAACGGCCGCCTTCACGTTGATTCACCTGACTTCTGCCGGTGGGCAACAAAGTGCGCTGGACCACCTCGTCTACCTGGTGATGCCCTTCGGGATGTCCATTTTGGGTGCGGCGCTGGTCTACCGCTTTGGTAGCTTCTGGTGGGCCGCAGGCTCGCACGGCGGCATGCACCTCATGCTTGCGGTATTGAGCTTGGCTTATCCGGTTGAGCTGGGCAACGTTGCATGGCTCGTGCTCGGCCTGGCGCAAGCGTTGGCTGGGGCGCTGGTGCTGTGGCGTCGAAAAGCAAACATGCGCGATTAGGGAAATGCACCCTGAAGCAGTATAATTCTGCAGGTTGTTCAGCAATCGCTGTGCACTTGACCATTTTCGCACCCAACTCAGGCACGATCCTCGCGGAGGAGACGACCTGAAGTTCAATCCTGAGGGAGACGAAGTATATGAAGAAGGATATTCACCCGGATTACCACCCGGTGATTTTCCAGGACGCGAACACGGGCCACAAGTTCCTGACTCGCTCCACCAAGACCTCCGACCGTACCGATCAGTGGGAGGACGGCAACGAGTACCCGCTCATCGTTGTCGACGTGACCGCTGAGTCCCACCCGTTCTGGACCGGCGCACAGCGCCTCATGGACACCGCTGGCCGCGTTGAGAAGTTCAACCAGCGCTTCGGTGGCATGGCTCGCCGTAAGAAGAAGTCCGCTAACTAGGCGTAAAGGAGGAATTGAGAAATGGCTACCCCGAAGTTTAAGAAGTCCCGCGCAAACACCCGCATGCGTCGCTCGCAGTGGAAGGCTGACAACGCCGCACTGCAGACCGTCAAGATCGACGGCCAGGAAGTTCGCATCCCGCGTCGCCTGGTCAAGGCCGCGCAGGCTGGCCTGATTGACGTGGAGCAGTTCTAAACGCAGCTCCACCGGAAGCCGGTTCCCTGACCTGGGGAATCGGCTTTTTTGCGGTCTTATGCACCAAAAATCATCGAGTAAGCCATAATAGAAACATGAAAATTCTTGTGGCCGATGATGAGCAGGCCGTGCGTGAATCCTTACGGCGCTCTCTTCGCTTCAACGGGTACGAGGTGTGCCTGGCGGAAGATGGCGAAGAGGCGCTGGATCTGATCCGCGCGGAAGAGCCGGACCTGACCATCCTTGACGTGATGATGCCTAAGCTTGACGGGCTTGGCGTGTGCCGTACGCTGCGTTCGTCCGGCTACGATCGGCCCGTGCTGATGCTTACGGCGCGTGACGGCGTGTCTGACAGGGTGGCGGGGCTGGATGCCGGTGCCGACGACTACCTTCCCAAGCCGTTCGCGCTCGAAGAGCTCCTTGCCCGCGTTCGCTCCCTGCTGCGCCGTGCCCGCGCGGATTCCATCGAGGGCGGCGACCACGAGTCCTCCGCGCTGAAGTTCGAGGACCTCACGCTCAACCCGGAGACCCGAGACGTCACGCGCGGCTCCCGTACCATCTCGCTGACGCGCACCGAGTTCGCGCTGCTGCACCTGCTGATGCAGAACCCGCGTCGCGTGCTCACCCGCCAGACCATCCTGGAAGAGGTGTGGGGCTACGACTTCCCAACCTCCGGCAACGCGCTCGAGGTGTACATCGGCTACCTCCGGCGCAAGACGGAGGCTGCGGGCGAGCCGCGCCTGATCCACACCGTCCGAGGCGTTGGTTACGTGCTGCGGGAGACTGCACCGTGATCCTTCGGCAATCAGCCGAGACTTACCAGCGCGATAAGGACGCGTGGATCGACGAGCAGGGGGGCGCGGAGGCGTCAGGTTTCCGCGGCTCTCGGTTCCTTGGGCTCGGACTTTCTCTGCGCCAGCAGCTCGTGGTGCTGACTGGCGTGATGGTCGCCTTCACCATCTTGGTCACCGCCCTGGTCAGCTTCTGGGCTGCCGCCACGACGATCACGAATTCAATGGATAGCGACCTCCGGGTGAAGGCGGATGCGCTGATGGACGAGGTGGAAAGGCATCCCGTCGATGAGCTTGAGGGGAAGATAGCGGCGTTTAAGTACTTCAACCCGCAGATCCACGCAGCGGTGTCGCCGCCGCAGTCCAATCGCTATTACGGCGATGCGATCGCGATCGGTGGGGCGTTCCACAGGGAAGCGGACGGCGAAGAAATCTCGGTCCGTACTGCGGGCGGGGAGCGCATCCTGGTCCTCCGCAAGGACGACGGCTCTGCGGTGGCGCTCGCCCAGCAGGTGGATCCCTCGCGCCGGCTGCAGGGCAGCTCCGGTGCGGCGCTGCTGGTCATCCTGTGCCTCGGCATTGCGATGGCATGGGCCGTCGCGTCCGTTGTCGCCGCGACCGGTTTGTATCCACTGCGCAGGCTGCAAAAAGCGGTGGACGAGGTGACCCGCACCGAGGAGCTCAAGCCGCTCCCGGTTGAGGGCGACGACGAGCTCGCGAACATCAGCCGCTCGTTCAACCGGATGATCCAGACGCTCCAGGACTCGCGTACCCGACAGACGCAGCTCGTCGCAGACGCGGGCCATGAGCTGAAGACGCCGCTGACGTCCATGCGCACCAACATTGAGCTGTTCATGATGATGTACAAGTCCGGCCACCAGGACATGATCTCGCCCGAGGAGCGCGAGAACCTGGAGCGGGACGTGCTGGCGCAGATGGAGGAGATGTCCACGCTGATTGGAGACCTCGTCGACCTTGCGCGCGAGGACTCTCCCAACACGGAGTTCACTGAGCTCCGTCTCGACATGATCCTGGAGGAGGCGCTGGACCGCGTGCGTCGCCGCCGCCCGGACGTCACGTTCCAGTTCCACGCCGACCCGTGGGTCATCATGGGCGACCACTTCGCCATGGGGCGCGCGCCGATTAACCTGATCGACAACGCCGCCAAGTGGTCCCCGGACGGCGGCACCGTCCGCATCTCGCTCAAGGCGGCCACGACGAAGGCGGTGCTGATTGTCGACGATTCCGGCCCCGGCATTGCGCCGAAGGAGCGCGCCCGCGTCTTCGAACGGTTCTACCGCGCCCCGGAGTCGCGCGCGATGCCGGGCTCGGGCCTGGGGCTGGCGATTGTGAAACAGGTACTCGACCGCCACGACGCCCAGATCTTCGTCGAGGAATCCGACGACGGGGGCACCCGCATGCGTGTTGTGTTCCCGGGGTGGCGCCCGCCCGCGGAGGACTAGCAAGCGCGTGTGCGCACGGTCGCGTTGCCCCGCTTGGTGGGAGGGATCTCACCGGGCGGGGTTTCGTCGATAAGCGGCATTGCACCAGTGCACAGCGCACAGGGAACGTTCAGATAACTTTAGGTGGAGTCTGTTCAGGCATCAAGACTGGCTCCAGCAGAAAGGTTGATAATTACCTCCATGACTTTTCCAGAGGATCCACGCAACCCCCGTCGCGCAGCGAGCGTCGGCTCGGATCGTGTTACCAGCAACACAGATACATCTCCCGCACTGACCGAGACGCGCCAGGGCCAGCCGACCGTGTACCACGTCGACCAGGTGCCAAGCGCGCCGGAGGGGGCTCGCGAGAAGCGTCGTTTCGGGGCGGGGACCGTCATCGCCACCGCCCTCGTCGCCGCGCTTGTCGGTGGCGCTAGCTCCGGGTACGTGGTGAGCAAAACCAACGACGGTGAGGAGAGCTCGTACAGCGCCCTGGAGGCGCCGGCAGCCCCGGCTCCGCAGAACGACCAGCAGAACGACCAGGGGGAGGCACACGCGGCGCCGAAGGGCTCGGTCGAAGACGTGGCGTCGCAGGTCCTGCCCGCCGTGGTCTCGATCGTGGTGCAGACGCCGCGTGCGTCGGCGGAAGGCTCCGGCTCCATTATCTCCTCGGACGGCTACGTGCTGACGAACCACCACGTGATCGCCGATGCGGCGAGCTCGCAGTCCCAGATCCAGGTCACGCTGAATGACGGTTCGCGCCACGACGCCACCTTCGTGGCCAGCGACGTGAACACCGACGTCGGCGTGATCAAGATTGAGGGCGTGAAGGACCTGCCGACGATGCAGTTCGGCGACTCCGACCAGCTCGCCGTCGGCCAGGAGGTGGTGGCCGTCGGCTCTCCGCTGGGCCTGTCCGCGACGGTGACCAGCGGTATCGTCTCGGCGCTGAACCGACCGGTGCGGGCGTCGCAAGGCGGTGGCGAGAGCTCGCTGATGGACGGCATCCAGACGGACGCCGCGATTAACCCCGGTAACTCGGGCGGACCGCTGGTGGACATGCACGGCAACCTCATCGGGATGAACTCCGTGATTGCGTCGCTGTCTGCGGGCGGCTACGGGCAGGAATCGCAGGGCGGCTCCATCGGCCTGGGCTTTGCAATCCCGTCCAACTTTGCCAAGCGCGTGGCGCAGCAGCTGATTGACAAGGGCAGCGCCTCTCAGCCGATGCTGGGCGTGCGAGTCAGCGCCATGGACATGGGCGACGACGGCGCCGTCGTCGCCGGCGTGGAGCCGAATAGCCCGGCGGAGCAGGCTGGCGTGCGTAGGGGCGACGTGATCACCAAAGTGGGCGACCGGCTGATCGATTCCGCCGACGCGCTCATCGCGGCGACGCGTTCCCACGACTTCGGCGAGACGGTCACCCTGCAGATCCGGCGGGAGGGGGAGGAGGCTCCCGTTTCCGTAGATGTGACGCTGAGTTCCGAGTAAGTTAAAGGACACTCCTCCGGTCGCGGGGCCGGAACAACGTCGAAGCGAGAGAGGGAAAGAAGGCACATGTCCACAACACTTGATGCGCTGGAAAACGTGGAGCCGGACGACGCGTTTTTGCGGGCCACCGAGCTCGCGGAGGACACTCCCGCCCCGTCCCGGGCCATCATCGTGCTCATCGGTGATCACCGCTACGAGGCCCCCGGCGACAACACGCACGAGATGGTCGCGGAGTTGCTGGGCGAGTACGGCTACCACGTCGATGGCGTGGTGCGCACCAAGTCGAAGAAGTCCGAAATCCGCAAGGTGATTGAGACCGGTGTGGTCGGCGGCGTCGACCTCGTGCTCACCGTCGGCGCGACCGGGGTCGGCCCGCGCGACAAGGCGCCGGAGGCCACGCGCGCGGTGATTGACAAGCTGGTGCCGGGCGTCTCGCAGGCGGTTCGCTCCTCCGGCCAGGCCTGCGGCGCCGTCGACGCGTGCACCTCCCGCGGCATCTGTGGTGTGTCCGGCTCCACAGTGGTGGTCAACCTGGCTCCGAGCCGGCAGGCGATTCGTGACGGCGTGGCCACCATCGCGCCGCTGGTGGACCACCTGATCTCGGAGCTCAACAGCTACACCGTGCAGAAATGACGCGGCAGCGGCGAAGGGCGCGGCGCGTCGCGGACGTGGACTACGACCGCACGGCGGACGCGCCGTTCACGGGGGCCGGGGGCGATGGCGAACGCGCGGTGTCCTTTGAGGAAGACGGCGACCCGGCCGCGGAGCTGACGGGGCGGGAGTTCTACGACTACGAGCGCCCGCCCCACCACGGTGGGGACTAGTTGCTGGTCGCGGGCGGGGTGGTGCTGCCTGCCTGCTCCGGGGACTGGCCGGCGAGCAGGTCGCGGATCTCAGTGAGCAGCTCCGTTTCGGTCGGGGCAGCGACGTCTTCGGGGATGCCCCGCTTTCGCTTCTGCATCTCATTGAGCTTGTTCATCGGCGCGACGATGAGGAAGTAGACCACCGCGGCGATGAGCAGGAAGTTGATCGCGGCGGAGACCAGCATGCCCAGGTCGAGGGCGGTCTCGGGGCGGCCCGGGATGACCGGAATCTTCCAGCCTTCGCCCACCTCGGCGTCGCCGAAGATGTTGAGCAGCGGGTTGATGATGGCGTCAGAGAACGCCGTGACCAGCCCGGTGAAGGCGGCGCCGATGACAACACCGACGGCCAGATCGATGACGTTGCCGCGCAGAATATAATCGCGGAAACCTTTCAGCATGAAACATGCACTCCTTTGCAAGAGCATTGCGTAGTGGGGGAAGAAACGGCACCGCCATGCGTGCGCATGGCAGGTGTCAAGGATACGCAGTTTATGCCGGCGTGCCAGCAGAGGCCAAAACAACGGCGAGGGGCATGCTTAACGACGCCGCCGCCACCGCCGACGCCTGCGACCGCCGCATCAGCACGAGCACCGTGCCCTCTTCGCCAACGGTGACAATGCGCCCGCCGGAGGCGACCGTCGTCGGCCCCTCCGCGATCACGTCCACGACGGCGCCGTGGTGCAGCATGGGCAGGATGTCCGGCTCCGCGAGCGCCACCGGCACCATGGTGAACGGCTCTCCTTCCGGCTGGCCCGCAACGAGCTCGCTCACCAGGTCGGGGCCGACGAGCCGGGTGGAGGTGACCACCTCGCCGGGCGCGGCGCCCGCGGCGAGGATGTGCCCGCTGGCCAGGGACTGCTCCCGCAGCGCGCCCTCCGGGACGACGCGTTCGGGCACCCGCTGCAGCTGCAGGTCCTCATCGGTGACGCGGGCGCCCGCGGCGACGGGGCGGGCGAAGGTGACAACCAGGGGGTCGGCGCGGGACGCGTTGAGCAGCGCGCTGAGGCCTGCGGCGCAGACGAGTGCGGCGGCGAGCGCGCGTCGGAGGAGCACGGAGCGTCGATAGCCCGGGGTGCGCAGGCGGTGGGCGAGTCCAGTGAGTCGTTGCGAGAGGTCCATGCATATTAGACGCAGCCGGACGCGCGGCGGTTCCCTCTACACCGAAATTGCCCGCCACCCGCGCGGCGTGATGATCGCGCGCACGGGGACGTCGTGCGCGTCGTGGGGGACAGCGTCGACGACCTCCTCGTCGTAGAGCACCGCCGCCGTGGGCACGTCCAGCCCAGCGAGCGCCCGGTCGTAATAGCCGGCGCCCTTGCCCAGCCGCATCCCCCGGGCATCGACGGCCAGCGCGGGAACCAGGAGCAGCGCGCAGGAGGAGAGGACGCGGGAGTTGAACCGGGCACCGGTCGGTTCCGCGACGCCGAGCGCGCCGGGCTGCGTCGCCCCGTCCGCCAGCGACCACGCCAGCACACAGTCCGGCAGCGAGATTGGGACGAAGACGCTCCGCGCGTGGCGGCGCAGCTGCGCGGCGAAGTCTGCCGGGCCTGGCTCGGTGGGGAGCGGATTGTAGGCGGAGATGTTGGCGCCACGTGCGCCGAACGCGTCGATGCAGGCAACAGCGTTGGTCAGGATCGCCGCGTCGAGCGCTGTCTTGCGGGCGGGGTCGTGGCGGAGCCGGCGGCGGAATTCGGTGTGGCGGGCGCGCAGGGCTCGCTTGTCCTCGGTTGGCGTTGGCATGGTGGCCCCCTTCGGGTTGGGCGGAGAACGTGGGTCGGAGCAAAATAGCAGCAACTGGCCATGTAGGCTCGACATTTATGCGGAATTCTAACGAAGTATCATCCGTGCCTTCCCATGGTGCGGTGAAGACGGTTGTCGTGCCGGCGGCGGGTATGGGTACTCGTTTTCTGCCGGCGACGAAGACGGTGCCGAAGGAGCTTTTGCCGGTGGTGGATACTCCCGGTATTGAGCTGATCGCGGAGGAGGCGGCCCAGCTGGGTGCGCAGCGCTTGGCGGTGGTGGTGGCTCCTCAGAAAGAGGAGATCATGGCTCACTTCGGCGAGTTTTCCACGCTGCGCGAAACGCTTGCTGCGCGCGGTAAGGACGAGCAGGTGGCAAAGGTCGCCCGCGCTGGTGAGCTGATTGATGCGATTTCGGTGACGCAGGATAAGCCGCTGGGGTTGGGGCACGCCGTGGGGTGTGCGGAGGACGCGCTGGATGATGACGAGGACGTTGTCGCTGTCATGCTGCCGGATGATTTGGTGTTGCCGGCGGGTGTGATGGAGAAGATGGTCAAGGTGCGCCAGGAGCTTGGTGGCTCGGTGTTGTGCGCGTTTAACGTCAGCCGTGAGGAGGTGTTCAACTACGGCGTGTTTAACGTTGAGGAGGTGGACACCGAGGTTGATGGTGTTGAGGTCAAGCGTGTGCGTGGCATGGTGGAAAAGCCTGCGGTGGAGGATGCGCCGTCGACGTTGGTGGCCACGGGTCGCTACCTGCTGGATCGGGCGATTTTTGACGCGTTGCGTCGGATCGAGCCGGGCAAGGGTGGTGAGTTGCAGCTGACTGATGCGATCGAGCTGATGATCACGGAGGGCCACCCGGTGCACGTGGTGGTGCATGACGGGAAGCGCCACGATTTGGGCAATCCGGGTGGTTACATCCCGGCGAATGTGGACTTTGGGCTGCACAACGAGAAGTATGGTCCGGCCCTGTACACGGCGCTGAAGCAGATTATCAGCGACTTCGAAGCGGAGAATCCCGATATTGTCCGCTAGTTCCCACTAGGATTGGTCCAATGCGCAGCGTTGAAGACCAGCAAGCAATGGTGGTAGACGCGGCGGTGACGCCTGAGCCGATCCGCGTCGGAATCCTTGATGCCCTCGGCCTCATGTGCGCCGAGGAAATCGCCGCAACCGCCCCGTTGCCCAGCTTTTCACAGGCAGCGGTTGACGGCTACGCCGTGCGCTCCGTGGACGTGGGCGGCACCGCGGGCCTGCGCCTCGCCGCGGAGCCCCCGGAGGAGCAGGACGGCGGGGAGACTACGGAACGCCGCACACCGCACCGCGACCGCACGCTGCCCGTGGTGGGGGAGGTCGCGGCGGGCTCGCAGAAGCCGCTTCGCCTCCAGCCGCGCCAGGCCGTGCGCGTTGCCACCGGCGCGCCGCTGCCAACGCTCGCGGACGCTGTCCTCCCGCTGGAATGGAGTGACCGGGGGCGCAAGCGCGTCACCCCGTCGCGCGCAGTGCGCACCGGCGACTTTGTCCGCAAACCCGGCTCGGACATCCAGCCGGGGGACATCGCCGTGCGCCAGGGCTCGGTGCTCGGGCCGGCGCAGATCGGGCTCGTGGCCGCCGCGGGGCGCGAGAAGGTGCTGGTCTACCCGCGCCCGCGCGTGACCGTGATGAGCTACGGCCTCGAGCTGGTGGACGTAGACCGCGACCCGGGCCTTGGGCAGGTGTACGACGTCGCGTCGTACGCCGTTGCAGCCGCCGCCGAAGAGGCCGGCGCGGACGTGGTGCGCGCGGGCATCGTCAACGCGGAGCCGCGCCGCCTGCGCGAGACCATCGCCGGGCACATCGCGCGGTCCGAAGTAGTCATCGTGATCGGCGCCGTTGGCGGTTCGGGCGCGGACGTCATCCAGGACGTGCTGCGCGAGATGGGGGAGCTCGACACGCAGCGCGTGGCCATGCACCCCGGGTCTGTGCAAGGCTTCGGCCTGCTCGGCGAGGAGCGTACGCCCGTCTTCCTGCTGCCGTCCAACCCGGTCAGCGCGTTGGTGATTGCGGAGACGCTGGTGCGCCCGGCGATCCGGCAGTCGCTTGGGAAGGCGAGCGTCGCGCGCCGCACGGTACAGGCCCGCTCGGTGCGCCACATTGATTCCATCAAGGGCCGCCGCGGCTACATTCGTGCGCGCCTCATGCGCGACATGGAGACGGGGGAGTACCTGGTGGAGTCGCTGGGCACACTCGACGGTAGCGCGGCGCACCTGCTTGCCGGGTTCGCCGAGGCCAACGCCATGATTCGCATCCCCGAGGACGTGCTCCAGGTGCGCCCGGGCGAGTTCGTGGATGTTGAATTCCTGCAGCAGCGCAGCTAGGAACCTGCCCCGGTGGACCTGTTTGCACTCTTCCGCGAGCCCACGCCGGGCTGGCCGGAAACGACGCCCGCGCTGCGGCTGGCGGACGGAACACACGTCCACCTGCGCCCGCTCAAATCCGGCGACGGTCGCGCATGGAGCGAAACCCGCGTGCTGGACGAGCACTGGCTCAAGCCGGTCGAGCCGACCGTACAAGGGACGTGGGCTGACGCGCACTCGCCGCAAGCCTGGCGTGCCAACTGGCTCAACCTGAAAAAGCTGGCGGCTGACGGGGTCGTCGTGCCGCTGGTCATCGTCGCGGACGGCGAGTTCGCCGGGCAGGTGACGCTGGGCAATATCCAGCACGGTGCGGTGAGCGAGTGCTGGATCGGCTACTGGGTCCACTCGCCATTCATGGGGCGCGGCATCGCGACAGCGGCGTGCGCGCTCGGCACGGACCACGCCTTTGCGAGGGTGGGCATGCACCGGGTGACGGCGACGTTCCTGCCGGACAACCCGGCGTCGAAAAGCGTGCTCCTGGCAAATGGCTACCGCGAGGAGGGCTACCTCCGCAAGAACCTGCACATCGACGGGCAGTGGCGCGACCACCACTTCGTGGCGCTGAACGCGGACGATTTCCCGCACACCGCCGTGGAGCGGCTGCGCGCGGCGGGGCGCGTTCGGCCGGTTCAGTAATTTTTCAGGCACAGGGTCCGGCGCGCCTGGCGGTGGGGCCGAGTGCGCACGGATAGCGTTGGGGCCAGTTCTGTGTACACACCCAATTGGTTGCGTTGAAAGGTGGCATTGCCCATGGGCAGCCCGAGCCTCATTCTGGTCCTCATTCTCGTCGTGTGGGTCATCGTGCTTGCGCCGATGATGCTGGGGAACACGAAGAAGATTCGCCGCTCTGGCGAGGGGTACGAGGAAACGCGCGTCCTGCACGAGGGCGGCACCGAGCCCGTCGTTGCCCGCCGCCGCCCCAAGCTCACGTCGGCCGATGTGCACCACCACACCACCGCCGAAGATGACGTCGAGCTCGTCGAGGCCGAAGAGGAGCAGGTGCTCATCGACGACACACCCACCCTCCGCAACTTCTTCCGCAAAGAGGTCGCGACCCAGGAGGACCGCCCCGTGGTCATCGACGCCGAGCCGGAGGACGAGGAGGCGGGTTCCACCGTCGTCGACCTTGACGAGGAGAGTGACGAAAAGGGTGACGAGGCGATTGACGGGGAGCCTCAGGGCGGCTCCACCGTCGTGGACACTGACGCGGAAGCCGACCGCTACGAGATGAGCGAGTCCTACGGCGCGCCCTCAGATTTCGGCTACGCCCCCGAGGACCCTGAGGACTCTGAGGGCTCTGAGGACGCAGACGACTCCTCCACCGCCGAAGTCGCACCTGAATCGGAACCCGAGCCCGATTTTGAACCGGATGACAGCGACCTGGCGTTTGCCAAGACCCGGCGTGGGCGCGGCGGCTACGACCCGGAGCGCGAGCGCACCGCAAAAGCGGACCGGTTCCAGCGCCGCCAGCGCACCCTGCTGGTGCTCATCGCCTCCTTTGTGGTCACTTTTGTCGTCGCGTTCGTCGTGGGCGGGTGGACCTGGGTCTTGCCCGCCATCACCGCCGGCCTGACTGCCTGGTTCCTCATCGTCCTGCGTGGCGTGGTGAAGAAGGAGCGCGCGCTGCACGAGCGCCGCGTGCGCCAGTTGCGCCGCGCCCGCCTCGGCGTTGACGTGGACCGCCCGCAGCCCACCCCCCGCGAGCGCCGCCGCGTCGGCTCCGTGATCCTGGACCTGGACGAGGAACACCCGGACTTCGACGCGCTGCCTGGCTACGTGCGCCCGCAGCCGCGGGAGGACGGCTACGGCGAGTACACGCCCCGCGCAAGCTAGTGACCTGCGGATTTCATGCTCTGGGGTGAAAGGAGTAACCTTTCAAACCAGCGAGGGGCTATAGCTCAGTTGGTAGAGCGTCGCGTTCGCAATGCGAAGGTCAGGGGTTCGATTCCCCTTAGCTCCACTGAATTCAAACCCCCAGGTGTCATGAACTAGCCCCCGAAAGTTGGACTGGTTTAATTCTAAGCGGTTAGGGGTTCAAGGGTCTGATTCCGATATTGCATCGGGGTCAGGCCCTTGAGTCGTTGTTGGATGCGTTCGGTGTTGTACCACCCGATGTACTCATCGATCGCCTGGTTGAACTCTGCGACGGTGTCGAAGACTTCACCGTGGTACATCTCTGTCTTCAAGTGTCCAAAGAAGTTCTCCATGACCGCGTTGTCGTAGCAGTTGGCTTTACGCGACATCGACTGCACACCACCGTTGTCGCCGATCAGGTCACGCCAGGAGGCATGCTGGTACTGGAAGCCTTGATCGGTGTGCATCATCCACCCGGGTTCAGGCGCACACGCCGCGATCGCCTTGGATAAAGAATCGGCGGTAAAGGCTGTCGACGGCGATGTGGCCACGGTGTGAGCGACGATGGAGCGGTCGAACAAGTCCATCACCGGTGACAAATACACCTTGCGGCCTTGGACCCTGAACTCGGTGACGTCGCTGACAAAGACGGTGTTTGGCTTATCCGGGGTGAACTTGCGGTCGAGTGTGTTGTCGGCGATGTGGCTGATCGTCCCAGCGTAGGAAACATAAGGCCTGCGTTGGCGGACCTTGGCTCGCAGCCCCATCTCGCGCATGAGTTTGTAGACGAGCTTGTGGTTGACCACCCAGCCCTGGTTACGCAGATCGAGTAGTACTCGCCGGTAGCCGTAGCGATGCTTGTTACGTTCGAAGCTTTCCCGAATCGCATCTTTAAGCGCGGCGTGCTTATCCGGTTGGCTGAGTCGTTTCTGGTGGTAGAAGAATGTCGACCGTGGGATACCAGCTGCCTCTAGGAGGTATTCCAAGCGGTGGTGCGACTTGAGAATGACGATCGCCTGGACTTTCAGGCGCGTCCCTGATTCCTCAAGTCCCGCAATTTTTTTAGATAAGCGTTTTCCGCTTCCAACCGCGCGATCTGACGGCGCAGCTGCTCTTCCTCGCTAAGCCGCTTCGGGACGGCCGAGCCTCTGGGCCTGCCTTTCGGCTTCGGTTTTAGTGCCTCATCGCCACCTTTGCGCCATTTCCACACCCAGTCTTTGACGAGTTGGTCTGACGACAGGCCAAACTCATGGGCAAGATCCATTCTTGTCTCGCCAGCAAGGTGGCGTTGGACAACTTCCTTTTTGATCTCGAACGAGTACTGCTGCTTTGTCGGTTTCTCCACAAGACATAGCCTGCCATGCAGCTGAAACCGACGGTACAACGTACGGACGGCGTATTTGGAGACACCCAGAGCATTGGCAGCGGCTATAGAGCCCATGCCTTGCTCGAAAAGCTCAACCAACTGCTCGCGCTGCCGCTCACTTAGCGAACTTCGTGCTCTCAAAGAAAACTACTCCCCACTAGTCGGTAACTGATTTCTCAGTCCAACTAATGGGGAGCAGTTCATCACGGCCTGGGGGTTTTTTCGTGTTCGTGCAGGTATTGGGGAACTTCGACATTATTGAGGTTCCGGACTGATTTGTTCGGGGTGATAAGCCAGCCTGGGAGGCTAGGTGCTCAGCTGTAGGAAAGCCGGACTTGTCGCCAGCGGTCATGAAGAATTTGGGCTGCCGTCATTGGTCCGATTCCCGGCATGGATAGCAGGATCTGAGTGTGGGGGATGTCGTTGATGATTCGATGACTTCCTGCTCGACTTGTTGGCGATGCTCACTTTGTGATGGCCTTGGGTTAATATGTGTGTTTAGTTGGAAATACTAGGGAGAAGGAGCTTCCATGAAGGCTAAACTCATGGCGGGCGCGCTTGCTGTAGGGCTTGTGGCGCCGTTGACTGTTGTTGCGGGACCGTCTGCTTTTGGTGAGGAAGAAACTGTTTCGGCATCGATGGCTGAGAGGCTGAATCCACGCCTGAAGGGAGGCGTTGCTTGGCTGGGGACGGATCTGAACAGCACGTTCATCGATGTGGATATGGCGGATGACTCCAAGTACGTGCGCTCCATCAAACTGAAGAAGTGGGATTCTCCGTACGATGTAAAAGTGACTACCGGGGAATATACCTTCTTCGACCTAAGGACTGAAAAGCTCTGGGTAGAGCCGGTTGAAGGCACGCGGTACCCATCTCGCTTCGAAATTGATTTTGAAGCTGAAGTGACATTCACTGACGGTTCCAGTGGACTGTTCCCTGGAAAGATTTCGGTGCCGGTTGATCCCAAGTTGGTCTCTTTGCTCGCTCGTCCAAAGCCAAAGGAATCTACGACGAGCACGAAGCCTGCCCCTACCGACACCGCGAAGCCAACGGCAACGGCGGAGCCAACGCCTACGAACACTAGCACCCCAGCTCCTCAGGGTGACGAGCCCTCGAATGACTCGGTCATCGATGTCATCATCGGCCTACTGGTCCTTGTCGGTCTAGGCGTGGGTGTCGCCGCACTGGCAGGCGCTATCCCAGGCGTGAAGATCCCACTTCCGCGCTAACTCGATTCTGAGAGGGTCTGCCACTACGGCAGGCCCTTTTCTTTTGTAGTGGATACGAGCGTCATCTCTGGGGCTGGCGTAAAGGTGGGTGAATGGGCGTCGAAAAGTGGGAAGAAGCTGTAGCGTGAGGCCGAGAGTGTCCGATTGTTTGTGTGCGGGGGCTTGGTTTACAAGTAGTCCGCGAATCGGTCGGGGTAAGCCACGGCTAGTTGGTTGATGGCTTGTTTCCACCCGGTGGCTTTCGCTCCTTCAATATAGCCGTTGCGCTCAATGTCGCGCTTCGCTTTCTTCGCCCGCTGAGCAGCACGTTTGTCCTCGATGTTGCAGATCATCAGCCAAAGCGTCTTCAGCGCCGCGGTATCGTTCGGGAACTGACCCCGGTTTCGAGTAGCTTTACGCAGTTCAGCATTCAGCGACTCGATCGAATTGGTGGTGTAGAGCACCCGCCTGGCCGCAGGCGGGAACTGCAGAAACGGCACGAACCGCTCCCAGGCGTCGCGCCAGACTTTGACCGACTGGGGGTATCTCCGGCCCAGTTCACTGGCCTCGAACGCATCCAGGTTGGCGCGTGCGGTCTCCTCGTTGTTGGCGGTGTAGACCTCACGTAGCGCGCGGGAGACAAGTTTGCGGTCCTGATAAGACACCCACCGGTTCGCAGCCCGAATCAGGTGCACAATGCAGGTCTGCACCATGGAATTCGGCCAGGTCGCCTCCACAGCTTCCGGCAGGCCTTTGAGCCCGTCGCAGCACACGATGAACACGTCCTGGACCCCGCGGTTGGCCAGATCTGCGCACACCGATGCCCAGAATGCGGCGCCTTCATTCTCAGCGATCCACAATCCCAGGATGTGCTTGATGCCGTCCATGTCGACACCAACTGCCATGTAGCAAGCCTTGTTGACCACGCGGTGGCCGTCACGAATCTTCACGCGTAGCGCGTCGAGGAAGATCACCGGGTAAAACTCGTCGAGCTGCCGGTTTTGCCAGATCATGACCTCTTCCAAGACCGCATCGGTAATGGTACTGATCGTATCCGGGCTCATATCCACCCCAAGCGTGGTCGCAAGATGGTGCTGAATATCGCGCACTGTCATCCCACCGGCGTAGAGCGAGACGATCATGTCGTCAAGCTCGGTCAACCGGCGTGCGCCTTTGGGCACCATGCGGGGAGTAAACGTGCCGGCACGATCCCTGGGCACGGTTACTTCCACCGCGCCGTAGCCAGAATTGACGGTCTTGGTGTACGACCCGTTGCGGTGGTTATTCTCCTGCGCGGTTTCGACCTGGGCTTTGGTCTTGCGGTCGGAATGGCCGTAGCCCAAGTGCGCATCCATCTCCGCCTGTAGACCAGCGTTGATCGATGCCTGGAGCAGGCCTTTGACCAACTCGCTTGCATCCTCAGCGGAGGTCGACAGCTCGCTGATCAAGCTGGAGAGTTCAGGGTTTTCCATCAGCTTCTCGCTGATCTCGTTGACCCTCGCCGGGTCATGGTTGTTCTTCGGTGACACCGTAGTCATTATCGGTGAAACTCCTTCTAGATGAGAGCCTCACACACAAACTTTCTGACACCCTCTGAGGCCATGGCTACGACATATCGAGTATAAAATCCGGCGACGAATGCGCTTCTGATTTCGCTGAAAACTCAGGAACAAGAAGTGGATCTCTATACTCCGATTGCGACCCAGCTCCAGATACCGCTTCTAACGACGATTACTACGTAGCCCCGCAAGCTCCCACGTTTGCCGCCAAGAGATACGTCGGCGTATCCTTACACCGCTATTATCGGCCCGACAGAAGGACCCCGTGACTACAGAGAAGCTCCGCCGCGCCGTCCTCATCGTCGCGCTGTTGAACCTGGCCTACTTCTTCGTCGAGTTCGTCGCGTCGCTCGCGATCGGTTCGGTGTCGCTCGCTGCGGACTCCGCGGACTTCCTGGAAGACACCGCGATCAACCTGCTCGTCTTCTTCGCGGTCGCGTGGCCGGCACAGCGCCGTCGCGCGGCCGGCAGCGTGCTCGCCGCGCTGATCCTCATTCCGGCGATTGCCGCCATTGTCATGGTGGTGACCAAGCTCATCAACCCGGTCGCGCCCTCGCCCGAGGGGCTGACCGGCGTCGCGGTCGGCGCGCTCGTCGTGAACGTGATTTGCGCCGTCATTCTGCTGCGGTTGCGGGACCAGGGGTCCTCGCTGGCCAAGGGCGCGTGGCTCGCGGCGCGAAACGACGCCCTGGCCAACCTCCTCATCATCGTGGCAGGCCTCCTCACGTTCGTGTGGTCCACCGCCTGGTTCGACATCGTCGTCGGCGCGATCATCGCCGTTATCAACCTGTCCGCAGCCAAGGAGGTGTGGGAGGAATCCCGCGAGGAGCACGCCTCCGTTGAAGAGGCCTTCGCGGATATGGAGGACTGCTAGCTCGCCGCCTCGTCAGCCCTCGCCGAGCTCCTCGGCGCTCCACACACCGGAGGCGCCGCGCCGCCACGTCCCAACGAGGTTGGTGTCCACGATGCCCACGGACTCCATGAGCGCGTACATGGTGACGGGGCCGACGAAGGTGAAGCCTCGCTTTTTCAAATCCCGCGCGAGCGCCTTGGACTCCGGCGAGGTGGTCGGCACCTCCTCGGCGGTACGGGGACGCGGCGTGGTTGCCGGTTTGTAGGACCAGATGAACTCGCCGAGGTGCGTGCCCTCCTCGCGCAGCGCGAGGGTCGCCCTCGCGTTGGTGACCGCGGCCTTGAGCTTGTTCGGGTTGCGGATTAGGCCGGGGTTGTCCATCAGGCGGTCGACGGACTCCATGGCGGCGACTTCGTCTGGGTCGAAGCCGTGGAACGCCTCGCGGAACGCGTCGCGCTTGGACAAGATCAGACGCCAGGACAGTCCGACTTGGAACCCTTCGAGGCAGACGCGCTCGAAGAGCGACGCTTCGTCGGTAAGCGGCATGCCCCACTCGGTGTCGTAATACTCGCGCAGGAGGGGATCGGTGGCGGCCCACGGCGGACGGACCAGGCCGTCGTCGCAGGTGATGGGCAGGGACTTGGGTGCTTCGTTGAAATTGCTCATATATATTTGACTCGATTTATGGCCGTTCGGTTCCATCGGTAGGGTAAATGACATGAACAGGCCTGCCGTTCGAGACTTCGCCCTCCTACTCTTACGCCTGGTCGTTGGGGCCGTGTTTGTTGCCCGCGGCTACCAGCACTGGTTCGCTGTCGGCATGAATAAAACTGCCGAACAGCTTGCGTACGCGGGGGTACCGCAGCCGCAGCTGAGCGCGTATGTGACGGGCGCCGTCGAGCTGATCGGCGGGACCTTCCTGGTGATCGGGCTGCTCACCACGATCGCGGCGTCGTTGCTGCTCATCCTCTCACTCGCCGCCGCCTACTTCGTGCACCTGGGCAACGGCTTCTTCGTGGAGCAGGGAGGCGTGGAGTACACGCTGGTGCTCGCCGCCGCGCTCTTCGCTCTCGTGGTCTTTGGCACGGGCCGCGCGAGCCTGGACGGGGTGCTCACCCGTGGTTAGCCACGAGGAGGTCCAGGCCGCGCTCTCCGCGCGTATCGACGGCGAGTCGCCCGGGCTTGACGACGCCATCGTGGACGCCCACCTGGCGCAGTGCGAGGAGTGCACCGCCTACTGGGAGCGCGCGCTTTCCCTCTCCCGGCGCATGAGCTTCGCCGAAGTGGACGGCGGGATGGCGCCGCCCCACGACCTCTCCGAGGTCATCATGGCGGGCGTGGACGATACGTGGCGCAAGCTCGAGCAGCGCCGCCTTATCACCCTGGCGATTGGTCGCGTGGCGCTTATCGCCGCTGCGGTGGTGTGGGCGGTGTGGGCGGTGCTGCTGCTGGTTCACGGCGGCGGTACGGACTCGCTGGAGACGTCTACGGCGGCCGTCCGCTTCGGTGTCGCGCTGGCGCTCGGCGTCACCGCCTGGCGTCCGCGCCAGATCCCGGGGGTCCTGCTCATCGTGGGCACGATGTTCACCTTTACCGCGGGCTTCGCGGTGCGCGACTGGGTGCTCTCCACCGGCGAGTTCGTGCCCAGCATTGTGCTCATCCCGCTGGTCACCCTCTTCGGGCTCGTATGGACGTGGGTGGCGGACCGCGGGATTGAAATCCGCCGCGCCTGGCATCTGCTGGACGCGAACCCCAGCTAGCGCGCTATTTCCAGCTGGGCAGCCACATGAGCGAGTGGTAGTAGTCCTCCGGCACCATGAAGCCGTAGAGGATGGGGGACCAGTACACGAAGCTGGCTACGACAAGGGCCAGGTACACGATCACGGCGAGCTGCCCGGTGCGTAGGTCCGCGCCGGCGATCCGCCGCACGAGCCGGTTGCCGCTCGGCGCGCCTTTCTGCGCCAGGTTGCCCAGCGCGAGCGCGAGCAGGACCGCGGTGAACGGGACGAGCGGGGCGGCGTAGAAGAAGTACATCTGGCGGTCGAAGGCGGCCAGCCACGGGAGGAAGCCGGCCATGAACGCCACCATCGGGACGATGACGCGGAAGTCGCGGCGGGTGATCCACACCCATGCGCCCCACAGCAGGATCGGGATGGTCAGCCACCAGATCACCGGGGTGCCGAAGAGGAAGATCATTTCCCGGCAGGTGCCGCCGTCGCCGCAGGCCAGGTCGGTGTTGGAGTAGTAGAGGATGGGGCGCGAGGCCACGAGCCAGGACCAGGGCTTGGAGTCCCACGGGTGGGAGTGCCCGGAGGAGGATGTCAGCGAGCTGTGGAACTCGAGCACGGAAAAGTGGTAGTACAGCCAGTCCGCGGCGGGGGAGGGGAGGTTAGTCAGCCAGGGCCAGTCGGAGTCGGCCACGGTGCCGTCGGCAACCGCGTGGCGGTATACGGACGTCTCGGAGGCGAACCAGGCGCGCCAGGACCAGATGTAGAGCAGCGCGGGGACGAGGACGATGGAGGCGAGGGCGGAGGGGACGTCGCGAAGCAGCGCGCCCGCCAGCGGCTTTTTCACCCCGTAGCGCTTGCGCAGCCAGAGGTCCCAGAACGCGGAGAGCAGGCCGTAGAACGCGATGTAGTACATGCCCGACCACTTCACAGCCATGGCCAGGCCGAGCAGGACACCGGTGGCGAAGCGCCACCAGCGGAAGCCCAGGCGGGGGCCGAGCGCGTCCATGCCGTCCAGCTTCCCGGTCAGGTAGGCGTCGTGCCAGCGGCGGTGCACCTGCTGCATGTCGCCGGCGAGCGTCCACGCCGCCGCGACGACGAAGAAGACCTCGAACACGTCGAGCATGCCGAATTTGGCGGTGACCAGCAGCACTCCGTCGAAAAGCGCGATGATGCCCGCGAACAAACCGATACTGGTGGACTGGCTCACGCGGCGCGCGATGAGGAAGACGAAGACGACGATGGCGGTGCCGAACAGCGCTGTCATGAGGCGCCAGCCGAGCGGGGTGTAGCCGAAGAGCTGCTCGCCCCACGCCAGCAGCTGCTTGCCCAGCGGCGGGTGCACGACGAGGCCGTACCCAGGGTTGGACTCGATGCCGCCGAGGACCGGGTTGATGTAGTCGCGCACCATGTCGAACGCTTGCGGGACGTAGTGCTTCTCATCAAACACCGGCGTGCCGCCCGACGTCGGCTGGGTCAACCCGATGAAGCGGGTCAGCAGTGCGAGCACGCCGATCACGGTCGCGGAGACGGTATCGCGCTTGGTCCACGGGACCGTGACGGGCGCGGACGGCTCGGGGCGCTTCGCGCGCCAGCGCTTCGGCGCAGGCGGCAGCGTAGGCGACGCGGGTGGGGCGGAAGCTGGCACTTGGGTACTCACGGACAAGGATCTTACTGGTTCGTGCGTATGCTTGGCGTTTATGGTTGCCTCCACAGATCTGCCCCAGGATTCGCTGCCACAGACCGGCATCGTGCTCGCGGCCACGCCGCTGGGCAACGTCGCGGACGCGAGCGAGCGGCTGCGCACGCTGCTCGAGCGCGCGGACGTAATCGCGGCGGAGGATACCCGGCGGACTCGCGCGCTGGCCGCGGCGCTGGGGGTCGAGCCGCGCGGCAAGATCGTCTCCAACTTTGACCACAACGAGGACGCGCGCACCGAGGAGCTGCTCCGGGACGCGCGGGCCGGGGTCGTGCTGGTGGTCACCGACGCGGGCATGCCGCTGGTCTCCGACCCAGGCCACTCCATTGTCGCCGCCGCGCACGACGCGGGCGTTCCCGTGACCTGCCTGCCAGGGCCGAGCGCGGTGACCACGGCGCTTGCCCTGTCCGGCCTGAGCGTGGGGCATTTTCTTTTCGACGGCTTCGCGCCCCGCAAGCCCGGCGCCCAGGAAACCTGGCTGCGCTCGCTGGTGGGGCAGGAGCGCGCCGTGTGCTTCTTCGAGTCCCCACACCGCATCGCCGCGACCCTGTCGCGCGCGGCCGAGATCTTGGGCGCCGACCGCCACGCCGCGGTGTGCCGCGAGCTGACCAAGACGTACGAGGAGGTCAAGCGCGGCACGCTGGGGGAGCTCGCCGCGTGGGCCGAGGAAGGCGTGCGCGGGGAGATCACCGTCGTTATCGAGGGCGGCACCAGGGCGGAGGAGAACCCCGAGGACCTGGTGGGACTCGTCCTCGAGCGGGTCGATGCGGGTGAGCGGATGAAGGACGCGTGCAAGGCCGTGGCCAAGGCGCACGGCGTGAAGACGGGCGACCTCTATAATGCGGCCCTTGCCGCGCGCGCGGACTAGACTGAGGACTAGACACAGAAGTACGCAGCGATAATGTCCCTTTACCAGATCCGAGTAAACATTGCGCTCGGTTCGTGCTGAGACTATTTATCAGATACCCTGCAAAGGTCATACGAGTTTTTCGATACTTGAGGAGTGATTGATGTCTCGGCGTGAGACTGGCTTGGATCCGCACGATCCGGGCGCAGAACCGCGGACTGCAGATCCGCAAATTGAGAACAACTCCACCGACCCCGCGCCGTCCGCGGCTGGTGAGCTCGTCTCGCTGCTGCAGGCCGATAGCGCCGGCGAACGTGGCAACTACCAGGACCCCGAAGAGCAGATCGAGCGCCAGGCCGATTCGGAAAACGCACCCGTGGACTGGGGCATTATCGCTCCGCTCGCCGTCATTATCGTCGCGATCGTGGGGTGGGGCCTGCTCGCCCCCGAGAGCTTCTCCGGCTTCGCCGACGCTGCCTTTGGCTGGGTCATCAACAATCTGGGCTGGGCCTTCGTGCTCGGCGGCACCGCCTTCGTGGTCTTCGTGCTGGTCATCGCCTGCTCGAACTTCGGCACCATCCGCCTGGGCTCCGCCGACGAGCGGCCCGAGTTTAAGACGACATCCTGGATCGCCATGATGTTCGCCGCGGGCATGGGTATCGGCCTGATGTTCTACGGCGCCTCCGAGCCGCTGGCCATGTACCGCGACGGCGTGCCGGGCCACGAGCCGCACGAGGTGGGCACCGCGATGTCGCAGACCATGTTCCACTGGACCCTGCACCCGTGGGCGGTCTACGCCATCATGGGTCTCGCAATTGCGTACTCCACCTTCCGTCTCGGCCGCAAGCAGCTGCTGTCCAGCGCGTTCATCCCGCTGATCGGCCAGAAGGCCGCGGACGGCCCGCTGGGCAAGCTCATTGACGGCTTTGCCATCTTTGCCACCATCTTCGGTACCGCCTGCTCCCTGGGCTTGGGCGCGATGCAGATCAGCTCCGGCCTCGAGGCATCCGGCTTTGTCCACGACCCGTCGAACGGCCTCATCATCGGCATTGTCGCCGTGCTGACGCTCGCGTTCCTGCTCTCCGCCATGTCCGGCGTGTCCAAGGGCATCCAGTGGCTGTCTAACACCAACATGGTGATCGCCGCGCTGCTGGCAATCTTCGTGTTCGTCTTCGGCCCGACCGTCGTACAGCTCAACCTGCTGCCGACGTCTGTCGGCACCTACCTGCAGAACTTCTTCGAGATGGCAGGCCGCACCGCCGAGAGTGCTGACGGCGAGGCTGGCGACTTCCTGTCCAGCTGGACCATCTTCTACTGGGCATGGTGGATCTCCTGGTCCCCGTTCGTGGGCACCTTCCTGGCTCGCATCTCCCGCGGCCGCACCATCCGCGAGTTCTGCCTGGGCGTCCTGCTCGTACCGTCCGGCCTGTCCACCGTGTGGTTCGCCATCTTCGGCGGCACCGCCATCCACATGGAGCAGACCGGCGAGTCCATCTACGCAGACGGCTCCTCGGAGCAGCAGCTGTTCAACCTGCTGCACTCCCTGCCAGGTGGCGTGGTGATGGGCGTGTTCGCGCTGCTGCTGCTCGCCACCTTCTTCATCACCTCGGCGGACTCCGCCTCCACCGTCATGGCATCCATGACCCAGAACGGCAAGTCCGACGCGAAGCCGTGGATCGCCGCGATGTGGGGTCTGGCCACCGCAGCCGTCGGCCTCACCCTGCTGATCTCCGGTGGCTCGGACGCGCTGAACTCGCTGCAGTCCGTGACCATCGTCGCGGCAACCCCGTTCCTGCTTATCCTCATCGCGCTGATGTTCGCGATTGTGAAGGATCTGTCCAACGACACGATCTACCTGGATAAGAAGGAGCAGGAGCGCTTCTCCCGCCAGCTGGCCATCGAGCGCCGCATGCACCGCGATCAGCGCGAGCTGAACGCGCGCAAGGCACAGGTCAAGCGCGCCTTCACGGGCAAGCGCAAGTAGCGCTCGCTCGCTTCTCGACGCCACCGCGTCACCGTCCCCAGCACCCCACCAGCCGGGTGCTGGGGATTTTTCATGCCCTGATTCGACCGGGCACGCGCGTTGATTATGCTAAACACCATGACTTCACCTGAGACCCCTACGGCCCCTGAGAACGTTCTTGTGTGCGTGGCCTGGCCCTACGCCAATGGCCCGCGCCACATCGGCCACGTCGCTGGCTTCGGCGTGCCCTCCGACGTGTTTGCCCGCTACCAGCGAATGCGCGGCAAGAATGTGCTCATGGTCTCCGGTACTGATGAGCACGGCACCCCGCTCCTGGTCCAGGCGGACAAAGAGGGCGTGACTGTGAAGGAGCTGGCGGACCGCTACAACGAGCAAATCGTCCACGACCTTGCTGGTCTGGGCCTGTCCTACGACCTGTTCACCCGCACCACCACGCGCAACCACTACGCGGTGGTCCAGGAGCTGTTCAAGGGCCTCTACGCCAACGGCTACATGGTCAAGGAGACCACCAAGGGCGCGATCTCCCCGTCGACAGGCCGCACCTTGCCGGACCGCTACATCGAGGGCACCTGCCCAATCTGCGGCGCCGACGACGCCCGCGGCGACCAGTGCGACACCTGCGGCAACCAGCTCGACCCGGCCGACCTGATCAACCCGGTCTCCAAGATCAACGGGGAAACTCCGGAGTTTATCGAGACCGAGCACTTCATGCTGGACCTGCCCGCCATGCACGACGCGCTCGCGTCGTGGCTGGAGACCCGGCAGGACTGGCGCCCGAACGTGCTCAAGTTCTCGCTCAACCTGCTCGAGGACATGCGCCCGCGCGCGATGACGCGCGACATCGACTGGGGGATCCCGATCCCGGTGGAGGACTGGCAGGACAACCCGTCGAAGAAGCTCTACGTCTGGTTCGACGCGGTCATCGGCTACCTGTCTGCCTCCATCGAGTGGGCCGCGCGCACCGGCGACCCGGAGGCGTGGAAAACCTTCTGGCAGGACCCGGCCACCGAGGGCTACTACTTCATGGGCAAGGACAACATCACCTTCCACTCCCAGATTTGGCCCGCCGAGCTGCTCGGCTACGCCGGTAAGGGGGCGAAGGGCGGCGAGTCCCACGCGCTCGGCGAGCTCAACCTGCCCACTGAGGTTGTCTCCTCCGAGTTCCTCACCATGTCCGGCTCTAAGTTCTCGTCCTCCAAGGGCGTGGTCATCTACGTCAAGGACTTCCTCAAGGAGTTCGGCCCGGACCCGCTGCGCTACTTCATCGCGGTAGCCGGCCCCGAGAACAATGACACGGACTTCACCTGGGACGAGTTTGTCCGCCGCGTGAACAACGAGCTCGCGAACGGTTGGGGCAACCTGGTCAACCGCACCGTGTCCATGGCGCACAAGAACTTCGGTGCCGTGCCCACCCCGGGACACCTCGACGACGCGGACCGCGCCATCCTGGACCTGGCCGAGCAGACCTTCGCCACCGCCGGCGAGGACCTGTCCAAGGCGCACTTCAAGGCGGCGATTACGAAGGTCATGCACGTCGTCGGCGAGGCGAACGCCTACATCGCGGACCAGGAGCCGTGGAAGCTGGCAAAGGATGACACGCAGCGTGAGCGCCTGGCCACCGTCCTGTGGACCGCCCTGCAGGTGGTCTCTGACTGCAACGCAATGCTCACCCCGTTCCTGCCGCACACCGCGCAGAAGGTCCACGAGACCCTCGGCCGCTCCGGCGTGTGGGCCGCGGAGCCGCGCATCGAGGAGATCACCGACGACGCTGACTACGACCTCATCGGCGTCGGGCTGCCGGAGAAGGGGCAGACGTACCTGACCATCACCGGCGATTACACCAGCCAGCAGGCGGTGTGGCAGCGCGTGGACATCGAGGCCGGCACTGAGCTTGCCAAGCCGAAGCCGCTGGTGGCCAAGCTGGATCCGGAGCTGGGGCAGACGGGCCCCGAGTGGGCGCCCGTCCAGTAGCAGGGTGACCGAGCAACGACCGCGGAAGCGCTCGCTGGAATTCGGCGGGCGCACGCGCACCTGGGTCGAGATCC
Source organism: Corynebacterium sp. NML 120412 (assembly GCF_002285155.1). Taxonomy (NCBI): domain Bacteria; kingdom Bacillati; phylum Actinomycetota; class Actinomycetes; order Mycobacteriales; family Corynebacteriaceae; genus Corynebacterium; species Corynebacterium sp. NML 120412. The sequence goes on along the minus strand of NZ_NSGL01000001.1, from coordinate 803,036 downwards.
CCGGCGGGGACACCGGCACACTGATACTGTTTTTGCACGGCTCGCGCCAGTCGGGCAACGTCGCACGCAACTTCACGGACCGCACCTTCGAGTCGCTTGGACACACTGTCATCTACCCGGACGGGGTGGGCCGCCACTTCAACGACCTGCGCCGCGGCTTCCGTGAGTCGGCCCGCACGCTCGGCGTCGACGACGTCGGCTTCCTCACCGCGCTCCTGGCGCGTTACCCCCACGAGCGCGTCATCGGCTGCGGATTCTCCAACGGGGGCCAGATGCTCATCCGCATGCTTACCGACGCCCCCGCCACCCTCCACGCAGCCGCCCTCTTCGGGGCATCCATGCCCACCGAGGAGAACACGCTTCCCCCGCGTGACCCTTCGCGAGCATGGCACCCGACCCCGATCCTGTGCGTGCAGGGGACCGCAGACCCGCTCGTCCCGTACGAGGGAGGCATGGCCGGCATCGGCGGCAACAACCGCGGCGTGACCCGCTCGGCGGTCGATTCCGCCGCGTACTTCGCGGCACGCAACGGAGCATCGTTTCGGGGCCGGACGCAGCTGAGCGAGCACATTCACCTCGATACCTGGGACGGGGATGCCCCGGTGCACCTGGCCACCATCGAGGGCTTCGGCCACATGGTGCCGTGCGCGAAGGACCTTGACCCGCGCCTGGGGCCGGGGACGCGCGAGGTGACGGGGGCGGGGCTCGTCGACAAGCTGCTTTGCTAGCGCAGGTGCAGGTAGAGGTCCGTCACGGTATCGGACACGAGCTCCTCGAAGCTGCCCGCGCCGAGCGGCTCGCCGGCGGCCTCGGCCTCGGCGGCGAACTCGCGCCACGCCCCAGAGAGTTCAGTGCGCGGGCCGGTGTGGCGGTGGACAAGCGCCGTCATCGCATCGAAGTGCGCCAGCTCGACGCGGTCGTCGCCGGTGTCGCCCGCGAACGGCTCCACCAGTGGCAGATCCTGCTCGTCCACCACAAAGCCGACGCCGACGTCGAAGGTGCCGTGAGGTTCGGACAAGATGTAGGCGCGCGCGGCCCCTGGCTCGGCGCCGGTGGAGATGAGGAACTCGCGCAGGTTGGGCAGAGCCTGGCCGGTCAGCGCGGCCATCTCGGTGGGGCTGACGGTGTCGCGCACAAGGATTGCGGTGTGCGCGGGGACGGTGACGCGATCAAAGGAAGCCATGGGCTTGAACCTAGCAAAGAGCTCACAGGAACTGCTGCACGAAGGCGGTGAGCTTGCCGGGCTCGGCGTCCTCGAAGCGGGCGTCCACGATCACCATGGGGGCGGCGTACTTCGGCTCGGCGGTATCGATGTCGCGGGCGACGACGAGGTCGGTGCCGTAGTCGTCGAAAAGCAATTGCCACGCAAAGCCGTGGTCGCGCACGAGCGCGGCCCCAAGCGCTGCGCCGAAGATGCGGGCGGTCTCGCCGCGCGGGTAGCCGCGGCGCACGTCCTCGGGGAGCCGGTGGTAGTACCCGAGCGTGTGCTCGAAGCTCTTCACCACCGCGTCGACGTCGCCGTTGATGCCACGGCCGGCGGCCTCGGCCAGGTCGCGGTCGAGCTGGGTGCGGGTCTGCGGGTCCAAATCTTGGAATGCCATAGGCTCTACTGTATGAGCAAAAAGAAGCCACGCCCCACACCAGTGCCCGCAGAGCGCGTCGCCAAGCTTATCGACGCCCACACCCACCTCGCCTCCGCCGGCGCCCGCACCCGCGACGAGGTCGATGCGATGGTGGCCCGCGCCGTGGACGCGGGCGTCGAGCGGATGTGCACCGTCGGCGACGGGCTGGACGAGGCCGAGCTCGCGCTGGCCGCGGCCCACGCGAACGAGCGCGTGTTCGCCGCCTGCGCGATCCACCCGACCCGCGCGCACGAGCTCGACGCGCCCACGAGAGACCGCCTGCGCGAAATGGTCCAGGACGAGCGCTGCGTGGCGGTGGGGGAGACCGGCATCGATACGTACTGGCTCAAGCACGACGCGGACGGCACCGCCCCGCTGGACGTGCAGGAGGAGGCGCTGCGTTTCCACATCGACCTGGCGGTGGAGAGCGGGAAGGCGCTCATGATTCATAACCGCGAGGGCGACGCCGAGCTCATGCGCATCCTGGCGGACGCGCCAGCCCCGCGCGAGGTGATGCTGCACTGCTTCTCCTCGCCGGTGGAGGTGGCGCGCGAGGCAATCGAGCGCGGCTACGTGCTGAGCTTCGCGGGCAACGTGACGTTCAAGCGCAACGAGGGCATGCGGGAGGCGGCGGCGCTCGCGCCGGCCGGCCAGCTGCTCATTGAGACGGATGCTCCCTACATGACACCGGAGCCGTTCCGGGGCGCGCGCAACGAGCCGTCGCTCATCGGGCACACGGCAAAGGTGGTCGCCGAGGCGCGCGGGATGGCGGTCCAGGCGCTCGCCGAGGAGGTCTCGGCAACGTTTGATCGCGTGTTCAACGTGTGACAAAAGTGGTGCCTGAGGAGGGAGAAGCGCCGAGTGGCGGCACGTTTGCGATAGGGCTGTGGAGTGCGACACGCGCGGAGGTCATAATCTTGTAAACCCCGCGCCGTTACCGTATTGTTACCGCAGTAGTACACGGTCGTATCACAGAAGGAACCATCCCCGCTATGTCCCGCACCACCTCCCGCACCCCCGCTGCACGGCGCGTTGTGGCCAGCACTGTGGCTGGCGCCGCGATCGTCGGCAGCGCCACCGCTGCCGTCGCCGCGCAGAAGGACATCACCGTCGACGTGAACGGTGAGACCACCAACGTCTCCACCTTCTCCGGCGACGTGAACAAGGCCCTCGAGGCCGCCGGCGTGCAGGTGAGCGACAAGGACGTGGTCTACCCGGCGCCGGGCGAGAAGCTGGCCAACGGCGACACCGTCACTGTGCGCACCGCCAAGCCGGTCGCCGTGGTGGTTGACGGCGTGGCGCAGGAGCTGACCTCCACCGCCGCCACCGTGGGCGACCTCATGGATGAGGCAGGCCTGGCGGCCAACGCCGCGACCGACGTGGACCGCGACCAGCCTGTGACCGAGGGGCTGAACGTGGATGTGACCACCCCGAAGATCGTGGCCATCAATGACGGCGGCAACGTCACCTACACCTCCGCCGCCGCGAAGACCGTCGGCGACCTGCTCGCCGAGCGCGGCGTGACCTTCGACTCTAACGACCGCCTCAACGTCGCCCTGGATGCGCCGGTGACCCCGAACATGCAGATCACGCTGGACCGCGTCGAGCTGCTCAAGGACCGCGAGATCATGGACGTGAAGGCCCCGGCCGAGTACGTCGACGACCCGGAGCTCGAGGAGGGCACCGAGGAGGTCCGCAAGGAAGAGGTCCTGGGCGAGAAGCAGGTCGTGCGCCACACCGTCGTGGTCAACGGCGTGCCGGAGGAGACCTTCATCGCGTCCGCGCACGAGACCAAGGAAGCGCGCCCGGCCGTGATCCACCGCGGCACCAAGAGGCCCGCCAAGTCCGAGCAGGGCAACACCGGCGCCGCCGCCCCGTCCGTCGCGGGTGGCTCCGTGTGGGACACCATCGCGCAGTGCGAGTCCGGCGGAAACTGGGCCATCGACACCGGCAACGGTTTCCAAGGCGGCCTGCAGTTCACCCCGAGCACCTGGGCTGGCTTCGGCGGCACCGCCTACGCCCCGAGCGCCAACCAGGCGACCCGCGAGCAGCAGATCGCCGTGGCCGAGAAGGTCCAGGCGGCGCAGGGCTGGGGCGCATGGCCCGCCTGCACCGCCAAGCTGGGCATTGGCTAGTCGCTCCGCGCCCCACCCGGCTGGGTAAGCTGGGTCCCCATGAGCCAATCCCACCTGCTGGGCCCCGTCGAGATCCGCGAGCTCGCCGCTGAGCTGGGCGTCACCCCGACGAAGAAGCTCGGCCAGAACTTCGTGCACGATCCGAACACGGTGCGCCGCATCGCCGCCGCCGCGGAGCTGACCCCGGACGACGTCGTCGTGGAGGTCGGCCCCGGGCTCGGCTCGCTCACCCTCGGTCTGGTGGACACCGCCGCCCACGTCACCGCCTTGGAGATTGATCCGCGGTTGGCGGGCCGGCTGCAGCAGACCGTCGAGAAGCGTGCCCCCGACCACGCCGCGAAGCTGACGGTGACTAACATCGACGCGCTCGCGGTGACCCGCGCCGATCTGGACGTCGCGCCGACCGCGCTGGTGGCAAACCTGCCCTACAACGTTTCCGTGCCGGTCCTGCTGCACCTGCTGGAAGAGTTCCCCACCATCCGCCGCGTGCTGGTGATGGTGCAAAAAGAGGTGGCGGATCGCCTCGCGGCCGCGCCGGGCTCGAAGATCTACGGCGTGCCGAGCGTCAAGGCCGCGTTCTACGGCGACGTTTCGCTCGCCGGCACCATTGGTAAGCACGTCTTCTGGCCCGCGCCGAACATCTCCTCGGGCCTCGTGCGCATCGACGTCACCGCTGATGCCGCGCGCCGCGCCGTGCGCCCCAAGGTCTTCCCGCTTATCGACGCCGCGTTTTCCCAACGCCGCAAAACCCTGCGCTCGACCCTCGCCCAGGTCTACGGCGCCCCCGCGGCCGCCGAGGAGGCGCTCACGGCGGCCGGGATCGACCCCGGACTGCGCGGCGAAAAGTTGGGGGTCGACGACTTCATCCGGCTCGGGGAGGTGCGATGAGCAACGGTGCGCAACGCTTCTCCGCATCCGCCCCCGGCAAGGTCAACCTGCACTTGGGCGTTGGCGAGGCCCGCTCGGACGGCTACCACGACCTGGTCAGCGTCTTCCAGGCGGTGGATCGCCGCGAGACGGTGACGCTGGTCGTGCAGGACGCGCCCCCGGTGTCCACCGGCAGCGTGGTCACCGGTATGACCACCACGTTCGGGGTGCGGCGCCCGGAGGAACACATCGACGCCCCCTTCAACCTGGCCTGGCGCGCCGTGGACGCGTTGGTGGACGAGTACCGCCGCAGCGGCGCGGAGATGGTCACCGCGCTGCCGCCGGTGCACATCGAGGTAGACAAGCAGGTCTTCGTCGCCGGCGGGATGGCCGGCGGCTCCGCCGACGCGGCGGCCGCGCTCGTGGCGGCGAACGCCTACCTCGCCGCATTTGCCGGCAGCGAGCTTGGCCGAGACACGCTTCACCGGCTCGCCGCAGAACTGGGCGCGGACGTCCCATTCTCGCTCATGGGCGGCACCGCGCTCGGCACCGGTCGCGGCGACGAGCTCGTGGAGATGCTCACCCGCGGCAGCACTCACTGGGTGTTCCTCAACCCCAAGGTGGGTATCCCGACTGGGCAGGCGTTCGGCCTGCTCGATGACTTGCGGCACAATGACCCCGCACTCGTCCCGCGCCTGGGCACCGCCACGGTAGCGCGGGCCCTGACGCGGGGCGACGCCCACGAGCTCGGCCGCGCGATGCACAACGACCTCGAGGCGGCCGCCACGACCATGCGCCCGATCCTCGTGGAGATCCTCGCCTTTGCCGGAGCGCTGCCCGGCGTCGCGCGCTCGATGGTGTCGGGTTCCGGGCCGACGATCGCGCTGCTGTGCCGCGACGCCGCCGCGGCCGAGCAGGTGCTGGGACAGGTGCGCGAGCGCTACCCGGACTACGAGTCCTTCGGCGCCACGGGACCTGCGCCGGGGGCACAGGCGGCACAGTAAACTCAGGTTCGTTATGGCGAATCTGATCAATCTGGAAAACGTGTCCAAGACGTGGGGGCTGAAGACCCTGCTGGACGGGGTCTCGCTCGGCGTGCAGACCGGCGACCGCATCGGCATCGTCGGCGTCAACGGCGGCGGTAAGACCACGCTGCTCGAGGTGCTCACCGGCATCGAGCCGCCGGACGCGGGCCGCGTGTCGCACAATTCGGACCTGCGCATGGCGGTGGTGACGCAGCGCTTCGACCTGGACGAGCAGCTCACCGTGGGCCAGGCGGTGGTGGAGCCGCTGGGGTTGCAGACGTTCGAGTGGGCGTCGAATAGCAAGGTGCGCGAAGTCCTCCAGGGCACCGGCGTCGCGGAGCTCGGCCTGGACACCCAGGTGGGCAACCTCTCGGGAGGCGAGCGCCGCCGCGTGAACATCGCCGCCGCGCTCGTGCAGGACCTGGACCTGATCGTGCTCGACGAGCCGACCAACCACCTGGACGTGGAGGGGGTGCAGTGGTTGGCCGAGCACTTGCTCTCGCGCAAGCTCGCCGTGGTGGTGGTCACCCACGACCGCTGGTTTCTCGACACCGTGGCTACCCTGACCTGGGAGGTCCACGACGGCACGGTCGACGTGTACGAGGGCGGCTACAACGACTGGACGTTTGCCCGCGCCGAGCGTGCCCGCCAGGCCGACGCGATTGAGCAGCGCCGGCAAAACCTGGCGCGTAAGGAACTCGCGTGGCTGCGCCGCGGCGCCCCAGCCCGCACCTCCAAGCCCCGCTACCGCATCGAGGCCGCCGAGGCGCTCATCGCGGACGTGCCCGCCCCGCGCGACTCGATCGAGCTCATGGCCTTTTCCAAGCAGCGCCAGGGCAAGGTGGTCATCGAGCTGGAGGACGCGCGCATCGACGCCCCCGACGGCCGGACCCTCGTGGACCACCTCACCTGGCGCCTCGCCCCGGGCGAGCGGATCGGCCTCGTCGGCGTCAACGGCTCCGGCAAGACCACGCTGCTGCGCACCCTCGCCGGCGAGCACACGCTTCACGACGGCAAACGCGTCGAAGGCCAGACCACCCGCATCGGGTGGCTGCGCCAGGAGCTCGACGACCTGGATCCCTCCCGCACCGTCATCGACGCGGTGGAGGACGTGGCCAACTACGTCCACGTGGGCAACAAGGAGATCTCCGCCTCCCAGCTCGCCGAGCGGCTCGGGTTCTCGCCGAAGCGGCAGCGCACCCCGGTGCGCGACCTCTCGGGCGGCGAGCGCCGGCGCCTGCAGCTGACCCGCGTGCTCATGAGCGAGCCGAACGTGCTGCTCCTGGACGAGCCAACCAACGACCTGGACATCGACACCCTCCAGGAGCTGGAAAACTTGCTCGACTCCTGGCCGGGCACGCTCGTGGTGATCTCGCACGACCGCTACCTCATCGAGCGCATCGCGGACGTCACCTACGCCCTGTTCGGCGACGGGAAGCTGACCAACCTGCCGGGCGGGATCCAGCAGTACCTGGACCGACGCGCGGCCACGTCCACGTCGTCGGGTCCCCTGGATTTGGGGGAGAAGGAGCACGGGGGCGTCGAGAAGCAACAGGCCCTGAGCTCGCAGGAGGCGCGAGAGCTGCAGAAAAGGATGAAGGCGCTGGACCGCAAGATTGCGAAGGCGGACGAGCAGATCGCCGCCTTGGAAGGCGAGATTGCTGCGATGTCCGCGCAGGACGCGCCCGACTTCGAGGCGATCGGGGCGAAGACGAGGCAGGTCGGCGAGCTGAAGGACCAGCGCGACGAGCTGGAGATGGAGTGGCTGGAGCTGGGTGAGCAGCTCGAGGGGTAGGGCGCGGTGGCGCGTAAGTCACATGATCGCCTAACATTACGTGGGTCACTTTTCCGCGTATAACGAAATGGGGGTCACCGCAATGGCCACTCAAGAGCAGCAGACCAGAGAAGCCGCGCAAGGCTCCGGCAAGGGGATCGGCGCGATGGTCGGCGCCGTCTTCCTCATGGCGACCTCGTCCATCGGCCCCGGGTTCCTCACCCAAACCTCGGTCTTCACCGTCCAGATGGGCGCAGCGCTCGGCTTTGCCATCTTGCTGTCCATCATCGTGGACATTGCGATCCAGCTGAACGTGTGGCGCGTCCTGGGCATATCCGGGCTGCGTGCCAACGAGCTGGGCAACATCGTGCTGCCGGGCCTGGGCTGGTTCATGGCGGCGCTGGTATTCATCGGCGGGCTGGTCTTCAACATCGGCAACATCGCAGGCACCGGCCTGGGCGTGAACGCCATGCTGGGGCTGGACCCGAAGATCGGCGGCGGCATCTCCGCGGCGATCGCCGTCCTCGTCTTCCTGTCCAAGCGCGCCGGCGTGGCGCTGGACCGCATTGTGGTGGTGCTCGGCGCCATCATGATCCTGCTCATGCTGTACGTGGCGATCGTCTCGCAGCCGCCGGTGGGGGAGGCGCTCAAGCAGACCGTCCTGCCCGAGCGCGTCGACTTCCTCACCATCACCACCCTGATCGGCGGCACCGTCGGTGGCTACATCACCTTCGCCGGCGTCCACCGCCTCATTGACTCCGGTAACTCGGGCCTAGAAAACATCAAGCAGATCACCAGCTCGTCAGTGCTGGGCATCATCGTCATTGGCATCATGCGTGTACTGCTCTTCCTCGCCGTGCTCGGCGTGGTGGCCACCGGCGTGGCGCTGTCCGAGGACAACACCGCGGCGGACGCCTTCTACCAGGCGGCCGGCGAGTTCGGCCTGCGCGCGTTCGGCCTCGTCCTCTTCGCGGCCGGGCTGTCCTCGGTGATCGGCTGCTCCTACACCTCGGTCTCCTTCGTCACCACGCAAGCGACCTCGGAGCGCACCCGCAACCTGCTTACCGTCTCCTTCATCGTGGTGTGCGCGGTGGCGTACCTGCTCATGGGCGCCGCGCCGCAGATGCTGCTCATCTTCGCGGGCGCGTTCAACGGCATCATCCTGCCCATCGGTTTCGCCGTGGTCATGTGGGCCGCGTGGCGCCGCCCGGACCTGCTCAAGGGGTACCGGTACCCGAAGTCGCTGCTCATCATCGGCTTCGTTGTGCTGCTCGGCTCCGTCGTCCTGGGCGTGATGTCCCTGACGAAGCTGGGCGCGCTGTGGGCATAAACCCGGCAGCCATGACTCCGGCGGAGGCGCGCGCCTACTTCCGCGAGCACAACGTCACCACGACCGCAGGCTTCGCGCCGGGCAACGTGCAGGCCAACCTGATCGCGGTGGACAAGCAGCACGCCTTCGATTTCCTGTTGTTCGCGCAGCGCAACCCGAAGCCGTGCCCCGTCATTGGCGTCCTCGAGCCCGGCCAGGTCAGCTCACACCTCATGGAGGGCGGCGACATCCGCACGGACATCCCCGCCTACCGCATCTACCGTCACGGCGAGCTCGTCGAGGAAACCACCGACGCCACCGAGTATTGGACGAAAGACATGGTCGGCTTCCTCATCGGTTGTTCATTCACGTTTGAGCGGGCGCTTCTCGACGCCCACGTCCCCGTCTCCCACATCGCCCAGGGCCGCAACGTGCCCATGTACCGCACGAACCTGCAGTGCGAGCCCGCCGGCGTATTCGCGGGCCCCATGGTGGTGTCCATGCGCCCGATCCCGGCCGGCCAGGTCGCAGACGCGGTGCGCATCACCTCGCGCTACCCGGCGGTGCACGGCGCGCCCGTGCACGTGGGCGACCCCTCCCTGATCGGCATCGAGGACCTCGGGCAGCCCGACTTCGGCGACGCCATCGACATCCCGGCGGGCGCCGTCCCCGTGTTCTGGGCGTGCGGGGTGACCCCGCAGTCCATCGTCATGCACTCGAGGCCGGACCTGGCCATCTGCCACTCGCCGGGCAAGATGCTCATCACGGACGTGCACGACGCCGAGTACCAGGTGCCCTAGCGTCCCCTAGGAAATCGTGGCGATCGTCGCGTTCGCCTTCACGCGCTCGCCCGCGGCCGCCGCCAGGGAGATCTGGCCGTCGCGGGTGGCCTTCACGCTGGACTCCATCTTCATTGCCTCGATGGTGGCCACGGCGTCGCCCTTGGACACCACGTCGCCGTCGGCAACGAGCCACTCGACGATGGTGGCCTCGTACTTCACCGTGACTGCGCCAGCGGCATCAGCCGCACCGGGAGCCGGCTCGGCGCTACCGCCCGCAGCTCCGCCGCCGGAGAGCAGCGCGACCGGCACGCCGACGGTGTGAAGCTTGCCGTCGATTTCGATGACCAGGGACGTGCGATCGTCGTAAATGTGCTCAATGTCCTCCACCTCGTGCTGCGCTGAGGGTGAGTAGTTGTGGTCGACCCAGTCGGTGTAGACGTCGAGCGAGTCGCCCGTGAGCTCCGGCGCGGTGATCATGTCGCGGTGGAACGGCAGGACGGTGCGCACGCCGCCGATGGAGAACTCCTTGAGCGCCTGCTCGGCGCGGCGCATCGCGGTCTCGCGGTCCGGGCCCCAGACGACGAGCTTGCCCATCAGCGAGTCGTAGTAGGCGGGGATGGTCCACCCGGTCATCACGCCGGAGTCGACGCGGATGCCGGGGCCGGTGGGCAGGTCGAAGCGGGTGATCGTGCCGGGGGAGGGGGCGAAGCCGTTGGTGACGTCCTCGGCGTTGATGCGGAACTCGAAGGCGTGGCCGTTGACCTCGGGGTCCTTCCCGGCGAAGGAAAGGGGCAGGCCCGCGGCGACGCGGAACTGCTCGGCGATGATGTCCACGCCGGTGACCTGCTCGGTAATCGGGTGCTCCACCTGCACGCGGGTGTTGACCTCCAGAAAGGAGACCGTGCCGTCCTCGGAGACGATGTATTCCACCGTGCCCGCGGACTGGTAGCCGGCCTGCTGGCAGATGGCGCGCGCGCCCTCCTCGATGGCGGTGCGCTGCTCGTCGGTGAGGAACGGCGCCGGTGCCTCCTCGATGAGCTTCTGGAAGCGGCGCTGCGTGGAGCAGTCGCGGGTGCTCAAGACGGCGACGTTGCCGTGGGCGTCGGCAAGCACCTGCGCCTCGACGTGGCGCGGGTGGACGAGGAACTTCTCCACGTAGCACTCGCCGCGCCCGAACGCCTCTTTCGCCTCGCGGCCCGCGGAGGCAAAGCCCTCCTCAATGTCGGCCTCGTCGAAGACGACCTTCAGGCCGCGCCCGCCGCCGCCGAACGCCGCCTTGATGGCGATGGGCATGCCGTGCTCGGTGGCAAAGTCGCGCGCCTCTTCCCAGGTCTCCAGCGGCTCCCCGGTGCCGGGCGCGAGCGGCGCGCCGACCTTGACGGCGAGCGCGCGGGCGGACAGCTTGTCGCCCAGCAGCTCGATAGCCTCCGGCGGCGGGCCCACCCAGCGCAGGCCCGCTTCCTCGACGGTGCGGGCGAAGTCGGCGTTTTCGGACAGGAAGCCGTACCCGGGGTGCAGGCAGTCCGCGCCGGCGCGGTAGGCGATGTCGATCAGCGCCGGGATGTTCATGTACGTCTCCGCCGAGGTCTTGCCCGGCAGGAGGTATGCCTCGTCCGCCACCTGGGTGTGCAGCGCGCCGGTGTCCGGCTCGGAGTAGACGGCGATGGAGCGGATGCCCAGGTCGCGGGCGGTGCGCGCGATGCGCACGGCGATCTCTCCGCGGTTGGCAATCAGGACGGCGGTAAGCGGCTGGTGCTGGGTGGCGTTAGTCATTCTTTTCCTCAAACAGTTCGAAGCGGATGGTGCCCCCGGGCGGGAGCTGGGTGGCAATGTCGACGTCCTCGTTGATCACCGTGGCGATGACCGGGTAGCCGCCGGTGACGGCGTGGTCGCGCAGGAACACGACGGGCTGGCCCGACGGCGGGATCTGCACGGAGCCGGCGACCATGCCCTCGGAGGGCAGCTCCTCGGTGCGCGCCCGCTCGAGGCCTTGCTCGGAGTCCAGCCTCAGGCCGACGCGGTTGGATTCCGCGGTGACGGTGTAGGTGGTGGAGAGGAACTGCTCGATCGCCGCGGGGCTGAACCAGTCGTCGCGCGGCCCGAGCACTACGCGGACGGTGCCCGTGGTGGTCGCGCCCTCCTTGCGCACGCGTAGCGGGTTGGACAGCAGCGCGTTCGCGGACTGGGGCCGCGTGAGCGACATGGCGATGGTGTCACCCGCGCGGATCGGATCGGGGCCGAGCCCGGAGAGCATGTCTGTCGCGGCGGAGTCCAGCTCCGTGTCGGCGATGAGCCCGCCGCGCACCGCAATGTAGGTGCGCATCCCCAGGCGGGCGGGCGCCACGACGACCTCCGCGCCGGCGGGCACGATCGTCGGCGTGGCCAGCAGGGCGGGGCGGCCGCCTACCGTCACGTCCGCGTCGGCGCCGGTGACGCAGATGACCGTCTCAGCTAGCGCCGTCAGCGTCAGTCCGCCGATGTTCTCCAGCAGGGTGGCGTTGCGCTTGTTGCCCACCGCGGCGTTGGCGGTGCGCGCGCTCGCCCGGTCCGCTGACCCGGACGTGGTCACGCCGAGGTTGCCGTTGCCCTGCCGGCCCAGGTCCTGGTAGAGGGTCTGCATGCCCGGGTCGTCCACGGAAAAGATGGGGCGGCGCGGCGGAGTGGCCAGGTGGTAGTGGCTCGTCTCGGTCGCGTCCTCGAGCGCGTCAACGGCACGGTAGTGAACCCGGTCGCCGGGTGCGACGAGCGCTGGCGGGGTCGCGGCGGAGTCCCACATCGGGGTGTGCGTGGTGCCGATGAGCTGCCAGCCGCCCGGCGAGGTGCGTGGGTAGACCGCGGAGAACTCGCCCGCCACGGCCACGGCGCCGGCGGGAACCTCGGTCCGCGGGGAAGTCAGCCGCGGCACGCTCAGCGCCCGCGCCGGGTCCTCCGGCACGCAGTAGGTAAAACCGGGGGCAAACCCGCCGAAGGCCGCGACCCACGTCGTGGAGGTGTGCCACGCAATCAGCTCGTCCACGCTCATGTGCAGGGATTCGGCCAGGGAGGCGGTGTCGGCGCCGTCGTAAAGCACTGCGATCTCCACGTCGCGGGGTGCGCGCTGCTCGGCGGAGCTCGGGCTTATCGACGCCAACCTGTCCGCCGCCTCACGCGTCGCCGTCGGGGAGTCGAACGTGAGGAGCACGGTGCGGGCCGCGGCGATGACGTCGGTCTGGCGCGGCAGCGGGTTCGCCTTGAGGAAGGCGTGCCAGTTCATCACGGTGGCCAGGTCGGGCAGGTCCACCATGAGCCCGCGGGTGCCTACTGGGGTGATGCGTACGCTCATAGGAAGCTCGCGATCGTGATTCCGGACTGGCCGAGCCGCTCGACCACGCTGCGGGTGAGCTCGACGGAGCCGGGCGAGTCGCCGTGGACGCAAACGGACTCGGCCTGCACCTGCACCTCGGTGCCGTCGATGGCGGTCACGGAGCCGGTTGCGGCGACCTGCAGGACGCGCTGGGCGACCTGCTCTGGGTCATGCATCACCGCGTTCGGCTCGCGGCGCGACACCAGCGTGCCGTCCGGGTTGTAGCCGCGGTCGGCGAAGGCCTCGCGGATCACGCGCAGCCCAGCGCGCTCCGCAATGTCGCAGGCCACGCCACCCGGGAGCAGCATGACGGGCAGGTCGCGGTCGAATGCCTTGATGCCGTCAATGACCGCCTTGGCCTGCGCCTCGTGGTGCACGATCGCGTTGTAGAGGGCGCCATGGGGCTTGACGTAGCGCACCTGCAGGCCCTGGGCGCGGGCGAGCGCGTCGAGGGCGCCGATTTGGTACAGCGTTTCGCTGGCAAGCATGCCCGGCTCGTAGTCCACGAAGCGGCGGCCAAACGCGGCCGGGTCGTGGTAGGCGATGTGGGCGCCGACCGAGACGCCGTGTTCCGCGGCGGCAGCCAGCGTGGCCGCGATGGTGTGGGGGTCGCCGGCGTGGAAGCCGGTGGCGACGTTGGCGCTCGACACCATGCCGAGCATGGCCGCATCGTCGGCGACGGGGTTGCCGGCCGTGGTTTCTCCCAGGTCGGCGTTGAGGTCAATGGTGGTGCTCACAGGCGGCATCCCTTCTCACAGCTGAAGCATTGAACGTGGGCGACGGAATGCATGGTGCGGCTCACACGAGGCGGGTGCTAGCTCGTGGGCCACAGGCAGATCCTGACACAGTTATACTCCGCCACGTATGCGGTGGGCTAAATCGGTTCGCCGTTGTTGATCTTGGCAATCAGCTCGTTGACCATCCGCCCCTGCTCTTCCAGCGATTCCTGCAGGTAATCGGACGCCTCCTGCCGGCGCTCCTCAAGCAGGAGCTCGACGAGATGCTCGTTGACGTCAATGAACTGGCGGTGAAACGTTGGCTGCTGCTGCACGATCGGCAGCGTGGCCAAGCGCAAGAAGGCGTCGAGCTGGTCCATCGTGTCGCCCAACGTCTTGGACCCCATCGCGGAGAGGACGACGTGGTGGAACGCCTGATTGATCGCGGAGACGAGGTCATCATCGTTCTGTGCGATCGCCTCCCGTGCTTCCTCGTTGAGCAGGGTGAGCCGCTCGATGTCGAGGTGCTCGCCCCACAGCAACGCCGCGGGCTCGATGGCGGCGCGGGCGCGGTAGGTGTCCGTGACAAACTCGGGGGAGGGGGTGGCCAAAAATACGCCGCGGTTGGGAAGTCGCTCGCACAGCCCCTCCGACGTCAGCATGGCAAACGCCTCGCGCAGCGTGTTGCGCGAGACGCCGAAACGTTCGGCCAGTGCTACCTCGTTGAGCTTCTGGCCAGGCGAAAACTCGCCACGCGAGATGGCGCGGCGAACTTCGGCGGCAACATTTTGGGCAAGCATGGCATCCGGCTCGAGGTGGGGAAGAAGACAACATATTTACGGTACTCGCTACAGCCGGGTGGAGGAGGGGAAACTCCCCCTTTTATGCACCGGGCCGAGCGCGAGCGCGTACATTGCAGACAAGCGTAGCGCAGAGTTGTTGAACAATTGGCGCGCAACCCCATCCGCCAAGTCCGGGTACGGTGGTCCTCATGATTTTGATTAACGTACGATTCAAGCCGCTTGATGAGCACGTAGAGAACTTCCGCGAGGTCGTGTCGGAGTTCACCAACGCCAGCCGCGCCGAGGACGGCTGCCTCTTCTTCAACTGGTACCGCTCCGAGGATGACCCGAAGGAGTACCTGCTCGTTGAGGCGTTCAAGGACGACGCCGCTGAGGCGCACGTCAACTCGCAGCACTTCAAGGACGCCCAGGAGCTGTTCCCGAAGGTCCTGAAGGAGACCCCGACCATCATCAACACGCTCATCGAGGGCAAGACCGAGTGGGACGAGATGGCGGAGTTCAAGGTCAACCGCTAGGTTGAGCATTTTGCTCGGCAGCTTTCATCCTGGGTACGGTGAAAGACATGAGCGAAGAACATGCGGCGAAGAAGCCGCCGAAGCTTTCCAAAAAGGCGTACGAGCAGGAGCTCGTGCGACTCCAGGCGGAGCTTGTGCAGATGCAGCAGTGGGTCGTGCGCACCGGCGCGCGCCTCGTCATCGTGATGGAGGGGCGCGACGCTGCCGGAAAGGGGTCCGCGATCAAGCGAATCACCCAGTATCTCAACCCGCGCACGTGCCGTATCGAGGCGCTGCCAAAGCCGACCGAGCGCGAGCAGGGGCAGTGGTACTTCCAGCGCTACGTCGAGCGGCTCCCAGCAGCGGGCGAGATCGTGATTTTTGATCGCTCCTGGTACAACCGCGCCGGCGTCGAGCGCGTGATGGGCTTCTGCTCCTCGCAGGAGTACCGCCGCTTCCTCCACCAGGCCCCGATTTTCGAGCGTCTCCTGGTAGAAGACGGGATCATGCTGCGCAAGTACTGGTTCTCGGTGTCCGACGAGGAGCAATACAAGCGCTTCCAGTCCCGCAAGGAGGACCCGCTGCGCCAGTGGAAGCTCTCGCCAATGGACTTGGAGTCCATCACGCGCTGGGAGGATTACTCCCGCGCAAAGGACGAGATGTTTATCCACACCGACATCCCGTCCGCGCCCTGGTACACGGTGGAGAGCGAGGACAAGAAGCGCTCGCGCATCAACGTCATCTCGCACCTCCTGTCCACGGTGCCCTACGAGCACGTCGAGGTGGACCTGCCGGAGATTCCGGAGCGCCCGGAGATCACCGACTACGAGCGCCCCCCGCGCGAGGAGTTCCGCTACGTGCCGGACGCCGCCGCGAAGCTGGAGCAGCGCCGCGTTGAGTCGGAAAAGCCCGGCAAGAAGCACAAGAAGGGCAAAAAGAAGAAGAAGTAGCGTTACTGCTTCGGGTACCCGCGCGGCGTGGACACGGTCGGGTCGCGCGGGATCCAGAACCTGAGTGGGGCGTCCGCGTTTTTGCTAATGCCAATGCGCGGCCCGGCCACCCATTCCGGCTCCGTCTCTCGCGGCGTGAGCTCAACTGGCGTCCCGTTGTCCGCGAGCTCGAGCCCCAGCGCCTGCCCTAAATTCCCTGGACCGCGCGCCAGATTTGCAAAGGGAATCCGGTTGCGATCAGGCCGCTGCCGTCGCTTCCGCGCCAGCGGCTCGCCCGCGATGACTTCGCCGCCGCGCATGAGGCAGCCCTGCCCGTCGCCCTCCGGCGCGCAGACAATGTTGCCGTTGAGGTGGATCCCGTACGACAGGTAGACGTACAGCCGCCCGCCCGGCCCGAACATGGCGGCGTTGCGGGCGGTCTTCCCCCGGTGCGTGTGCGCGGCCGGGTCGCTCGCGCCCGTGTAGGCCTCCACCTCGGTCAGCCGCACCGTCACGCCGCGGTGCGTGATCAGGCACCCCAGCAACTGCGGGGCGACGAGGTCAGCGGGTTGTGCGAAGTCGATCATTTGGCCCATTGGGCAAGCTTATCGACGGCCGCGTGCTCCCCATTCGTCCCAATGACCTCATGCGCAATCGCCTTGAGGTCCGGGTGCGCGTTCCCCATCGCGACGGCGGTGCCGGCGGCCTGCAGCATGGAGAAGTCGTTGAGGTAATCGCCGATCGCGGCGGTGTCCTCCTGCGCGATGCCGAGGGTTGCCGCCAGCGCGGTGAGCGCCGCGCCCTTGGACGCGGCGGGCGGCATGATGTCCAGCCAGTGCTTGGAGCTCACGAGCGCCTCGAGCTCCGGTACCGTCTCCCGGACCCAGGGCAGGCCGTCCAACTCGGCGTCGCCGTCGACGAAGAGGGCGATTTTGACGATGCGGTGCGCGGGAGCGTCGGCAAGCGTGCTGACCCGCTCGTTGGCCAGGTAGTACTTGTCCACCTCGCGCTGCACCTCGGTGGGGGTGTCGGCGAGCGTGAAGGAGGCCTCGGGCGTGCACATGACGGGGTGGGCGGTGAAGGGGGCGTGCGGGAAGGCGTCGACAAAGCGGCGCACGGTGTCCTCCGGCATGGTGATGGCGGACACGATCTCGCCCAGGTGCTGGACCACGGCTCCGTTTTCCGCGATAAAGGTGTCGGGTTCGTTGCGCGCAAACATGGAGCGCAGCGTGGCTAGCTGGCGGCCGGAGGCGGGGGCGACGGTGATGCCGGCGGCGCGCGCCCGGTCGAGCGTGTGCCAAAAGTGCTCGGGGATCGCCCCGCTGGGGGCGAGCAGCGTTCCGTCCATATCCAGGGCTACTAAGCGCGGGGCATTCATTCTTCACACCATACCCGCTGTCTCTACACCCGCACTCGCTGTGATGTGCAACACTAGGGAGTATGACTGAATCCTTGAACACCGAATTGCTCAACGTCGAAGCCCGCGGCACCACGGGCATCATCACGCTCAACCGGCCGAAGGCGCTGAACTCGCTCAACGGCGAGATGATTCACGGCATCTACACGGCGCTGCGCGCGTGGGAAGCAAACGACGCGATCACGCAGGTGATCGTCCGCTCGAGTTCCAAGCACTTCTGCTCGGGCGGCGACGTGAAGTACGCGCGCGAGGGCGTCCTCGCCGGAAAGACCGAGGAGATCAGCGCGTTCTTCGCCGAAGAATACGAGATGAACAACTACATTGCCAACTACCCCAAGCCGTATATCGCGCTGGTCTCCGGCGTGGACATGGGCGGCGGCATGGGGATCTCGGCGCTCGGCTCGCACCTGGTGGTGCACAAGGACGCGTTCGCCTCCATGCCGGAGATGAACATCGGTTACATCACGGACGTGGGCCAATCCTGGAAGCTGCAGCACCTGCCGGCCCGCCCGTCGCTCGCGCTCGGGAAGTTCCTTGGACTGACCGGCTACCGCATGACTGCGGACGACATGCTCGCGCTCGGCCTGGCCTCGCACAAGGTGGAATCTTTTGAAGGGCTTGTAGAAAAGCTTATCGACGAAGGCGTCACCGCCCTCGACGCCCTCGCCCTCCCCGCCGGCGAGAGCGGGCTTGCCCGGTGGTACGAGCAGATCGAGGAGGTCTTCGCCGGATCGTGGGCCGAGATTGAGGGGCGCCTCGACGCCGCCGGCGAGTTCGGCGCCAAGGTCCGCGAACTTACCGCGCAGGCCTCGCCCTCCGCGCTCGTCGCCGCGGCTGAGCTTTTTCACGCCAACGCCACCCAAGATCTCGCCGGCTCCCTGGACAACGAGCGCGTGCTCGGCGAGCTGATGCGCGGAGAGCCGGACTTTGCGGAGGGTGTGCGCGCGGTGCTGGTGGACAAGGATCAGGCGCCGTCGTTCGCGCCCCAGCCGTCGCCGGAGAAGTACAGGGAGGTGCTGAAGTAGGGGAGGTTAAATCAGAAACGTCTCCACTGCGCGGACGATCGAGTCCCACAGGCCGATGACCGAGTAGCTCAGGTCGTCGAGGGAGGCCTGCCACGATCGGGGCAGAATCTCCGTCGTCGGGGTGAAAAGTGCGTCGCGAAGGTCCTGCGCGCCGGAGTGCATGTTGTAGTTCAGCTGCGAGCTCAAATCCATGGCAGACATGCTACGCCGAAGTAGCGGTGTTGGCACCGCAGGAACTCCCTCTCTGAGCGAAAGTACGAACCGGGGTGTGCGCGGAAACTGGCACCGAACCAATCAAAGGTGTGATGTGTGCGCCGGGGAATGTCTAGGTGACACGCGGTTTTCTTTAGGGCGAACTCTCGTCATCGCGCGCGGCCGGGCGCGCTAATATAGGGGTGCATGTGGGTCTTCGGAATGCCCCCGAACCGAACATGATTCGTACACCAACGACCGTATTTGAGGACTACAGTGACACAATCAACTACCCCCGCCGCTGACTGGAACCACAAGCTCACCCTCGCGCAGGAGATGCTCCCGCTGATCAGCCAGCTGCACCGCGAGCACAACGCGGTCACGTCTATCTACGGCCGCCTGCTCCTGGGGGCCACGGACATCGACATCATCAAGGCGCACCGCTACGCGCGCCGCATCGTCGAGCGCGAACTGCCACTTGATGACACGCTGCCCATCCTGAAGGAACTGGTCAAGATGGACCTGGGTACCGCGTCGATCGACCTGGGCCGCCTGGCAAAAAACTACTCCCGCACGGATGGCAAGGATCTGCGCGAGTTCCTGGAAGAGGAGCTCGCCGAGGTCGTCGGGACCTCCTCTGAGCTGCAGGCTCGCGACGTTGTCCTGTACGGCTTCGGGCGCATCGGTCGCCTGCTCGCCCGCATCCTCATTTCCCGCGAGGCTGCCTACGGCGGCGTGCGTCTGCGTGCCGTCGTGGTGCGCAAGAAGGGCGAGGATGACATTGTGAAGCGCGCGTCCTTGCTGCGCCGCGACTCTGTCCACGGCGCGTTCGACGGCACGATCACCGTGGATAAGGAAAAGGAAATCATCTGGGCGAACGGCACCCCGATCCAGATGATCTACGCCAACGATCCGGCTGAGGTGGACTACACCGCCTACGGCATCAATGACGCGATTGTGGTGGACAACACCGGCGCGTGGCGCAACCGCGAGGGGCTGTCCAAACACCTCGAGTCCAAGGGCGTCGACCGCGTCCTGCTCACCGCGCCGGGTAAGGGGGACATCCCGAACATTGTCTACGGCATCAACGAGGGCATGATTTGCGACGAAAAGGTGCTGTCCGCCGCGTCCTGCACCACGAACGGCATTACGCCGGTGCTCAAGGTGATCAATGACCGCTACGGGGTCAAGCACGGCCACGTCGAGACCGTGCACGCGTACACGAACGATCAGAACCTGGCGGACAACTTTCACAAGGGCGACCGCCGCGGCCGCGCAGCTGGTCTCAACATGGTGCTCACCGAGACGGGTGCTGCCAAGGCCGTGTCCAAGGCACTGCCGGAGTTCGAGGGCAAGCTGACGGGCAACGCCATCCGCGTGCCCACCCCGGATGTGTCGATGGCGGTGCTCAACCTGGATCTGGAGACCGAGGTGGAGAAGGAGGAGGTCAACAACTTCCTGCGTCGCGTGTCCACGGACTCCAACTTGCGCCAGCAGATCGACTACATCCAGTCGCCCGAGGTCGTCTCGACGGACCTGCTGGGCACGACGCACGCCTCCGTGGTGGACGGCCTGGCCACGATCGCCTCCGGCAATCACCTGGTGCTCTACGTCTGGTACGACAACGAGTACGGCTACTCCCACCAGGTGGTGCGTGTGGTGGAGGAGATCGCGGGCGTGCGCCCGAAGATCTACCCGGAGCGCAAGGCTCCGGAAGAGATCAAGTAACTAGGGTCATGCGCCGTAAGCTCGCCGCCGTTGCCAGCGTGTTCGCGCTGGCCGTCTGCGGTGCGCACGGCACCGAAATGGGGCTGCAGGACGCCGCGCTCGCCGGGGACTTCACCGTCGCGGATGTGGCGGGGCCGGGAGTGGAGCGGGCGTACGTATTCTGCCCGTACACGGACAAGGCCGAAGCGCAGCGCCTCGGCTTCAACCCAGACGACGTGCCCGGCATTGACGGCGATGTCCAGGCTTGGGAGACCGCCTCCGGCATCGGCGTGATCGCAGACGGCCGCGCAAATATCGAGTGGTTCGACCCGCGCAACGTTGATGCCTGTGGTCCGGGTGTGGACCCTTACCAGGACATTGATCCTTCGGCGAGAGTGTGGACAGCGACGGAATCCCGCGAATACGCGGGCGGGGAGACCGCCGAGGTCACCGTCCTGCGTTTCGAATAACCTCGTCGTAGTAGTCGACCACCTGCTCTGAGGAAGCTCGCCACGTCCAGCGCTGCGCTTCCGCCCGGGCTGCGGTGGAAAGCTGGGTGCGCAATGCGTCGTCTTGGAGCACGCGCGCAATTTCATCGGCCCACGTGGTTTCCGGCGCATCTGGATCCACAAGGATGCCAGTTTCGCCGTCGTCAATGACAAAGGGCAGGCCGCCGGCGTTGGCAGCCACGACCGGAAGGCCCGACGCGAAGGATTCAAGTGCGGCGAAGCCAAGCGTTTCGGTGGCGGAGGGGAACAACAAAACATCGCCGGAAGCGTAGGCGGCAGCGAGCTCGGCCCCCGAGAGGTAGCCGGTGAAGACGGCCCAGTCGGGAGCGCTGGAACGTACCTCGTCGTAAAGCGGGCCCTCGCCCACGAACGCGATACGCGCACCAGGAACTCGCTTGCGGACTTCCTCCATGATGGGGAAGCAGCGCTCGACGGATTTTTCCGCGGAGATACGACCAACGAACATTACGAGCGGGCCGCCGCCCAGGCGCTCGCGCATTGACACTGAACGAGCCTCGGGGGTAAAGCGCTGCGTGTCGACGGCCTTCGGCCACAGTCGCACGTTAGGGATGCGATACTCAGCAGCTTTATCCATCATCGGACCGGATGTGACCAGATTGATTGCTGCACGGCCGTGGAACGTGCGAAGGCCCCACTTCGCAATGGGTTTGACCCACGGAATGCCCAGCTTGACGCAGTATTCCGGCACATCGGTGTGGAACGAGGCGAGCATGGGAAAAAAGCGCGAGATGACAAGCGATGACCAGCCAGCGGTCCAGATTGGGTTGACCGCGTGCACAATGTCGGGGTTGAACTCGCGGAGGCGACGAAACGCCTTTGGCCCGAGCACGCCGTGTTTGACCTCCGGGTAAACCTTCAGCGCCCGCGAGGGGATAGGCACGACCTCGAATCCCGCATACTCCGTGGGAGGGTTGCCCGGGGCGAAGACGATGACTTCGTGCCCCATCGCTGCCAGCTGGTCGAGATGGCGGGTGATGCGTGTGACTACTCCGTCGATTTTGGGCAGGAAGACCTCGCTGATAATCGCGATGCGCATGCGCTTACTGCTCGCCGGTCGGCACACCCGCGGTCTGCTTCGCCGTCCATAGCGAGCGCGCCGGGATCTTCGAGCGGTCCGCCCGGTCGGCATACTTGCGCGCCACGTCCTCGACCTCGGTGAGCAGGCCTTCCGCCAGCTTGGTGGGCTCGAGCCCGAGCCCGATAAAGGTGTCGTTCTTCACGTGTAGTTCGTTCTCGGCGGATTCCTTGCGCGGGTTCGGCACCATCTGCACTTCGGCGCCAGAGAGCTTTGCGACGAGCTGCGCCAGGTCCCGCACGCGGTGCGTCTCCGTCATCTGGTTGAAGATCTTCACGCGGTCGCCCTTGGCAGGCGGGTTTTCCAGCGCAATCTGGATGCACTTGCACATGTCCTGGATGTGGATGAAGGCGCGCGTCTGCCCGCCGGTGCCGTGAACGGTGAGCGGGTAGCCCACGGCGGCCTGCATGAGGAAACGGTTGAGCACGGTGCCGTAGTCGCCGTCGTAGTCGAAGCGGTTGATGAGGCGCTCGTCGCGCTGCGTCTGCGCGGTGTGGGTGCCCCAGATGATGCCCTGGTGGAGGTCGGTGATGCGCAGCTCGTCGTTCTTGGCGTAGAAGGCGAAGATGTTCTGATCCAGCACCTTGGTCATGTGGTAGACCGACCCCGGGTTGGTGGGGTAGAGGATCTCCTGTTCCACGGTGGTGCCGTCCTCGGTGTCCACCTTGATGTCCAGGTAGCCCTCTGGGATCTCCATCCCGGCGGTGCCGTAGCCGTAGACGCCCATGGTGCCCAGGTGGACGACGTGCACGTCCAGCCCGGATTCCACGATGGCCACGAGCAGGTTGTGCGTCGCGTTGACGTTGTTATCCACCGTGTATCGCTTCGCCCGCGGCGTCTTCATGGAGTACGGCGCGGCGCGCTGCTCGGCGTAGTGAATCACTGCGTCCGGCTGGAACTCCTGGATGAAGGCGAGCAGCCCCTCGTAGTCCTGCGCGACATCGAGATTGCGGAAGCCGATCGTGTGCCCGGAGATTTCGTTCCACGCCTGCAGGCGCTCCTCAATGGAAGCGATCGGGGTCAGGGAGGTCACGCCCAGTTCCTCGTCGATAGCGCGGCGTGACAGATTGTCCACAATCACCACGTCGTGGCCGAGGTCGGAGAGGTGCAACGAGGCCGGCCAGCCACAGAATCCATCCCCACCAAGAACCGCAATCTTCACTTCCGAACAACCTTTCCGTCAACACATGCAAAAGCTTGTCGACGCTGAGCGCGCCGACACCTCCGGTTCACGATACCCAGCACGCGCCTCCTTTGCTGAGTAAAACGACTCCGCTCGCGCGGAATTTGGCCCGCGTTCCGCAAACGTGCAGTTTAGGCATATCTGTAGTTAAATTAATGGAGTTACCTGTGTTGCCCTCAAGGAAAGTCTGGGAATTGATATGGTGCGGGGTTTTCGGAGCCGTAATTTCGCCGTAGCCACAGTCGTTGCTTGTCTCGCGTCCGGTGTCGTCGCCGTGCCGCCCACCTTGCTCCCGGTCGCGCACGCGGCCGACGTGCTTGATGAGGCAGCCGGGTTTGCGCTCTACGCCACGACGGATGATCAAAGCATCAACGCGCGACGGAGCTGGGGTGGGTTCTTCAAACTCGAGGATGGCGACTATGAGTCGAAATCGGTCCGGTCCGTGCGAATGTACTTCCTGCCTGACCGGGAAGCGAACCCGAACTACCCAACGCCAACGGGCCGCTATTCCAACGTGGATCGGTTCTTCCCCGCAGAGGAGAAATATCAGGTTCAGCTGAAGACGAACGGAAAGGTCACCGAGGACTTCGGCGCGCTGACGGGCTACGGGTTCGAGGACGCCCGCGGCTACAAATGGCTGGACATTACCCTGCCCAAGACAGTGACCATCGGCCAAGCGGAGGCGCTGTTCATCAGCAACGCGGCTGGCGCGGACACGTTGCCCTGGCGCGCATACAACTCATCCGTCGGCGCCCGCGGGTTTGCAGAGCCGCTCGATGCGCAGCCCGCCACCATCCACAGCAAGGTGGTGCGCGCCGACTCCTCCGAGCCGGCCGAGGGCGTCGAGGTCTCGCTTGTCGACGCCGACGGCAAACCCCTCCAAACCCAAACCACCAGCGCGGACGGTACCGTCACCTTCGCCGACGTGGAACCAGGCCGGACCTACACCATCAAGTCGGGCACGCTGGACGGGTACTTCGCCGAGCAGCCAGTCTCCCTCACCGTGGCGAGCGGCCAGGAATACACCCCGACCCCGATCGAGCTGACGCCCATCGGTGTGACGGGCCGCGTGATCGACGATCACCAGAATCCCGTCAAGGGCGTCCCCGTCTCCATCGGCGAGTTGGAAACCACCACGGACGCCAACGGAACGTTTACCCTCACCCACGTGCCGGAGGGGGAACAAAAAATCCGTGTCGGAGCCTCGACGCGCACGCTGCCTAAAAGCAGAGGCGTGAGGGTCGAGCCCACCGAGCACAACCGGGCGGGGGACATCCCCGTCGCTGCGAAACCGGGCACGATTACCGGCACCGTGGTCGATTCCTCCGGCACCCCCGTCGCCGGGGTAAAAGTACGCACCGGCCAGCATGAAACCGTCACGGATCGACACGGGAGGTTCCAGTTCCCTGACCTGAAACCGGGCCCGTACAACATCTCCGTGTCCGCGACAGAAACGATCGAGGGCGGCGTGCACCAGGGGGTGACCGTCGCTCCGGGCGAGACGGCGTCTGCGGACGTTCAGGTCAATCTGCTGCCCGGCGCGCTGTCCGGGGTGGTCGTCTCGGACCGCAATACCCCGATCGCCGGAGCCATGGTGAAGGTGCACCCTGAGGACGACCCGGCCCGGGCAGTTGCCGCCACCACAGACAGCGAGGGATTGTTCGTGGCCGCGGGCCTTGTCCCGGGTACGTACATCGTCGACGTGGTTGCGGATGGTTATACAGCGAGCACTACGAGCGTAGTGGTTTCGCCCAATGAGACTGAGGCGCTCGAGGTCAAGCTCACACCAACGCCAACGCCAACGCCCAAGCCAGCTCCCACGACGAAGAAGACCACACCGAAGACCACCACAAAGCCCAAGCCAACTCCCACCACGAAGAAGCCCGCGCCAAAACCCGCACCCAAGCCGACCCCCACCACGAAGAAGCCCAAACCCAAACCCACGCTCGCACCGGTTGAGAACTTCGGCTGGGGCGACATCGAGGTCCGCCCGGGCGAGATCGAGATCGCAAACCCCCAAAAGTCCGCCGGCAGAGGCGTCACCTTCGTCGTGGATGGGGTTACCCGCCAAGACGGGCAGCCGCTTCTCGACGCCACCTGGATCACCGTCGACCAGAACGGCACCGTCGCAGCAGCCCCGCAGGCAAATGTCGCCCCGGGGAAGTACACGGCGGAGATCCGCAACTCCACCGGAGGGCACAACGTTGTGACCATCACGGTCGGGAAGCCGCAGTCTGAGGCTGCGCTGTACGACGTGTCCTACGAACCGCGCACCGTCCGCGCGGGGGAGCGGGCCAGCAGCCCGAAGCCGGCCGCGACCCGCACGATCACCCCGGAGAAGTACGGCTGGCAGCCGTTGCCGGCGGGCACCGGGTACCGCATCATTGAAAACCCGAACGCGACCGTCGCCAGCGACGGCCGCGTGGAGCTGAAGGTGCCGAAGGACGCGAAACCCGGCAGCACCATCAAGGTGAAAGTCGCCATCACCTTCCCCGATAGGTCGAAGGACGAGGCGATCGTCCCGTTTGAAATTGTCAAGTCCCCGATCGCTGACCGCCTCGCACCAAGCTACGAGGCCGGAGTCCTAGTCGGGCCCGGGCAGCACACAATGATCACCGCGCACACCTCCAAGGGCGTGCCGGACGGCACCGAGTATGCGCTCGACGAGGACGCCGAACTTGGCGGGTGGGTCGTCGGAGTCAACGAGCGCACCGGCGCGCTCGACGTCACCGCCCCGTCTGCCGACGCCAAGCCGGTCAAAGTCCCGGTGAAGGTCCGCTTCCCCGACGGGTCGGAGCGCACCATCACCGCGAGGATCGGCGTGGCTACCGCATCGGCGCCGAAGCGGGGCACCACGCTGACCTACCCAGCAACAGTCTCCAAGACCGGCAACTCGGTGACCGCGGAGCCAAAGGGCTCCGTCCCCGAGGGCACCGTCTTCGTCCTCATGGACGACGCAGGCATGCGCGTCGACGTTGACCAGCGCACCGGCAAGGTCCGCGCCGATGTTCCCGCGAACGCGCCCGCCAACGCCACGTACACCGTCCGCGTTCGCGCCCAGTACCCGGACGGCACTACCGCGCTGCTCCCGCTCAAGGTCACCACCGATTCGCAAGCACGCCGTGACA
Organism: Corynebacterium sp. NML 120412; assembly: GCF_002285155.1. Classification (NCBI taxonomy): domain Bacteria; kingdom Bacillati; phylum Actinomycetota; class Actinomycetes; order Mycobacteriales; family Corynebacteriaceae; genus Corynebacterium; species Corynebacterium sp. NML 120412. The sequence continues at coordinate 776,980 of NZ_NSGL01000001.1, read as the reverse complement.
GCAAGGACAGCAAAGACAGCAAGGGCACCGCGACCGCGCCGAAGGGGACCACCTTCGGTCTCTCTGAGAAGTTCAACGAGCCGGGGTGGTACGTGAGCGTCGATAAGCGCACCGGCAAGCTCTCGGTCGACGTGGACGACACCGTCACCAAGAAGAAGTCGGTGCAAGTTCCGGTGGTGGTCTCGTACCCGGACGGTTCGCAGCGGATCAAGAATGTCGAGGCCAACGCCCCGGCCCTGCAGACCGTGACCCCCACCCCGCAGGACGCGCCGTCGGGCGCATCGTCCGGGTACAGCTGGGTGCCCATCGTCCTCGGCCTCCTCGCCGCGATTGGCGGGGTGGGCTACGCCGCGTTCGTTAACCAAGACCACATTCGTCGGATGCTCTCACAGTTCGGGATCCGGATCTAAAAGGTGAATACCATGCATACTTCCCTGAAAACCGTTGCCATCGCCCTGTGCGCTTCCCTCACGCTCGGTGGCGTCGCCGTCCCGCAGGCCTCCGCAGCCACGGAGCAGCGAGAAATCTCCGTGCGCGTCCACGGCGAGACCCCCAACGCCGAGCAGGGGCGGATCGACGGCGAGGTCCGCAAGGACTCCCGCGCCCGGCTCGCCTACGTCCACCCCGCGGCCGCGGTGGGTATTCACGAGTTCACCGTGTACTCAAACATCTGGATCGATGGAAAGAACCTCGCACCCAACTGGGGCGCGTCAACCGACGTGCGCAAGGACGGCGGGGCGGACGTGATCACCTACACCTACACGGACGCCCGCTCGGACGTCGAGATCACGCGCACCTTCCGTATCTACGGGAACCGCATCGACGTCGACGTACGGGCGCGCAACGCGGGCAAGCAGCGCCGCCAGGTGGACATCGAGCTTGCCAACGAGCTGCAGAACCCCTATCAGGTGAGCGCCCGCGAGACGAAGGCGGACACCTACAAGGTGGGGCCGGAGTCCGAGGGGTACGACACCACCGTGTCCTTTACGGAGCCGAACTTTTCGGGCACGCGCGAGCAGCTGACACAGGAGCAGAGCAAGGGGATTGGCGAAGGGACACCGAAGCTCCAGGCCGGCGAGTGGATCGAGGTGCTGGATCCTGGCGAATCGGTGGAGGCGCGGGCGTCGGTAAGCGTGGCGGCGCAAGAGTCCGCGATTGACACGGACGGCGACGGGCTGCGCGACGAGTGGGAGCTCAAAGGCCTGAAGCTGGAGGACGGGACCGAACTGCCGATTCAGAAGTGGGGCGCCGATCCCGAGCGCCCGGACCTGTTCCTGCAGCTCAACTGGATGCAGGCAGAGTGGGAGACCCTGAACTGCGCGCGCAAGGACGACTTCGCGCCGACGGCGGAGGAATTTGAGCAGTTCGCCGGTTGCGCGACCGCCAACGTCAACTCGTACCGCCCTTCCACCTCGACCCTCCGCGACCTGGAGGACGTCTTTGCCAAGGAGGGCATCGCGCTGCATATCGACGCGGGCGAGACCTACCAGAGCGCCTCGCTTGCTGGCTACGAGGAGCCCCACGGCGGGAAGACCGAGCGCTTTCAGCAGTACTACTTCCAGGATAAGTCGCAGGCTCAGCGCCTGCTCGACGAGCGCGATCGCCTGCTTGGGCCCCGCAAGGCCGTGTTCCGCCTTGGCATCATCGGCGACAAGATGGCGGAGGGGAACCGTTCCTCCGGCGTCGCGCTCGTCCGCGATTCCGCCTTCTACATTGCGGACCACAAGGACATGACCACGCAGGAGCAGCTGCGTAACACGATCTTCCACGAGTTCGGCCACACGCTGGGCCTGGGGCACTCAGGGCCCGAGGTGCCTGACAACCCGCTCGCGGGAGATGTGTACGTGCCGGAGTACAAGTCCGTGATGAACTACCTGTACCAGTTCAGCTACTTCGACTACGCCAAGGAGCCGACCGACGCGAGGGTAAACGCCTGCGTCAAGGGCGGCGGGTGCGGTGAGCAGTCCGTCACCATCCCAGCTGACTGGTCCAACCTGGACCTGCCCGGCTTCAACATCGGCCAGGGCAATGTGACGACGGGCTCCGGGCAGCTTGACGACGACGACCAGTCCGAAAAAACTCCCCGCAAGCTGGCAGAAAACGCCGCCGTTGCCAACGTGGGCAAGGCTGGCTTCCAGATGGACACCACTGCAAGCGGCGACAACGGCATCGTGACCGCCAGCGAAGAGAACTTCGCTACAGGCACCATCAGCAACCTTGGCGCCGACGCGGAGCGGTTCACTCTGGTGGCCAACTACCCGGGCGGGCAGCGCTACACCGAGGAGATCACCCTCGCCGGGATCCAGGACAAGCGCTCGGAGCGCGAGGTGAAGATCCCGATCCGTAACGCGAACAGCATCAGTGGCCCGACCCTGCCGGTCAATGTGCAGATTTTCAACCACTCGGGTGAGAGCGTCTTCACCGACCGCTACGAGCTCTCGGTGCTGGACTACACCGCTGAGGAGGCGGAGCGCGTGCTCAACGACGTGCTCAAGTCCGACGCCTCGCCGCAGGTGAAACGGATGGCCAAATCCAAGCTGGACGGCGTGACCGATCGCGCCCCGGCGGCGGCCACGAAACTGAACACGAAGACGCCGACGGAGAAGCCGACCCGGCAGCAGGAGGAGCCAGTTTCTTCAGTTGCGATCGTAGTCGCCGTGCTGCTTGCGCTCGGCGGAATTGCCGCTGCAGGGGCCGGGTGGGCGCTGAGCCAGGGGCTCATCTAGCGCCAAGTGTGGTAAAAATCACTAAAAATAATGCGCTTGTCTCGCGTTGCACTGCGGGGCAAGCGCATTATTGACAAGCGTCGAATTGTCCATATCTGCCCTGGCTAAGGTATTCACGTGGCCTAAGAGGATGCCCAAGCCGAACCTTAATGAAGAAATTTTGACTTGTGCCAGTTAACGGCCGGACGCCGGCTCAATTCTGAGAAAAGGATTCCGATTGTATGAATTAGCCTTACAGCTTCTCATCTGATAGGACACCCCTCGGTGAATAATATGCACTCTAGGATTGTTCAACAGGCTGCGAAAGCTTCCGGACATTTTGATTTACCGATGTCTACGAATTGGCGATTGGTCGCGGTTTTGGAGCAAAGGGAGTTGTTAATCTGCGGTTTTGGGGTAGCTTAAGCAGTTGACACCAGAACTGAACTGATAAGCATTGGCTCATGTATCGACCGTGAATAGTTTTCATGCATCGGCGCATACATAGTCAGGGTAAAAACGTTGAGGAGCAGCCGCATGAGGAAGCTGGCATCACGCTGCATCGCAGTCGCGCTCGGTGCAGCGCTCGTCGTGGGCGGGCAGCCCGCGGTCGCCGGTGCCATCGAGGCAACAGTGGACGCTTCCCGCCTGACGCAGTTCTCCCACCACGACGAGGATTCAGTTGCGGGTACCCAGTCGAACACGCTGTACACCGACATTCTTGTCAACGGTGCCCGCATCATGGCGCCGGACAACGCGCCGGTCACCACGAAGGATGAGCGGGGCGCGCGGGTGACCACTGCTCAGTACGCAGACTCCGCGAGGGGAGTGCAAATCGAGCGGGTCGTGCGCACCACCGACACCGAGATGACGGTCGAGGTCACCGCCACGAATCAGGGCTCCGAGGACGCCTACTTCCAGCTGGACCTGACCAATTCCATCAACACCAACCGCACGCTCACCGGCAGTTTCGACGGCGAACGCTTCACCGTCGGCCCGGATCACGGCGGCTACGACACGTTGGTGGAGTTCGCAGACCCCGGTTTCTCCGGTGTGGCAAACAGCTTCAATGCGACCACCGCGACCGACGAGGTCGGCTACGTCGACCCCGACGGCGCACAGTTCCAGCGTGGCCGCTGGTTCCGCTCGGTTGACCCCGGCGACCAGCTCACGGCGAAGGCAACGATTACCTTTGACACGCAAGACTCCGCCGTAGACAGCGATCAGGACGGCCTGCCCGACCAGTGGGAGGAACAGGGCGTCACGCTTGACGACGGAACCCAGCTCCCCCTCAACGAATGGGGAGCAGACCCGCACCGCCCCGATGTCTTCCTGCAGCTGAACTGGATGGAATCCGAGTACGAAAAACTCGGCTGCCTGAACACGCCGGACGCCGAGCAGTGCGACACCGCGAACACCCGGACCTACCGCCCGCCCCGCCACATCCTGGATGAGCTGGCGGACAAGTTTGATGAGCACGGCGTTTCCCTGCACATCGACGCTGGCGAGACCTACTCCAACATCCCGAACTACGACACCCGCCACGGTGGACAGACCGAGGGATACGAGCGGTACTACTTCAGTAACTCCATCCCCGGCCTGCGCATGGTGGACAACGTCAACCGCCTGCTGGGCCAGCGTGCCTCCGTCTTCCACGTCGGCGTGATCGGTGACCAGATGAACCCGAGCAACTACTCGGTTGGCACCTCCCTCGTGGGCGATAATGGTTTTTACGTGGCCAAGCACAAGCGCATGACCGAAGACAGCCAGTTGCGCAACACGATCATGCACGAGCTGGGCCACAACCTGGGCCTCAACCACAACGGCTCGTTGAAGTTCGAGGGCAAGGTGCCAAAATCTGACTACCTGCCCAACTACAAGTCCGTGATGAACTACCTGTACCAGTTCTCCTACTTCGACTACTCGGACGTGGAGGCCGTGTCCGGCGGTCCGCTCCCGGAGGAGTGCAACCGCTCGGGCGTGAACTGCTACCGCGGCGACTACCGCGTCCCCGCGGACTGGGACAACTTGCTTATTAACTCCCTGCGCCTCGGCGGCCGCGTCGGTACCGCGGGCGTTGACGCGCGCAAGGTCGACACCGCAGCGCTCAAAAAGCTGGACAAAGAGATGGAGCGCGCCGACGCGAGCAGCGACCGCGTCGAGGTCGAGGTCACCGACGAGGGCGACCTGACCAGCGGCAAGCGCGGCGAGGTGACGCTCAAGCTCACGAACCCGGGCCTGGATCTGCACCGCTACGAGGTCGCCGTCGGCGGCACCACCCAGCGCGTGGTGCTCGGCGGCGTTCGCTCCGGCAAGAACACGACGACCATCACCGTGCCCGTCACACCCACGGAGCCGGGGGCATTGCCTCTCGACGTCCGCGCGACCGATGAGCTTGGCGACACCACCTTCGAGGACCGCTTCGCCGTCCCGGTTGCAGAGGACCCAAACGCCGACTCGACGCCCATGGGCGGGGCCGTGAAGTCGACCCCGGCGGTCGCGAAGGTGCACAACGAGACCACGCCGACCACCAAAGCAACACCGACCACGAAGGCAGCGCCAGCCCCCAAGGCAACGCCCAAGCCGGAAAGCGGCAGCAGCTCGGCGGCCATCGTCGTGCCGCTGCTCCTCCTGCTGGCCATTGCCGGTGGCGCAGCGGCGGCGTGGGCGAGCGGCCTCATTTAAACTCTTCAACAAAGCTCAACAGCGCAAGGCAGAACAATGAACTGGACAACGACTCCCATCGTGGCGTGCGCGGCGGTCACCACCGCCTTGGTCGCCCCGGCGGCGCTCGCGGCCGACACCGCCCGCTACACTCTGACGGTTGCAACCCCGGCCGGGCCGCTTGAACACGTTGACGTCGAGCTCACTGGCAGCGGCGGGTCGTTCCAGGCCACGACCGATTACGCGGGCAGAGTATCATTAGAAGTCCCGGTCGGCACGTACGCCTACCGTGCGACGTGGGACGGCGAGGAGTACACGCAGTCGGGAATCGAGCTCACTGCAGACCTGGAATCGAGCCTGATGATCCCGGGGCCGAGCCGCACAGTCGACTACGTGTGGAATGCAATCAACGTTTCCGCGGGGAGCCGCGCGACCGTGGTGCCGACGGTGACGGGCAACGAGAGCGGGGTCACCGTGGAGCGCATTGACGGCCCGGAGTGGGCAGAGGTGTTCACCGACGGCACGGTCGAGGCCATGCCCCCGGCGAACGAGCAACCGGGTGTGCACGACCTGATCGTGCGCACGTCGGCGGGGCAGGTCGAGACCATTCCAGTGCGCGTGACCGGACCGCAGGACCCGAAGGACGTGACGTACCCGGTGACGCAGGTACGGGTCGGGAGCAAGGTGCGGAGCGCGGCGCCGACGGTGACCATCTGGCACCAGGGGCGCGAGTTTTCCAGCCAACCGGTCCCGGGGGGAATGACGTTCCACACCGTCTCGGAGGGCGCGTGGGTGGACGCAAAGACTGGCCAGGTCACGCTAGACACCGCGGCGTCGGGCGCGAAGGCGGGCGATTCGGTCACGGTGCCGCTGGAAGTCGGCCTGCCCAGCGGCGCCACCGCTGAGGCCACGGCCGTCTTCCAGGTCAACGACCTGCCAACCGCGGAGCAGTTCCACCCCGGCTGGGAGACGCTCACCGCGGCGCCAGGGGAACGGGTGACGGTGAAGCAGACTGGTGACGCCGACGTTCCTGCGGACGCTCAGTTTGTGTGGCGCCGCGCGGACAACCCAGAGCTGAAGGGGTGGGCCATCTCCGTCGATCCAGCGACGGGCGCCGTCTCCGCCGCTCCGTCGGACACGGCCAAGGACGCAGACGTCAACGTGCGCGTGAGCTACTCGGACGGCTCTCAGTCGACGGCGCCGGTGCACCTCCGGGTGGCACCGAAATCAGCGTCCCAACAGCACACGCTGCGACCGGGGCAGGAGGAGGAAATTCTTGCTGGTGGGGGAACGGATGTGGTGATCGTCGATAGTGGCGGCGCAGACGTCGCCGTGGACAAACACGGAGCGGTGAAGGCGTCGGTGCCATCGGACGCGATGCGCGGTGCGGTGTACCCGGTCAAGCTGCGCGTCGACGGGAAGGAGACGACCGTCACCCTGACTGCGGACGCGCCGGACCAAAGCGCAGACTTCAGCAAGGCGTGGTGGATCCCGGTGGTGATGGTCGCGATGGTGGTCGCCGGAGCCGTGGGCAACTGGGCATGGACCACCTTCTCTGGGGGTGCCCGGTGAACCTGAGGGGAGCGGGGGCCGCCGCGATTGCTACGGCGATGATCGCGATGGGGACTACGAGCCCGGCGAGTGCGGGCGTGGAGGACATGCCCTTTGGCGTCCACATGACGCCCAGCGCCGACGACGAGGGGTTCGCGGTGATGGACATCTCGAAGGGGCGCACTACGACGTTTACGTTCGAGCACCCCTATTCCGTGGCGGGGATTATGGCCGGCAGCTTCGACGTCGCGCTGCGCGCCGACGGCGGCAGCGTCCGTTATCTGCCGAGCGCGACGAGTGTGCGCACATCGTCCAAAGGCGGCACAGATGTGGTCACGCTGACGCACGAAGATGCGTCGCAGGGCGTGAAGGTGGAACGCACGTTCACGGTGGGCAAGAAGTCCATGGCTGTCGACGTCACCCTGACCAACCTGCGCAACGAGGACCGCGAACTTAGCGTGGACATGAACTCGCGCATCACCGCCTACGGCAAGGACCGGGCGAGCTTTCGGGACGGCGCGTTTATGATCGCCCCGCGGGACGGCGGCTACGAGACGACGTTGCGTTACAAGGACCCCACGTCGTCCGGCGTCGCGACCGACAAGGACGCGACCACAGCCGAGGGCAAGGTCGGGAGCGTGGGCGCGGATGGCGCTTCGTTCCAGCGCGGGCGCTGGGAGCGGGCGGTTCCCGCGCAGGGCAAGCTGCACGCTAGCATGACCATGGACATCGCCACGCAGGGATCCGCGGTGGATTCGGACCGCGACGGGCTTCCGGACGCGTGGGAGCGCCAGGGCTTCACCACCGCGAGCGGGGAGCAGTTCCCGTTACAGGCGTGGGGCGCGGACCCGCACCGGCCCGACCTGTACCTGCAGCTCAACTGGGCGAAGTCCGAATGGGAGACGTTGGGGTGCGACCGCGAGCAGCGCTTCGGCGCGAGCGCGGAGCAATTCGGCGAGTTCGCGGCGTGCAATGCTGCGAACGCGAACGTGTACAGGCCGTCGAGAAGCTCTCTCCTGGAGCTCGTCGACCTCTTTGATCAGCAGGGGATTAACCTGCACATTGATGCCGGCAGCCTCTTCAACAACATCCCCAACTATGAGGAGCGCCACGGCGGCGCGACCGAGGACTTCGAGCCGTACTACTTCAAGGACGCCGACCATCACTCCCGCCTGGCCGCTGACCGCGACCGGCTCCTCGGTCCGCGCGAGTCCGTCTTCCGCGTCGGCATCATCGGCGACCAGCTGGCCAAGGACGATTACACCACCGGCATGGGGCTGGTGAGCGATTCGGTGTTCTACGTGGCGAAGCACGAGGGGCTGACGGGCCAGGACCAGGTGCGCAACACGATTTTGCACGAGTTCGGCCACAACCTGGGCCTGACCCACACCGGGTCCGCGCTGTCGGACACGCGCGTGGAGACAACTGACCTGCTGCGCCATTACGAGTCCGTGATGAACTACCTCTACCAGTTCGCCCGTTTTGACTACAGCGACACGGTGGCCAAGGGCAACGGCGACGACCCGCAATGCGGCGACTACACCTGCTACACTGGGGCCTACGAGGTGGCCCCAGACTGGGAGCACCTTGACCTGGGCGGCAAGTTCATCGGCAAGGTCAACGCCACCGCCGGCGCGGACGATTCCGTGGCCACCCACAACGACATGCTCGTGCGGGACCTGGAGATCGCGGCCGCCGAGCACAACGCGGGCCAGGCGGGCTTCAGGCTTATCGACGCCTCCACAAACTCCATCATCACCTCCCGGAACGACAACAGCGTCACTGCCCAGCTCCGGAACCTGGGATTGGACCTGGACGATTTCACCGTCGACGTCTCGTACCCCAGCGGGCACTACTCGGATACGATCCGCGTGCCCGGCCAGCTGGCGGAGACGCCGTCGGCGACCTTCGACATCCCGATCACCGGGGTGCAGCACCTCAAGGGCGCAACGATGCCGCTCGACGTGGCGGTGCGCAACAAGGACGGTGAGGAGGTGTTTGCCGAGCACTACGACCTGTCGCTCCTGGACTACTCTGCAGAAGAGGCGAAGCAGGTGCGTGAGGAAGTGCTTGCGGACCCGGATGCCCCGAAGACCCTGCGCGAGCTCGCAGAGGCAAAGCTGGGTGCGCCGATTGGGCCGACGGAGACGCCGTCTAACACTTCGGATCCCGCACGGGGGTCGAGCACCACCGACATCGTGATCGCGGTACTCGCGGCGCTCGGCGGTGTGATCGCGCTCATCGCGGGCGGCGCCTGGTCTGCGGGATTACTTCCGTTTTAGTGCCTGGTAGGGCCCGGTTCTGACCGTTTGTATTCTTTTGTTGCGCCCAATTTCCCCGGCTAGAATTGGTAATAGCACCACTTTCGGTAGGGAGGTCTTCGTGACATCGGCTGCAACACAACCAGCAAAACCGCACCAAAACGCGGATTCGGGAACGGTGACGCAGGGAGGGGGTGGCGAAGGGGCGTCGATAAGCAAGGGAAAGCTCATTTCGTTTTTCCTTGCGTTTATCGCACTCATCGTGGTGCTGCTGATTCCCATTGACAGCATCGAGTGGCAGGGACAGATCGCACTCGGAATGCTTGCGTTTGCCGTGATCATGTGGGTGACCGAGGCGGTGAGCTACCCGGTCAGTTCGGTGCTGATCATCGGACTCATTGCCATGCTCGTGGGGCTGTCGCCCGATCCGGAAAATCCGGGCGAGATTTTCGGCACGGGCCCGGCGCTGAGCATTGCGCTCGGGGGCTTCTCGTCGGGCGCGGTGGCGCTGGTCGCGGCCGCGTTGGCGCTGGCCACGGCGATGCAGGCGACGGGGCTGCACCGGCGCATCGCGCTCAACGTGCTCAAAGTTGCGGGCGAGAAGACGTCGCACATTGTCGCCGGCGCGATCGTGATTTCTATCATCCTCGCGTTCTTCGTGCCGTCCGCAACCGCTCGCGCGGGCGCCGTGGTGCCGATCCTCCTGGGCATGGTGGCCGCGTTCGGCATGACGGTGGATTCGAAACTGTCGGCGCTGCTGGTAATTACTGCGGTGCAAGCGGTGTCGATCTGGAACGTCGGTATTAAGACTGCTGCGGCGCAAAACCTTGTGGCCATCGGTTTCATTGAGGACCAGATGGGTCAGACCGTGTCCTGGGGCAAGTGGTTCCTGTGGGCCGCGCCATGGGCGGTGCTGATGTCGATTGCGCTGTACTTCATTATGCTCGCAGTCATGAAACCCGAGGTGGATCGCATTGAGGGAGGGCGCGAACTGGTGCAGCAGCAGCTGGACGAGATGGGGCCGATGACTGGCGCAGAGAAGCGCCTGACTGCGATCGCCGTGGTCCTGCTTCTCTTCTGGGCGACCGAGGGGTTGCTGCACCCCATCAACTCGTCCACGATCACGCTCGTGGCGATCGGCGTGATGCTCCTACCGGGCATCGGGGTGATGGACTTCAAGTACGCGCAGAACCACATCAACTGGGGCACGCTGATCGTGTTCGCGGTGGGCATCTCGCTCGGCTCGTTCCTCCTGAAAACGGGCGCGGCGACCTGGCTTTCGGAGCAGACGTTTGGCGCGCTGGGCATTTCCTCGATGCCGATCCTTGCCACGATCGCGATCGTGTCCCTGTTCAACATCATCATTCACCTGGGATTCGCGTCGGCGACGTCGCTCGCCTCCGCCCTGATCCCGGTGTTCATCGCGCTCGCTGCGACGCTCGACGTGCCGAATGGCGGCATCGGCTTCGTCATCATCCAGCAGTTTGTCATCTGCTTCGGGTTCTTGCTGCCCATCTCCGCCCCGCAGAACATGCTGGCCTACGGCACGGGCGCGTTCACCACGAAGCAGTTCCTCCGGGCGGGCATCCCGCTGACCATCGTGGCGTACCTGTTGATCTTGCTCCTTTCCGCGACGTACTGGAAGTGGATGGGGCTGGTGTAGCCGCCTAGTCGCCCTCCAGCACAAGCCCCAGGTGCAGCGAGTCCAGCTCGTGCGCGCCGGGGCCTTGTTGCATGGTCGCAATTTCACGACCGGTTGCCTCGGTCACTGGAATGAGCCATCCGAGGTTCGGGTCGAGCAGCGGGTCTGCTTGCTTGTCCATCGGGACGAACGTCACGGGACGTTCGTTTTTTGCGACAAGTTGCACCGGACCGTTCGCCTCCTGAAGAGCGGGGAGCGCGGCGGGCGTTGTCGTGATGATCACCATCTTTTCGTCGGTGTCGGGGGACAGGTTCGCGGTGTGAACGTGCAGGTGCGTGACCTCGAATCGCTCAAATTCCTCCGGGTACTCCACGAGTGGCAGGGTGGGGTCGCCCGCGAACAGTGCGCGGATTCGCTCAAGAAATGCCATGGTGCGAGTCTAACCGGCCTCCGGGAGCGGAATGTTGGCGTCGTCAAAGCGCAGGTTGTCCGGGTTGTCCTCCCATTCATAGTCGGGAAATGGTGCATCCACCGGTGGTGTGAGCCCCATCCACCATTCCGGTTCCGGGTGGAACGGAAAGCGCATGTCAAACTGTTCTTCGAGCTGGTCCAGCGCGAATTCACACTCGATGATGTCCTGATCTTTCTCGTATTGGTCCATAATCGCGTGTCCGCGCGCATGAAACTCCGCGGCCCGTTCGCGCCTGCGCTTAACTTCGCTTATCGACGCCCTCCACCGCGGATCCTCAGCACCCAACTGAGCGGTCAGCAGCCCGGAAGGCTCCGAAACCTCAAATGTGCCGTCCTCGTACAGCCAGATCGCATCCCCGGTTGCGGGGTCGACGACGTAGAAGGCGCGTCGGTCGGTCTTGAGGTTATGGTGCTTCTGGCAGAGGCAGTGAAGGTTATCCACGCGTGTTTCCCCTCCCTCAGCGAACGGGATGCGGTGGTCCAACTGGCACTGCTCCGCGGGGTGGTTGCAGCCGGGGTAGATGCACGTGCCGTCGCGAGCCTCCACGAGCGCCCGCATGTCTGCCGTCGGCACGTAGCTGGGTGTCGTGTTTTCGCGAACGCCGTCCAAGTCGGCGACGGAGGGCGGGGTCTGCGCGCACATCTCGTCGAACGCGACCGTGGCGTCAGGCTCAGTCCAGCCGAAGCCCGGGATGAACACTGGCTGCCCCGCCTCGCGCCCCTTCGGCGCGTATACCTGGATTCGCGCCTTCGCTGCCGGCGTGATCTCGCCGGTGAGCAGTTTCACCACGGTGTCGTGCGAAGACAGCTTGTGCTCCAACCCGCATTGCTGCACGAACGCGCGCACGGCGGCCAGTGTCGCGGTGTCCGTGGTCAGGTTCATCATGCCCTTTGTTATCCCACCGAAGTCCTCGAGGAAGAACTCGGCTCCGTGGTCCCGGCGGGCCTCGCGCTCCTTCCGCTTCTTCGGGTTGTAGCCCAGAGCCGGGTCGATGCGCCGGATGTGAGCCCGCAACTTTCGCGTGACGGCCGCGGGGTCGGGGAACGGCTGGCTCTGCCGGGTGGGCGTGAACTGTTCGACCAGGAAGTCGTCGATACCGGCGAGGATCTCCGCGTCGGCGTCGGGACCGAGCTCCTCCAGCTTCCGCCGGATCGCGGTCAGATGCCCCAGCGTGAGCAGCTTTTGCTCGTTGTGCAGCGCACGCAGCCGCGGCAGATCCGTCAGCCGGTGATATGACAGCACCGCGGAGCGGATGGCGGTGCGGGAGTAGCCCGTGGCCTGAGCAAGCTTATCGACGACCACGTCGAAGTCTTCGATGCCCACGCCGTCGTCGCTGAAGCGCGAGTACAGTGCGTGCTCCGATTCACGGAGGCTGCGGCCAAGGTGCGCATCGCTGTCGTGGGGTCTGTCTATTCGGAAGTAGGGGCGAGGTGGGGCTTGTTGAGCGTTCATGCCTTGCACTATAAACGTCGCACCCAACACTGGTTCGAAGATCGGTGGCAAAAATAGAATGTGCGTTCTAAACTATGCAGATGTGGTGCACAATTGCCGTTCGAACATAGGCGCAAAGAATGTCCGTGCGAACATAAAATGCTGCCCTGGAAGCGCGCTGGTTTTTACCGTGTCAGGACAAGGTCAACGTGCAGAAAACCGTTACGCTGGCACTATGGAAGATGCCGAAAAGGGCCCTGAGATTGCGTCGCGACGCGTCGACTTCGTGTTGCCCTACGGCATCGGCGAACCGGAGTTTCCTCCGTCGGAAGACACGATGCCCAATCCCCTCGGTCGCAGGAACCGGCTGGGCAAGGCCGGTTGGACGCTCGTGCTCAAGCGGCTGTTTGCAGACTTTTCCACGGACGCCATGGTGGATCGAGGCGCCACGCTGACCTACTACACGGTGCTGTCCCTCGCGCCCATGCTGGTCTCGGCGTACGCCATCGCGACCTTGCTACTCGGGCGCGACCCGGGGACGGTCGATCAGCTCCTGGACGGGCTGGTTGAGGTGTACGTGCCGGAGGCCCTGCGCGGAGAGGCGATGGATCTGATGGAGACGATTGTGGGCACTCCGTCGCAAAGCACTGTGGCGTTGATCGTCTCGCTGCTGATCTCGCTGCTATCTGCGTCGGCGTACGTGCGGAGTTTTTCGCGCAACGCCAACCTGGTCTATGGGCGCTCGGAAGGGCGAAACGTGGTGGTCACTTGGGTGACCATGTGGCTGATCACGCTGATGCTCGTCGTCGGTGGGCTGGCGATCCTGATCGGGACGCTGCTCACGGACGGCATCGTGCACAGCGTGCTTGGGCCGGTGGCGCGGCCGCTCGGTGTGGAGAATGTGCTGACCTACCTCACGGAGAAGTTCCTGCCGGTGTGGGTGTATGTGCGGACGCCAGTGATCGTGCTGATGGCGATGATCCTGCTGTCGCTGTTGTACTACTTCACGCCAAATGTGAGGCCGGGGCGGTTCAGGTTGCTGACGGTGGGGTCGTCGTTAGCCCTGTTCGTCGGCTTCTGGTTGTGGTGGGGGTTCGGGCTCTACATGTCCACGTTCGGCGTGCGATCCGCGTACGGGGCGTTCGGGACCGTGATCGCGGTGCTGGCGCTCGTGTGGGTGATGAACATCGTGCTGCTGGAGGGCGTGAAGGTGGACGCCGAAGTCCTCCGCGCGAAGGAGCTCCAGGTGGGGTACGACTCCGAGCGGAACATCCAGGCCCGGCCACGCTCCAGCGAGGGCGCCCGGTGGCGCCTGCAGCTGGAGCGGTGGATCGCGCGGACAGCGCGCGAGGTGAAAAACGCGCGGAACTAGCGGCTCGCGCGCACGGCGGCGAACGCCTTGTGAAGGAGGGCCTGGCTGTCGTCGCTCGGCGTGCGGAGGTGCCGCTTGAATGCCACACCCGCGGCGGACCCGTAGGCGCTGAGTAGCACGAGGACCTCGAAGGGGCCCAGCCGGGGTGCGCGCTCCTGTAGTGCGCTGACCACCGGATCCAGGATGCGCTCGCGGTCGTCGTTCGGGCAGGCGGAGCCACGAATCAGCTCAAGCCGGTCCGAGATGAGCAGCAGGGTCGACGCCGAGTGCAGCTTGACCCCCGTCGCCGGTGAGCGCGTCCACGCAGATCTGTTCGAACGCCTCGGTGAGCCCGAGCTCGGGCGGGAGGCGGCGAATATCCTCGCCGATCTCCGCAAAGGTGCGTTCCACAAAGACCAGCAGGGCGGCGTCCAGGTCCGCGAAGTAGTTGTGGAACGTGCGTGGGGACACTTCCGCGGCGGCGGCGACCCGGGCGACGGTGAGCTTCTCTGACCCCTGGTGCAGCAGGATGTGCGCCGCGGCGTCGGAAATCACCTCGCGGGTTGCCTGTTTCTTAGACTCGCGCAGGTTCATGGTGTTCCACCGTTTGCTGCAGGTGCTCGCCCTCAATGTCCAGGTTGGGCAACACCTTGTCCAGCCAGTTGGGCAGCTTCCACGCGCGATCATCCAGCAGGTACATGGTGGCCGGGATGATGGTCATGCGGACCACGAAGGCGTCGATAAGCACGCCCACGGCGAGCGCGAAGCCCATGGCCTTGATGAAGGGCTCGTCGATAAGCATGAAGGCGGCGAACACGGAAATCATGATCAGGGCGGCGGCGGTGACCACGCGCGCGCCGTGCTTGAAGCCGTTGGCGGTGGCGTTGCCGGCGGTCTTGCCGCGCGAGACGAAGCCCTCGCGCATGCGCGTGACCAGGAAGACCTGGTAGTCCATGGCCAGGCCGAACGTGAGGCCGATGAGCATGATGGGCAGGAACGACAGCAGCGGTTGCGGGTCGGAAATGATGCCGAACATGCCGTCCTGGAAGATCGCCACGGTGATGCCGAAGGTCGCGGCCATGGAGAGCGCGAAGCCGAGCGCGGCGATGAGCGGGACCCACAGGGAGCGGAACACGAGCATGAGCACGATGAACGCAAGCCCGATGACGATAGCGATGTAGGGGAGCAGCACGTCCTGGAGGCGCTGCGAGATGTCGTCGAAAATCGGGGTGACACCGGTGATGCCGAACTCGCCGCTGGTGCTGCCGGCGAATTCGGACTGGTAGTCGCGCAGCCGCTCGAGCGTCTCCGTGGTCGCCGGGTCGGTCGCGCCCGTGGTCGGAGTGATGAGGACCTGCGCGGCGTCCATGGTGTCGGTGGTCTGCACGATCTGCGCGTTCTCGACACCTTCGGTCTCGTTGAAGGCGGTCAGCGCGTCCTGGAACGCGGCGGCGCGATCCTGCTCGGCGACGTTGGCCACGTCAACGAACGCAATCATGGGGGCGTTGCGGCCGGGGCCGAAGGCGTCCGAGGTCATCTCGTACGCCTCTCGGGCCGGGGTGCCTGGTGACGCCGTGCCGTCGGTCGGCATGGCCAACCGGAGACCCGCGGCGGGGATGGCCAGGATGCCCAGCAGGGCGACCGACGCCAGCAGCATGACCCACGGGCGCTTGCGGATGATGCGGGCCCACTTCAGGCCCATCGTCGGCTTTTCGTCCTCCGGGTCCGGCACCTTCGGCCCCGGGACGCGGCCCGCAAAGACGCGGGTGCCCAAAAGGCCCAGCATCGCCGGCAGGAAGGTGGTGGACACCAGCACAGCGAGTGCGACCGTCGCGGCGGCGGCGTACGCCATGGTGGACAGGAACGGGATGCCGATGATGGACAGCGCGGCGAGCGCGATGAGCACGGTGAAGCCCGCGAACACCACGGAGCCGCCCGCCGTGCCCAGGGCCATGCCCATGGCGTGGGCGCGCGTGCCCTTGTCCATGGTGCGCAGCGCCTGCGCTAGTTCCTTCGGCGTGAGGTCGTTGAGGCCGGCACCGTTGATGAGCTCGTTGCGGAAGCGCGCCACGATGAACAGCGCGTAGTCGATGCCCACGGCCAGGCCGATCATGGAGGCCAGCATCGGCGTCATGTCCGAGATCGTGTCGGTAAACAGCGTGGCCAGCTGGACGCCGAGCAGGCCGACGCCCACGCCGATCACGGCGGAGAGCAGCGGCATGCCGGCGGCGACGAAGGAGCCGAACGTGATGAGCAGGACAACCGCTGCCACGGCCAGGCCGATCAGCTCGGAGGTCATGTTCATTTCCTGCGACTGGAACGCCATGCCGTTGTACTGCACGTTGAGCAGTTCGGAGCCGTCGTACTTGTCCAGCACGTCGGTGATCTCGCTGCGCTGCTCAGTCGAGATGTCCATGACCGCCTCGGCGTCAAAGGTGACGTCCACGGTGCCGGTCTTTTGGTCGGGGCTGACGGGGGAGAGCTGCGCGAGGTCCTTTGCAATCTGTTCCGGCGGGACGCCCTGTGCTGTCTTCGCCTCGGTCAGCTGCTGCTGCATCCCGCCTGCGGCGAGCACCGGGTTCACGATGGCGTCGGTATCGGCGAGTGCGTCGGAGGACTTCAGCTCACCGAGCATCTCGTCCACCTTTGCCATCACGTCCTGATCGGCGAGAGTGTGATCGCCCTCCGCCTGGATCACCACGGTGCCGGTGGGCGCGCTCGTGAGATCCGCGTCAGTGCCAAAGCGCTGGCTCATCTCCTCCTGCGTGATGGTGGAATCCATGTCCGGCATGGAGAACGAGGGGTTGGGCGCCTTGGCAAAGTTGGAGGCGAGCACCCCGGCGCCGATGAGGACAACTATCCAAAAGGCCAGGAACGGCCATACTTTTCGGTATGACCAGCTGCCTAGCTTGTACAGGAAATTCGACATGCTGCACAGCGTATGCAAACTTGCACGCAGTGCGCAAGGTGATACCTTGGGGCGCCGATACGAAAACGTTTAGGATGAAGCACATGACTGTTGAGCCGGAAATTGACGCCCGCGACGTCGCCGTCATCTTCGAAGGCGGAGGCACCAGAAACTCCTACACGGCCCCGGTGGTGGAGAAGCTCATCGCGGAGCACGTGCAGTTCGGCTGGGTTGGCGGCATTTCCGCTGGTGCGAGCCACGCGCTCAACTTCGCCTCGCGCGACGCGTACCGGTCAGAGAAATCCTTCACCGACTTCGTGGGCAACCCCGAGTTCGGCGGCTGGCGCACCATGGTCCGCGGCAAGGGCCTGCTCAACGGCGAGTTCATCTACGAGGGCTACGCGGACCAACTGCCGTTCGACATGGAGACGTTCCTTCGCACGGAGGAAGAGGTGCACCTCGAGGCCGTCCGTGCGGATACGGGAGAGACCGTGGTATACAACCGCGAGGACATGCAGACCATCGAACAGATCAATATCGCAGCACGCACCTCGTCGACACTGCCGCTCGTGATGAAGATGCGCGAGGTCGACGGTGTGCCCTACGTCGACGGCGCGCTGGGGACCTCGGGCGGCATCCTCATCCAAGCGGCGAAGGACGCCGGCTACTCCCGCTTTCTCGTCGTGCTCACCCGCCCGCGCGACTACATCAAGCCGCCGGAGAAGCGGCAGCGCGCTTTACGACGCATCCTGCGCAAGACCCCCAACGTCGTCGACGCAATGGTCGCACGCCCCGGCATCTACAACGCGGCGCGCGCCGAGGTGAAACGCCTGGAGGCGGCGGGCGACGCGTACGTGTTCTACCCCGAGCACATGGGGGTGGAGTCGACCGAGCTGAACGTGGACAAGCTGAAAGCCAACTACGCAGCCGGCCAGGAGCAGCTGGCGCGCGAGTGGCCCGCGATGCGCGAGTTCCTCACCCAGCGGGATTCCTAATCCGGCCCTAAACTTTGGCGCATGATTGATGCGCAAGACGTGGCCCTGATTGTTGAAGGCGGCGGGATGCGCAACTCGTACACCGCACCCGCCATCGTTCGTCTCATCGAGCAGGTGAAGTTCGGCTGGGTCGGCGGCGTCTCCGCGGGCGCCGTACACGCGCTGAACTACGCGTCGGCGGACGTGCGCCGCGCCCGCGCCGCGTTTACCGAGCTGGCCTCGCACCCGCACTTCGGCGGTGTGCTCAAACTGGCGCGCGGCAAGGGGTACTTCAATTCCGAGTTCCTCTACGGGCAGGCGGAACAACTCCTTCCGTTCGACTTCGCCACCTTCGCCGCGTCCTCCACTCAGGTGCACGTGGAGGCGATGCGCGCGGATACCGGTGACACCGTCAGTTGGGGGAGGGACGACTTCTTGCGCGACCCGTCGCTCGTCGCCAGGGCGGCCCGCGCGTCGTCGACAGTGCCCAAAGTCATGCCCATTACGCTTATCGACGCCGCACCCTACGTCGACGGCGCCCTCGGCACCTCCGGGGGCCTACTCATCGACGCCGCGCGCCGGGCCGGCTTCACGCGCTTCGTCGTCTTAGCCACCCGCCCCCGCGATTACTGGAAGAAACCGCTGGTCCAGCCTGCGGCCGTGCGGGGCATGTTCCGCCGCTACCCGGAGATCGGCAACGCGCTGCACGTGCGTGCCGGGCGCTACAATGCCGCCAAGCGGAAGATTCTCGCCGCCGAGCGGGCAGGCGATGCGCTGGTCTTCTTCCCCGACAACATGCAGGCCGAGTCGATCGAGCGCCGCCCCAGCAAGCTGCATCGCAACTTCGCTGCCGGCCAGGCGCAGCTCGAACGCGAGTGGGAACGGTGGGTCGAGTTCCTCGCCGCTCCGGCGCCTAGTCTGCGATAAGCGGCTCGATCGTCAGCTCGGGGTGCTCCTTCTCCACGAAGGCCAGCTTCCATTTGTCGCCGAACAGGGCGATAATTTCGCCGTCCGTGCGCGTGAAGATCTCCACGCCACGCTGGCGGCCCAACTCGTCGGCGGACTCCGCGTCGGTGCGGCGCGCCACGGAGTAGGGAACCGGCTCGGTGACGGTCTCCACGTTGTACTCCACCTCCATGCGCGCCTGCATGACCTCGAACTGCATGGGGCCCACGGCCGCCATCACCGGGGCGGCGTCGCCGCGCAGGTCGTTGCGCAGAATCTGGACGACGCCCTCAGCGTCCAGCTGATCGAGTGCCTTGCGGAACTGCTTGTACTTGCCCAGCGACTTCGCCCGGAGCGTGCGGAAGTGTTCGGGCGCGAACTGCGGCATCGGCGGGTACTGCACGTTCTTACCGGTGAAGATGGTGTCGCCCGGGGCCAGTGAGCCCGCATTCACAAGGCCGATGATGTCGCCCGGGTAGGCGGTCTCCACCGTGTCGCGGTTGCGGCCGAACACGGTCAGGGCGTATTTGGTGGAGAAGGTGCGGCCGGATTGAGCGTGCGTGACCTGCATGCCGCGGTCGAACTCGCCGGAGACCACGCGCATGAACGCCAGCGTGTCTCGGTGGTTGCGGTCCATGCCCGCCTGCACCTTGAAGACGATGCCGGAGAAGTCGCCGTCGAGGTCGCGCTCCTCCTTCGGGCGCGGGGCGGGCGCGATCGCGCACAAGGTGTCCAGGATCTGGTGGACGCCGAAGTTCAGCATCGCGGAGGCGAAGATGATCGGGGAGGTGATGCACTGCTCGAACAGCTCCTGGTTGTGCAGGGCGCCGTCCGCGGCGAGCAGCTCGACCTCTTCCACCGCGGTGTCCCACACCTCGCCCTCCTTGCCGGAGGCGTCGTCCGGGGCGTAGTGCTCCTCGGGCGCGATGGTGGAACCGCCGGCGGTGCGGATGAAGTGGACGTACTCGTCGGCCTCGCCGTCGTCGCTGATGTGGGCGAGGCCGCGGAAATCACCGGCTTCCCCGACCGGCCAGTAGAGGGGAGTGGGCTGCAGGTCGATTTCGTTCACGATCTCGTCGACAAGCTCGAGGGGCTCGCGGCCGATACGGTCCCACTTGTTCACCACGGTGACGATTGGCAGGCCGCGGGCCTTGCAGACGCGGAAGAGCTTCAGGGTTTGCGGCTCGAGGCCCTTGGCTGCGTCGATAAGCATGACTGCCGCATCGACGGCGGAGAGGACGCGGTAGGTGTCCTCGGAGAAGTCGGCGTGGCCCGGGGTATCCACCAGGTTGATCACGTAGGGCTCGCCCTCGTGCCCCTCCGGCGCGTACTCGAACTGGAGCGCGGAGGAGGCGACCGAAATGCCGCGGTCCTTCTCCATATCCATCCAGTCGGACACGGTGGACTTGCGGTTGCCCTTACCGTGGACGGCGCCCGCTTCCGAGATGATGTGCGCGTGCAGCGCCAGCGCCTCGGTAAGCGTGGACTTACCGGCGTCGGGGTGGGCGATGACGGCGAAGGTGCGGCGGCGCTTGGCCTCGGAAGTGAGAGAACTCATGCCGCAGAGTGTAGCCGCCAAGGGTTGGTGCGGAGGAATCGATTGGGCCTATACTTCACCTTTGTGAAGCGCTTGCTTTTCTTGCGATCGCTCGGGCCAGCACGGCTGACCGCGATCGGGTTCCTGCTGCTCATTCTGAGCGGCACGGGGTTGCTCATGCTCCCATTCGCAGAGTCGGGGGCGGAACACGCCTCGTTCCTGGCTGCGCTTTTTACTGCGACATCCGCGGTCTCCCTGACCGGCCTGGTCGTCGAGGACACCGGCACCTTCTGGAGCCCTGCCGGACAGGCCGTTATCCTGCTGCTCATCCAGCTCGGCGGGCTGGGAATCATGTCGCTTGCCTCGCTGTCCGGGCTGTTGCTCACCGGGCGGATCAGCTTGAAGGCGCGCAAGACCGGTGCCTACGAGGGGCGCCCCATCACTGCCGGAGGCATCCGCCGGACCCTCATCTTCACCTTTGGGTTCACGGCGATCGCCGAGGCCACCATCGCGGTGATCGTCGGCGCGCGGCTCATGGTGGGCTACGGGTACTCGTTCCGCCGCGCCGCCTGGGAGGGCGTCTTCCACGCCGTCTCCGCGTTTAACAACGCCGGGTTTAGCACCCACAGCGACAACCTCGTGTCCTTTGCGTCCGATGCCTGGATCCTCATGCCGCTAGCCGCCGCGCTGATCGGAGGTGGCCTCGGGTTCCCAGTGTGGGCGGAACTGGTGCGACTGGTGCGCCGGAAGTCCAACGCCGTCCACCGCATCTCCATTACCGCCCGCATGACGCTGGCTGCGACGGCGTTCCTGCTTGTCGCCGGCACCGTGTTCGTCGCGACGACGGAATGGACCGGCGTGCTTGCACCCATGCCGGTGGGGGTGAAGCTGCTCAATGCCTTCTTTGCCAGCGCGTCGCCGAGGACTGCGGGCTTTAACGCCTTTGATTATGGGCAGGCGCACCCGATCACGCTGATGGGCACCGACGTCCTCATGTTTCTCGGCGGAGGCTCGGCTGGCACAGCGGGCGGCATCAAGGTGACCACCGCGTGCGTGCTGCTGGCGGCGATGGCGGCCGAGTTCACCGGTCGCGAAAAAACGACGATCGGGCACCGGAGCCTGCCGCACTCGGTGACCAGGCAGGCGCTCGCGCTGAGCTTCGCGGGCGTCATGGTGGTCACTCTTGGCGTGGCGGCCCTGCGTGTCTTCGACCCGCAGTTCACCGGTGACCAGGTGTCCTTCGAGGTCATCTCCGCATTTGCAACGTCGGGGCTTTCCACCGGCATCACGGCGGGGTTGTCGTCGGCGTCGCAAATCGTGCTCTGCTTCATCATGTACCTGGGCCGCGTAGGCCCGACCACCCTGGTGGCGGCGCTGTCGGCGAAGATGCTCGATAGGCGCTTTAGCTACCCCGAAGAAAGGCCGTTCATTGGCTAAGTTATTTTCCCGCGCGACGATTGACATTCCGCCCGTCGTAGTCATCGGGCTCGGCAGATTCGGCACCGCCTTGGCCACCGAACTCATGGCGAACGGGGTGGAGGTGCTCGGCGTGGACTCCAGCGAGAAGATTGTCCGCGAGCGGGCGCCGTACCTCACCGAGGCGCTCGCCGCGGACACCACGGACCCGGAGGCGATGCGGCAACTGGGGATCGAGGATGTCGAGCGCGTTGTCGTCTCCATCGGCTCCCACTTGGAGGACTCCATCCTGACCACGTCCAACCTCGTCGAGCTGGGGGTGCAGGACATCTGGGCGAAGGCGGACTCGGAGGCGCACGCGCGCATCCTGCACCAGATCGGGGCCAACCACGTGATTCGCCCGGAGCGCGACACGGGCAGGCGCGTGGCCCACCTGTTGGGTGGGCACTTCCAGGACTTCGCGGAGATCTCCACCAACTACGGCGTGACAAAGATGGCGGCGCCCGCGTGCGTGACGGGGCGCCCGCTCGACTTGGGTGAGGTGTGGAGGAGCCAGCATGTCCAGCTCGTCTCGGTGAAGCGGGATGAGGGGTGGGCACCGCTTACCGACGGCACCCAGCTCACGCCGTCGGACCGCATCGTGGCGGCGGGCAGCCCGCGTGACCTGGAGCACTTCTCGCAGCACTGATTCGGCTGACAATGTTGCGGGGAGCGGTGTAGAGTAAAGGGGCGAAATTGTAGACGAATCAACAAAAGGGTTGTATCTATGAAGATCGGAATCTTCCTCGGCTCCATCCGCAAGGGACGCGCCGGCGAGGCCGTCGCCCGCTGGGTCTCGGACGCAGCTGAGAAGCGCGACGGCTTCGAGTACGAGCTGCTCGACCTGTCCGAGTTCAACGTTCCGCTGCTCGACGCGGAAATGGTGCCGGGCGCCGCAAACAAGCAGTACGAGGACGAGGCCACCACCGCGTGGTCCAAGGCGGTCGACGCTTGCGACGCCTTCATCTTTGTCACCCCGGAGTACAACCACTCCGTGCCGGGCGCGATGAAGAACGCCTTCGACGTGCTGGGCGCCGAGTGGGCCGGGAAGCCCGTCGCGTTCGTGTCCTACGGCGCTGATAACGGCCTTCGCGCGGTGGAGCACTGGCGCCAGATCGTTGCGAACTTCTCCATGTTCGGCGTCCGCAACCAGGTCGCGCTCTCCCTGTTCGAGGACTTCGCCGACGGCGCCTTCGCGCCCCGTGAGCAGAAGAACCAGTCCCTGGAGAACGTGCTCAACGACCTCGAGCAGGCGCTGTCCTAATCTAGCGCCCGTGGATCTCGTTCTGAGCCGCGGCGAGCCCGCGGGCGCAGACGAGGCGCGCGGCTTCCGCGGCCGTCTCGATCGCCTCGTTCCCGGAGAGCGGGCCGAGCACCCAGTCCGGCACGGGCGTCCCCTTCGGCGGGCGGCCAATGCCGACGCGGACGCGCACGTAGTCGCGGGTGCCCAGGTGCTCTGTGATGGACTTGAGCCCGTTGTGCCCATTCTCGTTGCCGCCCAGCTTCACGCGTACTTTCCCCGCCGGGAGGTCCAGCTCGTCGTGGATCACGACGATCCGCTCCGGCCGCACGCCGAACGCTGAGACGGACTCGCCCGACAGGTTCATGAAGGTGGTGGGCTTGGCAAACGTGACGTCGTCAATGTGCTGCACGAGTGCGCGGCACTTCGGCGCGGGGCGCAAATCTTTGGCACACTGGTCTACGGCCAGGAAACCGGCGTTGTGCTTCGTGGTCTCATATTCGGGGCCGGGGTTTCCCAGCCCCACCACGAGCCACTCGGTGTGGGGGCTGGCCGGTGGCTGGGATGTCAGTCGCTTCAGAAAATCGAACACGGGGACAAGCATAACCATGGACCTACCACGCATCGTCGCCGCACCGATGGCGGGCGGACCAACCACGCCGGCGCTGGTCAACGCGGTCAGCTTCGGCTTTCTCGCGCTCGGCACCTGCACCGTCGAGCAGGCTCGCACGTGGCTCGGCCAGTGCACACCGCCGTTTGGCGTGAACCTCTTCGTACCGCAGGTCGAGCCTTCGCTTATCGACGTCGAACTCATCGCCTCCGAACTCGGCACCGACGTCCCGAACGTGGATGTCACCGGGGGCTTTGAAGAAAAGTTCGAGCTCGTCCTGGAGGCCGCGCCACCCATTGTGAGCAGCACCTTCGGGCCGCTGGACCCGGAGCACGTGGAGCGGTTGCACTCCGTCGGTTCGGAGGCGTGGGTGACCGTGACCCGCATCGAGGATGCGTGGGAAGCGATGGGCGAGTCATGGAACGCCGACGGCGTCATCGTGCAGGGCCCAGAGGCGGGCGGGCACCGCAGCACCTGGTCGCCGCTGGAGGTTCCGGACACCCGCTACCTGGACACCATCGTCGAAGAGGTGGCGGACTTCGGTGCGCCGTTCATCGCCGCGGGCGGGGTGCGGGGGCCGGAGGATGTGGCACGGCTGCGGGATCTGGGCGCGTCGGCGTCGGCGGGGCGCTGCGCGCCGGTGAGCACGACGGGGCGGGGGTCGTCGTGGACGAGGTCGAGCGCGAGCGCGGTATCGGCCATGGAGTCGGTGCCGTGGGTGATGACGATTCCGGTGACGGAGGCGTCGTCAAGCGCTTTGCGCACGAGCGACCTCAAGGTATCGACCTCGGCGAGGGTGACTGAGGAGGAATCCAGGCTCGCGGCGTCGTAGGTGCGCACTGGCTCGGTGGTGCCGCTGCGGGAGACGAGCTCCTCGCAGGTCAGGGTGGGGACGCGCGCGCCGGTGGCGTCGGTGGTGGAGGCGATGGTGCCGCCGGTGGAGATGACGAGGACGAAGTGTTCCATGAGTCCTAGCGTGCCAGATGATGTTGTTGGTGTGGTGATACCGGGGCGATACGCTGAGTGGAATAAAGTGCAAACGAGAACCTACGAAGCAAATGCTGCCGCAAGGAGAATCAGTGAACGCACACAAACTCATCGTCGCCGTTGCCGCACTCGGGCTGACTGCGGGCCTCGCCGCCTGCTCCGATGATGGCGAGTCCGGCGCGGACACCAGCGGGTCCGCCAGCAACGAGCAGACCTCCGCCCAGCAGGCCGCCCCGGTGGCCGAGCTGCCGACCGCCGAGGAACTCAACGCCGTGCTGACCCGCGCGACCGACTCCGCCCTGCCGATCGGCGAGCGCGTCAACACCGTCCAGGGCGGCGACACGGTGCCCGAGCTTTTCGATGTCATGGCGCAGTCCCAACAGCAGTCCGGGGCAAACTTCCAGGTCGTGGACCCCATCCTGCCGGGCTACGGGCCGAACACGGTCCTGGCTACCGTGAACTTCACCCAGCCGGAGCAGCAGTCCGCGCAGCAGGCGGAGGACGTGGAGTTCGTCTTCGAGGACGGGCAGTGGAAGCTGTCCCAGGAGTGGGCCTGCACCCTGGTGACGAATACGCTGCCGCCGGAGCAGGTGCCGCCAATGTGCACCGCCGGCGCCGCGCCGACCGTGCCCGGGGACCAGGCCCCCGCCGACGCGCCGGCCGCGGATGCCCCGGCTGAGCAGGCACCGGAGGGCGATTACCAGGAGGCCCCGGCCCTGTAGTCCGTTAGTCCACTTCGTCGCGCCAGACCTCGCCGGTCCACATCGTGGACAGGGTGAGGATCCTGGCGCGTTCGTCGTTTGTGCGGATCCGCTCGCGCCACTGGCGGCGCACCCACCGGTCGTGGCTGGTGATGATCACGGTGCCCGCAAAGTCCAGCAGAGCGTGCTCGAGCTCTTCCGCCAGGGCGAGCGAGAGGTGGTTGGTGGGCTCGTCCAACAGCAGCAGGTCCGGGGGAGTGGAAAGGATCACGCCGAGGGAAACCCTGCGGCGCTGGCCCAGCGAGAGGTCCTCCAGCTTCGTGGCGGCCTGCGCCTCGGTCATCAGCCCCATCTCCACGAGGTCCGGGGAGTCGCCACCGGTGCGGATGGCAAACGCCTCGGCCGCGGTGACCGTCAGGTCGCGCCATGAGTCGTCCTGCTCAAGGCGGCCCACGCTGTACTCCTCCGGGATGAGGCACTCGCCGGAATACTCGGTGAGCGTGCCGTCCAGGATCTTCAGCAGCGTCGACTTGCCCGACCCGTTCGGCCCCTCCACCAGCAGCTGCTGTCCGGGCTGCAGCTTCAGGTCCAGCGGGGCGAGGCGATCCGGCACCGCGAGGCCCCGGGTCACCACCGCAGGCACGCCTATCGACGTTGCCGTGTGCTCCGGCACCCCGCGGAAGGACAGCCGCGCCGGCGGGGCCGGGACCGCTTCGCGCTGCAGCGCCTCCAGGCGAAGACGCGCGGAGCGGCGTCGGTTGCCCACCGTCTTCGCTGCCTTATCGGCGTAGAACTTCGCCGCGCTGCGCGTCTCGGTCTTGTTCTCGTGGGAGTGGAAGACGTCGTCCTCGCCCTGCTCGGCGGCCTTCTCCAGGCGCGCGCGCTCGTGCTCCTGGGCGGCGTAGTCGGTCTCCCAGCGTCGCCGGCGGTCCTCGCGCGCCTTGAGGTAGTCCGAAAACGCGCCGGAAAAGCGGGCGCCCTGGCGGGTCTCCTCGCCGAACCCGCCTTCCGCGCCGAGGCCGGGATCCAGGTCGACGATCCCGTCGCAGGCGCGGTCGAGGAAGTAGCGGCTGTGGGAGGCCACCAGCACGGGGCCCTTAAACGCCTCGAGCTCGCCGATGAGGAAGTCCACGGCCTCGTCGTCGAGGTGGTTCGTTGGCTCGTCGAGCACCATGGCCTCGACCGGGCGTAGCAGGAGGGCGGCGAGCGCGAAGCGGCGCCGCTGCCCGCCGCTCATCTCGCCGAGCGGGGTGGAAAGGGGCACGTTGGCCAGGCCAAGGCCGGCGAGCACGGTGGCGATGCGCGCATCCAATTCCCACACGCCGGACTGCTCCGCGCGCGCGAGCGCACGGTCAAAGTCGGCGGCGAGTGCGGCGGACGCGGCGTCGTCCTGCTCCGTGGCCATGGCCTCCCCGAGGCGGGTGATGTCGGCTTCGACGTCGCGGAGTTCGGCCACGGCGGCGTCGATAAGCTTGCTTGCGGGTTCAGTGAACGGCAGGGACGTCTCCTGGGCGATGAAGCCGGTGGTCGGCGGGGTGATGAGCTGGCCGGTATCGGCGGTGAGCTCGCCGGAGATGACGCCGAGCAGGGTGGATTTGCCGGCGCCGTTCTCGCCGATCAGGCCCGTGACGGAGCCGGAGGGGACGGCGAAGGAGATGTCGGTGAGTACTCGCTTGCCGCCGGGATAGGTAAATGAGATGCCATCGAGGCCGATGTGCAGCGGTGCGACCATGGGAAACTCCTTGAAAACTCTGGGGTGAGCGCTACGCGTCGTCGGACCCGTAGGTCACGGCCTCCGTGACGTCCTGCACCACGCGGTAGGCGGCGTCCTCGCCCGAGTAGACCAGGCGGGTGGTGGACGCGACCTGCCCGGACGTGGGCAGCGGGTGCTTCAAGTCCAGCGTAATACTGCCCTGCGAGTTCGTTGACGTGCTCTCCACGTCAAGCGTCTGCCCGTCCAGGTCCCCGGCGGCAGAGTTATCAATCTGCAGCGACTGCTGGGTCGGGCGCTCCTCCACGTGGACGTCAAGGTCGACCGCATCGCCCTCGAGCCGGGTCACCGTATAGGTTGCGGTGCGCAGCATGTTCGAGGTCCCGGTGACGCGGTTGCGCACGGTCCACGAGCCGCCCACGCCGACCGGTTCGTCCGGCAGCACCACGTTCATCGATGCCACGGCCAGCAGCGACTGCTCCACCGCTTGGCGCCCCCGCTCCTGGGACTCGTTCGGCGCCATGAGCTTCAGCGTGGAGATGGCGCCGGTCGACTGCGCCCGCCAGCGCATGAGGAACCCCTCCGCGGACGCGACCTCCTGGCTCAGCGGCAGGTCGGAGTGCTTGCCTTTTCCCACGGTGAACTCCACCGCAGCGTCCGCCGGGGACTCGTCCTCGCCCGGCTCCGGGGCGCTGCCCGCCGTAACGGCGAGCGGGAGGGTGGTGGTGGAGACGTCGACGCTGCTCACGTCCGGCAGGCCGGGGTCCTCGTGCGCTTGGTCCGCGGGCAGCACGTCCTGGCTGATGCCGGAGGACACCGCGACGGTGGTGTCCCAGGCGTTGGTCTCGTCGGTGTTCTCGCCGCCTTCGCCACCCAGCCGGTAGGAGAGCTGCTGCGGGGACTCGCCCGCGGCAACGACCTCCACGGCCGGGGTGTCCATGGCAAACGCCGGAATCCCCTTGAGCGGGTCCTCGTCCGCGGTGCCGCAAGCAGTCAGCGGGAGCAGCGTTGCGCTGAGCACCAGGCAGGCGGCGGCGAAACGGGGTCGGTGAGCTGGGCGAGCAGGACGCGCCGAGCGCGCTCGGGGAGGCAGAAACATCACACTTTGAAACTACCGCACCGCGACGACCCGGAAGCAACCACGGCTGCGTGCCCAGACCGGGCGACAGTGCGCCCGCGCGGAGCCGGACCCGCTACAGTTGACAGGCGATGCAACACAACAACAGTCACACCAATACGCAGGACCCGGCGTCCGCGCCTCGCGGCCCGCTCCGGGGGAGGTACCTGCCGCTCGTCGCCGCCGTCATGCTGGTCATCGCGGTGGCGGATCAGGCCATCAAACAGCTGATGGTCTCGTGGCTCGAGCCGGGGGATCAGGTCCCGCTGATTGGTGACTGGTTCCGGTTCTACCTGCTGTTCAACCCGGGCGCGGCCTTCTCCATGGGCCAGAACTCGACCTGGCTGTTCACCACGATCCAGCTCGCCTTCGTCGTCGGTGCGCTGCTCTACGCCCCGCGCTTGACCTCGCGTTTCGAGGCGATCGGTCTGGCCATGATCGCGGGCGGCGCCCTGGGCAACCTCATTGACCGCCTGTTCCGTGACCCCGGCTTCTGGTTCGGCCACGTCGTGGACTACATCTCCGTGGGCTCGTTCGCGGTCTTCAACCTCGCGGACGCCTGCATCACCGTCGGCACCGCCCTGTTCGCGTTGGCGGTGTTGACCTCCGACCACAAGGAGGCGCCGCATGCCGGGTGACTTCCGCAGCCTCCCCGTCCCCGAAGGCCTGGCCGGCATGCGCGTTGACGCCGCGCTGGCCAAACTCTTCGGCATCTCCCGCAGCGTTGCCGCCGAGATGATCGCGCAGGAGCAGGTGCTTATCGACGCCACACCGCCCCAAAAATCCGACCGCGTCATCCCAGGCGCCCTCATCGAGGCCACCCTCCCGGAACCCAAGCGAGCGCCGGAACCGGTGGCGGAGCACGTCGAGGGCCTGGAGATCCTCTACCACGACGCCGACGTCATCGCGGTGGACAAGCCCGTCGGCGTTGCCGCGCACCCGACCCTCGGGTGGGACGGCCCCACCGTTCTCGGCGGCCTGCAAGCCATGGGCTTCACGCTGCCGGACGCGGGTCCCCCGGAGCGCAAGGGCATCGTGCAGCGCCTGGATGTCGGCACCTCCGGGGTGATGGTGGTCGCCGCGAGCGTCCAGGGATACTCGGTGCTCAAGCGTGCCTTCAAGGAGCGCACGGTGGACAAGACCTACCACGCCGTCGTCCAGGGCCTGCCGGACCCCATCGTGGGCACCGTCGACGCGCCCATTGGCCGGCACCCGTCGTCGGGCTGGAAGTTCGCGGTGACTGACGACGGCCGACCGAGCGTGACGCACTACTCCGTCATCGAGGCCTTCCGCCGCGCAAGTCTGCTCGAGGTGCACCTGGAGACGGGGCGCACCCACCAAATCCGCGTGCACATGTCCGCGCTGGGCCACCCGTGCGTGGGTGACCCCATGTACGGTTCCGACCCGAACCTGTCCAAGCGTCTCGGGCTGATCCGCCAATGGCTGCACGCGAAATCGCTCGGGTTCACGCACCCGCGCACCGGTGAGTACATGACGGTCGAGTCCTCGTACCCAGCAGACCTTCAACACGCGCTGGATGTGCTGAGGGCGGGCTAGCATGCGCCATCCGCTTGCCGCAGCAGCCGCCGTGTTCGGGGCGTGTGCGCTGCTCATCGTCGCGTTGTACGCCGTCGGGATGTCTCACGCGCCCGCCACGCCGACGCTGCAAGGCGACGCGCTCGGCCCCGATCCGGGAGAGTCAGCGGAGGAGTACTTGCAACGCGCCGCGGCGACGCTTGACTCCGCGCGGAGGAAGAGCGCGCCGGGCGACTCCCACCTCGCCCTGGTCGCGTTCGACGCGCCGCAGTCCTGCGACGCGGCGGCAGCTGCGTACCGAGACGTGCCGCGCGTCAACGCGATCGTGCCGGAGGGCCTGCCGCCGAAGGACACCCCGGAGCCAGTCGGGGAGACGAGCGCAGGAAGGGGCGAGGTGTGCGAGCGCGAGGCGCGCCGGGCCGTTCAGCGCGAGTCAGGCGCTGGGCCGGACTGGGCGCAGGCTTCTGTGCTCCTCGCTGGCGCGGTGGTGACCGCGGACGTTGCAACGCTGTCGCGCCTCGCGGAATCGTCGCACGTGCGCTCAGTCGAGGTATTGCCCGCCGACGCGGTGTGGGGCGCAATCGCTGTGCGGAACCCGGGTGTGTATTCAGCGGGTTCGTAGGCAGAATCCAGGCTCGTCGTTCGGGTCCCAAGCGGGGGAAGGCGCTGGCCCGAAGTGGTCCGGGCCCGTGTATAGTTCAACGAAGTTGCACGCCTAAGCGCCCGGACTCTTCAGTTGGCTTTGCCGAAGACGCCGTTGGCGCGCCCGTTTGTGAGGAGAAGTTTTGGTTTCCGAATCCGGAATTGCCACCCCGCACGCCACCACCAACCGCCGCCGGTCGCTGAAGCTGCGCTCCGTCGCGGTAATCACCACCGTGTCGCTGTTTGCATCTGCCTGCGGCTTCGGTGGAGGAGACAACAGCAAGGACGCGGACGGCTTGCAGCCGGGCGACTACACCGTGGCGTCGGCGGAAGACGTCTCCGACAGCGTTGTGGTCAACGGCAGCATTGCTCCGGTTCGGGCAATGAACATCACCACGTCGGTGCAGTCCGAGGTGCAAAAGATCGCCGTCCAGCCCGGTGACCGCGTGCAAAAGGACCAGTTCTTGGTCTCTATGGACACCGAGCAGCTGGACCGGCAGCTTGCCGCGCAGGAGCGCCAGCAGGCGAACGCTCAGGCCGACGCCACCCAGGCGCTGCAGCAGGCAGAATCCCAGCTCAACGCCCACGACCAGTCCATTAACGACGGCACGAACCAGGCCATCCGCCAGGCACAGGCTCAGGTGGATCAGGCGCAGGCTGCATACAACGCGGCGCTCGCCGCAAACGGCGGTCGTTCTGCAACCCGAGTGGCCGACGTATTTTCCCAGATGGCGGGCAACCTCTCCTCGCACCTGCCGGGTAGCTCGAGCGGCGGCGCCCCGGAGGCTCCGGCACCCGCTGCACCGGCAGCACCCGCAGCCCCCGCTGCGCCAGCTGCACCTGGCGCGGGCGCGGTGGCGGTACCGGGCGCTGCCGGCGCAGACGGCGCGGCAGGCGCCGGTGCGGTCTCCCCGGAGGACCTCGCCAGCATGGCAGGCGCCCAGGGCGCGGGTGCTGCAGGCGCGGCTGGGGCCGACGCCGCGGCGAGTGCGCCGATGAGCGTCGATGAAGCGTACGCAGCGCTGCAGGATGCCCAGGCGGCGCTCGCGGCCGCGCAGACCCAGGCGCAGCAGGAGCGGGAGCAGCTGCAGGGGCAGGTGGACAGTGCGCGTCGACAGGCGGAAAGCGCCGGCATCTCTGAGAGCGACGGCACGCTGGAGTACCAGCTGCAGGAGGCGACGCTGTACTCGCCGCTCGCCGGCATCGTGACCGCGGTGGACGTGCAGGAAGGCGACATCCCGCAGGGCAAGCTGCTCAGCTTGGCAGATGATTCCAGCCTGATCATCAAGTCCGAGGTTCGCGAGGCCGACGTGCCGAACATCGCGCAGGGCAACCGCGTCGAGTTCACGTCGACCGCAACCGGCGACAAGAAATTCAAGGGGCGTGTAAAGCGCATCGCCCCGGCCGCTGACCGGAGCGCGTCGGGCAGCATGAGCAGCGGCATGGCAGGTGGCATGGCCGGAGGCGTGAACGCGGCCGGCGGAGCCAACGACCAGTCCAGCAGCGTGACCTTCCCCGTGGAGATCGAGGTCACCGGCGACAAGAAGGGACTCCTGCTCGGCGGTACGGTGCGCGCGGAGATCATCACCGAAGAGTCCCCGGACGCCCTCAACGTGCCTGTCGACGCCGTGTACGGCGACGATAATGACAAGAAGGTCCTGGTGCTCGCCACCGATGGCGACGACGCGAAGTCCGGCAAGGTGGAGGAGCGCAGCGTGAAGACGGGCGCCACCAACGACGTGGACATTGCCATCACCGGGGGCGACCTCAAGCCGGGCGACATCGTCATCAACTGGCCGGACGAGTACTCCGACAAAATCGGCGAGACCGTGGACATCTCCGATCCGAAGTTCGACCCGCAGCAGGTACGCGATGCCAAAGACGGCGCCAAGGACAGCGCGAATGACAGTGCGAATGACAAGGACGGGACAAAGTCCTCTGAAGCGCCGAAGTCTGAGCAGAAGGACGCCGCCGAGGGCGGCGAGGAAAAGTAGGGGAGCGCGCCGTTGAAGAAGTTCTCCCGAAAAGGAAAACACGCCCGCAGAGACGACGACAACGCACTCGACACTGCGCAAGCAGCGCCCGGCCAACCGGCCGGGACCGGGGAAGACGACGACCCGTTTTTCTTCGGCGCGGAGGAGGCCACCGGCGAGCAGCCGGCCGTCTCCACTACGAAGGAGCCGCCGAAAGCGCAGCCCGGGGAGCAACGGGGCGGGAGCTCGGTGATCGTTGGTGGGGAACGTGGGGGCGTCGATAAGCGTCCTGCTCCTGCGAACCCGATGGCAAACTCGGGCCTGCTCATTGACATGCGCGGGGTGGTGAAGACGTACAACGAGGGGGAGCCGAGCGAGCTGACCGTGCTGCACGGCATTGACTTTCACGCAAAACCGAGCGAGTTCGTGTCCATCGTTGGTCCATCCGGCTGCGGTAAGTCGACGCTGATGAACCTGATTGGCATGCTGGACCGGCCGTCCAAGGGCGCGTACGCGTTCAACGGCGAGCCGGTCTACGCCAAGGAGGACAAGGAGCTCGCGTCGTACCGCAGCAAAAACATCGGCTTCATCTTCCAGAACTTCAACCTCATCGGCCGCATCGACGCGCTGCAAAACGTGGCCATGCCCATGATGTATGCGGGCGTGGAACGAAAGGAGCGCGAGGAGCGCGCCGCGGAGCTGCTGGAGATGATGGGGATGGGTGACCGCATTCACCACAACCCGAACGAGCTGTCCGGTGGCCAGAAGCAGCGCGTGGCTATTGCACGCAGCCTGGCCAACGACCCGGACCTCCTGCTTGCCGACGAGCCAACCGGCGCACTCGATTCAAAGACCGGCCGCATGGTGATGGACCTGTTCCACAAGCTGCACAAGGACCTGGGCAAGTCAGTGGTGTTTATTACGCACAACCCGGAGCTCGCGGAAGAAACAGAGCGCGTCGTGGAAATGATGGATGGGCGCGTTGCCAACGTGCGCACGCCCGCCGGGCTGGGAATGTAAGGAAGGAGACGACACACCGTGAATATCCAAGAATCGCTCCGGCTGGCCGTCTCCAGCCTGAACAAGAACAAGCTGCGCTCGCTGCTGACGCTGCTGGGCATCATCATCGGCATCATGGCCGTGGTGATCATCATGACCCTCGGACGCGGCCTAGAGAACCAGGTCATGTCCGGCCTGCAGGGCGTGGGCACGACGACGCACCCGGTCGTGGTGCACGAGCGCCCCGACGAAGAGGAACAGTCCGACGACCCGTTTGCGGCCATGTCGCAGGCGCAGCCGACGGACGAGCGAGACTCGCTGACGCTGCAGGACCTGCAGGATATGCGCGACGCGTTCGGCGACCGCATCACCGGCATCGACGTCGACCTCTCCGGCATGGGCGAGATTGAAAACGGCGACAAGGACCCAGTGAGCACTACGATCAACCCGGCGCTCATGGATTCCATTGACATGCGCGGCGGCGAGGTCGAGTTCGGCCGCGGCATCTCCGATAAGGACATGCAGGGCCAGCGCCCGGTGGCCGTGGTGAGCCCAGAGCTTGTCGACGCCATGTTTGACGGCGACCCTGCCTCCGCCTTGGGCGAACGCATCGATCTGGTGCAAGAAGGCCAACCGGCCGTCTTCACCATCATCGGCGTGCTCGGCGACAAGACGGATGGCGCCGCCGGCGGCGGCGGAGCGTTCGGCGGGATGCAGTCCTACGCCGAGGCGTACATTCCCGTCACCGCGGCCGACCGCATCGGTCTGAACGGGGATTGGTTCACGTCCATCTCGGTGCGCAGCTCCGGCGAGGAGGAGGCGGCCACGTTCCAGAAGGATCTGCAGGACTACCTGGACCGCCAGTACCGCGGTAATGAAACCTACGAGGCCGAGGTCATCGACCTGTCCTCGTCGCTGCAGGAACTGACCAGCGTGTTCCGCATCATGTCCTCGGTGCTTTCCGCAATCGGCGGCATCTCCCTGCTGGTCGGCGGCATCGGCGTGATGAACATCATGCTGATTACGGTCACGGAGCGCACCCGCGAGATCGGCGTGCGCAAGGCGCTCGGCGCGACCCACGGCGACATCCGCACGCAGTTCATCGTCGAGGCGATGCTGGTCTGTCTGGTCGGCGGCGTCATCGGCGTTATCCTCGGCGGGGCAATCGGCATGATCGCCACCGCGGCGTTCGACGCATTCGTGTGGCCCCCGGTCGGTGCAGTGTTGCTTTCGCTGTTGTTCTCACTCGCCACCGGCGTGTTCTTCGGCGCCTACCCGGCGTCGAAGGCGGCAAAGATGCAGCCTATTGAGGCGCTCCGCTACGAGTAGACGGCGCCGTCGCGGCGAATCACACCCCCGTAATCACGGGGGTTTTGCCGTTTCTTGAGTCGGGTTAAGATGACCCGCATGGCCAAAAACTCCTCCTTCGTCCACCTCCACAACCACACCGAGTTTTCCATGCTGGACGGCATGGCCAAGGTGGACCTGCTGGCCGATGAAGTGGTGCGCCAGGGCATGCCTGCTGTGGGCATGACGGACCACGGCAACATGTTCGGCTCCAACGCCTTCTACCGGCGCATGGTCGACGCTGGCGTGAAGCCGATCATCGGCATCGAGGCCTACATGGCCCCGGCCTCTCGCTTTAACAAGAAGCGCCAGCTGTGGGGGACCCCGGATCAGAAGCGCGACGACGTCTCCGCGTCCGGCGCCTACCTCCACCAGACCATGCTGGCGGAAAATGCCACGGGACTGCACAACCTGTTCAAGCTGTCGTCCCTCGCCTCCTACGAAGGACAGCTGGGCAAGTGGCCCCGCATGGACGCCGAGCTCATCGCCGAGCACGCGGACGGCATTATCGCCACCACTGGCTGCCCGTCCGGCGACGTGCAGACGCGCCTGCGTTTGGGCCAATACGACGAGGCCCTGGAGGCTGCCGCGATGTGGCAGGACATCTACGGGCGGGACAACTTCTTCCTTGAGCTTATGGACCACGGGCTCCACATCGAGCGCCGTGTCCGCGACGACCTGCTGCGCATCGGCAAAGCACTGGACCTGCCCCCACTGGTGACCAACGACTGCCACTACGTGCTGGAATCCCAGGCGCCCGCGCACGAGGCGATGCTGTGCGTGCAGACCGGTAAGACGATGATGGACCCGGATCGCTTCAAGTTCGACGGCACGGGCTACTACATCAAGTCCGCAGAGCAGATGCGCGAGATTTGGGACTCCACCGTGCCGGACGGCTGCGACAACACGTTGTGGATTGCCGAGCGCGTCGGCGATTACGGCGAGCTCTGGGAGGACCACCCGCACGATCGCATGCCAATCGCGGACGTGCCGGAGGGCGAGACGCCGACGAGCTGGCTGCGCAAGGAGGTTCAGCGCGGGCTCGAGGCGCGTTTCGACGGCAGCGAGGTCCCAGAGGAGTACCTCAAGCGCGCGGAATACGAGATCGACGTCATCGACATGAAAGGCTACCCGTCCTACTTCCTCATCGTCGCGGAGCTGATTAAGCACGCGCGTGAGGTGGGCATCCGCGTCGGGCCGGGCCGTGGCTCGGCGGCTGGTGCACTTGTGGCCTACGCGCTGACCATCACCAACATTGACCCGATGGAACACGGCCTGCTCTTCGAGCGATTCCTCAACCCGGAGCGTCCGTCCGCGCCCGATATTGATATTGACTTTGACGACCGCCGCCGCGGCGAGATGATCACCTACGCCGCCGAGCGCTGGGGTGAGGACAAGATTGCCCAGGTGATCACGTTCGGCACCGTGAAGACGAAGCAGGCGATCAAGGACTCGGCGAAGGTGAACTTCGGCCAGCCCGGCTTCCAGATGGCAGACCGCATCAACGCGGCCCTGCCCCCAGCGATCATGGCGAAAGACATCCCGCTCGTCGGCATCACGGATCCGGAGCACGCCCGCTACACCGAGGCAGCCGAGGTGCGCTCACTGATCGAGACGGACCCGGATGTGGCCAAAATCTACGAGACGGCCCGCGGCCTCGAGGGCGTCGTGCGCCAGGCCGGCGTGCACGCCTGCGCGGTGATCATGGCGTCCGTGCCGCTCATGGACCACATCCCGATGTGGAAGCGCCCGGCGGACGGCGCGATCATCACCGGCTGGGATTACCCGGCCTGCGAGGCCATCGGCCTGCTGAAGATGGACTTCCTGGGCCTGCGCAACCTTACGGTGCTTGGCGACGCCCTGGAGAACGTGAAGAAGAACCGCGGTGAAACGCTCGACCTGGAAACGCTGGATACAGACGACACAGCTGTCTACGAGCTGCTCTCCCGCGGCGAGACCCTCGGCGTGTTCCAGCTGGACTCCGGCGGCATGCAGGAGCTGCTCAAACGCATGAAGCCGACCGGCTTTAAGGACATCGTGGCGTCGTTGGCGCTCTACCGCCCGGGTCCGATGGGTGTGAACGCGCACTGGGACTACGCGGACCGTAAGAACGGTCGCAAACCCATCACTCCGATCCACCCGGAGCTGGACGAGCCGCTGCGCGAGATTCTCGACGAGACCTATGGCCTCATCGTGTACCAGGAGCAGATCATGCGTATCTCTCAAAAGGTGGCAAATTACACGGCCGGCGAGGCAGATGGCTTCCGTAAAGCGATGGGTAAGAAGAAACCCGAGGTGCTCGCCCAGCAGTACGACAAGTTCTGGGGCGGCATGCAGGAGAACGGGTACTCCAAGGCAGCGATGGACGCGCTGTGGGGCACGATCGAGCCGTTCGCGTCCTACGCGTTTAACAAGTCGCACGCCGCTGGCTACGCGCTGGTGTCGTACTGGACGGCCTACATGAAGGCGAATTACACCGCTGAGTACATGGCGGCGCTGCTGACGTCGGTTGGCGACAAGAAAGACAAGTCCGCGATCTACCTGTCGGACTGCCGTCACCTTGGCATTTCGGTGTTGCAGCCGGACATTAATGAGTCGGAAGAGAACTTCATGGCTGTCGGCGAGGACATCCGCTACGGCCTCGCCGCGGTGCGCAACGTCGGCGCCGAGGTGGTGGAGTCGATCAAGGAAACCCGCCGCACGAAGGGCCACTTCACGAGCTTCTCCGACTACTTGGACAAGATCGATCTGTTGGCCTGCAACAAGCGTATCACCGAATCGCTAATCAAATCCGGCGCGTTCGACTCGCTCGGGCACCCTCGCAAGGGGCTCATGCTCGTGCAGGAGGACATGGTCGACTCCGTGCTGACCACGAAGAAGGCAGCGGACAAGGGTCAGTTCGACCTATTCGCCGGCTTCGGCGGAGACGACGGGCAGGAGAGTGGCTCGGCCGTGTTCACCATGGACATTCCGGACGACGAGTGGGACAAGAAGCACAAGCTCGCGCTGGAACGCGAGATGCTCGGCCTGTACGTCTCTGGCCACCCACTCGACGGGTTCGAGGAGGCGATTGCCGCGCAGACCGACACCGAGCTGACCACGGTCTTGTCGGGCGAGTTGCGCCACGGCACGGAGGTCACGCTCGGCGGCCTGATCTCTAGCGTGGACCGCCGCTTCTCCAAGAAGGACGGTTCCCCGTGGGCGATCGTGACCATTGAGGATCATCACGGCGCCCAGGTCGACGTTCTCCTGTTCAACAAGGTGTACTCCCTCGTTGCGCCCCAAATCGTCGAGGACAACATCATCCTTGTCAAGGCCCGCGTGACCATTCGCGACGAGCGCATGAGCCTCTTCGGCGACGACGTCAAGGTCCCCGAGCTTGGGCCCGGCCACGGCGCCGGCCTGCCGCTGCGTCTGACGCTGCGCACGGACCAGTGCACGGTGGAGAATATCGCGCGACTCAAAGACGTGCTGCTGAACAACCCTGGCGATTCCGACGTGTTTCTCAACCTAGTGAACGGGGACCACAGCCAGATGATGGTCCTGGGCGATCACCTGCGCGTGGAGCGCTCAGCAAACCTCATGGGGGACCTCAAGGCTACGATGGGAATGGGAATTTTGGGGTAGCTGTGCTCCGCTGGCCGAGATCGGTTGGTCCGGTGTAGATGGAGCTAGCTCCGTTTGGCGGTGGCGGGGTGGTGAATTGCCTGGTCGGGCGACGTTGTCGGTTGCAGATGGAGCTAGCGCTGTTTGGTGGTGGCAGGGTGGTGAATTGCCTGGTCGCGCGACGTTGTCGGCTGTAGATGGAGCTAGCTCCGTTTGGCACCGACCCACCGCGCTCAGAACCACCACGCCGACAACCGCAGCGCCCCCCAAAAAAACGCGCGGCCGTCCAGTGTCTAGGGTTTGATACCCGCCTGGGCGAGCATTGCCTTAAGTTGCTCCTGCATCCGCGGGTTCGACGCCACGACCAGGGAAAGCGCCTGGATCAGGCCGGCAAGCATCGTGATGGCGAAGTTGATGTAGGTGAAGATCTCCTTGCCGCGCTCATCAAGAATGCCCTTGTTGATCCACTCCGAGCTCGGACCCGTTGCGCGGAACGGGGTGGGCGTTGCGGTCACGGCCGGTGCAGTCACCGTCACCGTCACCGGTGTGGGACCGTCTTGGGAGGGCGACGGTGTGGCGGATCCGGTTGCTGACGCAGAGGGGCTCGGAGTTGCGGTTGCAGACGGGCTGGGCGTGGCAGTCGTGCCTGCCGGAGCCGTACCGGTTGTCGCGGAAGTTTCGGTCGTGCTTGGGTCAGTGCTC
The DNA here is from genome assembly GCF_002285155.1 of Corynebacterium sp. NML 120412. Lineage (NCBI taxonomy): Bacteria > Bacillati > Actinomycetota > Actinomycetes > Mycobacteriales > Corynebacteriaceae > Corynebacterium > Corynebacterium sp. NML 120412. The sequence continues at coordinate 737,913 of NZ_NSGL01000001.1, read as the reverse complement.
TTCGCAGAAACGGGGCTCAGACCTGCTACGGCGAGTGCAACGACGGTGGCAGCAGCAACGGGGTAGGTCGCCTTCACTTTGTGTCCTTCCAGTGGGAATAGAGAGAAAAAATCGGCGGGGCCTTCGAGTGAAAGCCCCGCCGAAGTGCCGCGTCTTAGAATACCTTCGGAATGTTCAGGTGCGGGATGCCGAGGTGGAACTGCGCGTTGACCATGTCGATGATCTTGTTTGCGCCGGTCGGGTCGGAAGCAACGATCAGGGTGGTGGTCAGGACTGCCGCCAGGGTGCCGGACACGAAGCCGACGATGTGGCCGTTGGAGGAGCCGGAGGACTTGCCGTTGTTCGGCTGCGGAGCCGGCTTGTTCGGGGTGGTCGGCTGAGTGGTCTCAGTGCCCTCGCCCTCGGTGTCTGCGGGAGCCTCGGCGGTCGGCTCGGAGGTCTCGGTAGCCGCGGTGGTGGGCTCCTCGGTCGGGGTAGCGGTAACCGTAGCAGTCTGGGTGGTGGTCGCGTCCTCAGCCAGTGCCGGTCCTGCCGTGATGGCCAGTGCGGTTGCAGCTGCGACGGCAGCGGTGGAAATACGCTTCATTAGTTTCTAGCTCCTCGTGAGAGTTTTGGTCCTGCGCCGAAACCGGGCTGAAAGATTACAGCTCGGTTACAGCGATGTCGTTAGAGAAAGTAGCAGGTTTCTTACGAAAAGGATAGTGCAGGGTGCCACACCATCCATTTGTTCAAAACGAGCTCCAGCTTAGCTGGGTTTGCTTCGCAAAACTACTGGGTCGCGGGCAAACGTCCGCGAAATCCCACTAGAAGGGAAGCTTGGGTGCGCCCGGAATCTGGCCGAGCAGCTGGTCAACCGGGTTCTGGATCAGGCCCAGGGAAACGCCTCCGGCAACGAGTGTCACCAGAGCGGCGAGCACGCCTGTGACCGCAGCGACAACCTTGCCCGCGGTGGAGGAGCCCTCCTGCTCGTCACCAGTCTGCTGATCCGGGGAGTCCGGTTTTTCTTCCGGCTTCTTTTCCGGCGCCTCGCCGGGCTCCTCACCCGGCGTCTCCGCCGGCTCCTCCGCCTTGTCCAGCAGAGATTCCACCTGGAAGAGCGTGGTGGTGCCGGAGACCTCGTTGCCCACGGCCAGGAGTGCTTCGCCGTTCGGGGAGTCCGCGGCCGGGATGAATGTAAGTCCCTCGGCGCCGAGGTCGCCGACCTTGGACAGGCCGTCGTGAAGCTGCTCCTCGCCCTCGTCGGCAAGCGCTTCCATGTTGATCGAGAAGTCGCGGTTGTTCACGTAGACCTGGTACTTCGGAGCGCTCGGGTCGGTGATGTCGTAAACCATCACGCCGCCGAGGCGCTCAAAGCCGATGAACGCGTAGGTGCGGCCGTTGACCTCGCCGACGGTGACGCCCTCCGGCTCCGGGCCCTTGTCGTCGGAGCGGGTGTCAAAGGAGGTTTCGGTGTGGTTCGAGTTGAAGTACTCGGGCAGGATGCGGGAGGTGATTTCCTCGAACTGCGAGCCGGAGTCGAAGACGCGCTTGCCATCCGCGGTGAAGATGGAGAAGCTGCGCCCGCCCAGGTTGTACAGGTCGTCGTAGCAGCCCTTCTCCTCGTTGAGGCCCATGGAGGTGGTCATGTTCAGGCGCCCCAGCTGCTCGTCGGACTGCAGCTCCTCGAGCTGGTCCGCGGAGAGACCGGCGTAGCCCTCGCAGATCGGAGCGACGTCCTTTTTGCCAAACTTCTTCAGGCGCGCCTCTTCGGAGTAGCCGTCCCAGTCGCGCGAGTCGCCCTCGTTGGCCAGGACCAGGTAAGTTTCGCCGTCGACGTTGTAGGCGGCAATGGAGTCTGGCTGCAGGAGGGACTTCACCGGCCACTTGGAGGTGTTGGTCGTGCCGTCCTTGTCGGAGGCGTCGAAAGGCACCTCGCGGCGGTCGGTGACACCGAGCGGCCAGATGTCCTCGACCTTGCCGGAGGTGATGTCCACGACAGCGATCGCGTTGTTCTCCTGCAGGGTCACGTACGCCTTGTTGCCGTCGACGGCGATGTACTCCGGCTCCAGGTTCTGCGCCTCAGTCTGAGAGGCGCCGACCTGGCCAAAGATGCGCACGCCCTTGTCCGCCAACGTGCCCTCGAACGCCGAAAAGTCGGCGGTACGGACCTTGTCCTGCGTTGGTGCGGCAACGTCGTGCTCGAGGCGGATGAGGGAGATGGAACCCTCCGGGTCAACCGAGTAGTCCTCGGCCGGCTCGCCTTCGTTTGCCACCAGGGCGTAGCGGCCGTTGGGGGTCAGGGTCACCATATCCGGCAGGGAGCCCACGCCCACGCGGCCGAGCACTTCGCCCGGCGTGTCCGCGCCGGCGTCGAAGAAGATGACTTCGCCGGGCTTCGTCTTGTCCTCGTCCGGCTCCACGGTCGCGACCGCCAGGCCGTCCTCGCGCACGGCGACGGAGTTGATCGTGGTGTCGTCGCCGCCGTGAACTTCGCCCACCTTGGTCGGTGCCGTCGGGTCGGAGACGTCGAGCACGTCGATTTTGCCCGAGTTCGCATTCACGGTGAGCACGCGCTTCGAGGCTTTGTGGTAGGCCACGATCTCCGCGCCGGACTCGTCGAAGACGCCAGCGTCGTACGAGCCGATCGGAGCGATCTTAGCGGAAGCATCCTTGGCCTGGTCGTACACAGGCTTATCGACGACCACCGCGCCCGCCGGGGCAACAGCAATCAGCGATGCGGAGAGCGCGGCAGTAGCCGGCAACGCGAGCAGGGCGCGGGAGCGGGGACGGCGGAGCGAAGGGAACATGCGTAGGTCTTTCTTGGAGCTGGCTTCGGACCGGCTTTGGGTTCGCCTGTCAAAAGCGTGGTCTGCGGTTGGGGGGTGTTCCTATATAGGTTGTCAACTCCGCGGGTGGGCTTGTTGGGGGTGTGAACGGCTTCTGCTTCGTCTCGTAGATGTTGTTTTGGGTACCTTGAGGAGCCGATTGGGCTTGCTGTGCAATCGGCTTGGATGGGGGTCTGGTGGCTTTAGGCTGCTGCGGCCTCCTGGATTGTGGGGATGTCTCGGTAGAGCTCGCCGTTTCGCATCATGGCGAAGAGGACGTTGAGGCGTCGGCGTGCGAGTGCGACGACTGCGGCGTTGTGTCTTTTGCCTTCTTTGCGTTTTCGTTCATAGAATTGCCGGGAACGCTCGTGGAATCTGATCGATGCAAAAGACGATTGCCATAGGGCGTTCTTTAATTTTTGTTGCCAGCGCGGTTGGGCGAATTCGACATAATGGACGTTCCTGATTGATTTGTCCGTGGTGATAGGCCTGCATAGGACGCTAGGTGCGCTGCATCGGGGAAGTCGGACATATCGCCAACGGTCATGAGGATCTGTGCTGCGCTACGTGGGCCGATGTCGGGCATGGATAAAAGAATCTCGGTTTGAGGAATGTCTTGAATGAGCTTGAGTACCTGTGCTTCTATTTCCTTGCGATGCTCTAGTTTGGCCAGTGCGTCTTTGGCGGACATTGCTACGCCAAGTTCGGCGTATTCTGCGCCGGCAATGGACACGGTCTGTCCGTGGATGGCAGCAAGCATGGCATCGATGACAGGCTCGGGATTGCGCGCTTTGTGACTGCGCGCAAAGGCTGCTAGGCGTGTTTTACCGATGCGTCGAATCTTGGTGGGGTCACCGTATTTCGCAAGTAGGTGGAGGATCCATTTTCGGTGAATCATCTGTCCGCGCAGAACATGTTCGAATGCAGGATAGGTTCCTACGAGCGCGGATCGCATCTGGTTAATCAGGCGTGTGTAGGCCCGGGCGAGATCTTCGTCAATACCGTTGAGTACTTTCAGCTGGATAAAGACTTCCTCAACGCGGTCGACACTGCGCAAGGAATCTGGAAGGTTAAGACCGGCATGGGCGATGACGTAGGCGTCGCGTACATCGGTTTTGGAGTTGCCGACGTGGATGCGAGAGAGCTGTCGCATCGCAAGCCCTGGTAGATAGCGAACATCTGCCCCCATGTCTTGGGCGACTGCGACGGTTAATCGGCCGATGTTGTTGGGTTGATCGACAATGACCAGGACCGAGGCGTTGTCGGTGAGGAATTTGCCGAAGAGCTTGCGTAGTGAGCCTTCATGCTGGTTGATGCGTTTGGATAGGACTTGCCTGCCTTGGGGATCGAGGACGCAGGCGTGGTGGAAGTATTTGCCGACGTCTACGCCAATGACGAAGTCATAGGCCATGGGTGTGTGCCTCCTAGCGATGAATGAGAAGTTGGACTATTTAAGCTTCATCACTGGGGTTGGTCGGACATACTTGGACTGGCACCCACATTACTGTGAGACCTCATACCACCTGGGCTGGGTCAGGTTCCTATTAGCAGTTTGAGTATGTCACTGTCTTCGGCGACATCACCCCCCGGATCATTTTCAGACAGGGACAGGAATAAGCCATACCGAAGCCAGTGACTAGTTCCCCTGTCCTTTCAGACGGAGGGAACGGAAGTAAACATAGCCCGCCCAATCGGGCGGACAGGTTATGAATCTTCGGTGCCCTGGGGTGGAACTGCTAACAACGTAATGGGGGGAGCGGGGGCAAAGTCAATAATTCGAGTCTGGCATAAGTTGCTAAGGATTGCCTAACCTAATACTGTTTCAAGTTAGGTTCCCGATCGGGAATCGGCAACGGAAGCGAGGCGGCGACGATGAACAGAAAACGTGGATCGACCAGAGAACCCCTCTCCGGAGGGGGAGTCGGGGACGCGGGCCCGGACGGGACGGGCGACGGCGACGCGGTGGCGTCGCAGACGGACGACGGGCGGTTGGTACACGTCGCACCGGTCGCAGCGGGTGGCCGACCATCCACCCGCGATATGCTCGTCGCCGCCGCGATCGGCGTCGCGGGGTCTCTCGTCGTCGTGCCCTTGACCTACCTGCAGGTGTTCGCCGGCATCGCCCACGTTTATCTCGTCGCGGCGACGCTCGGGTTGTGGTTCCTGCAGTGCGTCGTTCCCCTCATCGTCGTCCGCAAGCCTGGCGCGAGCCTCATTGCGTGCCTTGCCATGGGCGTCGTGTCCGCGGCGACCACCCCGTTCGGCGTCGCCGCGATCGGGGCGCTGATCATGGAAGGATTGCTCATCGAGCTTCCATTCATGGTCACCCTGTACCGGCGGTGGACGCGTACCCAGTTCGTGGCGTCGGCGATGTTGTTTTCCGCGCTGATGGGAACGATGGCCCCGCGCGCAGTTGGCGTCGACTCGCCGACCACGCCCATGACCCTGATCAGCTTCGCCGTAGCCTTTGCATCGAGCTTGGTGTTTTTGGTCCTGGGCTTTTCCGTCGCAAAGGGGCTTCGCAGCCGCGGGGTCACCCGGTGACCGGCGGAGCACCCGCGTGCGCTGGTGCGACACGCGGGACGGCCCCGGCCCGGTTACGGGTCAGTGGCGCTGGCGTGCGGCACGCCGATGGGCGATGGGCACCCGACATGGTGGATCTCTCCTTCGACTTCGGTACGATCAATGTCATCACGGGACCCGTGGGATGCGGAAAGACGAGCCTGGCCCACCTCATCGCTGGACTGATCCCCTCGCACATCCCCATCGACCATGCCGGATCCGTGCATATCGTTGATGTCGACGGCACCGAATGCCCCGTGGACGGGGACCGGGTCACCTTCGTCGGGCAAGACCCGGCGACGCAGGTGCTCACGCTTCGAGTCGTCGATGACGTATCCATGGCCCTCGAGTTTTCCCTCGTGGAAGCCGACATCGTCGCCAAGCGATCAGCCGCGGCCCTATCAGAGCTCGGGCTGTCAGAGCTCGCGGAGAAGGATCCGTGGGCTTTGTCGGGCGGGCAACGCCAGCGGATGGCCATCGCCGGCGCGGTGGCCAGTGCGCCGGAGGTCATGATCTTCGACGAGCCCGCGGCCCACGTCGACGAGGATGGTCGCCGGTCGCTGTTCGCCGCTATCCGTGATTTGCGGGCCCCGGGGCGCGTCATCCTGCTCATCGAGCACGACCTCCGCCCGTTCGACGGGTGGGTCGACACGGTGACGATCCTCGATGTGGACGGGAGCGTCGCCGCCCACGGAGCGCCGGATGGCATCGCGGTGAAGGGCATTGCGACGACGGCCGCGACCGCCGGAACGCCGGACGCCAGTACGCCGGGCACGGGGGTGCCGGACCGTCCCAATCCGGAATCGGAGGCGGAGGCCGTTCCACTGCTGGCCTTGACCGGAACCCACGTGGCCCGAGGCGGGGAGAGGATCCTGAACGGGGCCGATCTGACACTGGAACGGGGCGAGATTCATGCCCTAGTCGGTGCCAACGGAGCCGGTAAGTCCACCTTGCTGGCGGTGCTGTCGGGCCAGATGAAGGCGGGAGCGGACCTCCGGATTGACGGCGCGTCCGCCCGGCGCGTCCCCGACGCCTTCGCGTCGTTGGCGTTCCAGAACCCCGAGCACCAGTTCACCCGCGCGACCGTCGCCGCGGAAATCGACTCCGCGCTGGCCGGCACGGACCCGCACGGACCACTCGGTGCCGATGAGCTGCGGAAACTGCGGGAAGCCTTGTGCCCCCGGGCACTTGACCCCGTCTCGCCGTTCGTCCTGTCGGGCGGACAGAAAAGACGGTTGGGCATCTTCCTGGCGGTGGCGGCCAATCGCCGTTTGCTGCTTCTCGACGAGCCGTTGGCGCATCTGGATTCGCCGAGCTCGCGCATCGTACTGGATGCCCTAGCGGAATACGCAGGGGCCGGCGGAACCGTTGTGTTCACGTGCCACGACCGCCGTGCTGCGCGAACGTGGGCGGATCGGGCGAGCATCGTCGCCGAAGGGAAGGTCGCCTGGTCCGGTCCCGCAGCCGACGTGCCGGCTTCCCCGGAGTCGTCCCGGCGGGATCGTGCACTGCCCGCGGCCGGCGCACGGACGTCCTTGGACGAAAGCCCCTGGACCAGTGGATCCGCCGCTCGAAGGCGCGCGGGGTTGAACGCCATCACGATTGTCGCGGCGGTGATGCTCGTCCTCGTCGCCGGGCTGCTCTCCGGCGGAGACGCCGTTCTCGCTCTGACGGGGGTCGCGTTCCTCGCACTCGCTGCGATCGCGGAACGCGACGTTCGGGCGACGGCGGGGAAGGTCCTCCTCGTCCTGTTGATCGGGGTGTTCTTCGGCCTGCTCGGGTGGCGCTCCGAGTTCTACGGCAGTGGGGATCCGGCGGAGGCTGTCCGCCACGGCATCCATCACGGACTGCTACTGACGGCCGTGTTTGCGGGGACGGTCCTGGTCTCCGCGTGTATGCGCGTCGAGGAGCTTTTCGACGCCATGGTGCAACGCCTCCGGGTGCCCTACACATGGTGCACCATAGCGATTTCCGGGGTGAGCATCGCGGCGTTCCTGCGCAGCGAAATCCCCCAGCTGACATGGGCGATTAGATTGCGCTCGATGCGACCGGGGCAGTCTTTCCGCTCCGGCTTCATTCGCGCGACGACGCCCGCGCGCATCGCCTTTCCCCTGTTCGTCAGCGCCGTGCGCTGCGCCGAAAAGCTGTCCCTGACCCTGGTGATGCGCAACTTCGGCCGCCATCCGCGGCGTACCTTCCGCACCGATCACCCCTGGCGAGTGCGTGACGGTTTCGCGGCCGCAGCGTCCGCCGCGGCCTTCGTTGCCGCCCTGGTGTCCGCAGTGACTTGACGGGCACCCGGAACCGGCGGTCCCCGAGCCCGCGAGCGTTTCCGAGCCTGTACGGAGACGCGCCCCACCCAGTTGCTTCAACCCTTCAGACACATCCTCCGGGTCGCGCCATGCGGGCCCGGTCCGCCCGGCACCGGCATGGCGCCGACAACCGAAAGAGGTACCAGTGAACACGATCCGGACCATCAGCGACGTGCTTCGGGACAAGGCCGATGAGACGAAGAAGGGGATCACCTTCGTCGAGAATTGGCGGGACGTCCTCGTCCCGTACGGCCGGGTCCATGCGGAGGCGGTGGCGGCTGCGACTCGGTTGGCCGAAGCCGGCATCGGCCCGTTCGAGGTGCATGCAGACTCACTCGCCCGTGCTTGCATCGACTCAGGCACCGGGTACATCGACGTCAACGATTCGATCGACGCCCGCCGCGCAATCATGGCCCTCGACGGGGATGCTCGGCGGGAGGGGGTTCCCGTGCTCACCGGGTTCGGCCTGTGCCCGGGCTTGTCGACGGCCCTGTTGATGCTCGGGGCCTGCGCTGCGGGGGCCGAAGAGGTCCGCGATGTGCGGGTCGATCTGCGAATTGGCGCCGACCAGGAATCCGGGGCCGCGTCGGTCGAGTCGATGTTCCGGACCATTCGCGGCGGATACCGCGCGATGCTCGGCGGCGCCATCGTCGAAGTGCGGCGCAACCTGGTGTCGTCGCAAAGCGGAATCGGCTACGAATGCCCGGACATCGACGTCGTACGCGGGGTGTGCCCCTCGATCCTCGGATTTTCCTACCACGTCGCCTTCGATGCTCTCCCGATGAGTCGGTGGAGAAGATCCGCACGTCGAGACTGTACGCGATGCCCGTCGTCTCCGGTCTGCTCGCCCGTCTCGGGGCGGCCGTGACGTCGCGGAAGGCGCGGGCGAACGGCACTCCGCAACCCGCCGAGCTGGTCATCGCACTGTCCTCCGCCGGCGCGGGCGATGCGGGGTCGGCGGCCGAGACAACCGTCGTCCGGGCAACTGGCCCGGGTTCCTACAAAATGACCGCGGCCATTGCCGCCGCCACCGTTGCGTCGGTCGCGGGGAAGCCAGTCGCGCCGGGGTGCCGGGATCTCGTCAGCCACCCCCGGCTCCTCGAACCGGTCCTCGCCTTCGCCCGCGATGCAGGCATCCATATCGAAACGCCGCATGACAACCCGACCACGGGGCCACTGCCGGCAGCGGCCCACTGCGACACCAAAGAAAAGGAGAAACGATGACGGATCAAGCTGAACGGGGTGCGGCGATCGTCGTCCGCGACCTCACGAAGAGCTACCCGATTGCGGGCACAGCCGGCACCGCGCCCGAAGGCGGGGCAGGTGCTCCGCCGGACGGCGGGCGCAAGGGAAAGCGCGGCGCCCGGATGCGCAAGCATGTGCTCGACGGCGTGAGTTTCACCGTGCCCGCCGGGTCGATCGTGTCGTTCCTCGGCCACAACGGCGCAGGCAAGACCACCCTCATCCGAATCCTGTCGACGCTCATCACCGCAGACTCCGGCGAGGTGAGCATCTTCTCGCGCGATGTGAAAAAGGATCCGGCGGGCGTGCGTGCCGACATTGCCACCACCGGCCAATTCGCGGCGATCGACGAGAACCTCACCGGCCGGGAGAACCTGGAGTTCTTCGGGCGTCTGCGCGGACTCGACCGCGCCGACGCGGCCGCCCGCGCGACGGAACTGCTCGCGCAATTCTCGCTCGCGGACAGTGCCTCGACGCTGGCGTCGGCCTATTCGGGTGGCATGCGGCGCCGCCTCGACATCGCCGCGTCGCTGTGCGTCGTGCCCAGGTTGCTGTTCCTCGACGAACCCACGACGGGGCTGGACCCGGTCAGCCGCGAAGAGTTGTGGGGCTTCATCCAGCAACTGCGGGACGACGGAATGACCCTGGTGCTGACCACCCAGTACCTGGAAGAGGCGGAGGCGCTGGCAGACTACGTCCATCTGCTCAAGGACCGCCGCATCGTCGCCAGCGGAACGCCGGAGGAATTGCGCCGCGACTTCGGATCGCACGTGCTCCGCGTGTCCTTTGCCACCACCGCCGAGGCGGAGGCGTTCGCCCGCTGCCTCGGAGGAACGTGCCTGGACGGCGCCCGCGTCGCGGGGAAGTCGGTGTCCCTCGACGTCGACCCCGGACCGCAGGTCCTCGAGGCGGTGGCGCAGGCGATGGAGGCCTCGGACGCGTTGCCGGATTCGCTGAGCGTGTCGCCGCCCACCCTCAACGAGGTATTCATATCGATGAACGCAGGGGGTGCGGCGCGATGAGTGCGACGTCGGTCGCGGCGTTCCTCCGTCGGGATCTGCTGCTGTTGCGACGCAACACCGCGTCGCTGATCTCCATGTTCGTCGTTCCTCCCCTCTTCCTGCTGTGCCTGTACGCGGTGTTTGGGTACTCGGCAGGGCAATCCGGCTTCGGGTACCTGCGTTTCGTGCTCGGCGGCTGCCTGTTCCAGGCGGCGATGTTCACCGCCGCGGCGTCGGCGATGGCGGTGGGACAGGACGTCGAATCCGGGCTCGTTGACCGCGTGCGCGTGTTGCCCGGGGCCACAGGCGGCTATGTCGCCGGCAGGCTCGCCACCGATGTGCTGCGGATGTCCGCGTCGATCGCGGCGCTGCTGGTCGTCGCGTGGTCCTGCGGCCTCGACATGGCTCTCGGTGACGTCGCGTGGACAGTCCTGTGGTCACTGCTCGCCGCCGCGGTCCTGTCCCTGGTCACGGACGGGGTGATCCTGATGGTGCCCGCCCCGGTGTCGACAGCCTCATCGATCCAGGCGCTGGAAATGCTGCTGCTCATGTTCTCCACCGCGTTCATTCCGGCGACCGCTTTGGACGGCTCCCTGCGCGACGTCGTACGTCACATGCCGTTTTCGCCGATCATCGAGGTGATCAGGGCGGCGTCCCCGGATGCCTTCCCGGATAGTGCCGGGGAAGAGGCCGCCCTGTGGCTCGGTGTCGCGGCGGTCGCCGGAATCGTCTTGTTCATCCGCCGGTTCACCTTGAGGAGCGAATCATGATCGACGCCATTTTCGTGCATCTGCGGCGCATCGTCCACACTTGGCTGCGGCGCCCTGACTTCTGGTTCATGACGTTCATTGCTCCGCTCGTGTACCTGTTCATCGTCAACCGCATGTTCGGTGGCCTGGTCAGGCAGCTCACCGGAGAGTTCGAACTCCCGAACGCGGTCATCCTGGTCGTGACGACGTGGGCGTTCATCTTGGCCATCACGGGATCGTCCACTGTGTTCGTTGAACGCAGCAATGGCCTCCACGAGCGGTTGATCACCATGCCGGCACCGTACGCGGCCGTGCCGACCGCACGGATCATCGCCGAGTTTATCCGGATCATGGCGATGACGGTCGTCGTCGCGGCGGTGGCCGCCTTGCTTTCCGACAGCCCCCCTGAGGTGTCCTGGTGGTGGAGGATCACGGTGACCGGCGCGATGGTTGCCGCGGCGGCCGCATGCACCGGCACGTACATCGCGTTCTCCATCACCAGCCCCCAGGGATCCGTGGCCCTCATCCCGTTAATCATCGTTGCGATGTTCGTCAACACGGTGCTCATGCCCGCCGACCACTTCCGTCCCCTCCTGCGCGGAATCGCCGGGCACACCCCCGTATCCGCGGCCGGCGAGGCCGTCAACGGCACCGGGGCTGCGGGTCTGGTGGTCTGCGCGGCCTGGTTCTTTGGTATCGCTGTGCTCGCGGCGTGGGGCATCGCCGTGAAAACGAGGCCGGGGGAGTCTGCATGACGGCCCGCGAATCCGAGCATCTAACCCGAAACCGCCGCGTGGACGCGGCCCACACACCCGGAGACAGAACCAAATGAAGTCGATCGCCCAGATCGTCCAGAACAACCGCAGGCTCCTCGCGGCCTACGAGGACAAGGTCCAGCCGAGGTTCCTAAGCCGCTATGCGCGCGAACCGATGGACGCCGCTGCCGTGTACCGGAAGCTCCGTGCGCTGGATCCCGGGCCGGATGCGCCGGCCCGGGTCCTCGACCTCGGTTGTGGAACCGGGTGGCTCGCCCGCACGCTCGCCGCTGAGTCTCGCTATCGCAGGGCGAACATCGTCGGCTACGACCTGTCGCCCAATGCGATCCGCATCGCCCGCGAACGCGCCGCCGCCGACGGGCTCGGGGCCCGGACGGAATTCCACGTTGCCGACATCCTCACGCCGCTCGCGGGAGAGCCCGGCGGGGCCTGTGAAATCTGGGTGTGTGGCGCGCTCCACCAAATGAAGGATGCGGGAGCCGCGCTCGGCAGGGTCTCCGGGCTGCTCGCCGACGGCGGCATCGCTTACGTGCAGACGTTCGTCGAGGATCCCGACGTGAACGAGCGGGTCGACATGGCCGTCATGGAGAAGACGGGCCACCGGGTGTTCCGGGGCAGCGAGCTCGAGGACCTCGCCGAAGCCAACGGGCTGAAGCTGGACGGAGTCTCACGCGCCGGCATGGTGTATTTCTGCACTCTCACGAAGAAAAGCGCGATCGGGGAGGCGGGCAAGTGAGCGCCGTGGACGGGACCGTAGGCCCGTGGTCGCTGCTCGCCCCGATTCGGACCCGGATGCGTGCGGTGGTCGCGTTATCCGTCCTGTCGTCGGTGGCTACCGTCGCTTCGCTGGTCGGCATCATCGACATCGCGATGACGTACCCGGAGGCCCCGGAGCATCGGACGTGGTTGGCCGTGGCTGTCATCGTCGTCGCCGCAACGGTGCGCATGGCCGCGGACGGCGCCGCCGGCATGCTCTCGCACCGGGCGGATAATGACCTGCAGCTCCACCTCCGGCGCCGGCTGGTCGCCCACATCCGGAAGTTGCCGTTGGGCTGGCTGGACGCCCGGCGCTCGTCGGGAATCATCGAGTCGGTTGAGAAGGACGTCGCGGCTGTCCACCAGCTCATGGGCCACACCGTCGGTGAGACCGTGGTGGCGGTGCTGGTTCCCCTGCTTTCCCTCATCGCGCTCGTCGCGGTCGATTGGCGGATCGCGGCGGTGGCGGTCGTCCCGGTGCTGGTCACCTTCGCCCTGATGGGCGTGATGATTTCGCGCGGAGCCGGTCTTCAGCGCGACTACGAACGAGCCTCTGAAAAAGTGACGGCTGCGGTCATCGAGTTGGTGCGCGGCATCCCGGTGATGAAGTCCTTCGGACGCGCCAGCCAGGGCGCGGGCCGCTACGATGCCGCGGCGTCGTCGTTCGTCCGCGCGTGGTCCGCCTGGTCCCGGCAGTCGAACATCTATCTCGGGCTCATCGACGTGGTGACGTCCCCGATCACGGTCCTCGCAGTGATGTGCGGCGCCGGCCTCGCTTTGAGGGACACTGCGGGCGGCAAACCGGAGGGTCTCGTCGCCGGGCTGGTTCTCGGCCTTGGACTCTCCGCGGCGATCGTGAGGGTGGCTATGAACTCCGAACCCATCATCGCGGGGATCGCCGCCCTGAAGTCCATCGCGGAGGTGCTGGGCACGCCGCCGATCACCGAGTCCGTCGAGCCGGTGCCCGTGCACGGAGGCGCGCTCGAGGTTCGGAACCTGGTCTTCTCCTACGGGGATGGGCCGCGGGTCCTCGACGGGATGTCCGCGACGTTCGAACCGGGGACCCTCACGGCGCTGGTGGGGTCCTCCGGTTCCGGAAAGTCCACCGTCGCCCGGCTGTTGGCGCGTTTCCACGACCCTGTCGAAGGCTCGGTGCTGCTGGGCGGCGACGATCTTCGCGACATCGCCGTGCGCGACGTGCACCGTTCGGTGTCGGTGGTGTTCCAGGATCCGCAGTTGCTCACGCTGCCCTTGCGGGAGAACATCCGGCTGGCCAGGAGAGACGCCACCGACGGCGAAATCATGGCGGCCGCGAAGCTCGCGAACCTCGATACGGTCATCGCGGCGCTGCCGAAGGGCCTGGATTCGGTGGTCAACGTCGACGTGACCTTTTCCGGTGGTGAGGCGCAGCGCGTGGCCATCGCGAGGTCGATTGTCACGGACGCGCCGGTGCTCATCTTCGACGAGGCAACCGCTTACGCGGATCCGGCTTCCGAGGCCCTCATTCAGTCCGCAATCGAGCGTTTGGCTCGTTCGCGGACGGTGATCGTGATTGCGCACAGATTGAGCACGATCCGCAACGCCGACCGCATCCTCGTTCTCGATGGGGGAGCGGTCGCGGAGGCGGGCACCCACGACGAGTTGCTTGCGCGCGGTGGCCGTTACCGGGATCTGTGGCGCGCGTTCGCGCTCGACGACGAACCATCCGCCCCGCGGGGCACTGAAGCAGACGATGAAAAGGCAGGGAACCGATGATCCGGGACTTGTGGTCGATGACGGATCGGCGCTCGAAGATGACGCTGGCGTGGCTCATTGCGTTGGCCGCGCTTGCCGCGCTGGCACAGGGAGCGGCGTTCGTCGCGCTGCTGCCGCTGCTGTCGGCTCTGGCCGTGGGAGATGATGCGACGGCGTGGCGTTTCACCGGCGTTATCGCCGGCCTCGCGGCCGCCCATGCGGTGCTGTCCCTCGCCGCGGGGACGGTCGGCAGGGCGAATTCCGCAGCGGTGCTGTCGTCCCTGCTGCGTTCCCTGGGCGAACGCGTGCTGACGTTGCCACTCGGGTACGTCACCAAGTCCACGGCCGGCCGCTTTTCGGAGATGGCGTCTTCGGGCATGGCGTTCGCGGCGTCCGTGCCGCACGTGATCCTGCGGCCCGTCATCGCTGCTGTGGTTGCGCCGACCGTCATCGCTCTCGGAATTCTGGCGGTGGATTGGCGTGTCGGGTTGGTTCTCGTCGCGTCGGCGCCGGTGCTCTTCTTCGCCTACCGGGCCATTGGCCGAGTCGGCGGGGAGTCGGACGAAGCGCATGCTGACGCCGTCGCTGCCGTCTCCGGCAGGCTGATCGAGTTCACCCGCGGCCAGCAGGTGATTCGCGCCGCGGGCGACGGTTCGGCGGCGGACGCGATGGTGGATGAGGCGATCCAGGCCCAACACGATGCGTTCGCGAAGGCGACGTCGACGCAAGGCGCGGCCATCGGACGGTTGGGCTCGGTCGTCCATGCGGTGTTCACGGCGGCGGTGGTCGTCGCCGTGGCGGTCGCCGCGACGGGCGGGATGTCACCGGCGCATTTGGCGTCGATGCTCATTGTGGTCGTCCAGTTCACCGGACCGATCACCACGGCGGGAGCGTTGTCCGGCGGTTTCGGCGCGGGCCGCAACACGTTGGCTGCGCTGCGTGACCTGCGGGCGATCCCCGCCCTTCCCGAACCGGCCGCACCGGAGCTGCCCGACGGGCATGACGTGGAGTTCCGCGGTGTGAGCTTCGGGTACGGGGAGAAGAAGGTCCTCGACGGCGTCAGCTTCCGTGCACCTCAGGGAGTGCTGGTCGCCATAGTGGGACCTTCGGGGGCGGGCAAGACGACGGTCATGCGGCTGCTGTCGCGGTTTCATGATCCGGACTCGGGGGAGATCCTCATTGGCGGGGTGCCCTTGCCTCGGATCGGCACCGACGGCGTGAACTCGCTGGTGACCCCGGTGTTCCAGGAGACGTTCCTCTTCGACGCGTCCGTGCGGGACAACGTGGTCTTCGCCGACCCCGGATTCGGTTCCAGGCCCGGCGACGGAGACCGCTTGCGCGAGGCCGCCCGGCGATCCGGGGTGGACCGCATCGTGGAGCTGCTGCCTTCCGGGTGGGATAACCCGGTGGGGGAGGAGGGGACGCTGCTGTCGGGAGGCGAGCGGCAGCGCGTCGCCATCGCCCGGGCGCTTCTGAAGGATTCCCCGGTGGTGCTTTTCGACGAGCCGACGTCCTCGCTGGATGCGGCCACTGAGCGGGCGATTGTCGGCACGATGGAAGCGTTGCGCGGCGATCACACCGTGATCGTCGTCGCCCATCGCCTGCACACCGTCCGCGATGCCGACCTCATCGTCGTGCTTTCGGAGGACGGGACGGTCGCAGAACGGGGCACACACGATGAATTGCTGGCGAAGGGCGGCCGCTACGCCGAGTCGTGGACGTGCCGGACGGGAGGCTCCCCGGGCGCCTGATCCTCGTCCGTCGAGGACTATCGCTCCGGTCCGGTACCGGTGCAGTGGTCCCGCCACGCCGTCCCGGTCAGCGGGTCCTCGACGATGCCCTGGGCGACAGGGTCGTAATTGAAGCCGTAGTGCTCGGTGCGGTGGGCGGGGCACACGTCTTGGACGGTGATGTTGGTGACGCCGGGTTCCCGCACGAAGGAGTTTTAGTGGGGGAGCACGGCATTGTCGTGCCGCGTGCCCAGGAAGGTGTACCGAACGCCCGGTCGAGTGATGTCGCCGATGGTCAGCTCATTCAGCAGCATGGAACCGGAGATCTGCTGTTCCCAGGCAAGCGCGTTCGTTTTGCCGGCGTTTCGGGAGTATCCGTGGCGCATCTCGGGGTGGACGTCAAAGCGATCGGCTGCGCTGTGCGCCCGGGGCCCGTGGTTCGAGGCCCGGTACCGATGAGCTGTTCGACGACCCGGTCCCGGGAATGAGGATGACGGGCAATTCACCGTCCCGGGGCGGCACCGGAAGTCGTTGGCGCCGGGGGCACCAGACCGGGCTTGGCCATGGACAGGGCCCGGGCGGCCGCGGGTGAGGTTTGCCGGCGGCCGGGCCACCGGTCGGGAAACCGCCGTCCGACAGCGACGAGGGGATTCTCGTCACCTCGTCGGGGGGTGTTCCTATATAGGTTGTCAACTCCGCGGGTGGGCTTGTTGGGGGTGTGAACGGCTTCTGCTTCGTCTCGTAGATGTTGTTTTGGGTACCTTGAGGAGCCGATTGGGCTTGCTGTGCAATCGGCTTGGATGGGGGTCTGGTGGCTTTAGGCTGCTGCGGCCTCCTGGATTGTGGGGATGTCTCGGTAGAGCTCGCCGTTTCGCATCATGGCGAAGAGGACGTTGAGGCGTCGGCGTGCGAGTGCGACGACTGCGGCGTTGTGTCTTTTGCCTTCTTTGCGTTTTCGTTCATAGAATTGCCGGGAACGCTCGTGGAATCTGATCGATGCAAAAGACGATTGCCATAGGGCGTTCTTTAATTTTTGTTGCCAGCGCGGTTGGGCGAATTCGACATAATGGACGTTCCTGATTGATTTGTCCGTGGTGATAGGCCTGCATAGGACGCTAGGTGCGCTGCATCGGGGAAGTCGGACATATCGCCAACGGTCATGAGGATCTGTGCTGCGCTACGTGGGCCGATGTCGGGCATGGATAAAAGAATCTCGGTTTGAGGAATGTCTTGAATGAGCTTGAGTACCTGTGCTTCTATTTCCTTGCGATGCTCTAGTTTGGCCAGTGCGTCTTTGGCGGACATTGCTACGCCAAGTTCGGCGTATTCTGCGCCGGCAATGGACACGGTCTGTCCGTGGATGGCAGCAAGCATGGCATCGATGACAGGCTCGGGATTGCGCGCTTTGTGACTGCGCGCAAAGGCTGCTAGGCGTGTTTTACCGATGCGTCGAATCTTGGTGGGGTCACCGTATTTCGCAAGTAGGTGGAGGATCCATTTTCGGTGAATCATCTGTCCGCGCAGAACATGTTCGAATGCAGGATAGGTTCCTACGAGCGCGGATCGCATCTGGTTAATCAGGCGTGTGTAGGCCCGGGCGAGATCTTCGTCAATACCGTTGAGTACTTTCAGCTGGATAAAGACTTCCTCAACGCGGTCGACACTGCGCAAGGAATCTGGAAGGTTAAGACCGGCATGGGCGATGACGTAGGCGTCGCGTACATCGGTTTTGGAGTTGCCGACGTGGATGCGAGAGAGCTGTCGCATCGCAAGCCCTGGTAGATAGCGAACATCTGCCCCCATGTCTTGGGCGACTGCGACGGTTAATCGGCCGATGTTGTTGGGTTGATCGACAATGACCAGGACCGAGGCGTTGTCGGTGAGGAATTTGCCGAAGAGCT
Source organism: Corynebacterium sp. NML 120412 (assembly GCF_002285155.1). Taxonomy (NCBI): domain Bacteria; kingdom Bacillati; phylum Actinomycetota; class Actinomycetes; order Mycobacteriales; family Corynebacteriaceae; genus Corynebacterium; species Corynebacterium sp. NML 120412. The sequence continues at coordinate 720,346 of NZ_NSGL01000001.1, read as the reverse complement.
TGCGTAGTGAGCCTTCATGCTGGTTGATGCGTTTGGATAGGACTTGCCTGCCTTGGGGATCGAGGACGCAGGCGTGGTGGAAGTATTTGCCGACGTCTACGCCAATGACGAAGTCATAGGCCATGGGTGTGTGCCTCCTAGCGATGAATGAGAAGTTGGACTATTTAAGCTTCATCACTGGGGTTGGTCGGACATACTTGGACTGGCACCCACATTACTGTGAGACCTCATACCACCTGGGCTGGGTCAGGTTCCTATTAGCAGTTTGAGTATGTCACTGTCTTCGGCGACATCACCCCCCGGATCATTTTCAGACAGGGACAGGAATAAGCCATACCGAAGCCAGTGACTAGTTCCCCTGTCCTTTCAGACGGAGGGAACGGAAGTAAACATAGCCCGCCCAATCGGGCGGACAGGTTATGAATCTTCGGTGCCCTGGGGTGGAACTGCTAACAACGTAATGGGCATCCTAAAGTGGGCAGGTAGTTCCAAGGAGAACGCGTGGTGAACACTTGGTGAACCGTGCGGGTGAATGAAAACTGGCGGCGATAGCCCGCGCGAATACCTGTTCACGGATAGACTTGTCCACCATGAACGCAGCCACCGAGCACAATGAACAGTCAACGAGCAACTACCAACCGGTCCACGCTGCCGACATTCAAGCTGCTCAGGCGAAAATTTCCTCGGTGATTGAGCCGACCCCGCTGCAGTACTGCCCGCGGCTGTCGCAGCAGTACGGCGCAGATGTGTACCTCAAGCGTGAGGATTTGCAGGACGTGCGCTCCTACAAGATTCGCGGCGCTTACTACAACATCTCTCGCCTGTCCGCTGAGCAGCGCGCAGCGGGGGTGGTCGCGGCGTCGGCTGGCAATCATGCGCAGGGCGTCGCGTACGCCTGCCGTGCGCTAGGGATCCAGGGCAAGATCTTCGTGCCCAAGCCCACACCGAAGCAGAAGCGCGATCGGATTATGGTCCACGGCGGCGACAACGTCGAGCTCGTCGTGACGGGCAATACGTTCGACGAGGCGGCGGAGGCGGCTCGTGCCGACGCCCGCGAGCGCGGGGCAACAATCATCGAGCCTTTCGACGCCCGCGATACCGTCATCGGGCAGGGCACGGTTGCCGCCGAGATCCTCGCACAGCTGACGGGGCTTGGCCGGGAACTGGACACCATCATGGTGCCCGTCGGCGGCGGCGGCCTGCTCGGCGGGATCGTGTCGTACGTGGCAGACATGTCGCCGCGCACGGCCGTGGTGGGGGTGGAACCGCGCGGCGCGGCGTCGCTCGCCGCAGCGCTCGAGCACGGGGGTCCGGTGACGCTGACGGACATTGACCCGTTCGTCGACGGTGCGGCGGTCAAGCGCATCGGCGCGTTCCCGTTTGAGGTGATCGAACACAACCAAGGGCGTACGCACCTCCTGCGCGCAGACGAGGGCGCGGTGTGCACCGAGATGCTCGCGCTGTATCAGAACGAGGGCATCATCGCCGAGCCCGCGGGCGCGCTGTCGGTGGCGGGACTGGCCGGGATGAAGGTCCAGCCGGGGTCCACCGTCGTATGCGTCATCTCCGGCGGCAACAACGACGTGCTGCGTTACGCGGAGGTCATGGAGCGCTCCCTGGTGCACCGCGGGCTCAAGCACTACTTCCTGGTGAACTTCCCACAGGAGCCGGGACAGCTGCGTACCTTCCTCACCGACATCCTCGGCCCGGACGATGACATCGTCCTGTTCGAGTACCTGAAGAAGAACAACCGCGAGACCGGCGCGGCGCTGGTCGGCCTGGAGCTCACCCGCGCGAGCGACCTGGAGCCGCTGCTGGAGCGCATGGATGACTCCGTCATCGAGTGCCGCCAGCTCACGCCCGGCACGCCTGAGTACGAGTTCATCGTCTCCAGCTAGCCGAGCAAGCCCAGTGGGCCGAGCAAGCCCGGCGGGCCGAGCGGCCCGCGCGGGCCAAGCGGGCGCTGCCTAGCGCTGGATGTAGGCGATGCCCCAGGGGTCCAGCACCGTCTCGTCATCGCCGACCTGCGGGTGGGTGAACGAGTACAGCAGGGTACCGCCGACCGGCACGGTGACCGGCTCGTCGCTGAAGTTCGCAGCCAGCACGACCGTTCCGTCATCGCTACCGTCCGCCATGGTCAGCCACTTCTCGCCGTTGTCCACCTGCAGCGTGCGCAGGTCCTCGCGGTTGCAGCCGTGCTCGCGGCGCAGCTGGATCAGGCGCTTGTAGGCGTCGTGGACCTGCTGCTGCTCGTCGGTAAAGGTCCAGTTCAGCTTCGCGGACGTGTAGGTGTCCTCGTGGCCCGGGTCCGGCACTTCGTCGTGGTCCCAGCCCTGGCGGGAGAACTCGTGGAGGCGCCCCTGGCGAGTGCCCTCCAGAATCTGCTCATTGGAGTGGGAGACAAAGAAGGGGAACGGGGTGTTCGCGCCGAACTCTTCGCCCATGAACAGCATCGGGGTAAACGGGGAGTGCAGCAGCACCGCAGCCTTGAGCACCTGCTGGGTCGGGGTGAGGTTTTGGCTCGGGCGGTCGCCCGCAGCGCGGTTGCCGGTCTGGTCGTGGTTGGTGGTGTAGGACACCAGGTGCCACGGTGCGACGTGGGAGAGGTCCAGCTCGCGGCCGTGCGTGCGGGCGCGGTACTTCGAGTAGGAGTTGCGGAAGCGGTAGCCGTTGCGCAGCGTATCCGCGAGGATCTCCATGGAGCCGTAGTCCATGTAGTAGCCCTGGGTCTCACCGGTCAGCAGAGAGTGGATCCCGTGGTGGACGTCGTCGAGCCAGTGCCCCTCGAGCCCGTAGCCGCCGCGCTCGGGGGCGCTGATCAGTCGCGGGTCGTTCTGGTCGGACTCGCCAATCACGGTGCGGGGCACGCCGGTGTCCGCGGCGAGGTCGTCGCCGATGCGGGCGATTTCTTCCATGATGGAGAAAGCGAGGCGGTCGTCGTAGGTTTGCACCGCGTCCAGGCGCAGCCCGTCAGCGTGGAACTCGCCGAGCCACTGGCGCACCGTATCCAGGATGTAGGCGCGCACCTCGTCGGAACCGGGGCCGGAGATGTTGATGACCTCGCCCCAGGCGGTGAGCCCGTCCGTCAGGTACGGGCCGAACGCGTCGTTGTAGTTGCCCTCCGGGCCGAAGTGGTTGTACACGACGTCGAGGAGGACGGCGATGCCGTGGGTATGCGCGGCGTCGATAAGCTCCTTGAGCCCCTGCGGGCCGCCGTACGTCTCATGGATGGCAAACCAGTCGACGCCGTCGTAGCCCCAGTTCCGGGTTCCGGCGAAGGGCTGCAGCGGCATAAGTTCGATGGTGTTGACGCCCAGCTCGGCGAGGTAGTCCAGCTTCTCAATCACGCCGGCGAAGGTGCCGGAGGGGGAAAAGGTGCCCACGTGGAGCTCGTAAATCACCATGTCCTTGGTGGGGATTCCGGACCAGTTGTCATCGTTCCACGCGAAGTCGGTGCTCACGACCTCGGACGGGCCGTGCACGCCCTCGGGCTGGAGGCGCGTGCGCGGATCCGGCATGGGGATGGACCACTGGGTGCCGTCGAAGAGCGAGAAGGTGTAGTGCTGACCCGGCTGCGGGGCGACGGTGGCGGGGTCGAGCACCCACCAGCCCGCGCGCTCCGCGTCGGGCTGCATGTCGTGTTCCTCGCCGTCGACGGTCACGCGCACCTTCTGGCCCTTCGGGGCCCATACCTCAAACTGGCCCGGGGCGGTGTGGGACGCAGCATTGTTGGCAGTGTTTGTGCTGTGTGATTCACTCATGTTCCCCAGCCTAAGGAGGCGACTCGAGCACCGCAATGACGTCGTCCCCCGGTAGACTCCACCCCTATGCTGACCACCTACGAGCTGCCCGCCGCGGGCGCGCCGACCACCCACGAACTTGAAATCAAACGTTCCCGGTTCATTACCTGGGTGGGTCGCGTCGAATCGGAGGATGAAGCACGCGAATTCATCCACGCAGCGCGCGAGGCGTTCCCGGATGCGCGCCACCACTGCTCGGCGTTCATCGTCCACGTCGACGGCGCGCAGCCCATCGAGCGCTCGTCCGACGACGGCGAGCCGTCCGGCACCGCGGGCACACCCATGCTCGAAGTGCTCAAAGGCTCAGGCTTGGTCAACGTATGCGCAGTGGTCATCCGCTACTTCGGCGGCACCAAGCTGGGCACCGGCGGGCTCGTCAGCGCGTACACGCACGCGGTGACCGGCGCGCTCGAGAACCTGCCGCGCGCCACCCGCAACCTCCGCGAGCTCATCACCGTCAACCTGCCGCACGCCGAGGCCGGCCGGATCGAGTCGGAACTGCGCAACGCGGGCATCGAGGTCGTGGACATTGCCTACGGGTCACTGGCCACGTACACGCTCGGGTTCGCCCCGGGGGAGCGTGAGCTTGTCGACGCCCACCTGGCAGCGTCCACCCAAGGCACCGTCGAGTCGAAGGAAGCCGGGCACCGGTGGGTCGAAACGACCGACTGATCCGCGGCAAACGCCGGCTGCGCGTGATCCCGCGATAGACTGTGCAGCATGACGATGAAGCCTCGCCTCAATAACCCCATCGCGCGCCGCAAGGAAGCTGTGCGCAAGTACAGCCGGAACGCCGTCCTCTGGGCCGGCGGCGGAGTGGTCGGCGGTGTCGCCCTCGGCCTCATCGCGGGCTCATGGTCGCTGCTCATCCTCGGTTTTGTCGTCGCCGTCGTTGGCGGCGTGGCCAACTGGATGAAGGTGCAGAAGATCGTGAACCATAAAGACGAGTACTAAAGGCGTGGGCGAATGACCCAACCCGACGGAAAGGCAGTGCGGATCGACGCCTGGCTGTGGGCCGTCCGCATCTTCAAGACCCGCACCCAGGCCGCGGAGGCCGTGCGCGCCGGGCACGTCAAACTGAACGAGCAATCGGTAAAACCCGCCGCGCAGGTTGTACCCGGCGACGCGGTGCGCGTGTGGAAGGACCACCGCTACCGCGACCTGGAGGTCACGGCAACCGTGCGCAAGCGCGTCGGGGCGCCCGTGGCCAAGCAGTGCTACCTCGACCACTCGCCGCCACCGCCTCCGATGGACATTTTCGCCACGATGCCCAAGCGCGAGCGGGGGGCGGGGCGTCCGACGAAGAAGGAGCGGCGCGAGACCGACCGCCTGCTGGGTCGGCGTCGCTAGTTCGCTGCCCGGAGCTGCGCAAGCCGCTTGGTCAGCCGCGCCCGGCGCACCTTCGGCCGGTTGCCGGCGTCCCAGGTGCGCTCGATGTGGTCGGTGCCGTAGCGGTTGAGCAGGAGGTCGTCGACAAGCCTGACCTGCCCGGGCACGAATGAGTAGCGCAATCCGTTGGTTACCGCCTCAAGGTCCGCCGGGTTGAGCAGCTCCGCGACCTGCGAGACCCGCTCGAGGCCGTGCGCGCGCAGCAGCTCGTTGAGGAACCGGTAGTCCGCCGCCCGCGAGAGTGGGTAGCGCGAACCGAGCAGCACCGTGAGGATGCCGGGCAGCGTCTCCGGCGCGATCTGCGCCTCCACGTCCGCCCCCTCCGTAGGTTGCACATCCGTGATCCTGGCGATCTGGTCAAACTGCTGATCGGCCAGCTCAATGAGCCCGGCAGCGAGCGTGAACGCACGGTCCACCTGCGGGTCGACGTCCTCAACAGCCCGCTTGTAACGCACGTCGTGCTCGAACTCGGCCCAAGCATGCTGGAGCACCGTGCGGATCTGCACCTCGAAGGCAGTCCCCACATACTCCTCGAGCCCCTCGGACCTCTCCTGCACCCGCAGCACCAGGTGGTGCGAGCCGTAGCCGAATCCGCCGGCCACGCGCGTCTCCTCCGCCTTATCCACGCTGCGCAGGACCTCAAACTCATCCGCCAGCAGCGTTTGCACCGCGGGGATCTCAGTGGAGTGCAGCACCGTAATGCGCGCCCCGATGATGTCCTTAATGTCCGTCCACGGTTCCGGGTAGACGGGTTCGCCGTCGCGCATCTTGCGCGCCTTTTCCTTCAATGAAGGCCACGTCTTGATCCGTACGTCCACCCGGTCGAAGTTCACGGCGGCATCGCGCATCAGCTCGTGCAGCGCGTGGCGGAACGCGGTCGCCGGGTCCTCGTGCGCATTGAGCCAGTTAAAGTAGGTAGAGCCGAGCCGGGCGATGGTCGCATCGGGAACCCTCGCCTCAGCCCTCCGCGCCCCCTTGCCCGCCCGGGCGCGCTTCTCCTGCTCGTTGCTCATCAGGAGCTACAGCATACTCCGCTGCACGCTTATCGACGCCCCCACAGTCCCATCCTCACGCCCCCGCACGCACGAACAGCGCCACAGGCAGCGCGGAGAACACGTCAGCGACCTGCACAGTCCCGTGAAACTCCCGTCCGCTCAGGCGCTCCACCCACGTGCCCTCCGGTAGGTCCACTGTCGTTTCGCCCCAGCCGCCGGTTCTGGCCAGCTTGAGCGGCTCCCGGGTGGCGAGCCCAATCACCTTCGCGTCCTCGCCCTGCATACCTCGCGCCATGCCGACGAGGTGGTGCTGCGCGGGACCCAGCGCGAACACGGCCCGGTACGAGCCCTCCGTAAACACCTCCGGCCGCTCGTGGCGCAGCCGCAGCGCCTCCGCCGTGACCGCCTGCTTCGCGTGGTTGCCGCGCTCCGCCAGCGCCTCGGGGGTCGGCGGAACCTCGCCGTACAGGAACCGAGCCACGTCGAATGACTCACCGCTGCGGGCGGCGTCGTACTGTGCGAGCGTTTGCGCCCGGGCCGTGTAGTCCACGAAGGCCCTGTTGTCCGGGTCCACGAGCGCCAGTTCCACGAACTCCTGGCCTTGATACGTATCTGGAATGCCCGGCCCGACCAGCTGGAGCAGCTTGCGGCCCAGCGACACCTGGACCGCCCCGATGTGGAGCTGCTGGACGAACGCGCTCACCCGCGCGGCGGCCGGTCCGTACAGGACGGCGTCCACCCAGTCCAGTACCCGTTGTTCGTAGCGCGCATCCGGGTCCACCCAGGTGGTGTGGAGCGCCGCCTCGCGCACCGCCTTCGTGGCGTAGCCGTGCAGGCGCTCCCGCAGTGCGTCCGTCACCTCTCCGTCCTCCGGCCAGACGCCGATGATGTTCTGCAGGAGGAAGTGGCCGGTCGCGCTGTCCGGAGGCGGCACGAGCGCAACAATTTGCCGCACCAGCTCGGCGAAGTCGTTCGGCACCTCGGTGAGCTCGATGATCCGCGCGCGGGTGTCCTCGCTGCGCTTTGTGTCGTGCGTGGACAGCGATGTCATCGCGTGCGGCCACAGCCCGGCGCGCTCGTCCTGCAGCAAGTGGAACTCCGCCGCCCCGACGCCGAAGCGCCCCGGCGCGCCGCCGACTTCCTGCAGCGCCACGAGCCTGCTCGCGCGGTAGAACAGCGTGTCCTCGACGCCTTTGGCCATGACGGCGCCGCAGACTTGGGCGAAGCGGTTCTTCGCCTCGCCGGACGCGAGGAAGGCAGCCGCGATGAGGTCGAGCGCGTTGCGGCGAGAGGGGAAGCGCTTGGCCATGTCCGAGATGACGCTGGACGTGATGCGCGAGAGCGACCGGTAGTCGGCGCGGTAGACGGGCATCGCCGCGACCAGCTCGATCACTGTCGACGCCAATTGCTCATCCGAGACTTCCGCGGTCACCGCGGAGAAGTTGTCGCGGCGGATGGCGCGAACGAGCCTGCGTACCTCGGCGCCCAGCTCGGAGGAGGCGACGTCGTGCTTGAGCTGCTGCTCGCTCGCCGCGATGGCCTCCTCGTCCCAGGTCGAGCCGGATTGCTGCAGGGCGAGCATGCTTAACGTGTCCTCGGCCGAGCGGTTGAGAAAGATGCCGTCGAGTTCCCGCAGCGCGTCGTACCCGGTGGTGCCGTCGACGTGCAGGCGCGGGTCGAGCGGCTCGTTGACGCCAAGGATCTTTTCCACCACGAGCCACCGGTCGTGCCCGACGAGGTCCCGCAGGCGGGAGAGGTACGCGAAGGGGTTGGTCAACCCGTCGGGGTGGTCGACACGTACGCCGTCGATAAGCTCTTCTGCGATCAACTGGCGAAGGAGCCGGTGCGTGTGCTCGAAGACGAGTGGATCTTCCTGGCGTACCCCTGCGAGCCCATCGACGGAGAAGAAGCGGCGGTACGAGATTACGCCGTCGCGCCAGTACATCAGCTTGTACGGCTGGCGCTGGTAGACCTCGAGCGGGTCGTCGTCGAGACCGCCGTACGACCCCGGCGCGAGGGGAAAGTAGTTGTCGAAGTAGGCCAGGACATCCTCCCCGCCTGGGGCAGTGCCTGCGGGGAATTCATCCTCGGCCAGGTGAGTGAGGCGGAGCTGCTCCTCGTCGCCCTCCTTGCCAAGCACCGGGAGCCCGAGCTTACCGCCGGCGCCGTTGTCCTCGTGCCAATCAATATCAAAGTAGGTGGCAAACTCGGAGTCCGCGCCAAGCTTGAGCACGTCCCACCACCAGCGGTTGCGATGCGGGACCTCCACGCCCACGTGGTTTGGCACGATGTCCAGCACGATGCCGAGTCCGGCGTCGTGTGCTGCCCGGGCGAGCTTGCGCAGGCCCTCGATGCCACCCAGCTCGGGGTTGACCTTGGTCGGATCGATGACGTCGTAGCCGTGATTGGACTCCGGCATGGCGGTGAAGATGGGGGAGAGATAGAGGTGCGATACCCCTAGGTCGCGCAGGTAGGGGATCTGCGCCTGCGCCTCAGCAAACCCGAACGCCCGGCCCGCCGGGTCGGCCCCCGGGCCGCGCAGCTGGAGGCGGTAGGTGGAAGTGATGGGTCGACGCATGGTCGTGCTGCTCCTTGAGCTGGAATAAACGGGGACACAGGGACACCCCATTCACCATAGCGAGGTGGCTAGTAAAAGCGGCGTACCTTGCGCGGACGGCATAGCAGGAGCGGGAAGCCGAGTGAGTACCGCATCAGGCGCTCCCAACCGACGACACCGGCGACGTCCCTCGGTGGTGCGTCGAAGACGAACAGCTTGTTGTCATCAGCAACGTAGTACAGCAATTCGTGCTCCGGGCGCAGCACTTCCGTGAAGTGCGAGTGCAGTACGTCGAAGGTTGTCGGGTGCGTCACCCACCCCGCGGCCGTCCACCCAAGTGCTTGGACCTCAACGCCGCGCGGGAGCGAGCCCGGGGCACCACCGAGCGCGATGGACGGGTCCCGGACCCAAAACGCCTCCTCCGGGCCGCGCTCCTCGGCGAAGCGGAGCAGGCGCGCGGCAGCGTGCTTCCACGCTTGGTGCTCCGAAAAGCCCAACATGCCCACTTGCTGGTGCGTGAGCGCGGCCGTTGCCGGGGTGTCAAACACGCACGCCAGGCCGGGCGACAGGCCGACGTACGCAGTTGACGAGCTCAGCCCGGGCGTGAGCCACGCGTACGGGCCGGTGGAATAACGCTCGTCGCGCCGGGCGAGGCGGGGGATGAGCAAGGCGGGCAGCTCCGGGGCGCGGGGAGCCAGGGTGTCAGAAAAATGCGTCATGCACTATTAGACGCAAAAAGTGCCGCTCCGGTTCCATGCGTTGCCGAAGAAATTGAAATTTTTTTTGACGGAGGGGGGAGTTGGCAGGTCAGAACGGTGGTTCGTCGTCAAGCTCGAGCACCGAAAGCAGGCGATCCGCCTGCCAGATCTGGATCTCCTGACCCTTTTCCTGCAGTTCCTTGGCGCGCTTTTCCTTCGAGGTGACGCTGTTCCAGGCGCCGACCACCAGGATCGTCGTCTTCTTGGTCACGTTCTTGCCCACCTGGCCGCCGTGCTCGGCGATGCCGTTCCAGAGCGTGCCCTTGTCAAAGGGCTCGAATTCGCCGGTAAGCGTGACGTGCTGGCCGTACAGCGGCGAATCCGGGCTGGCGTCCAGGCTCGGCTCGGGGACCTTGTCGGGCGTGGCCACAGACTGCCAGGGAGCCGGGCCGCGCTGCCCGCCGCTCGAGACCCCCGCCCCCTTGCCCGAGCCGGATTGCCCACCGCGCTTCGGCCCGGCCTGGTTACTGCCGCGCGGCGCGGCGGCAGCCTCCACGACGGCCTGCACGCCGCCAGCGGCGAGCAGCTCCGCCTGTGCGGCGCTCCGCGTCCCGGAGCGGTCCCGCGTCACCGGCGTGACCTTCGCCTGCTCGATGGTGCCCAGCACAAAGCCGCTGCTGTGCACGAAGCTGGCCAGGGAGCCTGTGTGGTGCGCCCGGCGCGCCAGGCCGAGCATGATGCCGGCGCACGCGGCCGCGTCGGCGCACGCGTCGTGGTGGTTGTCCAGGCCCACACCGAAATACTCCGAAAGCGTGGGCAGGCGGTGGTTGCGCACGTCAAGGCGCTCCGCGCGCGACTGCGCGAGCGTGCACGCGAACAGCATGGGCGGCACCGGGTGCCCCGTAGCCACGCACGCGCTGTGCAGCGCCGAGGCGTCAAACTGCGCGTTGTGCGCGACCAACGGCAGCTCGCCGACGAAGTCAATCATCGCGTCGATGCGATCAGCCACGCCGGGCGCGTCAGCCACATCATCGGCGGTAATCCCGTGGATGGCCACGTTGCCCGGCTCGAACAGCTTGCAGCTCTCCGGAGGCTGGCACAGCCACGACACGCGGTCGACCTCTTCGCCGTCCACAAACTTGACCAGCCCAATCTGGCAGATGGAGCCCCAGTTGGGGTTGGCGGTCTCCACGTCGAACCCCACGAAATCGAAGCCGGGGATCGCGCCAGAAGCCTCCGCATTATCGACGTCCGGGGCTTCGCCCCGGCGCGCCGCAGCCACCAGCGACGCGAGCGCTTCTACTTGCGACGCCTCGCCGGGCGCGAAGCGCACCACCTTGGTGTCCCCGGCCCCGAGCGTGATGGTGAGGCGGCCTTCTTGCCACCCGTCCCCGAGCTCGGTGGTCACCTTGGTGATGTCCGCGACGTCCACACTGTGCTCGTCGGACTCGCCCGTGAGGGCGGCGGCGAGCGGCGAGGGGCGCCACACCACCTTCGAGTTGGTCACCGTTACCAGGGCGCCGTGGGCGGAAATCACGTGAACTACTCTCCAATCACAGGCAAATGCGGGTTCGCACTAGTCTACCGGGGCGGTGGGGCGTCGATAAGCACCTGCCCCTTAGTCCTCCGGCATCACCGGCGGCTCGATCTGCTTGAGCACCATGGTGGAGCGGGCGGGCACGGTCAGGGTGCCCTCAGCGTCGGCGGGATCGAAGCCGACGGGGTAGCCCAGGGGCTCGGTCGTGTCGATGAGCACCTCCCACTTCGCGCCGAACTTCTGCGGCGGGATGCGGAACTCGATGTCCTCGTAGTGGGCGTTGAACATGAGCACGAAGGAATCGTCCGTGATGCGGCGGCCGCGCGAATCGGGTTCGGAGATCGCGTCGCCGTTGAGGTAGACCATCAGCGCCTTGCCAAAGGCGAAGTCCCAGTCCTTCTGCTCCATTTGCTGCCCGTCCGGGACGAGCCAGGCGATCTCGCGGTCCAGCACGTCCTCACCCAACGCACCACCGGAGAGGAAGCGACGGCGGCGGAAGACGGGGTGGGCCTTGCGGATGGCAATGAGGCGTTTGGTGAAGTCGTGGAGCTCGTTCGCCTCGTCCAGGCGGTCCCAGTTCATCCAGGCGATCTCGTTGTCCTGGCAGTAGACGTTGTTGTTGCCGCCTTGGGTGCGCGCAAACTCGTCGCCGTGGGCGATCATGGGCGTGCCCTGGGACAACAGGAGCGTGGTGAGGAAGTTGCGGCGCTGCTGGGCGCGGAGCTGGCGCACCTCCGGATCGTCCGTCGGGCCCTCCACGCCACAGTTCCAGGAGCGGTTGTGGCTCTCGCCGTCGCGGTTGTCCTCGCCGTTCGCGTCGTTGTGCTTCTCGTTGTAGCTCACCAGGTCATTGAGCGTGAAGCCGTCGTGCGCGGTGATGAAGTTGATCGACGCGGTCGGGCGGCGATCGTTGTGTTGGTACAGGTCCGAGGAGCCGGTGAGGCGGGACGCGAACTCGCCCAGGGTGGAGCCCTCGCCGCGCCAGAAGTCGCGCATGGTGTCGCGGTACTTGCCGTTCCACTCGCTCCACAGCGACGGGAAGTTGCCCACCTGGTAGCCGCCCTCGCCGACGTCCCACGGCTCCGCGATGAGCTTGACCTGGCTGACAACCGGGTCCTGCTGCACGAGGTCGAAGAAGGTGGCCAGGCGGTCCACATCGGAGAACTCGCGGGCAAGGGTGGAGGCGAGGTCGAAGCGGAAACCGTCGACGTGCATCTCAGTGACCCAGTAGCGGAGGCTGTCCATAATCAGCTGCAGCGAGTGCGGGTCGCGCACGTTAAAGGAGTTGCCCGTCCCCGTGTAGTCCATGTAGTGGTACTTGTCATCGTCCACCAGGCGGTAGTACGCCTCATTATCAATGCCGCGGAACGCAATCGTCGGGCCCATGTGGTTGCCCTCCGCGGTGTGGTTGTACACCACGTCCAGGATGATCTCCATGCCCGCCTCGTGGTAGGCGCGCACCAGGTGCTTGAACTCGGCCACGGCGTCGCCGGGGTTGGAGGTGGAGGCGTAGTCGTGCTCCGGGGCGAAGAAGCCGAAGGTGTTGTAGCCCCAGTAGTTGCGCAGCCCCATTTCCTTCAGGCGGTCGTCCTGGAAGAACTGGTGGATCGGCAGCAGCTCGACGGAGGTGACGCCGAGGTCCTTGAGGTATTCCACCATTGCGGGGTGTGCCATACCGGCGTAGGTGCCGCGCAGGTTTTCCGGGATGTCCGGGTGCGACTGCGTCATGCCCTTGACGTGGCACTCGTAAATCACCGTTTCCTCGTCGGGGATGCGCGGGCTGCGGTCGTCGCCCCAATCGAAGAACGGGTTGATCACGACCGAAAGCATGGTGTGACCCAAGGAGTCTTCCTCATTGCGGCCGGTGCCGGGTTCCTCAGCGTCCGGGTCGTAGGAAAACAGCGCGGAGTGGGTGTCAAAGGAGCCGTCGAATGCGCGCGCGTAGGGGTCGATGAGCAGCTTGCTCGGGTCGCAGCGCTTGCCGTCAGCTGGGTCCCACGGCCCGTGGACGCGGTAGCCATAGCGCTGGCCGGGGGCGATGCCGGGGAGGTAGCCGTGCCAGATGTGGTTATCCATCTCTTCCAGGGGGACGCGCGTTTCGGCTCCGTCGTCGTCGATCAGGCACAGCTCGACGGCATCGGCGACACCGGAGAACAGCGCGAAGTTCGTGCCGGCTCCGTCGTAGGTGGAGCCAAGCGGGTATGCGGATCCTGGCCACACGATCGGTGCCTCGGAGGTGGTGGGTGCATCAGAAGGTGCAGAAGGTTCAGTCATGTCGCCCGATCCTAGCCAAATTTGCGCGCCCGGTCCCGGCTACGCGCCCGCCTCGCCCGCCGTGCCTCCCGCGCGCAACCCCGCCATGAGGAGCGCGACGCCTTCCTCGTGCTCGCGCGTCGCTTCCTCGGCGCCCACCACCGGCCGCTCCCCGGTGGCTTCCGCTAGCTGCGCGCCCGATTGGTACATCGTCGCCGCGCCAAGCGTCATGGTGACCAGGCCCGCCGCCGCTGAGCGAAGGACACTTGCCGGAGCGCCCTCGTTCGCGACTTCCCGCACTGCCCCCTCAAAGACGGTGGAAAGCTCCCCGCGGATGCGCGCTCCCGGCTGGCTCATTGCCGCGAGCACGACCTCGGCGCCATCGCGGATGCCCAGGACGGCCTCCCGGAGGGCGCGCGCGAGCTGTTCCGGCGCGGTCGCCTCCCCCGCGGCGTCGGCTGCAACTGGTCGCACAATCTCCGCGGCAAGGCAGGAGATGAGCTCCTGTTTGTTCTCGATGTGCCAATACAATGCCCCCGGGGCAACGCCGAGTGAGGTGGCCACGCGGCGCATTGAGACGTCCGCCAGCCCGTATTCTGCCAAAATGCGCAGCGCGGATGCGGTAATGGTGTCCCGGGTCAACTGCATAATGCTCCATCGTAACTGTGGTGCAGTCAGGGCACGGGAGGTTCATTGCCCCGATTGCTCACAGGAAGCGCCCAGAATGTTGTCACCTCAACTCGACGATTGCCCCAGCTGGGTGTTGTTAGGATGGTCGAGACAACTTACAAGTATCTCGAGCGTGCGTTCGCGCGTCCAAGAGTGATACGAACCCGGGCGGTCCGACTTCCCGGGAGATGAAGAGAGGTAATTCGTGAGGTTTTCCACCAAGACGACGAAAGCTGCTGCAGCAGGTGTCACGGCAATCGCCCTGACCTTGACACTGTCTGCGTGTGGCTCAGGGGAGGAAACCAACGGCGGCGGTCTGTCCACAGCAGCTGAGGCCGCCGGGGACAACGGGGCCGACAACACCGAGTCCGTCGACGGTGCCGCGAAGGAATCGGAAAAGAAGTCCGGGGACGACAAGGACCAGAAGGACGGACAGAAGGACCAGGACTCCAAGGGCGGGGATGCCGCGAAGAAGACCTCGGAGAAGGACGCCAAGGACTCCGGCGAGAAGGATTCCGGCTCCGACAACCAGGGCGAGAACGGCGATGTGCCCACCATTGCTAACCCGTTTGCGGACGGTGAGTACGAGCAGGTCACCCACGAGCCGATCGCCGGTGGCCAGGATGCGTCGCAGGGCGACATCGATGAGATGACCAAGGTCGTCGAGGCCGTCTCCAACCCGGAGTCGCTCGCCACCTGGACCCGCACCATCCTGGATAACTCCTGCAAGGCCGTGCGCGACCCCGCGATGGAGGAGCTTGAGCGCCAGGGCATGACCCTGGACTCCGTCGAGGAAGCGGCGCGGATGCAGGAAGATGCCGGCATGACCATGGACCTGCCGAAGTCCGAGATCTCCCTGGCGGACGTGCGCGTTGACGGCGACCGCGCCTCCGCGTCCGTGACGGCCAAGAATGATTCCGGCGAGGATACCCAGACCCAGCTCTTCGAGCGCGAGGATGGCCGCTGGAAGCTCTGCAACTAGTCAGCGCCCCTCGTTGAGTACTGCATTAGAAACAACCCAGCCCGCGTCGCGGCCCCGCATCCCGAGGTTCCCAGCTCGGATCGGGGCGGACGCGGGCCTTGTAGTGTGCGCGCTGCTGCTCGGTATCGGCGGCGGCCTCCTGTGGGGATGGCTGCGCCCCGCGTACGTGGGCACGGTGGATGACGGGAGGCTCGCCATCGACCAGGTGGCCAGCCCGGCAAACGCGGAGTTCGCCGCGACCGGCTGGTTCAGCCTGATCACTCTGGCCATCGGCGTCGTCCTGGCCGTCGTCGCGTTGCGCCAG
This sequence comes from Corynebacterium sp. NML 120412, assembly GCF_002285155.1. Taxonomy (NCBI): domain Bacteria; kingdom Bacillati; phylum Actinomycetota; class Actinomycetes; order Mycobacteriales; family Corynebacteriaceae; genus Corynebacterium; species Corynebacterium sp. NML 120412. Next base: position 705,162 of record NZ_NSGL01000001.1, on the reverse strand, counting down.
TTCGCTTCTCGACGCACCCGTGGAGGCCTCGGCTCGCTGTGTTGGCTCATCGCCTGCGCGGTCTCCGCGACCCTGACGGTGGCCGTTACCGGCGACGTGCTCGCCGCGGCGCTGCACCCGCTGGACCACGCGAACCTGGCCGACGGCCAGCAGGTGGAGGTGGTGCCGCCTGCCAAAATCGGCGCTGCATGGTTGGTCGGCCCGTTTTTCTCCTCCCTAATCTACTGGGCCTCCAATGCGTTGTCCCTCGTGGTGGAGCGGGACGAGCCGCCAACTGACTGATGAACTTGCCGCGCGCAGCGGTCCCGGCCCCTACACTGGAAACGTCCTGGGGCGCAGCCACGCTAAGGCCGCGCCCCGTACCTCAAAGCAACGCGAGCGATGTTGGGAGTTTCCATGCTGCACGTCACCGACCTCCGGGACACCACGCCGACGACATCCGAGCTGCGTCGCGCCCTACCGCGCGGCGGGACGGATGTGAACGCGGTCCTGCCCACCGTGGCGCCGATGGTGGAGGCCGTGCGTACCGGCGGGGCTGCGAAAGCCCTGGAGTACGGCGAGCAGTTCGACCGGATCCGCCCCGCGTCGGTGCGCGTGCCCGCCGAGGTCATCGAGCGGGCCGTCGCCGACCTCGACCCCGCAGTGCGCGACGCGCTTGAGCTGGCCATCCAGCGCATCCGCCGCGTCCACGCGGAGCAGAAGCCAGCGGCGCACACGACGCGCCTGGCGGCGTCGGCGCACGTCACCGAAAAATTCGTTCCCATCAACCGCGTGGGCCTCTACGTCCCCGGGGGCAAGGCGGTCTACCCGTCGAGCGTGCTCATGAACGTCATTCCGGCGCAGGAAGCGGGTGCCACCTCCATGGTGGTGTGCACACCACCCCAGGAGGAGTTCGGCGGCTGGCCGCACCCGACCACGCTCGCCGCCTGCTCCGTGCTCGGCATCACCGAGGTCTGGGCGGTCGGTGGCGCACAGGCCGTGGCGCTCATGGCGTACGGCGACGACGCAGCCGAGCTCGAGCCGGTGGACATGGTCACCGGGCCCGGCAACATCTTCGTCGCTGCTGCCAAACGCCTGGTCAACGGCGTGGTCGGCATCGACGCGGAGGCGGGCCCCAGCGAGATCGCGGTGATCGCGGACGAGCACGCCAACGCCGAGTACGTCGCGCTGGACCTCATTTCCCAGGCGGAGCACGACGAGCAGGCGGCCAGTGTCCTCATCACTGACTCGGAAGCGTTCGCGCGCCGCGTCGACGAGCTGGTGGAGCAGCACTCCACGTCCACGCTCAACGCGGAGCGTGCCCGCAGCGCGCTGGGCGGGGCGCAGTCCGGCATCGTGCTGGTGGGCGACCTGGACGCCGCGGTCGCCGTGGCCGACGCCTACGCCCCGGAGCACCTCGAGGTCCACACCGCCAACGCCCGGGAACTCGCGGAGCGCGTGACCAACGCCGGCGCGATTTTCGTCGGCCCGTACTCGCCGGTGCCGCTTGGCGACTACGCTGCCGGATCCAACCACGTCCTGCCCACGTCCGGCACCGCGCGCTTCTCCGCAGGCCTGTCCACCCACACTTTTCTCAAGCCGGTCAACCTCATCGAGTACGACCAGGCCGCGCTGGCGGAGATCGGCCAGGCGATCATCACCCTGGCTGCCGAGGAGCACCTGCCCGCCCACGGCGAGTCCATCCGCGCTCGACTCGAAGGAGGCCGCTAACCATGCAGTTTCAAGACGGCACACTCGCCGCGTCCACCGAGCTCGCCGGACTGCCGCTGCGGGAGGAACTGCGCGGCAAGTCCGCGTACGGCGCGCCGCAGCTCAAGGTCCCGGTCGCGCTGAATACCAATGAGAACCCGTACCCGCCATCGCAGGAGCTTATCGACGCCCTTATGCAGGAAGTTGCCGCCGTCGCCGGCAACCTCAACCGCTACCCGGACCGCGACGCGCTCGCGCTTCGCGACGACCTCGCCGCCTACATCAGCGGACAGACCGGCGTCCGCGTCACCCGCGACAACGTCTGGGCGGCCAACGGCTCGAACGAAATCCTCCAGCAGCTGCTGCAGGCCTTCGCCGGCCCCGGCCGCAGCGCGATGGGGTTTATCCCCAGCTACTCCATGCACCCGATTCTGTCTGCGGGCACGCAAACGGAGTTCATCGCGGTCCCGCGCGGTGAGGACTTCCGGATTGATCTTGAGGCGGCGCTGGTGGGCGTCGATAAGCATGCGCCCGACGTCATCTTTATCACCACGCCGAACAACCCGACTGGCGACGTAACGACCCTGGACGACATCGAGCGGCTCATCCAGGCCGCGCCGGGCATCGTGATCGTGGACGAGGCGTACGCCGAGTTCTCGCCGAGCGCTTCGGCGGTGACGCTGCTGGAGCGGTACCCGGAGAAGCTCGTGGTGTCGCGGACCATGTCCAAGGCCTTCGATTTTGCGGGCGGGCGGCTCGGCTACTTCGTTGCGGCGCCGGCGTTTATCCAGGCAGTGATGCTCGTGCGGCTGCCGTACCACCTCTCGGTGCTTGCGCAGGCAGCCGCGCGCGTGGCGCTTCGGTTCGCGGGGCAGACCCTGGAAACCGTGGAGAAGCTCGCGCAGGAGCGCGACCGAGTCCAGGCGGCGCTGGAGGAGATGGGCTACGATGTCGTGCCGAGCGAGTCGAACTTCGTCTTCTTCGGGCCGTTTGCCAACGCGCCCGCCGCGTGGCAGGAGTTCCTCGATCGCGGCGTGCTGATTCGCGACGTCGGGGTGGCCGGCCACCTCCGCGCGACCATCGGCCTACCGCACGAAAACGACGCATTTCTCACCGCAGCGAAGGAGGTTTCCCATGGCTGAGTCTCCGGCGCCAGCCGCGCAGCGCATCGGCACCGCGACCCGCACGACCAGCGAGTCCGACATTACGGTGCAGATCAACCTTGACGGCACGGGCCAGGTCGAGGTTGACACCGGCCTGCCGTTTTTTGACCACATGCTCACCGCGTTTGGCACCCACGGTGCGTTCGACCTCTCCGTGCGTGCCCAGGGCGATACGCACATCGACGCCCACCACACCGTCGAGGACACCGCCATCACGCTGGGCTGGGCGCTTATCGACGCCATCGGTGACAAGCGCGGCATCCGCCGGTTCGGATCGATGCTGCTGCCCATGGACGAGACCCTGGTGGAAGGCGTCGTCGACTTTTCCGGGCGGCCCTACTTTGTCATGCACGGCGAGCCCGAGCACATGGACTGGCAGGTCATCGGCGGGCACTACGCCACCGTGATCAACCGCCACTTCTTCGAGACGCTGGCGTACAACGCGCGCCTCACGCTCCACCTCAACGTGCGCTACGGGCGCGACCCGCACCACATCACGGAGGCGGAGTACAAGGCGGTGGCCCGCAGCCTGCGCCAGGCGGTGGAACGCGACCCCCGTATCTCGGGGGTACCGTCGACGAAGGGGGCGCTGTAGGTGTTTAACGTCGCTGCCGGAATGTGGGTTGTCGTCCTTTTCCTGCTTGCCGGGCTGCTCGCCGGGGGAGTGTGGTCGGCGTATCAACACGGCTCAAAGGCCGTCACAATTGTATTAGCTCTACTCGCTGCGCTGGCATTCGTGTTCGCGCTATTCAACATGGCAAAGGTGGTGTGAGGTGTCCTTCTTTTCCCGTCGTCCTGTGACTACGGAAGAGATCAATTCCCTAACAAGCGTGTGGCAGGCACGCGGTCTCAAAGCGGTCTTCGTAGCCATGGCGTGCGCGTTCGGCGCGTGGGCCCTGCTCCTGCCCGTCGTTCCCACTGCCGTCCTTGACGCTGGCGGGGGCGAGACACTCGCCGGCACCACGACCGGTGTGTTCATGCTCTTTACCGTCACCACACAGGTATTTACTCCGCGGCTGCTACGAAAGTTTGGCTACACCACTGTGATGTCGGTTTCCGCGTTCCTCCTGGGCTTCCCCGCGGTGGGGTACCTCCTCGGGATGGGGGCGCCCGAGGTGCTCACCATTTCCGCGATCCGCGGCGTGGGATTCGGTGCGCTGACGGTGGCGGAGGCGGCGATCGTCGCGGAGCTGGTACCCATCAGCCTGCTGGGCCGCGCGACCGGCGTGGTGGGCATCATGATTGGCCTGGCACAGATGATCGCGCTGCCCACTGGCATGGCCCTGGTCCAGCGCATCGGGTACGACGCTGTCTACCTGATCGCGGGCGGCGTCGGCTTGCTCGCGCTCGTGGCCTGCCAAGGCATCCCGCCCATCCCGCCGCCGGAGAAGGAAACGTCGGAGACGGACCACATTTACGTGCCGATCTGGCGGTTGGTGCTCGTCCCTGCGCTCGCGCTCATGTTCGTCACCACCGCATACGGTGCGATTACGAACTTCCTGCCGGCGTCGATGCGCGAGCTCGACCCCGTCGCCGGCGCAACCCTGGGCGGGCTCATGCTCGGGTTCATGAACTTCGCCTCCATGCTCTCGCGCTACTACGCGGGCCGCGTCATGGACCGCGTGGGCTATCCGGGTACCGTGATGATTCGTTTCCAGATCACCGCCGCCCTCGGCGTCCTCCTCATCGCCGCGATCCTGGTGTTCCAGCTGTCCGTGTGGTGGATGGTGCTCGCGGCGCTGCTGTACGGACTCGGCTTCGGCGCCGTCCAGAACGAGGCGCTGACAATGATGTTCTACCGGCTGCCCCGGTCCAAGACCTCAGAAGCCGCGGCGATTTGGAACGTGGCCTACGACGGCGGCACCGGGCTCGGCTCAACCTTCTACGGCATGCTGCTGACCACGATGGCGTTTTCGCCCATGTTCGGTATTTCCGCGGCGGTCATCATGATCGGCCTGGTGGTGACGTTGCTGGACCGCCAGCTGGGCCGCCACCGCGTGGTTGAGGTGAACAACCTCGCCGCCCGGCTCCAATCGGTGCAGGCACCGCGACGCTACCGACGCCGCGACCGGTAAGATGAGCCACCATGAACTCCACCCCTGAGCGCCCGGACCACGCGACAACGCCGCGCAGTGCCCCCAGCGTCGCCCTGCTTGACTACGGGGCGGGCAACATCCGCTCCGCGCAGCGCGCCCTCGAGCACGTCGGCGCGCAGGTGACCGTCACACAAGACCCGCACGTGGCGGTGGAGGCTGACGGCCTGCTCGTTCCTGGGGTGGGCGCGTTCGACGCGTGCATGCGCGGCATCAACCGGGTCAACGGCGGCCGCGTCATTGGCCAGCGCCTCGCGGGTTCGCGCCCGGTGTTGGGGATCTGCGTCGGCCTGCAGGTGCTGTTTGACCGTGGCGTGGAGCACGGCGTGGACACCAAGGGCCTCGGCGAGTGGCCCGGGGTGGTGGAGAAGCTCGAGGCGCCGGTGCTGCCGCACATGGGCTGGAACACCGTCGACATCGCGGACAACAGCGAGATGTTCGCCGGCCTGGACCCGCAGACGCGCTTTTACTTCGTACACTCCTACGGGGTGCGCGACTTCGCGCTGTCCGCCGACGACTACATCGCGTACCCCAAGGTCAGCTGGGCAACGCACGGCGACTGCCGGTTCGTGGCTGCGGTGGAGAACGGCCCGCTGTGGGCCACGCAGTTCCACCCGGAGAAGTCCGGAGACGCGGGCCTGGCGCTGCTGGAGAACTGGGTGAACACGCTGCGCTAAACGCGTGGCGGCGCTGCTACCATGTGTGCATGGATTTCACACTGCTGCCCGCCGTAGACGTTGTTGATGGCCAGGCCGTCCGCCTCGAGCAGGGCGAGGCCGGGACGGAGAAGAGCTACGGCGACCCGTTGGAGGCTGCCCTTCGCTGGCAGGAGCAGGGGGCGCAGTGGCTCCACTTCGTTGACCTGGACGCCGCTTTTGGGCGGGGGTCGAATCACGAGATGATGGCGGACATCGTCGGCAAGCTTGATGTGCAGGTGGAGCTGACCGGGGGGATTCGGGACGACGCTTCGCTTGAGCGCGCCCTGGCCACCGGTGCGCGTCGCGTGAACATCGGTACCGCAGCGCTGGAGAACCCGCAGTGGGCGGCCGATGTCATCGCGCGTTTTGGTGACAAGATCGCGGTGGATCTGGCGGTGCGCGAGGAAGCCGGCGAGTGGCGCACGAAGGGCAACGGCTGGACCTCGGACGGGGGCGATCTCTGGGAGGTCCTGGAGTACTTCGATGCGGCGGGGTGCGCGCGCGTTGTGCTTACCGACGTCAGCAAGGACGGCACCCTGACCGGTCCGAACATCGAACTGCTGCGGGAGGTCTCGGCGGCGAGCGACGCTGCGGTGACCGCCTCCGGTGGTATCGCCACACTCGACCACGTGCGGGAGCTGGCCAGCTACGCGGAGGAAGGCATCGACTCGGCCATCATTGGCAAGGCGCTCTACGAGCGGAAGTTCACGCTGACCGAAGCGCTCGACGCGGTGGCACACGCCACGCCCGCGGCCCAGGACTAATTGCGAGACGAAGGAGAAGGGGCACCGCACGTGAGCGAGTTGCACCAGCCCGATTCCAACACCGATGCGGCGGGGACAGGCGTCGACCTTCCCGGGTGCATGGACGCCGCGCGCGACGTGGTAGCACAAGCTCGCGAGCTCTTCACCGCGCACCTCGGGGCGGCGCCGGCGTTGGATAAGGGGAAGGGGGACTTCGCCACCGAAGCGGACCTGGCCATCGAGGCGCTCCTGCGGCGCCGCCTCGAGTCAGAAACCGGCGTGCCCGTCTTTGGGGAGGAGCAGGGCGGGGAGCTCAACGAGCACGCGTGCTGGGTCGTGGACCCCATCGACGGCACGTCGAACTACTCGACCGGCAACCCCAACTGCGCGATTCTGGTCTCGCTGGTGGTGCGCGGCGAGCCGGTCCTCGCGCTGACGGACATCCCGCTGATGGACATGCAGCTGAGCGCCGTCGCGGGCGGCCCGGTCATGCTCAACGGGGATGCGTTGCCACCGGTGAACAGCCGGACGGCGTCCGCGTGGCAGGTTGGCGTGGGCTCCGTCGGCTCGGACGACCGGCAGCGGTTCCCTGCCCGGATGCGCCTGGGACTTGTCGGGGCGCTCGCGGAGACGGAGCTGCGCCCCCGCATTTCCGGCTCCGTGGGGGTGGACCTGGCGTTCGTGGCGCAGGGCATCTACCAGGCGGCCGTGAGCTTCTCGCCGCACATCTGGGACAACGCGGCGGGCGTGTGCCTAGCGCGCTGCGCCGGCGCGCGCGTGACCGACGCCGTGGGCAAGCCCTGGCACATGCGTTCCGTCGGCGCCCTGCTCGGCACCCCAGAGGCGCACGCTCGGACCCTGAGTACGATGAAGTCCGTTGTGTAGATAGCCCTGTAGCCCTGTAGCCCTGCCCGAAAGGACGTGCCCGCTCATGCCCGTTGCAATTCGTGTGATCCCGTGCCTCGACGTGGACGAGGGCCGGGTGGTCAAGGGGGTTAACTTTGCCAACCTCCGCGACGCCGGCGATCCGGTCGAACTGGCCAAGAAGTACGGGGAGGCAGGCGCCGACGAGCTGACGTTCCTCGACGTCTCCGCGTCGAAGGAGGGCCGCGGCACCATGTTGGATGTCGTGCGCCGCACCGCGGAGCAGGTGTTCATTCCCCTCACCGTCGGCGGGGGAGTGCGCTCTGCTGACGACGTGCGCGAGCTCCTCCGCGCGGGAGCGGACAAGGTGAGCGTGAATACCGCAGCCATCGCGAACCCGTCGCTGCTGCGTGAACTCAGCGAGGAGTTCGGCGCCCAGTGCATCGTGCTGTCCGTCGATGCGCGGCGCGTCCCCGAAGGCGGCGCGGAACAGCCGTCCGGGTTCGAGGTCACCACCCACGGCGGCACGCGCTCAGCAGGTATCGACGCCGTGGAGTGGGCCCGCACCGGCCAGGACCTGGGCGTGGGTGAAATCCTCTTGAACTCCATGGACGGTGACGGCACGAAGGAGGGGTTCGACCTGGACCTGCTGCGCGCGGTGCGAGAGTCCGTGACGATCCCGGTGATCGCCTCCGGCGGCGCCGGTAAAGCGGAGCACTTCCCGCCCGTGGTCGATGCAGGTGGCGACGCGGTGCTTGCCGCATCGATCTTCCACTTTGGCGAGGTCTCCATCGCCGCGGTGAAGGACGCGCTGCGGGATGCCGGCAAGGAGGTCCGGTAAGTGGACACCCAGCACAGCGATAATCCTGCCGAGTATGCGCTCGACCCGGAGATTGCGCAGCGCTTGAAGCGCAACGATGCGGGGCTCGTTCCGGCAGTGGTGCAGGCGGCGGACACCCGCGAGGTGCTTATGATGGCGTGGATGGATGACCACGCGCTGGCCTACACGCTGGCCACGCGGCGCGGGACCTACTATTCGCGCTCCCGCCAAGACTACTGGATTAAGGGACTGACCAGCGGGAACGTGCAGCGTGTGACGGAGGTGCGTCTGGACTGCGACGGCGATACCCTCCTTGTCACGGTGGAACAGACCGGTGGGGCCTGCCACACGGGCGATCGCACTTGCTTTGACGCGGACCAGCTACTCTGACGCGCACGACTACTAAGGAGCACAACATGAGCCAACCGTCGAAGGGCTGGTCCCGCGCGGGCGCGATCGCGCTCGGCGTGGGCGGCGCTGCGCTGTGGGCCTTCGCACGCATGGAATGGATCCAGGTGGACTACCAGGACGACCTCTCCGGCGGAGGCAGCGTGGCCATCCGCGGGGCGGAGTGGTCCACGGAGACGACGGCGGTCGCGTTGCTGCTCATCGTCGGCATGATCGCAGGCGTTGCCCTGCGGCGCTGGGGTCGGCGCGCGGTGGGCATCGTTGGCGCGCTCGCGGGCGTCGGCGGCGCGATTTCGCCGGCGACGACGCTGCTCGGCACGATCGACCCCGAGCGGGTGCACACGCTGCTCAGCGTGGGGTCCGACACCGCGCAGACCGCGCAACAATCCCAGTCATCAGGAGCTGTGATTGCGGAATGGGCCGACATTACTGCCACGACGGTGGCACCGCTCGGGCCGATCGGTGCGCTGCTCGGTTGCCTCGTTGCGGTGGTCGGCGGCGTGCTGCTGGCGGCCAAGCCGGGACAGGACTCTGCGAAACTGAACAAGTACGAGCAGGAGACGGTGCGCCGCGAGAAGATCCATGAGGACCTCGAAGCACGTCCGGACTCGGGTCGCGTCCTGTGGGACGCGCTGGACGCAGACATCGATCCGACTGAGCAGTTGGGCCAGCCGGAGCGCCCGGAGCACCCGGAGCACCCGGCGCGCCCCGAGCACTCCGTGCGCCGACGGGACCAGTAACCAGGGGAGATTTCGTGCGCAGCGGCCAACCCGTCTATTCTATGGACAACAGTCAAGACTCCTGGAGGTAGTCATGTTGGCACCGCACACGGCTGACGCGCCCGACAAGGTCAACACCGTTGTCGCCAGCGTCCTGCGCGACGTTGCCAAGCGCGAATCTGTCGTTTCCTTCCAGGACATTAAGGCCCGCTCCCGCGCAATGGCGCCAACTCGGGACGCCAAAGCCGCGCTGCTGCGCCACGGGTGCGGGGTGGTTGCGGAGATTAAGCGCAACTCTCCGGTGTTCGGACCGACCGCCGCCACCTACCAGTCCATCGAGGAGGTGGCGCACGCCATCGAGCAGGGCGGGGCGCACCTCATCGCGTGCCAGACGGAGCGCCTGCGTTTCGACGGTTCCCTGGCGGACATGGCGGCCGCCAGGGAAGCGGTGGAGCTGCCCATGGTGTGCAGGGACGTGATCGTTGACCCCTACCAGATCCACGAGGCGCGCTGCTACGGCGCGGACGTGCTTCCCCTCCAGGTGGAGATCCTGGAGCAGGCGAGGCTCGCCGCGCTGCTGGATCGCGCGGAGTCGCTCGGCATGGTGGTCATGGCGGAGGTGCGCACCCCAGAGGAAGCGGACCGCGCGCTTCAGGCCGGGGCGAGCGTCATCGCGGTGAACTCGTGGTCGTTTGAGACCAACTCGCTCAACCGCGACGCGTTTGCGGAAATCGCGCCGGGTCTGCCCAGCGAGGTGATCAAGATCAGCCTCGGCGGCGTCGCGACCGCGAAGGACTTGATGGCGGCTGCCGCGTGCGGGGCGGACGCGGTGCTGGCCGCCGAGGCGATCATGAACGGGGGAGACATCTTGGCGGCAACCAGGAAGCTTGCGGCAGCTGGGCAGCACCCGGCCTGCCCGTCGCGGAGGTAGCGTCGATAAGCACGAGGCCCTGTTCGAGATTCGGGGCACGCTCAGGCACACTATGTGTCGTGGAAACCTTTTACTTGGCAAATATTCCGTCGCCGCCGCAAGGCGTGTGGCACCTCGGGCCGGTGCCGATCCGCGCCTACGCCCTGTGCATCATCACCGGCATCCTCGCGGCAATGTGGCTCGGCGTGCGGCGCTACAAGGCGCGCGGCGGCGACCCGGACGTGGTGTGGGACGCGGCCATCGTGGCGATCCCGGCGGGTATCGTCGGCGGCCGTCTCTACCACGTCATTACGGACCATGAGAAATACTTCGGCCCCGGCAAGGACCCTCTGCAGGCGCTCAACATTACCGCCGGTGGCCTGGGTATTTGGGGCGCGGTCGCGCTCGGCACGCTCGCGGTGTGGGCCCTCATGCGATACCGCAAGGTGCCGTTTGCGCCGCTTGCCGACGCCCTCGCGCCCGGTGTTGTGCTCGCACAGGGCATCGGACGACTGGGGAACTGGTTCAACCAGGAGCTCTACGGCGCGGAAACGGATGTGCCGTGGGCGCTGGACATCTACTACCGGGTCGACGAGTCCGGGAAGTTCGCGCCACTGACCGGGCATTCGACCGGCGAGGTCTTGACCAGTGTGCACCCGACGTTCCTCTACGAGCTGGTCTGGAACCTGCTCGTCTGCGCGCTGCTGCTGTGGGCGGACCGCCGGTTCCGCCTCGGGCACGGCCGCGTGTTCTGGCTCTACGTGGCGGGGTACACGTTCGGTCGCTTCTTTGTAGAGCTCATGCGAAGCGACGAGGCGACCATGATTTTCGGGCAGAGAGTCAACACCTGGGTTTCTGCAATTGTGTTTTTGATCGCGGTTATCCTGTTCCTACGCTTGCCCAAGGGGCGTGAAACCGCAGCTCAGGTGCGGTCGCTCGGGGGGTCTGGCCCGGTCGGTGGGGAACCGCAGGAAGATTTGGCGGAATGTCCGATTGTGTCCGAACGGTCATCGGAAGGCGAAAAGGAGTACCGTTGGAAACCGGAAGCAGGGCCCGGCAATCGCCCCGGTCATGAAGGCTGAGGCGGGGTCGTCGCCCTGAAGAGTTCGTCAACATCCAGATAGGTTGGAGATCGTGGATAGAAGAACAAAGATCGTTTGTACGCTGGGTCCGGCTGTGGCTTCCAAGGAGGGCATCCTCGGGCTGGTCAAGGACGGCATGGACGTCGCCCGCCTGAATTTCTCGCACGGTGATTACCCTGATCACCAGAAGAACTACGACTGGGTCCGCGAGGCGACCGACGAGACCGGTCACGCCGTCGGCATCCTGGCCGACCTGCAGGGCCCGAAGATCCGCCTGGGCCGCTTCAAGGACGAAAAGACCTACTGGGAGACCGGCGAGACCGTCCGCATCACGATCGATGATGTGCAGGGTACGCACGACCGCGTCTCTACCACCTACAAGGGCCTGGCCAACGACGCGCAGCCGGGCGACCGCCTGCTTGTGGACGACGGCAAGGTCGGCCTGGTGTGCGTCGAGGTCGACGGCAACGACGTCGTGTGCCGCGTGACAGAGGGTGGCCCGGTGTCCAACAACAAGGGTGTGTCGCTGCCCGGTATGAACATCTCCGTGCCGGCCCTGAGCGAGAAGGACAAGGCCGACCTGCGCTTCGCCCTGAACATGGGCGTGGACATGATCGCCCTGTCCTTCGTTCGCTCCCCGGCGGACGTCGACCTGGTCCACGAGATCATGGACGAGGTCGGCCGCCGCGTCCCGGTGATTGCAAAGCTGGAGAAGCCGGAAGCGGTTGACGCCATTGAGTCGATCATCCTCGCATTCGACGCCGTCATGGTTGCCCGTGGCGACCTCGGCGTGGAGATCCCGCTCGAGGAGGTCCCGGCCGTGCAGAAGCGCGTGGTCCAGATCGCCCGCGAGAACGCGAAGCCGGTCATCGTGGCAACCCAGATGCTGGACTCCATGATTGAGAACTCCCGCCCGACCCGTGCAGAGGCTTCCGACGTTGCAAACGCCGTGCTGGACGGCGCGGATGCGGTCATGCTCTCCGGCGAGACCTCCGTCGGCGTCGACCCACACAACGTGGTCCGCACCATGAGCCGCATCGTCCGCTCCGCAGAGGGCACCGGCGAGGTGCCGAAGCTCCAGCACGTCCCGCGCACCAAGCGCGGCGTGGTGGCGTACTCGGCCAAGGACATTGCTCAGAACCTGCACGCCCGCGCGATTGTCACCTTCACCACCTCCGGCGACACCGCCCGCCGCGTGGCCCGCCTGCGCCCGGACCTGCCCATTCTGGTGTTCACGCCGCACCCGCAGGTGCGCTCGCAGCTCGCCGTGTCCTGGGGCGCGGAGACCTTCCTCTGCCGCGACGTCCACTCCACGGACGAGATGATCGAGGTCGTCGACGAGATCCTGCTGGGCATGGACCGCTACGACGAAGGCGACACCATGGTGGTTGTCGCTGGTACCCCGCCGGGAATCTCCGGCAACACCAACACCATCCACGTCCACCAGCTGGGCGAGGATACCCGCAGCCCGCGCTAAGACTTCCGCGCGAACTGCTGCCGCATCGCCCCCGGCTGACGCACCTAAACGTGCGTTTAGCCGGGGGCGATGTCGCGTTTCCGGGGACGGACGTATGGTGGCAGCATGTCTAGTATCTCTGTCCGCGACGCCCACCTGCACAACCTCAACAATGTCGACGTCGACATGCCTCGGGGAAAGCTCGTGGCCGTCACGGGCGTGTCCGGGTCGGGCAAGTCCTCGCTCGCATTCGGCACCATCCACGGCGAGGGCCAGCGCCGCTACCTCGAGTCAGTCGCACCCTTCGCGCGCCGCCTCATCGGATCCGCCGTGGACCCCCAAGTGAGCCAGGTCGAGGGCCTGCCGCCCACCGTCGCACTGCAGCAGTCCACCACCTCCGGCGGCACGCGCTCGACCGTGGGCACGATCTCCGCGCTGTCCAACAGCATCCGCCTCCTGTACTCCCGCGCGGGCGACAACCCGCACGGCCTGTACTCCGACTCTTTCTCCCCGAATACGCCGGAAGGCATGTGCCCCACCTGTCACGGCACGGGCGTGGTCCACGAGCCGACGGAGGCAACGATGGTCCCAGACCCGTCGCTGTCCATTGAGGACGGCGCGATCAAGGCGTGGCCCGGCGCGTGGGCGGGCAAGAACTTCCACGACATCCTCCAGGCACTCGGTTACGACCTGGACTCACCGTGGGAGGACCTGCCACAGGAGGACCGCGAGTGGATCCTGTTTACGGACGAGCGCCCGGTGGTCACCGTCAAACCCCTGCGCGGCAAGGACCAGATCCAGCGCAACTACGAGGGCACCTGGCGCTCGGTGGCGAGCTACCTGCGCAAGACGCTCGCGGAGACGCAGTCCGACTCGCTGCGCAAGCGCACCCTGTCCTTCATGGAGTCGCGGACTTGCGAAACCTGCAACGGCCGCCGACTGAACCAGCGCGCCCTCGAGGTCACCTACGCAGGGTTGCCTATCGACGAGCTCGGCGCCCTCCCGCTCGACCGCGCCCACGAGCTGTTGGCGCAGCAGCACCCGGAGGACCCCAGCTCCGCAGAGGCGCTCCTGCTCAAGCAGATTCTGCCCTCGCTGACCTCCGCCCTGGAGCTCGGGCTGGGTCACCTCAGCTTGGACCGACCGGCGCAAACGCTTTCCGGCGGCGAGCTGCAGCGTATCCGCCTGGCGGCGCAACTGCGCTCCGGCCTGTTCGGCGTGGCGTACGTGCTCGACGAGCCGTCCGCCGGCCTCCACCCGGCCGAGCGGGGAGCGGTGCTGGACATCTGCCGTCGCTTCATCGACGCCGGCAACTCCGTCCTCCTGGTCGAGCACGACATGGACCTGGTCGCGCAGGCCGACTGGCTTGTAGACGTCGGCCCGCTCGCCGGCCAGCGCGGCGGCGACGTGGTCTACTCTGGCCCGGTTGCGGACTACGACGCTGACACCCCCACCGCGCGCGCCCTGCGCAATAGGACACTTGAGCTGAAGGTGGAGCCGACCGAGCCTGCCGGCGACCTCGTGCTCTCCGGTGTTCGCGCCCGCAGCATCGACGCGTTGGACTTCACCTTGCACCTTGGCCAGTTCACCGCGGTGGCTGGCGTCTCCGGATCCGGCAAATCCACGCTGATCAGCACCGTGCTCGCGGGGCTGCTGCGCCGCAACGCGACGATGGTGACCGACGAGGACAGCCCTGCCGAGGAGCGCGGGTGGTCCGTCGACAATGCGGAAGGCCTCGAGCGCGTGAGCCGCGTCGTGCAGATTACGCAGAAGCCGATCGGACGCACGCCGCGCTCCACGCTGGCCACCTACACCGGCCTCTTCGACAACGTGCGCAAGCTCTACGCCTCCACCGACGAGGCGAAGCACCGCAAGTGGACCGTCTCCCGCTTCTCCTACAACGTGAAGCAAGGCCAGTGCCCGACCTGCGGCGGCGCTGGCAAGATCGAGGTGGAGCTCGTGTTCTTGCCGGGTTCGTACACCACCTGCCCGGACTGCGGCGGTGCCCGCTACAACGACGAGACGCTCGAGGTCCAGTGGGAGGGCCGCACGATCGCAGAGGTGCTGGAGCTGACTGTCGACGACGCCGCCACGGTCTTCGCCGACGAGCCGAAGATCCTGCGCGCGGTGGAAACGCTCCAGGCCGTCGGCCTTGGATACTTGCGGCTGGGGCAGGGCGCGCCGGAGCTCTCCGGCGGCGAGGCCCAGCGCATTAAGCTCGCCACCGAGCTGCAGCGCTCCCGCATCTCGCGCCGCGGCCACACGGTTTACATCCTGGACGAGCCGACTACCGGCCTGCACCCGGCCGACATCGCACTGCTCAACGCGGAGCTGCACAAGCTGGTTGACGCCGGGCAGACCGTCGTGGTGGTCGAGCACGATCTGTCGATGATGGCCCAGGCGGACCGCATCGTGGAGATGGGGCCGGGCGCAGGTGCCGAGGGCGGCCAAATCGTCGCGGATGCAACGCCCGCTAAGCTCGCAGGCCTGGATACGCCTACCGGTGAAGCACTGCGGTCGCGGGCGTAAAGCCGGACCACCACCACTCCCGCCATTGCTCAGTCGCCGCGTGCGCGGGCGGGATGATCGTGCCCTGCGCTGTCCGGATCTCGCTCACCGGGCTAATCCCGTGGAGTGAATTGAGGTACCACAGCGGGCGGTCGCAGCACGACTCCACGGTGAGCGCCTCCCTCCGCACGGGAACGCCCAACCAGCGGGCGCGCTCCGTCACCTGCCGCAGCGTGATGCTGGGGAGGTAGACACCCTCTGGGGTGACAAGCGTTTCACCGTCCCACGCGACGAGTGCGCCGTTTGACGCTTCAACCATCGCGCCGGAGCTGTCGGTGATAGCGATGTCATCGGTTTGTGTATCCATGTACTCGCGCCGGTGCAAGCGAAGCGGGATGAAGTCGGGGCCCTTCACTAGCGGGTGCTTCCGCGGGTCCGGCGCGGCTGCGTAGGTGAGACTCGTGGTGTCGCGGGGCAGCGGCGCGAACCGGAGCTGCAAAATGAGTTCACCCTTGTACAAGGCGATGCGGGGGAACAGCTCGCCCTCGGAGGCCATGGCGACCATCTCCTCCACGAACCCTTCCGGGAGCGGTCCCGCGGTCTCCTCGAATCGGTCGAGGTGGAGGTCAAGGCGGTTCGTACGGCCACGAGAATGGCGCCACGAATCAGCGACGGTGTACCTGTCCACGTAGGAGCCGGGTTGCCAGCGGCGAGGGCGGAAACCGTCCTCCCAGACGTATTCCGTTAACGGGAACTCCGCGAACTTTTCGGACACTGCAACGCCTCCACTACTGCATCGGCCTTCAACTGCTTTTCATCCCACTCTGCCACGGGATCAGAATCCCAGACGATTGCCCCTCCGGCGCCCACAGTGAGCTGCTCGCCACGCTTGACCGCGGTGCGGATCACAATGTTCAGGTCCGCCGTCCCGTCGAACGCAAAGTACCCGATCGTGCCGGAATAGATGCCGCGCTCGCCGGCCTCCAGGCTGTCGATGATCTCTAGGGTGCGCTCCTTCGGCGCGCCCGTCATCGATCCCCCGGGGAACGTGGCCCGCAATAGCTCCGCCGCGGTGACGCCGGGGCGCAGCCGCCCCGTCACCGTAGAGACCAACTGGTGGACCGTCGCGTACGTCTCCACGGCCATCAGGCTGGGTACCTCGACCGACCCGGGCTCGCACACCCGGGACAGGTCGTTGCGCAGCAGGTCCACGATCATGAGGTTTTCCGCCCGCGTCTTCGCGTCCTGTCGCAGGAATGCCGGGTCTTCCTCGCGTGCGATCGTGCCCTTGATCGGCTTGGAGGACACGATGCCCCCGCGGACGCGGAGGAACCGCTCGGGAGAGGAACAGAGGATCTCCTCCGTGCCCGTGTCCAGGTACGCAGCGTACGGCGCGGGGTTGGCGCGGCGCAGCCGGCAGTACGCGTCGAGACCGCTCCCGGTGATTGTGGTTTCCCACGTGTCGGTGAGGCAGACCTCGTAAGAGTCGCCGCGTGCGAGCGCCTCCTTGATGTCCCCGATGCACCCGAGGTACGTGTCTTTGTCCATCCGCCACGCACCGGTCCCAAGATCGATTGGCCACGCCTCGTGCGGGCGCGGGGTAGCGGTCGCTTGGGCGGTGCGGACGGCGTGGATAAGCTGCTGCATCAAGCGTTCGGTCTCGGGTGTCTCGTGCTCGTCGACGAGCACGCAGCACTCCACCACGGCGCCGTCGTGGTGGTAGACCACAAACGCGTGCGGGCGCAGCCACCAGCCCGCGCCGGGTGTGCGCGCGTAGGCGCAGTAGCCCACGAGCCCGCCAGGGATGGGCCCGACTGCCCCGCGTTGCAGCTGGGCAGAAAGCTTATCGACGCTCCCCGCACCGTCAAACACCGCAGCGAGACTCCCGGCCGAAGTGCCCATGATGGTGGTGCCGTCGCCGGTAGCGGAGTCGAGCCAAAACGCCTCCGTCGCGGGCAGGGTGGAGCGCAGCGCGCGGAAGAGCGCCTCGGTGTCGAGCGCGCCCTCGAGCCGTGTGTGCGCTACGCGCCACGGACCGGGCAGGCCGAGGAAGTTACGCATGAGCGCCTCGCCGTGCTCGGTGAGGATCGACTCGGGGTGGAATTGCACACCCCAGTGATTCAGGCCCGCGACCTTGAGCGCTTGGACCGTGCCGTCCTCGGCGCGGGCGTGGACTTTCAAACGCGGGTTGCTGGCTGCGGGATCAACGACGCACAGCGAGTGGTAGCGCACCACGTGCATGCCCTGCGGGAGGCCCGCGAAGATGCCCTCGCCGGAATGGGTGAGGGTGGACAGCATGCCGTGCTGCGGTGCGGCGCGGTGGATCGGTGCACCGGCGAGGAGCCCGAGTCCCTGGTGTCCGAGGCACACCCCGAGCAGCGGAAGTTTGGCCTCCGCTGCGGCCTCGATGGCGCGCCGGGAGGCCCCGAAATCCTCGTCGCTCTCCGGGGTGCCGGGCCCGGGGGAGATGATGATATGGGAGAACTCCCCGGCGCGGATGCGCGCGGGGAGTTCCGGTGCCTCTGGGGCGTCGCAGCGGACCACCAGGGGTTCGCTGCCGGCCACCTTCGCCACGAGGTGGGCGAGGTTGTAGGTGTAGGAATCGCGGTTGTCCAGCAGCAAGATCATGGTGCGGATGATCTTACCGCTGGGGTGTACGCCTCCTAGTTTGCGGTGGACGCGTTGTGCTCCGCGTTGACCGGGGTCGGCTCGATCTTCCAGACTTCCTCCGCGTAGTCGCGGATGGTGCGGTCGGAGGAGAAGCGGCCGGACGCGCAGATGTTGATCCAGCACATCTTCGCCCAGTGATCCGGGTTTGCGTAGTACTCGGCGGCCATGCGGTCGCGGGTGTCGCGGTAGTCCGCGAAGTCGCCGAGCGTGTAGTAGACGTCCGGGTCGTCGAAGCCGAAGCCGTCGAGCAGGGAGGTGCGAATGTCGTGGAAGGCTCCGCTGCCGTTGTCGTCCAGGGTGCCGTCGACAAGCGCATCGAGCACGCGCATCAACCCCGGGGTGTCGGCAGCGACCTGCTTCGGGTCGTAGTTGCGCTTCAGCTCGGGAAGCTGCTCCTCGCGGGCGCCGAAGATGTAGGCGTTCTCCTCGCCCACTGCCTCGGCAATCTCCACGTTGGCGCCGTCCATGGTGCCCAGGGTCAGCGCGCCATTCATCATGAACTTCATGTTCGAGGTGCCCGAGGCCTCCTTGCCGGCCGTGGAAATCTGCTCGGACACGTCGGTCGCCGGGATGATGTGCTCGGCGGGGGAGACGTTGTAGTTCTCCACGAACACGACCGTGATGTACTTCGAGGCCTCCGGGTCATTGTTCACCAGCTCGGCAATGGTGTTGATGAGCTTGATAATGCCCTTGGCCATGGTGTAGCCCGGAGCCGCCTTGGCGCCGAAGATGAAGGTGCGCTTCGGGATGTCACGCTCGCCGTCCTGCGTGATGCGGAAGTACAGGTCCAGGATGTACAGCGCGTTCATCAGCTGGCGCTTGTACTCGTGGAGGCGCTTGATCTGGGTATCAAAGACGGAGTCCGGGTCGATCTCCGCGCCCTGGCGCTCCGCGATCCACTCGGCGAAGTCGCGCTTGTTGTCGGCCTTGATCTCGCGCAGCTCCTTGAGCACGGCCGGGTCGTCGGCGTAGCGGCTCAGTTCCTGCAGCTTGGACAGGTCGGTCACCCAGGCGTCGCTGCCCGCAAGGCGGTCCAGCAGCGCGGACAGGCGCGGGTTGCACATGCGCAGCCAGCGGCGCGGGGTCACACCGTTGGTCTTGTTGTTGAACTGCTCCGGGTTCATGCCGTACCAGTAGGCGAGCGTGTCACGCTTGAGAATCTCGGTGTGCAGCGCGGCCACGCCGTTGACGGAATACGACGCGTAGCAGGCGATCCAGGCCATGTGGATGGAACCGTCGTGCACGGGGGAGTAGTGGTGCGCTTCCTCCGGGCCGATGCCGCGCTGTTCCATGTCGATGCGGTAGCGACGGTCAATCTCCTGCACGATTTCCCAGATGCGCCAGAACAGCTGCTTGAAGATGGACTCTTCCCAGGTCTCCAGCGCTTCCTGCAGCACGGTGTGGTTGGTGTAGGCGAAGGTGTTGGAGGTGACCTCCCAGGCGTCCTCCCAGCCCATGCCGTGCTCGTCCATAAGCAAGCGCATCAGCTCGGGGATGCCTAGGACCGGGTGGGTGTCATTGAGCTGGATGGAGTTGTACTTGTGGAACTCGCTGAGGTCCTCGCCGTGGTGCTCGACGTAGTTGTCTACCAGCTCCTGCAGGGACGCGGAGACGAAGAAGTACTGCTGACGCACGCGCAGCACCTTGCCCGCGTAGCTGGAGTCGTTGGGGTAGAGCACGCGGGTGATGTCGTGGACCGCTTCGCGCTCCATGATCGCGTCGGTGAAACGCTGGTGGTTGAAGGCGTCGTAGTCGAACTCGTGCATCGGCGACGCGTCCCACAGACGCAGGGTGCCCACGTTGTCGGTGCCGTATCCGGTGATCGGCATGTCGAACGGGATGGCGCGCACGTGCATGTCATCAAACTTGATGATGCGCTGCTCCGAGCCGCGTCGCACGATGAACGGGTAGAAGGACTCCTTCCAAGCGTCCGGGTGCTCCTTCTGGAACCCGTCGACGAACTCCTGGCGGAACAGACCGTAGCGGTAGAGCAGGCCGTAGCCGGTCAGCGGGTAGTCCTGGGTGACTGCAGAGTCGAGGAAGCAGGCGGCGAGGCGGCCAAGGCCGCCGTTGCCCAGTGCCGCGTCGTGCTCAGCCTCGAGCACGTCCGACAGCTCGTGGCCGTACTCACGCGCCACGCGCTGTGCCTCGTCGACCAGACCCAGGTTGGTCAGGTTGTTGAGCAGTGCGCGGCCCTGCAGGAACTCGGCGGAAAAGTATGCGGCCTGGCGGCCCGCGGCGTACTTGGAACGGGTGGCATTCCAGTTGTCCGCCAGCTGCTCCATCACGGCGGAGGACAAGCCGGTCCAGAACTTCTTGTTCGTGGCGTTTTCCGGCGTGCTACCGGAAAACGCGCGGACGTGGCCGCCGAGCGCGGCCTCGAGCGACGGGGCGTGTGCGGGGTTATTCATGCTCTGCCTTCCAGGAATTTTGCAAAATGAGTTTACGTTGCCCGAGCCTACCGGCTCTTCGCGGGCGCATCAGTGGCCAGATAGGTCAGCACCGCGGCCAAACCGGCGTTGGTTGCCGCCTTGATCGTTGGCTCGTATTCGGGGAGGAACGTGGACATGTGGTTGACCGGTACGTCTTGTTCCACGCGGTCCGCCGCGACGGCCTTGTCCCACTGCTCGCGCGGGGTGCAGCCGATGAGCCAGAAGAAGTACGGCACGCCGAAGGCCTGCGGCAGCACCGGGAAGTCCTCGGAAACGGTCTTGCGCGCGGCGTTGACGGAATCGGTGCCAAAGACATCATTAAACGTGGCGCGGACCTTGTTGTACACCACCGCGTCGTTGCTCATCAGCTCGCCGTGCGCGAAGTACTCGATCGTGGGCGCCTCGGTGGAGCCGGAGGCGAGCACCTCGGCGTGGACGACGCGCTCGATCGAGGCGTAGATGCGGGCCTTGGTGCGCTCGCTGTAGAAGCGGCAGTTCAACACCAGTTCCGCGTGGCCCGGGATAATGTTGTTGGTCGTTCCCGCGTGCATGCTGGCCACGGTGACCACGGCGAAGTCGTTCGGATCCACCTCGCGGCCCACCAGTGCCTGCATGCGAGAGATGATCATCGCGGCAGTGTATGTGGGGTCGATGGAGTTGTGCGGCATCGAGCCGTGCGCGCTGCGGCCGGGGATGCGGATGCGGATGGAGTCGCAGGCAGCAAACTGGGGGCCGGACTTGGACATGACCTGCCCCGCGCGCCCGGGCATGACGTGCTGGCCGAAGCAGACTTCGGGGAAGGGGATACGGTCCACCAATCCATCGTCCACCATCGCTTCTGCGCCTGCGCCGATCTCCTCACCAGGCTGGAACAGGGCGATAAACGTGCCCGACCACTTGTCGCGCGTGTTGTCCAGGAAGTGGCACATGCCCATCAGTGCGGCGGTATGAATGTCGTGGCCGCAGGCGTGCATGGTCCCTACTACTTCGCCGTCCTTCGTGGTGACGCGCTTGTGCGACGCGTAGGGGACGCCGGTCTGCTCGGTCACGGGCAGGCCGTCGAAGTCCGCACGGTGCAAGACCGTGCTGCCCTCGCCGTTGCGGAAGATAGCGCAGATGCCGTACTTGCCAATCGGCGCGATGACCTCGCAGTCAAGGAAGCTCAGTTCCAACAGGAGGCGTTGGTGCGTTTCCTCCTCCTGCAGCGAGAGTTCCGGGTTGGCGTGCAGCAGCTCGTAGAGCCTGCGCTGCCAGGCCGGATCGATCTCGTAGGATTCAATTATGGACGCGATATTGCTCGTGTCGCTCAAGGTTGCTCCTCCGTGTGGTCAACCCACACGCTCGATGGTTTGGGTGTATTTACCTGTTTACCACCTTGCGCGGCGCTCGAGCGATCGCGTGCGCCCCGCGTTCACCCAACCGCGGGGTTGTAGCGCAGCGCGTTGCGCGCCGGTGCGCACTCCGTCGCAATCCGGATGCCCGGGTCGATCGCGCCTTCCTCGCGCAGCCGGTACATGTTGGTCACCACACGGTCGCGAATATCAAACGGGGAGAGCGTGTTGACGTAGATCTTCGTACCGCCCTCGAACCCCGCGAGCGTGGAGATACGCCACTTGATGTTGATCCGCCACGGCATAGGCAGGTCCAGGTCCACCGGCTTGTAGTGCCACTCCTCGTTCGTCGACACCTCCGGTCCCGTCGCTGCGTGGACCGCGTGCAGCAGGTTGGACATGCCGCGGACCTCGTCCGGGGTCTGCTTCCACGGCTCGCAAGTCGGGGACTTGGAGTAGACGCTCACGGTGGGGTAGCGGTGCCCGATGCCGACGAGCACAATGGCGTGCTCGTTCTCCGCGATGACGAGGTTGTGGTAGCTGGCGTAGTTCGCGCCCCACTCGTTGTACATGTTCACGTTCTGGCGCAACTTGCTGATCTCCAGCTCGGCTTGGACCCCGCGCTCGTCGATAGCCACCAGCTGCTTGTGCAGGTGATTGAACGACGCGCCCGCGGGGGCAAGCCAGTTTTGAAACACCACCACGTACGGCGCGTAGCGGTTCTGGTCGAGCAGGTCCGCGAGCGCGTCGATGGTGAAGGTGATGAAGCCGAAGTGTTCCTCCGGCGTGAGCGTGCCCGAGCCAGCGAGCTGTGAGTCATTCTCCGCGCCGTCAACGTAGTGCCTGCGCCCGATGATCACGTCATGCCCGCCCGCAAAATACGCGGGCACGTATGACATGAGTGTCGCCTCGTCCGGCTCGCCCTGGTGCCCGGAGGCCTTCAGCCGCGTGCGGACAATGTTGTAGATGTGCTCGCGGCCCTCGTGGTCTGCCAGGTAGCCATCCATACGCGAGCGCTGGGCCTCGGTGATCTCGTAGCCGTAGTTCTCCTTCCAGTACTGGTAGGAGACGATTTCGAAGAGGTTGGGTACGCGCCTGAATTCGGCACGTGTTTGCTCCAGCTCGTGCGGCATTTGGTTACGCAGGATGCGCCACTCCTCGCCGTTGCGCACCATCCGGGACTTCTCCGGTGGCGTGGCCAGTTGCTTCGCCTCGCAGAAGTTGCACGCGTGGGTGAAGTCGTCCCCGGAGAGCGGCTTCGGGTCGGCCGCGGGTGTGGATAGCGGCCGGTTCCCGCGCCCCGGCACGGTCCACACTTGAGTACCGGAAAACGGGTTGACCTGCTTGATCGTCCCGTCGGCCATGGTGGACAGTGCGTCGCGGTGCAAGGGCAGCGGAAAGCTCATGCGACCCAGCGTAACCCCTTGGTTAGGCTTGTCGCATGCCTCACATCCAGTTCGATGTCCTTGTCCCGTCCGCCCACGCTGGCGAAATCGGCGATGCGTTCCAGCGCGCGCTGGACATTCTCGTTCGTCGCGGCAAGCTCAGCGCCGCCTCGCTCGAGGCCCAGGGCCCAGTGCTTCTCGACGCCCCCGTGCTCGCCGTTTTCACGCGCGCCTACGAAGAAGAGCGCGGCACCGACCCCGCCGCCGACGGGGCCGAGGTGCACCGGTACCTCATCAGCGCCGAGGGCGTGGACAGCTACAACCGCCTGGCCATGGGCCTCTCGCGCATCCTTACCCCGAAGGCGGACCTGCCGCGCGACCCGGTCGCGCTTGAGCAGCAGGACCGCTTCGAGGTGCCCGCGCTCTTCCCGTGGATGGTCACGATCCTGCGCTGACCCTTCGCCGCCCCCTCGCTGATGCCTCGGCTACTCGGCGCCAGTAGCGCCGTCGTTGAGGTACGCGACCGCGATCTGCGCGCCCGCGCGGACGAGCTGCTCGCGGATATCGGCAATATCCTCCAGCTGCACAGCCAGCACGCCCCCGTCGGGCTCGCCCTCAAAGCTTCCCGCCGCCACTGCGACGGTGGGGGAGCCTGCTCCTGCCTCGCGAGCCATCTCACAGATCGCGCCGACGACCTTGCCGCTCGCGGTCTGCGAGTCGAAGCGGCCCTCTCCGGTGATCACAAGGGAGGCAGCTCCGATCAGGTCCGCTACGCCGTTCGCGTCGGCGACGGCTCGCGCGCCGGGCGTGATGTGGACGTGGCTGGCGTCGCCGTGCAGCAGCGTGGAAAGCCACGTGATGCCGATGCCCAGGCCGCCCGCGGCGCCCATCCCCGGCGTGGCGGGGTCGATCCCGGCCACTTCGCACAGGCGGGTCAGGCCCGCGTCGAGAAGTTCGACGTCCTCGGCAGACGCGCCCTTCTGCGGGCCGAACACTGCGGCTGCACCGGAGGGGCCGGTGGCCGGCGAGGTGACGTCGGTAAGCAACAGCCACTCGAGCGCACCGGCGGGGACATTGACTTTGGCGGTGTCCAGGTCGGCGAGCTGCGTGAGGGCGCCACCGCCCGGCTTGAGCTGGTAGCCGGCCTGGTCGATGGGGTTCGCACCGAGCGCGACGAGGATACCGGTGCCGCCGTCTATCGTGGCGGTGCCGCCGAGGCCCAGGACGATACGCTTCGCGCCGCGCGTTTCCGCATCCGCGATGAGCACGCCGGTGCCGTAGGTGTCGCCGGTGAGCGGTACGGGGTGGTCGGCGACGGCGGGGAGGCCGGAGGCGGCGGCGACGTCGATGTAGGCGGTCTCGGTGGTCGCGTCGTAGGTGTAGGTCGCCTCGGTGAGACGCCCGGCGGCGTCCGTGGTGGGGAGGGTGATGCGCTCACCAGTGAACAGGGAGGAGGTGCCCTCGCCGCCGTCTGCCATGGGGGCGAGGGTGATGTCGGCGTCGCGGATGACGCTGCGGACGCCTTCGCCGAGCCACTGTGCGGCTTGTTCCGCAGTGGCGGTGCCCTTGAACGAGTCTGGTGCAATAACGATGCGCGCGGAGGGCGCTTCAACACCGTCGACGTCATTTGTGATCAAGCTCATAATTTCCCCTTTTTCCGTGCGTGCTGGGATGTTGAGGGCATTGTAGCTGGCTGCCAAGAATGAAAATTCGGCAGTTTTCTATCGCGAGACCGAAACCTACTGTAGGCTGAACCGCGATCCTGAAACCTACTGCCTAACAGGTATTGAAAGGAAAGCTCATGAGCTCGATCGAACAAGAGGTCGCTGGCTACTACGACAAGCTGCTCCAGCGCAACGCCGGTGAGCCGGAATTCCACCAGGCCGTCGCCGAAGTGCTCGACTCCCTGAAGATCGTCCTGGGCAAGGACCCGCACTACGCGGACTACGGGCTCATTGAGCGTCTGTGCGAGCCGGAGCGCCAGATCATCTTCCGCGTCCCCTGGATGGATGACAATAACGAGATCCGCGTCAACCGCGGCTTCCGCGTCCAGTTCAACTCGGCGCTTGGCCCCTACAAGGGCGGCCTGCGCTTCCACCCGTCCGTGAACCTGGGCATCATCAAGTTCCTTGGCTTCGAGCAGATCTTCAAGAACTCTCTGACCGGCCTTCCCATCGGCGGCGGCAAGGGCGGCTCCGACTTCGACCCGAAGGGCAAGTCCGAGGGCGAGGTCATGCGCTTCTGCCAGTCCTTTATGACTGAGCTGTGGCGCCACATCGGCGAGTACCGCGACGTCCCCGCCGGCGACATTGGCGTGGGCGGCCGCGAGATCGGATTCCTCTTCGGCCAATACCGCCGCCTGGCAAACCAGCACGAGTCTGGTGTCCTGACAGGGAAGGGTCTGACCTGGGGCGGCTCCCTCGTCCGCACCGAGGCAACCGGTTACGGCTGCGTGTACTTCACGCAGGAGATGATGAAGGCAAAGGGCGAGTCCCTCGACGGCGCGAAGGTCATCGTCTCCGGTTCCGGCAACGTGGCCATCTATGCAGCGCAGAAGGCGCAGGAGCTCGGCGCCACGGTCGTCGGCATGTCCGACTCCTCCGGCTGGGTCGAGACCCCGAACGGCGTCGACGTTGAGCTGCTGCGTGACGTCAAGGAGGTCCGCCGCGCACGCATCAGTGACTACGCAAAGGAGACGGAGGGCGCGACCTACCACGAGGACGGCTCCATCTGGGACCTCAAGGCGGATGTCGCCCTGCCGTGCGCCACCCAGAACGAGCTGGACGGTGAGCACGCGAAGAAGCTCATCTCCAACGGCGTGAAGTACGTAGCGGAGGGCGCAAACATGCCGTCCACCGCAGAGGCAGTGGAGGTCTTCCGCGCAAAGAAGCTCTCCTTCGGCCCGGGCAAGGCCGCCAACGCCGGCGGCGTGGCGACCTCGGCGCTGGAGATGCAGCAGAACGCGTCGCGTGACTCCTGGACCTTCGACTACACCGACGGCCGCCTGCACCAGATCATGTCTGGCATCTTCAACGTCACGGCGAACACCGCGGAGGAGTACGACCACGCTGGCGACTACGTCATCGGCGCGAACATCGCGGGCTTTAAGAAGGTCGCAGACGCGATGCTGGCGCAGGGCGTCATCTAACCGCCGCAGTCGTTGTAGTTGTTGTTGGACACTGGTTCCGCCTTCGCTTCGCGCGGGGCGGATTCCAGTAGGCTATTGAGCTATGTATCGCGTATTTGAAGCACTGGACGAGCTTGTCAAGACTGTTGAGGGTGCATACGGCGTGCCAATGACCGCCAACTGCATGGTTCCGCGCAACGAGATGCTCACGCTTCTCGACGACATCCGGGAGTCCCTCCCCAAGGAGATCGATGATGCGCAGGACGTCCTGGATAAGCAGGACGAGATCCTTATTGGTGCCGAAAACCGCGCGGACCAGCTCGTGGGCGACGCGAAGGCGGAGGCAGACCACATCCTCGGGGACGCACAGTCCCAGTCCGAATCCATGTTGAGCGACGCGCAGGCGCAGGCCACCTCGCTGGTCGCCCGTGCCGAGCAGGACGCGGAGAGCATCACCTCGCGCGCTCAGGAGGAAGCGGACTACGCGCTCGACAGCGCCCACACCGAGGCCGAGCGCCTCGTTGAGGACGGGAAGCAGCAGTACCAGCGCTCCATCGACGAGGGCCTTGCGCAGCAGGAGCACCTCATCTCCGAGTCCGAGGTCATGCGCCGCGCCGACGAGGAGGCGCACCGCTTGGTCGAACAGGCGCACTCCGAGTCGTCCCGACTGCGCGGCGAGTGCGACGACTACGTGGACTCCAAGCTGGCGGAGTTCGAGGAGTCGCTGTCCTCCGTCCTGCGCACTGTGTCCTCGGACCGTTCCGCGCTGCGCCGCGGTGCCGGTGCGGCCGGTACGTCGCGCGACCGCGGTGACAGCAGGGGAGACGTGAGGACGGACCATTACGAGCCTCGCGGCTACCCGCGCAGCGGCCGGAGCCAGCGAGCTGACCGCGGAAACCGTGAGTAGGATACTGGCTGTTATGGCTAAGAATCCTTTCATTGTTGATGTCGCCGACGCACTCCACGGCGACGGAATGCCAGTCACCGTCCACCTGTCCGGCCCGAGCCCGTCGAGGGTGGGGCCGGAGATGATTGCCCTCCCGGAGGGCCAGGAAGTGGAAGTGGATGCGACCATCACCCCGCTCGGCTCGGGCGTGCTCGTGGACGCCAGCCTGACCGCTCAGTTCAAGGGCGAGTGCGTCCGCTGCTTGAAGACGCTGACGCCCACGAAGACACTGCAGATCTCGCAGGTGTTTGAAGGCGACGACGGCTTCATCGTCGGCGATGCTGAGGCCGAGGAGGACCAGGGCTCGGGCGATGAGATCCGCCGGATTGAGGACGAAACGGTTGACCTTGAGCAGGCGTTTGTGGACGAGGCGGGCCTGACCCTACCGTTCAACCCGGTTTGCGAGCCAGAGTGCGACGGCGACACCGAGGTCCCCGACCCGGACGGCGTGTCAGGGGAGGAAAACAACCTGGTCGACCCGCGTTGGGCCGGTTTGGAGAAGTTCCTGTGAGCCGTTCCCGCAAACACAAACTCTCCGGCGAGGAAGCCCTTGCGCAAGCCTTCGCCGCAGTGGACCACTCGCCGCTGCTCGAGCGCATCGGCGTGCAGCTTGACGACGATTACCTGCGCCTCGCCCTGACGCACCGCTCCTTTGCCAACGAGCACGGTCACCTCCCAAACAACGAGCGCCTTGAGTTCCTCGGCGACGCCGTGCTGGGGCTGTCGGTGGCCACGAAACTGTTCGAGCTCTATCCGTCACGGCCGGAGTCCGATCTGTCTCCGATGCGTGCGGCCATCGTGTCGCGCTACGGGCTGGCGGACATCGCCCGCGAGATTGACCTGGGCCCGCACATCCTGTTGGGCAAAGGCGAAGAGGCCACGGGCGGCCGGAAGAAGGACTCGATCTTGGCCGATACGACCGAGGCCCTGTTTGGCGCAATCTACCGGCAGCACGGCTTCACCGCGGCACGGGACGTCGTGCTCCGGTTGTTCGACGACAAGCTGCAGCACGCCACCGTCTCCGGCAAGCACAAGGACTGGAAGACCGAACTGCAGGAGCGCCTCGCAGAGCTGAAGGCCCCGTTGGCGGAGTACCGCGCCACCTCGGTGGGCCCCGACCACGACAAGACCTTTACTTCCGACGTCTTCGTCGGCGAGGAGTCCCGTGGCCGCGGTGTCGGCCCGAGCAAGAAGCTGGCGGAGCAAGAAGCGGCGCGCAACGCGGTCCGGTTCCTCCGCGACCACCCCGGGGCCGTGGCGGGCACCGCCAAGGAGCACTAAGTGCCCGAACTGCCAGAGGTGGAGGTGGTCCGCCGCGGGCTCGATCGCCACGTGGTCGGCCGCACGTTCACCGCGGTCGAGGTGCTGCACCCCCGCGCGGTCCGCGGGAACACCCACGACCTCGCAGCTGTCCTGCCCGGAACAACCATTACCGGCACCGGGCGGCGCGGCAAGTTCATGTGGCTCACGCTGGATTGCGCCGACGCCCTTGTCATCCACCTCCGCATGAGCGGGCAGATGCTCGTCGGCGCTCCGGGCAGCGTTGACAGCCCGCACCTGCGCATTCGGGCCCTGCTTGGCGGTTCCGGCCGCGATAGCGCAAGGGCAGGGGAACCGCTCGAGCTGGACTTCGTGGACCAGCGCACCTTCGGGCTGTGGCAGTACGCCCCGTATTCCGGCGATGTGCCCGAACCAGTCGCGCACATCGCCCCGGACCCGTTCGAGGACGACTTTGACGCGGTCGCAACGGCGCGCCTGATTCGCACGAAGCGCTCGGCGATTAAGACGGTGTTGCTCAACCAAGAGGTGGTGAGCGGGATCGGGTCGATTTATGCCGATGAGGCGATGTGGGCGGCGGGCGTGAGGCCGTCGAAAAGCGCCCGCTCGCTGCGCCAACGCGACACCATCGCGCTGTTGGACCACGCGCGGGACGTGATGGCACGCGCCCTCGAGCAGGGCGGCACCAGTTTCGATTCCCTCTACGTCAACGTCAACGGCGCCTCGGGGTACTTCTCGCGCTCGTTAAACGCATACGGGCAAGCGGGCGCACCGTGCGCCCGTTGCGGGACCCCCATCGAACGGATGGTGGTGGGCGGGCGCTCCAGCTTCTACTGCCCCCAGTGCCAACGCGGCTAACTGCCCGCCCACGAATGTGGGGAAGCGTACATCGTCGTTGCGAGTTTCCTCATATCACCCATTAAGATTCCCGCCATGGAATCCGCAACGTCGTTTGTGAACGACTCGCTCAATGGCATCATCTGGAACGTCGTTCCTTGGCTGCTCCTGGCAGCCGGTATCTACTTCGGCCTCCGCACCATCTTTGTGCAGATCCGACTCCTGCCTGAAATGCTCAAGGCGGTCACCGAGACACCAAAGGGCAAGGACCGCGAGGGCCGCGACCTTGATGAGGAATACGGTGGCATCTCCGCGTTCAAGGCCTTCACTATCTCCGCAGCGTCCCGCGTGGGCACCGGCAACATCGCCGGCGTTGCGCTGGCCATCTCCGTCGGCGGCCCGGGCGCCGTGTTCTGGATGTGGATCATCGCCCTGGTCGGCGGCGCTACCGCGTTCGTCGAGTCCACGCTCGCGCAGCTGTGGAAGACCAAGGACGAGGACGGGAACTACCACGGCGGCCCGGCCTACTACATGACGCGCGGGCTGAACTGGAAGCCGCTGGCCGTCATCTTCGCCGTCGCGCTGTCGCTGACCTACGGTTTTGTGTACAACGCCATTCAGACCAACTCCATCGTGGAGGCAGTCGGCGGCTCGTTCAACACCGACTCCGTCGCCATGAAGTGCATCGTCGCCGCGGCGGTTGCGGCGCTGACGGCGATGATCATCTTCGGCGGCGTGACCCGCATCGCGAGCGTGACGCAGATCATCGTGCCGTTCATGGCCATCGCGTACATCCTGATCGGCCTGCTCGTGATCATCATGAACATCACCGAGGTGCCCGGGATGTTCGCCCTCATCGTCGGACACGCCCTCGGCCTCAAGCAGGTCGCCGGCGCCGGGCTGGGCGTCGCGTTCGCCCAGGGCATGCGCCGCGGTTTGTTCTCCAACGAGGCCGGCCAGGGCTCCGCGCCGAACGCGGCGGCGACCGCGACGGTGTCGCACCCGGTCAAGCAGGGCCTGGTGCAAACCCTCGGCGTGTACTTTGACACCCTCGTGGTCTGCACCATCACCGCCTTTATCGTGCTGCTCGGCCCAGCTGTTTCCTACGGCAACGATGACATCCAAGGCGCGTCGCTGACCCAGTCCGCGCTGGCGGACAGCGTCGGCGCGTGGGGCACCCACGCCGTCACCTTCATCCTGTTCTTCCTCGCCTTCTCCTCCGTGATTGGCAATTACTACTTGGCGCAGGCCAACGTGGAGTACCTCACCGACTCGAAGCTCGTCATGCTGCTCTTCCGCCTCGGCGTGATCGGCTTTGTCATCTTCGGCGCCTTCGGCTCGCTGCCGCTCGTGTGGGCGCTGGGCGACACCATGGCGGGCACCATGGCAATCATCAACATCATCGCCATCGTCCCGCTCGGCGGGGTGGCCTTCAAGCTGCTGAAGAACTACAACGAGCAGCGCGCCAAGGGCGTCGACCCGGTCTTCCACCGGGACATGGTCCCGGGGCTGAAAAACGTGGAGTACTGGGACGGCTCCGACCCGGTCACCCGCCGCAGCGCGGAGGACCTGAAGGTGGCGGATCATCCGGATCAGTAGCCGCGGCTAGTGTGGTGGCATGACTGAACAGCTTGTGAGAATGACAGCCCACGTCCATGGACACGTCCAGGGCGTGGGTTTTCGTTGGTGGACCCGGTCCCGCGCCCTGGAGCTGGGGCTGCGCGGGTACGCGAAGAACCTCGCCGACGGGCGTGTAGAGATTGTTGGGGAGGGGGAGCGAGGGAGCGTCGAGAAGCTTTTTGCGCTGCTGAACGAGGAATCGTCGACGGAGAAGCGCCCGGGGCGCGTGGAGTTTGTCGGCGTGCAGTACGGCGAGCCGAAGGGGCTTTCCGGCTTTGAGGAACGCTAAGGACGGGCTGCGGCCCGGGCAGGTACACTGACGCCAATGCACCTGAAATCGCTGACGCTCAAAGGATTCAAGTCCTTCGCTTCAGCGACCACGATGAAATTCGAGCCCGGAATTTGCGCCGTGGTGGGGCCGAACGGCTCCGGCAAGTCGAACGTCGTGGACGCGCTCGCGTGGGTGATGGGGGAGCAGGGCGCGAAGAACCTGCGCGGCGGGAAGATGCAGGACGTGATCTTCGCCGGCGCCGGTGACCGCAAGCCGCTCGGCCGCGCGGAAGTCACCCTCACCTTTGATAACTCGGACAAGCACCTGCCCATCGAGTACACCGATGTAGCGATTACGCGCCGCATGTTCCGCGACGGCGCGTCCGAGTACGAGATCAACGGGTCCAAGGCCCGGCTGATGGACATCCAGGAGCTGCTGTCGGATTCCGGCATCGGCCGCGAGATGCACATCATCGTCGGTCAAGGCAAGCTCTCCGAAATCCTGGAGTCGCGCCCCGAGGAGCGCCGCGCCTATATCGAGGAAGCGGCGGGGGTGCTCAAGCACCGGCGCCGCAAGGAGAAGGCGCAGCGCAAGCTCACCGGCATGCAGGCGAACCTCGACCGCCTCACCGATCTGACCGAGGAGCTGGGCAAACAGCTCAAGCCGCTGGCCCGCCAGGCCGAGGCCGCGAAGCGTGCCGCCACCGTGCAGTCCACGTTGCGCGAGGCCCGCATGTCGCTCGCTGGCCACCAGGTAGTGACGCTGCGCAGCACGCTTCTCGACGCCACCCGCGCCGCCGAACTCCTCGCCGAGCAGGTCGAGACCGCGACCGCCGCACTGGAAGAAGCGGAGCAGACTCAGGCGGAGATCGAGTTCGAGCAGGAGGAGGCGCAGCCGCAGGCGGAGCAGGCCCAGCAGGTGTGGTTCACGCTGTCCACCCTGGCGGAGCGTGCCAATGCGACAGTCCGCATCGCCACCGAGCGCGCACAGAACGCGGGCGCGCAGGTGCCCTACGCGGGCCAAGACCCGGAGGAGCTGCTGCGCCGCGCAGCATTCGCCGACGAGGACTACGCCGAGGCGCTTGAAGCTGCAGAAGAGGCCGCCGAGAGGCTCGAGACGCTGCGCGAGGAGGTCGCGGAGAAACAGGAAGCGTTCGACGCCGCCGAGCGCGAGCACATGGCGCAGGTGCGCGCGCTCGCGGACCGGCGCGAAGGTGTGGTGAGGCTGCTCGCGCAGGAGGAATCACAGCAGAGCGCGATCACTGCGGCCGAGGAGGACGTGGCGCGGCTGACCGAGCTGCTCGAGGAGACGCGCACCCGCGCCCGCGCGGCGGAGAAGGAGGCTCGCGAGGCCGCCGAGCAGGTAGCGAACGTGGATACGCAGCGCGCCCCGCTGGACGAGGCCCATGTGCGCGCCTACACGGAGTCCGACGCCGCCGACAAGCGCCTCGAGCAACTGCGCGCCCAGCAGCGCGAGCGCGAGCGGGCCGTGTTCACTCTGGAATCGCGCATCTCCACGCTGCAGGAGCAGGCGCCGAAGCAGCCGGCAGCGGAGATCGTCAGCGAGGCGGCGCCGCTCGCGGGGCTGGTCACCGCGGAACCGGGCGTGGACCGGGCGCTGTCCGCCGCGCTCAGCCAGTACGCGGAGGCATTGGTCGGCGACGTCACCGCAGAAACGGTCGAGCGCCTCGCGGATGCGGCCCGCACCGTGGTGATCGACCGCAGCGGCGGCAGCGCGTGGCGCCTCGACGCGGAATCCCCGGTGGACTGGCTGCTTGACCACCTGCGCATCGACGCGTCGGTGCTGGGGCCGGTGACGCGTTTGCTTGTCGACGTCGCGCTCACCGACGACCTCCCCACCGCCCGCCAGCTGGTGGACGACGACCCCCGGCTTCGCGCCGTTACGCGCGACGGCGTCGTCGTCGGCGAAGGTTGGGTCGCCGCCGGCACCGGCGCCACCACCTCGGTGGAAGTGAGCGCGCAGATCGAACGCGCCCGCGAGGAACTCGACGTGGCCCAGGCCCAACTCGAGGAGCTCTCGGGCACGCTGGAGGGCGCGAAGCTGGCCGCGGAGGACGCGCGCGTGACCGCCGCGAGCGCGAAGGCGGCGCTGCGCGAATACGACGCGGAGTCCGAGCGCCAGCAGCGCGACCACGAGCGGCTGGAAAAGCAGTGGCAGGCGAACAAACACGAACATGAGCGTGCTGCGCAGCGCGCCACGGAGGCAGAGGCCCGACTCGCCGCCCGCCGCGAGGACTTGGCGCAGACTCGTGACCGGCTTGCCCGCGTCAACGATGAGGACACACCCAGCGAGGAGCCGTCGTCCGCCCAGCGCGACGCGGCGCAGCAGGAACTGAACCAGGTCAAGGCGATGGAGATGGAGGCCACGCTCGCCTCCCGGTCCGCGCAGGCCGAGGCGGAGCAGCGCGCAGGGCGCGGCGACGCCCTGCGCCGGCAGGCGGAGCACGAGAAGCAGGCGAAGGCACGCCACGACGCGGCGATGCAGAAGCGTCGCGCGCAAGCGGAGCTCGCCCGCACCGTCTCCGAGCAGGGCCGCGACCTGATCGCCCGGATCCAGGACGCGTTGTCCCGTGCGGCGGAGGAGCGTGACCGGTGGCAGGGGAGCGTCGTCAAGCTGCAGGCGCGACTGCAGCAGGCCCGCAGCCAGGTCTCGGCGGCCCGGCAGCAGCTCAAGCGGCTCACCGACAGCGCGCACAATTCGGAGATTGCGCAGTCGCAGGCGCAGGTGCGTATCGACGAAGCCGAGAAGAAGATCACCGAGTCCCTCGGCGTTGCCATCCCGGACCTCCTGCGCGATTACACCCCGGGAGAGGATTTCGATGAGGCCGCCGAACAGGCGCGGCTGAAGCAAGCCGAGAAGGATCTGCGCGCGCTGGGCAAGGTGAACCCGCTGGCGCTCGAGGAGTTCAAGGCGCTCGAGGAGCGCTACTCGTTCCTGTCCACGCAGCTGGATGACGTGATCAAGGCGCGCGAGGATCTCACCGGCGTGATCAACGACGTCGACGCGCAGATCCTGCAACTTTTCACCGATGCGTGGAAAGACGTCGAGGACGAGTTCCCGCGCGTCTTCCACACCCTGTTCCCGGGCGGCGAGGCGCGGCTCGTGCTCACCGAGCCTGACGACATGCTCGCCACCGGAATTGAGATCGAGGCGCGCCCGCCGGGCAAGAAGGTTAAGCGCCTGTCCTTGCTCTCCGGCGGCGAGAAGTCGCTCACCGCGCTCGCGTTCTTGGTGGCCATCTTCCGCGCCCGCCCCAGCCCGTTCTACGTGCTGGATGAGGTCGAGGCAGCGCTTGATGACGTCAACCTTCGCCGCCTCATCGCCCTGCTCAAGGAGCTGCGGGAGGACTCGCAGCTGATCGTGATCACGCACCAGAAGCCGACCATGGATGTGGCGAACGTGCTCTACGGCGTGACCATGCGCGGCGACGGCGTGACGCGCGTCCTGTCGCAGCGAATGCAGCCTGCGGCTGACTAGCTCCGCCGCGCCTGGCACTATGGGTGCCATGGATATGGAACTAGCAATGAACTCGCCACTACTGTGGATCATCGTCGCGATCATCGTCGTTGTCCTCATCATCGTGGGCATCGTCGTGGTCGGGCGCCGCAGGAAAGAAGAAAAGACCGTCTCCTTTGAAAAGACGGAGGAGCCGAAGGAGCTCACCCAGCAGGAGAAATCCGGCAATTACCAGGCCAAGGGTGGTTTCAATTTTGCGCCCGCCGCCGCCCCCGACGCACCTGCGAAGGAGCCGGTCAAGGAGCCAGTGCTTCGCGACGAGCCCGTGGCCCCAGTAGCCAAGGAAGAGCCGAAGGCTGCAGCGGCTCCCATTCCGGAGCCTGTCGCGGAGCCTGTCGCGGAGCCGGTGGAGGATCCGGTTGCGGAGCCGGTTGAGGAGCCCGCACAGAACGAGGCGCCGGTGGAAGCCGCCGACCGCGACACCAGCAATCCCAGCGACTCCAGCGACACCGACGAGACGGTCGTGCTGAACACTGACGAGCCGGAGGCCTCCGAGACCGTCGTGGCCCCGGAGGACGTCGCGCCCGCCGAGCAGGAGACCGAAGCCACCGAGGCCGCCGAAGCCGCTGCTGTGACCGCCGAGAGCGCCGGCGCTGCGCGTGAAGCGGGTGCTGAGCCGAGTGATGAGGTGGTCGTCGAGAAGCATGATGCCCCCGCGGAAGAGCTCGACGAGATCGAGCCTGCTGCCGGGCGCATTGGCAAGCTGCGCGGGCGCTTGTCGCGTTCGCAGAACGCAATCGGGCAGGGCTTGCTCGGGATCCTCACTGCAGGCGACCTCGACGAGGACGCGTGGGAGGAGATCGAGGACACGCTGATCATGGCGGACCTCGGCACCAACCTGACCCTGCGTGTCACCGAGAATCTGCGCGAGAAGATCGCGGAGCGCGGCGTGTCCACGGAGGCTGAGGCCCGCGCGATGCTGCGCGAGACGCTCATCGAGGCCGCGCGTCCGGACATGGACCGCTCTATCAAGGCGATGCCGAATGAGGGCAAGCCCGCCGTCATCCTGGTCGCCGGCGTGAACGGCACCGGCAAGACCACCACCACCGGCAAGCTTGCGCGCGTGCTCGTGTCCATGGGCCACTCCGTGGTGCTCGGCGCAGCCGATACGTTCCGCGCCGCCGCTGCCGACCAGCTGGAGACCTGGGGCCGCCGCGTCGGCGCCTCGACCGTGCGCGGTAAGGAGGGCGCGGACCCGGCGTCCGTCGCCTTCGACGCGGTCGCGACCGGCGTGCAGGAGGGCGCGGACGTGGTGCTCATTGACACCGCCGGCCGCCTGCACACCTCCACCGACCTCATGGACCAGCTGGGCAAGGTCAAGCGCGTGGTGGAGAAGAAGAGCAACGTCGACGAGGTGCTGCTCGTGCTCGACGCCACCGTCGGCCAGAACGGTATTGCGCAGGCGCGCGTGTTCCGCGAGGTCGTTGACATCACCGGCGTCGTCTTGACCAAGCTCGACGGTACGGCGAAGGGCGGCATCGTTTTCCAGGTCCAGGAGGAGCTCGGCGTGCCCGTCAAGCTCGTCGGCCTGGGCGAGGGCGCGGACGACCTCGCGCCGTTCGAGGTGGAAAGCTTCGTCGACGCGCTGCTGGGCTAGACCGGCTGAGTTCTGGGCTTTCGCGCCCAGGCACTAGGCTAGAACGAGTTCATCTTTAGCAAGCGCTTTTAGCACGCTTATCGACGAAGCGAACAGGAGTACTGACGTGTTCGAGTCACTGTCCGACCGCCTCCAAGATGCCCTCGGTGGCTTGCGCGGAAAAGGCAAGCTCACCGAGGACGACATTAAGGCGACCACGCGTGAGATTCGCCTCGCCCTGCTCGAGGCGGACGTCTCCCTGACCGTCGTCAAGGCCTTTATCAAGCGGGTGAAGGAGCGCGCGCTCGGTGCGGACGTGTCCGAGGCGCTCAACCCAGCGCAGCAGGTTGTCAAGATCGTTGATGAGGAGCTCACCTCGATCCTCGGCGGGGAGACCCGCCGTCTGAACCTGGCAAAGAACCCGCCGACCGTCATCATGCTCGCGGGCCTCCAGGGCGCGGGTAA
Source organism: Corynebacterium sp. NML 120412 (assembly GCF_002285155.1). Taxonomy (NCBI): domain Bacteria; kingdom Bacillati; phylum Actinomycetota; class Actinomycetes; order Mycobacteriales; family Corynebacteriaceae; genus Corynebacterium; species Corynebacterium sp. NML 120412. The sequence goes on along the minus strand of NZ_NSGL01000001.1, from coordinate 668,534 downwards.
GACCACGCTCGCCGGTAAGCTGGCCAATCACCTCTCGAAGCAGGGACACACCCCGATGCTGGTGGCGTGTGACCTGCAGCGCCCCGGCGCAGTTCAGCAGCTGCAGATCGTCGGCGAGCGCGCCGGCGTGCAGACGTTCGCGCCGGACCCGGGTACGTCCATCGACTCCTACGAGCACGAGATGGGCTCCTCCCACGGCGATCCGGTCGCGGTGGCGCAGCAGGGCATCGAGCACGCGAAGCAGACCAAGCACGACGTGGTCATTATCGATACCGCGGGTCGCCTGGGCATCGACGAAACCCTGATGACGCAGGCGCGCAACATCCGCGACGCCGTCAACCCGGACGAAGTCCTCTTCGTCATCGACGCGATGATCGGCCAGGACGCGGTGAGTACCGCGCAGGCCTTCGCCGACGGCGTCGACTTCACCGGCGTGGTCCTGACCAAGCTGGACGGCGACGCCCGAGGTGGTGCCGCGCTGTCGATCCGCGAGGTGACCGGCAAGCCGATCCTGTTCGCGTCGACAGGCGAAAAGCTCGACGACTTCGACGTGTTCCACCCGGACCGCATGTCCAGCCGCATTCTCGGCATGGGCGACCTGCTCTCGCTGATCGAGCAGGCCGAGCAGACCTACAACGAGCAGGACGCCGAGGAAGCGGCGACCAAGCTCGCGTCCGGCGAGCTCACGCTCGAGGACTTCCTCAACCAGTTGCTCATGATCCGGCGCATGGGGCCGATTGGCAACCTGCTGAAGATGATGCCGGGCGGCAAGCAGATGAACCAGATGGCCGACATGGTGGACGAGAAGCAGCTCGACCGCATCCAGGCCATCATTCGCGGCATGACGCCGGCGGAGCGCGAGGACCCGAAGATCCTCAATGCTTCACGACGCAAGCGCATTGCCAAGGGTTCCGGTGTCGAGGTCTCCGACGTGAACCAGCTGGTGGAGCGCTTCTTTGAGGCGAAGAAGATGATGGGCAAGATGGCCGGCCAGTTTGGCATGGGTGGCGGCATGCCCGGTATGCCGGGGATGCCGGGTGGCCGCTCGGCAACCAAGAAGAAGCCGAAGGGCCGCAAGGGCAAGAATGGCAAGCGTAAGCCGCCGAAGCGCCGTGGTGGCGGCGGGATGCCAGGGATGCCGGGGATGCCCGCGATGCCAGGCATGGGCGGCGGCATGCCGGACATGAAGGAGCTAAAGAAGCTGCAGGAGCAGCTTCCTCCGGGGATGGACGGCATGGACCTGGACAACCTCGACTTCGGTGAAGCGATGAAGCGCATGGGGAAGAAGAAGTAACTCCCGCCCCTGCGGTGTGCGCTATATCACTGTAGGTTGTGCGGTATGGAGTTCCCATTCCACTTCCTGCGAACGAATAGCGTTGTCACGTCCCGCTTCGACCAACTGGCGAAGGTTCTCAAGGGCGTGGACGTTGACGCGCTGCGCCAGATCCCCGATCCAGAGATGGAGGCGTTTGCGCGTGATCTTTCGCGTGGGCTTGGTCAGGACTTCGCGCCGACTCGCCTCATCACTGCCTCGGTGAACGGTCTCGATGCCCACTCGCTGAATTTCGTCTCTTTCCTGTGTTTGCAGCACCGAGTCTCGGCGTTTATCGGGGAATCGGATCTGTACATCGACGCCAGTGGCGTCTATGGTGCGACCGCCGAAATCTCGGCGGTGACAAACTCGATCGCAACAGTCTGGTGCCAGGTGAGCGAGCACACTCTGGACCGCGCGTTTGAGGATGCCCTTCGAGCGCCGTCCGACATGGACACCTGGGTGCAAGTGCACAACTTCGGCGAGAGCACCGCCGAGTTTGGTGTCCGGATGCGCATGCACCTCCTGGACGACGGCCGTTTCACAATCGTGTGGACCGTTCGTGAGGACGACTCCGATCTTCGAACCCTGTCGGTTGCGACCTACGAGGAAGCTCGCGCCGTCCTACTCGCGTTTGCGGATCATTGCCCGATCCTCAGTGAGTACGAGTGGACCAACGTCGACTTCGTCCCGTGTCTCTCTACCTGCGACCTCGTGCAGCGCTCCCAGTACCGGCTGCGCCGGTTCGGGGCGATCCGCGATCTGCCGGCGGGCGTCATGGTGCGCCTGCACGACCGGCTCAATTTCTCTTTGGAATTTGGGCGGGACCGCGACGGGCAGTGGCGCGCGACGATGCGCCACGCCTTGAACGGCGGGATGACCCGCACCTTCGATACCGCCGGCGAGCTCCTCGAAATCGCGGAAGCCTATGTCAACAACGAGCTCGGGGCGTTGCTCGAGTACTTCCCGGAGTCGTCTGAAATGGCATTGCCCGCCGCTCTCACCGTGACGGCGATGGTGCTTCCGGAACGCGCGGCGAGGTGGGCGAACTCGTCGATACGCGAGATGCACCGCGTGCGGGACGCGCACAACGGCGCGGAAGCGGGGGCGATGGCTGCATTCATCGCGCAGGTGAATCAGCAGGCGCCGCATACGCTTGCGCTTGAGCGAAGCAGCGTGGAGGCGCGTGCCTTATCGACGATTTCCGTCAGCCGGCGCGGCTCGCTGCGGACCCTCGACCGGCTGGGCAACCTCGCGCACCGCTACGGGGTGTCACTGGTGCTTGACGGTGCACATGTGATGGTCAACCCCTCGGGCGCCACAGCTGGAGGCGACGTGCGGTGCACACTTGAGCTGTTCGACGGCGACAGGTGCGTGAATCGGTGGGTGTCGGTGTCACCGGCTGCCTTGATGGAAGCGTTGATGGTGTACTTCAGTCATTGGCAGCTGCGACTGACCGTCGAGTCGCTCGAGCGTCCCGACCAGCGGCTGGTGCTCCTCGCCATCCCTCAGGACGCGGATCATGGCTCGTTTCTGCTGAAGGCCTTCGGGCCCGGTTGGAGCATGCGGGCCGTCGCCGGACTTTCGCAATACGAAGTCGCGGTCGTGTTCGTGAACGCCGCGGAGTCTCCGCACGAGATTGTTGACTCAGTGCATTGGGAATCGGTGCGGACCGCAGACTTGGCCTTGCCGCGGCGTCCGTACATGCTCGGCTCCAACTCCGGTGACTCGACGACGTTGTACAGCGACGAGGCGTTGGCTACCTACCAGGAGGCGTTTGCCGCAGCGGGCGTCGGCGACTGGATCGGAGTGACCGACAACCGTAGCCCCGAGGACTATTGCCGCGTGTTCCGCCACGATGCCCATGACTGGTACCGGGTGGAGTGGGGGTACAACAATGGCGCCGTCGAGCGCGGGCACGTGCTCACCCGCGACATCAACCGAGCGTACGAAGTCTTCCGGATGTACGTGGAGGATAACCGGGAGCTCATGCGCGCACTTGACTGGATCGTGGGGGACGAAGGGGCGCCAGGCGGGCGACGGTACGGGGCGCCGGTGCGCCTGTACGTGTCCCGTCCATCAACCGGCGTGCTCGCGCATCACCAGCGGTACGTGCAGGAGTTGTACCTGCAGGACCCGGATCAGTTCGAAGTCCCGGATCCCTCGATGGAGGGACTCGCGGGTGCGCTTGCGCACCTGCTGGGGCACGACGTGAAGGCGCAGCGCGTGCTCACCATTGATGCGCAGATGGACGATCCCCAGGTGTTTAACCGTGTCGTCGACCTAGCATTTCAGCATCACGCCCTGGTGTTTCAGGCCGACTCCGGGTTGCTGGTCAACGGATCCGGGGCGGAGATGCACGAGGTCGGCTTCGCGGGCCTTCGCAATAACATCGGCACCCTGTGGCACCAGGTGTGCGAGCGCACTCTTGATGTGGCCTTTGAGGACGCGCTGCGCGTGCCCGACCCCATCGGCGCGTGGGTCGAGGTGTACGCCGAGGGCCCGGAAGCGATGGCTGCACGCCTCGACGCCGACGGCTCGTGGACCCTCCGCTGGCGCCACGTGAACGGGGAAGACTCCGGCGAGTACCGCTTCCTCACCCGCCGGGTGGCCGGCTACGCCCAGGCGCGCGAGCTGCTCCTGGCGTTTGCGGATCGGAGTCCGCTGCTCGACCGCCTCGGATGGGGCGAGGCCGCGCCGGCGGACGCCCACTTTGCTTCGAGCGCTGGGGAGCGCAGCGAGCTCCCTCTGCGTCGGCTCGACGCGGTGCTTCATCTGCCGGAGGGCACACTCGTGCGGCTCCACGACGGCCCAGGTGGCGCCCTGGAATACGGGCGCGCCGGCAACGGCCGATGGGTAGCCACGCTGGAAACCGCACCGTTTTCAACTGTGACCCGTGAGTTTTCCAGCGGCGCCGACCTGGTGGCGTTCGTGCACATGTACCTCGCGGCGGACGACGCGCAGGCAGAAGTGCTCTTCGGCCAGGACGCCCCGGTTCGAACACGGTCGCTGTGGGACAACGAGCTCACGGAGATCTCTGCCATGATCCTCCCGCAGCGAGCCCAGGCATGGACCGATGCATCGGTCCGCCACTTCCACCGCATGCACGCGGACACCGCCGAGGACGCACCCGCCGAGCTCAAGGCCTTCTTCTCCGAGCTGCAGCAAGCACAGCCGGCACCCGGTGCGATCCGCGGGCGCGCCGGCAACGAGGTCGGGCTTCGCGCGATGACGCGTGCGTGGGTGCCCAAGGCCGCGCTCGACGGAGTCCTCGCGGACATCGTGCGCCTTGCGCCCCAGTACGGGGTCTCGGTCGTGCTCAACGAGGCGCACGTCTTCTACAACGCCACCGGAGGCGAGGAGACGCCGTTCAGCGGATTGACGCTCGGCGCGAACAACACGATCGTCCAGTTCTGGGTCGATGCCACCGTTCCCGCGTTCGCGCAGGGCCTGCAGCAACTGCGCCGCGCGGACGAGCTCGTGGTCGCGTCCAGCATTACGCTCGACTCGGGCCGTGCGGAGCCGGACCTGCAGTACTACTGGCTCACCATCCGTGAGGCCCCGGGCGGCTATTCGGCCACGTACGAAATCCCGGGCGGCATTGTGTACTCAGTCGAGCGACTCGCTGAACCGGATGTGCTGCACCTCTACGCCACAATGGCGCAGTCGCCGGCTGCGGTGGTCGAAGCGGCCCAGTGGCACAGCGCCACGCGGGCACCGGATGCACCTTCCCGCTTCCAGATACAGTCAAATCTCTTCGAGCCCGTGCCGCTCGACCCGGAGAACCTGGACGCGCTGCGCCGGGTGGAGTTGCCCACAAAGGGCGACTTCATCCAAGTGATGGATTCCGCTGTGGAGGGCGACTACGTCCTGGTGATCAATGACAGCGGCGCGCTTCGCAGCCGGTTCGTGGTCGGGTGGGGCCACGACTTCGGGCAGATTGAGAACTTCCAGCGCAAGACGAGCAGCCTCGCTGAGGCCCTCGCGCTCGCCGAGCATTACGTTGCGGGCGATCGCCAGGCGTTTGTGGCGCTGGGGTGGAAGCGTCGCAAAGTGCGCTAACGCCCCGAGCGGGCTGCTTATCGACGCCTACTCGCGTCCCAGCATCGGCACCTCCGGTGCCTCCCCGTCGCCGGCGGGGACGTGCGCGTTCGGATCGGGGAACAGCGGCGGGATGACGTACTCCGTGGGTGGCGCGCCTGCTGCGCCCTCGCCGTCTTGCCCCGGCTCGGGCTGCGTGTAGGCGATGTCCAGCGTGTCAAAGACTCGGCGCAGCTCCTGCCACACCAGCGGCGTCAGCGTGGCCATGTACGCGTTCGAAATGTGGTTCTGGTCGCGGTAGACGTACACGTTGCCGATCTGGGGGCGGCACAGTTCGGCGTCGCAGAACCACCCGGCGGTGTCCACACTGAACTGGTTGCGCGAGCCGTCGAGGTACTCGGCAGCCGGGTCGACGGGGGCGTAGACGTCCTTGGTGGCCATGGAGCACTCTTCCTCGGTGTGACCACTGACAACGCAGATGTTCGGGTCCATGATCTCCCCGAAAATGTCGAAGATCCACGGATTGTCGCGGAATCCCAAGAAGGGAAGGTCGTTGGCGGCGAGCTCGTCCCACAGGTTGAGGTAGGAGTCCGGGACATGGTCCACGGACACCGTCACGTCTCCCGCGTGGCCTTCCGGGCGCGTGGAGGTGGAGACCACCAGATCCGGGTCCAGGTTGACAATTTCGTTGAACGCGTTGACGCTCCACTCCTGGCAGACCTGGGAGACGAGCTCGCCGCTCTCCGCGGCGTCCAGGATGAGCGGGCACGTCTGACGGACGTACGGGATCACCTTGAACCCGTGTTCCTTGCCCAGGCGGTCAAAGGGGATCACGTACGGCTCGATGTGGGAGCCGCCCACCATGACCACCGTCGTGTCCGCCTCCGGGTCGCCGTACACGCAGTCGGGGCGCGGCATGGTGTCGGCGTCCTGGTTCTGGAACACCATGCAGCCGTCGGTACCGGCGGGCGGGTAGACACCGGAGATGAGGTTCGGGTCCGGCTGCGGGGGCACGTCTGGAACGTTCACTCCCGCCAGGGCCAAGGCGCCGGGGTAAAAGGTTTCATTGAGCGGCTTTTCCGCTTCCTCGACCTTCTGGTTCCACAGCGGTTGGATTGTAAAGGTAGCGGCGACTAAGCAAGTGACAACCACGCCTCCGACGGCGCGGGCCGCACCGGCGGGGGTGCGGAGTGACCTGCGGGCGTCGAGAAGCGGCTTGTCCGTGGCGGTCGGGCGCTTCCGGTGCTGGCGGAGTGGCTCTTCAAGCAGCTCGTGGGTGACGTGCGCGAGGGCGAGGGACACGATGATGACAATCGTGCCCACCCAGGCCGGCGGAGTGCCAAAGCCGCCGATGACGGTGACGATGATGAGCAGTGGCCAGTGCCAGAGGTACAGCGAGTAGGCGATGCCACCCAGCCAGGTCATCGGCTTAGACGCGAGTACCGTGGAGACCGGGTTGTCGTTGCCGCTAAGGATCACCAGCGCGGCGCCCACGAGGGGGAGCAGCGCGACCGGGCCCGGGAAGGCGAGAGAATTGGCAACCACCGCGCCCGTGATCGTGATGCACACGACGCCAAGCGCCGACGTCAACCAGGCGATGCGCTGCGGGAAGAAGCGCGAGCGCGGGACGAACGCGAGGAGCGCGCCGAGCGAGAGCTCCCAGGCGCGGGAGAACGTGGAGTAGTAGTTCGCGCCGGTGCCGATAAACCCGAAGCGGGACGCCCACGCAAAGGAAGCGACGGTGATGAGTGCGAGCACGATCACGGCGCCGCGGCGAGCGAGCGTGCGTGGCAGCTTGCACTTGGTGATCAAGACAGCGACGAGCGTGCCGAAGAGGATGCCAAAGAGGTAGAACTGGCCTTGGACCGCCATCGACCACAAATGCTGCAGCGGCGACGTGTCCTGGCTGGCGGCCGCGTAGTCCGCGTCCTGCGCCATGAGCTCCCAGTTCTGGTAGTAGAGCATCGACGCGGTGAACTGGGCCGCGAGCTCGTCGCTCATGAGCTCCGGGGTGAGGTAATGCACCGCGATAAGCACCGCCAGAATGACGACGACGAGCGCAGGGACCAACCTACGAATGGTTCGCCAGAGCGGCCACCATGGATTGAGGTTGGGGTTCGGGCGCAGTGCGTAGCGCAGCTGTCCGCCCAGGAAGAAGTAGCCGGAGAGCAGGAGGAACACGTCCACGCCGCCGGATACGCGGCCGACGAAGACGTGGAAGAGCACGACGAGCGCAATTGCGTATCCGCGAAGGCCGTCGATGTCCACGCGGTAGGACGAGGGGCGCGGGCGGGGATGCGCGCCAGGAGACTGCTGCGCCTGCCGCGCCGTCTGTGACTGCTGCGCCGTTCCTTCGCCCATAAGCCCGTAAAACCCCTACAACATCATGAAAATTTTGGTACTATCCGGTTCAATTCGCTGAAGACATTACCGGCTCAACCGCCCGATTTGAAAAAACTTGGCCCCGTTGGGCGTGGCACGTCGTTTTGGTGTATGTGCCTCAACCGGGTAATGTGTGCGGGGTTGCCTGGTGGTTTGCCGCCCCAGGGGACAGCACAATCTGCGTACGCGCCGGACCCGTCTGGTCCGCGCCCCGGAAGGCCGGGAGCGCGGCGGTCGGCCGGCCAGTCACGCGCAGGGTAAAGAAGAAGGGTTGAACCGGCTCGCCGACAAGTGGCGGGTGTCTGCACTGCCCAGTGACCGAAAAGGAAGTTTTTCATGGCTGTCAAGATCAAGCTGCAGCGTGTGGGTAAGATCCGCAACGCTCAGTACCGTGTTGTCATCGCTGACTCCCGCACCCGTCGTGACGGGCGCGTCATCGAGAACATTGGCATCTACCACCCGAAGGAAGAGCCGTCGCTCATCCGCATCGACTCCGAGCGCGCTCAGTACTGGCTGGGCGTCGGCGCGCAGCCGACCGAGCCGGTCCTCGCTCTGCTGAAGGTCACCGGTGACTGGCAGAAGCACAAGGGCGAAGAGGGCGCCGAGGGCACCCTGAAGGTCGCTCCGGAGAAGAAGACCAAGCTCGAGCTGTTCAACGAGGCGCTCGAAGAGGCCAACAACGGCCCGACCGCCGAGGCCATCACCGAGAAGCGCAAGAAGGCGAAGGAAGAGGAGGAAGCCAAGGCTGCTGCCGAGGCTGAGGCCGCTGCCGCCGCCGAGGCTGCGGAGAAGGCTGAATCCGAAGAGGCAGAGGCTTCCGAGTCCTCCGAGGAGAAGGCTGAGGAGTCCGAGGAGAACTAAGCGTCTCTCGTATTGTATGAGCCCCCGCTGCGTCACCTGGCGCGCGGGGGTTTGTTCGTTGCAGTGGGGCAGTGTTGACGCGCGCTCGGTGCTCCGGTGAGGGCGTTGGTGCGCAAACCGGCGACTCTGGTCCACTGAACGCCCGTGTTAGGCTTGCTGATTATGCAGCTCAACATAGGAAAGGTCGTGAAATCCCACGGCATCAAAGGCGAGGTCGCCGTCGAGGTCACGACGGATGATCCGGATGTGCACTTCGCCGTCGGTGAGTCCCTGACCGGCAAGCAGGCCGGGAAGGAACAGCAGCTCACCGTCAAGACGATGCGCCCGCACCAGAAGCGGCTCCTGGTCAGTTTCGAGGAGATCCCCGATCGCACCGCTGCCGACAGCCTGCGTGGCATGAAGTTCTACGCCGAACCGCTCGAACACGATGCGGACGAAGACGGCTACTACGACCACGAGCTCACTGGCCTTGAAGTCCGCATGGACGGAGCGCGTATTGGCGAGGTCACCGGCATTATGGACACGCCGAACCGCAAGATCCTCGAGGTTGACTACCAGGGCAGGGAAGTCCTCATCCCGTTCGTGATGGACATCGTCCCGGAGGTGGACCTGGACCAGGGCTACCTCGCGATCACCCCGCCGGAGGGGCTGCTCGATGTCTAGCCACATCCCGCAGCTGCGCCTGGACGTCATCACCATTTTCCCCGAATACCTGGAACCGCTGCGCCACGCGCTGTTGGGCAAGGCCATCGAGCAAGGAATCCTGCAGGTCGGCGTGCACAATCTGCGCGACTGGGGGCAGGGAAATCACAAGTCTGTCGACGCCCCGCCGCTCGGCGGGGGCCCCGGCATGGTCATGAAGCCAGAGGTGTGGGGCCCAGCGCTCGACGCGGTCGCGCACCGTGACACCGATGTCGAGACGCTCACCACCGCTGCCGCGCACCGCAACGACAAGGTGCGACACGACGAACGCCACGGCGTTACAGCCCGACCTTACGACTCCCGCGACGTCCGCGACGGCGAGGACCCGGACGCCCCGCTGCTGCTCGTGCCCACCCCGGCGGGTGCGCCCTTTACACAAGCGGACGCGCAGGCGTGGTCGCGCGAGCGCCACATCGTTGTCGCGTGCGGGCGCTACGAGGGGATAGACCAGCGCGTCTTTGAGGACGCGGCGCAGCGCTACCGCGTGCGAGAGGTGTCCATCGGAGACTACGTGCTCATCGGTGGCGAGGTCGCCACGCTTGTGATCGCGGAAGCGGTCACCCGGCTCATCCCGGGCGTGCTGGGCAACACCCAGAGCCACGAGGACGACAGCTTCTCCGACGGGCTGCTCGAGGCCCCCAGCTATACCAAGCCGCGCAGCTGGCGCGGGATCGATGCCCCAGAGGTGCTTTTTTCCGGCGATCACGGCAAGGTGGAGCGGTGGCGTCGGCAAGCATCGCTCGCCCGCACGCAGGCGATACGCCCGGACCTTGTCGCCCAAGCCCGCGCGCGCGACGAGCTCACCGACGAGGACACCTTTTACCTCGACTCGCGCGCGGTGATCACCGGCCTCGATGTCCTCCTCGACCCCCGCAGCTGGTCCAAGGTGCGAAAGCGTTTGCGCCGCGAGCTCGCCAAAGCCGGTTACCGCATTGACGACGCCACGCTCACCGAGCGCTCGGGCCCCGCCTGCTTCGAGCCGTCAATGCTCGAGCAGGTCTACGAGCAGGAGCACGGGCTGCCGGCCCTGGATCCGCTGTGCCAGCTCGAGATCACCGGCCGCACCACGCTGAGCAACGCCGAGGCGACTAAGGCCGTGGTGGCCGCGCTGCCGCGGGGTACCCAGTGGGTGGGCACGACGCGGTCGCTAAACTCACACGAATGACATCTCTCGCAGCGACCATCGCGACAGAACTCAACGTACAACCATCCCAGGTCGAGGCGGCGCTGAAGCTGCTCGCCGAGGGCAACACGGTCCCGTTCATTGCCCGCTACCGCAAGGAGGCCACGGGCGGCCTCGACGACGCGCAACTGCGCCACATCGAGGAGCGTCACACGTACCTCGTGGAGCTCGAGGAGCGCAAGCAGGCAGTCATCGAGGCGATCGAGGAACAGGGCAAGCTCACTGACGAGCTCAAGCGCGCCATCCTCGACGCAGACACGAAGGCCCGCGTGGAGGACCTCTACCTCCCGTACAAGAAGCGCCGGAAGACGAAGGCGGACATCGCGCGCGAGGCAGGACTCGAGGAGCTCGAGCAATTGCTTATCGCCGACCCCGTCGCCGACCCCGCAACATTGGCCGAGCAGTTCCTCTGCGAGGGCTTCGAGGACACGAAATCGGCCCTCGACGGGGCCCGCGCAATCCTGGTGGACAGGTTTGCCACCGACGCGGACCTGGTCGGCGAGGTACGCGAGCGCCTCTACACCACAGGCACGATGCGCTCTGGCGTCGTGGAAGGCAAAGAAGCCGAAGGCGCTAAGTTTAAGGACTACTTTGACTTCAACGAGCCGTTCGAATCCCTGCCGTCGCACCGCATCCTGGCACTGCTGCGTGGCGAGAACGAGGGCGTGCTCACGCTCGACCTGGATGCGGGCGACGAGTCGGTGTACGAGGGCATGATCGCCGAGCGCTTCGACCTGCCGGTGAAAGACAGCGAGTGGCTGGCCAAGGCAGTGAAGTGGGGCTGGCGCACGAAGCTGCAGGTTTCCGCGAACCTGGATACCCGCGTGCGTTTGAAGGAGAAAGCGGAAGAGGGTGCCCTCGAGATCTTCAAGACGAACCTGCGCGACGTGCTGCTGGCCGCCCCGGCGGGCCAGCGGTCCACCCTCGCCCTGGACCCGGGGTATCGCAACGGCGTGAAGTGCGCGGTCATCGACGGCACCGGCAAGGTCCTCGACACGACGATCGTCTACCCGCACCAGCCGCAGAACCAGTGGCAGCAGGCGGTGCAGACACTGTCCACGCTGTGTGCGCAGCACGGCGTGGAGCTCATCGCGGTGGGCAACGGTACCGCGAGCCGCGAGTCCGAAAAGCTCGCCGGCGAGGTCGCAGATCTTATCGCCCAGGCGGGCGGGCAGCGCCCAACCCCGGTGGTGGTTTCGGAGTCTGGCGCGTCCGTCTACTCTGCGAGCCAGATTGCGGCCGAGGAGTTCCCGGACATGGACGTTTCCCTGCGCTCGGCGGTTTCCATCGCGCGCCGCCTCCAGGACCCGCTCGCGGAGCTGGTGAAGGTCGACCCGAAGTCCATCGGCGTGGGCCAGTACCAGCACGACGTCAACCAGGCCGCGCTCGCCCGCACGCTGGACGCGGTGGTCGAGGACGCGGTGAACTCGGTCGGCGTGGATCTCAACACGGCATCCGCACCACTGCTCGAGCGCGTGGCAGGCGTGAGCGCCACTATTGCGAAGAACATCGTGGCCTACCGCGACGAGCACGGCTCCTTCACCTCGCGCAAGGAGCTCGGCAAGGTCCCGCGCCTGGGCCCGAAGGCGTTCGAGCAGTCCGCTGGCTTTTTGCGCGTGCAGGGCGCGGCGAACCCCCTCGACGCGTCGGCGGTGCACCCCGAGGCGTACCCCGTGGTTGAGCGGATTGCCGCGGCGACGGGGCTGGACACCAAGGGGCTCATCGGCAACAGTGCCGTGCTGACCAAGCTCAAGCCCGCCGACTTCGCCGACGAGACCTTCGGCGTGCCCACCGTGACCGACATCATCGCCGAGCTGGATAAGCCGGGCCGCGACCCGCGCCCGGAGTTCAAGACGGCCACGTTTAAGGAAGGCGTGAACAAGGTCAGCGACTTGACCCCGGGCATGATCCTCGAGGGCACCGTGACCAACGTCGCCGCGTTTGGCGCGTTCGTTGACGTCGGGGTGCACCAGGACGGCCTGGTCCACGTCTCCGCGATGAGCAAGCAGTTCGTCTCGGACCCGCACGACGTGGTGCGCTCCGGCGAGGTGGTCAAGGTGAAGGTCATGGAGGTCGACGTTGAGCGTCAGCGCATCGGCCTGAGCTTGAGGCTTGACGACGAACCCGGGCAGGACCCCAAGCGCGGCGGCGGCAAGCCCGCCGGAAAGCCCGGCGGCAAGCAGCAGCGGGGCGGGAAGCAGCGACGCGGTGGGAGGGGGCGCGGTGGCGTCGATAAGCGGGCCCAAGGCGGGTCGATGGCGGACGCGCTGAAGCGAGCGGGATTTGGTAAATGACCCGGGCTTATGTAAGCTTTCTCGAGTTGTTGTAGGCGACATGAACCAGTCGAGCGCCCGTTTGGGAGAAGCCGCTAGGGTCCTCTGTCCTTAAACGTAAAGGATTGCTTCATATGAGCAACGGCATTATTGATCTTGTAGACGCAGGTCAGCTGCGCGATGACATTCCGGACTTCCGCGCCGGCGACACGCTTGACGTGCACGTGAAGGTGATCGAGGGTTCGGTGACCCGTACCCAGGTCTTCACCGGCTTCGTGGTGCGTCGCCAGGGTGGCGGCATCCGCGAGACCTTCACCGTGCGTAAGGTCTCCTTCGGTATCGGCGTTGAGCGTACCTTCCCGGTGCACTCCCCGAACATCGAGAAGATCGAGGTTGTTCGCAAGGGTGACGTCCGTCGTGCGAAGCTGTACTACATGCGCGATCTGCGCGGTAAGGCAGCCCGCATTAAGGAGCGTCGCTAGTCTGCGGCACCGGCGCCCCCGCTCACTGACACGATTCGGTGGGCGGGGCGTTTTTGTATGTCCGGCCGACCGGCGCTGCTAGAGTATGCGAGGTGACGAACGTGAATGGACCAGTAAGCGGCTCGAACCTAGGCAGGGGAGAGCCGGAGTACCCGCGTGACACGACGGTGCCATCCGTGCCGGCCGGTTCCGGCGCGCGCGCCGGGGCGGAAGACCGTGTCGCTCAGGGGAAGGCGGGCAAGCCGGGGAAGTCTGGCTCGTCGGAATCCTCGGAATCTTCGGAGTCCAAGGAGATGCCGTGGTACGTGGAAATCCCCATGGTCATCGTGCTGACGCTCGTGTTCATCTTCCTCATCCAGACCTTCATCGGGCGCCTGTACGTGATCCCGTCTGGGTCGATGGAGCCCACCCTGCACGGCGAGAACGGGTCGGGGGACCGCATCTTCGTGGAGAAGCTCACCTACGCCTTTGACGACCCGGAGCCCGGCGACGTGATCGTCTTCAAGGGTACGGACTCGTGGAACACCGGGTTTGAGACCAACCGCTCCGACAACCCGGTGATCCGCGGCGTGCAGGAAGTTGGCTCGTGGGTGGGCCTCGTGCCTAAGGATGAGAACACGCTGGTCAAGCGAATTATCGCCGAGGGCGGGCAGACCGTGTCCTGCCAGGAGGGTGACCCGGCCGTCATGGTGGACGGCCAGCCGATCCAGCAGGACTACATCATGAAGCCCTCGTACTACCCGGTGGACCCGTCGACCGGCTCCGACGCGTGCGGTGGACAGTACTTTGGCCCGCTCGAAGTGCCGGAAGACCACTACTTCATGATGGGCGACAACCGCACGAATTCTTCCGACTCCCGCTACCACATGGGCGACGGCGAAGAGGGGACGATTCCGCGTGAGAACATCCGCGGCAAGGTCCTCGGCATCGTCTTCCCGCTGAACCGTTTCGGCGGCGTGGAGAGCCCGGACATCCAGCAGTAGGCTGGTCCGCTGTCGATGGCTCGTGTCCGCAGGCTCAAACAGCTGCGCACCTACGAGGTAGCGCTGGACAACGCCGGGCTCGGCCCGGTGGCCGGCGTGGACGAAGCAGGGCGGGGTGCCTGTTTTGGTCCGATTACGATCGCCGCGTGCGTGCTCCCGACGAGCCCGGTAAAGGAGCTCGAGGGCCTGACCGACTCGAAGCGGCTCACGGCGCGCCGTCGCGAGTTGCTCTTCGACCCCATTCGAGAGTGCAGCTTGGCGTACGGGATCGTGCATATCTCGGCTAAGGAGATTGACCACCGCGGCATCCAGGCCGCCAACCTGGACGGCGCGCGCCGCGCCGTCGCCCAACTAGAGATCCAGCCTGGCTATGTGCTCATGGACGGCTTCCGCGTGCCCGGTATGCCGGCCGCGCAACTTCCCGTGGTCGGCGGGGACGCCGTGGCGCGGTGCATTGCGGCGGCGAGCATCCTGGCCAAGGTGAGTCGTGATCGGCTCATTACGCAAATGGCGCAGCAGTACCCCGGCTACGGGCTGGAGGGGCACAAGGGCTACGGCACGAAGGCGCACATGGATGCGGTGCGCCGCCACGGCGCGACCCCGGAACACCGCTATAGTTATGCAAACGTCAAGCAGGCGATCGAGTGTTACGAAAAAGGGGTGCTTGCATGAGCGCTGAGGAACTGGACAACTACGAGTCTGAGGTGGAGCTGTCGCTGTACCGGGAGTACCGCGACGTAGCCAGCCAGTTCTCCTACGTGGTGGAAACGGACCGCCGTTTCTACCTGGCCAACGCGGTCGAGCTGATCCCACACACCGAGGGCAAAGACGTGTACTACGAGGTCCGCATGTCCGACTGCTGGGTGTGGGACATGTACCGTGCCGTGCGTTTCGTGCGCTACGTCCGCGTCATCACCTACAAGGACGTCAACATTGAGGAGCTGGACAAGCCCGACCTGACCTTCCCAGACCGCTAAACACCACGGTTTCCCGCTTCTTTCATCGGGGGCGACGACCGCGAAGCAACACCGGTGGCGCAGTATCCTGCGCCACTTTTTTCGTTTGTGATGGAACCGCGGCCCCTTTTCCGGAGTCTAACTAAGTACGGGGTTTTACACCCGCACTGAAAGCAACGAACGTTCAGACACAGTAAGACACGGACTCTCAGGAGGGGCCATGCACCATCACACATCACACCACGACCCGCACCAGCGATCCGGGCCGCCGATCGGCCTGAATGACCAGTACGAGCTGGGATATGCGGGGGAGGCGGGCGCGATCGCGTGGTACGAGGAGCTGGGCTACCAGCTGCTCGCGCACCGCGCCCGCGTGAAGGCGGGTGAAATTGACGCGGTGCTTCGCGCGCCGGACGGGACCATCGTGTTCCTTGAGGTCAAAACGCGCCGCGGCACAGCGTTCGGCGCGGCGGAGTCGGTCACACCCCGCAAGCTCGCCACGATGCGGCGCTGCGCCGGGCAGTGGCTGAGCCAGCACCACCTGCCCGAGGCACGGTGGGCGCGCTTCGACGTGGTTGAGGCGGTCTTTGACGGCACCCAGCTGCACTTCCACCGCTTCGAGGGGGTCGAAGATGGCGCTTGCTAGCACCCAAACCGCGACGGTTGAGGGCGTCGTCGCCCACCCGGTCACCGTGGAGGCCAATGTCGGCCCCGGTCTACCCGGCGTCCACATGGTCGGACTTGGCGACGCCGCCGTGAAAGAATCCCGCGAGCGCATCCGCACCGCTGTCGCCAACGCCTCGCTGCCGTGGCCGCGCACCAAGATCATGGTCTCGCTCTCGCCCGCGCACCTGCCCAAAGCCGGATCGCATTTCGACCTGCCCGTCGCCCTGGCGGTACTGGGCAGTATGGACCCGCGCACCCAGCGCACCATCGGACGCACCCTCTTCCTCGGTGAGCTCGCCCTCGACGGCACCTTGCGCCGGGTCGAAGCGATCCTGCCGATGCTTCTGCAAGCACGCAGCCGCACCGACATCGATACCATCGTCGTCCCCACGGCCAACGCCGATGAGGCGGCACTCATCGCCGATCCCCGCACGTTCACCGCCGATTCGCTCACGCACGTGTGGAGCTGGCTTCTCGACGCCACGCCGCTCCGCCCCGTCGCCCCCGTTGCCCCCGGCACCCCCGGTACCTCAGCGCGCTCGGGGAGCGGGGCGGCTGCGCTCGACTTCGCGGACATCGCCGGCCAGGTCCTTGAGCGGCGGGCGATGGAAGTCGCCGCCGCCGGTGGCCACCACCTGATGATGGTGGGCCCGCCCGGGTCCGGGAAGTCGATGCTGGCGGAGCGGCTGCCGTCGATTATGCCCCCGCTCACCGACGCCGAACGGATCGAATGCACGGCGCTGCACCAGGCCGCGGGTATCGCCAAAGGCGCGCTTGTGCACGAGCGGCCGTTTATCGCGCCGCACCCGTCGTTGACCAAGGCGGCGTTGCTGGGCGGTGGGGCGCACATCCCGCTGCCGGGAGCGGTGAGCCAGGCCCACCGCGGCGTGCTTTTCCTCGACGAAGCCTCCGAGATCCCCGCCCGCGTTCTGGACGCGCTGCGCATTCCGCTGGAGCAGCGGGAGGTGCAGCTCCAGCGCGGGCGCCGGACCGTGCGGTACCCGGCCGCTTTCCAGCTGATCCTGGCTGCGAACCCGTGCCCCTGCGGCGGGGAGGCAACGCGGTGCCGCTGCACACCGGGGGAGCGGGCGCGGCACCTCGCCAACATCTCCGGCCCGCTGCGCGACAGGCTGGACCTGTACGTGCGCACGACAGCGCAATCGGCGGTGCTCAGCCCGGAGGACGCCGAGCCGTCCGCCGTTATCGCCGACCGCGTCGCCGCGGCGCGGGAACGCGCAGCCAGCCGCTGGGCTCAGGCTGGGGTCGGTGGGGAGGAGGCCGCGACCAATGGCGCGGTGGCGTCGACACTGATCCGGAGGCACTACCCGGCCGATGAGACCGGCATGATCTTCCTCTCCAACAAACTCGGGCACGGCGAGCTGACGCAGCGTGGCGTGGACAAGGTGCTCAAGCTGGCGTGGACGCTCGCCGACCTCGAGGCTGCCGACACCCCTGACATCGACCACGTCGCGCGGGCGGCGGAGATGCACGCGCCCGCGCCAGAGGAGGAGGCAGCATGACACCCAGCAACCTTGAGTCCTGGGCCTACCTCTCCCGAGTAATTGAGGGCCCCTCCCGCCACCTCCAGGAGATGCTGCGCGCCGGCCGCGATGCCGACGAGATCGCCCGCGGCATCCGCACCCGGGCGAGCTGGCTCGGCCCACTGGCTGGCACGACGGAGCGCCGGTACGACTGGGACCGCCCGGCCGCGGACCTGGAGACAGCGCACGAGCACGGCTACCGCTTGCTCACCCCGGAACACGCGGGGTGGCCGAGCGAGCGCATCGAGGAGTCCTTTGTCGCGGGGGCATTGCACAGCCGGGAAAACATGGACTTCGCCATCGCGGACGGGTCGGCCCCGCACGCCCTGTGGGTGCGCGGGGCGACCGACCTGGCGGCGCTGGTCGCGCAGTCGGTGGCCTTTGTGGGCACGCGAGCGTCGAGTAGCTATGGGCATCAAGCCACGCAAGACCTCGTGGGCTCGGTGGCCAAGCAGCGCTACACCGTTGTCTCTGGCGGGGCGATCGGCATCGACACGGTGGCGCACGAGACCGCGCTCGCGGCGGGCGCGCCGACCATCGCGGTGGCCGCCTGCGGGCCCGGGGTGGTGTACCCGAAGCGCAACGAAAAGCTCTTCCGGCGCATCGTCGCCGCGGGAGGCGCGCTGGTGACGGAATACCCGCCGGGCGTGACGCCGGATCGGCACCGCTTTCTCACGCGCAACCGGCTCGTCGCCGGACTGACGCAGGGCAGCGTGGTGGTCGAGGCGGCGTTTCGCTCCGGCGCGCTGAACACGCTGAAGTGGGCGCGCTACTACAACCGGCAGGCAATGGCGGTGCCGGGGTCAATACTCGGGCCCAACTCGCTCGGCACTAACCTGGCCATCCGCGCCGGGAACGCCACGATGGTGCTCAGCGGAGACCAGATCCACGAGCAGTGCGGTCACATTGGCCAGATTGACGCGGAGGGGCAGCTGGAGATGCAGTTTCAGGCAGACCCGATCCAGCAGCTCAGCCACAACGAACTCCGCGTGTTTGATGCCACCCCGCCCGCCGCCTCAGCGGGGCGCGACGCCGAGCGCATCGCCGCCGACGCCGGGTTGAGCACGGGTCTCACCGTCCACCTCCTCATGGAACTCGAGCGACGCGGCCTGGTCCAGCGTGAGCGCAGGCAGTGGTCCCGCGCGGTGCGCAGCAAGGAGAGTGCGTAAACTCCTGGGGCATGAGTGACTTCAGCGCCGAGTCGCAGTTCCTTGCCGCCGTCGCGGACTTTGCGGACTACGCCCGCGACGTGCGCAACCGTTCCAGCAACACCGTGAAGGCCTACGAGGCGGACCTGCGCAGCCTGTCCAGCTACGTCACCACCTTGGACCAATTCACGCTGGAGACGTTGCGCACCTGGCTTGCCGACGCCTCCCGCGCCGGCAAGGCACGCTCCACTCTCGCCCGACGCACCGCCACCGCCCGCAGCTTCTCCACGTGGGCGACCAAACAGGGGCTGCTCCCTCGCGACGTCGCGGCACGCCTGGTCACCTCCCAATCCCAGCGGCCCCTGCCCACAGTGGTGAGCGCCACGCGCGCTGGGGACCTTGTCGAGGCCGACACAGCCGACGACGCGCACCCCGCCGAGGCGCTCCGTGACCACGCCATGCTCGAATTGCTCTACGCCACCGGCATCCGCGTCGGCGAACTCACCGGCTTGAACACTGGGGACGTCGACTTCGCCCGACAGACGGCAAAGGTCACTGGTAAAGGCAACAAGCAGCGCACCGTGCCCTTTGGCCAGCGGGCCAGCCTGGCCGTACAGGACTGGCTCGAGCAGGGCCGCGAAGAGCTCGCCGCCGATACCGACGCGCTCTTCGTGGGCAGCCGCGGCGGGCGGATTGACCAGCGTCAGGTCCGGCGCATCGTCGAGCGGGCTGCCGAGCGCGCCGGGATCGCGGACGTCTCACCCCACACGCTTCGCCACACCGCGGCCACCCACATCCTGGAGGGCGGCGCGGACCTGCGTGTGGTGCAGGAGATGTTGGGGCACTCTAGCCTGCAGACCACGCAGATCTACACCCACGTCTCCGCCCAACGGCTGCGCAAGGTCTACGAGCAGGCGCATCCACGGGCGTAGGGGGTTGGCTTCGGGTTGGTTTAGCGGACGGGTTTGAGCCGGATCAACGGGGCCGAGAGGAGCGAAAGCGGGTCGATGTAGCGCTCCTTACCCACGATCGCGCCCCAATGCAGGCCGTCGTGCCGGTTGGGCGCGTTGGCGGGGGAGTAGGCGAGCGCGCCGATGATGTCGCCCTCGCCGACGGGGTCCCCCTTGCGTAGCTCGGTGCGTACGGGTTGGTAGGTTGTGCGGATTCCATCCGCGTGGGCGATGGAGACGACGGGTGTGCCGGCAATCGTGCCCACGTAGTGGACCGTGCCGCCGCCGGCGGCCAGGACGGGGTCGCCGGGGCGGGCGGCAAGGTCGACGCCGCGATGGCCGGGCTGCCAGTTCTTCTCCGGGATGTTTGCGGGGCGGGTCACGCGGGAAGCGTGCGCGGTGCCGGTGGTGGGGTCCACCCACGCGAGGGTCGGCGGGCAGGAGATGAGGAGCGCGAGGGTGGCGAGGATGAGGGCGGTGAGGGGTGGGCGCGGCGTCGTGAAGCGATACATGCCTCAGTTACATCACAACAAACGGTGCAAAGGAACCCTAAACGAAAAATTTGTGGATAGGTGCTGGGGGTTATCCACAACCGCGCAGCGCAATTAGGATTTTGCGCCTGAGGTGCGTATACTCACTCGGGCAGTCCGCGCCTTGCGCGAGGCTGACTCCGCGCGCCGACAAACGCCAGCCGAGCAACGGTCCCTTGAAAGGGTGCGAGGCGGGCACGGTGCCAGGGTGTGGGATAAAAACCCGCACGTTTGACCAGTATTAACCGAACTATTTTCTCCAAAGGAGACATTCCCATGGCAGTCGTAACCATGCGCGAACTCCTCGACGCAGGTGTGCACTTTGGCCACCAGACGCGTCGTTGGAACCCGAAGATGCGTCGCTTCATCTTCACCGATCGCAACGGCATCTACGTTATCGACCTGCAGCAGACGCTGACCTACATCGACGAGGCATACGAGTTTGTCAAGGAGACCGTTGCGCACGGCGGCACCCTCCTGTTCGTCGGTACCAAGAAGCAGGCACAGGAGCCGATCCAGGAAGAGGCAGAGCGCGTCGGCATGCCGTACGTGACCCACCGCTGGCTCGGTGGCATGCTCACCAACTTCCAGACCGTGTCCAAGCGAATCGCCCGCATGAAGGAACTGCAGGCGATGGACGCAGCCGAGGACGGCTACGCCGGCCGCGGTAAGAAGGAAATCCTCATGCTCACCCGCGAGCGCACCAAGCTTGAGCGCGTCCTCGGCGGCATCTCTGAGATGACCAAGACGCCGTCCGCGCTGTGGATTGTGGATACCAACAAGGAGCACATCGCCGTCAACGAGGCGCAGAAACTGCGCATCCCCGTTGTCGCTGTGCTGGACACCAACTGTGATCCGGACCTGGTTGACTTCCCGATCCCGGGCAACGACGACGCCATCGGCGCCGTGAAGCTGCTCACCCACATCGTGGGCGAGGCAGTCGTGGCCGGTAAGCAGCAGCGCGAGGAGCGCCAGCTGGCAGCCGCCCGCGACGCAGCAGGCGACAATGACGCCAAGCTGCAGGCCGAGGCATCCGAGGCTGCTGCGAACGCAGCGTCCTCCGACGATGTCTCCGCTGCCGACGCGGCCAAGGCCGCCGCTGCCGCCGAGGCAGCAACGCCGCAGGAGGTCGCACCGGTTGAGCAGCCGCACGCAGTGCGCGCCGCTGAGCAGGCAGCCGAGGCTGAGAAGGCCGAGAAGGCTGAGCAGGAGGAGAACTCCGAGAAGGAGTCCTAAGCCGAATCGGCAACCCCCTGACACATGCACCCCGCGTCTTCGGTTCACGTCCGCCCCACTTCACTGGGCCGGGACGCGAGCGAAGCGCGGGGTGTAGTGCATCCAAGGGCTGCTAGCATTTCCTAGCGTGCCGATTCACGCAAAGTCGGCTACCCTTTACACGATTACTTATCACAGCCAATTTTGGTTGCTTGTGGGCGCGTGGGCGCCGATAAGCTGCCCAAAATTGCACAAACCTTACGAGGAGGATCGCCCCAACATGGCGAACTACACTGCAGCAGACGTGAAGAAGCTCCGCGAGATCACCGGCTCCGGCATGATGGACTGCAAGAAGGCACTCCAGGAGACCGACGGCGACTTTGAGAAGGCCGTTGAGAACCTGCGCATTAAGGGCGCAAAGGACGTGGGCAAGCGCGCTGAGCGCAACGCCCTCGAGGGCCTCGTTGCAGTTTCCGGCAACACCATCGTGGAGATCAACGCAGAGACCGACTTCGTGGCCAAGAACCAGGAGTTCAAGGACCTCGCCGCTAAGATCGCCGACGCCGCTGCCGCTGTGAAGGCGAACTCCCAGGAGGAGCTGGCAAACGCTGACGTCGACGGCCAGACCGCGCACGAGGCGCTGCAGGTCCTGTCCGCAAAGATCGGAGAGAAGCTCGAGCTGCGCCGCGCCGCAACCGTCGAGGGCGACAACGTTGCGAAGTACCTGCACCAGCGCTCCGCGGACCTGCCGCCGGCCGTGGGCGTGCTCGTTGCCTACACCGGTGACAACGAGGAGGCCGCTCACCAGGTCGCTCTGCAGATCGCCGCGATGAAGGCTCGCTTCCTCAAGCAGGAGGACATCCCGGCCGAGGTCGTGGAGAAGGAGCGCGCGGTGCAGGAGGAGATCACCCGCAACGAGGGCAAGCCCGAGGCTGCCATCGAGAAGATCGTCCAGGGCCGCATGGGCGGCTTCTACAAGGACGTCGTGCTGCTGGACCAGCCGTCCCTCGCAGACTCCAAGAAGACCGTGAAGCAGTTCACGGAGGAGAGCGGCATCGAGATCACCGACTTCGTGCGCTTCGAGGTCGGCCAGGCGTAAGCAATCTGCTTATCGACGATGCCGTGAGCCCCGTCGAGTCTGTTCCGCTCTAGCGCCCTGCCCCCGGGAAACCGGGGCGGGGCGCTTTCGCGTTCTTTGCAGTGCATTTACGTGGTTGCGGGGGAACTGGTTAGAATCGGGTGCGAATACGCAAGCTTTCGATTCACCACCCGGCATTTGTGCATAAGGAGTGTCACACCGTGACTGATTTCGCCCTCAACCGCAACGGATTCAAACGCGTCATGCTCAAGCTTGGCGGTGAGATGTTCGGCGGCGGCAAGGTCGGCATCGACCCGGACGTGGTGGAAAGCGTCGCCTCCCAGATTGCCGAGGTGGCCAAGGCAGGCACCGAGGTCGCCGTGGTCATCGGCGGCGGCAACTTCTTCCGCGGAGCGGAGCTGCAGAAGCGCGGCCTGGACCGTGCGCGTTCTGACTACATGGGCATGCTCGGCACCGTCATGAACTGCCTGGCGCTGCAGGATTTCTTGCAGCAGAAGGGCGTGGACTGCCGCGTGCAGACGTCCATCAACATGGCGCAGATCGCTGAGCCGTACCTGCCACTGCGCGCCGCCCGCCACCTGGAGAAGGGCCGCGTGGTCATCTTCGGCGCCGGCATGGGCATGCCGTACTTCTCCACCGACACCACCGCTGCGCAGCGCGCGCTGGAGATCGGGTGTGAGGTCCTGCTGATGGCCAAGGGTGTCGACGGCGTCTACGACGACGACCCGCGCACCAACCCGGACGCCAACCTGCTTACCGAGATCTCGCCGCGCGAGGTGCTTGAGCAGGGCCTCAAGGTGGCGGATGCCACCGCGTTCTCCCTCTGCATGGACAACAACATGCCGATCCTGGTGTTTAACCTGCTCAAGGAGGGCAACATCGCCCGCGCCGTTGCCGGTGAGCAGATTGGGACCTTGGTGGCCTAGGCGTCCCTTCGGTTTGGGAGTGTGCCCCGGCGGTGTTGACCGCCGGGGCTTCCTTGTTTCCGGGGCGTGTGACAGATTTCCGCAGAAACGATTCACCCAGACCGGCCCACCTGGGGAATTGTCGGCCAGGGGCGCGACGGCCGGGGAAATTTTACGCATTTTCGTCATGTGCGCGCCGCCCCAGGATCACCACTTACCCCTCGCGACCCAGGAGCCCGTCCACCTGCCAGGCGAGGTTGAGCAGCTCCGTCGCGTTGACGGCGGGGCGCGCCGCGCTCCCGAGTACACCCAGGTGGATGCCTCCGATCGCGATCGCGGCGCTGCCGGTGACGTTGAACACCGAGCACCACGGCGACCAGACCGTCTGCTGGTAGAAGCTCTCCTCGGGGGACAAGGAGGGGAAGTAACCCAACCGCGGCGGGTCGAAAGCCAGGGTGGGAGAGAGGACTACGTCGACGTCCCACTGCTGGGCAAGCAGGTGCGGGAGCACGTCCAGGTGCTCGCGGACGCCGCGCATCTGGGCGCGGGTGACGCGCGCCCCCTCCTGCGTGAGCCACTGGAGGTACTCGCTGTCCAGCGGGTCGACGCTGGTGAAGGAGCGCTTGATGCGGCGGGAGAAGTGCGCGAAGGTGTCGCCCGCCTGGGCGTAGGCGCGCAACGGGACGACGTCGTGGTGGAGGGAGAGCGCCCCCGCCAGCTGGTCCACCGCGTCCGCGCGGGAGGGTGAGAGATGGGAGGGGGCGAGGAGGGCGTCGAGAAGCACCCCGACCCGCAAGCGTCGCGGATGCGTGGGGCGCATGCCGTAGATGGTGCATTGGTCGGCGACGGTGCGGGTAAGGAAGCCGTGCGCCGCGACGTGGGGCGAGGCGGGCTTGAAGCCGACGATGTCGCACGCCGCGGCGGGCACACGCAGCGAACCGCCCGCGTCCGTTCCGTGCGCCGCGCGGACTTGGCCCTCCGCCACCGCAACCGCGGCACCGGTGGAGGAGCCGCCAGGGGTGCGGCCGGGGAACGCTGGGGACTCGAGCACTGGGACGCCGGGGCGCTCGGCGTAACAGGTGGCGCCCAGCTCGGAAGTGAGTGTTTTGCCGGGGATGGTCGCGCCGGCGTCGAGAAGCATGGGCACGATGGCGTCCGTGCGGCGCGCCACGTAGCTGCGGGCGGGGTTGCCGTTGGTGGTGGGCCAGCCGGCGACGTCAACGGAGTCCTTGACCGGGATGTCCCAGCCCGCGAGTCTGGTGCGGGACGGAGCGGCAGCGGCGTCGACGGGCGGGGGCGCCAGGGGAGCGCGGAAGGAGAACGCCGATTGCTGCATGGCAACAGTGTAGGCGGGGCGAGCGCTGGTAGATTAGTGGGGAACGTTAACGAGCAAAAGGTAGGTAAACCATGATTGATGATGTCCTGTTGGACGCAGAAGAGCGCATGACTTCCTCGGTGGAGCACACCCGCGAGGAGTTGGTCACCATCCGTACCGGCCGCGCCAACCCCGCAATGTTCAACGGCGTCATGGCGGAGTTCTACGGTGCGCCGACCCCGATCAACCAGATGGCCACCATCTCCGTGCCGGAGCCGCGCATGCTGCTGATTAAGCCCTATGACATGTCTACCCTCCAGGAGATTGAGAACGCGATCCGCAACTCCGACCTGGGCGTGAACCCGACCGATGACGGCCAGGTCATCCGCGTCACGGTGCCGCAGCTCACCGAGGAGCGCCGCAAGGACCTGGTCAAGCACGCGAAGCAGAAGGGCGAGGAAGGCAAGATTGCCATCCGCAACGTCCGCCGCCAGGGCATGGACCAGCTGAAGAAGATCCAGAAGGACGGCGACGCCGGCGAGGACGAGGTCAAGACCGCCGAGCAGTCCCTGGACAAGACCACGCAGGGCTACGTCGCGCAGATTGATGAGCTGGTGCAGCGCAAGGAAGACGAGCTGATGGAGGTCTAACCTCCCGCACAGTCGCGCAACTATCCGCCAATTGAGGCACGCCGTGGACATCGCTCCGTGGCGCCGGACGAGACCGAAGCGAGGAGACAGTGCAACCACACCGCAACGAGCAGAGCGATCTTGACAACCGGAGGGTTGCGGAGAGGTCCAGGTGGCCGTCGTTAAGGCTCAAGGCGCCCACGCCGAAGAACAATGCGGGGCGCGACCTGACCGCCGCGATCACGACGGCGGTGGTGCTCGGCTCGGTGGTAATCGGTGCGCTGTTGGTGGGCCCGTTGGCCTGGTACCCGCTTGTTGCCGTGGCGGTGGCGCTGGCCATGTGGGAAGTGCTCACGCGCCTGCGCGAAGCCGGGTACCAGCAGCCGCGCACGCTCCTGGTCATCCTGGGGCAGATCATGCTGTGGGCCTCCGCCACGTACGAGACGGCCGGCCTGGTCACGGGGTTCGCGTTCACGGTCCTCTTCCTCATGTTCTACCGGCTGTTCCCCAACGGCCGCCACGCCAAGCCCGAGAACTACCTGCGCGATACCGGTGTGGGCATCTTCGTCCTCGTCTGGATCCCGCTCTTCGGGAGTTTCGCCGCGATGATCTCGCTTATCGACGAAGGTGCCCTCCCCGCCAGCCGCTTCATCGCCGCATTCATGCTCTGCGTCGTAGCCAACGACGTCGGCGGCTACGCCGCGGGCGTCATGTTCGGCTCGCACCCGATGGCGCCCGCGATCAGCCCAAACAAGTCGTGGGAGGGCTTCGCCGGCTCCGTGGTGTTTGGCGTGCTCACCGGCATAGCCGTGGTGCACTTCCTCATCCAGGGACCCTGGTGGATGGGCGTGGTGTGGGGCGTTGCGCTTGTCCTCTGCGCCACCATGGGCGACCTCGTGGAGAGCCAGTTCAAGCGCGAGCTTGGAATCAAGGACATGTCGAACTTGCTTCCCGGCCACGGCGGGCTGATGGACCGCTTGGACGGGATGCTGCCCGCCGCCAGCGCGACCTACATGCTGCTCAACGCCGCGGCGATCATGAACCCGCTCTAGCGGCCCTGGCAGCGAACGGGCCGCGTAGATTAGTCAAGACGCGGGTTACGTGCCAAAATAGGGCACACTATGAGCGACGTACCCAAGATCCAACTCCTTTCCCCGAAGCGCGGCATGCCGCCGAAGCACTTTGCTGACCTGACCAAAGAGGAACGCGTCGAGGCCCTCAAGGAGCTCGGGCTGCCGAAGTTCCGCGCGGACCAGATCGCGCGCCACTACTACGGCAAGTTCGAGGCGGACCCGCTGACCATGACGGACCTCCCCGAGGCTCAGCGCCAGCTGGTCAAGGACGCGCTGTTCCCAACCCTGCTCAACCCCGTGCGCACCGTGGAAACCGACGAGGGCGACACCACCAAGACCTTGTGGCGCCTGCACGACGGGATCCTGCTGGAGTCCGTGCTCATGCGCTACCCGGACCGCGCCACGCTGTGCAT
Source organism: Corynebacterium sp. NML 120412 (assembly GCF_002285155.1). Lineage (NCBI taxonomy): Bacteria > Bacillati > Actinomycetota > Actinomycetes > Mycobacteriales > Corynebacteriaceae > Corynebacterium > Corynebacterium sp. NML 120412. The sequence continues at coordinate 641,875 of NZ_NSGL01000001.1, read as the reverse complement.
TTCTTCCCAGGCGGGCTGCGGCATGGCGTGTCCGTTCTGCGCTACCGGCCAGGGCGGTCTGGACCGCAACCTGTCCACCGCGGAGATTGTTGACCAGGTCCGCGCAGCCGCCGCGATGATGGCGGCGGAGGGCTCGCGCCTGTCCAACATCGTCTTCATGGGCATGGGCGAGCCGCTGGCCAACTACAACCGCCTGCTCTCCGCAGTCCGCCAGATCACCCAGCCCAGCCCGGATGGGTTTGGCATCTCGCAGCGCAACATCACCATCTCCACCGTCGGGCTCGCGCCGCAGATCCGTCGCCTTGCCGACGAGGGCCTCTCCGTCACTCTCGCCGTGTCGCTGCACACGCCTGACGACGAGCTACGTGACACCCTCGTGCCCATCAACAACCGCTTTGCCGTCTCCGAGGTGCTCGACGCCGCGTCCTACTACGCGGATCAGACCGGTCGCCGCGTCTCCATCGAGTACGCGCTGATCCGGGACATCAACGACCAGGACTTCCGCGCCGACATGTTGGGCAAGAAGCTGCACAACGCCCTCGGATCCCGCGTCCACGTGAACCTGATCCCGTTGAACCCGACGCCGGGTTCCAAGTGGGACGCGTCCCCGCGCGACCGGCAGGACGAGTTTGTCCGCCGCGTGATCGCCCAGGGCGTCACCTGCACCGTGCGCGACACGAAGGGCCAGGAGATCGCCGCAGCCTGCGGCCAGCTCGCTGCCGACGAGCAGGCGGGGTAGGCCGGGTCCGCACGCGTGTGGGCGGCGAATGCGCGGGGAGACTGACCGCCCGCAATCCGAGCATAAAAGGGGCCGATCCCGTCTCCCGGGATCGGCCCTTTGCCTTGCTGCGGCTACTGCGCGGCGTGCTTGCCGCGCGGGGTGACCTCGACAACCTCGACGTCGTGGTCCGCGCGGTTCACGTGGACGGCGCCGTCCTTGCGCACGGATGCGGAGCCGGCCGCGGTGGCGTGGCGGTCACCGGCGGCAACGGCCTGCTGCGGTGCGCGCAGGTGCTGGATGCGGGCCGGGTCGATGTTCAGGGCGCGCAGCTGGCGCTCGTCCAGGTTGGCGTACGCGCCGGACAGGGTCTTCTGGTCGTAGCACCAGTCCGGTTCGACGTGGCCCTGCGGCTTGTTGTGGGCGGTGACTGTGCGCTTTTGGTTCAGCTTCGGCTGCGTCGCGTGCAGGATCAGACCCAGGGCGATGAGGACGGCAATGGCAATGAGCCAGATGGTCTCAACGTGGCCCTTGTGGTTACCAAAGTTGTAGGCGATGAGCACCAGAACGGACACCCAACCGGCAGCCTGGATCGTGCCGCGGCTCTGCTCGCTCCAACCGAAGCGTGCAGACGGGACGTCTGCCTCGGAAACGCCGTTGTACACCTCAGGTGCCTTTTCGTTCGCGTGGGCCACTGCCATACTCCTTCAAGTCAGCGCTAAATGCTTCGGCCCGCGCCCTTCCGCAGTGCGCTTTGCGCAGCGCAAACGGAATCGCAGCCGGAGCAGGAAACAATTCTGAGGACTATATTGTCATACTTCCGTGGCAATCGGTGACTTTGTACCCCTAATAGGTGCAAACTTTCGTCCGATCTGCCGGCCGTCGGTCCACCCGTCGAGCGGCCGCACCGGGGCGTGCAACAATGGCGGGGTGAAACGAATTGTCATTCTCGGCTCAACCGGATCAATTGGCACCCAGGCGTGCGAGGTTATTCAGGACAACCGCGACGCCTTCCAGGTGGTCGGCATCGCCGCCGGCGGACGCGACCCGCAGGCGATCAGCACGCAGGCGAAGGAATTTGGGCTCCAGCCCGACCAAGTGGCTGTCCAGCGCGAGGACGCCGCGGCGCAGGTTGGTCAGGCCCTCGGCGGAGCCGTGCTGAGCGGTGAGGACGCGGCCCGGCAGCTCACCGAATCACAAGCCGCGGACGTCGTGCTCAACGCGCTTGTTGGGGCGGCGGGGTTGGCGTCGACAATCGCTGCCCTGCGCAGCGACGCCGTGCTGGCGCTGGCGAACAAGGAATCGCTCGTGGCCGGCGGCCAGGTCGTGCTGCGGGAGGCGAAGCCGGGCGCGCTGGTGCCGGTGGATTCGGAGCACTCCGCGATGGCGCAGGCGCTGCGCGCGGGCCGCCGAGACGAGGTCGCCCGCTTCGTGCTCACAGCATCCGGCGGCCCGTTCCGCGGCCAGACTCGCGAGCAGATGTGGGGCGTCACGCCGGAACAAGCCGTCACCCACCCCACCTGGTCGATGGGCACGATGAATACGATCAATTCCGCAACCATGGTGAATAAGGGGCTCGAGCTCATCGAGGCGTCCCTGCTCTTTGACGTGGAGCCATCGCTTATCGACGTCACCGTCCACCCCCAATCCATCGTCCACTCCATGGTCACCTTCATCGACGGCGCGACGATCGCGCAGGCTTCGCCACCGTCGATGAAGATGCCGATCGCGCACGCCCTTGCGTGGCCCGGCCGCGTCGCGGGCGCGCAGCCCTCGCTGGACTTCACAACCGCATCGGAGTGGACTTTCGAACCGCTGAACAACGAGGCGTTTCCAGCAGTGGAGCTTGCACGCCAGGTGGCGAGCGCCGGCGACCCGTACCCGGCGATCTACAACGCCGCGAACGAGGTGGCCGTCGACGCGTTCTTTGATGGGAGGATCCGCTTCCCGCAGATCGTGGACACGATCGACGCCGTGCTTGACGCCGCGGGCAGCTATGCGCACACCCCGACGTGCATTGAGGAGATCCTCGAGGTGGACGCGCAGGCGCGCCGGAGCGCGGCGGACTCCGCGGACGCGCTGGCGCGCAAACAGTAAGAGGGAGCGCTCATGGGCATCATTGGTGTTGTCCTGTTTGCGCTCGGCATTGCTGTGTCGATTGCGCTTCATGAGGCGGGGCATATGGCGGTGGCCCGCGGCTTCGGAATGCGTGTGCGCCGCTACTTCATCGGTTTCGGGCCGACGGTGTGGTCGGTCACCCGCGGGCACACTGAGTACGGCGTTGCCGCCCTGCCGTTCGGCGGCTTCTGCGACATCGCCGGCATGACCGCGCAGGACGAGCTGGCCCCGGACGAGGCCCCGCTGGCCATGTACAAAAAGCCGTGGTGGCAGCGAGTGGCGGTGATGGCCGGCGGCATCGTGATGAACCTGTTCATCGGTGTCATCATCACCTACTTCGTGGCCGTTCTCGCCGCCATCCCGAACCCGTACGCGGATCGCACGCCCACGGTGGGTGAGCTGTCGTGCACCTCCGACCAGATCGACGCGGAGACACTCGCCCCGTGCGAGGGCGACGGGCCCGCCGCGCAAGCCGGCCTCCGCCCGGGGGACAAGCTGCTGGCTGTCAACGGCCAGGACATCGTCGCGTTTACGGAAGTGCGCGATTACGTCATGGCGCGACCCGGCGAAACGGTGGCGCTTGACGTCCTCCGCGACGGCACGGAGCTGACCGTCGACGTGCCCGTTGCGCGCGTGAAGCGCATCGACCCCGCCAGTGGGCAGGAGTTTGACGCGGGCGCGATCGGTGTGACGAGTGAGCCGGTCGCGGACGCGATGCGCCAGTTCGGGCCGATTGAGGCGGTCCCGGCGACCGCGAAATTTACCGGTCAAATGCTGCACGCGACCGTCGATGGCATTCTCGCGTTCCCGAGCAAGATCCCGGGCGTCGTGGCATCCATCTTCGGCGCGGAGCGCGACGTCAACGGCCCAGTCAGCGTGATCGGCGCCTCCCGCGCTGGCGGTGAGCTGGTCCAGCAGGACCTGTGGTCCATGTTTTGGATGATGTTGGCCAGCATGAACTTCTTCCTCGCCCTGTTTAACCTCGTGCCGCTGCCTCCGCTGGACGGCGGGCACATCGCGGTGGTGCTGTATGAAAAGGTGCGCGACCTCGTCCGCAGGCTGCGCGGGCTCGGCCCCGGCGGCCCGGCGGACTACGAGAAGCTGATGCCAGTGACGTACGCCATGGCTGCGGCGCTGCTTGTGGTGGGGCTCTTCGTCATGGCTGCGGACGTGGTGAACCCGATCCGCCTCGCTGGCTGAGCTCGCGTGCGGTGCTAGAGTTGGGCACTATGAATCTCCCCATCGGATTAGGTATTCCTGAAGGCCCGCCACCGACCCTGGCGGAGCGACGCAAGACCCGCCAGCTGATGGTGGGGAACGTGGGCGTGGGCTCCGAGCACCCGATCTCGGTGCAGTCCATGACCACGACGAAGACGCACGACATTAACGCGACGCTGCAGCAGATCGCGCAGCTGACCACCACCGGTTGTGACATCGTCCGCGTGGCGTGCCCGAAGACGGTGGACGCGGACGCGCTGCCGGCCATTGCGGCGAAGTCCCCGATCCCGGTGATCGCGGACATCCACTTCCAGCCCAAGTACATTTTCGCCGCCATTGATGCCGGTTGCGCCGCGGTCCGCGTGAACCCGGGCAACATCAAGGAGTTCGACGGCCGTGTGAAGGAGGTGGCGAAGGCGGCGGGCGAGGCCGGGATTCCGATCCGCATCGGTGTCAACGGCGGTTCGCTGGACAAGCGCCTGCTGGAGAAGTACGGCAAGGCCACCCCGGAGGCGCTCGTCGAGTCGGCGATTTACGAGGCCGGCCTGTTCGAGGAGTACGGTTTCGGCGACATCGCCATCTCTGTCAAGCACTCCGACCCGGTGCTGATGGTGGAGGCGTACCGTCAGCTGGCGGAGAAGACCGATTACCCGCTGCACCTCGGCGTGACCGAGGCAGGCCCGAAGTTCATGGGCACCATCAAGTCCTCCGTCGCGTTCGGCGCGCTGCTCTCGCAGGGCATCGGCGACACCATTCGTGTGTCCCTCTCCGCCGACCCGGTGGAGGAGATCAAGGTGGGCGACCAGATCCTGCAGTCGCTCAACCTGCGCCCCCGTAAGCTGGAGATCGTGTCCTGCCCGTCGTGCGGCCGCGCGCAGGTGGACGTGTACAAGCTCGCCGAGGAGGTCACCGCGGGTCTGGAGAACCTGGAGTACCCGCTGCGCGTCGCCGTGATGGGGTGCGTTGTCAACGGTCCGGGTGAGGCTCGCGACGCCGACCTGGGCGTCGCCTCCGGCAACGGCAAGGGCCAGATCTTTGTCAAGGGCGAGGTCGTGGAGACCGTCCCCGAGGCCGACATCGTGGAGACCCTGATCCGCCACGCGAACCGAATCGCGGAGGAAGAGGGCATGGAGAAGGGCGACGGCGGCGCCGAGGTCAAGGTCACTAACTAGACCGAAGCGTGCTGTGAGCGTGGCAGCGTCGGGCGAGTGCCCGGCGCTGCTATTTTTATCCCATGCAACGACTCCTCGCCCTGCTCACGGGCGCGGCTGTACTTACCACCGCGCTCGCCGCATGCACCCCGCGCCCCAACGATGCGCAACCCGTGGCGCAGGAGATGCTCGAAGCGATCGCGTCCCGCGAGGTGGGGGAGCTCGATGCGCTTGTCGACGACCCCTCGACCGCCGCCACCTCAATCAACGAGAATTGGGACGGCCTCCAGGCCGAGGCGCTCGACGCCCGGATAACCAGCGTGAGCCAGACGGAAAACCTCGCCACGGCCAACTACTCCATGAACTGGGAGCTGCCCCGCGGCCGCAAGCTCAACTACGACGGCCAGATGACTCTCACGCAGTCGGGTGAGAACTGGCAGGTGCGTTGGCAGCCGAGCGTCCTTCACCCGCGCCTTGGCGCCAACCAGCACCTGGAGCTGCGCTCGATCACGCCGAAGGAGGCGAGCGTGGTGTCTGCCGACGGCGTCGAGCTCCTGCGCCCCGGCGTTGCATACCGGCTGCTGGTGGACAAGGAATCGCTCGGCTCCGTGCCCGACACCGCGTTCAAGATCTCTCAGGCCCTCGCCGCGGGCCACGAGGCGGATCGCGCGGTGCCGCTTCGCGACGCCGGCGAGCTCACCAACGAACTTGAAGGCGTAGGTGGCGTCTATTCCGCTGCCATGATCCCCCAGGCCGCGAAGGGGGTCGTGGAGCACGAGCTCAACGGCATCCCTGGGGTGCGGCTGAACGAAGAGGCGTCGATGGTCAACGCCGACCCCGCGTTCGCCCCGGACATCATGGCGCGGGTCGGCCAGCTGGTCCGCGACGACCTTGAGGGCGACGCGGGTTGGAACGTGAGCGTGGTGAACGAGAACGGGGCGGCCTACGAGGAGCTGGAGCGCGAAGACGCCGCGCCTGCGCCCGCCGTGCACATCAGCCTGGACCACCGGGTGCAGCAGGCAGCCGAGTCTGCGCTGGAGCCGGTTGCGGGCCAGCAGGCGATGATCGTGGCTATCCGCCCGTCCACCGGCGGCATCCTGGCTGTGGCTCAGACCCCCGCTGCCGACGCGGACGGTAACGTCGCGACGATGGGGCAGTACCCGCCGGGTTCGACGTTCAAGATCATTACTGCGGCCGCGGGGATGGAGCGGCAGGGTCTGAATCCCGGTTCAACGGTTCCGTGTCCGGGCACGATGAACCTGTTCGGGAGGACCGTGACCAACTACGCCGGGTTCGGCCTGGGCAACGTCTCGTTGGAGTCTGCGTTCGCGCACTCCTGTAACACCTCGTTTGCCGATATTTCGACCCAGCTTGCTCCCGGAGAGCTGCAGGAGACGGGCAAGCAGTTTGGGCTCGGGCTGGACATGAACATTCCGGGGCTGGACACCATTACCGGGTCGATCCCCGAGGGCGAGGAGCCGTTAGACCGCACCGAGTCCGGCTACGGCCAGGGCTTGGATCTGGCGAGCCCCTTCGGCATGGCTCTGGTCGCGGCCACGGCTGCGCACGGGCAGATGCCGGTCCCATTCCTCATCCAGGGGAAGGAAACGGAAGTGGACGGCCAGGTGGGCCCGATGGCTCCGGAAGTCGCCGCTCAGCTACAGCAGATGATGGCGGCCGTGACGGCCCCGGGCGGTACGGCGACGGGGATGACCGCCGGCGGGGATATACGCGGGAAGACCGGTGAGGCGGAGATTAACGGCGGCTCACACTCCTGGTTCGCCGGGTACAGGGCCGATGATGACATCGCCTTTGCCACCCTCATCGTGCTTGGCGGAGGCTCCGAAGCGGCGGTCGCGGTGACCGACCGGATGCTGCACAACCTCAACCCGTAACGCGGGTCGGCGCGAATCGGGGTTTGCGCACTTGGGGACTACCATGGGGCGCATGAGTGCAAGAGGAAAGTTGAAGCCAGGAAAGCAGACACCGATCCGCAAAGTGCCCAAGGACATCGAGCGTCCGGAGTACGCGTGGAAGGACGACGTTCAGGAGAACGTGGGCGAGCCGCTCGTGCAGACCGCTGAGACGGTGGAGCGGATGCGCGAGGCGTCGAAAATTGCGGCAAACGCGCTTGCTGTGGCCGGCGCGGCGGTGGAGCCTGGGGTGACTACCGATGAGATCGATCGGATTGCGCACGAGTTCATGTGCGACCACGGCGCGTACCCGTCGACGCTGGGGTACCGCGGGTTTACCAAGTCCTGCTGCGTGTCGCTGAATGAGATCGTGTGCCACGGGATTCCGGATACGACGGTGATTGAGGAAGGCGACATCGTCAACATCGATGTCACGGCGTACAAGAACGGGGTGCACGGCGATACGAATGCGACCTTCCTCGCGGGTGAGGTGTCGCAGGAACACCGGGACCTGGTCGAGCGCACGTACAAGGCGACGATGCGCGGCATCAAGGCGGCAAAGCCTGGCCGCGAGATCAACGTGATCGGCCGCGTGATCGAGTCCTACGCGCAGCGCTTCGGCTACAACGTGGTCACGGACTTTACCGGCCACGGTGTGGGCACCACCTTCCACAACGGTCTGGTTGTGCTGCACTACGACTCCGATACGTACCGTGATGTGCTGGAGCCGGGAATGACGCTCACCGTGGAGCCGATGATCAACCTCGGAGGGCTCGAATACGACATTTGGGACGACGGCTGGACGGTGCAGAACCGAGACGGGGAATTCACGGCGCAGTTCGAGCACACCCTGGTGATCACCGACGACGGCAACGAGATCCTCACCATCCCGGACGAGCAGTACGCCGCCGGTCAGCTCATGCTGGGGAGCTAGGTTGGTTCTTCTCCGTGGCCGCGTCTTGATCTTGACGGCGCGGCTTTGCACATGGCGCTAGCTCCATGTGGTCGGCGGGGAACACCAAGACCTGGGGTTTCCTCCGCGGTGGTTCATATATGGAGCTAGCGCCATGTAGGGGAGTGGACAAAAACGTTCGTGCTCCGGGCAGCTGAGACAACCCCTAAAGCACACGAAAAGCCTCCCGCACCGAGACGGTGGGGAGGTAATTCCTTGCTAGGAATCGAGGTCCTAAGCAGTGCTTCTTACAGCTTGATCAGGCCGTTGTAGGAAGCGAAGTTGAAGCCTGCGATGACCAGGCCAACGAGAGCGCCGATCGCGGAGACGATAGTGCCGTCGATCCAGATGCGAGCCCACTGCGGGAGAGCCTCGGCGTTCTTCTCCTTGCCGAATGCGTCAACGCCGTAGAACGGCTTATCCGCATCGTTGACGTAGTGGGAGGAGCCCTTGCCGTTGAAGAGGCCCTCGGTGCCGTCGGAGATGGACTCGTTGAAGGACTTGTCGCCGTCGCGGCCGTCGAAGCCCTTGAATGCGACGGAGTTGTCGTTGTTCTTGGTCTCGGAGCGCGGGCGGTCGGCCGGCTTTTCGTAGGAAGCCTCGGTGGTGGCCGGGGTCTCCGTGGTCTCAGCGGAGGCGACAGCGACGCCACCGAAAGCGACGGTCAGTGCGGTTGCGGAAGCAACTGCTGCGGTGCGGAAGTTACGCATTGATGTTCCTTCTTTCGAGAAAGTCGTTAGTTGTTGTGTGCGGAATTCCGCGACTTACATGTTCGGGAGGCCGTGGACAACGAAGTTGTAGGCCGGGCCGACGACCAGGCCGACCAGTGCGGAGATAGCGGCGAAGATGGTCGTGGCGTAGAAAGCCTTTGCCCAACCCGGCTGGTCACCGAAGTGCTCCTTCTCGGAGCCGAAGATCTCACGGCCGTCGGCAGCGGTAGCGTTGCCGTTCTCGTCGTAGGCGCCGAGGGAAGCGCCGATCTTGGTGGAAGCGGACGGCTTCTGGGCGTCTGCCGGGGTCTGGTTGTTGGTCTCCGGGGCGGCAGTCTCTTCAGCTGCGGCAATGGTGGTGGAGCCGAAAGCCAGGGCGACTGCGGTTGCGCCTGCGAGGGCTGCCTTACGGAAATTACGCATGAAACGAAATCCTTCTCTGATAGTACTTGCAAGACGTCCGGGGATTAACGGAGAAAATCCAGGGGCCAAAGCTCCTAGGACCGAATGACAAGCCCGATGGACTCGGATCCCGGTGTCGAAAAACCACACTAATGGATAGACGGCATGAATGCACAAGTGAACCGCGAAAAAATTTCAAGAAACGTGAAAATGGGGCCTCTCGTATCGTGGCTTTTGGGGTTCCTGTTACACAACCATTATCTGACGTGGGTTTTTGCTGCTCGATTCTATGTTTTTCCTGGAAAAGCGTTACACCCCCACAACGGGGGTGGACGAACGGTCTAAAATTCGTAAAAGTCCAGGTCGAGGCCCAAAAGTGCGTTCTCCACTACTTCCGGCAACGCCGGGTGAATCCAGTACTGGCGGCGCGGAATTTCCCGCAAGTCCAGGTCAAACGCCATGATGGTGACCAATTGCTGGATCAGGGTGGAGGCCTGTGGCCCAATGAGGTGAGCTCCCAGGAGTTTGCCAGACTGGCGGTCAGCGACGAGTTTCACCAGACCTGTCGTGTCCTCGAGCGCCCAGCCGTAGGCCACATCGCCGTAATTCTGGACCTTGACGGTGACGTCGTGGCCGGCGTCGCGAGCTTCCTGCTCGGTCAGGCCCACCGACGCGATCTGCGGGTGCGTGAACACGGCGTAAGGTACGTGCTGGTGCGGCATCGGCACGAAGTCGTCGGAATCCTTCATCGCTGCAATGACGTTGTGGGTCACCGCGCGCTGCTCCGCGTTGGCCACGTGCTTGAGCTGGTACGGGGAAGAGGCATCGCCGAAAGCCCAGACGCCGTTGGCGGTGGTACGGCCGTACTCGTCAACCGCGATGCGCCCGTCCTCGCGCACCTCGACGCCACCGGCGGCGGCGTCGAGTCGGTCACCGTTGGGCACACGCCCGGTGGCGATGAGGAGGGCCTCGGAGGTGATGACGGTGGCGTCGTCAAGCGTGAGCTCCACCGAGTGGTCGTCGCCGCGCGCAGACGTGACGGTACGGCCGATGTGGGTGGTAAAGCGCTCGGTGGCAAGTGCGTTGAAGCGCTCGTGGATGTCGGCGTCGAGCGCGCGCATGAGCGGGGAGCGGTTCACGACGGTCACCTCGCAGCCAAGCGCGTCAAAGATGTGCGCGAACTCCATGGCGATGAAGCCACCGCCCACGATCGTGAGCGACTTCGGCAGCTCCGGCAGGCGCATGATGTCCTCGTTCGTGTGGAACGGCACGCCCTCGGCCCACTCGGGGATGAACGGACGCGCGCCGACGGCCAGTATGATCGTGTCGGCGCTGATTCGCTTCTCTGCGCCCCCTTGCCCTGTCACCAATGTCTTCGGTCCCACGAACCGTGCGTGCATGTCGTACACGGTCACGTTCGGGCACTCGTCGCCGCGTCGGTATGCTTCGCCGCCGGCCGCGATCTGGTCCACGCGATCCCCGAAGACGCGCTGCTGGATGGCCTTCCAGTCGACACCGCGATATTCCAGATTTACGTTGAGGCGATCGGCCTCGCGGGCCTGGAGTGCAGTATCGGCGGCAAGGACGAACATCTTCGTCGGAATGCAGCCGACGTTGAGGCAGGTGCCGCCAAACGTGCCCTCTTCCACGATGGCGACTTTTTTGTCGTCGAAGTCCGGTGTGAGCACGCTGTTGCCGGAGCCGGTGCCGACGATGATGAGGTCATAGTGCTCGGTGTGCTCAGTGTGCTCGGTGTGCTGATCGGTCATGCGATGACTCCTTTATATATACGTCTATGTTGAGTTTGGGACAATTGGGATTTGAGAGGTGTTCTGGGGCGGCTTAGCGGTGCGGCAGCTCGTCCAACCAGGAGGTACACGCCTTGAACGCGGACTCGCGAGCGTACTTCCCGGACAAGAAGACGTCGTGGCGCGCCCCGTCGATGGTGGCGATTACGCAGTCCTGAGCAAGGTGCGGCGCCCACGTGCGGATCTGGTCGACGTCCAGCACCGTATCGGCAGTGTCCGCGGCGGGGGAGTACTCCTTGCCCAGGTAGGAGTGGGAGGACACGAGGGTGAGCAGCGGGACTCCGGTATCCACGTCGTCGCAGTGGATCCGTTCCTGGCCATCCACAATCGCCTTGAGCCAGCCCGCGTACTTCGTGTGCCCGCCTAACGGCTTCCACTTCGTATTGAAGTCCCACTCGCCGTTGTGGTCCACATGCAGCGACTCGCCGTAGGTGGAGAGGGACCCTCCCGGCAAAGGCACGCGCGGGAGCACGCCGCCGCCCACCTTGAGGACCGGCTTGACCGTCTTGACCAGCAGGGGAGAGAACTGCATGTCAATCCATGGGCTGTTGAGTATCAGGCCCGCCAGCCGCGCGTGGTCTGCGGGTCGCTCCCGGCGCAGCCAGTCCGCCCACAGCGAGGTGATCAGCCCGCCGGCGGAGTGTGCGAGGGGGACGACCTTCGCGCCCTGGCCGCGCTCGCCGACGATGACGTGCAGCGCGTCCGTGAGCTCGGGGAAGTAGTTGGCAAGGTCCTCGGTGTAGTGCCAGTACTCGCCGTTCTGCCGCGAGCGCCCGCACCTGCGCAGGTCGATGGCGTAAAAGGCGTACCCGGCGGCGGTGAATTCCTCGGCGACGTGAGTCTGGAAGAAGTAGTCGCTCATCCCGTGTACCCAGAGGATCGCGGGTTTTGTCGGATCAACCGCGTCCGCATTGAGGCTCGTTCGCACAATGGTGGCGCGCGTGCCCTTCCCGGTATCAGGGTCCTTGCCCTGCGGGAGGAACGCGGATTCAAATCCGTCACCGAGCACGTCGGGGTACCAGTCGGGGCTCATGCTTGTCGACGTCACGCCGTCCCAAGCGCCTGCGGGGGTGTTCTCCGGGGTCTTTGTCATGTCACTGATCCTAGCGAAGGGGGTGGGGTGCACGGTGGCGTCGAGAAGCGTGAAAGCCGTGCCACGCAGGCCAAACATCGTACCATTATCCGGGGGTATGGGTGGACAATGGCGGAGGCAACTGGCGTATTGTGGATGGGTGACGTGAAGGCGAGGTGCACTCGCAATGAATACACAGTGAATGAGGGAAATCACGATGTCTGATACAGCAGCCAACCGCTACGACGATGAGGTGGACGTCCTCCTCATCGGCGCCGGTATCATGTCCGCGACACTCGGCGCTATGCTCCGCCAGCTCGAGCCGAACTGGACCCAGGTGATCTACGAGCGCCTCGAGGGGCCTGCGCAGGAGTCCTCCTACGCGCTGAACAACGCCGGCACCGGACACTCCGCGCTGTGCGAGCTGAACTACACGCCGGAGAAGAACGGCCGGATCGACGTCTCCAAGGCGATGGCGATTAATGAGAAGTTCCAGGTCTCCCGCCAGTTCTGGTCCCACCAGATCGAGCACGGCGTGCTGGGCGATCCGAGCGAGTTCATCAACCCGGTCCCGCACGTCTCCTTCGCGCAGGGCGACGACCAGATTGACTACCTGCGTCGCCGCTACGAGGCGCTATCTGCAAACCACATGTTCCCCAACATGCAGTTCACCGACGACCAGGACGTGTTCGCCGAGAAACTGCCGCTGATGGCCAAGGGCCGCGACTTTGATGCCGAGCCCGTCGCGATCTCCTGGACCGACGCGGGTACGGACATCAACTACGGCGCGCTGTGCAACCAGTTCTTCGACGCAGCCACCCAGGCGGGCACCGAAATCCGCTACGGTCACGAGGTGACCAACCTCAAGCGCGAGGGCAACTTCTGGAAGGTCACCGTGCGCAACGTGCACACGGGTGACAAGAAGGTCACCCGCGCGCGCTTCGTCTTCGTCGGCGCGGGCGGATACGCCCTGGACCTGCTGCGCAAGGCGGGCGTGCCCGAGGTCCGCGGCTACGCCGGCTTCCCCATCTCTGGCATGTGGCTGCGCACCACCAACCAGGAGCTCGTCGCCCAGCACAAGGCAAAGGTCTACGGCAAGGCGAAGGTCGGTGCCCCGCCGATGTCCGTGCCGCACCTGGACCTGCGCGTCATTGACGGCGAGGAGTCTCTGCTCTTCGGCCCGTACGGCGGCTGGACCCCGAAGTTCCTGAAGAAGGGCTCGTACCTGGACCTGTTCAAGTCCATCCGCCCGGACAACATCCCGTCCTACCTGGGCGTTGCGGCCACCAACTTCGGCCTGGTCAAGTACCTGGTGGAGGAGGTCTTCCGCGACTTCGACGGCAAGATGGACGTCCTGCACGAGTACTACCCGGAGGCCGACCCGAAGGACTGGGAGGTCGTCGTCGCGGGCCAGCGCGTGCAGGTGATCAAGCCCGCGCCGGCACCATCCTTCGGCTCCCTCGAGTTCGGCACGGCGCTGGTCAACGACCAGTCCGGCTCCATCGCCGGCATCCTCGGTGCGTCCCCGGGCGCATCCATCACCCCGTCCGCGATGCTCGAGCTGCTCGAGCGCTGCTTCGGTGAGCGGATGATCGAGTGGCGCGAGGAGCTCCACGAGATGTTCCCCACCTACGGCAAGTCCCTCAAGGACAACAAGGAGGCCTACGACAAGCAGTGGGCCTGGACCGAGAAGACGCTGAAGCTCGAGGACAAGAAGTAGTCACCCCACCGGCGTGACCCGGCCGGGGCCGTTTACGTACCGCAGAAGGTACGGAACGGCCCCGGCTTTTCCGGTTGGGCCATCCACTCCTCGCCGGCGGCCTCGTCGTAAGGATGCGTCACCGCCTGCAGCAGCGCGAGGTAGGCAGCGACGTCCCCGTCGCGTTCCGCCGACGTGATCGCCGCGTCCAGCATGTGGTTGCGGGGAATATAGATGGGGCCCGGATACGTGCCGTCCTTGTTGGGCTCGGTGCCGCCGAAAGGCATTCCGTGTTCCCGGTTGTACGTGGTGATGTCCTGCGCGAGCATCAAACCCTCCGCGTGCGCGCCGACGTAGTGGCTCCAGGCCTTGTCCCACCGCGCCTGCAGCGTGGACAGGATCTCCTGGGCCTGCTCCTGGCCCAGCTCGGGCAGCAGCGTCTCCGCGAGGCGGACCATGTTCCACGCCAGGATGCCCGGCTGGTTGCCAAAGGCGTAGCGGCCCTGCGCGTCGATGGAAGAGAACGACGCGGCGCCGTCGAACCGCTGCGTGAACGCACACGGCCCGTAGTCGATCGTCTCGCCGGACAGTGCCACGTTGTCCGTATTCATCACGCCGTGGACGAAGCCGACGCGCATCCACCGGTTGACCAGGTCGATCTGGCGGTCGATCACGGTATCCAGCAGCTCCGCGGGCCCGTCGAAGCCTGCGGCGGCAATGACGTCGCCGACCAGGTCGCGCGACTGCTGCGCCGCGTACTGCAGGGAACCGACGCGCAGGTGGGAGGTGGCGACGCGCACGACGATGCCCGCGGGCACCGGGCCTTGCTGGCGGACGACCGTTTCGCCGGTGCGAAGCACCGCGAGCGAGCGCGTGGTGGGGATGCCGATGGCGTGCATGAACTCGCTGATCAGGTACTCGCGCAGCATCGGGCCGATGGCGCCGAGCCCGTCGGAGCCGGGGCGGGAAAACGGGGTGAGCCCGGAGCCCTTGAGCTGGATTTCGCGGCCACCTATGTCGCCGAGGAGGAGCGCGCGGCCGTCGCCAAGCACTGGCACGAACTGGCCGAACTGATGGCCCGAATACGCGGTGGCGTGCCCGCCTGCGGATCCGGCGAGCCACGCCACGCCCTCTGGGCTGCGCAACCAGTCGGGGTCGAGGCCGAGCTCGCGGGCGAGCGGCTCGTTGAGCACGATGAGCTCCGCGCCCGGAACCTGCGTGCCAGGCAGCGGCACTGCCATGTCCGGCAGCGCGTCGGCGAACGTGTGGGCAAGCGTGGGCTGTTCCATGGCCCCAGCCTAGACTAGGGGCCCATGAGCATCGGAGAAGTCACACTCGTCGGAGGGGGCCCGGGCGAATGGGACCTCCTGACCATCCGCGGCCTGCGCGCGCTCGAAGCCGCCGACGTGATCCTGACCGATCATCTCGGCCCCTCCAGTCAGCTTGAGGACTTCCTCGACGTCTCGGGCAAGGAGCTTATCGACGTCTCCAAGCTCCCCTACGGCAAACAGGTCGCCCAGGAACGCACCAATGAACTGCTGGTGGAACACGCGCTGGCGGGCAAGCGCGTCGTTCGCCTGAAAGGCGGGGACCCGTACGTGTTTGGCCGCGGTTTCGAGGAGCTGCAGGTGTGCGCGGCCGCCGGGGTGCCGTGCCGAGTGGTGCCGGGCGTGACCAGCGCGATCTCAGTACCCGCCGCAGCGGGCGTGCCCGTGACCCAGCGCGGGGTGACGCACTCCTTCACGGTGGTTTCCGGGCATCTTGCGCCGTCGAACCCGGAGTCGCTGGTGGATTGGGAGGCGCTCGCGCGGGTTGGCGGGTCCATCTGCGTGATCATGGGCGTGCGCCACGTCCGCGAAATCGCCTCGACGCTGGTGAGTGCGGGGCTCGATGCTAACACCCCCGCGGTCGCGGTGCAGGAGGGCGAGACCACCTCCCAGCGCGCCGTGCACGCAACCGCGTCGACGCTTGCGGACGCGATGGAAGCCGAGGCGATCGCCTCGCCCGCCGTCTACGTGATTGGGGAGGTCGCTGGTCTTGCGAGCGCTGGATAGCCTGATCTGGGACACAGCAGTTGCGGGTGGGGTGCCGGATACCTTGCTCGTTTGCCACGACCCGACGATGGACCTGACGCGCCAGGCCGTGGCGACGGGTGCTTGCGTGCTGTTTCTGGACCCGGACTATGCGCGCAGCCAGGCCGCGTTGGCGCTCGGCGCGGAGATCGTTGGGGACGTTCGGCTCGACGAGTTTCTCGCTCGCTTAGGCCCTGGAGCGGGTTGCGTAGTCGGGCTCGGCGAGATGCCGAAGTCCCTGGCTCGACTGGACTACCTCGCCCGCTCCATCGCCGGCGCCGGATTCGCGGAGGCGCGCCTGGTGCTCGGGGCGAACAACAAGCACCTTTCTCGCGGCATGAACTCGGTGCTGGCAGATTCCTTCAATGACGTCCACGGATCGCGGGGGCGCGGCAAGTTCCGGTGCCTGGTGGCGTCGGGGGCGCGCGAGGTCACGTACGAGCCAGTTTCGCAGCGGGGGTTGGTAGCCATCGGCGGCGTCTTCTCCGGCGCCAAGCCGGACCGCGGCGGCGAGCTGCTGCGCTCGTGCCTGCCCCAGGAGCCTGGTCGCCTGCTGGACCTCGGGTGCGGCAACGGTTCGGTGAGCAGGGGTTTCGAGGGCGCGGTCGCCACAGATTCGGACGCAGACGCGGTCCTTTCTGCCCGCGTCATCGGCCTGGAGGCCACCTGGGACGATGCCGGCTCGCAGCTGCCGGACGCGTCCTTCGACACCATTGCGCTGAACCCGCCCTTCCACGCGGGCACGACCATCGACGCCACCCTCATCCAGCACCTCCTCGACGCCGGCGCGCGCCTGCTCGCCCCCGGCGGCGATCTGTACGTGGTGCACAACTCGCACCTGCGCTACCGCGGGGAGGTGGAGCGCCGTTTCGGCGAGGTGGAGCAGGTCGCTCGCGACGCGACGTTTACTGTGCTGCGGGCTCGGTAGGGCGATTCAAGGTACCGTAACGTGGTACAACAAGCTGGAGGTGGCAAATGTCTATCAGTGCTTCGGAAGCGCGCCGAACCCTGCTCCCTCTCATTGAGAAGGTGAACCAAGACCGGGACACGGTCGAGATCGTTTCCCGTAGCGGTAACGCGGTGCTGATGTCCGCGGAGGACTATTCCTCCTGGGTGGAGACCGCGTATCTTTTCCGCTCTCCAGCCAACGCGCGTCGGCTCTTGGAGTCCTACGAGCAGGCGCATCGTGGCCAAGCCGTCGCGCATGCCATCGACCTGGATGCATGAATGCAGCTCGCCTGAACGCCATACACTTGGGAGGAATACCTCTACTGGCAGCAGAAGGATCGGAAGATCCTGAAACGGGTGAATCAACTGCTCAAAGACATGATGCGTGATCCATTCGAGGGGATTGGTAAGCCGGAGCCGCTGAAATACGGTATTGCCGGAGCCTGGTCACGGCGCATCACCGAAGAGCACCGATTGGTTTACATCCTTGAAGGCGAAACGCTCATTATTCTGCAAGCTCGCTACCACTATTGATCCGCCCCTGCAGGATCCGCGGCAGCGCCTCCGCCGCGGTGGCAGGCACGACCACGTCGGCCAGGTGCGATAGGTCCGTCGGCTGCGGGGTGACCTCCACGATCGGGATCTCTCGCGCGTGCGCCATCAACGGCAGGCCCGCGGCGGGGTAGACCACGCCAGAGGTGCCGACGATAAGCAGCGCATCTGCGGTCTTCATGCGCCGCTCCGCCTCTGCCCACTCGTCCTGCGGCAGCGCCTCGCCGAACCAGACCACGCCCGGGCGCACGAGCCCGCCGCACACCGGGCACTCCGGCGGCGCGATCCGCTCAACCGGCTCCTCCGGCAGCGCGATCGGCTCCTCGTACGGGATGCCGCAGTCGGTGCAACGGAAGGCGAATAGTGAGCCGTGTAGGTGCACGACATCCTCGCTACCTGCTCGTTCGTGCAGGTTGTCGATGTTCTGCGTCGTCACCGTCATGCCCCGCGCCGCCGCAATTGCCCGGTGCCCGGCGTTCGGCTCGGCGCGCTGCGACAGCTGAGCCCGCCAGAGGTACCAGGCGTACATCGTCTCCGGGTCGTCGTGCCATGCGCTTATCGACGCCATCGCCACCGGATCCACACGCTCCCACACCCCAGTTACCGCATCCCGGTACGTGGCGATGCCACTGTCGGCGCTCATGCCGGCGCCGGTGAAGACTTCGACGTGGTTGGCTGCTGTGAGGATCTCGTGGGCGTCGATAAGCATTTGCTCCATGGCCCTAGTCTAGGCTGTCGATGAACTCCAGAGCCTGGCCTTTGTACGTGAAGTTGGGGGTGGCGTTGACAGCGTCGCGCATCACGTCGCGGTAAAACGCCTGGTGCCGCGGATCCTCTTCGTGGAGCTCGTACGCGCGACGGGCCGTATCGGTGGGGAGCAAGCACTCGGTCGGCACCGCGTGCATGCCGAGGTGGGCGCTGCGGGCGCGGGCCTGGGCGGACTCCATGCGCGTGGTGTAGGCGTGATTCGGCTCGTAGGTGACTGCGCGAGCCAAGCCCTCGGCGGCGAGCTGCTCGTTGACGAATATCTCGCCGGCGAAGACAGCGGCAAGCTCGCGGCCGTAGCGGTCCTGGCGCTCCTCGTCGTGCTCGAGGCGCACGCGGGTGCCCGGTGGGGCGAGCTCGGTAAGGCGGTCCGTGGCCTTCTGGTAGAGGCACTCACCCCGTTCAGGAGTGTCGATGTTGAGCAGGCGGACGCGCACGGTCTCCCCGTCGCGGTCGACGTCGAGGGTGTCGCCGTCGACGATCTTGGTCACCGTCGGCTGGTCCTGTCCGGGAAACTGGCAGGCAGTCAGGACAGCGACGGCGAGGACCGTGGCGATGAGGCGGAGCGGGCGCATAGCAGTCTCGCTTACATGACGGCGGCGAAGACGATGCAGGCCACTATGGATGCCGCGAGCGCGATGCCCATCCGCCACAGGTAGCGGCGACTCCGCTCGTGCGCGGTGTTGATCTGGAGCTTGCTTGGGTTGGTGGGGAATACCGCGACCGGTGCCGGATCCTGCGGTTCGCTATAGACGCCCATGCCGCCGGCGTAGCGGAAGTGCTCGTTGCGGGTCTGCTCGTCTTGGTCTGTCGGGAGTGCTTCGACCTGCTTGCTGGCACTGACAGTAAACGCGATGGCGAGCACCACGACGCCGATGGTGAACACGATCCAGACTGCGGGGAGCAGCCAGTTGAACGGCGTGAGGCCGGCTGACGAAAGCGCGCTCAGGCACGTGCACACCGCCATGCCGAAGATGGTTTGGGAGACGAAGGTGGCCGTCTTATCGGTGAGTAGTTCGACACGTGCCGCGTTGGCCTCCGAAAACGGGACCGGGGAAGTGCTCGGTACATCCGTGGTGCGACGAACCATGGCGTGCGGCGGTACGCAGCAGGCAATAGCAACGGACACAGCCGCGCCAATCCACACCAGGGCGGTTGCGCCAAGGAAGGATTTCGGCGTGTAACCGTCCGCGTTGCCGGAGCCATCGAAGTGCACCGGGATCGGATCCGGAACGGTGTCCCATCGCAGCAATACGTACGCCAGCGTGGCGAGGTAGAAAAACGCGGTGGCCGCGTAGTAGTGGCGAGGTTGCATGGGGCGAGCGTAGCAGAGGAATCGGTGGAGGCTGACAGACGGAGCTAGCTCCGTATGTGGGGTGCGGGTTTGGAAAACCCCTGGTGGTGGGTCGGTGTGTCGGGCAGATGGCGCTAGCTCCGTTTGTGGAGAGCCGCGGCCAAAACGCCTGGCGCGGGTTGGCGGTTCAGCTAAACGGAGCTAGCTCCGTTTGCACGATGCCGCCACCAAAACGCCTGGTCGTGAGTTGATGGTTTGGCTAAATGGAGCTAGCGCCATTTGTAGACCGCCGCGGCTAAAACCACAGGTCGCGGTTCGGTGTGTCGGCTAGATGTACTGCTCGGGGACGTTGAGCAATCGTGAGAACGGCGGCTGGTTGTCGCAGGCCGTGTGCGGGCGGTGCTGGTTGTACTGGTGCAGCCAATCCGGCAGGGCGTCGCGTCGTTCTTGCTCGCTGGTGTAGCAGCGGGCGTAGGCCCACCCGTCGGCCATGGTCCGGTGGAAGCGCTCTACCTCGCCGTTGGTCTGCGGCCGGTACGGGCGCGTCCGCTTCGGGGTGATCGAGAGGGCCTCGCGGGTGTCCCGCCATAGGTGCGAGCGATAGGCGCCACCGTTGTCGGACAGCACCCGCTCCACGGCGACGCCGCGATCGGCAAACCACGCCACAGCCCGATGCAGGACCCCGACCGCGGTGACGGCGGTCTCGTCGGCGTGGAACTCGGTGTACGTGACGCGGGAGTGGTCGTCAATGACGGTGTGCACGAACGCGTACCCGAGCCTGGGGTTGTGCCCCTTGCTCTTCGGCTTACCCGGTGTCGCCGTTCGGTTGTGGTCGCCCTGGCGGCGGCCGACGTAGCGCCAGCCGCCGCCGGGGATGTTCCCGAGCTTCTTCACGTTCACGTGGACCAGGGAGCCGGGGTGGGGGTGTTCGTACCGGCGGATCGGTTCGCCAGTCTCGCGGTCCACGTAGGAGAGCCGGTTCAGTCGGGCACCGGCCAAGATGCGGTGGACGGTCGAGGGCGCGATGCCGAGTCGGGCGGCGAGCTGCACGGGCCCTCACGCAGCCGTATCCGCAGGCTGACGCACCGCTTCGTCGTCGCCTTGTCCGTCTTGTTCGGTGAGGTCTTCGGTCGGGACGAGCGATCCTGCATCGACTCGCCGGCGCGATAGCGGTCGACCCACCTCTTCACGGTCGGCCAGGAGACCTGGAAGCGGGCGGCGACTTCGCTGATGGGCCAACCGTCGTCGACGACGAGCTGGGTCACCTTGAACCGATGGCGAGGTGTCAGGGTGGCGTTGGCGTGCATCACTCCTCACCTGCTGCGACGGGCGTCGTCCGCGGCGTTCGGAGTTGCCCCAGGACTGCAAGGAGGATCGTCGTGGCGAGCGGCACGAGTCCGGCGGCGATGAACAAGCTGGCAGCGGCGATGTGTCGGCTGAGGAGTCCGGTGAGTGCGATGGACAGTGGCATGAAGGCGATGGAGATGAAGAAGTCGAGGCTGGCGACTCGGCCGAGCATCTCCAGCGGTACGTGTTCCTGCAGGACCGTGCCCCAGATGACCATCCCGACTCCGATCGACGCACCGTAGACCGCGAGTCCGGCGCTGATGATCCACGGATTGTTGGTGAGCGCGGGGATGGCCAGTGGAAGGCAGCCGAGTGCCCATGCGCTGACCATTACGGGCAGGAAGTGTGAGGGGGTGGGCCATGAGCCGGCGACGAGGGAACCCACCAGACCGCCGACGCCCAGAGCTCCGAGGACGACTCCGTACACAGCCGGACCGTTGTCATGGGTCGAGCGTATGAGCGCGGGCAGGAGAACATCCAGCGGGCCGGTCACGGCCAGGCCCATGGCGGCCGCCAACAGCACGCTGGAGCGAACCCAGCGCGTGCGGGCGACGTAGCCGAACCCGTCGAGCAGATCCCGCAGCGCAGAGGTGGCCGGAGCTTCGGCGTCGGTCTCGGCTGAGCAAGGGGCAGGAAGCCGCAGGGCGGCGATCAGGGCGAGTCCGAGCGCGCCGGCGATGAGGTACCCGCCCGCGGCGGGCACGCTCGCGCCGATGACGGCACCGACGACGCCGGGGGCGAGGGTCTGTCCTACCAGCGGCCGGGTGGTCCCTTCGAGCCCGTTGACGGCCATCAGGTCGTCGCTTCCCACGAGGACGGGCACGAGCGCGGTGTAGGCCGGGAAGAAGAAGGCGGTCGAGACGCCGATGACGAACGCGGACACTGCCAGCATCCAGAAAGTGGCCGCGTCGAAGATGGCGGCGGTGGAGGTCGTCGTCGAGGCGGCGAGGTTGACAGTGAGGACGCCGACGATGATGGACTTCTTGGCGACGCGATCCGCAAGTACCCCGGCGGGCAAGGATCCTGCGAGCAGGCCGATGCCGCTCCACGCCACGACACTCGACAAAGTGGCCGCCGTGGCGCCCAGGTCGAGGGTCTGCATGGCTAAGTAGAGGGCCCAGGCGCCCTGGGCGAAGACGGTGAGCACCATCGCTGCAAACAGCGGTCGGTAGCCGGGGACGGACAAGGGGCGAAGGGGGTTCATGGCAGGTCCTTTGGGGCAAGGCTGAGGTGGGGCCAGTCAGTGAGGTCGTTGAGCATCTGCCGGTCGTGCGTGGCGACGATCGTGGCGCAGGAGGTACGCAGGAGCTCGGTGGTGATGTCGTCGACGAGGCTCGATGACAGATGGTTGGTGGGCTCGTCCAGGAGCAACAAGTCCGGGTCCACCGCCAGGCACATGGCCAGATGGAGACGGCGTTGTTGCCCTTGCGACAGGTGCCCCACGAGTGTGCGGGTTGCCGCGGGCTCAAGCAGCCCGAGTGAGCCGAGGGAGGGTGCCTGTGATCGGCGGCCCTGCGTGGCCAGGTACGTCTCGTAGACCACGTGTGCGGGGAGGGCGTCGTCCCAGTCAGGGACCTCTTGAGACAACAGGGCGACGCGCACCCTCGGGTTCACCCGCAGCTGACCTGTACTTGGGGCCAGTCGCCGACCGAGAAGCCCCAACAGTGTGGACTTCCCAGCACCGTTCGGCCCGGTGACCACCAACCGGTCTCCACCGCTGATGTCCACCGAGACCGGGGTGGTCAACTGGCCAGTCACGGTGAGCATGGAGCCGTTGACGATGTTCTGACCGGTCCGCGCTGTCGATATGGGCCATGCCAACCGCAGCGGTGGCTCTGGCACGTCGATCTGATGACGCTCCAGGTCCACGATGCGGCGGTTGAAAGCCTGGACCACCCCGGCAGCGCGCGTGGCCCGTTGGTGCTTGCCCGTTCCCTTGTCGGGTCGCCAACCGCCTTGCGACAGGCGGGAGCGTGCGTCGGCGGCGGCGCGGGTCAGTTCCTGATGCCGGGCGACCTGGGCGGCATGGTCTTGCTCCCAGGCGGCCCGTTCTCGTTGCCGCCCTTCGATCCAGCCCTCGTAACCGCCCGCGTAGGTGCGCGGAAGGCCATCGCGGGTCGGGTCGAGGTCCAGGAAGCTGGTCGCCACATCGCGCAGCAGGGCGCGGTCGTGGCTGACTAAGGCCAGGCCACCGGGGTGGTCCCGCAGGCGCTCAGTCAGGAAGGACAGCCCTGCAGCGTCCAGGTGGTTGGTGGGCTCATCCAGCAGCAACAGGTCAGGGGACGATCCGAGGGCGACCGCCAGCCGTACCCGGTACCGCTGGCCGACCGACAAGGTCGACAGGACCCGATCGCGGTCGCTACAGGCGTTCAGGCCCGCCAGGGCGATGTCAACACGGCGGTCTGCATCCCAGGCTTCCAGTCGCGTGGCCGCCTCGAGTGCGGCGGAATAGGCGTCGGCCGCGTCATCGCCCGCGGCCAGCGCCGCGGTAGCCACGTCGAGGGCCTGCAGTGCGGCTCTGGATTGGGTGGTCGCCTCGGCAATGAGGTCACCGACCGTGCGATCGCCCTCGGTGGCCATGTCCTGCTTGACCAGGACGAGGGAACCCACCCGGGTCACCACTCCCGAGTCTGGTTTCAAGATCCCCGCCAGTATATGGAGCAAGGTGGTCTTGCCCCGGCCGTTGTCGCCGACGATCGCCAGTCGCGACCCGGTGGAGACGGTGACGTCAGTCTCCCTCAGCAGCGGCCTGTCGCCGAGTGTCAGGTGGAGTGATTCAGCGCGGATGTGTGCAGCGGGCCCTTGGGATGTCCCGATCCAGGCACATGACTTTAAAGGTTCTGTGGTTGGCATTGCGTACTCTCAGCTCGTCATGGAGCCGGGCACCACGAAGCGGCCGCCCGGCAGATGGCCAGGACGGCAGACGAGAGGTCATAAGGGGTCCCGCCGCCGTCAGCGGACGGAACGCAGCTTCATCGAGGCGATTCCTGAGTACATGCGGCTGAGCATACAGAGCCCGGGCGATGCCACGCAAGTCAACTAACGTCCCCGGTCAGTACAGCCGGATGGCGCTAGCTCCGTTTGCAGGACGCCGCGACCAAAACGCCTGGTCGCGAGTCGGCGGCGCAGCCAGATGGAGCTAGCGCCATTTGCAGCGCACCGAAACACACAACCCCAAACCGATAGACGAAATAAGCGATGTCTGCTAAAAACAACAGTATGGATTCGGGGAGGAAGCAAGAGCTGGCGAACAAGCTCATGGACAGAAAGTGCGAACAAGATTGGCTCGCGTACCGCAGGTGCCCGGCTGCGTTTCGTAAGGTCTCAACGCGTTTTTTCATCAATGTGGCTGAATGGAAGCAGCTGCGCTATCACGAAAAACGATGGCTGGCGGCTTACGCGGTCGGTTGTACTGTGCCGAAAGCCGTGTTGTCCGGGCGATCGGCGGCGCGCATTCTCGGTATCTGGGTGATTGCGACGACGCCGGAACAAGTAGAGCTGGTATCGCAGCGAGGGAAGGCACCTTCTCGGAAGCAGTGGCCGTCGGGCGTGGTGTACCGGGATAGGTCGCCAGGAAATGCTGCACCTCGCAGCTTCGATCGTCTCCGCACGACGGACCTGATGACAACCGTGTTCGAGATCGCCCTGCGCCACGGCTTCGCAGAAGGGCTCGTTGCGATGGACTGGCTGCTCCGCGAGGGGAGGCCGTAGCCGGGCTGGGCCCTTTCCGCGGCATCGGGACGCTGCACCGCGTTATCGTGCACGCGGTTGATAAATCGCTGTCGCCGTACGAGTCCTATGCCCGCGCGCTCCTGGTGCAGGCGGGCTTCGGCAGTTGGCAGGTCAACGCGCGCATCGCGGTTCCCCAAAAATCTACTTCGTGGACTTGCTGCGTGGCCGCCTCGTCGTCGAGACCGTTGGGGCGCAGAAATACGACGGGACCACCTTCGCCCCGACCGACACGGCGATCCGCGAGGAACGGGAGCGCGAGAAGCACCTACAGAACGCCGGCTACCTGGTGGTGCGCGTCTCCCCCGAGCAGCTGCGTGAGAACGCCTCAGCGTTCCTCGCCACCGTCACCCGCATGCTCGAGCTCGCGGAAATGTATGTCACACAACCAGCGTGACCTGGGCGCCGTGGACCTCCGCGCTCATGCCGGCGGTGTGGGCGACGTGGGCGACGTCGTCGGGGGAGGTGACGGTGGTGTCGTGAAGCGCGAGAGCCCGGGCGAGCTCACCCTTGTACTGCTTGTTGAAGTGGCTGACCACCTTGCGCGACCCGTCGGGCTGCACGGATTCGACGCGCACGGTCGCGGCGCCGGGGACGGGGCCGAGCTTCTGGTACGTGCCGGAGCGGAGGTCGACAACGAAGGGGAAGTCTGCAAGGACGTCGGTAATCGCGGTGCCCCAGCGCGACTTCAGCGTGGCACCGCCAAGGCGCGCACCGCCGGAGAGCCGGTAGCGCGGGATCAAATCCCCGGCACGCACGACTCCGAAGAGCGCCGAGCCGACCGCCAAGCGCTCCAGGCAGGCGGTGGGGAGGGTGGGGGCGGACAGGGCGTCGAAAAGCACGCCCGTGTAGCGGAAGATGGCAGGCATCACAGGTGCCTGGGCCAACCCCAGGTTTTCCTCCGCCTCCGCGCGCTTCGACGCGGGGATTTTCAGCTCGGCCATCATCTCCTCGACCGGGAGCGCCACAAGGTCGCGCATCAGGTCAGAGCGGATTGGGTCGAGCGCGGGAAAGGACGCGCTCATCGGCGCATCCTGGCCGCCGGGCGCCTTGGTCTCTGAAGGCGGGAGGACGATAAGCATGGCTCACAACCTTAGCGCTAGGATTGTGCGCATGATTACACGCCTCTCTCAGCTGTTCCTGCGCACCCTGCGCGAAGACCCCGCCGACGCCGAAGTCCCCAGCCACAAGCTGCTCGTTCGCGCCGGCTACATCCGCCGTGCCGCGCCGGGCGTGTATTCGTGGCTGCCGCTGGGTCTGCGCACGATGCGCAAGATCGAGGGCGTTGTGCGCGAGGAGATGGACGCGATGGGCGGCCAGGAGCTGCTTTTCCCCGCGCTGCTGCCGAAGGAGCCGTACGAGGCGACCAACCGCTGGGATGAGTACGGCGACGACCTGTTCCGCCTGAAGGACCGCAAGGGCGCGGACATGCTGCTCGGACCCACGCACGAGGAGATGTTCACCCAAACGGTCAAGGACCTGTACTCCAGCTACAAGGACTTCCCGGTCACGCTGTACCAGATCCAGACCAAGTACCGCGATGAGGCGCGTCCGCGCGCTGGCATCCTGCGCGGCCGCGAGTTCGTGATGAAGGACAGCTACTCCTTCGACATGTCGGACGAGGGCCTGGACGCGTCGTACGCGAAGCACCGCGCGACCTACCAGCGCATCTTCGGGCGCGTGGGGATCCGCTACGAAATTTGTAAGGCCACCTCTGGCGCTATGGGCGGTTCCGCGTCCGAGGAGTTCCTCGCGTACAGCGAGAACGGCGAGGACACGTTCGTCGTTTCCTCCGAGGGCGACTACGCCGCAAACGTGGAGGCCGTCATCACGGTCCCGCCGGCCGCGACCCCGATCGAGGGCCAGCCGGAGGCGAAGGAGTACGACACCCCGGCCGCCGAGACCATCGACGCGCTCGTCGACTGGGCCAACAAGGAGCAGGTGCTTATCGACGGCGCGCCCACCCAAGCTTCTGACACCCTCAAGTGCATGATGATCAAGGTGGATGACCCACGCGCGGTGGACGAGGACGGCAACAAGGTCGGCCCGCAGCTCACCGGCGTCCTCCTGCCCGGTGACCGCGAACTGGACGAGAAGCGCCTGGAGGCAGCCCTCGAGCCGGCTACCTTCGAGCTGGCCAGCGACGAAGACTTCAAGAACTCCGATTTCCTGGTCAAGGGCTACGTCGGCCCGCGCGCGCTGCAGGCCAACGGGGTGCGCGTGCTCGCGGACCCGCGCGTGGTCGAGGGGTCCAGCTGGATCACCGGCGCGGACGCCTCGCAGAAGCACGTGGTGGGCCTGGTCGCCGGCCGCGACTTCACCGTCGACGCCTTCGTCGAGGCCGCCGAGGTCCGCGAGGGCGACCCGGCGCCGGAGGGCAACGGCACCGTGCGGCTGGCGCGCGGCATCGAGCTGGGCCACATCTTCCAGCTGGGCCGCAAGTACACCGAGGCCATGGACGTCCAGATCCTGGACGAGAACGGCAAGCGCGCCGTGCCGACCATGGGCTCCTACGGCATCGGCGTGTCCCGCATGATGGCGGTCGTGGCCGAACAGCGCCACGACGACAAGGGCTTGGTCTGGCCGGTCGCGATCGCGCCGTACCAGGTACACGTGGCAGTGGCCAACAAGGATAAGGCCGCGCTCGAGGCCGGCGATCAGATCGCCGCGGAGCTCTCGGACGCGGGCCTCGAGGTGCTTTTCGACGATCGCCCCAAGGTCTCCCCGGGCGTGAAGTTCAAGGACGCCGAGCTCCTCGGCATGCCGTTCATCGTGATCCTTGGCCGCGCGTTCGCCGACGGCAACGTGGAGCTGCGTATCCGCGGCGGCGAAACCCGCGAGGTGCCGGCCGGCGAGATCGTGGCGAAGGTCCGCGAGCTGGTCGCGGAGCAGCTGGCGCAGTAGCGCCCTCCGGGCGTGGCTGCCCCGCGGGCGCCGCGCGCCTGCGGCTACGCCCCCTGCGCCTCCGCGGCGAGCTGAATAGCCAGGCGGCGGAACTGGGGGCTCTCGGCGTTGGCGGCGGTGGCGCGCCACTGATCCACAAGCGCCTGCTGCTGGGTCTGCGTGTAGGCGCCGGCGGAGGCGACGTCGGCAGGCGCCGGGACGCCCTCGAATGCGTAGCCCGGGGCGGCCTCCGGGACGTCGCCGCTGGGCTCGAGCGCGGTGACGAGGGCGCGCACACGCTCGTCGGAGGCGTCGCGCAGCGCCTCGAGGTGCTGGTCAAGCGCGTCGTCCGCGTACGCAGTGGCCATGGAAAAGCCGTACTGCGCCGCGTACTCCCGGCGCAGCATCTCGCGGGCGGCGTCCAGGTCGGCTTCGTTGGTGATCTCGGAGTCTGCGCTGTCTGCGTCTGCAGCGGGCTCCGTTCCAGCTGCCACGCGCAGATCGATCGCCTGGGCGGTCACCAGCGCGACGGATTCCTCCGGCACGTCCGCGGCAGCTTCCGTAAGCGCGTCCGCCGCGTGGTCGGCCGCGGACACCTCGTCGGGGTTGCCCGCCGATTCGCCGGGCGTGCGTTCCACCTTGCAGGTGCTCGGCAACTCGCCGGACTCGGTGGTGCCGCAGAGGCGCTCAACCTCGTCGAACAGCTGCTGCGCCTGCATGGCGCGGGTGTGGGCGAGCGGGGCGTCGCCAAGCGCCTGCTCATCGGCGACTGCCTGCTGGGCGAGCGCGACGAGGTCG
Source organism: Corynebacterium sp. NML 120412 (assembly GCF_002285155.1). Taxonomy (NCBI): domain Bacteria; kingdom Bacillati; phylum Actinomycetota; class Actinomycetes; order Mycobacteriales; family Corynebacteriaceae; genus Corynebacterium; species Corynebacterium sp. NML 120412. Next base: position 613,726 of record NZ_NSGL01000001.1, on the reverse strand, counting down.
GCGTTGGGGCGCGGCCCGACCACATCGAGTGCGTCGCAGGATGCGAGCGAAAGCGCGACGGGGGCGGACATAGCGAGGGCGACGAGTTTCTTCACCCGCAAAACCGTACACGATAGGGTGGGGGCCATGGCTTTTCCTACACCCGAGCAGCTCGAGGACATTGTCGCCCCCATCGCGCGCAACCACGACCTGGACGTTGAGCAGATCCGCGCCGTGCGCGCCGGCAAGAAATCACAGGTGGTCGTCGCCCTCGACGGCGACGAGCACCCCACGTTGGACGAGCTGGAGGTCGTTTCCAACGAGCTCAGCGAGCTTTTCGACGCCCACGAGTCCGCCGGAGACCTCAACTTCGGCGCCGGCTACACCCTGGAAGTGACCACGCCCGGGGTGGACATGCCGCTGACCGCGCCGCGGCACTGGCGCCGGAACCGTGGCCGCGCCGTCGCCCTGCTGGACGCCGACGGAAAGAAGGAGACGTGGCGCATCGGTGCGCTCAACGATGCTGAGGATCGTGTCGTGCTCATCGAGCGCGGCGCCAAGCAGCCGCGCGTGGAAACCCGCGTGGTTTCCGAAATGCCGAAGGCAGTGGTAGAAATTGAGTTCAAAGCGCCACCGGCTGCCGAGCAGGAGCTGGTCGACGCTGCGTACGAAGAAGCAGGAGACGAGTAAGCTCCGGGGCTCACCCGGCTTACCTGGAAGGAACAACAAGTGAATATTGACTTGAACGCGCTCAAAGTGATTGAGGACAAGCAGGGCATCGCTGTCGACGACCTGCTCACCACCATCGCGAGCGCGCTTTTGTTTGCGTACCTGGATTACCGTGACGGGAAGCCGGACGAAAACACCAAGTCTCGCGTGGACATCGACCCAGACACCGGCGATGTGCACGTCATGGTCAGCGAGTTGGATGAGGACGGCGAGGTCGTCTCTGAGTACGACAGCACGCCGGTCAACTTCTCCCGTATCGGCGCCCCCGCGGTGCGCGACGCCATCAAGCGTCGCCTGCGCGAAGCGCAGGCGGGGCGTGTCTACACCGCTTACTCAGAGTTCGAGGGCCACGTCGTCTCCGGCGTGGTGCAGCGCGACGCCAACGCGGAGGCACGCGGCCTGACCATCGTCCAGCTGGGCACCGAGGCGGATCCGCAGGACGGCATTCTCCTGCCCGCTGAGCAGATTCCGGGAGAGCGCCTCACCCACGGCGACCGCGTCAAGGCGTATGTGGTGGGCGTGAACAAGGGTGAGCGCAATGTGCAGGTCAACCTGTCGCGCACGCACCCGGAGCTGGTGCGCGGCCTGTTCGCGCTCGAGGTGCCCGAGGTTGAGGACGGTTCCGTGGAGATCATCGCGATCGCTCGCGAGGCCGGCCACCGCTCCAAGGTCGCGGTGCGCGCCACCGTCAAGGGCGTCAACGCAAAGGGTGCCTGCATCGGCCCGCGCGGCGCGCGTGTGTCCAACATCATGAAGGAGCTGGGCGGGGAGAAGATCGACATCATCGACTACTCCGAGAACCCGGCCACCTACGTGGGCAACTCGCTGGCGCCGTCCAAGGTGGTCAAGGTGGACATCCTGGACCGCGACGCGCAGATGGCCCGGGTGACCGTGCCGGACTACCAGCTGTCGCTGGCCATCGGCAAGGAAGGGCAGAACGCCCGTCTGGCAGCGCGACTCACGGGGTGGAAGATTGACATCCACTCCGACGCCGACGCGGACACCGATACGGACGCAGCCGCGGAGTAGCGGGGGCGTAGCTGGGGAGCGCGTGAGCGTCGACAAGCAATGCCCCGGGGCCGGCAGGAACCCTGCTGACCGCCGTAAGTATTGTTTAGCGCCGCAATGGCGTAGGCTAGGACGCGGCTTATTTCCCGTGCGTCGAGACGTGTCGCGTTCCCGGTCGCAGTAGTTGGGTGTGGGCAGGACTGTACGTCGAGCAACAGGAAGGGTTGTGGATGAGCGTTACGCGCAAGCGTCCCATCCGTACTCGTACCTGCATTGCTACCCGCGACGTGCTGCCCGACACCGAGCTACTGCGACTCGTTCAGGACCCCGATGCGCCCGGCCGGATCCTCGCCGACCCGCGCCGGTCATTGCCCGGCAGGGGAGCGTGGATCACGCCGACGCGGGAAGCAGTCGAGCTGGCGGAGCAACGCCGTGCCTTCGGTAGGGCGTTCCGTCTGTCCGCTCCGGCGGACCTAGGTCATGTACACACGTACCTCGCCAATCTGGCGAACGACCCAACGCAAGTAAGGAAGACCGAACACTGATGAGTACACAACCGTGAAGCAGCATCAGCGATGAAAGTCAATGACCACGTCTAGGGGTCGGTAGCCGCACGAGCCACGGGTTCGGCGGGCACCGTCTCCTAGCACAACAACAAGGAGACACGTGCCCGGAAAGTTACGCGTACACGAGCTTGCCAAGAAGCTTGGCGTTACTAGCAAGGAACTGCTCGCCACGTTGAAGGAACAAGGCGAGTTTGTAAAGACCGCTTCGTCGACCATTGAGTCGCCAGTGGTGAAGAAGATGACGGCCTACTACCAGGAGAAGGAATCCGGTGGGAAGGCCGAGGGCGACAGCGGTGCGAAGGCCGCTCCGAAGCCCGGTGCCCCCAAGCCGGGGGCCGCGAAGCCTGCCGCAAAGAAGCCTGGTGCCCCGAAGCCGGGTGCGCCGAAAAAGCCGGGCCAGGGCGCTCCGGCTGCGCAGGGCGGTGCCCCGAAGCCGGGGGCCGCGAAGCCTGCGGCGAACAAGCCTGGTGCCCCGAAGCCGGGTGCGCCGAAGCCTGCGGCGAAGAAGCCGGGCCAGGGCGCTGCGGCTGCGCAGGGTGGCACCCCGAAGCCGGGCGCTCCCAAGCCTGGTGCACCGAAGCCTGCGGCGAACAAGCCTGGCGCCCCGAAGCCTGGCGCGCCGAAGCCTGCGGCGAAGAAGCCAGGCCAGGGCGCTGCGCCGACGCCGGGCTCGATGCCGCGACCGGTGGCAAAGCCGGGCGGTCGTCCGAAGGTGGCGAACAACCCGTTCTCGTCCAACACCTCCGCTCCGCGCCCGGCGCCGCGCCCCGGTGGCGGCCGTGGCGGCCAGGGCCAGGGCAACCAAGGTGGTGGCCGTGGTCGCGGCCAGGGCGGACAGCGCCCGGGTCAGGGTGGCCAGGGCCAGGGCGGTCAGCGCCAGGGCGGAAATCGTGCTGGTGGCGGCCGTCGTCCGTCGCCCGCTGATATGGCTGCAGCTCCGTCGCCGAAGCAGATGCCGGCGAAGGCTGCCGGTACCCGCGGTGGACGCGGCAACGGTGGCGGCGGTCGCGGACGCGGTGGTGGCCCGGGCGGCCCGAACCGTGGCGGCGGCGGTGGCTTCCGCGGACGCGGCGGTCGTCGCGGTGGCACCGCGGGCGCATTCGGGCGTCCGGGTGGCGCACCGGGGCGTCGTCGCAAGTCCAAGGGCCAGAAGAGGGCCGAATACGAGGAGATGCACAAGCCGAACGTCATCGGTGGCGTTCGTCTCCCGGACGGCGACGGCAAGACCGTGCGCCTGCGCCAGGGCGCAACCCTGTCCGACTTTGCGGAGAAGATCAACGCGGAGGCGTCGGCACTCGTGCAGGCGCTGTTCAACCTCGGTGAGATGGTCACGGCGACCCAGTCGGTGCCGGAGGAGACCCTCCAGCTCCTGGGCGCGGAGATCAACTACGAGGTGAAGATCGTCTCGCCTGAGGACGAGGACCGCGAGCTGCTCGAGTCCTTCGACCTGCAGTTCGGCGAGGACGAAGGCGACGACGAGGATCTCCAGCAGCGTCCTCCGGTCGTGTCCGTGATGGGCCACGTCGACCACGGTAAGACTCGCTTGCTGGACTCGATCCGCAAGGCGAACGTGGGCCGCGGCGAGGCCGGCGGCATCACCCAGGGCATCGGCGCGTACCAGACCGAGGTCACCCTCGAGGACGAGCCGCGCAAGATCACGTTCCTGGATACCCCTGGTCACGAGGCGTTTACCGCCATGCGTGCCCGCGGTGCGAAGTCGACCGACTTGGCCATCCTGGTCGTCGCTGCGGATGACGGCGTCATGCCGCAGACCGTTGAGGCGATCAACCACGCCAAGGCGGCGGACCTGCCCATCGTGGTTGCCGTGAACAAGGTGGATAAGCCGGAGGCACAGCCGGATAAGATCCGTGGCCAGCTCACCGAGTACGGCCTCATCCCCGAGGAGTACGGCGGCGACACCATGTTCATCGACATCTCTGCGAAGCAGGGCACGGGTATCGACGACCTCCTGGAGGCCGTCCTGCTCACCGCCGACGCTGCGCTGGAGCTGACCGCGAACCCGGACATGGACGCGCAGGGCGTGGCCATCGAGTCCCACCTGGACCGCGGACGCGGCCCGGTGTCCACCGTGATCGTGCAGCGCGGTACGTTGCGCGTCGGCGACTCCATCGTCGTCGGCGGCAACTTCGGCCGCGTGCGCCGCATGGTCGACGAGTGGGGCAACGACGTGCAGGAAGCCGAGCCGTCCCGTCCGGTGCAGGTGCAGGGTCTCAACGGCGTTCCCGGCCCGGGCGACAACCTGCTCGTGGTGGAGGACGACCGCGTGGCGCGCCAGATTGCGGCGCAGCGCGACGCCCGCCACCGCGCAGCGATGCAGGCGCGCACGAAGAAGCGTGTCTCCCTGGAGAACCTGGACCAGGCGCTCAAGGAGACGAGCCAGCTCAACCTCATCCTCAAGGGCGACAACGCCGGTTCAGTGGAAGCCCTGGAGGAGGCGTTGCTCAAGATCGAGGTGGACGACGAGGTCGAGGTGAACATCATCGACCGCGGTGTTGGTGCCGTCACCCAGACCAACGTGGTCCTGGCTGCCGCTTCCGACGCGGTCATCGTCGCCTTCAACGTTCGCGCTGAGGGCAAGGCGACCGAGGAGGCCAACAACGAGGGCGTGGAGATCCGCTACTACTCGGTGATTTACGAGGTCATCGACCAGGTGGAGGCCGCACTCAAGGGCATGCTCAAGCCGATCTACGAGGAGCGCGAGGTTGGTGCCGCGGAGATCCGCCAGATCTTCAAGGCATCCTCCGTCGGCCTCATCGCCGGCTGCATGGTCACCGAGGGCCACGTCAAGCGCGGCGCGAAGCTGCGCCTCGTGCGCGACGGCAACGTCATCACCCCGGATGCAACGATCGAGTCGCTGCGTCGCGAGAAGGACGACGTCACCGAGGTGGCCAAGGGCTACGAATGCGGTATGGTCCTGTCCTACCCGGACATCCAGGTGGACGACCAGATCCAGGTCTACGAGATGGTCGAGGTTCCCCGCGACTAGCGCACAACGCGCAGAAAGAGGGAAGCACGCTGCCCGGCCCCGGCATGACGCTGGGGTGCGGGCAGCGTGGCGTCGATAAGCACATGCGAGCGTCTAGACTAGAGACGCTTACGCGAAGAAGGAGATGATGACATGGCTGAAAACCCGCGCGCACAGCGCCTTGCCAAGCAGATTCACGCGATCGTGGCGTCTGCGATTGAGCGAGAGGTCAAAGATCGGCGTCTGGAGCTGGTCACCATCACCGACGTTCGCGTTACCGGTGACCTGCACGACGCGACTGTGTACTACACAGTGCGTGGTCGCGACATCGACGAGGAGCCGGACTTCGACGCGGCGGCGGAGGCACTCCACCGCGCCCGCGGCCAGCTGCGCAAGAAGGTCGGCGACCAGCTCGCTGTGCGCTTCACGCCGACGCTCGCGTTCGAGCTCGACACCGTGCCGGAGGCCTCCGCGCGCATGGAGGAGCTGTTGAACCGGGCGCGCGCCCGCGACGCGGAGACCGCGCGTCTGCGCGCCAACGCGACTCCGGCCGGAGACGGTAACCCGTACAAGACCAGCGGCGACGCAGAGTCCGGTCAGTAATGGGCGGACTGTTCGCGGACACCCCGGCAGTCGGGGAGCAGCTGGCGCAGGTCGCCGAGGTGCTGCGCGGCGCGGAGCGCATCTCCGTCGTGGCGCACATCAAGCCGGATGCCGACGCAGTCGGCTCCGCGTGCGGCCTGGCGGCGGGGCTGCGCAAGCTGGGCAAGGACGCCCGTGTCTACATCGGGCAGACCTATCCGCACCCGGGCAACCTGCGAACTGTGCCTGGTGTGGACGACATCACCTACGGGTCGCACCTGCCCGCAGACGGCCTCATCGTCACCGTGGACTGCGCGTCCGTGGACCGCACCGGCCTGCTGCGCGAGCAGATCGACGCCGAGCGCGACCGGGTCGTGGTGATCGACCACCACGAGACCAACCCGGGTTTCGGTGCCCACAACCTCATCGCAGATGCTGAGTCCACCACGACCATTATCCGCGAGCTGTTCACGCACCTTGGCGTGGAGCTGGATTCTGAGATCGCGTACTGCCTGTACGCCGGGCTGGTCACCGACACGGGCAGCTTCCGCTGGGGGACACCGCGAATGCACACGCTTGCCGCCGAGCTCATGGAATACGGCCTGGACACCCGGCAACTCACCATGGACTTAATCGATAAAGCGAGCCCCCGCGACCTGCAGATCATGGGCGGAGTGCTGGCGGACCTGCAGAACTTCCGCCAGGAGGGACTCGTTGTCAGCGTGTTCACCATCCCGGCGGAGGCGCTGGCTCGCATGAGCCAGACCACGGTGGAAACCATCATTGATTACGCCCGCGTGCTGGAAGGCTCCGACGTGGGTATGGTGCTCAAGCAGAACGGCCCGAAGCACTGGGCGGTGTCGCTGCGCTCGACTGTGATCGACGTATCCAAGCTGGCCCAGGCCCTTGGGGGCGGCGGGCACATCCCGGCCGCGGGGTACACGGCGTACGGATCGCAGGACATGGTTGTGCGGGACCTGATCGCTGCGCTGCCTACGCGCGAAGAGCGCGCTGCCTCCCAACACGAGCCAGCAGCCCAAAACTTCCCGAACGCTAACCGATAAGGAGAGTGCACGCTGCCGTGATGGCGCAACGCAACGACGCGACGGTCACCCCTGGCAAGATTCTCGCCCTGGCCCTGCCGGCACTGGGTGTGCTGGCGGCCAACCCCCTCTACCTGCTGCTGGACACCGCCGTGGTCGGTCGGCTGGGCACCGCGGAGCTGGCGGCCCTCGCCGCAGGCACCACGATCCAGTCCACGGTGACCACCCAGCTCACGTTCTTGTCCTACGGTACGACCGCGCGCAGCTCCCGCCTGTTCGGCGCGGGGAAGCGCGAGGCCGCCGTGGCGGAAGGCGTGCAGGCCACGTGGGTGGCGCTCGGCGTCGGCTTCGCGCTCGCCACCATCATCTGGTTGTTCGCGCAGCCGATCGCGCTGGCCCTGACTAACGACGCGGCCACGGCCCAGGAGTCCGCGCGGTGGATGCATGTCTCCGCGTTTGCCATCCCGCTTACGCTCATCATCATGGCGGGCAACGGCTGGATGCGCGGTGTGCAAAACACGCGGCTTCCGTTCCTTCTCACACTGTGCGGACTCATTCCGGGCGCGATCGCGCTGCCCATCTTGGTGGGAAAGTTCGGCCTGATCGGCTCCGCGATGGCCAACCTGCTGGGCATGGGGATCACGGCCGCGCTTTTCCTCACCATGCTGCTCCGCGAGCACGCCGGCAGCTGGGGGCCGCGCTGGCGCGTGATGCGTGAGCAGCTCGTCTTGGGGCGCGACCTGATCCTGCGCTCCCTGTCCTTCCAGATCTCGTTTCTCGCCGCGGCGGCGGTGGCCGGCCGGTTTGGCGTCGCGACGCTTGCCGCGCACCAGATCCTCCTGCAGCTGTGGAACTTCCTCACGCTCGTCCTCGACTCGATGGCCATCGCCGCGCAAACGCTCACCGGGGCTTCGCTGGGCAAGGGTCGCGTCGCCGAGGCTCGCTCCGTCGGCGCGCAGGCCACCAGGTTCTCCGTCGGCTTCGGCGTGGTCTTGGCGTTGGTCTTCACGCTTTTCGACGCCCCCCTGCAGTCCATCTTCACCCAGGACCCAGCCGTCCACGACGCCCTCACCATCCCGTGGTGGTTGCTCATCGCCATGATTGTCACCGGCGGCGTCGTCTTCGCCCTGGACGGGGTGCTGCTCGGGGCCGGCGACGCGGCGTACCTTCGCAACATCACCATCGCCTCCGTACTCGGCGCCTTCCTCCCGCTCACGCTGCTGTCGGTGGCGTTCGGGTGGGGCTTGGTCGGCATCTGGGCTGGACACCTCGCCTCGGTGCTGCTGCGCCTGGTCGGCGTGGTCATCCGTTTCCGGGGCGACGAATGGGCACAGACAGGAGCAGAGCGCAAGACCCGAAAGGCGAGCGCATGACCACCACCCTCTGGGCAGTGAGCGACCTCCACGCAGCGGTGAAGCGGAACGGGCCGAAGATCGCCCAGATCCAGCCCGCGGACCCGTCGGACTGGCTGATTGTGGCCGGAGACGTGGCGGAACGCCACGAGTTGATCGTGCAGGTGATGGCGGAGATGGCCGGAAGGTTCGACACGGTGATCTGGGTGCCGGGCAACCACGAGCTGTTCGCCCGCAGCGCGGACCGCTACCGCGGCCGCGATAAGTACACCGCACTGGTGCAGTCCATGCGAGAGCTGGGTGTGGTCACCCCAGAGGACCAGTTCCCCGTCTTCGGTGGCGTTACCGTCGCCCCGTTGTTCACGCTGTACGACTACTCATTCCGTGGCCCCGGAATGACGGTCGAGGAGGCCATCGAGGCGGCGAAGGAAAAGAACATCGTGATGACGGACCAGTACGCCATCGCCCCGTTTGTGGACGTGCGCGCGTGGTGCTGGGATCGTCTTGCGTACACCACGAAGCGGCTCTCACGAATCAGCGGGCCCACCATCATGGTGAACCACTGGCCGCTGGTGCAGGAGCCGACGCTGCGGATGCAGTGGTCCGAGATTGCGCTGTGGTGCGGGACGAGGCATACGCGATCTTGGCCAAAGCGCTACAACGCCCGCGCAGTGGTGTACGGGCACCTGCACATGCCCGGCGTCGTGGAGGTGGACGGCGTGGACCACATCGAGGTCTCGCTCGGGTACCCGCGCGAGTGGCAGCGCCACCCTGCAGGGGTGCAGTTCCCGTACCCGGTCATGGAACTGGGGGCCTAGATGCAGAACCTGGCACTGTTTCCCCCCGAGGCCCGGTTTGTGTACCTGCGTACGAATGAGCGCAGAGACCTGACCCACTACGAGGATCTCCACCCCAGTGAACAAGAGCTTGTCAGCCGCGCCGTGGACAAGCGCAAGGGCGAGTTCGGCGACGCGCGCTGGTGCGCCCACGAGGCGCTCAAGGAGCTGGGCTGCAGCGACGCGGGCGTGATTCTGCGCGGCGAGCGCGGGATGCCGCTGTGGCCGCACGGCTACACCGGGTCGCTCACGCATACAACCGGCTTTCGCGCGGCGGTGGCGGCACCGACACGGCACGTACGGTCCATGGGACTCGACGTCGAGCCCGCGGTCCCGCTGCCGAGCGAGGTGGTGCCCCGCATCGCCAGGCCCACCGAGCGGGCGATGCTGCGCGAGCTGGAGGAAGAAGGCTTCGAGTGGGCCAGCAAGCTCCTCTTCTGCGCCAAAGAGGCGACGTACAAGTGCTGGTTTCCCATGACGCGCCGCTGGCTCGGATTCGAGGACGCCGACATCGTGTTGCGCACCGACGGCACGTTTTCGTCCTACATCCTGGCCCGCCCCACCCCGGCGCCGCTGTTTGAGGGGCGCTGGGTGGTCGGCGACGGCTACATCATCGCCTCCGTCTTCGTGGAGTAGGCGATTTAGCCCAGGGTTGCCGGGCGAGCCACGAACTCCGTGGACAGGCGCTTGCCCTTCTCCTTGACCAGGGCCACGACGCGCCCGTCCGGCCCCTGGGCGGCGTGCACGCCCTGCAGTCCGCGCGGTTCGAGCCATTTCCCCAGCGCGAGTGCCTGGTACTCGTCGTCGCTGACCGGGAGCACCGGCCAGGCGCGAGTGAGCGCCTCGTCCAGGGTGAGCGAAAGAGCGGGGGAGTCTTGGAGGACGGGGAGCGGCGTGGCGTCGGCAAGCGAAAATGCGCCAACGCTGGTGCGGCGGAGTTGCGTGAGGTGACCGCCGACGCCGAGCGCGGCGCCCAGGTCGCGGGCGAGAGCGCGGATGTAGGTGCCGGAGGAGCAGTGGACGGTCACGGTGACGTCGATAAGCGAGCCCTGCCTGCTGACCTCGTGGGTGTCGAAGGCGAAGATGGTGACCGGGCGGGCGGGGATGTCCACGTCTTTGCCCTCGCGGACCAGCTCGTGCGCGCGCTTGCCGTTGATTTTGATGGCGGAGACCGCGGTGGGTTTTTGCATGATGTCGCCGGTCAGGGCAGTGATCTCGGCGGCAATCTGCCCGTCGGTGATGGCTGCTGCGTCATGCTCCGCAGTGAGCTCGCCCTCCGCGTCATCGGTGGTGGTGGACTGGCCGAGCCTGATGGTGGCCTCGTAGCGCTTGTCGTGCGCGACGAGGTGGGCGAGCAGCTTGGTGCCGCGCTCGATCCCGGCGACAAGCACGCCGGTGGCCATCGGGTCGAGCGTGCCGGCGTGCCCCACCTTGCGGGTGGAAAATGCGCGGCGCAGCTTCGCTACAACATCGTGGCTTGTCATGCCCGCGGGCTTGTCTACCACGACGATTCCAGAGGTTGCGAGGGGATCGGTCATGGTTTTCCAGTATGCCGTACGCTATTGCGCGTGGATATTTTGCACGGGCTTGGAAGCGTCCCAGCACATCTGAAGGCGGACGGCGGTTGCGTGGTCACCATCGGCGTGTTCGACGGCGTGCACCGCGGGCACCAGCTGCTCATCAGCACCGCCGTGGACAGGGCGCGCGAGCGTGGCGTGCCGTGCGTGGTGATGACGTTCGACCCGCACCCGGTGAGTATTTTCGCCCCCGATCGTGCCCCCGTCGCCTTGCTTCCCATTGAGGAGCGTGCCCGGCAGATCGCGGAGCTCGGCGTGGACTACCTCCTGGTCATCGACTTCCGCGAGGAGCTGGCAGGCGACAGTCCTGAGCACTACGTCACCGAAGTGCTGCAGGGGCGGCTCGGCGCCCTCGAGGTGGTCGTGGGCGAAAACTTCACCTTTGGCAAGGACGCCGCCGGCACCGCGCAGACGATGGCGCAGCTGGGCGAGCGCCACGGCCTCGAGGTGACCATCGTGCAGTTGCTCAACGACGGCGACGTGCGCATCTGCTCGACCGCCATCCGCGACGAGCTCACGGCCGGGAATATCGGCTTGGCGACGGACTACATGGGCCGGCCGTTCTCGGTGATCTCCATCATCGAGCGCGGCGCGGGCCGGGGTGGGCGCGAGCTGGGGTACCCCACGGCGAATCAGTACGTCGAGGAGATGTCGGCGCTGCCCGGAGATGGTGTCTACGCCGGCTGGGTCACCATCATTGATGACGCCCCCATCGACGGCGACATCGAGCCCGGGGTGCGCTACCCGGCGGCGATTTCGGTGGGCACCAACCCGACCTTTGGTGATACCCGCCGCAGCGTCGAGTCCTACATTCTGGATCGCGACGCCGATCTGTACGGACGGATGGCGCGCGTGGAGTTTGTGGACAAGGTCCGCGACATGGTGAAGTTCAACTCGGTGGACGAGCTGCTGGAGAATATGGCCCGCGACGTCGCCCGTACCCGGGAGATCCTCGCCGCAGAGTAGGGCGCGCTATTGTCGGGGGCACGACAGTCTCCCCAGCGAAAGGACCCAACCATGGCACGCAAGCTCATCCTGGACGTGGACACCGGCATCGACGATGCGCTGGCGATTGCGTACGCACTCGGCTCCGAGGATCTTAACCTCATCGGCGTGACGGGGACCTACGGCAACGTGCTGGTCCCCACCGGAACGAGGAACTCGCTGGCCATCCTGGAGCTGTTCGGCCGCACCGACATCCCGGTCTACGCGGGGCCGGACCACGCGCGCGCCCGCGATTCCTTCGAGGTCATGGAAATCTCCGAGTTCATCCACGGCAAGAACGGTATCGGCGAGGCCCAGATTCCGGACGCCTCGCGTGCGGTGGAGGAGCAGTCCGCCGTGGAGTTCATGGTGGAGTCTGTGCGCCAGCACGGCGACGAGTTGGTGATCGTGCCTGTGGGTCCTCTCACCACGGTGGCCGCGGCGATGGAGGCGGACCCGACGTTTGCGGACAACGCGCACATCGTGATCATGGGTGGCGCGCTCACCGTGCCCGGCAACGTGACGCAGTGGTCCGAGGCCAACATTAACCAGGACCCCGAGGCCGCTGACCTGGTGTTCCGCAACGCGAAGGACGTTACGATGGTTGGGCTGGACGTGACGCTGCAAACGCTTTTGACATCCAAGGAGACCGCGGAGTGGAAGGCACTGGGCACGACCGGCGGCGACTTCCTGGCCACCGCGACGGACTACTACATCAAGGCTTATGAGACCACCGCGCCGTACCTGGGCGGTTGTGGACTCCACGATCCGCTCGCCGTGGCGGTGGCGGCGGACCCGACCCTGGTGGAGACGTTGGACATCAACTTGAAGACGGACACGCAGGGCGAGACGCGGGGGCGCACGATTGGCGACGAAGCCCGGCTCAACGACGCGGCGAAGACCGGGCACGTGGCGGTGGGCGTGGACGTCGAGCGCTTCCTCGCCGAGTTCATGCGCCGGCTGACCGGGCTTGCGCAGCGGACCCCGGGGAGTGACGCGGCCGCCAGGTAGCGCGATTTGGGGAGGGCGGTAGCGCTCCGGTAGTATGATCCGCTGGCCCTGTCACCGGAGCTTTCCGGGGCACAGACTGTGGTTCGCAGCAGTCCCGCAGGGCACGAGAACACTGAAGAATGCGGACTGAAATATAAGGAGCATACTCATGGCACTGTCCACTGAGAAGAAGGCCGAAATCCTCAAGGAGTACGGCGTCCACGAGACCGACACCGGTTCCCCGGAAGCGCAGGTTGCGCTGCTGACCGAGCGCATCAACAACCTGACCGAGCACCTGAAGGATCACAAGCACGATCACCACTCCCGCCGTGGTCTGCTGCTGCTGGTCGGCCGTCGTCGCAGCCTGCTGAAGTACCTGCGCGAGAACAACGTTGAGCGCTACCGCGACCTCATCGCTCGCCTGGGCCTGCGCCGCTAAGCACAGCTGAGAGCCCGCCCGGTGTTACCGGGCGGAGATGCACCAACCCGCCGCTTTCGAATCGGGACGCTGTCCGCCGACACGTTCCCGGGATGAGATGGCGGGTTTTGTGCGCGGTGGGGAGGTGCAGAGAAGCGTGCCTTGCACGGTCGAGCTGGTATGATGTTTGCCGTTGTAGATGAACGCATACGAACCGGCGGCACCGATGACCGCCACGACGAGACTCGAGGAGAGAGATCTTTTGAGCACCTTTACGCCCAAGAACTCGTACGACATTCACGTGGACGAGGAGTTCGGGATTACTGAGGCGGTTGCCACACTGGACAATGGCGACTTTGGCTCCCGCACCATTCGTTTTGAGACCGGTCAGCTCGCCCGCCAGGCGGACGGGTCGGTGACCACCTACCTGGACGATGACACGATGATGCTGGCCACCACCACCGCGTCGAACCAGCCGCGCGAGGGCTTCGACTTCTTCCCCCTGACGGTCGACGTGGAGGAGCGCATGTACGCCGCCGGCCGTATCCCGGGCTCGTTCTTCCGCCGCGAGGGCCGCCCGACCACGCAGGCGATTCTGGCTTGCCGCCTGATCGACCGCCCGTTGCGCCCGACGTTTGCCAAGGGGCTTCGCAACGAAGTGCAGTGCGTGATCACTGTCATGTCCATGGCACCTGACGAGTACTACGACGTGGTGGCCATCAACGGCGCCTCCGCGGCAACGCAGCTGTCCGGACTGCCGGTCTCCGGTGCCGTCGGCGGTGTGCGCATGGCGCTGATTGCGGATGATAAGCACCCGGAGGGACAGTGGGTCGCCTTCCCCAACGCTGCGCAGCACGAGCGCGCGTTGTTTGAGATGGTCGTGGCAGGCCGCATGGTGGAGCGCAAGCGCGGTAAGAAGACCGAGGAAGACGTTGCCATCATGATGGTGGAGGCCGGCGCTGGCGTGAACGTCGTGCAGCTGGTCAAGGACGGCTACCCGGCGCCCAAGGAGTCCACGGTTGCTGAGGGCCTCGAGGCTGCGAAGCCGTACATTCAGACGCTGGCGAAGGCGCAGGCCGACCTGGCTCAGGAAGTGGGCAAGGAGACCAAGGAGTTCCCGCTCTTCCCGCCGTACACCGACAAGGTTTACGAGCAGGTGGAGAAGAAGGCCGCGAAGAAGCTGGCCAAGATCATGACCATTAAGTCCAAGGCCGAGCGCGAGGACGCCTCCAACGAGTACATGGAGGAGATCGAGGAGGCGCTCCTGGACAAGTTTGACGTGGACGACGATGACGCCGAGGTCACCGCCATGTCCAAGGAGATCCGCGCCGCGTACAACGCAGTGCAGAAGAAGATCGTGCGCGAGAAGATCCTCACCGAGGGCTTCCGTATCGACGGCCGCGGGGTCACCGACATCCGCGACCTCGAGGTGGAGGTCGAGCTGGTACCGCGCGCACACGGCTCCGCGCTGTTCGAGCGCGGCGAGACCCAGATCCTCGGCGTGACCACGCTGGACATGCTGAAGATGGAGCAGCATATCGACTCGCTGCACCCGGAGGATACGAAGCGCTACATCCACCACTACAACTTCCCGCCGTACTCCACGGGCGAAACGGGCCGCGTCGGCTCCCCGAAGCGCCGCGAGATCGGCCACGGTGCGCTGGCAGAGCGCGCGCTGCTGCCGGTCATTCCGTCCAAGGATGACTTCCCGTACACGATCCGCCAGGTCTCCGAGGCGCTGGGCTCCAACGGCTCGACGTCGATGGGCTCCGTGTGCGCGTCGACCCTGTCGCTGTACAACGCGGGCGTGCCGCTGGCGGCGCCGGTGGCAGGCATCGCCATGGGCCTGGTGTCCGGCGAGGTTGACGGCGAGACCGAGTACGTCACCCTGACGGACATCCTGGGTGCAGAAGACGCGTTCGGCGACATGGACTTCAAGGTCGCCGGCACCAGCGAGTTCATCACCGCCCTGCAGCTGGACACCAAGCTGGACGGCATCCCGTCTGACGTCCTCGCCGGCGCGCTGGAGCAGGCCTACGAGGCCCGCGAGACCATCCTGGACACCATGTCCGAGGTCATCGAGGGCCCCGACGAGATGAACCCGCTCGCTCCGAAGATCACGACGGTGACCGTCCCGGTGAAGAAGATCGGCGAGGTCATTGGGCCGAAGGGCAAGACGATCAACTCCATCACGGAGGAAACCGGCGCGGAGATCACCATCGAGGACGACGGCACCATCTACGTGTCTGCGACCGAGGGCTCGGCTGCCGACGCCGCGATTGAGAAGATCAACGCGATTGCGAACCCGCAGATGCCGAAGGTGGGCGAGCGCTACCTGGGCACCGTGGTGAAGACGGTTGCCTTCGGCGCTTTCGTGTCCATCCTGCCGGGCACCGACGGCCTGATCCACATCTCCAACCTGGGTGGCAACACCCGCATTGAGAATGTTGAAGACGTGATCAACGTCGGCGACAAGGTTGAGGTGGAGATCCGCGACATTGACAACCGCGGCAAGATCTCCCTGGTCCCCGTCGAGGAGTAGGTCGAACCCGCGACGGCAAACGCCTCCCCGAACCGGCTGCGCGCTGGTGGGGAGGCGTTGTTGCGTCGGTAAGCAAATGCGAACGCTAGGGGAGGAACCGTAGCTTCTTGCCCAGGTTGAGCGCTGTGGTGAGCAGCGTGCCGTAGTAGCGGCGGGGGAGCTGCGCGGGGCCGCGCATCGGCATGATTCGCTGCTGGGAGATGTTCTTCGGTTCCGTGTACTTGGTCAGGCCCTCGGGGCCGTGGCGGCGGGCTAGGCCGGATTCTTTCATACCGCCGAGCGGGGTGGAGATGGAGGCCCAGGTGGAGGCGTAACCGTCGTTGATGGTCACGCTGCCGGACTCGATGCGTTGGGCGAGGGCCCACGCCGTGTTCGGCGCGCCGAACACGGAGGCGTTCAGGCCGTAGCAGGTTGCGTTGGCCAGCTCGACGGCCTCGTCGATGTCGCGCACGCGCTGGACGTAGACGACCGGGCCGAAGACTTCCTGGGTGGCCAGGTCGGTGCCCTCGCCGAGGCCGGTGAGGATGGTTGGTTCGAAGTGGAAGGGACCGATGTCCGGGCGCGCCTTGCCGCCGGTCACTACGGTTGCGCCTTTGGCCAACGCATCGTCCACGAATGCTTGCACGCGGTCTAGCTGGGCCTGGTTGATGAGCGAGCCCATCTCGTAATCCCAGTTCAGTCCCTTGCCCAGGGTGATGGACTCCGCGGCGCGCCGGAATGCGGCGATGAAGCGGTCGAAGAGCGCGTCGGGCACGTAGATGCGCTCGATGGACACGCAGAGTTGGCCGGAGTTGGAGAAGCAGGCGGTGGCGATCGTGTCAATATGCTTATCGACGTCAGCGTCCGGGGCTATCAGCATCGGATTCTTGCCCCCGAGCTCTGCCGAGAACCCGACGAGCCGCTCGCCGACCGTCCTGCCCAGCAGCTTGCCGGTCTTGGTGGAGCCGGTGAACATGAGGTAGTCGCACTGCGCGGCGATCGCGCCGCCGACCTCCTCGCCGGAACCGGTGACGATCTGGAAGAGGTCGCGCGGCAGGCCCGCCTGGATGAGCAGGTGGAGCGAGATGAGGTTGGAGAACGGGGTCTGCCAGTCCGGCTTTGCCACGACGCCATTGCCGGCGATCAAGGCGGCCACCGCGTCGGAGACGCCGAGCGCGAGCGGGTAGTTCCACGGGCTGATCTGGCCGACGACGCCTTTGGGCACGCGCTGCTCGGCCGTCTTGGTGATGAAGGGGAACGCGCCCGCCCGGCTTGACGTGGTGAGCAACCGCTCTGCCGTGTTGGCGTAGTAGCGGGCGTTGTTCATGACATCGAGGACTTCGTCGAACGCGGCGGTACGGTCCTTGCCGGTTTCAAGCTGGACGATGTCCGCGAGCAGCTCCCGCTCGCGGTACACCAGGTCGTGGAAGCGCTCGAGCACAGCGACCCGGTCTGCGATGTCGCGCGCGGCCCACTCCCGTTGGGCGGTGCGGGCGCGGCGGAACGCTTCATCGACGTCCGCGGCGGTGCCGGCTCCGACCCAGCCGATGGGCTGGTCGACGAAGGGGGACGTGACATCTTGGCGCTCGCTGGCGTCGAGCGAGCCCGTCGCGCGGTTAGTGGTCAAGTTGAGCAGCATTTCCAGGAAATGTTCCGGGAGCGGCTGTTCCTTCAAACGATGAATTGGCATGAAGTTTGCGCTCACTCCTGGTTAGAACGGGCAGCCGGCTGCGCGGCGGGCGGCGACGGCGTCGGCATCGTCGTCAAGCGAGCTGCGCTGCTTGTGTGCGGACACGGTGATGCCGTCTGCGGCCTTGAGCTCTGCTTCCGGGTCCTCGTCGCCGTTGCCCTGGTATGGGCGGATGTTCTTCGGCTCCTTGTACTCGCCGGAAATCATGCCGTGCTTGATCATCTGGGACCGGCCCGGCTCCATGTAGCGCTTGTCCTCCGGGAGGATGTCAAAGACCTTCTTCACCAGTTTGGCAATGCGGTCGAAGCGCTTTTGATCCTTTGCGGACCAGTCGAGCTCGAGGATGGCGCGCTCCTTTGCGGGGATGGTGCCGTAGGTGAGCCAGATGACGCTGCGCATGATCGGCTTCCAAATGATCTTCCACACCTTCGGGGAGACGCCTTCCGGCGGGGCGATCATCTCGTCGCGGGCGGTGCGCAGAGCGAAGTCGACGGTTTCGTTGCGCTCGAGGACGGTGTCGGCCATCTCGTCCATGTACGCCACGAGGTCGTCGTAGTTGTCGATGACCGGGCGCTCAGACATGCCGTAGTGGTCCCACCAGGTCACGCCCTCGCGCACGATCTGGTCCTTCTCCTCGTGGGTGAAGGGGGTGCCGAAGAGCTCCTGGGCGTAGATGACGCGGTAGACAAACGTAGCGTGCGCCCACCAGAAGGTTTCGGGATTCATCGAGTGGTAGCGCTCGCCGTTGCGCAGAGTGCCCTTGATGGTGGTGTGGTAGTCGCGGATCTGCTTGCCAAGGTCGCCGTCGTCGTAGATGGACATGATGATCTGCGGGGTGGAGCGCTCCAGACGAGCGAACGGCTCGTCGAAGAACTTGGAGTGGTCCAGCAGCGACTGGCCAATGGCCGGGTGCATGTTCTGCATGACGCCGGTGTACCCGCGCAGGAGCTGAATGCGTTGGTCAGAACCCCACTTCCACAGGAGCGAATCTGGGCCGAGAGGAGAGCGGCGGAGCTCGCGCTTACCACCCTTTGAGGAGTTGGCGGAAACTGGCGTGGACATCAGTTGCCTCATTTCATGTGCTTGTAGACATCTCGATTGATATGTGAACGGTAGCACAGGAACGCGGTTGGCCGGGTGGGGGTCACATAATTTTCATGCCCTAAGGATTTGTCTGTGGAGAGGCGCCGGCTGAAACGTGGGCGTTCTGCGGGCGTTCTGGGGCTGTGACGGCGAGGATCTGGTGTGGGCACCTACCTTATGTGCGGGTAGTGGTTCGCAGTGCGACCGCGGGGGTGTCCGGTATTTTCAACTTTGGGTGTATGTGGCGGACGTCATGAGATTCGGTTTGGTCTGGGCCACCGCAGCCGTGTTAATGTGTGGCAACTCATACAAGAGCGTGTCGTTTTGGCGGAAGTCTCAGGCCCAACCTCAGCACTCCCCGCAGCACCTGAGGGTGCATTGGTTAAAACGGTTGCACAACGATGAAAGGTTGCCCCCATGGGGAAATTCAACTGGAAGAAGACCGCGGTCGCCCTGACCACCGGTCTCTTGGCGTTCGGGGCCACTGGCGTCGCTGTCGCGCAGGGAGGCCTGACCGCAAACCTGGCGCTATCGGGCACCTTTTTCAAGGTCAGCATGACGCACCTGGACGGCGAGGACTTCTCGCTGTTTGTGGATAGTGAGCCGATGAAGGAAGATGACACCATTCCGGTCGCCCGCCTGAAGTTTGGCCACGCGTACGCTTCCAACCTGTGCCTTTCCGCCACGCTGCCGGATCTCCCGATGGTCGGCGAGGGCACGCTCGCGCTTCGCGCCAACGGCGACAACAGCGTCGAGGTCCGCAACCTCGTCGTGGGTGCCAACGACATTAAGGGCGCACTCCAGCTCACCGACGCAAGCGTCGGCATCGACGCCCAGCAGGTTAACGCGCAGGCCGCGCCTGGGACCTGGGGCCTGCACTCCAACAAGGTCTCGCTCAGCGCCGACGACATCACCACTACGTCCATCGGCGCCGAGTACCTCTCCGCGTCAGGCGTTGGTGTGACCGTGGTGAAGGGGAGTGACAATGCCTGCGGCCTCAAGTAGCGACGAGGAGCACATGCTTATCGACGACCACGACACCGCCACCCACGACACACCGGGACTGGCACACCGCTTCAATCAGTGGCGGAAGAATCGCCCGTTCATTCCGGGCCTGCTCATGATGATTTCCGGATTCGTCATCGCGGCACCGGCATACATCACGGTTGAGGTCTCCGACATCCTGGTGATGATCTCCACCGTCTCCGGCGTGTCCACCCTGCTCATCGGCGTGCTGATGTTCATGTTTGGCCTCGGATGCTGGTTGCAGCCTGCCACCGCGGTGTACTTGGGCGTGCTGGCCATCATCGTGTCGGTGATCTCCCTGCCGACCTCGAACCTCGGCGGCTTCGTTGTGGGCGCGCTGTTTGGCATTGTCGGCGGCGCCCTTGCGCTGGGCTGGGAGCCGGGCGAGAAGAGTGCGAAGAAGCGCAAAGGGAAGCACACGAAACGTGCGTCGGCTGCCGACGCACCGGAGCAGCCGGAGGACTTCGATCCGTTCGCCGAGGACGCCTTCGATGAGTCCGAACCCGAGGAATCCGAGACCGAACAGCGCGGGGGAAGCTCGAAGTGGAGTGGAGGTTCCACGCTGAACTCGGTCGTGGCCGTCGCTGCTGCGAGCGCGGTCCTCGCACTGCTGCTCGGCGACACTGGGGTCGTGTCTGCACAGGAACCGGCGGCCCCCGCAGCGCCGCAGCTCCCGCAGGTGGAGCTTCCAAAGCTTCCGGCCCCGGAGCTCCAGTTGCCGGAGATTCCGAAATTGCCAGCGCCGTCGGTCCCCAATGTTCCGGGCCTGCCGGCGCCGACGCAGCCCGCACCGGAGAGTTCGGCCCCTGCGGCCCCGGCGGCTCCGGGGGTGGGCGAGGGGGCGTCGATAGGTACGAGCACAATTCCCTCGGGGCTGGCCCCGGCCGCGGCGCCGAGTACTGTGACTGCGGACAAGGTCACGCTGACTGGCAATGTGCACGCGACGCTGGACTATGTCAACGTGGGAGGACAGCAGCAACGAGCGCTGGTGCTGAGCGGCGATCGGCTGGTTGGGCACAACCTGGGTCTCAAGATTCCCGGCATGGGCGGCGGGAACCTGACCACGGGAAATGTTGATACGACAGTAACGAATGGGCCGGTGAAAGTCGTGGCTACAGGCTTGACTGCGACGCCCGCTGTGCGTGATCTTCCGACCATCCCAGTGACGGTCGATCTCAGCGGTGACCTCAACTCGGTCCTCGATCAGCTCGGTGTACCCGAGAAGCGTCCCGTCCCCAATGTAGAAGTGCCCGACATGTTGATGAATGAGATTTCGCTGAACAACGTGACCATGCAGATGGTGACGCTCTACGGACAAGGGTTTAGTGCGCCGTCGGTTCGTTTGACAGTTCCGTAGATTGGGCGAGCAGATAGTTCTGACTGGGCTCTGATTTTTCCGCCTGTGCGGAATTTTTGATCACACGGAGTACACGAGGTCGGGAGGACTGGGGTCAGATTTTCCGCGTGTGCGGAGTTTTTGGGGGCCCGAGTTTTCCGTCTGTGCGGAATTCTTCGGGCCCGGCTTTTCCGCTTGTGCGGAATTTTTCGGGCCCAGCTTTTCCGCCTGTGCGGAATTTTTTGAGGCCGAGTTTTCCGTCTGTGCGGAATTTTTTGGGGGCCAAGTTTTTCCGCTTGTGCGGAACTTTTGGAGCCCGGCTTTTCCACTTGTACGGAACTTTTGGTCTGCCGGTTTTTCCGCCTGTGCGGAACTTCGGCCATACGTTGAGCTACCACACGGATACATGGCGATAATGCTCACGTCGGGGCGCAGTGCATAAAGAAAACGCCGGGTCTCGGGACGAAACCTGGCGCACTCTCGTCGCGGTGGCAGTCGTTAGAAGCGGAAGCCACCTTCGGCTTCGGCTTTCTCGTACGCGCGGGATGCGATCGGGACCATGCGCGCCTTGCGAGGAAGGACCGAGAATACAGCGCGTGTGCCCGTAGAAAGCAGCTTGAGGCGACGGGCATCCTTCTTGGTCCACTCCCAGCCGAGCTTGTCGCGGAGCTTGTCGGGGATCATGCCGATAGCCACCCAGAGGAGGAGCTTGGAGGCGAAGGGGGCGACCGGCTTCCACGCCCATTTCGGCACCGATGGGTCCGGTGTGTCGAGCGTCAGACCATTGATGATGCGGGAGCGCTCGATCGTCTCACTGGGGCCGAGCTCGTCGATCATGCGGTCCATGTATTCGACATACTCGTCGTACGTCTTCGGTGCGCTTTCGGGTTCGGCGACGCCGTAGAAGCTGTACCAGGTTCGACACTCCTGGAAGAGCTGATCCTTCTCCGCCTTGGTCATATCCGGCATGAAGTTGCCGGCAAGCTGGTACGGCATCGCGGCAAACGTCGCGTGCGCCCAGTAGTAGACCTCCGGGTTCAGCGAGTGGTAGCGCGAGCCATCCGGATGGGTGCCCTTAATGTCCTTGTGGAAGTCGCGGATCATTGATCCAACCTCGGGCCCTTCGTACACTGCGCGGATGATTGGGAATGCGGAGCGAACTAGGCGTGCGACCTCGTTATCAAACACGTTGGATTGCTGGACTAGGGAACGGCTGATGTCCCGGTGCGCGATCTGCAGCACGCCTGCGGCCAGGGCGACGAATGCGGAGCGCCAGTCGCCAAAACGGTCCCAAAGGATGGAATCCGGGCCGAGCTCGGGCAGGCCGGGTTGCGGCTCGGCGACGTGGCCCTGAGCCGCTTCCTGCGCTGCGTTAAGCCCCGCGTCGGCAGCGGACTCGTTCTTCGTTGACGGGTGGACGGTAGTCATGGTGTCTCCTTCGGGCTTGGTTAGCGTGCCGCTGCGGTGGCTCGTGCGGCTCGGCGGGCGTCGTCGGCGTAGTGAGAAGCGCGCTTGAACTCGTGGACGGTCGCATCGAACTCGGACAGCTTCGAGCGAATGCCGCGAACGGCGCCGGGTTGCACCAGCCACTTGTCGCGCTTGACGGTCAGCGCACCGGGCCCGCGGATTTCTAGCTGTCGGGCGTAGCGGCGGGCGTAATCGCCGCGCGCTTCGAACACAGCCAAGGGGTGTCGCTTGAGGCTGGAATCGGTGGGGTAGGGGCCGTCGACAAACAGCGCGTTCGGCAGACCGACAACTTCCACGCCGTGGTGCAGGTAGAGGTCATCGACCGAGATGTTTGGGCGGCCGGGGACTGCGATCCACGGCGATGCCTCGCCGGTGGCGCGGACGAGAATGTCAAAGCGCTCAGTGTGCTCGCCGCCTTGTGTATCGATGAAGGTTACCTCCCACTGGCCTTCGCCTTCATCAAACGCGGCACCGGTGACCGTGGTGTGCGGGCGGAAATCCGCGCCGCCCGCCTGCACTGCCGCGGCGAGGTGGCGCGCGGCGGCAGCGGCAGAACCGTCCACCTTGGTCACCTTGAGGTACGGCCTGCGGTAGTGGAGACGCTTGGACACAGGTTCCGCATCGGGTGCCGCCAGGTGGCCGCCGATTGCTTCGCGCTTGTCAAAGAGGGTGGTGTCAAAGCCGGAGAATGCGCATTCTGCGGCAGCGGTAGCGCCAGCAGGGCCGGCGCCGATGACGGCCACTGTGGGGCGTCTGTAGGGATCAAACATTGTTGGGTGCCTTTCACAGCTGGCGATGTATGCGCCAACGAGAAGATCGATTCATGGAATTGCTCTAGATCATACAGAACGATACGGGGTAATAGCGCTCTCTCGCAAGAACAAGTGTGTTGCAGATAACTCAGGCGACCTCCCCTCGCCCGACCACCACAGTGCGTATACACAAAGCGGGCACTCGATGGAGGGGTGCCCGCGGATGAAGGGGAGGTGCGTCTACTTGGGAAAGTCGAGCACTATGCGCGGTGGGTTCTCAAGCATTTGGAACGTGAAGTCGCGCTCGGAGTCCAGGCCCACGTAGAAGAGCGAATCGCCTTCGGTGCCACCAGAGTTGAATACATCAAGAATGTTGCCCGCCGCCACGCCTAAACTGCCACGACCAACAAACTGGCGCCCTTCGGGTGTGTCAGCCACTGCCACCCGTCGCAGCAAAACTGGAAGGTACGCATTGCCCTTGACGGGTTCAATGTCTCCGGTGCCTTGCTGGTCCGGGGCATCTTGATAAGTCATAGCTTTCTCGACGACCTCCGGGTTCCCCGAAAACTCAAAGACCAGCCGGTCGAACCCCTCGTGCTCTGCGGCTCGAACGTCACGGCGGAGGACCTCGGGCATGCCCGGGTTCGAGTACCCACTTCCCGGAATGTCTCCGCCGGCCGCCTGGGCGGTCTGGTGCACCTGTGCCACCGCTGACGGCGTGACCAGCGCTTTGGTCAGCGGTGCAAGCGCTACCTTGTCGCCGGGCTTGCCGGTTGTGGCCACCACGCTCGCGTCGGGATCGTGGGCCTGCGCATCCGTATCCTCCGTTGCCTGTGTTGTCGACCGGACGGTAACGGTCTCCGGGCCGCTGTCGCCCTCGTTGGCGCAACCGGCGAGCAGGAGAGAGAAACCGCGGCAATGCTCGCGACGGTAGGCCGAGCGCGCAGACAGGCGATTGGCAGGAAACGGTGGCATAACTGCCAGTGTCTGCCTCCTGTAGTGCCCCCGCTCCGCTTACCGGGCAATATCGACCACGACGCGCGTCGGGTTCTCAAGCGTGTAGATCTTGTACCCGCGCTGGCTGTCCAGCCCGATAAAGAACTGGGAGTCGGCCTCAAAGATCGAACCCAGGTACACGTCCGCGATGTTGCCCGCCGCGACGCCCTTACTGCCCATCGCCGTGATCGGCGCGTCGGTGCGCATCATATCCCCGGCCGTACCCTGCACATTCACTTCGAGGTGCGCCGCGCCCGGCACCTCCATCACGTTCCCAGAGGCCTGTTGCCGCGGCGTATCGACGTACCCCGCCACGTAGCTTGGCAAGCCCGTCCCCGCGTACTCAAAGACGACGCGGTCAATATCGCCGTGGGAGCCCGCGCGCACATCCTGCAGTTGTAGGTCAGCTGGCTGCGGCTGCGTGACCCGGACTTGCTCCGTGCTGAACTGCCCGCCATCGCTCGCCGCGGACAGCTTCTGCGCCGGAGTCTCAGCCCGAGTTTCAGGCTGCGTCTTAGGCACCGTGCTTACCGACGCCCCCACGTCCCCCTCCGGGCGTTCGCTGGAAGCAACCTCTGCCGCAGACGTCGGAGTGGCTGCGCTCGAGGGTGTGGGAGCCTCATCGGATGACTCCGGCGAGCAGGCGGTCAGCGCGAGAGTGCAGGCGAGGGCGGCGCTGGCGACTGCGGCGGCGTGGGAGAAATGGGGCGCGTGGTGCTGACGTGACTGTTGCATGGTGCCAGTATATGGGGAAGGGGAGGGTGTGGGCGTCGAGAAGCGAATTGCTACGCGCCCTCGACGAGTTGGATGTAGTGGCCGTTCTGGTCGTCGAACACTGCGGCTTTGACCTCGCCCATCGGCGTCGGCGGCATGGTGAACTTCACGCCCTGAGCGGCGAGGCGCTCGTGCTCGCCGCTGACGTCATCCACGTTGAACCGGGTAAAGGGCAGGCCGTCGCGGTAGAACTCGAGCGCTCGCTGCTGGTCCTGAACACAGCGAGCAAGGACTGAAATACGCATACCCGCCAGTGTGCCCGGGCTTGGCCGCGCGGGCTAGAGTTGCGAGGGAACAATGCAAGCGGAAACGAGGAGGCCAGCATGGCGGACAAGGTGATCAAGGTCGGAGTGCTCGGAGCGAAGGGGCGCGTGGGTACCGCTGTGGTGGCCGGCGTGAACAAGGCCGAGGACCTGGAGCTGGTTGCAGAAGTCGGCAGCGGCGACTCGCTCGAGGTTCTCGCCGAGCGCGGCGCGGAGATCATCGTGGACTTCACCACGCCAGCGTCCGTGATGGATAACCTTGAGTACTGCATCAATCACGGCATCCACTGCGTGGTGGGCACGACCGGCTTTGATGACGCCCGGTACGAGCAGGTGCGCGCTTGGTGCGCCGACAACCCCGGGGTGGGCGTGCTCGTTGCGCCCAACTTTGCAATTTCCGCGGTGCTGACCATGGCGTTCGCTCGCCAGGCGGCCCGGTTCTTCGATTCGGCCGAGGTCGTCGAGCTGCACCACCCAAACAAGCTCGACGCGCCCTCCGGCACTGCGCTGAAGACGGCGCAGGGCATTGCCGACGCCCGCCGCGACGCCGGTCTGGGCGCCATGCCGGACGCCACCGAGCAACAGCTCGATGGTGCCCGCGGCGCCGACGTTGATGGCGTGAAGGTCCACGCGGTGCGCATGCAGGGCATGGTCGCGCACGAGGAAGTTATTTTCGGCACGACCGATCAGTCGCTGACCATCCGCCAGGACTCCTACGGGCGCGAATCCTTCGTGCCGGGTGTGCTCACCGGTGTGCGTGGCGTCGCGGACCGTCCCGGTCTGACCATCGGCCTGGACGACTACCTGGGGCTGTAGCGACATGGCCGTTTCCTCGCACTTGGACGTCCAGCTCATCGCTGCCTCCCAGTTCCGCGCCCCCGCGGGTGTGGCGTGGGAGGCCGACCCCACGGCCACCGACGCGGAATCGCTCGTAGAATTCGCGGGCCGGGCCTGCTACGAGACCTTTGACCGGCCCAACCCGCACACGGCGGCGAACGACGCCTACCTGCACCACATCCTGGATGTCGGGCACGACGCACTGCTCGAACACGCCACCGCGACCCTGTACATCCGCGGCCTGTCACGCGCAGCAGGCAACGAGCTGCTCCGCCACCGGCACTTTTCCTTCTCCCAGCTGTCGCAGCGATTCGTGCATAGCGACGACAACGAGGTCGTCGTCCCCGACATCATCGCGGACGACGAGGAACTTTCGCGCATGTTCCTGCGCGCGGTGGATGACTCCCGCTTTGTGTACGACGAGCTGCTGCAGGCCCTGGAGGAAAACATGGCCTCGGAGCCGAACGCGCTGCTGCGCAAGAAGAAGGCCCGCCAAGCCGCGCGCGCGATCCTGCCCAACGCGACCGAAACCAGGTTCGTCGTCACCGGAAACTACCGCGCGTGGCGCGGGTTCATCGCCTCGCGGGCGTCCGAGCACGCGGACGTGGAGATCCGCACGCTCGCGGTCGAGTGCCTGGAGCTGCTGCGCGGTCAGGCGCCAGTGTTGTTCAGTGACTTTTTGATCAGTGAGCTTGCCGACGGCACGCGGATGGCCACCAGCCCCTACGTGCGGTAGGGGCGGGGTTGCAGAGGGGCGTCGATAAGCACTTGCGTTAACGAAGAGGGTAGTCTGTGTGCTCATGGGCACATCTATGAAAGCTAACCTCGGTGCAGAAGTCTTTGGCACCGTCTGCGTCGCAATGGTCACGCCGTTCGATTCCAACGGAGAACTTGACTGTGATGCAGGCCGAAAGTTGGCAGCCCACCTTGTAGATCATGGAATCGACTCGCTTGTCCTCGCAGGCACAACCGGCGAATCCCCGACCACCACGGTGGAGGAAAAGCTGGCCCTGCTCAAGGCGGTCAAGGAAGAGGTGGGTGACTCCGCAACGCTGATTGCGGGAGCCGGCACAAACAACACGAAAACCTCGATCGCGCTGGCGCAGGCCTCGCGCGATGCCGGGGCGGACGCACTGCTGGTAGTCACCCCGTACTACTCCAAGCCCTCCCAAGCAGGCGTAAAGGCCCACTTCACCGCCGTGGCCAAAGCGACCGACCTGCCGATCTGCCTGTACGACATTCCCGGCCGCTCCGGAATCCCCATTGCTGGGGAGACCATTGCTGAGCTGGCTGAACTCGAGACAGTGCAGGCGGTAAAGGACGCGAAAGGCAACTTCTTTGAGGCCGCTCCGCTCATTCAGAGCACGGGCCTGGCCTGGTACTCCGGGGACGACCCGCTCAACCTGCCCTGGCTGTCCGTTGGCGCGACCGGAATGATCTCCGTCGTGGCGCACGCGGCTCCGCAGGCAATGCGTGACATGGTGACAAGCTTCGAGGAAGGCGACCTCGCCCGCGCGCGGGAAATCAACGCCAACACCCTGACCGTGCTTGCTCGACAGCAAGCGGCGCTCGGCGGTGCAACATTTGCAAAGGCAGCCCTGCGACTGCAGGGCATCAACGTAGGGGCGCCGCGCCTGCCGGTGGTTGACGCAACCCCGGCGCAGCTTGAGGCGCTCCGTGAAGATATGGAAAAGGCTGGAGTTCTCTAAGTATGAACGAACCCCGTAATCGCTCCCGCAAGGTGACCCGCAAGGCGGGCCCGCCGGAGCCTGCTGAGCAGCAGCCCGCGTTCAAGGCGCCGTCCCAGCAGACCCCCAACAACGAGTCCCACGGCGACGGCCACAACGACGCCGACCACGGAAGCGGCAACGGCAAGAACGGCGGTGGCCGCAACGGTGGCCACGCCAAGAACGGCGGAAACGGCAACGGCAATGGCAACCAGGGCAACGGCCGTGGCGGCAACGGCCGAAGGCGGGCTAGATCGCGTTGAGCTCGCCGACTGACGGGCCGGTCAACCTGTATGCGACCACCCTTGCCGGGGATGACCCTGTCAACCCGAGGCGGGCGACCCGGGAGCTGCGGCTGTTGATGAGTGCGGACGGGCCGACGTGCTCCTGGGCGGATTGCCACCAGCCGGCGAAGGACACGCTACGCATCTACGCGCTTGGCGGCATTTCTGAGATCGGCCGCAACATGACGGTCTTTGAGTACAACGGCAAGCTGCTCATCGTGGACTGTGGCGTGCTCTTCCCCAATTCCGGCGAGCCGGGCGTGGACCTGGTCCTGCCGGACTTCGGCCCCATTGAGAACAAGCTGGACAAGGTTGAGGGCCTCGTGGTCACGCACGGGCACGAGGACCACATCGGCGCCATCCCGTGGCTGCTCAAGCTGCGCCCGGACATCCCGATCTACTCCTCGCGCTTTACCAACGCGCTCATCGCCGCGAAGACGAAGGAGCACCGCCAGCGCCCGAAGCTGCACGAGGTGAACAAGGACTCCGAGGTGACCCTCGGCCAGTTCCGTCTCCGGTTCTGGCACGTCGGCCACTCCATCCCGGAGTGCCTGGGCGTGTCCATCAAGACCGGCGCCGGCCACGTCGTCATGACCGGCGACGTCAAGGTGGATCAGACCCCGTACGACGGCAAGCCCACCGACATCCCCGCGCTGTCGAGGCTTGGCGACGAAGGCGTGGACCTCTTCCTCTGCGACTCCACCAATGCGACGATCCCGGGTATCTCCGCTTCGGAGGCCGGCATCGAGGACACCCTGACCCGCCTCGTTGCGCAGGCGAAGCAGCGCGTGGTCATCGCGTCCTTTGCGTCCAACGTGTCGCGCGTGCAGATGGCGGTCAATGCCGCCGTGGCGAACAACCGCAAGGTTGCGTTCAACGGCCGCTCCATGCTGCGCAACATGGAGATCGCGGAGAAGATGAGCCTGCTCAAGGCCCCGAAGGGGACCATCATCCCGATCGAAGAGGCCGCCAAGATGGCGCCGCACAAGACGGTGCTCATCACCACCGGCACGCAGGGCGAGCCGATGGCTGCGCTGTCGCGCATGTCGCGCCGCGAGCACCGTCAGATCACGGTCCGCGACGGCGACACGATCATCCTGTCCTCCTCCCTGATCCCGGGCAACGAGGAAGCCGTCTTTGCCGTGATCAACAACCTTGCGCAGATCGGCGCGAAGGTGATCACCAACAGCGAGGCGCACGTCCACGCGTCCGGTCACGGCTACGCCGGTGAGCTCCTGCAGCTCTACAATGCGGCGCGGCCGAAGAACGCGATGCCGGTACACGGCGAGTGGCGCCACATGCGAGCAAACAAGGAGCTCGCAATCTCCACCGGCGTCCGCCCGGAGCACACCGCGCTCGCGCAGAACGGCGTGGTGGTGGACATGCACGCCGGCAAGATCAAGGTGGTCGGCCAGTACCAGGTCGGTCAGCTTTACGTTGACGGCGAGACCATGGGCGACGTCGACCCGGACGTGCTGGCAGACCGCAGCTCGCTCGCATCCGGCGGCGTTGTGTCCATCACCTGTGTGATCGACGACCGCACCGGCCAACTGCTGGAGGCCCCGCGCGTGTCCACCACCGGTTTCTCCGACGACGACCGCGACTTCAATAAGAAGCTCGTCGAGCGCGTCGAGGGCGTGATGGGCGACCTCGCCGCAGAGGGCGAGAACGACCCGTACCGCATGGTGCAGCAGCTGCGTCGCAAGGTCTCCCGCGCGATTGAGCAGAAGTACAAGCGCGAGCCGGTCATTCTGCCGACCGTCGTGCCGATGGCTGCGGATAACCTGCCGGTTGAGGACGACGACATCGAGCTCACCCGCGAATCGCTGTAGCCGCATTTCGCTTGGCGACGCCAACCCCCTCGGCCTGCAAGTTCGGACCGAGGGGGTTGCGACGTTCATGACAGGTGTGTATAAAAATGGTCTATGATGGACTGCACAAAGACCACCGCCTCAATGATCGCCGCCACAATTCTGCTCGCGCCCGCTGCCCACGCCGATGACGCTGACGCCGACACCGACTGGACCGGCGGACACCCGCTGCCCGAGGGCACTGAGGTGCCGCACGAGCCGGGGTATGGCTCGGCCTGGAGGATGTACGACGTGATCAAGTTCGGGGACCCGAATTTTCGCAACAGCGAGGCCCGGGGAGTGCGCGTCATCGGTGACTTTGATGCGGACCAGATGCTGTGCTCCATGAACTTCAAAGGTGGTGTGGGGTCCTGCTACGTCGACGGCCGGCAGGTGACCGACTTGGGCTGGGCCAAGGGCGGCAAGCTCGTCACCGCTGACGCCAAGATCGCACCGTTTACTCCCATCATTCAGGCGTTCGCCAGCCTCGAGCACCGGCTCTCTAGTTCTGCGAGCTAAAAGAACGCTAGGGTGGGCACCATGTCTTTAGCTTCTCGTGAACGTGAAAACCTTGGTGCCCTCCTTCTGCAGTTGGGGCCAGACGCCCCGACGTTGCTCGATGGCTGGACCACCCGCGATCTCGCTGCACACCTGTACGTGCGTGAGCACCGCCTTCCGTGGGGGGTTGGCAACTTCTTCTCGCCGTTGGCCAAGAGGCTGGGCAAGGAGATGGACAAGGCTCGGAACCGTCCGTACGAGGACAACATTCAGGATTGGCTCGCCGGTCCGAGCAAATTCGCCGCGCCCCTTTTTGCGCCGCTGAACACGGGCGAAAACTTTGTCCACCACGAGGACGTCCGCCGCGCGCAGGGCACCGATGTGCAACCGAGGGCGCTCAGCGCCGCCGCGCAGGAGCGCCTGCTCAAGTCCGCGACCAGCTACGGCAAGGTGACGCTGCGCAAGGCGCCGGTCCCGGTGATTCTCACGCCGGAGCACCTGCCGCCCGTCACGCTTGGCGACAAGTCCGGTGTCTCGGATCAGGGCGATCGTGTCGTCCGCGTCTTCGGTGACCCGAGCGAGCTACTGCTGTGGGTCGTCGGCCGTGCCGCAGTGGCAAAGGTGCGGGTGGACAACGAGGAACTGCTCGAGGGCTACGAGATGTCCGTCGGATAGTCGGTTTCTTAAGGGGCCAATGGGGGAGTGGCTCCCCTCGATACGGCGAGGTTTTTCCGCGCCACCCCGAGTTGCCTATGGGAAGTATGTGACTCGAGGTATTAGAGTGACAGCCATGTCTGTCAAAAATTCCGCACCACGCTCAACGCGTCCCCGCTCGAGCGGGGCGTCGACGCGGCGCAATGGCCCCGTGTCGCTGACGCACCCGCCGACATCATCAATGGTGGCCGCGGAAACTGCCGACGAGCGCGTCGGCTCGGCCACCAGCGTGGTCGGTCGCTCCATCGGCGCGGCAGCAAGCTCTGCGGCGCGCGGGGTGAGGGGCGTGTTCGGGGGCCTGTCCCGTCGCGTCAGCGGTGGCCGTGATGGTCGCGGTGGTCGCGGTGGCCGGTACGCCACCGACGAAGAACTCGACGACAGCTTTGACCCGTTTGATGATGAAGAGGAGCACGTGCAACAACGCACCCGTACGAGGAGCGCAAAGCGATCCGCCCGCCGCGGCGACGACCATAACGACTACGCCGACCACAACGACTACGACGATTATGACGATCGTGGCGAGCAGGCCGAACTCGGCGACGACGGCAGGGGGCTTCCGCGGCGCGGTCGCGACAGCATAGCCGAGCACGCGGATGCGTGGGGACTACTCCTTATCGGCCTCGCCGCAGTCATCGGTGCATCGGTGTGGCTGGACATTGCCGGTCCGATCGGCGAGCTCATCGCCACAGTGACCCACTGGGTAATCGGCGCTGGCGCGCTCATCCTGCCGGTCCTCCTCGTCGGGATCGCCATCGCGTTGATGCTCAATGTGCGCACGCCGCGGGATGTCCGCAACCGGGTCTCGCTGGGCCTGGGCATTATCGCGGTGGCCATGCTCGGACTCGTCCACGTCTTCGCCGGCAACCCCGCAGATTGGGAGACGCGCCGCATCGCCGGAGGTGTCATCGGCGCATACACGGGCGGCCTTTTGGCCAAGGGCTTCTCCTCGTACGTTGCGATCCCGCTCCTCGCACTCGTGATCGTGTACGGCGCGCTGAAAACCACCGGTATTACCGTGCGCCAGGCGTACGACTACGTCGTCGCGCGCATTTCCGAGCTTTTCGACGCCACCAGAAACCCAAGCGATGACGACGTTGACGATGAGGACGCTGACGGCTTGGACGACGATTTGTACGGCCACGTCGAACGGGACCTGGACGACATCGCCGAAGGACGCGAGCGCCGCTACAACCGTCGGCCCGCGCAGCGACGGGAACGCCCCGCCCGATCTGACCGCGCTGACCGGTCCGACCGCGAGGAGGCGCGCCGAGAGCGTCTGCGCCGAACCCGCCCGCGCCGCCGCACGCCGATGGACAACTACCCGACGGACGAGCAGCACTCCGATCCGACCGAGGCGTTCGACCGACAGCGGGTGGACGACTTCGGCGAACCGGTCGCGGAGGCCTTCGACGCTCCTGCCGAGCCCGAGGTGCACGACGATCCTTCCCCGGCGTCTTCGAAGCGCGGCACCACCCGCGCACGCAAACACAGTGACGACGGGGAGACCAAGGTCCTGAAGCGCACCGCGGAAGCTGCGGGCGGCGTTGCGGGCGCTGCAGCCGGGGCCGCAGGCGCGGCGAAGGCTGCAGGGGCCGCAGGTTCCACTGCGGCGGCGGGCGCTGCTGCTGGCGCGGGCGCTTCCGCGGCGGGTGCCGCCGCTGAGGCAGCCGGTGACGCAGTGAGCAACTCCCGCGAAGCCGTGCGCAAGGCGATCGTCGCCCGCTCCGGTGTCGACGCGTCCGCAGTTCCGGCCTCAACCCCGAAGTCCGAGGTGGAGGCAGCAAGCGTCGACCCGGCGCAGCAGCGTGCGCGCAAGATTCAGCGCAACTCGGACTACGCGCTGCCGTCGACAGACTTGCTCATCCAGGGCAGCGCTCCGAAGACGCGGACCGAGGCGAATGACCGCATGATCGAGGCGATTACGGACGTCTTCGAGGAGTTTAAGGTCAACGCCCAGGTCACCGGATTTTCGCGCGGCCCGACGGTGACGCGCTACGAGGTCGAGCTCGGCCCAGGCGTGAAAGTCTCCAAGATCACCAACCTGCAGTCCAACCTGGCGTACGCGGTGGCGACGGACAACGTACGCCTGCTGACCCCGATCCCGGGCAAGTCCGCCGTGGGCATCGAGGTGCCGAACCGCGACCGCGAGATGGTCCGACTGCGCGACGTGCTCGACGCGCCGAAGGTGGCCACCGACGAGGACCCGATGCTTATCGGCCTGGGCAAGGACATCGAGGGCGACTTCATTGCGTCCTCGGTGCAGAAGATGCCGCACCTGCTGGTGGCCGGCTCGACCGGTTCCGGTAAGTCCGCCTTCGTCAACTCCATGCTGGTTTCGCTGCTTACACGCGCGACCCCGGAGGATGTGCGCCTGATCCTCGTGGATCCCAAGATGGTTGAGCTGACTCCGTACGAGGGCATCCCGCACCTGATCACCCCGATCATTACGCAGCCGAAGAAGGCTGCGGCCGCGCTCCAGTGGCTGGTCGAGGAGATGGAGCAGCGCTACCTGGACATGAAGCAGGCGCGCGTGCGCCACATCAAGGACTTCAATAAGAAGGTCCGCAGAGGCGACATCCAGGCACCGCCCGGATCGGAGCGCGAGATGCGCCCGTACCCGTTCATCGTGTGCGTGGTCGACGAGCTCGCCGACCTGATGATGACCGCGCCCAAGGAGATCGAGGAGTCGATCGTGCGCATCACGCAGAAGGCGCGTGCAGCCGGCATCCACCTGGTGCTCGCGACGCAGCGCCCCTCCGTGGACGTCGTCACCGGCCTGATCAAGACCAACGTGCCTTCGCGCCTCGCGTTCGCCACCTCCTCGTTGACTGACTCACGCGTCATCCTGGACCAGGGCGGCGCCGAGAAGCTCATCGGTATGGGCGACGGCCTGTTCATCCCGCAGGGTGCCGGCAAGCCGCAACGCATGCAGGGCGCCTTCGTCACCGACGAGGAAATTCAGGCAGTGGTCGACGCCGCGAAGTCCCAGGACGAGCCCGACTACGTCGAGGGTGTCACCGAGGAGAAGCAGGCAGAGAAGAAGGTCATCGACGACGACATTGGAAAGGACCTCGACGACCTGCTCGAGGCCGTCGAGCTGGTTGTCACCTCCCAGCTCGGCTCGACGTCGATGCTGCAGCGCAAGCTGCGCATCGGCTTTGCCAAGGCGGGCCGCCTCATGGACCTCATGGAGTCCCGCGGCGTCGTCGGCCCGTCCGAGGGATCGAAGGCCCGCGAAGTGTTGGTCAAGCCCGAGGAGCTGGAGACCATCATTTGGATGATCAAGGGCGCGGACCCCGCGGAGGCACCCAAGGAGCAGTCGCTTGACGACGACGCGCCGTCGCCAAGCGACGCCCCGGAGGCAGGCGACGACAACACCCGCACGGTGGAGGCGACCTACAACCCGACTGGCGGCGCGTTCTAGATGTCACGCCGTAGCTCGAGGAGATTCTCGATCGTCCTGTTTGAGGAATTCGAACTCCTCGACGTGGCCGGGCCGTTGGAGATTCTGTCCAAGGTTGAAGGGTGGGACACCGAGTTACTCTCACCAGATGGGAGACCGGTGGGCGCGTCC
Source organism: Corynebacterium sp. NML 120412 (assembly GCF_002285155.1). NCBI lineage: Bacteria > Bacillati > Actinomycetota > Actinomycetes > Mycobacteriales > Corynebacteriaceae > Corynebacterium > Corynebacterium sp. NML 120412. The sequence goes on along the minus strand of NZ_NSGL01000001.1, from coordinate 579,284 downwards.
CAGGGTGTGCGATTCGAGGTCGATGGCTCCTACGCGCAGAAAAGCGGCGACGTGCTCGTTATCCCCGGAGGGCTCGGGACGCGAACGCTTGCCCGTGACGAGGAATTTCTTCGAAATCTCACCTTGATGGCGAACGGCGCGAGTGTCCTCATGTCGGTGTGTACGGGCTCGGCACTGCTCGCCGCAGCGGGACTCCTTGAGGGATATGCGGCAACCAGCAACAAGCGGGCATTTGCATGGGCCACTGGCTTCGGGCACGAAATCGACTGGCGCAAATCTGCCCGGTGGGTGCATGACCGCGATCGGTGGACGTCTTCCGGAGTGTCGGCCGGGACGGATATGGCGGCGGCATTCGTCGCAGCCGAGTGTGGAGTGGATGTGGCGCGCGAGGTTGCTTCCGCTATCGAGCTCCGCCTGAACCTTGACGCTGACGAGGACCCGTTCGCTGTGTAGCCGTGACTCGCGCGGCGCACAGGGTGGTGTATTGTTGGACGAGCTTGGAGGGGAGTACCCCGTAAGCGCCTGGACCGTCAACACGGAAGCGTCGGTAAGCGATTGCCCCGGTCTGGGCCGCCCCGCGCTGGGTGGGGGAGACCTCCGGTCATCTTTGTTCGAACTCTGACCGGAGGAAATGTCTATGCATGTGCCCCTGTATATCTGGCTCATCACCTCAGCGGTGATTCTCGGCTTCTTCGTCTTTGACTTCGTCTCGCACGTGCGAAATGCGCACGAGCCCACGATGAAAGAGTCCGGAGGTTGGGCCGCCTTCTACATGACGATGGCCGCAATCTTTGGCGGCATCGTTTGGTGGCTCTGGGACGCCGAGCACGGCGTGCAGTTCTTCACGGGCTACATCACCGAGCTTTCACTGTCGGTGGATAACCTGTTCGTGTTCGCCTTGATTATGGGCGCCTTTAAAATCCCTCGGGCGTACCAGCAAAAGGTGCTGCTGATCGGCATCGTCATGGCGCTGGTCTTCCGCCTCCTGTTCATCCTGCTGGGCGCGGTGATCATCGAGGCGTGGTCGGACGTGTTCTACCTGTTCGCAGCCTTCCTGATCTACACGGCGATCAAACTCATCTACGACGAGGCGACAGACCAGCCCGACGAAGACCCGAACGACATGTTCGTGGTGAAAACGCTGCGCAAGGTCATTCCGGTGACTAAGTCCTACCACGGTGACCGACTGGTGTCGAAGACTGAGGCGGGGAAGAAGGCAGTGACCCCACTGTTTGTGGCGCTGCTGTCCATCGGTTTTATCGACGTGATGTTCGCGTTCGACTCCATTCCGGCTATTTTCGGTATCACTCAGGAGTCGTTCCTGGTCTTCACCGCGAACGCCTTCGCGCTGCTGGGCCTGCGCCAGCTGTACTTCTTGCTCAACGGCCTGCTGGACAAGCTCGTGTACTTGCCGTACGGACTCGCGATCATCCTGGGATTTATCGGCGCGAAGCTGCTGCTACATGCACTGCACGAGAACAACTTGCCGTTCATTAACGGGGGCGAGGGCCTGGCCGTACCGGAGGTTGGCACTGTCGCCTCGCTGGTGGTGATTGTGGGCGTACTCGTGGTCACTGCGGTGGCGTCGATCCTTAAGGATCGGGCCGACGTGAAGGCCGGCAAGATGGATCCGAACGAGACGAGCTACCACATCGACTATGACGACCATGGCAACCGCCGCAAGGTGGACAAGCACGGTCACCACGTCGAGTGGGTCGATGATCCGGCTACCTCCGGCAAGGGAGATCACACTGCCACGGGTTCGCGGGAGACGGATCACCTGCACGTCGCCCGCGGCGGTAAGAAGTAGGGACGAGGGGCGTCCCGGGCGGAAACGCCGGCTTACTTCTCGGCGAAGATATTGCTCACCGGGTTCCACTCGTGGACCTCGCGGGACGCGAGCGCGGACTTCTCGGTGTAGGGGTCCGCGTCCATGATTTCCTCGGCGTCCGCGACCGTGGCGGTGTCCGGCAGCTGCAGGATGATGAGTGCCTGCTCGCCGCCCGCGTACGGGCCGGAGCCGACGATCCGCCCCAGCGACAGCTGGCTGGCGATGAATTCGCGGTGGGCGGGGCGGGTGGCGTCGACAAGCGCCGTGTCCTCGCCGTAGGTATAGGTAAACGCAAAATACTTCATGGGTGGCAGTCTAGGCCACGGCGAATGGGTAGGTAGGCTGGTTTTTGTGAAGACTCAGTCCAATTGGAATCTGCCGAACGCTCTGACGTCGCTGCGAATTCTGTTTATCCCCGTGTTCGCGTGGCTTGTGCTCACGCAACACTGGTGGTGGGCCTTTTGCCTGTTCGTGGCGCTCATGATCACGGACAAGCTCGACGGTGACATCGCCCGCGCGCGCAATATTGTCACCGACTTTGGCAAGATCGCGGACCCGATCGCGGACAAGGCGCTGATGATCACCGCGCTGGTGACGCTCAACATCGCGAGCTCCTTGCCCGTCTGGATCACGGTGGTCATCATCGTCCGCGAGCTTGGCATCACGTTCTGGCGCATGTGGATGCTACGCCAGGGCCACGTCGTTCCAGCTTCCAAGGGCGGCAAGCTCAAGACGGTGCTGCAGACCGTCGGCGTGGGCATGTACCTGTGCCCGCTGCCTGGATGGATGGACATCCCGACGCTTACGGTCATGCTCATCGCCGTCGTGGTGACCGTGGGCACGGGCGTGCAGTACCTCGTGGACGCGCGAAAGGCCAACAATGGAGCGTGAGCTCGTCGCATTGCTTATCGACGCCCCCGCCACCCTCGCCTTCTGCGAATCCCTCACCGCAGGCCTCGCGGCCGCGACCGTGGCGCAGGTGCCGGGCGCTTCCGCAGTGTTGCGGGGCGGCCTGGTCACCTACGCGACGGACCTGAAGGAGTCGCTGGCTGGGGTACCGCACGCGGTGCTGGAAGCGAACGGCCCCGTTAGCCCCGTCACGGCGCGCGCCATGGCCGAAGGCGCGCGCCGAGTCTGTGGTTCGGACTACGGCGTCGCGCTGACTGGCGTTGCCGGACCCGACCCGCAGGACGGGCACCCGGTTGGCGAGGTGTGGGTCGGCATCGCGGGTCCGCGACGGAGCTTCGCCCTGGCCGCGGGTGGCACCGAGCCGCTGCGGGGATCGCGCCAGGACATCCGCGAGGCGGCGGTGGGCGCGGCGCTGTCGGCCCTGTACAACGAAGTCCGGGAACAAACACAAGGGGAGGACCGTTAGTACTCGTGATGGCAACTACAACTCTCGTACATGAATCACCGATGATCCAGCCCGCCGCGCTCGACGGCGCGGCTGGGCGCACCCTCGCTCCGGAGGTGCAGGAGCGCGAGCCGCTGCTGCGCGAGGCCCTCGGCATGTCGCTGCGCGCCTACCGCGCCGATAAGGGCGTGACGCTGCGCGAGCTGGCAAAGCAGGCGCGTGTGTCCTCTGGCTACCTCTCGGAGCTGGAGCGCGGCCGCAAGGAGGTCTCTTCTGAGCTGCTCGCGGCCATCTGCACCGCGCTGGACACGTCGGTGGCGGAGCTGCTGATGGAGGTCGTGGCGAACATGTCGCTGCACTCCATTCAGGAGGAATTGGCAACAACTTCACCGGCCGCAGCGGAAGCATAACTCGGCCCAGCACACTAGAGTGTTGGATTATTAGTGTGACTGACAGGTAACGAAAGGTTCTTTAAGTATCATGGCTAACCCGTTTGCGAAGTTCTGGAGCTACCTCATGGCGCTCTTTGACAACAAGATCGAGGAGAACGCCGATCCGAAGGTGCAGATCGAGCAGGCCATCGGTGAGGCACAGCGCCAGCACCAAGCGCTGTCGCAGCAGGCTGCGGCGGTGATTGGTAACCAGCGCCAGATCGAGATGCAGCTGAACCGCCGCCTGGAAGAGGTGGAGAAGCTGCAGGCGAACACCAAGCAGGCACTGCAGCTGGCGGACAAGGCTCGCGAGGGTGGAGACGCCCAGAAGGCCCAGGAGTACGAGAATGCGGCCGAGGCCTTCGCAGCGCAGCTCGTCACCGCGGAGCAGAGCATCGAGGAAACGAAGCAGCTGCACGACCAGGCGCTGCAGCAGGCCACCCAGGCAAAGCAGGCCGTTGAGCGCAACGCTGCGCACCTGCAGCAGCAGGTGGCAGAGCGCTCCAAGCTGCTCAGCCAGCTGGAGCAGGCGAAGATGCAGGAGAAGGTCTCGGAGACCATGCAGTCCATGAACTCCATCACCGCCTCCGGACCGAACCTGGATCAGGTGCGCGACAAGATCGAGCGCCGCTACGCAAAGGCACTCGGCTCCGCCGAGCTGGCAGAGAACTCAGTCCAGGGCCGTATGGCCGAGGTCGAGCGCGCCGGCATCCAGATGGCGGGCCACGGCCGTCTCGAGCAGATCCGCGCGGAGATGTCCGGCGAACTGTCTTCCGGCTCCAAGCCTGCCATCGAGCAGAACGCGCAGGGTGCAGCCGGCAATGCGCAGGGCGCAGCAGGCAACGGCGCGAACGTCAGCGACGACGCTGTCGCGCAGCGCATGCGTGAGCTTCGCGGCGAGAACTAAGGAGGGCGCCGGCGCGAGAGCGTGGCGCAAACGTCCCCATTGATGGCCCGCGGCGCGGTTAATCTACCGCGCCGCGGGCCATCAGTGCTTCTCCGATCATGCGCGCTCGCAAGACGGCACGAATCACCAGAGGAATGCCAAACGCGGTGACGGAGAGCCCGAGCCCACGCGCCTTGCGCGCTTCCAGAACCTCATTGGCTGTTGCCAGCATGAGTGGGACGAGCCTGATCGTCAAGGCGATGGCGAGGCTGATTGTGTTTACGGGAACTCCGAAACGCTGGAGTGGCGCAAGGTTGCGATCAAGCGCGTCTAAAAGCGCCTCCACCGTGGTGGTGAGCGTGAGTAGATTCGCTGCGGCGATTGTGGACAAGAGCCCGAAGAACGTGGCGGCAGCTGAGGCGAGACCGTTTTGCCACCAGAGAAACGCGGAGAGGAACGCCAACAGGGGGAGCACTGGCAGGGCCTGCTCCGCTGCAATGCGCGGCGGGATGGCCGCCACGGCGTAGAGGGCGACCACAAGCCCGAGCGCGGCGAGTGCGTGCCACGGGCGCGTGGGGAGCAAGGTGACGGCGATGATGAAGACCAGCAGCGCGACGAACTTCGCCGTCGGATGCGCGCGGTGCAGCACCGAGTCGCCGGGGACGTAGACGCCGAGGGGGAGCGTACGGATCACGATGTCTGCTCCATGAGCTCGGTGTAGAAAGCGATCGCTTCGTCGGGGTTCCCGTCGTACGCCAGCTTGCCGTCATTTATGCAGATGACTCGGTCGAAGTCGCGCAGCATGTCCAGGTCGTGGGTGACGACGATCAGCTGCTGGTCCAGCGCATCGAGCTCCCTGATGATGCGGCGTCGGTTCCGCAGGTCCAGGAGGGTCGTTGGCTCGTCGGCGATGATCGTCTCCGGGCGGATTACCAAGACCGATGCCAGTGCGAGAAGCTGCTTTTCGCCGCCGGAGAGTGTGTGCGGGGACGCCTCAGCCTTGTCGCTCAGGCCGAATCGCTTGAGTGCTGCGTCGACGCGGTCGCGCACTTCCTGCCGGGGAAGTTTGAAGCGGCGAAGGGAAAATGCGACGTCGTCGCGCACACGAGGCATGACGATCTGCGACTCCGCGTCGGAGAACACAAAGCCCACGCGTTTGCGAATGGCTTTGCCGTCGGTGGAGGGCGACATGGCGTCGAAAAGCACCTGCCCCTCGGACGGCGTGATAAGGCCGTTGATGAGGCGGACGGTAGTGGATTTGCCGGATCCGTTGGAGCCAATGATGCCGATGCGGCGTTCCGTGAGCGTGAGGTTGAGGGGCACGAGCACTGTGCGGCCGTCGTAGGAGACGGCGGCGCCGCGGAATTCGATGGTGGGCATTAGCGGCGGCGCATGTCGGGGAAGGCGGCGTGGACGGCGAGCGCGATGATGACCATGACGGCGATCTTCGCGGCGTCGGCGGGCAGGAAGGGGACCTGGGCGAGCCATGCGGCACCGAAGGAAAGGTCGGCGCGGAGCATGAGCCCGAAGACGCCGAAAAGGTACTGCAGGGCGAGACCGAGGGTGCCGGCGACGAGGAAGAGGATGACTCGTCCGGCTTTGGACGAGCGGAGCGCGGAGTAGGCGATCGACCCGGCGACGGCCGCGGAGATGATGTAGCCGACGAGGTAGCCTGCGGTGGGGGATCCGAGCGCGTAGAGGGTGGTGCGACCTCCCGCGAGGACCGGGAACGCGAGCCCGATGAGCAGGATGAGGACGACGGAGGCGGTGCCGCGGCGAGCGCCGAGGACCAGGCCGGTGAGGATTGCGGCGGCGTTTTGCAAGACGATTGGCACGCCTGCGGTGCCGACGGGGATGGAGACAAAACCGAGGATCCAGAAGATGGCCGCGAAGACGGCGATGTAGGCAATGTCGACGGCGGTGATACCGGGCTTGGACCCCGCAGTTGCTGCAGGGGTGGTGTGTGTACTCATGGGTGAAACCTTAGTGAACGCTGTTCAACTCGTTCGATGCGGGGAGAAAGCGGTGCGCGTGTAGGTTAGACGGCATGCGTTTGACGGAATTTCGGCAGTTGGTGGAAGACGAATTCGGCTCGGATCGCGCCGGTTGGATTATCCAGTCCCAGGTGCTTTCCGTGGAGGGCGAAACGGCTGCAGAGATGATCGAAAGCGGGGTCGATCCGAAGGTGGCGTGGGAGCGACTGTGCGACTCCTTTGACGTGCCGCAGGAGCGCCGCCTGGGTGTAGACCGGCCTGGGAAGTAGCGCGCGGCCCTTTGTCTGCGGCGCGCTGTGTAGGGGTGGACCCACTTGTGTGTCGCGACGTGTACTCGAACACCTATGCGTGTATAGTCGTTGCGTGTCCGTGCCCTGCCGTAGAGTGCCAATCAGCGCCACAGGAGAAAAAGATTGGTGGCAGAGGGAACCGCACCCCTATGGTCGTGCGTCTAATAGATAAAGGGCGGCCACGGTGCCGCGTGCGAACCTACGAAAGACATAAAGGAGAACAACATGGCTGCGAAGAAGAAGGCTGCCGCGAATAGCGGCAACGAACGTCAAAACGCGCTCGATGCGGCGATGGCTCGGATTGAGAAGGACTTTGGCAAGGGCGCGATTATGCGTCTTGGAGACGATAACCGTCCGCCAATCCAGTCCATTTCTTCGGGCAATACTGCGATTGACGTCGCCCTCGGCATCGGAGGCTGGCCCCGCGGCCGTGTCGTAGAGATCTACGGGCCGGAATCCTCCGGTAAGACGACGGTGGCGCTGCACGCAATCGCGTCCGCCCAGCGCGCCGGCGGTATTGCCGCGTTCATTGACGCGGAGCACGCGCTCGACCCGGAGTACGCGCGCAAGCTCGGCGTGGACACCGATAACCTGCTGGTGTCCCAACCGGATACCGGTGAGCAGGCCCTGGAGATTGCGGACATGCTGGTGCGCTCCGGCGCCATCGACATCATCGTGATCGACTCCGTCGCGGCGCTGACGCCGAAAGCGGAAATCGAGGGCGAGATGGGCGACTCCCACGTCGGCCTCCAGGCCCGCCTGATGTCGCAGGCGCTGCGCAAAATGACCGGTGCGCTGTACAACTCCGGCACCACCGCGATCTTTATCAACCAGCTGCGTGAGAAGATCGGTGTGATGTTCGGCTCGCCGGAGACTACCACCGGCGGTAAGGCGCTGAAGTTCTACGCCTCCGTGCGTTGTGACGTGCGTCGAATCCAGACCCTGAAGGACGGCCAGGATTCCATTGGTAACCGCACCAAGATGAAGATTGTGAAGAACAAGGTCTCGCCGCCGTTCAAGATCGCCGAGTTCGACATCATGTACGGCGAGGGCATCTCCCGCGAGTCCTCCATCATTGACCTCGGCGTGGACAACGGCATCGTCAAGAAGTCCGGCTCCTGGTTTACCTATGAGGGCGACCAGCTCGGCCAGGGCAAGGAGAAGGCCCGCAACTTCCTGAAGGACAACCCGGACCTGGCCAACGAGATCGAGGACAAGATCTTCCAGGCCCTCGGCGTCGGCGCGTACGCCAAGTCCAACAACAGCGAGGGCGATGAGCTTAGCGACGATCCCGTGGACATGGTCCCCAACGTCGACTTCGACGACGACGAAGTCGGCGACGGCGCCCCGGCCGGTGCGTCCGCCGCTGACGCGAAGTAGTGGCGGGCCCACGCGATCGGGGGCCGGCCCAGCCTGACCCGGAAAAACTTGAGCAGCTCAAGGAGGCCGTCGAGGCCTACGAACGCGGCGAGGGGAGCAACCAGCTCTTCGACCGCACCCGGGAGGAGGCCCTGGCCCCAGTGCGAAAGCGGGCGCTGGGGCTGCTCGACCAGCGGGCGCGCTCCCGCGACGAGCTGCGCTCCCGCCTCCTGCGCGCGGAGTTCGAGCCACAGCTCGTTGAGGACGTTCTTGATGAATTCGAGGGGTCCGGGCTGCTCAACGACGCGGCGTTCGCCCACGAGTGGGTGCGGCAGCGCGCGAAACGGCGCGGGAAGTCATCGCGGTTCCTGGACCGGGAGCTGCAGAAAAAGGGCGTGGCTCAGGCAGATCGGGCCGAGGCCCTAGCGCAGCTCAGTGAAGCAGACGAGGAGGCCACCGCGCGTGCGGTGGCAGAGAAGAAGGCCCGCCAGGTGAGGCACCGCCCCGACGGGCGGGCCGAGTACGACAAGGTGTTGCGACGCATCGTCGGCGCGATGGCGCGCCGCGGCTTCCCCGAGGGGATGGCGCTGCGCCTGGGCCGCGAGGTGCTTGAGCAGCGCCTCGCGGAGCTCGATGGAGAGTGAGTGACGTGGGGCGTGGCGTCGAGAGGCGATGCCCCGCGTCTACTCGTCGGGGTTGGCAACCTTGGTGTAGTTGGGGTTGTGCCAGTCCACGTTGACGTTGTCTTTGGTTTCCAGGCCCTGGTTGTGCTGCTCGGGAACCTTGGCAAAGGGGTTGCGGCGCGCGCGACCTGCGCGAAGCTGGTGCTCAATGCGTGACGCCAAGCGGGTGAGCAGGAAGTTGATGGCGATCATGATGATGGCCACGACGATGAGCGCAGGGATGTAGTTCTTGTTCGCGGACGCGACCTGGGTGCCCGAACGGACAACTTCGATGTAGCCGATCTGGTAGCCCAGTGCCGAGTCCTTCAACGCAATGACCATCTGAGAGATGAGCGCCGGCAGCATTGCGGCGACGGACTGGGGGAGCAGGATCTGCCACATGGTCTGCCAGTGCGACATGCCCAAGGCCTGCGCTGCCTCCGACTGCCCGCGCGGGAGCGACTTGATGCCGGCGCGAAGGATCTCGGCGATGACGGCGCCGTTGTAGAGCGTCAGCGCGATGACGACGGCCCAGAACGCGAGCCCTTTCGGAGGAACGATCTTGAATACCGCGAAGAGCTGGTACAGGAAGATCATGAGCATGAGCACTGGGATGGCGCGGAAGAACTCAATGATCACGCCGCACAACCAGTGCACCACCTTGGTTTGGGCGAGTCGGCCGAGGCCGAAGATCACGCCGAAGACGATGGCGAAGACGATGGAGAGCGCAGCTGCTTTCAGTGTGCCGAGGAGTCCAGGCAAGATGTAGGTGGTCCAGGTGTTGGCCTGGACAAAGGGGGTCCACTTTGCGGCCTCGAGCTGGCCGTTGCTGGAGAGCGTGCTCATCACCCACCACGCGGCCGCAGCGAGGACGGCGATGGTGACAGCGGTGTAGATGTAGTTGCGTTTGACGGCGTTGGGGCCGGGGGCGTCGTAAAGAACTGTTGCGCGTACGGACATCAGCGCTTCACCGCCAATCGGTCAGAAAGCCAGCCCAGGGCGAGGCCCATCGGCAGGGTGAGGATGAGGAACCCGGCGGCGAAGACGCCGAAGACGACGAAGAGCTCGTTGGCGTGGAACTCGATCGTGGACTTCATCAGCAGCGATGCCTCGGCGACACCAATGACTGACGCGATGGTCGTATTCTTGGTCAGCGCGATCAGCGTGTTGCCCAGTGGCACGATCGCCGCGCGGACGGCCTGCGGGAAAACAATGAGCGAGAATATTTGCCCGAAGCTCAAGCCCAATGAGCGGGCAGCTTCGGCCTGGCCGAAGTGGACGGTGTTGATGCCGCTTCGGAGCGACTCGGCGACGAAACAGCTGGTGTACAGGATGAAGCCGAGCACCGCCAGGCGGAAGTTCTGGTCCGCGATGAACGTCGAGGAGTCCCTGCTGGCCAGTTCAAGCCCGAGGTTTTGGTACAGACCGAACGAGCAGAAGAGCACAACCAGGGTGAGTGGGGTGTTTCGCACCGTTTCGATGTAGGTGGTGGCGAGCCCGCGCAACACACCGACCGGCGAGACGCGCATTGCCGTCAGCAGCGTGCCTAAGAGCATCGCGCCGATGGCCGAATAGACGGTGAGCCGGATTGTGGTGAAAAATGCGGGCCAAAGCTTTGGCAGCAGGTCGGCCCATAGGGCGTCCATAGTTGACTCCTCGGTGCAGTGCGGTGAGTAGATTGGGGGCTGGCGCGGGGCGCGCGGGCGCGTGGGAGCGCCTACTGCTCCAGGAAGGACAGGTCGCCCGGCTTGTCCTGCTCGACACCTACGCCGCCCTCGAGGTTTTCGTTGACGAACGTGTCAAAGGAGCCGTCCTCGTACATAGCCTCGAGCGCGGTATTGATGGCGTCGACGGTTTCGGTGTCGTCCTTGGTCACGCCGATGCCGTAGTGCTCGTTGGTAAACGGCTCGCCGTCCTTTTCCAGCTCCACGACCTTGAAGTCGCCCGGGGACTGGGCCGCGTAGCCGCCCAAAATAGTGTTGTCTGTGGTCAGCGCGTCGACGTTGCCGTTGCGCAGCGCCTCGACGCACGAGGAGTAAGTGTCGTACTCCTGGAGCTGCACTCCGGGGAGCGCGTCCTTGACCTTCTGCGCCGGGGTGGAGCCGGTGACGGAGCACAGGATGCGGCCGTCAAGGTCATCCAGGCCGTTGATGTCATTACCCTCGCTGCGCACGAGCAGCCCCTGGTGGGTGAGCAGGTAGGGGCCGCCGAAGCTCACGGCCTCTGCGCGAGAAGAGTTAATGGAGTAGGTTGCGCCGATGGCGGCGACCTCGCCGTTTTGGATCAGGGTTTCGCGCTGCGCTGATGGGGTTTCGCGCCAGGTGATTTCAGGGTGCTCCCAGCCGTTCGCATCGGCGATGGAATTGACCACGTAGGTCATGATTAACACGTCCAGGCCGGTCATGGAGCCGTCTGCTTCGCGCAGGCCGAGGCCCGGCTGGTCATACTTGGTGCCCAGGGTGACGTTGCCCGCCTCAATTTGGGCGAGTAGGCCGTCGCCGCTCGCGCTCGAGGCGCCGCCGCACGCGACGAGCATGGTGGCGGTGAGTGCTGCGATGGACGTGGCTGCCAGGGCGCGGAAGATGCGGTTCATGAGTGGTCTCCTTTGGGATTGGGATGAGGGGGAGGGAAGGGCGTAGGGGTTAATGCGGAAGGATCTTGGCCAGGAAGTCCTTGGCACGATCCGACTGCGGGTTGGTAAAGAAGGATTCTGGGTCGGAGTCCTCCACAATCTCGCCGTCAGCCATGAAGAGGATCCGGTCCGCCACTTTGCGGGCGAAGCCCATTTCGTGTGTGACTACGACCATGGTCATGCCGGATGCGGCGAGTTCGCTCATGACGTCCAGGACTTCTCCCACCATCTCGGGGTCGAGGGCGGACGTGGGTTCGTCGAAAAGCATGACCTTCGGGTCCATGGCCAGGGCACGCGCGATAGCGACGCGCTGCTGCTGACCGCCGGAAAGCTGCGCCGGGTACTTGCCTGACTGGTTGCCAATGCCAACCCGGTCGAGCAGCTCGTTCGCGCGGTTGACTGCGTCCGATTTGCTGTGCTTGCGCACCTTGATGGGGCCGAGCGTGACGTTGTCACGGATGGTCAGGTGCGGGAACAGGTTGAACTGTTGGAACACCATGCCCACGTCGGCGCGCAGCTTGGCAAGGTCTTTCCCTTCCTCAGGAAGGAGCTTGCCGTCGATGTGGATCGAGCCTTCCTCGATGGTTTCGAGGCGGTTGATCGTGCGACACAGGGTTGACTTGCCGGACCCGGATGGGCCAAGCACAACGACAACCTCGCCTCTGGGAACGGTGAGATTGATGTCAGTCAGGGCGTGGAAGTCACCGAAATACTTCTGCACGCCCTCCATGAGAATCATGGGTTCAGTAGCCTGTGTCATGCATATAACATTTAGCTGATCCAAGTGAGCTGTGACATGCTTTTGTGAAACTTTGTGTGAACCTCCCCCAAACTGTGGGTAACTCGAGCGGCGTGGGCGGCGGATTTCCCGGTTATGCTGCGGGCGTTGGCGGCGATACACTGTGCAACCGTGACGCAGCAACAGAATCTTCAGGGGCAAGAAGTGACCAGCGGTGGAGCCGGTCGCACCTACGAGGTGCGCACCTTCGGCTGCCAGATGAATGTGCATGACTCGGAGCGGCTTTCCGGCATGCTTGAACGCGCCGGGTACGTCGCCGCGGAGCAGGAGACCGAAGCCGACCTCGTGGTCTTCAACACGTGCGCGGTGCGCGAAAACGCGGACAAGCGCCTCTACGGCACGCTCGGCCAGTTGAAGAAGACCAAGGAAGCGCACCCCGGCATGCAGATCGCTGTCGGTGGCTGCCTGGCGCAAAAGGATCGGGACACGGTCCTGGAAAAGGCCCCCTGGGTCGATGCCGTGTTTGGCACCCACAACCTGTCGGCGCTGCCCGCGCTGCTGGACCGCGCTCGTGTGGAAGACGAGGCGCAGGTGGAGATCGTCGAGTCCCTCGAGGTCTTCCCGTCGGTACTGCCGGCGAAGCGCGAGTCCTCGTACGCGGGCTGGGTGTCCGTGTCCGTCGGCTGCAACAACACGTGCACCTTCTGTATCGTGCCGAGCCTGCGCGGCAAGGAAGCGGACCGCCGACCCGGCGACATCCTGGCAGAGGTCCAGGCGCTGGTGGACCAGGGGGTGTCCGAAATTACGCTCCTGGGCCAGAACGTGAACGCGTACGGCGTGAACTTTGTTGATGAGGACCTGGAGCGTGACCGTTCCGCGTTTTCCAAGCTCCTGCGCGCCTGCGGCGACATTGAGGGGCTCGAGCGCGTGCGCTTCACCTCTCCGCACCCAGCCGAGTTCACCTCTGATGTCATCGACGCAATGGCGGAGACGCCGAACGTGTGCCCGCAGCTGCACATGCCTCTGCAGTCCGGCTCGGACAAGGTGCTCAAGGACATGCGCCGCTCCTACCGCACCAAGAAGTTCCTCGGCATTCTCGACGAGGTGCGTGAAAAGCTCCCGCACGCGGCGATCACCACTGACATCATCGTCGGCTTCCCCGGCGAGACCGAAGAGGACTTCCAGGGCACCCTCGACGTGGTGGAGCAGGCGCGCTTCAGCTCGGCGTTTACCTTCCAGTACTCGCCGCGCCCCGGGACCCCGGCCGCGGAGATGGAGGACCAGGTGCCGAAGGAGGTCGTGCAGGACCGGTTCGAGCGCCTCGTCGCCCTGCAGGAGCGTATTAGCGAGGAGGAGAACGCGAAGCTGGTGGGCACCGACCAGGAGCTGCTCGTCCAGGCCGACGGGGGCCGCAAGAACGACCGGACCCACCGCATGTCCGGCCGTGCCCGTGACGGCCGACTCGTGCACTTCACACCCGAGGGCAACATCGACGGCGAGATCCGCCCGGGAGACATCGTCCACGTGACCGTGACTGACTCCAAGCCCCACTTCCTCATCGCGGATTCGGGTGTGCGCTCGCACTGCCGCACCAAGGCGGGCGATAACTCGGCCGCAGGTGAGGTGCCCACCACGGCGCCGGTCGGGGTGGGCTTGGGCTTGCCGACGATCGGCCGCCCCGCCACTAACGCGGACCCCGCAACCGGCACCGCCGCAGCGGGCGGCGCGTGCGGCTGCAACTAGACTCACTGCCCGAACCACTTCCACGCACACTCATTGGAGGCCACCATGGCGCAGGCACCACACCCGGAGGACAATCGGCTCGCGGAGCAGAGCGCGGCCGCCCACACCTACAAGGGCGGCGATGCCAAGCAGGCCGCGCGCGCCGAGAAGGCGGCTGGCGCGACCATCCCGGTCAACGCGGGGTTCTGGGTGCTTGCCGGCTGCATCGTGGTGTACCTCATTGCACTCTTCCTCCCGTTTGCGGGCGGGGTGAGCGGCTGGCAGTTCGTGGGGGTTACGGAGGCGTCGGCAAGCGTTCAGGCGAAGCTCACGGAGACCGTGTTCCTGTGGCTGTCGCTGGCCGGGCTGGGCGTGCTCACGACGGTGGCGCTGGCCACCCGCCGCTTCGTCTTCGCCGCGCCCGCGTGGATGCTCACGACGGTCGCACTGTTTGCGTCTGTGCTCGCGCTGTGGCTTCGCCGCACAAGCGATGCGTTTGACCAGGGATTTCACCACGGCCCGGGCAGCTACCTGGCCATCCTCGCGGTTGCAGTGGCCACGTTCGCCTTCATCCCGGTGATCACCCGCCGCGACGCAGCCCAGCGGGCGGCCGGTGAGCGCCGCGCGCTGCTCGACGACACCGACGACGTGGCCAAGGCCCAGCAGGAAGCCACCCGCCAGGCACAGGGATACGCCGAGAACCCGCTGCTTATCGACGATCGCCGCGCCCGGGCCGCCGAACGCCACCGCAAACACCCCTCGGACTAGGTGGACTGACCGGGGCCGACCCGCGCGGAGCGGAGAATCGGTATGGTGGAGGGCCAGACTTTACCTGTTCCCCACATGGAAGGACTTGTGTATGCGTTGGGTTGTTTCGATCGGCGGCGCCGTCGTCGGTGCCCTCTTCTTCGGGTGGCTGTTGCAGATGCTGGGCATCACCGGCATCCTCTACACCATTCTGGTGCTGGTCGGCTCGGCGGCAACGTCGTCCGCCGCGAACGCACTCTACCGGCCGCGCAGCTAATCCGTCTCCTCGAGCTTCTGCCAAGCTGTCGTGGCGGAGGCAGACTCGGCGGAGAGCGACCGCATGATGGATCCCGCAGCTGCGGAACCGGCGGGGTACGAGCAGTAAGCGGTCTCCAGGTCCTCCCACACATCCCGCGCGTGCTCGAGCGTGGCGCGAATGAGCCCCGCGCCGAGGCCGCGACCGCGATGCTCGGGCAGCACGTAGACGAGCCCAAGCTCGCAGACCTTCGGGTCATCCGAAAGGTAGCGGACAACCTCGCACAGACCAGCGATCTCGCCCGCGGCACGGACGATGCCGGTGAGCTGCACACCGCCGCGGTCGGTCAGCCTGGCACCCGCGTCAGTGATGCGCTGGAGGTCCCACTCGATCGTGTCCAGGCACAGGTCGCCGCGCGGGTAGTCGCGTGAGGCCGCGGTGAGCAACCGGCCGAATTGTTCCGCCTCGCCCGGTGCGCCGGTGCGGTTCGTGCGGAACCCGGGGCCTTCCACGACATGGATGTCACCGGCGGGAGTGGGGAGTGCCGAGATGTGCTCGACCGGGAACGTCGCCTGATCCTCGCGGAACGCGGGCGCGTAGCCGAATTCCTCGGCGGCCGGTGGGGTAAATTCGCCCGGCGCGTGGGTTACCCAGATGTGTCTGGTGGGGCGCTCGAGTTGGGTCGACAGGGCGTCGACAAGCGAGAGTGCGGCACGCCATGGTTCGTCCGGGATGGGTTCTCCTGGCAGGGGTGCGATCGCGGCGTCAAGGGTGATGTTTGCCTCGATGACGGTGAGGTCCTCGAGGAGCGGCAGGGAGACGAAGACCCACGCCTGGACGTGCTCGAGGTCGGCTGCGAACAACTCGGGGTATCCGAGGTCGGTGACGGGGCGCGGTGCACGCGCATCTGTGAGCGCGAAGAGGTACGCAGCGGACTCAGCGGACGGCTCGAGGCGTTTCGCAATGTGCGACGCGGTGACGCCTGAGGTGGCCATGCCGGTGATGTCCTGGATGGCAAGGGTGGCGGAGAACGCGTACGCCCCGACGACGGCGGCCGCCGCGTCGTGTGCCGCGTTGTCTGCGGCAGCGTGCGGAGTGTGGGCGTCGGGGCGGGGCGCGAAGAGTTGCGGGGCGAGCACTAGTTGTCGTTGACCGCCTTGGACGCCACGTCGGCGAACTCCTGCCATTGGGCGGCCTGCTCGCGCAGCTCTGTGGCCTTGTTCGCGTCACCCTGCTGCTCTGCAGCCTCAGCCTGCTTGGTCAGGTCATCTGCCTTGACCTGGAACTGGTTTGCCTTGGCCTGTGCTGCCGGGTCGGTCTTGCGCCAGCGGGATTCCTCTGCATCTGCGACGCGGCGCTCGAGCGCGCCGATCTTGTCCTCGTACTCGCGGACCTTTCCGCGGGGGACGTAGCCAATCTCATCCCACTTGTCCTGCAGCTCGCGCAGCTTCGCCTTGGCGCCGCCGAGGCCCTTCGACGGGTCAATGAGCGGCTCGTATTCTGCGATGAGCGCGTCCTTGGCCTGGGCGTTCGCTGCAAACTCGCGGTCTCGTTCGGCGTTGACGGCGTCGCGGGCGCCGAAGAACTTGTCTTGTGCCGCCCGGAACTTGGCCCACAGCTTGTCGTCGGCGTCGCGTGGGGCGCGTCCGGCCGCCTTCCACTCCTTCATGAGGTCGCGGTACGCGCGCGCGGTCTCGTTCCAATCGGTGGAGTCCTGCAGGGCCTCGGCGCGCACGACCAGCTCCTCCTTGGCGCGCTTGGCGGCGGCGCGGTTGCGGTCCAGCTCGGCGAAGTGGGAGCCGCGGCGACGGTTGAACGCGTCGCGGGCGCGCGAGTAGCGCTTCCACAGCTGGTCGTCCGTCTTGTGGTCGATGCCGCGAATGGTGCGCCACTCTTCGAGGATGGCGCGAATGCGATCGCCCGCGGCCTTCCACTCATTGGAGTTTTCGGCGAGCTCCTCCGCCTCCGCCGCGAGCGCCTCCTTCCTGGCGATGGCGTCGGCGCGGCGCTGCGCCTTCGCCTCCTGGGCCTGTTGGCCGGCGACGTCCGATGCCGCGATGACCGCGTCCAGTCGCGCGTCCAGGGCGTCCAGGTCGCCGATGACCGCCTGCTCGTCCAGCGTCGACTTCAGCGACTCGGCCCGCTGGCGAAGTTGCGCGGCGTCGTCCGGGTGGGCTGCCAGGCGGGATTCGATCAGCTCGACCTCGGTGACCAGGTCGTCGAAGCGCTGGCCGTAGTGCGCCAGGCCTTCCTCCGGTGTCCCTGCCTGCCAGGAGCCGATTTGGCGCTCCGTGCCACCGCGCGTGACAAAGACCGCGCCGTGCTCATCGATGCGACCAAACTTGGACGGGTCAGCGGTGGGCACCGCGGGCGCCTTCGGCGGGACGGGGGACGGGGTGGCAGCCTGCGGGTTTGCGGAACCAGGCACGGGACCGGGCTTGGGCGAGCGGTTCGGCATCGCGGCCGGTGAAGGTTTCACGCCCGGCTTCGGAGCGGGGGTCGCCCCGGGCTTCGGAGCTGGCTTCGGTGTCTGGTCCGAGGTGGTCATTGCAGGTCCTTTCCCTACGTTCAAAGTGCCGCGCGACGCGGCTGCCAGTGCCACGCGGCGTCCGTTGTAGGGCGCCGCGTGGCGAGTGCTTCCTCAAACTTTACAGGGGTACCGGCAGCTGCGCGGCCAAACCTTGCTCCGGGAGCGGACCTCCCACCCGGTTGCGCGCCGAGCACGCCAACTAGAGTGGTGCGGGTGAAACACAGCGCACAGGTCCTCATCATGCCGGGGTCGCCGGCCCTGGTTGACGCCCTCGCCGGGGCCCACGAACCCTCCCGGCGGGTGCTCGGCGCGATCGGCACGGCGGTTGGGCAGGCGGTAGACGCCCTCGGCGCCTTAGGTGCCCGAGAAACAGCGGCGACCATTGACATTGTCTGCCCGCGCAACCAGCAGCACTACACCGCCCATACTGGCTCCTTCGCCGCGTGGGGCGCACCGCAAGTCAGCGTCGGCGAGGGAAACTACCTGCCGGAGCTCGTCGCCCGCTACGCGCTCGCGCAACCCTCGCTGGCCGGCCGGAGCACCCGCGTGCGTGAGGTGCGCAGCCACGTGGGAGCACCTGACCCAGGCGTGCTCACCATCGTCGTGGCGGACGGGTCGGCGGGCCTGACCGAGCGCGCGCCGCTCGCGCTCATGCAGGGTGCCCCGGAACTGCACCGCGCAATGGAGCGTTTCGCCGACGGCGAGGATGTCGCGCTGCCCGAAAACTTGGAGGAGCTTGGCGTGCTCGAGCCGGAGCTGTGGTTCGAACTCGCCCGGCTCAACCGGGTGAGCAGCCAGTTGGTTGATTCGGACGCGTCGCTCGGCGTCGGCCGCTACGTTGCGCTGTGGGAGGTGGCATGACTCACGCACCCGAGAGCTCGGTCAGCCCGATCGCTGTCGTTGGCCCCACGGCGTCCGGAAAGTCCGACCTGGGCATCGCGCTCGCTTCGCACGTCGGCGGGGAGGTGGTCAACGTCGACTCCATGCAGCTCTACCGGGGTATGGACATCGGCACCGCCAAGCTCGCCCCCGACGAGCGCGGCGGCATCCCACACCACTTGCTGGACATCTGGCCCGTCACCAAGACCGCGTCCGTGGCCGAGTATCAGGCACTCGCCGTCGCCACCGTTGAGGAGATCATGGCGCGCGGCAAGGTCCCCGTCCTCGTCGGCGGTTCGATGCTGTACGTGCAGTCGCTTATCGACGCCTGGACGTTCCCGCCCACCGACCCCGCAGTTCGCCAAAGGTACGAGGACCGCAGGCTCGTCATCGGCACCGACGCGCTGCACGACGAGCTCGCCGCGATCGACCCCGAAGCCGCCCGCGTCATCGAGGACAAGGACCCGCGACGCACGGTGCGCGCGCTCGAGGTCATCGAGCTGACCGGGAAGCCCTTCCAGGCGTCCCAGCCGCCAAAGGACGCGCCGCCGCGCTGGGGGACACGCATCGTGGGGCTGCGCACGAACGCCGAGTGGCTCAACCCGCGTGTGGAACAACGCGCGCACCTCATGTTCGAGCGCGGCCTCATCGACGAGGTCGAATCGCTCATCGGTGACGGGCTCGTCCGCGACTCCACCGCCGGGCGCGCCATCGGCTACGCCCAGGTCCTCGACATGATGGCAGGCACGCTTTCCCACGACGAGGCCGTCGAGCGCACGGTGACCGGCACGCGCCGCTACGTGCGCCGCCAGCGCTCGTGGTTCAACCGGGACCACCGCATCGCGTGGCTCGACGCAGCGTCGGGAGAGACGCTCGACCAGGCGCTGGGCGCACTGCGTCTAGACTCGCAACCATGACTCAGCCGCAACAGTTCATCAAAGCCCACGCGACAGAAAATGACTTTGTCGTACTCGTAGACGTCGACAATCAGCTCGACCTCGCCCCCGAACAGGTTGCCTGGCTGTGCAACCGCCGCGCCGGGATCGGCGGCGACGGCCTGCTGCGCGTCGTGCGTATCGACGGCACCTGGTTCATGGACTACCGCAACGCCGACGGCTCGATCGCTGAGATGTGCGGCAACGGCATCCGCGCATTCTCCCACGTGCTCAAAGCCGAGGGCCTCGAACCCGCCGATGACTTTGACGTGCACACCCGCGCAGGAATGAAGCGGATCCACGTCGTGCGCTTTGACGAGCGCGACGCCGTCGTAGCCGTCGGCATGGGCACCGTGCGCGTTGGGGCTGACTCTTGGGCGACCATCGGATCGCACACCTTTGAAGGCGTCGCAGTCGATGTGGGGAACCCGCACCTCGCCGCGGTCGTGCCCGGCATGACCCCTGAGGAGCTCGCAGCCATTGAGCTGTCCGCTCCCGAGTTTGACGCTGCCGTGTTCCCGGAGGGCGTCAACGTGGAGCTCCTCACCGAGGCGCGCGACGGGCAGTGTTCCATGCGCGTCTGGGAGCGTGGCGTAGGAGAGACCCGCTCCTGCGGGACCGGCACCGTCGCCGCCGCGACCGCCGCGCTGCGTGCCGCGGGCGAGACGGCTGGGACCGTCACCGTGCGCGTCCCCGGCGGTGCGGTGGAAGTTGCAATCAGTGAAGACCCAGCAAATTCGGAGCAAACCGCGCGCATGACGGGCCCCTCGCGTATCGTGGCACACGGAGACCTCATCCTTCCGGGTCCCGCTGCGGACGCCGTTTCTCCCTCCGGCGCGCAGTAGAAGCTCGTTGAAAGTAGCCGCAATGCACCTCGCAGCCTCGTTTGCACGTCCACTTCACGACGATCACCGGGACACCAAGCGACCCAGTTCCCGGAGGCTCGCCAGCGTGGCCGCCCCGATGGCCGCAGTGGTTGCAGTGGCCGCAGTGGCGCCACCCGCCAACGCCGCCGATGTCAGCCCGCTGGAAGACTCGGGGCTACTGGGCGCGCAGTCTTGCTTTGTCAGCCTCACCGAAGACGAGGCCAAGGCGTACGCGCTGTATGACACCGTGGCGCTGGAGCGACTCTTCATCGTTGCGAGTAAAACCACGCTCACACCCGAACAACTCAAGCGCCTCGATGCGTTAGTAGCAAACGAGTCCGTGGTAGAGACCTTGATCAGCTACGAAAACTTTACCGACGTCGCCCCAGACGTCGAAGCAGAGTACGAACGCGAAGTTGCGTCGCTCGAGGACGCATACGGCCCCGATACGGCCGGAACAATCACGGACATCGTCGCAGCGCAAGCCCGAACCGACGCGTACCTGCAACGTGTGGAGTCCGGGAGGGCGAATTCCTGGGAGTTCGAGCTCTTCCCGGGAGAGACCGCAAACGCAGCGTGGGCCGAAATGGGCTACGAAGGATGGGATGAGTTCGCCCAGAACCCGGGCAAGGTTTTCTCCGCCAATGAACAGCTGGACCTGACGCAGGACCAGATCAGGAGGTTTAACGAGGAAGCACCGCGCGTCGTCGACCTCCCCGCAGCCATCGCCTACGAGCGCGCAAACGTCGCCGCGACGAAGCAGGCAGACAAGGCGTGCGCGCAGGGCGGCAACGTAACGGTCAGCTTCCCCACGGAAGCGGACGTGAACCAGCAAGGAGGCGTCGGCACGCGTCACGGCGACGGCCCTTCACCCGCAGGTGAGCCCCTGGCCGACACCGCGGCGCCCCCAGCGGTCCCGGCGAGAGCAGAAAACACGGAGCAGGCCAGCTCGGCGGGAAAGGCAGTTGCCATCGCACTTGGGGTGCTCGCCGCGCTCGGGCTCCTCGTCGGCGGCGGAGTCGCAGTCGCGCCTCGGCTGGGCATCACACTGCCGTCGCAGCTGCAGCAGTTGCTGTAGGGGTTTGCGCTCGCAGCGCTACGCGGGCCCGATTTGGCGCGCGACGCGCCGGGCGTCGTCCCACGCTTCGGAAAGCTCGAGCGCGCGCTCGTCGGCAATGCCAATGAGCTTTTCTAGCTGGAAGCGGTCAATGTCCGGGGATTCCAGGTAGCCGTCAATGCGCGCGATGAAGCGGCGCGCTGAGGAGGTGCGCAGCAGGAACTCGCTGATGGCGTGCTGCGAGACGTCGCCGTTGGCCAGCGCCGGGTAGTGCAGCGTGCGATCTGCGACGGACTGCGTGGACGTGCCGTACTTGAGATCGTCGTAGCTTTGGAGGATCTCCTCCATGTCGTCGCGCGCGATGCGCAGCGACGCCTTCAGCGACGCGATCTCCGGATTCGTGTCGTACCGGCGGTGTATCGCGAGCGCGAGCGGGATGAGGAGCAGCGTGAGCATGAGCCCTGGGAGCCGGAGGAAGATCACCAGCAGGACCGCCACTGCGAACAACAGAGCGCCCCACAAGGCGCGGAGTAAGTCTTTTCGTGATGGATCCATGTGCGGTCACCTCCTCGATCGGCGTGTGGGGACCATGTCAACGGGGTCAACGGGGTCAACGGGGTCACCGGAGCCGAGCGTCTGTATCCCTAGTGCCCACCGCAGCCACAGGAACCGCCACAGCCGCCACACCCGCCGCCGCTCGGAGCGGGGATGGAGCCGGCGAGCACCGCGGTACCGGCGATGACGGAGTCGCGTTGCGGGAGCTCGCCGTCCGGCAGGCACACGTCGAAGGGGAAGGCGCCATCCACGGACGCGTGGATGAAGCGCTGGCCGGTCAGCTCGGAGGTGCGGTATTCCGCGTCGAGGACGCGTGCGGAAAGCTGCGCCGCTGCGTCGGGGGTGGTGGCCGCGCCGTTGCCCACGGCTTCCGCACCAGGGGAGGTCACGGCGCCGAGGACTGCACCCGGGTTGGCCGCCAGGTACGCGTCGGTGGAATCGAAACGCTGCTGGTCCAGCATCAGTGCGGTGATGCCCAGCTCCTGCCACTGGAGCGTCGGCTCGCCGACGATTAGCGGGCCCTGCGCCAGATTCACGGTAACGGAGGAAATGGTGTTACCGTGCGGATCAACAACGTCGGCCAGTGCGACGACGTCATTGAGCGGGGTGATGTGCGCAAACGTGCGCGTTTGCGACGCAAAGCCAGCGAAGGTGGCAAACGGCTCAACAGCCAGGATGTTGAGCTGCGCGCCCGACGGGTCGCCGTACTGAATCAGCTGCCCGCCACGGACCTCGCCCGTGACTTCGAGGCGGTTGGTGGCGATTGCCTGCTCGACTGCTTCCTGCCACTTGGAAAAACCGAGGCCGATCGCAGCAAGGTCCTGGTGGGCGCCGTTGCTCGCGGTGGCCGCTTGGGCTCGGGTACTCAGAGTTTCGCTCATGGAGCACAGCCTAGTCGGCGAATGCACCGGGGTGAGAACTGCGGGGTCGCGGTGGCGTCGCAAAGCACTGTGCGCACGGAATGATCCGCATGCACACGGTGTTGGAAGAAACACGTAAACTACAACGTAAGCATTCTTCGGAATGCGCTGGGCGCGCGAACCCACGCGGCCCGGAAGTTCTGACCAGAAGGACTGAATGACCTCAACGTTCTACACCCAGGGTGCTCAGGGAGCACAGGACGACCAGAGCGACCAGGATGCGGCGCGTGATGCGCTGCTTGAGCGGGCGTTCCGGCACAACTCGCCGCAGCCCGGGGCTGACGCCCCGACGACTGGCGCGCTCGACTTGGAGGAGCGCAACTCGTTCCGCAGGGTGACACAACACACCGAGATTCGGACTGACGAGCTCGAAGACGACTACGAAGTTGAGTACCGCAAGCTGCGTCTTGAGCGAGTGATCCTCGTTGGCGCGTGGCTCGAGGGCACGACCGCGGAGATGGAAGCGAACATGCGCGAGCTCGCCGCGCTGTCGGAGACGGCGGGCGCGGAAGTCGTGGAGATGATCTACCAAAAGCGCGACAAGCCGGACCCGGGCACCTACATCGGTGCCGGCAAGGTCGGGGAGCTGCGCGAGATCGTGCAGGCATCCGGCGCGGACACGGTGGTCTTTGACGGTGAGCTCTCGCCCTCGCAGATCGTGGCGCTGGAGGAGGCGCTGAAAACCAAGGTCATCGACCGCACCATGCTCATCCTGGACATCTTCGCCCAGCACGCGAAGAGCCGAGAGGGTAAGGCGCAGGTCTCGCTGGCGCAGATGGAGTACCTGTTCTCGCGCACCCGTGGTTGGGGCGGCAACCTGTCCCGCCAGGCGGGCGGTCGCGCCGGCTCCAACGGGGGCGTGGGCCTCCGCGGCCCTGGTGAGACTCGTATTGAGGCAGACCGTCGCCGCCTACGCGCGGACATGGCGCGCCTGCGCCACGAGCTGAAGGGGATGAAGACGGCGCGCGAGGTGAAACGCGCGCGGCGCCAGCGTTCCACCACGCCCAAGATTGCCATCGCTGGCTACACCAACGCGGGCAAGTCCTCGCTCATTAACGCGATGACGGACGCGGGCGTGCTGGTGGAGGACGCGCTGTTTGCCACCCTGGACCCCTCGACGCGGCGCGCCCAGCTGGCGGACGGCCGCAATGTTGTCCTCACCGATACCGTCGGTTTCGTGCGCCATCTGCCCACGCAGCTGGTCGAGGCGTTCAAGTCCACGCTGGAAGAGGTCACGAACGCGGATCTCTTGCTGCACGTGGTGGACGGCTCGGACCCGTTCCCGCTGAAGCAGATCAAGGCGGTCAACGAGGTCCTGGCAGAGATCACGCGCGAATCCGGCGAGGAAATCCCGCCGGAGATCGTCGTGGTGAACAAGATCGACGAGGCTGATCCGCTCGTGCTTGCAGAGCTGCGCCACGCCTTCGATTCCTCCGGCCACGATGTCGTCTTCGTCTCCGCCCTTACCGGCGAGGGCATCCCCGAGCTGGAAGGCAAGGTCGAGTTGTTCCTCAACACCCTCGACGCCCACGTGGAGATGCTCGTCCCGTACACCCGCGGCGACGTCGTCTCGCACGTCCACGAGGAGGGCACGGTGCGCCGCGAGGAGTACGAGGAGCAGGGCACGCGTATCGACGTCCGCCTGCCCCAGGTGCTCGCCGACCAGTACGCGGAATTCGTAGTCGCGTAAGCGGACGAGTGCCTGCGTAAACAATTGGGGCCAGCTGGGTACACCTGCCTAGACTGCCAGGTGTGAATACTTCGTATGGTTGGTCCCTACACGGCGACGGCCGCACCGTGAAACCCGGTGCCGTCGTCGCACCCGACGAACGGCTGAGCTGGCCGCGCACCATCGGCATCGGCATGCAACACGTCGTGGCCATGTTCGGCGCGACCCTGCTCGTGCCGACCCTGACCGGGTTCCCTGTCAACACCACACTGCTCTTTTCAGGTTTGGGCACGATCCTCTTCCTGCTCATCACCCAGAACAGGCTGCCCAGCTACCTTGGCTCCTCGTTCGCCTTCATCGCGCCGCTGTCCGCCTCCCAGCAGTACGGCATCGGCGCGCAGCTGGGCGGGGTGCTGGTGACAGGCTTGCTCCTCATCGCCGTCGGCGCGGTCGTGCACGTGGCCGGCAAGCGCGTGATCGACGCGGTCATGCCGCCCACCGTCACCGGCGCTATCGTCGCCCTCATCGGCTTCAACCTCGCGCCGACCGCGGTGAGCAACGTCCAAGCACAGCCAGCCGTCGCTGGCGTGACCCTCGCGGCGATCGTGCTGATCACCGTGGCGACCCGCGGGATGATCTCGCGCCTGAGCATCCTGATCGGCGTGATCGTGGGCTGGGCCTACGCCGCAGCCACGGGCGGGCTTGCCGACGACGCCCTGGACACCATCGCCGCCGCGCCCCTTATCGGCCTGCCGCAGTTCCACTCGCCGGAATTCCACCTTTCTGCCATCCTGGTCACGCTGCCCGTGATGGTGGTGCTCATCGCCGAAAACGTCGGGCACGTCAAGGCGGTCTCCGAGATGACCCACCGAGACCTGGATGACCTGCAGGGCAGGGCACTTATCGGCGACGGCATTGCCACCACCCTCGCCGGCGGTTTCGGCGGCTCCGGAACGACCACGTACGCCGAAAACATCAGCGTGATGGCGGCGACGAAGGTGTACTCCACGGCGGCGTACTGGGTGGCAGCGTGCTTTGCCATCGCGCTGGCGTTCGTGCCCAGGTTCGGCGCCATCATCTTCACGATTCCCGTCGGCGTTCTCGGCGGCGCGTGCCTGGTCCTGTATGGGCTCATCGGCATGCTGGGCGTGCGCATCTGGCAGGACAACAACGTGGACTTCACCACCCCGGTCAACCTCACTGCCGCCGCGGTCGCGCTGATCGTGGGCATTGGCAACCTGTCCTTCACCGTTGGCTCCGTGACGCTCGAGGGGATCGCCATCGGGTCTGTGGGCATCATCGTCGGCTACCCACTCATGCGGTGGCTGTACAACTCGGTCGGGGAGGGCCAGTACCGGTAAGGAGGGGATTACGGGGGGCGTCGATAAGCACGAAAGAGCCCCTGGGCCTTCACGGGGAAGGTGCCAGGGGCCTGAAGTTGTGCGATCGCGCGGAGGCTACTCCTCGTCGAGGTTCTGCTCGATCAGCGCGGCGATCTTCTCAACGGCGTCGGCGTTGTCGGAGGTGATGGTGACCTCGTCGCCGTGCTCCGCGCCCATCGCCATAATCATGAGGGAGGACGCGGCGTCAGTCTCGTCGTCCTCGTCGCCACCGACGAGGGTCAGGATGATCTCGTCATCAAACTCGCCTGCGGCGTCGGAGATGACCGTTGCCGGGCGTGCGTGCAGTCCGACGGTGGAGCCAACCTTGACGGTCTTGGAAGCCATAATGAGGTCCTTTCGAAATACTTTGGTTGAGTGCTGATTTACTGGGTACCAGTGTAGGCACCCGGTTGGTTATGCCGCTACCTGCTGCACGCCCGCCGAAGCGGTGTTTTCCTGCGTAGCCTTGTCAGCGGCGGCCTTCTGGATTTCCTTGTTGGGCCAGAAGCGCTTGATGGCAATTACGGCTAACGTGGCCACGAGTACGCCCGCGGCCAGCGCGATCACCATGCCCCACCACGGGTCGTAGGCGAAGATGACAAACACGCCGCCGTGCGGCGCCTGGCATCCCACGCCCAGGCCCATGGAGACCGCGCCCGCAGTAGCGCCACCCAGCATCATCGCGGGGATGACGCGGAACGGGTCAGCTGCTGCGAACGGGATCGCTCCCTCCGAGACGAAGGACAGGCCCAGGAGCCACGCGGACTTGCCGTTCTCCTGCTCGGCCGGGGTGAACAGCTCCTTGCGCAGGAAGGTCGCGATGGACAGCGCGATTGGCGGCACCATGCCGGCGATCATGACGGTCGCCATGATCTCGAAGCTGGCGTCCGTGCCAGCGGACAGGCCCGCGGTACCGAACAGGTACGCCGCCTTGTTCACCGGGCCACCAAGGTCAAAGCACATCATCAGGCCGATGATGATGCCAAGCAGTATTGCCGACGACCCCGTCATGGACGACAGCCAGTCGGTCAGCCCCAGCATGAGCGCCTCGAGCGGGCGGCCCAGCAGGAGGAACATCAGCAGGCCGACGATCAGGGAGGTCAGCAGCGGGATGATCACCACCGGCATGAGCGAGCCGAGCCAGCGCGGCACCTTCCAGGTCTGGATCCAGTACGCGATCACGCCGGCGAGCAGGCCGGTGACCAGGCCACCGATGAAGCCGGCACCAACCATGACGGAGATGGCGCCGCCAATGAAGCCCGGTGCGATACCGGGGCGCCCTGCCAAGCCGTAGCCGATGTAGCCGGAGAGGGCCGGCACGACGAACTGCATGCCCATCTGGCCCGTGGCAAAGAGGACGGCGCCGAGGTAGAGCGCCCACCCGGAGCGCTCAAAGGTTGCCGTGACACCGTCAACCGTCACCTCGTGGCCCGGCAGATCCCACGGCGTGAACTGGGTGACCAGCGCCTGCCAGCCGTTGGCCATGTCGTAGCCGCCGAGCAGGAAGCCGAGCGCGAGCAGGAGACCGCCCGCGGCGACGAACGGCACCATGTAGGACACGCCGGTCATGATCGCCTGCTGCAGGCGCTTCGGCCAGCTTTCGCCCGAGGACCCGGTTGCGGAGTCCTCGCCAGCGGACTCGGAGGCGGCCGCGACGCGAGGGGCCTTCGAGTCCTTCGCCGCGGCGATGGCCTCGTCGATCATCGCGTTCGGTTCGTTCACACCGCGCTTGACCGGGGAGTCCACGACCGGCTTGCCGGCAAAGCGGCCCTTGTTTCGCACGGCCACGTCGTGGGCGAAGATGACTGCGTCGGCGCTATCAATGAAGGACTGCTCGAGCGGGTCGCCGCCGGACGACCCCTGCGGCTCCACAATGAGCTCGACGTTATCGCGCTTTTCGGCTGCCTGGGTGAGCGCGTCAGCTGCCATGTAGGTGTGGGCAATGCCGGTCGCACACGAGGTGACCGCAGCGATGCGGATGACGTCCTGCTTCGCGCCGGAAGTGCCCGCGGTACCTGCAGCGCCCGCGGTGACGGCCGTGCTGCCGGCGGCTGCGGCGCCATCGGTCGTGGCCGGTTTCGGCTTCTTCTTTTTCGGTTCGGCGTTGACGACCTCCAGCACTGCGTCGACAAGCTCCTGCTCGGTGCTGGCGTTGCGAAGCTTCTCCACAAAGTCACCGCGGACCAGCGCGCGGGCCAGCTTGGACAGGATTTTCAGGTGTTCCTTGCCGCCGCCCTCGGGGGCGCCGATGAGGAAGACCAGCTCGGCATCGCCGTCGGGGCCGGAGAAATCAACCGGATTGGACAGGCGCGCGAAGGCAAGGGTGGGCTCGTTGACTGTAGCGACGCGGCAGTGCGGGATGGCCACACGGCCGTTGACACCGGTGCCGGCCTTCGCTTCGCGGGCAGTCGCCGCTTCAGCGATGGGGCCTGCGTCGGTCGCGCGCCCGGAGGCTTCTATGAGCCCGGCAAGGTGTTGGATGACGTCCGCGGGCGAGGAGCCGAAGTCCACGTCCAGCCTGACCAGGTCAGGTGTGATGAGTGGGGAGTTCATAGGAGTTCCTACTCTGTAGCGAAGGATATGGGTATTGAATTAGTTGGAAAGACTGAAGACTTTGGTGCGCTCGACGTCCAGGTCGGACGGGGAAGGAATCCCCGTGCCCGGCATCGAGGCAGCGGCCGAGCCGTAGGCCACGGCCCGGCGGAGGCAATCCGCGGGCTCGAGGCCCTCGACTCGCGCCATCACGTAGCCGGCGAGCGAGCTGTCGCCCGCGCCAACGGTGGAGCGAACGGTGATCGGGGGAGCGGAGGCCGCCCACGCGCCGTTGGCCGTGACCAGGCACGCGCCGGCGCCACCGAGCGTGACCAGCACCTCCTGCACACCTCGTTTCACGAGGGCGCGCGCTGCGGCGATGATGGCATCGTACTCGCCGCGCTCGGCGGCGGCCTCGAGCTCGTGCCCGTCCGCGCCGGTGAGCTGGGCCAGCTCGAACGAATTCGGTTTCATGATGGTCGGTGCCGCACCGTCGAGCTTGCGCCCGAGCGCCTGTAGCGGCGCATCCGACGTGTCCACAGCAATGACAAGATCCGGCGAAACCTTGCGCAGGGAAGCGACAAGCTCGGCGTACCAGTCCGGCGCCGCACCAGGCGGCAGCGAACCAGCCAGCACCGCAGCGTCGGCGTTTCGTGCGTGGTCGAGCAGTTGCTTTTCGACGCCACGCTGCTCCTCGCCCGACAACTCGGCACCACGCTCGTTGATCTTGGTGGTGGTGCCGTCCGGCTCGGTGAGCGCAGTGTTCGTGCGCACGTTGCCCTGGATGGGCACTGGTGTGAACGGGATGCGCGCGCGCTCGACAGCGCTGATGAATGGGTCGTGTGGTCCACACGGCGCGATCGCGAGGGTGTCCTTGCCAGCCAGCGCAACAGCGTTGGCGACGTTGATGCCTTTACCCCCGGCTTCGCGTCTGGCATCGGTGGCGCGGACCACTTCGCCGCGCGCCACGGCATCGACGTTGAGTGTGGCGTCGATGCTCGGGTTCGGCGTTAACGTGATGATCATGGATTCGCTCCCTACTGTTGATGTAGTGGGGTGAGGCACGAGAGCGCCCCTACGCAGCGAGTCTGTTGGCGATGCCGGGCACTAAGCGCCACCCCCCAAGTATGTCCGAATAGGTGTGATTTTTCAACCATTCGGAAGCGATCTCACACGAGTGAGGGGGAAAACGGGCTTATTCGGACGCGGTAATGACGTCGACGCCGTGTGCGACGAGTTCATCGATGAAGGACTTTGGCGCCTCCGAGTCGGTCACCAGCACATCGACTTCGCTCAGGCGGGCGAAGCTCACCAGGTAGTCGTTTCCGAGCTTGGTCGAGTCGCACATCGCCACCACCTTGTGCGCGTTTGTGACCATCGCCTTCTTGATCGCGGCCTCTTGGGGGTCGGCCGTGGAGAGCCCGTGATCAATGGTCAATGCGTTGGTGCCAATGAAGGCGACGTCGGCGCGCAGAATGGCGATGGAGCGAAGCGCGATGTCTCCGACGACCGCTTGGGTGATCGCACGAACGGTTCCACCCAGTAGCTGCACATTTTCCAAACCCGCGCTTGCCAGGTCGAGGGAGGTGGGCAGCGAGTTGGTCACGATGTGCCAATCTTTGGCCGAGGGGTGCTTGGCAATAATCTCGGCCAGACCATTGATGGTTGTGCCAGAGTCGAGGAAGAGAGATCGGTCCGGCCGGTCCGGGAGGAATTGGAGCGCTGCACGGGCGATCGCCATCTTGGCCGTGGACGCGGCGCGATAGCGGGCCTCAAGCGGAAACTCGGTGGTGAGAAAGGATTGGCTCGCTACGGCGCCACCGTGCACGCGGTGGACAATGCCCTCATCATTGAGCACAGCCAGGTCGCGACGGATCGTCTCCGCGGTGACTCCAAACTTTTCGGCCAGCTCAGTGACATTGACTCGACCTTCAACCGCGGTGAGGGAGGCAATTTGTCGCCGGCGTTCTTCTGCGTACACGGCGCTCCTTCAGTATGTCGGGATGTAAGACGGGAAAACGTATACCTGTCATTGTCGCATTGATTGGTGCCCGATTGGTTGTTGTTGTGCCCGACTCCCCCGAAGCGGGGGCAGCACCCGCCACATATCCGGAAATCGTCACAGTGGTTGAAGGTGATAAGCGGAGGTGAGCTACAAACAAGAAAAACGCCCGCGCGAGGGATCGCTGCGGGCGTGTGTTCAGGGTGGAGGTGCTACATGGTGCGGAACACGGAGACGACGCGTCCCATGATTTCCGCATTGGTGCCGTCAATAGGCGAGTAGGCATCGTTGTGGGGGAGGAGCCACACGCCGCTGGAATCCTTGTGGAACTCCTTCACCGTCGCCTCGCCGTCGAGCAGGGCTGCGACGAACTCTCCCTCCTCTGCCACGGGCTGGGAGCGAACGACGACCCAGTCGCCGGGGAGGATGCCGGCATCGCGCATCGACTCGCCGACGACCTGCAACATGAACAGGTCGCCGTCGCCGAGAAGATCCTCCGGCATCGGGTAGTAGCTCGTCACGTTCTCCTCTGCGAGGATCGGCGACCCGGCGGCAATCTGGCCGACCACTGGGATGTAGCGCGGAGTCGACGCATCCTCCGGCACGTTTGTGTCCGTGCTCGGCTTCGGCTTCTTGCCGGGTGCGTCGGGGAGATGGCGCAAGTCGACCGCGCGAGGCTTGTTCGGGTCGCGGCGCAGGAAGCCCTTCTTTTCAAGCTCTTTGAGCTGGTAGGCGACGGACGAGGTGGACTGCAACCCAGCTGCGTCGCCAATCTCGCGAATGCTTGGCGGGTAGCCGCGAAGGACGACGGCGTCCCGAATTACTTCCAAAATTCGCCGCTGACGATCAGACAGCGTCGAGATGTCCAAATCCTTGGCATCAGCCTTTTTGCGGGCCATGAGGTGCTCCTTTGATGGTGACTGTGTGTGAGTTTATTCGCGCTAACTACGCACTGCACAACCTACCAGATCGGGCAAACATGTTCGAGTTCTCAACCCGCCCGCTAGACAAGCTTTGACGTGCCTGCTATAAATCGAACATGCAACCGACATCGAACGCCTGAACGGTATTCCGTTCGACAGTGTTGGTTCGGTTCGTAAGATTGCGGTGAACGTGAAAGGAATGAACTCATGACGATGATGCAAAATGGTACTTACGGTGCTTCTACTACTCGCTTCGAGGTGGCTTCCATGCCGGCTCGTGCTGACGAGTGGGACATTGAAACCCGTGGTGTTCGGCGGTGTGGGGCTGAGCATGTTCGAACGCTCAGTAATTCGATAATGGCCGTTGATGTGGGGAGGGGTGATCCGGCGCAGTGGCCAGACCGAGCGGACGATCGGTTCGAATCCCACCGCGAAAAGCGCGAGAGCGTGCTCGTGGGACTGGGCTTGAGCGCCGCGCTGGTGATCGGGTCGATCGTGGGCGGTGCGTTCTCGGACGACACCGCGTCGATGAGCCACCAAGTCTCCGCCCAATACGTCGCTGGCGCCCGCTAGGGAAGCGGCGCGGGGGACGGTACATTGAGGAGGCAAGCCCGGGCGCACGTCCCCGGGGTGTACCCAGAACAGCGAGGAGCGGGAGCCTGCAATGTACTGTCCGTTTTGCCACAACGATCATTCGCGCGTGATGGACTCCCGCATCATTGAAGGAGGATCAGCAATCCGCCGGCGTCGTGAGTGCACCGAATGTGGGGGGCGATTCACCACCGTGGAAAAGGCAGTGCTGACGGTGGTGAAGCGCAACGGGATCAGCGAGCCGTTTGACCGTGACAAGCTCATCGTCGGCGTGCGGCGTGCCTGCCAGGGGCGCGACGTGTCGGACGACGCGCTCAAACGACTCGCGCAACAGGTCGAGGAGATCGTGCGCTCCCACGGCAGCTCACAGATCCCCGCGCACGAAATCGGCCTCGCGGTGCTCGAACCGCTCCGCGCGCTTGACGAGGTCGCCTACCTGCGCTTCGCGTCCGTGTACAAGTCGTTCGAGAGCGCCGACGACTTCGAATCAGAGATTCGTCTGATGCGGCGGCGCGACAAAGAGGACTTCTGAGCCGGTTGAGTCTGTAGCTCACGCCGCTAGGTCAGCTTGTCTACCATCTTCTCAATGCGCCGCGCGCTGACCGGCTTCGGCGTGCCAAGGCGCTGCGCGAAGACGCTCACGCGCAGTTCCTCAATCCTCCACAACACGTCCTTGTAGGCGCGAGTCTTTTCCCGCCCGGCGGGGAGCTTGGCCAACTTGGCGGCAAGGTACGACTTCGCGCCGTCGACAATTGCCTGCCGGTCCGCATCGCGGTCGGGATCCACGCGCATGTCCTCAAGGCGAATCCGGATAGCCTCGATGTAGCGCGGCATGTGCTGGAGGTGGGTCAGTCCGTGCCTGGTCAACGCGTTGCGGGGGAGGTAAAACTCGAGCTGCGAACGCATGTCATCAATCGCGGGACCTTCCCATTGCGACAGCTCCTGCGCCATGTTCGCGTACGCGACGAGCCCAGGGGCGATGCCCACCACCATGCGCCGCACCGCGCCAGGAACTTCTGGCGACACCTTGGCCACGAGCGCCGAAAACTCCTCCGGTGTACGCACGGGGCCGCCGTGCTGCATCATCAGGTCGCGAATCGCTGCCACCCGCGCATCCTCCACGAGCCCCTTCGCGCCACCGTGCGGGTACTGGTCCACCGCCACCTTCTGTCGCAGCGGCAACCCCTTGGTCATCTGCTGCGCAGACACCGAAATCTCGCGGATCAGCAGCGTGAGGGTCGCGGTGACCATCGACGCGTCCGCGGCAGCCTTCGTTGGGAAGACCGTGACGCGCACGCCGTCGCGGGTAGCCTCCAGCGCGGGGAACGCGTCGACGCTATTGCCATCAATGGTGGTTTGCACCGTCGCCGGCACCTCGCCCAGGGAGTCCGCCGTCCACTTCGCCACGGCCTTAGACTCCGCTGCCCGGCTCGCCTTTGACACCGACGAGCGGATCTTGCCCGCCTGCCGCTTCTTCAGCGCGGCAAGGTCCTTGTCGTGGTCGACAACCTTCCCGCGCTTGTCAATTGCGGCGTACGTCATGGTCAGGTGCGCCGGGAGTCGAGTCGGTGAGAAGTCTGACCCGTTGACCCCGGAGGCCCCCAGTGACTGGAGGGCGGACGCGAGGGCGTCGACAAGCGGCTGCCCGTCTTCGAGGAGGGGCAGGGCGCGCTGCGCGAAGTCGGGCGCGGGGACGACAGTGGTGCGAATCGCCTTGGGGAGCGAGCGGATGAGCTCGGTGATGAGCTCCTCGCGCAGCCCCGGTACAAGCCAGTCGAAGCCGTCCGGGCTCAGGCCTGCGAGCAGCGGGACCGGGACCTCGACCGTGACGCCATCGAAGGGGTCGCCGGGCTCAAACTTGTAGCGCAGGTCGTAGTTGATCGATCCCTGGCGCCACGTCTCGGGGAAGGCGGTGGCTGAGGTGTCGGTGCCGGTGTCGTCAAGCAGCGATTCCGGGTCGAAGTCGAGGAAGTGCTTGTCTGTGCGGCGCTGCTTCTTCCACCAGGAGTCGAAGTGCCGCGCGGTGGTCACGTCGGCGGGCAGCTTGGCGTCGTAAAACTCGAACAGCGTGTCCTCATCGACCACGAGGCCGCGGCGTCGGACCTTTTCCTCCACCTCGGAGGCCTCCGCGAGCAGGGCGTCATTGTGCTCGATGAACGTGTGGTGGCGGTTCCAATCGCCCTCCAGCAGCGCGTGTCGGATGAACATGCTGCGCGCTGCCTCCGGATCCACCTTGTGGTACGGAACGAGCCGGTCGCGCACAATCGTGACGCCGTAAAGCATTGACTTCTGGTGCACCATCGCCGCGGAGCGCTTGCGCGACCACACCGGTTCGGAATAGCTGTGTTTGAGCAGGTCTTTCGCGGCGCGTTCCACCCACTGCGGCTCGATCTTGGCCACGTCGCGGGCCCACAGCCGCGAGGTCTCCACCAGTTCCGCGGCCATGAGGAACTCCGGCGGCTTCTTGCTCAGGCTCGAGCCGGGGAAGACGAGGAAGCGGGTGCCGCGCGCGCCCTGGAACTCCTTCGAGTTGCCGTCGCGCGCGCCGATGTTTGACAGCAGGCCGGTGAGCAGCGATTTGTGCACGGCGTCGGCGTCTGCTGCGCCGTCGCCTTGAGTGCTTTGCGACGCCCGCACAATCCACCCCAACTGCTTTTCCACATCCCGCAGCTGCCGCACCAGGTCGTACCATTCGCGGATACGCATGTAGTGCAGGAACTCGCGCTTCATCCGTTTGCGGAACGCGTTGCCCGACAGCTCGTCGCGGGACTCGTTGATGTAGTCCCAGAGCTTGAGCACGGAGAGGAAGTCGGACGTCTTATCCTTGAAGCGTGCGTGCGCCTGATCCGCCTGCGCTTGGTACTCCAGGGGGCGTTCGCGCACGTCCTGGATGGTCATGCCGGCGACGATCACGGTGACGCGATCGAGTACGCCGAGGGTGTTGGCCTCGACGAGCATGCGCGCCATGCGCGGGTCGACGGGGATGCGCGCGAGGTCGAGGCCGATGTCCGTCAAGACGGGGGCGCCGCTGCGCTCCTTGTCGGTGATCGCGCCCAGCTCGTGGAGGAGCAGGAGACCGTCGCGCACTGCCTTGTGATCCGGTGGCTGGATAAACGGGAACTCGGAAATGTCGCCGAGGCGCAGCGAAATCATTTGCAGGATGACGCTGGCCAGGTTGGTGCGCAGGATTTCCGGGTCGGTGAACTCGGGCCGCGCCTCGAAGTTTTCCTCCGAGTACAGGCGGATGGCAATGCCGTCGGCGGTACGTCCCGAGCGGCCCGATCGCTGGTTCGCGCTGGCCTGCGAAACCTCCTCGATGGGCAGGCGCTGTACCTTCGTGCGGGTGGAGTAGCGAGAGATACGGGCCAGCCCGGTATCCACCACGTAGTGGATCCCCGGCACGGTCAGCGAGGTCTCCGCGATGTTGGTCGCCAGCACGATGCGGCGGCCGGAGTGCGGGGAAAACACGCGGTGTTGCTCCGCGTTGGAGAGGCGCCCGAACAGCGGCACGACCTCCACGCCGCGCCAGTGCTGCTTCTCCAGCGCCTCCATGCAGTCGCGGATGTCACGTTCGGATGAGAAGAAGCAGAGGATGTCGCCTTCGCCCTCGCTCATGAGCTCCTTGCAGGCATCGACGACGCCGTCGATCATGTCGATGTCCACGTCTTTCGTGCCCGACTTCGTCTCCACTTGCTCGACGAGCGGCCGGTAGCGGATCTCCACCGGGTAGGTACGGCCCGAGACCTCGATGATTGGCGCGGGCGTGCCGTCGGCGGCCGCGAAGTGCGCGGCAAAGCGCTCCGGGTCGATCGTCGCCGAGGTGACAATGACCTTGAGGTCCGGCCGCTTCGGCAGGAGCCGCTTGAGGTAGCCGAGGAGGAAATCGATGTTCAGGCTGCGCTCGTGGGCTTCATCGATGATGATCGTGTCGTAGGCGTTGAGAAAACGGTCGCGCTGCATCTCCGTGAGGAGGATGCCGTCCGTCATCAGCTTCACGGCGGTAGAGTCCGACACCTTGTCGTCGAAGCGGATGGCGTAGCCGACGGTTTGACCAATTTTTTGCCCCAGCTCGTCGGCGATGCGCTCGGCCACCGTGCGCGCGGCGATCCTGCGCGGCTGCGTGTGTCCGATCAGCCCGCGTCGCCCGCGCCCCATCTCCAGCAGCATTTTCGGGATCTGCGTGGTCTTGCCCGAGCCCGTCTCGCCAGCGATGATCACGACCTGGTTGTCGCGGATCAGCTCCATGATGTCGTCGCGCCGCGCGGAAACGGGCAGCTGCTCAGGGTACTCGATGGCGGGCACGAGGGCATTTCGCTTCTCGACGCCACGCGCCGCCTCCGCAATGTCCGCCCCGATCGCGGCGAGCGCCTGCGGCGCCTTGGCCTTGGAAAGCCGCCGCCGGAACCGGCGCTCCTGGTTGATCGGCACCGAGTCGAGCTGGCGGTACAGCTCGTCCTTGCTCGGCACGTCCGTATTGTCTGGATCCTTTTTCATCACTGCTGGACCAGCTTAGTAGCTCAATGCGTGAGCGCTGCATCTCCGCGCGCGGCGGCCTCCGCGTACGCGGCCTTCACCAGTTCGCCCAGGGCCTCGAACTCTTCAGCGCGGCTTGACGACGCCCGGTACGCAAGCCCAATGGTGCGCTGCGCCCCAACGCCGGTGGCGAAGGTCGCCAGCCCGATCCCGGGGCGGGTGCATTCGCTGGCCACGGCGGACTTGGGCACCAGCGTTGAGCCGAAACCAGCGCCGACGAGCTGCATGATCGTGGTGAGCGACGCCGCCCGCGTCACCGACTGGTTGGCGGCGGGGTGAGACACATTCGCCAGCTTGCACAGGTCGACGATTTGTTCGCGGAGGCAGTGGCCGTCGTCAAGCAACAGCAGGTCGAGCTCCTCGAGGGCGGCGAGCGGCAGGTCGCGACGCCCCGCGAGCGCGTCATCCTCGTGGGTGACGGCGACGAATTCCTCGTCGTAGAGGGGCAGTTCCGTGAGCGTGGGCGTCTCGGTGGGGAGGGCGAGGACGGCGAGGTCGATGCGGCCGTCGCGAAGCTGCTCGAGCAAACGCTCGGTCTGTTCCTCCACGATGCGCGGCTGCAGGTTCTCGTACTCGGACCGCAGGCGCGGCAGGAGATCCGCCAGAAGGTACGGGGCGACCGTGGGGATCATCCCGATGGTCAACGGGCCGTTGAGCACGCCGTGGGCGCCCTGTGCGCGGGCGACGAAAGCGTCGGCTGCTTCGAGCGTGGTTTTTGCGAAGGGGAGCAGCTCCTCGCCGGCGGCGGTGACGATGACCTTGCGCGTCGAGCGCTCGATGAGCTGTATACCCAGCCCGCCCTCGAGCGCGACGAGGGCCTGCGACAACGACGGCTGCGAGATACCGAGCTTGGCCGCGGCGGTGCCGAAGTGCTTGTTCTCCGCGATCGTGACGAAGGTGCGCAGCTGCGCGAGCGTCGGTTTATATTCCTTATTGCTCATGCCTATCATCATACCGCACCTTTATAGGTTTTGTTGTTGAGCTTCCGGGTGGGCTGTGGCATACTCGGGTGGCAGAAGACGTGAGAACGTGTTCGTGACTAACTGCGTCACAGTACGCAAATTCACCCTATGTATATGGAGGAATCACTATGCCGATCATGACTGTTGGGGAGCGTTTCCCGGAGTTCAACCTGACCGCGCTCAAGGGCGGCAACCTCAAGGAAGCAGACGCGTCCTCCCCGGACGACTACTTCGAGCAGGTCTCCCTGGACAAGTACGAGGGCAAGTGGAAGATCGTCTTCTTCTACCCCAAAGACTTCACCTTCGTATGCCCGACCGAGATTGCCGCCTTTGGCAAGCTCAACGAGGAGTTTGAGGACCGCGACACCCAGGTGCTCGGCGGCTCCACGGACAACGAGTTCTCCCACTTCAACTGGCGCGCAACGCACGAGGACCTGCTGGACATCCCGTTCCCGATGTTCGCCGACGTCCGCCACGACCTGATCCGTGCTCTCGGCGTCGAGAACGCTGACGGCGTGTGCGACCGCGCGACCTTCATCATCGACCCGGACGGCATCGTCCAGTTCGTGTCCGTCACCCCGGACGCCGTCGGCCGCAACGTCGACGAGGTCCTGCGCGTCCTCGACGCACTGCAGTCCGAGGAGGTTTGCGCCTGCGACTGGCAGAAGAACGATCCGACCAAGAACATCGACAAGATGGCCGTGGTTCAGGACGCCCTGAAGTAGCGCGATTCTTCGCACGAAGCCGCCCCGCGCTCCGCACCGCTGGAGTGGCGGGGCGCTCGTCTACTTACCACCAATCACACGAAAGGACACCCAATGTCTATTGACAACCTGCGCGGCGCTCTGCCGGAGTACGCCAAGGACCAGAAGCTGAACCTCGGTTCGCTGACCCGCTCGACCGAGCTGAGCGAGCAGCAGCTGTGGGGCGCGCTCGTCGCCGCTGCCGCCGCGACCCGCAACGCGACCGTCATCTCCGAAATTACCGACGAGGCGAAGGAGCACCTCTCCGAGGAGGCCCTCAACGCTGCGTTCGGCGCCGCCACCGTGATGGCGATGAACAACGTCGGCTACCGCGCCAAGGGCTGGCTTGGCGACGACTACTCGCAGGTCAAGTTCGGCCTCCGCATGAACATCATCTCCAAGCCGGGTGTGGAGAAGGCCGACTTCGAGCTGTGGTCCCTCACCGTTTCCGCGATCAACGGCTGCGAGCACTGCAGCGTCGCCCACGCGAACACGCTGCGCGAGGAGGGCATGACCAAGGAGCAGATCTGGGAGGGCGTCAAGGTCGGCGCCGTCGTACAGGCCGTCGCCCAGGCCATCGAGATCGAGGTAGCGCGCTAGCAGCTCGCTTATCGACGCCACGCAAACCCCCAACCCTATTTAGACGCACCAAACCGGCCCGCGGTTCCCTCCCGGGCCGAAAATGGGTGAATCCTCACAACCCATTGTTTCCCCAGCTCAGAGCCGGTAACGTGGCTGCCATGAACGCACTGGCAGACCTCGTATCCATCGACCGCCGCGGCATGCAACTTGTCGCGGCGGCCGCTGGCATGACCCTCGAGGACCTCACCGCACTCGGCCTGCCACGCGACCGCGCCCGCCAACTCCACACCCCCGCAACCGTCCTGTGCGGCACACCCAGCCACACCGCCTACCAACGCCGCGCCCACACCGGCGCCGCAACCAACCAGCACCGCCTGGACACCCTCGCCTACATCGCCCGCAGCGCCCGCACCATCACCGACACCACCGCCCGCTGGACCTACATCGACACCCTCTGCAACACACCCGGCGACCTGACCCACATCACCCGCGTTGCCAACGAACTGAAAACCGAACTCCAGCCCGCACCCCCGCGCCCCGAACAAGCCCGCGTAACCCACCACGGCGACGGCATGGCCACCCTGCGCATCACCGGGCCCGCCCTAGCCATCCAAGGTGTTTACGACGCGGCGAACAACAACATCACCGGCTGGCTGGCAAACGACTGCCCCAAAGCCGACTACCTCGTACGCGTTACCGCCAACCTGGACCTCGGCGACTACCAACGCATCATCGCCGGCACCGGCGACGACGTCGAGGTCCACTTCGCCAACGGGGTGATCACCACCGGGGAAGAATTCGTGCGCATGCAACTCGCAGAGCTCGGCAGCATCATCCTCATCGGCGCGATGGACGGGCCCGTCAACGCCTACAACGCGCGCTTCGCCTCGGCGAAACACCGCGAGATCATGCTTGCCGACGCCACCACGTGCACCTGGAAAGACTGCACCGTACCAGCCACACGCTGCCAGGCGCACCACATGAGCGAACACCGCCACGGCGGCGAGACCACGCCCGCCAACCTTGGTTGGTTGTGCCAGTACCACAACTCGCAGGCCGCGACCGGCGCCCGGGGCCACACCGAACGGCGGGACGGACAGATCTACTACGTCTCACCATACGGAAACGCCACCCCAACCGGCACCGACCACACCGCCCGCGCGCCCAGCCGCACACCGCCCGACTGACCCCCAACGCAAAAGCCCGCGCGCCAGCAACCCTGGCGCGCGGGCAAGCATGCCCGCAGGCGGTGGCCTACAGGCCGGCGAACGGGCTGCGCAGCGGGTCGAACGGCTCGATGGTGCGGTCCACCTCGCCGGTGGCGATCTGCTTGGCCAGCATCTTGCCCGACACCGGGCCGAGGACGATGCCCCACATGCCGTGGCCGCCGTTGGTGTACACGTTGGGCACCTTGGTCGCGCCGACGAGCGGCAGGCCGTCCGGGGTCACGGGGCGCGAGCCGACCCACTCGTCCTGGCGGGCGTCCCAGTCGATGCCGCGGAACATCGGCTTCGTCGCATGGATCATGGAGGCGACGCGGCCCGGCTGGAACGCCTCGTCGGGGCCGCGGAACTCCATCGTGCCCGCCACGCGCAGGCGGCCCTGGTACGGCGTGCAGGCGATCTTCTGCTCTGGCAGGTAGACGGGGCACTCGGGCACGGTCTCCGTCTCTACGCTGAACGAGTAGCCGCGCCCCGCCTGCACCATGGTGGTGACGCCCAGCTCGCGCGCCAGTGCGGGCATCCACGCGCCGGTGGCGATCACGACGACGTCGGCAGGCTTCCATTCGCCCGTGGACAGCTGCACGGCCGGTTTGCGGGTGGAGGTCACCTTCGTCACTTCGGCGCCGGTGGTGATGGTGCCGCCGCGCGCGGTGAACGAGTCGGCGATGGCCTGGCAGTAGGGGCCCGGCTCGATGAAGCGTTGGCCTTGCATGCGGTATATGGCCTTGACATTGTCGGTGAGCATGGGGGCGTGCTCGCGGGCGTCGTCAAGCGAAATCGGCTCGAACGGGATCTCCTGGCCGTGGCGGATGGCCCCGTCGACCTCCTTGAGGAAGCCCTTGGCCTGCGACTGTGACTCGAAGCCGATGATGTACGGCGAGCGGTAGGACTTGGAGGTCACGCCGCCCGCTTCGAGGTCGTCGAAGGCGGCGAGCGAGGCCATGTCGGCGGGGGTCAGGCCGGCCATGGTCTTGTCCCACGCGCGCTGCGTGGCGTGCGCCATGAACTGTGCGCAGAACGCCCACAGCTTCGGGTCGACGCGCACGGGAACAGAGAGCGCGGCGTTGCGGTCGAAGAGCGCGGTCGGCCCGTAGGCCCAGAGGCTGGAGTTGGACAACGGGATCGTCTTGCCGGGCGCGAGCCAGCCGGCGTTGCCCCACGAGGAGCCGCCCGCGACGCCAATTTTGTCTACGACCTCAACGTCGTACCCGTATTCCTGCAGGAACCATGCGGTGGACAGGCCTGTCATGCCTGCGCCGATCACGAGCGCACGAGTCAATTGTGTTACTCCTCACAAATTGTCGGATTGTGTTTGGAACAACAATGTACCGCACGCCAGTGAGGTGAATGTCACGTTCGCTGGGTGAATTTTACGCACTGCATATTGTGCAAGTTATGCAGCTGCGCGCATGAAAAGCCCAGCTCACGTACCTGTCTATCCACAGAAAAGGGGCATGCTTATCGACGCCACGCCACCCCCAAAAGAGCTACCCCTCCCGCAATTCCAAAGATCGGAGCCGGACTTCTCCCGCCTCGTCGGAGGCGTCCAAGTCCACAACGCCGTGGAATTGGAACGCGTTGTCGCCCTCCGGGTCCTTGAGGATCTGGGTGACCTCCCAGGTGCGCCCGGTGGTGTCGCCAAGCCGGAAGTACTCGGGTCCACGAGCGTCGGGGCCGGTGTCGACGTCGTCGTACTCGTCGAAGTAGTCGTCCATCCCGGCGGGGAAGTCGGGGCGCGCGTCCGGGTCAAGGTAGTCGAACATCTCGTCCAGCTCGCGTTCCTTCTCCAGCGCGAAAAGTTCGGCGAGGCGGAAGAAGGCGTTGCGGACCATGATGGTGAAGGCGCGCCGGTTGGCGGTGAGGGCGTTCGGGTCCTCGACGCCGAACGCTAGCTCGCGGTCCAGCGTCGCCTGGTCGATGGGGGAGTCTTCGTCGGCCATGTGCGCCCATTCGTCGATAAGCGACGAGTCCACCTGGCGGATCAACTCGCCGAGCCACACGATGATGTCTTCGAGCTCCTCGTTCATGTTGGCTTCGGGGATGGAGTGGGAGAGGGTGCGCCACGCGTCGGTGAGGTAGCGCAGCACCACGCCCTCGCTGCGCGCGAGGCCGTACGTGGCGATGAGATCGGAAAACGTCATGGCGTGTTCGATCATGTCGCGCACGACGGACTTCGGCGCGAGCTCGAACTCTTTCGCCCACGGGTTGCCCTGGCAAAAGGTATCGAAGGCCTCGTCGAGTTCGTCAGCAAGCGGCTTCGGGTAGGTGACGTCCTCGATGAGCGCCATGCGCTCGGTGTAGTCCACGCCGTCCGCCTTAAGCGCGGCGATTTCCTCGCCGCGGGCGGCGGATTGCTGTGCCTGGAGGAGCTGGCGGGGGTCGTCGAGAATTGCTTCAAACGTCGAGATGACGTCGAGCGCGTAGGTGTCGGACTCGGGGTCCAAGATGGTGAGGAACGCGAGCGCGAACGGTGACAACGGCTGGTTGAGCGCAAAGTCGCGGTCCAGTTCCCGGGTGAGCGTGTAGGGGCGGAATGCGGGCGAGTCGGGCGTGCGCTCGACGACGCCCGCGTTGATCAGCCCGCGGAACAAGTCGACCGCGGTGAGGATGTCTCGGTTCTGCTTCGCCCGCGAGTCGTGGTTGGTGCGCAGCAGGTGGCGCATGTGCTCGTAGCCGTCGCCCGGGCGGGCCACCACGTTGAGCAGCATCGAGTTGGACACGCTGAACTGGCTGGTCAGCTCCTCCGGCTCCGCGGTGGTGAGCCGGTTGAACGTGTCCTCGGACCAGGAGACCTCGCCGTCGCGGGCGGACTTCTTCCGCAGCTTCTTGCGCTTCTTCGGGTCGTCGCCGGCCTTCCTGCGCAGCTTCACGTTTTCAATCTCGTGCTCCGGCGCCTCTACGACGACGGTGCCCTCCGTGTCGTAGCCGGCGCGCCCGGCCCGGCCGGCAATCTGGTGGAATTCGCGAGATTTGAGGATGCGTTGGCGCGTCCCGTCGTACTTGGCCAGGCCGGTCATCACCACGGTGCGGATCGGCACGTTAATGCCCACGCCCAGCGTGTCGGTACCGCAGATCACTTTGAGCAGGCCGGTTTGTGAGAGCCGCTCCACCAAGCGGCGGTACTTGGGCAGCATGCCGGCGTGGTGGATACCGATGCCGCGGCGCACCAGCTTGGACAGCGTCTTGCCAAAGGTAGTGGTAAAGCGGAACGAGCCGATCTCTTCGGCGATGCGCCGCTTCTCCTCGTCGGTGATGATCTTCAGGCTGGTCAGCGCCTGGGCGCGCTCGGTAGCTTCGCGCTGGGAGAAGTGGACGACGTAGATGGGGGCCTTGCCATCGTCGAGAAGCTGCTCGATCGTCTCGTGGACCGGGGTGAACACGTAGTGGAAGTCGAGCGGCACGGGGCGCTCGGACCCGCCGACGTAGGTGGTCTGGCGGCCCGTGCGTGAGGTGAGGTCTTTCTCCAGCCAGGCGGTGTCGCCGAGCGTTGCAGACATGAGCAGGAACTGGGCCTTCGGCAGCTCGAGGAGCGGCACCTGCCAGGCCCAGCCGCGGTCGGGCTCGGAATAATAGTGGAACTCGTCCATGACCACCTGGTCGATCTTCGCGTCCTTGCCCTCGCGCAGGGCGATATTTGCGACGATCTCCGCCGTCGCCGCGATAATCGGCGCAGACCCGTTCACTGTCGCGTCGCCGGTCATCATGCCGACGTTTTCGGCGCCGAAGATCTCGCACAGGGCGAAGAACTTCTCGCTGACCAGCGCCTTGATCGGCGCGGTGTAGAACGTGCGCTGCCCGCGGGTCAGGGCGATGAAGTGCGCCGCGTTGGCCACCATGGACTTGCCGGACCCGGTGGGGGTGGCGAGGATGACGTTGTCACCGGCGAGCAGCGCGAGCGACGCTTCCTCTTGCGCCGGGTACAGCGAGATGCCGCGGGACGAGGTCCAGGAGAGGAAGGAGTCCCACGCGGCTTCGTCGAGAAGCGGTGCGGGGACGTCGGCGAGATCGGCGAGCAAGTCAGATAAAGTCACGCTCACCACCGTAGCCGAGGAGCGAAACCTACTCGTCGTCGTCCGGTTTTTCCGGGTCTGCAGGGTCTTCAGGGTCGATGAGGAAGTGGTCCATCAGCAAATTGTTCTCGTCGTCGCCGAACGGCAGGCTCAGCTGCTGTTCGTCCTGGCCGAGCACGCGGTCGCGGTCCTCGATGGCGGTGAGATAGTTCTCAAACGCGTCGCTGATCTCCTCGCCGCTCGGCACCTGCGCCTCGCCCGGCATCATGGCCTGCGGGTGGCGCTCGCGGTAGTCACTGATCTCCTTGTCGTAGTGCTCCTCCAGCGCGTGGACCACGTGGGCGATCTCGTCGGAACCGGCCATCTGCTCGGCCAGCTGCTGCGACACCCGCGTGATGTCCGACTCCAGAGCGCGCAGCGGGAACTTCAGCTTAGTCGCGTCCTCGATGGACTGGAGCAGCTGGAACGTCGCGTGCGGGTACGGGGACGACGCCACGTAGTGGGGCACGTGCGCCGTAAACCCGGCGACGGGCTTGCCGCGCTTGTGCAG
Source organism: Corynebacterium sp. NML 120412 (assembly GCF_002285155.1). Classification (NCBI taxonomy): domain Bacteria; kingdom Bacillati; phylum Actinomycetota; class Actinomycetes; order Mycobacteriales; family Corynebacteriaceae; genus Corynebacterium; species Corynebacterium sp. NML 120412. The sequence continues at coordinate 534,937 of NZ_NSGL01000001.1, read as the reverse complement.
GGCGCGCTCGATGAGGATCGAAGCAGAGCCGGGCACCGTGACCATGCCGTCGAAGGTATACATGTTGCCCACCAGCTCGCTGCTGTTGCCGTGTGCCGAGACGACCAGCGGGCGGGTGTGCGGGGCGCCCATCGGCGCCGCGTAGAGGCAAATCGTCTGCGCGACGCCGAAGCGCTGCGCCAGGTCGCTCACGGCCTCGCTGAACGCCTCCCACCGCAGGTCGGGCTCGGGGCCGGACAGGAGGAGGAAGGAGCGCCCTGCTTCGTCACGAAGCACGCGCAGGTCCAGCTGCAGGTCATCGATGTCCGTGATCTCGTGCTGCGCGATGGTCACTGCGGGGCGGCGCGAGCGGTAGTCAATGAGCTCATCGTTGCTAAACGTGGCGAGCGTGCGGGAGTCCAGCGCCGCCTTGAGGTGCTCGGCGGCTCCCTCGACGGCGTGGCCGGCGTCGGCGTAACCCTGCATTGCCACCACGAGCGCCGGGCCGTTCGCGGATTCCTCGCCGACGGAGGGCGCCGGGTATTCCAGTTCATACATGCGAGACGTATCAGACATGTGCTTCCTCCCAAATGATCTCGCGGTACGCCACATTGCCCGGACAAATGCCGGGTGGCGTACCTTTTCGCATTATCAAAGACAACTACGCCAGGGGTGAAACTATTCCACGCGTCCCGCGCCAAGGTGGCAACAATGATACCGCAGCAAAGAAGTTTCCCGGACGAGGGAACCGAGGCGGTGCTTTTTGCGTCCAATATGTATGAAGCAATCACGAAACTTTGACGCCAATGACCACCGCCCCAACAACCCGCCGTACGGCCCCGCCGAACTCATCGCCTGCATCCCAGGCGCGCTCGGCTTCTACCCGCAAGAATCCCTCGTCCTCATTGGCCTGAGCCACGCCGGCGAGGACTCCACCTCGTACACGGTCGGCCCGATCGTGCGCGCTGATCTGGCGAGTGAGGAGCAGATCGCGTTCGGGCTGCGGGCGCTTTTCGACGCCCACCAGGACCTCCACCTCGCCGTCATCATCACCCGCATCCCGAACTCGGATTTGGCGATGGAAACCGCCTACTTCCTGCAGTCCCTGGATACCCAGCTCGACCTCCCGCCGCTCGCCGCGTGCTGGCACGTCTCCGAGATCGCCGCGGGCACGCCCTACACCCTGCTTTTCGACGCCACCAGCCCCCAACTCTTCCCCGCACACCACGAGCGCACCGCCGCCCCCGCCTCGTACTTCTCCGGCACCGTGCCGTCGATCGTGCACGCGCCAACCATGCGCGGATTGCTTGACAACGGCATGCTTCCAGAGCTTCGTCGCGAGGACATGCACCTCTTCTTCGAATCCGACAATTCCGGCGACCTGCGCCGATGCCGCGCGCTTTACGACGCCGCGTATCACTCCGGCCGCCGTCTCATCCAACAACTCGCGCCGCACCCGGCAGGCGCCGGCGAGGGCTGCGGCGACAGGTGGGACGCCATCAACCTGATCGAGGACGGCTGCGTGACGCTCATCCATGGCGGCGCGGGCAACCCGGAGTTTCCGGCGGGGACGTCACGCCGGCCGCTGCAGTTGAGCGACTGCTTCCGCGACGACGAGGAGATCGTCCTGCTGGCCTCGCTGCTGTCCCGCAGTAAGCTGCGCGATTGTCTCGTCGAGGACGTCCTCGAGCACTCCGCGACGGCCGCTCAGGCGCTGCTGCTCATCGCGCGAAACTTTACGGGCGTCATCCGCGCGAACGCGCTGAGCTTGTGGGCGCTCGCAGCGGCGGCGTCGGACCTGGAGCCGTGGGCGTTCGCGGCGCTGCGGGCGGCCCAGGACGAGGTGCCAGGGCATTCGCTGTCCGCGGTGCAGCGCCAGCTGATGGCGATCGGCGAGTGGCAAGGGATGGTCAACACCGCACTCGCCGGGTGCCGCGAGTCGTGGGACGACCTGCTCCGCGAGCAGGCGGCGTGACTCAAGCACCCCCGTGGCGGGCGGAGGTGAAGTCCCACGCGTCTTGGACGATGGTGCGCAGGTCGGTGCGCGTGGGGTTCCAGCCCAGCTGGCGCTTGATCTTGTCCGAAGAGGCGATGAGCACGGCCGGGTCGCCGGCGCGGCGGGGTGCGACCTCGGCCGGGATCTCGTGGCCGGTGACCTCGCGGCACATCTCGACGACCTGGCGGACGGAGTAGCCGTCGCCGGAGCCAAGGTTGTAGATCTCGTGGGTGCCTGGGGTATTCGCCTCGAGTGCGAGCACGTGGGCGTCGGCAAGATCCCTCACGTGGATGTAATCGCGAACGCAGGTGCCGTCGGTGGTGGGCCAGTCGTCGCCGAACATCTTGATGGCGTCGCGCTGGCCGAGGGCAACCTGCAGCACGATGGGGATGAGGTGCGTCTCGGTGCGGTGACGCTCGCCGTAGTCGCCGTACGCGCCGGCAACGTTGAAGTACCGCAGACTCGTCGCGCCGATGCCGTAGGCCTGGCAGTAGGAGGTGATGGCGTAATCGATGGACAGCTTCGTCGCCCCGTAGGTGTTGGTGGGGCGGGTTGGGGCGTCCTCGGTGATGGGCACTGCCTCCGGCTCGCCATAGGTGGCGGCGGTGGAGGAGAACACGAGCGAGTGCACGCCGTGTGCGCGCATCGCGTTGAGCAAGGTGAGTGAGACCTCGAGGTTGTCGCGCCAGTACTCCGCGGGAACCTCCATGGATTCGCCGACCAGCGAGCGGGCGGCGAAGTGGAGCACGCCGTCGACGTCGCCGGCGGACAGGACGCGGTCGATGACGTCGGAAATATGGCCCTCGACCAACGTTGCCCCGTTGGGGACGGCGTCGCGGTTGCCGGTGCTGAAGTCGTCGATGACGATGACGTCGTGGCCAGCCTCGACGAGCACAGCAGCGCATACGCTGCCCACGTAGCCGGCACCGCCGGTGACTACAAGCTTCACGGGTTAATCCTCCACTGGGGTGACGCGCAGTGCGTGCGCGAGTTCGGGTGAGAGTTCGACGCGTTCGCCGTCCTTGGTGGTGAGCATGATCGCGCCACCGTCGTGCTGCTCGAGGGTGACCTGCGAGCCGACGAAGGACGCGACGCCGACAGTCGGGGAGACGGTTGCGGAGAGCTGCTGCAAGATCTCGCTCACTTGCACCACCGTGACCTCGGTCGGGCCGTCGAGCTCGAGGTCGCTCGCGCGGGTGCCGTACGCGGTTTCGGAGCTCGGCGTGGCGTCGAGCTCTTCCAACGCCGGGATCGGGTTGCCAAACGGGGAGCGGGTCGGGTTGCCCAGCACGGCGACGACGCGGCGCTCCACGTCCTCGCTCATGACGTGCTCCCATCGGCACGCTTCGTCGTGGACCTGCGCGATGTTGAGCTGTAGGACGTCGGTCAGCAGCAGCTCGGCCAGGCGGTGCTTGCGCATCACTGCGGTGGCGCGCTGGCGCCCCGCCGGGGTAAGCGCGAGGGAGCGGTCCGGCTGGACCACGAGCAGGCCGTCGCGCTCCATGCGCGAGACCGTTTGCGAGACGGTCGGGCCGGATTGCTCAAGGCGCTCCGCGATGCGCGCGCGCAGCGGCGTGATGCCTTCCTCCTCAAGCTCGTACACAGTTCTCAAATACATCTCGGTCGTGTCGACGAGATCACGCATGCTGCCTCTCCCTCTGAGTCACTCTGTGCAGACGGTCTGCGCGGGTCATTTCGCGCACAGTCCATCCAAGCCCTGCAAGTGTACGCGCGGTGCCCTAGGCGTAGTCGCGCAGCCGGTCGGCGCGGTCGCCGACGCGCAACTTGGCCATAACCTCGCGCTCAATTTGGCGCACGCGCTCGCGCGACAGGCCGAACTGGCGGCCAATCTGGTCCAAGGTGCGCGGCACGCCGTCGGTCAGGCCGTAGCGCAGGCGAATCACGTCCTGTTCGCGTTCCTCCAGGCCTGCGATGATGTCCTCGATGTCGTCGTGGCGCAGGGTCGAGACCACAGCGTCTTCGGCGTCCGTCGCCTCAGCGTCCTCGATGAAGTCACCGAGCGGCGCCTCCTCGTCCGCGCCGACAGGCATATCCAGGCTCACCGGGTCGCGCGACTGGCGCAGCAGCATCTCAATCTTGGACTCCTCGATGCCGGACTCCTCGGAGAGCTCCTCATTCGTAGGTTCGCGGCCCAGGGACTGGTACATCTCGCGGCGGATGCGCGAGAGCTTATTCACCTGCTCCACCAAGTGGACTGGTAGGCGAATCGTGCGCGACTGGTCCGCCATCCCGCGTGTGATGGCCTGGCGGATCCACCAGGTGGCGTAGGTGGAGAACTTGAACCCCTTGGCGTAGTCGAACTTTTCCATGGCACGGATCAGCCCGAGGTTGCCTTCCTGGATCAGGTCCAGCAGTGGCATTCCGCGCCCCGTATACCGTTTTGCCAGCGAGACCACGAGGCGCAGGTTGGCTTCCAGCAGGTGTGAGCGCGCTTTGCGCCCTTCCTTGGCCAGGATCTTCATGTCACGCTTCTTGGCGCGGGTGAGCGTGACCTCCGGGTCGTCCAGCAGGTGCTGGGCGTAAAGGCCTACCTCGATCTGCTGGGCCAGCTCGACCTCTTCCTCAGCGTTCAACAGGGCCGTTTTGCCGATACCGTTGAGGTACACGCGCACGAGGTCCGCCGACGGATTGTCATTGGTCTGATTTCGGCGGCTACCGCGGTCAACGTTTTCTTCGTTGCCCGCATCACGAGCGTGGTCCGGCTGAGTCATGAAGAGCTGCCTCCTTGAAAGGGGTTCGAACCGTAAGTTCAGTCTTATAGATCAAACGGAGCAACGCTCCCGATTGTTCCGGCTGAGCGTAAATATTATGCAACGCGCGTCTGCCTCGCTCGACTCTCAGCATCACTCCAGGAACTTCTTCCCTAGAACGTGGGTAGCGGCCAGGTTTCGCCCCGTGTCACGCCTCGACGAGGACCGTGAACGGCCCGCTGTTGACGCTCGCCACGTCCATCATCGCGCCGAACCGGCCCTCTTCGACCGTGATGCCGCGGCCGCGGAGCTCCTCTGCGATCTTGGCAATTACCGGTGCAGCTACCTCGCCCGGCGCCGCATCCGCCCACGACGGCCTGCGTCCCTTCGCTGTACGCCCCATGAGGGTGAACTGGCTGACCAGGAGGACGGGCGCGCCGGCGTCCTGGGCGGAGCGCTCGCCGTCGAGAATGCGCAGCTCCGCGATCTTGCGGGCCATCTTCTCCCACGCGTCCTCCGCGTCGTCGCGGCCCACGCCGACGAGGGCGAGGATGCCGCCGGTTTCGGGGCAGTCGATCGCCCCGACGACCTCCCCGTCGACGGTGACAGAAGCACTCTCCACTCGCGTCAGTACAGCTTTCATCAGGACTCCTTCGCAATAATCTCAGCGGGCAGGACGAGGCCGTGGCGCACACAATCCACCGCAATCGCCGCTGCGTTGTTCTCAAGGCGTGTGTGTTCCGCCGGGTCATCGACGCCTTGCGACGCCACCAGCAACCCCACCACCTCGCGCAGGGGCAACCCCTGTGGGTGGAGGCCAGAGAGAATCGAGACGACACCGTCGTCGACCTCGTGGGTAAAGCGCGGTCCGTCCATGCGCGAAACCCTCGTGACTCGCTGCGCAAAGCCCATCCCGGCCTCGGCGTCGGCGACGCTCACCCTCTCCAGCGCCACGCCTGGGCGCACCATGTACGCGGCATCCAGGATGTCGTCGGTGCCCCTGCCGCGCAGCCATTCGGCCCTGGTGAAATACTCGTCCACCTCCGGCCCGAGGGGATCCGTGAACGGGTGCGAGAGGTCTTCGGCGGTAATCTCGGTGGGGTTATCGCCGATCTCGCGGAGGAAGATCCACCCGAACCCGATGGCCTCGACGTCGTTGTCGCGGAAGTGCGCAAGCCAGCGCTCGGTGCGCTCGACGGCCTCTGGGGAGCGGACGTCGACCGATTCATCAGCAAGCCAGGTAGAGACGTACTGGCCCGGGTCGACAACATCGCGTTCCAGGACCCAGGCGCTCACACCGCGGGAGGGCAGCCACGAAGCAACGCGCGAGCGCCAGCTCTCGCCGGTGCGGTGGACCCACGCACCGAGGATGCACGCGGTCGCGCCCTCCGCCAGGTGTGCGGGGGCCTGGCCGACAACGAGCTCGGTTGCCCCGTCGAGCGACAACCCCGAATCGCGGTACACGTGGCCCACCTCGGGCAGTCCCACCACGAACGGCGGGTTCGCTACGATCCGGTCGAAGCGCTCGTCGGCAACCGGCTCGAACCACGGGCCCTGGCGCAGCTCGACGTTGTCGATCCGGTTCGCAGCGAGCGTCGCGCGAGCCAGCTCCAGGGCGCGCGGGTGGACGTCCGTCGCCACCACGCGCTGCGCAACCCCTGCCTGCGCCACCGCCTGCACCCCCGAGCCGCAACCGAGATCCAGCACCGTGTCAACCGGCGTCTCCGGCGAGGCGCTGAGCAGCGAGAGCGACGCCGACCCAACGCCCAGGACGTGGTCGGGCCCCGGCACGTGCGCGGTCATCGACGCATCCAGGTCCGACACGATCAGTCGGTCCTGCCGCGCGAGGACGTGGGGGCGCAGGTCGAGGGCCACGGCGAACCGGTCGTTGGCGGCGGGGCGGATCACGGTGGCGTCGAGAAGCATGCGCACGAGGTCAGGTGCAAGGAGCTCGTCGAGCTGGGCTTGCGACGCCGGCTCGCGCACCAAGAAGAAACGGATCAGGCGCGACAGCGGCGAAGCATCACAGGCGGCGAGTACGACGCCTGGCTCGCCACGGTAGAGCGCCGCAGTCGCGTGGGGACCGAGGTGCTCGGCGATGCCGTCGGCGGTAAAACCGGACGGCGCGAGGGCGTCGGCAAGCGCGCGCACGGCGCTGGGAAGAGACTCGGGGAGCGGTTCGAGAGGCATTGGCTACTCCTTGCTGGCGTCGGGATCGGACTCGATGATAGCGGGGGAGCGGTCGGCACCAGAGCGCGATTGACCCGCCTCCAACTGCGCACGGGCCTGCGCGGCGAGCTGGGCCTCCTCGCGGGCGAGCGCAGGCTTGTACACGTTTTTGTCCCGCTTATCGCGCGCCTCGCCCTGGCTGTTGGCAATCATGACGGAGATCCACGGCACCGGGATCGATATGGAGAAGAAGAGTGCGGCGAACCACCAATGTCCCAGCACCGCGCACAGGATGGAGATGGCGATCAGTGGCACGCGGGCACCCTGCCACAACAGATACTGCTTTTCGCGGCTCTGCAGATCCTGCTCGTGGGTCCGCGTGGCGTCGGTGATGAGCGCGCGCCGGGAGCGCCTCGGGCGGAGCCGGCGGCGGCGGGGCTGCTCCTCGTCCGGCTCGGCGTCGATCGTGTGCGGGTGCGGACCGGGCACGCCCGACTCGGGTTGGTGGAAGGTGTGGTCAGATCCGCTCATAACGCAAAGGGTAGCGGGGCATTGCAAATTCCGACCCACTTTGGGGCATGATGGAAGGCGTGAATACGACGACGAAGACTCTTGAGCGCCCCGACCTCCGGGAGGAGACCTCGTCAACCACGGAGGACGGCAAGGAAAAGTTTTTCCACTACGTGCGGAAGGACCAAATCGTGGATTCCGCGATCTCTGGGAAGCAGGTTGTCGCGCTCTGCGGAAAGAAGTTCTCTGTAAAGAAGCAGGCCAAGCCGGGGTCCCCGGTCTGTGCCGATTGCCAGCGGATTTATGAGGGGCTGCGCCGCAAGTGACAGCGTCGACACCAGGGCCTCAGCTCCGTAAATGGCAGCAAGAGGCCCTTGATTCGTTTCTGCGTACAAAACCGCGCGACTTCATGGCCGTGGCAACGCCGGGCGCGGGAAAGACGACGTTCGCGCTGACGCTGGCGAGCACCCTCTTGGCCGACCGCACGGTGCAGCGGCTCATTGTGGTCGTGCCGACGGAGCACCTGAAGCACCAGTGGTCCGAGTCGGCCAAGCGCTTCGGGTTGTCGCTGGACCCCAACTTCACCAACTCGTCCGCGGTGAACCCCTCCTACGACGGCATCGTGGTCACCTACGCGCAGGTGGGCATGCACCCGTTCAAACACCACGCAGTCGCGTCGGCGCGGCGCAGCTTGGTCATCCTGGACGAGATCCACCACGCCGGCGACTCGAAGAGCTGGGGCGACGGCGTCTATGAGGCGTACAACGACGTAGAGCACCGACTCGCGCTCACCGGTACGCCGTTCCGCTCTGACGACTCACAGATCCCGTTCGTGCGCTACAACGAGGACGGCGAGGGGCACCTCGTCTCCGAGGCCGATTACACCTACGGCTATTCGCACGCGCTCAAGGACGGTGTGGTGCGCCCCGTTGTGTTCCTCGCCTACAGTGGGGAGACAGAATGGCGGGATTCCGCTGGCGAGGAATACTCAGCCCGCCTCGGTGAACCGCTCAACGCGGAGCAAACGGCACGCGCGTGGAAGACGGCACTGGACCCGAAGGGGGACTGGATCCGGCTCGTGCTGCAGGCCGCGCACACGCGCCTGACCAAGATCCGCGCCAACATGCCGGACGCGGGCGGGCTGGTCATCGCCACGAACAAGACCACGGCGCGCGCCTATGCCAAGATGCTCGAGGGGATTTCCAGCACGCCAGTCACGGTGGTGCTTTCCGACGAACCCGGGTCCTCCGACCGCATCGAGGAGTTTTCGGCGTCCCGCGACGAGTGGATGGTGGCGGTGCGCATGGTCTCCGAGGGCGTCGACGTTCCGCGCCTCTCCGTCGGCGTATACGCCACCTCCGCATCGACGCCACTGTTCTTTGCCCAGGCAATCGGCCGTTTCGTGCGCTCCCGCATGCCCGGCGAGTCCGCGTCCGTGTTCCTGCCGTCCGTGCCCGTGCTGTTGGGGCTGGCGGAGAACATGGAGGAGGAGCGTGATCACGTCCTGGGCAAGCCGCACCGCGAGCAGGGATGGTCCGACGAGCTCATTGAGCAAGCCAACCGCCAGGAGAACGAGCCCGACGAGGGCCCGAGCTACGAGTCCATCGGTGCGTCCGCCGAGCTGGATTCGCTGATTTTCGACGGCTCCACCTACGGCACCGCGACCGCAGCTGGTTCCGCCGAGGAACAAGACTTCCTTGGGCTCCCGGGACTGCTGGACGCCGAACAGGTCAAGACCCTGCTGCGCAAGCGGCAGAGCGACCAGCTGGACGCCCGTGAGGCGGAGGAGAAGGCGCGGAAGGCCGCGGAGCGCGAAGCCGCAGAACGGGCGAAAACGCTGGGCGAGCCGGTCGCTGCTGGGCCCGGCGCCGCACCGTCCAAGTCTGGCTCCACCGGCGGCGGGGGCGAGACCGCTGCGGATGAGATCCCCAGGCTGCGCAAGGAGCTGAACACGCGCGTCTCCATCGTTGCGGGCAAGACGGGGCGTCCGCACGGCGCGATCCACACGGAGGCAAGGAAGGCGTGCGGCGGGCCGCCGACCGCACTGTGCAACGCCGAGCAGCTGCAGCAACGCATTGACTATTTGCGTGGCTGGTAGCGCAAAAGACCGGTAGTGTGGGCGAGTGCACGGCGACGAGTGAAGGAGACGACCATGACAGATCGTTATAACCCGAACCAGGAGGGTCCGTACAACCACCCCGAGGGGTTCTCAGACTACGGGCAGCACCCGCAGCCAGGTCAGCCACAGCCGGGCCAGCCGGGCCAGCAATGGCAGTACGGCGGCGGTGCCGCCTACGGTGGCGCGTACCCGCAGGGCGAGCCGTATGGGGTACAGAAAAATAACGGCATGGCGATTGCTGCCTTGATCGTGGGTATCCTCGCCATGCTTGCAATCATTACGATCGTCGGCGGGGTGTTCCTCGGTGTTATCGCGATCATCCTCGGCATTTTGGGGATCCGGAGCGCGAAGAAGATCGCCGGTCCGGGCGCGCGGAAGGGGATGGCCATCGCCGGCATCGTTCTCGGCGCGATCGCCTCGCTGCTCAGCGTGGTGTTTATGCTCGTCGGTGTCGGACTCGTTTCTACCCTCGTCGGGGAGTGCGACCACTTGGTGGATGACACGGCCGCTTACGAAAAGTGCGTGGAAGATGTCGCGGAGCGTGAGTTTGGCTAATTCAGCCGTACATAAAAGCGGTGCCCCGCCCGGAATCCTCCTGGCGGGGCACCGCTATATCCGCGAAAGGCTAGTCCAGGTAGTCGCGCAGCACCTGGGAACGCGACGGGTGGCGCAGCTTGGACATTGTCTTCGATTCGATCTGGCGGATGCGCTCGCGGGTCACGCCGTAGACCTGGCCGATTTCGTCTAAAGTCCGCGGCATGCCGTCGGTAAGCCCGAAGCGCAGGCGTACCACGCCAGCTTCGCGCTCGGAGAGCGTGTGCAGCACGTCCTGGAGCTGGTCCTGCAGGAGGGTGAAGGACACGGCGTCGACGGCGACGACCGCCTCGGAATCCTCGATGAAGTCACCGAGCTGGCTATCGCCCTCGTCGCCAATCGTCTGGTCCAGGGAGATCGGCTCGCGCGCGTACTGCTGGATCTCCATCACCTTTTCCTCGGTGATGTCCATCTCCTTCGCCAGCTCGAGCGGGGTGGGCTCGCGGCCCAGGTCCTGCAGCAGCTCGCGCTGGATACGCCCGAGCTTGTTGATGACCTCCACCATGTGCACCGGGATACGAATGGTGCGGGCCTGGTCCGCCATCGCGCGGGTGATCGCCTGGCGGATCCACCACGTAGCGTACGTGGAGAACTTGTAGCCCTTGGAGTAGTCGAACTTCTCCACTGCACGGATCAAGCCGAGGTTGCCTTCCTGGATGAGGTCCAGGAACGCCATGCCGCGGCCGGTGTAGCGCTTGGCCAGCGAGACCACGAGGCGGAGGTTTGCCTCCAACAGGTGGTTCTTTGCCTTGCGGCCGTCGCGGGCCACCGCGCGAAGGTCGCGCTTGACCGCAGGCGTGAGCTTGGCATCCTTGTCGCCCTCAGCGGCGGCGCGCGCCATCTCGTCCAGGCGGTACTGGGCGTACAGGCCGGCCTCGATGCGCTTGGCCAAGGAGACCTCTTGCTCCGCGTCTAGCAGCGCGACCTTGCCGATCTGCTTGAGGTACGCGCGGACGGAGTCGGCGGACGCGGTCAGCTGCGCGTCCTTGCGCGCCTGACGCAGCGCCGCAGACTCCTCGATGTCCCAGACGGACGAAGAGTCTTCTTCCTCGTCGTCCGAGTCGTCGTCTTCGTCATCTTCGATGTCGTCGCCGTCCAGGTCGTCCTCGTCGATGTCCTCGGCGAGCTCGTCATCAAAGTCGGCGTCCTCGTCCGCGAGGTCGGGATCGTAATCTTCGTCGTCGCGGTCATCGACGGTATCGGCATCGTCGACAAGCGCATCGGTGCGCAGCTCGTCCTCGTCCACGCCCTCGGCGCCTGCGTGCGCAGCGGTCGCCTTCTTGGCCGCTGACTTCTTGGTGGTCTTCTTCGCAGTCTTGCGGGCCGTCTTCTTGGCCGTCTTCTTGGTGGCCTTCTTCCGAGCGGATTTCTTCGCCGTCTTCTTCGTGGCCTTCTTCCGAGCGGTCTTCTTTGCAGCCTTCTTGGCCGTCTTCTTCGCCGCCGGAGTTGCCGCGGCGTCGTTTGCACCGTTGCCTGCGCCACCGTCGGAGGATGCCTGTGCTGCATTCTCCACGGTGTTATTGCCTGATGCTTCGCTGGCTACCACGTACGCCCTTTCGCCGATTCGGTTTCTTCCACTGCGCGCAACCCTGCTTCCTGCGAGAATATTCGTATGCATATCCTGCCGGATTGCGCAATGGTTCCAATTCTAGAACGCCAATCCTAACAGGCCGCGCGCTGAATCTATTCCAGCACTCGCCATCGTGCCGCATCTTTCGCGCGCCGTGCGTGTCACTGGGCCGGAAAGGTGCGTCCCACGAGGGCAGGAGTGGTTGCTGTCCGGTGCCCACCGTACATGAGTCATGGATCTGTGGTTGGGCCGGACCAATCAATTACGGCGCAACGTGCTCGTTCGCCGCCATCGCCGCGCCGACAATGCCTGCTCGGTTGCGCAGACGCGCGGCGACCACCGGCACGTCCACCGTCAGGTTCGGGACCCACTTGTCCGCCTTACGGGAGATGCCGCCGCCGACCACAAACGCGGACGGGCTGAACAAGCGCTGGTACTCGTGCAGGACGGCGTCGACCCGCTTGGACCACTTCTTGTAGCTCAGTTCCTCGCGGTCCTTGGCGGCGGAGGAGGCGACATGCTCTGCTTCCTCTCCAGAGATGACCAGGTGGCCGAGCTCCGTGTTGGGGAAAAGGGTGCCGTCCATGAAGAAGGCGGACCCGATCCCGGTGCCGAAAGTCAGGAAGATGACGGCGCCCTCGCGGGCCTCGGGCTCCCCGAATGCGACTTCGGCGAGACCGGCGGCGTCGGCGTCGTTAAGCACCGCGATGTCCTCCGTGCCCAAGGCTGCGGAGAAGAGCTCGTGGACGTTAGTGCCAATCCAAGCTTCGTCGATATTGGCGGCGCTGCACGCGACCTGGTTACGGATAACGGACGGCAGGGTGATGCCGATCGGCCCATGCCAGTCGTGCGCGCGCACGATTTCCGCGACGGTGTCGGCCACGGCCTGGGGCGTTGCGGGCTTGGGCGTGGCAATCTTGACACGCTCGCCGACAAATTCGCCGGTATCCATGTCAACGATGGCACCTTTGATGCCCGAGCCGCCGACGTCCACGCCGAATCCGAGATGAGTTGCAGTCGTATCGCTCATACGGCACAGCTTACAAACGCGCGGCATAAATGGGGCGGTGCGAGTCGCGCTTCCGGGAAAGTCGGTGCACGATGGGGACTATGAGCACACCGACTTCCCCCAATGGCACCGCCAATACTCCCACCGCAGCTGAGTTGCGCGACCTGTGCGTTGAACTCGTGCAGGACGCGGCCGGGTTCGTGGCCAAGCAGCGCGACTTTCTGACCAGGCACGGTTCCGTGGAGATGGTCGCGCAGACTAAGACGTCCGAGGTTGACCCGGTCACAGCCGTGGACAAGGGGTGCGAGGAGCGCATTGTGGGCAAGCTCTCGGAGTTGCGTCACGGCGACGGCGTCATCGGCGAGGAGGGCGCGTCGAAGCCGAGCGAGACGGGCGTTGAATGGGTCATCGACCCCATCGACGGCACCGTGAATTTTATTTACGGGCTGCCCGCCTACGCGGTCTCCGTCGGCGTCGCCGTGCACGGCGAGCTCGTCGCTGGCGCGGTCGCTGATGTCGCCCGCGGCATCACCTATTTCGCCGCCCGCGGGCACGGGGCCTTCGTGCTTAGCGACGCCACCGCCCACCCCCTTCACACATCCCGGGCCTCCCGTCCCGCCACCGCTCTGGTGGAGACCGGCTTCTCCTACGACTCCGGGTGGCGCGGCCAGCAAGCGCAGATACTGACCACGCTCTTGCCGCAGGTGCGCGACATCCGCCGCATGGGCTCGGCGGCGTTGGACCTCTGCCGCGTTGCTGAGGGGAGCGCGGACGCCTACTACGAGCACGGCACGCACCCCTGGGATTACGCTGCCGGCGCGGTGATTGCCGCCGAGGCGGGAGCGGTGGTGCACCACCCGGGCTTGCGCGATCGCGGCGGTGACGGCGCATTGATGTACGCCTGCGCTCCGGGGCTCGCGGAATCGTTCCCGCGGCTGCTGGAGGAGGCGGGGGCGATGCGCGATTTGGGATCCGACTCCTAGCAGCATCGCCCCTGGTCGGGGGCGAAAGTGACAGATCGAGCCATTTGCTTTAGTATTCCGCTCAAACGCGTCCCGGCAGGACCTGGCAGGACGCTCAAAACAAAGCACCGCACCTTTTTACTTTTTACGTTGAGCTGGAGGGAAGAACGCCATGGCTACGGATTATGATGCGCCGCGTCGCCGACTCGAGGACGACGAGATTGAGACCGACTCGCTCGAAGGCCTGAAGGCTGCAGAAGTAGCCGGCAGCAGCATGGACGACGACGGCGAGATCGTCGAGCCAGTGGAAATCCCCGCGCAGGACCTGTCCGGTGAGGAGCTCAACGTAGAGGTCAAGCCCCGCCAGGACGACGAGTTCACCTGCGCCTCCTGCTTCCTGGTGCAAAAGAAGAAGCGCCTGGCGTACACGGCCGATGACGGCTCGAAGTACTGCCTGGACTGCGAGTAAGCCTTACGCAGCCCCGTCGGCAGGGGCCTTCTCGGGGACGAACGCGGCGAGCAACGCCTCGGGGTGCTTCGACGAAATGAGCCAGTAGGGGGTTGGGTCCTCTGGGTCGTTCAACACGATGAGCGCGTGCTCGGGGACCCACGCGTGGGAGACGAGGTACGCCGCCGGGTCGAGCTGGCGGCCGAGCGCGTTCTGCCGCGCGGAGCGGGGGACAACCATTGCACGATCAACTGCGTCCGCGGGCAGGTTCGCCTCGCCGACGCGGAGCCAGCGCGAGCCGTCCGGGTCGCGCTCGACGGACACGGTGGTGTTGGACAGCCACGTGAGGAACCACGCGACGAGCGCGCCGATGACTACCAGCGGCACAATGAACCACCAGACGTTGCGGTTCAGCGCAAACTGGGCGGCAAGGAGTAACGTCAGGCCGATTCCGGCCGCCCACCAGTACCACGGCACCCACTGTCGTTCGCGGTAGAGCACCTCGGGCGCTGCGGCGCCGGTGGCGTGGGCAGTTGCATCGTTGGAGCGCGAGGTTTCAGACACGAATGCAACTTTAGTTCAGGGGATGGGTGACCTGTCCAATTCGCCGCATTGGCGTGTGCAGGCCGTACCGTAAGGTGGGCACCATGAGCGAGAACAACGAAAACACACAACTGGTTGGCGCGGTCCAGCTGCCCCCGATCCCGCTGAAACGGCTGGATAAGGAGCTGCCGCTTCCCAAACGCGCGCATACTGGGGATGCCGGCGCGGACCTGTACTCCGCCGAGACAATCACCCTGGAACCGGGACAGCGCGCACTCGTGGGCACGGGCGTGGCCCTCGCCCTGCCGCTCGGCACGGTAGGGCTGATCCACCCGCGCTCCGGGCTCGCTGCGAAGCACGGCTTAAGCATTGTGAATACGCCGGGGACTGTCGACGCCCAATACCGCGGTGAGCTCAAAGTGTGTCTGGTGAACACGGACCGCTCGCAAGCATTTACCGTCGAGCGTGGGATGCGCATTGCCCAACTCGTCGTCCAGCGCGTGGAGCTGGTTGACTTCGTCGAGGTCGATGCGCTCGACGAAACGGTACGCGGCGAGGGCGGTTACGGCTCGACCGGGACCAAATAGCACCAACCGTTGAAGGCCCCACCACCGCGCGCGCTAGAGGTGCGGCGCGCTATGGTCAAAGGGCACGACTTTAAAACGCGAAACCACCGCGAAAATTTCGCAGCAACGCCCAACCGGGCGCGAGGAGGACAGAAACTATGGCACTGTGGCCGTTTGGCAAGAAGAAGAACCGCAACAAGGCCGACAACGACGCGGCTGCCCAGCAGGTCCCCGAGCACACCGAGTCTGCCGAGCCCACCGATACTCCGGACGCCGCAGCAGCACAGGCAGAAGCAGCTGCGCCCGAACCATCGGAGTCTGCGGTGGCGGCGGCACCCGCGGTGCAGGACGGCGGCCAGGCGGCTGGCACCGCACCGCTGACGGACTACGACCCGATCAACGGCAGCACCGGCCCCTTCGACGGCGACTCCGTCAACATCGAGGACTTTGATTTCTCTGACTTCTCCAGCGCCACGCTGAACCTGCACTCCATGCGCATCCCGTTCCCGAAGGAGGCGCAGGTGCAGGTGGAGATGGGTGAGCAGGGGCCGAAGATGGTCCACATTGTCACCCGCTACGGTCGCGTCACCCCGGTTGCCTTCGCGGCTCCGCGCAGCGGTGGTCTCTGGGATGACTCCGCCGAGGAGATTGCAGAGGGCATGCGCAACGAGGGCATGCCGGTCACCTTCGAGCAGGGGCCGTGGGGCAAAGAGATCGTTGGTCAGGGCACGAATGGTGTGATCCGCATCATCGGTGTGGAGGGTCCGCGTTGGCTCTACCGCGTCACCCTCGCCGCGCCGCAGGGCCGTGAGGACGACCTGGCAAGGCTGGGGCGCGAGATCGTAGCGCGATCCTTTGTGTATCGCGGCAACGACCCGGTCCTGGCCGGGAGCTCCCTCGATGTGATCCTGCCGAAGAAGATCGCAGAGCAGGTGCAGCAGGCGGTGCAGCAGCGTGCTCAGCAGGGCCAGAGCGCCGCTGCGGGCCAGAGTGCTCCGCAGAGTGGCAACCCGAACCTGCTCAGCGACGCGCTCAAGCAGATCATCGACCAGAACAACCAGTTCAACAAGGATAAGTAGTTTCCACGCATGGCAGACTCGGGAACCGGGGCACTTGAGGTAGGCGAGACCCTCGAGGTCTCCGTCCGCGCAATGGCGCACGGAGGGGAGGGAATCGCCGACGCGCCCGACGGACGTGTGGTGTTCGTCCGCGGCGCAATCCCCGGCGACCGCGTCGAAGCCCGGCCCACCAAGGTGAAAAAGCGGTGGGCGCGCGCAGACCTCGTCGAGGTCCTCGAGCCATCCCCGCAGCGCACCCGCCAGGTGTGCCAGGCTGCGGCGCACGGGGCCGGATGTTGCGACTTCGGTTTCGTGACAGCTCCCGCGCAGCGCGAGCTGAAGCGTGAGGTGCTCGTCGGCCAGCTGCGTACCCTGGCGAAGCGATCCGGGGTGCTCGACGGGTTCCAAGCCGACAGTGATCTTCAGGAAACCGCGCTCGCGCCCGACCACGGCTGGCGCACCCGCGCCCGGCTGGGCGTGGATAGCGAGGGCCGCGCCGGCCTGCGCAAGCTGCGTTCCACCGAGCTGGTAACCGAGTTCCCCTGTGCCCAGATGGTGCCCGGCCTGCTCGACGGCCTCGTCGGCCCCGGCGGTCGCCGCTTCACTCCGGGAGCCGAGGTCATCGCGGTGATCGATTCCACTGGAGCCCGGCACGTCGTGGAGACGGCAAAGGTGCAGCGCGGGCGCCGCGCGGAGACAATCGACACTGTCGTGGAGGGTACCGGGATGGTCACCGAGCGTGTCGACGACCGCGAGTTCACCTTCCCAGCCACCGCCTTTTGGCAGGCGCACACCGCGGCACCGCAGGCGTACGCCGACATCGTTGCGCAGTGGGGCGAGGCTGCCAACGCTCCCGGTGCTGTTGGCTGGGATCTCTATGGCGGCGTCGGCATGTTCGCGCCCGCGATCAGTCGCGCGCTGGGTGGGGGCCGCGTCGAGACCGTGGACTACTCGCCGGCGGCGACCGGGACGCCGCAGCCGGGGCTTGCGGACCTGGATGTGCGGGTGCGGAATGCTCGGGTGGAGGTGAGCGTCGATAAGCTGCCCAGCCCAGCGCTCGTAGTGCTCGACCCGCCGCGATCCGGCGCGGGAGCCGAGGTCGTCGGCGCGGTGGCTCAGGCCGCGCCACCACGTGTCATCCACATCGGCTGCGATCCCGCAACACTCGCGCGCGATTTGGGCACCTGGGGCGAGCACGGGTACCGCGTCGAGCGCATGATGCTTATCGACGCCTTCCCGCTCACCCACCACTTCGAAACCGTCGTCCTCCTGACGCCCCGGGCGTGAGCGCTGCAAGGATAGGGCAGCGTGGCGGCACGGTGTAACATGGCGGGGAATACCGGCGAGACGAAGGAGAGCTTGACAACAGTGGGAATGCTCGAGGGAATCACATCGCCAACCGACGTGAAAAAGCTGTCGGTGGAGGAACTTGACGCGCTCGCGGAGGAGATCCGTGAGCTGCTGATTGCTAAGGTCTCCGCCACCGGCGGGCACCTCGGGCCGAACCTCGGTGTTGTCGAGCTCACGCTGGCGCTGCACTCTGTGTTCAACTCGCCGCAGGACCCGATCATTTTTGATACCTCGCACCAGTCCTACGTGCACAAGATCCTTACCGGCCGCGCCGACAAGTTTGACACGCTGCGTAAGCGAGGCGGGCTCTCCGGATACACCGACCGTGCTGAGTCGGAGCACGACTGGACGGAATCCTCGCACGCCAGCGCGTCGCTGTCCTACGCGGACGGCCTGTCCAAGGCCAAGGAGCTCAGCGGCCACGGCGACGACAAGGTGGTCGCCGTCGTGGGTGACGGCGCGCTCACCGGCGGCATGTGCTGGGAGGCGCTGAACAACATCGCGGCGGGCAACCGCAACGTGGTCATCGTGGTCAATGACAACGGGCGGTCCTACTCGCCAACCATCGGCGGCTTTGCAAACAACCTGTCCAAACTGCGCGACCAGCTCGTAGCGCTGCGGATGCAGCCGGGCTACGACGAAGTCATGGAGTCCGGCAAGAAGACCTTGAAGTCTATGGGCTGGGTCGGGGAGCGGACGTTCGAAGCGCTCCACGCGCTCAAGGCAGGCGTGAAGTACCAGGTGCTGCCCACGGAGATGTTCCCGGACCTGGGCATGAAGTACGTCGGCCCGGTGGAAGGCCATGACCTCAAGGCGCTGCTCAGCGCGTTCCACTACGCGCAGCGCTACGATGGCCCCCTGATCGTTCACGTGGTGACGGAGAAGGGACACGGCTTTGCCCCGGCCGTGAACAACGAGGCGGATCAGATGCACTCCACCGGCGTGATTGATCCGGTGACAGGCGAGTCGCTGGCCAAGTCCGCTCCCGGCTGGACCTCCGTGTTTACCAAGGAACTGCTGCGAGCCGGCCACGAGCGCGACGACGTTGTTGCCATCACGGCGGCGATGGCGGGGCCGACCGGCCTGCAGCCGTTCGCCGAGGAGTTCCCGGATCGCTTCTTCGACGTGGGCATCGCGGAACAGCACGCGATCACCTCCGCCGCCGGTCTCGCGCTCGGTGGGATGCACCCGGTGGTGGCCGTCTATTCCACCTTCCTCAACCGCGCCTTTGACCAGCTGTTGATGGACGCCGGCCTGCTGCACCTCCCCATCACGGTGGTCCTCGACCGCGCCGGCGTGACCGGCTCGGACGGTGCGAGCCACAACGGGGTGTGGGACTTCTCGGTGGCGTCGATAGTCCCGGGCATCCGCATCGCCGCGCCGCGCGACCCGGCACGGCTGCGCGAAGAATTCCACGAAGCGCTCGGCGTTGACGACGGCCCTACCGTCGTCCGCTTCCCGAAGGGCAAGGTCGGCGCTGACATCGAGGCAAAGGAGCGCCGCGGTACGGTCGATGTGCTGCGCACCACGCTTGACCGCGACGATGACTCCGTCCTCAACGTTCTCCTCGTCGCTGTCGGCACGTTCGCGGGCCCGGCGCTCGAGGTCGCGGACGCCATCGCCGGCGACGGCATCAGCGTCACGGTCGTGGACCCGCGCTGGGTCGTTCCGGTCGCGCCGGAGCTCATCGATATGTCTGCCTCGGCGGACCTGGTGGTGGTGTACGAGGACGGGGTGATGCGCGGCGGCGTGGGTTCTGCCGTCGCGGAGGCGCTCCACGCCGCGGAGATTGATACGCCGCTGCGCCAGCTGGCATTCCCGTCCGTGTACCCCAAGCACGCGTCGCGTGATGAGGTACTGGCGGAGTACGGCCTGGATGCGGAGTCTGCGACCGAGCAAGTGCGCACATGGGCGCTTGACCTCGCAGACCGGGAGAACTAGCCGCTCCTACTCGTCGGCGGCGGAAAGCCCCGCGGCCGCGATGATCGGCGCGACGAGCTCGCACTGCCAGGGCCGCGCGCCGAGCTCACTGAGCTCCTGCTGAGCCCGCCGCACATCCCAGGGGTGCAGCGAGTGCGACGCCTTCCACACCGCTGCGCGCAGCAGCTTCGTGGTGGCGATGGTGCTCGCCTCCATGTTCAGCGCGTCGGCGAGGTCCGCTACCTCGTCCCGGGCGGCCTCGAGCGCCTCGCTGAGCGCAGGGTACTCGCGGCGCATGGTCGACTTGGAGGGGACGTCCGTCGGCGCTGACTTCGGGCGGGTCGGCCACGTTGAGCGGTCCTGCTCGCGCGCCTCCGCCATCACATCCAGGCAGGCAGCGGCGAGGTCTTTGCGTCGACGGGGGAACCCCGGGACGGCCATGACGTCGCGGATGGTGGTCGGCTGGGCGAGTGCGATGTCGACAAGCACGCGGTTCTGCAGAATGTTGGACGGAGAGCGGTCGGAGCGCTTCGCCTGTGCCTCGCGCGCAGTCCACAGCGCCCTGGCAAGCTGCATGCTGAGCGCGCTGCTGATCCGCGAGGCTCCTTTCAGGTCGCGCCAGGAGCCCGTGCCAGTGCGGGGCGAGGAGGAGGTGTCCAGGATGTACGCAAACTCTTGCTCCGCAAACTCGAGCTTGCCGGTTTGCGCGAGCTCCTCGGCGAGCCCGTCGGCCAAATCGGTGAGGTAGGCCACGTCGAGCGCCGCGTAGTCCTGCCACTCTCGGGGCAGCGGTACCTTGGACCAGTCTTCGCGCCCGTGGCCCTTCTCCAGCACCACGCCGCAGATGCGCTCGACCATGTTGGCCAGGTTGGGGCGCTGGTATCCGGCGATGCGTGCGGCAACCTCGGTGTCAAACAGGCTGCCGGCGCACAGGCCCAGCTCGGACAGGCAGGGCAGGTCGCTCGCGGCGGCGTGGAGGATCCACGTCTCACCGTTCAGCACCGGTGAGAGGGCGCGGGTGGCGTCGTCGCGGTGCCCCTCGGGCGCAATGAGAAACGTGCCGGCGTCTTCGCGCTGCACCTGGATAAGGAATGCTCGGTCGCCGTAGCGAAACGTCGAGGCCCGCTCGGTGTCGACGGCGAACGGCCCGCGGCCTGCCGCCAGCGCCTCGGCCGCCTCCTGGAAGCCGGTGGGCGTATCGACGAGCCTGTAATTCACCTTTTCACACACGGGGCGAACTACTTGCGTGCACCCAGCGCGGTGACACCCTCCGGCGGCAGGCCCGCGACGTGCGCGAGCACCTTGGCAAACGCCTCGACGTGGCCCGAGAGGTCGATGCCCTCGGCGGTCCAGGAGGCGCGCATCTCCAGCTGGTAGGCGCGCGGCGGGCCGCCGATCTCGCCAAAGCGGACGGAGGCCGTGGAGGTGACGGTGCCTCCGAGGTTGGTGTAGCCCGCGCCGGCTTCGGCGAGCGACTCGTTGAGCCACTGCCATGCGACGTCCGGAAGCAGCGGGTCGGACGCGACCGCGTCGTCCATGTCGGCCTGGATGTAGGCCACGAGGCGCATGGACCCCTCCCACGCCTCCTCGGCGTCCGGGGAGTGCAGCAGGATGAGGCGGCCGAACGCGTCGCCCTCGCTGTCTGTGGGGACGGTGCCGGCCTCGTCGCCGGAGCGGTCGACCTCAAGCCCGACGGCGTGGCTGTATGGCGCGGGCCGCTGGGGTGGTCGGATGGTGCCGAGGGTGACTTCCGGCCGCAGCTTCGCAGCGTGCATAGACTCCACCGCAGCAGAGAAATCTGCGGGCAGGGAGGCGGTGTCGCTGTGCGGGGCGGGTGTGCCGTCGCCCGTGTTGGAGGAGTTGTCCGAATTCATCACAGGGTTCAACGTAGCTACCGTAGCGGCCCGCGGGTGGGAGGCGCGCCGAACGCCGGGGCGCGTGCCGACGGCGCGTAGACTGTCCTTACGACTTTCGGTTGATCTGGCCCGCCCGGGCCGAAGAAAGGATACAAACCTATGGCCAAGCTTGATTTCGACGCACTGAACTCCGTTCAGCGCTACCTCCAGTTTGCGGTGTTCCGCGCCATCCCCGGTGCTCTCGGCTCCGAGCGCGAGGAGCTGACCGCGGAAGCGAAGCGCTTCTTTGCGGACCTTGAGGCGGAAGGCAAGGTCGTCGTACGCGGGATCTACGACAACACGGGCATCCGCGCCGACGCCGACTTCATGATCTGGTGGCACGCCGAGGAGTTTGAGTACCTGCAGAAGGCGCTGGCAGATTTCCGGCGCACCACCGCCCTCGGCCAGCTGCTCGAGGTCTCGTGGCTGGGCAACGGCCTGCACCGCCCGGCTGAATTCAACAAATCCCACCTGCCCAGCTTCATCATGGGCGAGGAGGCAGAGGCCTGGATCACCGTGTATCCGTTCGTGCGCTCCTACGACTGGTACATCATGGACCCGCAGGAGCGCCGCCGCATCCTGGCCAACCACGGCAAAGCCGCGCGCGACTTCGCCGATGTCCGCGCGAACACGGTTGAGGCGTTCACGCTGGGTGACTACGAGTGGATGCTCGCTTTCGAGGCGCCCAGCCTGGAGCGCATCGAGGACCTCATGCACAAGATGCGCTACACCGAGGCGCGCCTTCACGTGCGCGAGGAGATCCCGTTCCAGACGGGTCGCCGCGTCGCGGACATTGGCGAGATCATCAAGATTCTGCCCTAAGCAGAGCACGCTTGTCGACGCCCCGTTGCAGACGCCGCGGTCCACGTGGCGTCGAGAAGCGTTTTACTTGCGCTCGTCGAGCGTCATCGAGATGGAGTTGATGCAGTAGCGCAGGTCGGTGGGGGTGTCAAAGCCTTCGCCGGCGAAGACGTGGCCGAGGTGGGACTCGCAGTTGGCGCAGAGCACCTCGGTGCGGACCATGCCGTGCGAGCGGTCCTCGTGCTCGATGATCGCATCACCCGCGAGCGGGCTGAAGAACGCCGGCCAGCCGCAGTGCGCGTCGAACTTCTCGGTGGAGCGGAACAGCTCCGCGCCGCAGGCACGGCAACGGTAGATGCCCTCGGTGGTGGTGTTGGTGTATTCGCCGACGCCCGCGGGCTCGGTGCCAGCCTGGCGCAGGACGTAGAACTCCTCGGGGGAGAGTTTTGCCTTCCAATCGTCCTCAGTGAAAGCGCTGTAATCGTTGCTGTTTTCAGTCATGCTGTGCCTCCTGTGCCTCCGGTGTCTTGCCCGGCTTGTGTAGCTCCTGTGCCGGTGCTGCTGGCAGACTACGCGTTAGCACTGAGATTACCCAAGCGGCGATTGCCACGATGAAGATTGCCCAACCCGCGGTGGGCAGGAATGTGTTGAGCCACCGGCCGGCCGGCCCGATGACGGTGCTGTTGAACTGGAGCGGGCTGACGCACAGAAGCAGGCCCGCCCACGGCGCGGCGATGTGGAACGGGCTGGCGCGGTGCAGCGCCGTAAACGCGGCGGGGAAGAGCATCATTGAGTAGTACGCCTGGCCGAGCGAGCTGAGCAGGCACACCCCGGCGAGGAGCACGGCGGTGGAACACGTGAGCCAGAGCCATTCGTCGCTAAAACGCCAGCGCGCAAGGCCCAGAACTCCGGCCGCGACGGCCGCGCCGAGCACGACGAAGAGGAGACCGTGCGCCCAGGCGGGCATGCCGAAGTAAACGGCGAAGCCCGCGAGCGAGGAGTTTGCGTAGTCGCGCGTGATGCCTAGGTACGGCACGAGCTTGGTCAGATAGTCGCTGGCGCCTGGAGTAAGCGGCCAGGCCACTACATTCAGGAGGGCTGGCACCGCGATTCCTGCGGCCACGGCCCTGAAACGCAGCTGCATGAGCGGCAGGACGAGAAGCGGGGCGAACATCGGCTTGATCAGGATGGCCAGGCCGAGGACAACCCCGGCGACGAGGAAGCGGCGGGCGCGGTAGCTGGCCAGGAACGCGGTGAGCGCCAACAGGAGGATGCCGTTGATGTTGGAAAAGACCAGCGTGTTGGTCACCGACTCCGTCGCAAACGCCGCCGCGAGCGCGACGGGGAACACGGGTCCGGTGAGCCGGCCACCCGCAAGACGGGTGCACCAGGCGAGCGCACCGATGATCGCGAGCGCGTTGGCCAGAATGAACCAGGGGCGCACGGTGTCTGGCGAGTCCGCCAATCCGAGCGGGGAGAGCAGGAGCGTCGCGCCAGGGTTGTACAGGTAATGCGGGTCCACGTAGTGGTAGACCTCGTTGTAGACCGGGACCCGCTGGATGAAGCGGTGCGTTGCCGCCCACACGGTGGTGAAGTCGTCGGTGGGTGAGCCCTCGCGGGCGAGCACGACAAGCCGGTGCACGATGAGCAGGATGGCCAGCGACCACGCGGCGGCCGTTACAGCGCGGGCGGAGGGGGAGTGAAGGTCCCCGGTGCTGCTGCGCGGCGCGGCGGCCGCGGTTGGGCGCGGCGCGGGCGAGGTCCACAGTGCGTTGATCCGCTGCTGCCAGCTGGGGGAGGGGTGAAGCGTGGTAGTCACGCGATTTACCGTACCGAACCGGGTGCGCGTTTCCGGTATCGCCGGTGCGGCTATTGGTCAGTGCGACGGTAGCGGCAAAACATGACGGAATCGTCGCTCGTGTGCACGTCTTCCAGGGCGAGACGCGCGTTGTAGTTGCCGCCGGCGCCGAAGAGCGTGGTTTCGACGTTGCCGTGGACGAGCGGGTCGATGGTGAGGTGGAGGACGTCGCCGAGGCCGGCCGCGAGGAGGGTTCCGTACAGCCCCGGTCCGCCCTCGCAGGTAATGCGGTTGAAACCGCGGGTGTGGAGGGCATCGATGATGGCGTGTGCGGAGCCGTCGCCGGTGGAGATGAGCTGCGCGTTGGCGTCGAGAAGCCTCTGGCGCGCGCTGGCGAGGCCCGGATCGTCGAGGGAGGCCTGCGGCGCGAGGAAGACCGGCGGCACTTCGGTGTCGGTGAATAGCTGCGAGGACGGGTCAAAGTCGAAGGATTTTGTGAGCACCGCGATAGGGGGGACGGGGGCTTGGCCGCGGGCGACCCGCTTGTCTCGCTCGGACTCGCTGCACTTGGCGCCGGAGTAGGTTTCGGCGCGGGCCGTGCCGGCGCCGACGAGGACGACGTCGGACCATGCGCGGACCGTGGTGAGGAGGGCCGCATCGATGTCGTTACC
Organism: Corynebacterium sp. NML 120412; assembly: GCF_002285155.1. Taxonomy (NCBI): domain Bacteria; kingdom Bacillati; phylum Actinomycetota; class Actinomycetes; order Mycobacteriales; family Corynebacteriaceae; genus Corynebacterium; species Corynebacterium sp. NML 120412. The sequence continues at coordinate 510,268 of NZ_NSGL01000001.1, read as the reverse complement.
GAGCGATTCGGAGGTGCCTTCGACGGCGGCGGCGCCGGACAGTGACATTACTGCGATCAGCCTCAGCTCGCGCTCGGCGGGTGGGAGCGTGGGGCCTAGCAGGTCGGCGGTGGTGAACGGTGTCTGCTTCATGCATGCCAGCATAAAGAAGCAGGGGCACATGCAAAAACACCGCCGGGGAAGAACCCGACGGTGTTGCGTAGAGCGGATGACGAGACTCGAACTCGCGACCCTCACCTTGGCAAGGTGATGCGCTACCAACTGCGCTACATCCGCGGGGCAAGCGTGAGCTTGCCACAAGCCTTCTTGCGAAGACTTTGTGCGCGATACTGGGATCGAACCAGTGACCCCTACCGTGTCGAGGTAGTGCTCTACCGCTGAGCTAATCGCGCGGGCTGTTTCCAGCTTGGAGGTGGATACGGGAATCGAACCCGTGTACACGGTTTTGCAGACCGTTGCCTAACCACTCGACCAATCCACCTTGGAGCTTCCTCCAAAGTACCCGTATGTACTTGGAGCGGATGACGAGACTCGAACTCGCGACCCTCACCTTGGCAAGGTGATGCGCTACCAACTGCGCTACATCCGCATGGCAAACATGAGCTTGCCCCGAGTCTTGCTATGAAGACTCTGTGCGCGATACTGGGATCGAACCAGTGACCCCTACCGTGTCGAGGTAGTGCTCTACCGCTGAGCTAATCGCGCTCATCCCTTACGGGATTGGAGCGGATGACGAGACTCGAACTCGCGACCCTCACCTTGGCAAGGTGATGCGCTACCAACTGCGCTACATCCGCACGCACCTTATTGCCTGTCAACATCGTGACCAGCACTGCGTGGTGCGAGATAAAACATTAACCGGTTGGCAATCATAGTCCAAATCGTGAGGTCATGCCCCGATTTCCGATGTCGCTGAGTCGATCTCTGAGTTACATCGTTGTCGTTTGACGTGCCCGCCCCTTCGCTTATCGACGCTACCGCTATCCCCACACTTCCGTGAGGGGGATAGGCGTGCTGAAGTGTGTTGTGTCCTGCGGATTCGTGGAATCGCGGGGTGGCGTTGTAAAGTATCAACTCGTTCGGTCCTATGGCTCAGTGGAAGAGCGTTCCGTTCACACCGGAAAGGTCGCTGGTTCGATCCCAGCTAGGACCACAGATTGCGCCCCGGCGAGATGTTTTCTCGCCGGGGTTTTCGCGTCGCCTCGACTTGTGGAAATCGACGAGGGCAAGTGCGCCGCATCTGCGCTCGGCTTCGGTCTGCCGCTGCTGGCGCTGTGGATCCTTAGCCCCGCATTGGGGTATATCAACCGAAAGTTGGGGTGCCGGGAACTCTAGTGCAGCACTGTGCGACTACTCTCCCAAGAATGTAAACAACCCGTTACGTTCACGTGACGTTGAAAAGGAGAGCTCAATTTATGCAACGCACCATTGCAGCCACCGCCGCTGTCATCGGAACGTTGGCGCTCGCAGCGCCAACCGCCTATGCGCATGACTCTGTGATCAGCGGCACTCCAGACAACGAGTCCACGGTCCAAGCGTTCCCCGACACCATCTCGCTGGAGTTCTCGGGGCAGCCGCAGGAGGGCTTCAACACCGTTGCGCTTTCCCGCGCGTCGGATGGCGAGGTGCTTTTTACCGGCGAGCCGGAGATCGACGGTCGCGTTGTCACCATCGACGTCCCCGACGAGGTTGAATCCAACGCCGAGCCGGGGGAGTACACGGTCGGCTACCAGATCATTTCCTCCGATGGTCACTCGACGAAGGGGATGTCCAGCTTCACTTTCGAGCCGGGCGCGTCCGACGCCGCAGACAACGCCGACAACACCGAAGCCGCCGACGAAGAGGGCGGCAATTCGGGCCTGCTGACCATTCTGGGCATCCTGCTCGGCGTGCTCGTCTGCGCTGGTGCCGCCGTCGCCGCGCTGGCGAAGTCCCGGAAGTTCCGTGCGTTGAATGATGACGGCGCGGCGTCGACAAGCGAAAAGCGATAAGGAGCAGACGATGAAGATCACCCGCACAATAGTGACCGCGCTTGTCGCGGCGACCGCCCTCGGAGTTGCGGGCTGCAGCCCCTCCAATCAGGAGGACTCGACGCAGCCAAGTGCGACTGCTGCTTCGAGCGAGGTGAATGAGTCGAGCACAGCGAATGATGCCGAAGCACAGCTGCAGGGCGCGGGCGACATCAAACTCGAGGACGCGACGGTGCGCGCGAAGGCGGCGGCCGATGGCGCCGAGGGCTCGGAAATGACTGCGATCTTTGGCACCATCCACAACACTGCTGACCACGACATCACGATCACTGGGTTCTCTACATCCTTGGGGGAAGCCGACTACCAGATCCACGAGACCGTCGACGGGACGATGCAGCAGAAGGAGGGCGGCATCACGATTCCGGCAGGCGGGACCGATGAGCTCGCGCCCGGCGGCGATCACCTCATGATCATGGGGTATGCGCCCGAGATCGCTGCAGGTGACACGGTGGATGTGTTTTTCGAAACGTCCGACGCGGAGGGGAGCGAGCAGGGCATCGTTGTCCAAGGCGTGGCCGTGCGCTCCATGCTGCCCGGTGGCGAGGAGTACGGCGACGGCGGCGAGATAACCGCCCACGAGCACGCGGACAGTCACTAGGCAAGAAGGGGTAGGCACGACGATGGAGGTATCTCGGCGCGGATTCTTGGCGGCGGGCGCGGGAGGGGTCGGTGTGACGTCGTTAAGCATGCTCTCCTCATGCGCGGAGCAACCGGGCGCTGCGCCGCAGGAACTCCCGCTGCGCAGCGCCTCCATTGCCTTCGACGGCGCGCACCAGGCAGGCGTGCAACAGCCCGCGCAGGCGAGCCTGAACCTCATTGGTTTCCGCTTGAACCAGGGCGTGGACGCAAAGGCAATCGTGCGGCTCATGCGCCTGTGGACGGAGGACGCGCGGCGGCTGACCGCGGGGCAAAACCCGCTGGGAAGCCTCGAGCCGGAGCTCACCACGTGGCCGGCGAACCTCACCATCACCTGCGGGTTTGGTCCGCGGATCTTCCAGGTCGCGGCGCCGCATGTCGCGCCCGCATGGCTTCACGGCATCCCCGCGCTGTCTCGCGATCAGCTCGACCCACAGTGGGGGCAGACTGATCTGGTGCTCCAGATCTGCTGCGACGACCCGGTGATGGGCGCGTGGGCGATGCGGCACATGACGCGCGCCGGCGTAGATTACGTGCGTACCGCCTGGGTGCAGCAAGGGTTTGTCAACGCGCACGGGGCGACGCCGGAAGGCGAGACCCCGCGCAACCTCTTCGGCCAGGTCGACGGCACCGTGAACCCGCGCACCGACGAGGATTTCGCGCAGCAGGTGTGGATCAACGAAGGCCCGCTGGCGGGTGGGACCTCGCTGGTGGTGCGCAGGATTGCGATGCACCTTGACACCTGGGAGCTGCTGGACCGCCGCTCTCGCGAAGAGGTCGTCGGCCGCACTTTAGCCACTGGTGCTCCGCTGACCGGCGGCGACGAGTTCACCGAGCCCGACCTTCAGGCTCGAGACGCCTACGGGCTGCCGGTGATCGACCCGAACTCGCACATGGCCCGCGCCCGCGCCACCGGCGCCAAAATCCTGCGCCGCCCATACAATTACAGCCTGCCGCCGGAGCCGGGTGCCACCGAGCTTTCCAACGTCGGCCTTATCTTCATGGCCTACCAGCAGGACCCGGACGCGAGCTTCACCCCGCTGCTCACTCACCTCGATGAGGCGGACCGCCTCAACGAGTGGATCACCCACATCGGCTCTGCCGTCTATTACATCCCGCGCGGCACGGCGGCGGGCGAGTACTGGGGTCAGGGCCTGCTCCAGGGCTAGTTTGCTTATCGACGCCCACTCGCACCCCACCCACCCAGTCCAACCAACCCCGGCGGGGTAGTATTACCAACGATGTGCCGGGCCCGCTGTGCCCGGCGCAGGACGGAACGAACACGTGGGGTGCGTCCAGGTATGGCGGACCCCTTTGACGCGCAAAGGAGCGCCAATGGCCACCGATGTAACCGACGTAGCCGATGAGGCCGATGAGAATGTGCAGGTAGAGTTCGCCCCCTTCGAGGTCCCCGCTGGGACCCCGGTCGGTGCCGCAATGCGCGAGCTAGACCTGCCCAACAAGGGCGACAACGCCATCGTTGTTGTCCAGGACGAGGCGGGGGAGCTCAAGGACCTCTCGCACGTTCCGTCCGAAACCGCCACCTTCACGCCGGTCCCCGCCAACACTGAGCTGGGTCGCTCGGTGATCCGCCACTCGTGCGCGCACGTACTCGCGCAGGCCGTGCAGGCGGAGTTTCCGGGCACCAAGCTGGGCATCGGTCCGGCGATCAATGACGGCTTCTACTACGACTTCGACGTTGCCGAGCCCTTTACGCCGGAGGACTTGAAGAAGCTGGAAAAGCGGATGAAGAAGATCATCAAGCAGGGCCAGAAGTTTGTCCGCGGGGTGTACGAGTCCACTGACGTGGCGTCGGAAAAGCTCGCGAACGAGCCCTACAAGCTCGAGCTGATCCAGGACAAGGGCAACGTTGACCCGGATTCGGACGAGGCGACCGAGGTCGGGGCGGGCGAGCTGACGCACTACGACAACGTCAACCCGCGCACGGGCGATGTCGAGTGGTTTGACCTTTGCCGCGGCCCGCACGTGCCCACCACCAAGTACATCCCGGCCTTCGCGCTGACCCGCTCGTCTGCGGCGTACTGGCGCGGCGACCAGAAGAACGCTGGCCTGCAGCGTGTCTACGGTACCGCCTGGGAGTCCAAGGAGAAGCTCGCCGAGTACATGACCATGCTGGAGGAGGCGGAGAAACGTGATCACCGCCGCCTGGGCAACGAGATGGACCTGTTCTCCTTCCCCGACGAGGTCGGCTCCGGCTTGCCGGTGTTCCACCCGGACGGCGGCATCGTCCGCATGGTGATGGAAGAGCACTCGCGCCAGCGCCACCTGAAGGCCGGTTACTCCTTTGTAAACACCCCGCACGTGACCAAGGGCGACTTGTTCAAGAAGTCGGGCCACCTGGACTGGTACGCGGACGGCATGTTCCCGCCGATGCAGCTCGACGGCGAAGTCGACGAGGATGGCAATGTGACCAAGCAGGCCGTTGACTACTACGTCAAGCCGATGAACTGCCCGATGCACAACCTCATCTTCGACTCCCGCGGCCGTTCCTACCGCGAGCTGCCGCTGCGCCTGTTCGAGTTCGGCACCGTCTACCGCTACGAGAAGTCCGGCGTGGTCCACGGCCTGACCCGTGCGCGCGGCTTCACGCAGGATGACGCCCACATCTACTGCACCGAGGACCAGCTGGAAGAGGAGCTGACCAGCGTCCTGGAGTTCATCATCTCGCTGCTCAAGGACTACGGCCTTGATGACTTCTACCTGGAGTTGTCCACCAAGGACCCGGAGAAGTACATCGGCGACGACGACATCTGGGATCGCTCCACCAACATCCTGCGCTCCGTGGCGGAGAAGTCTGGCCTGGAGCTCGTCCCGGACCCGGCGGGCGCGGCCTTCTACGGCCCGAAAATCTCCGTGCAGGCGCGCGACGCCATCGGCCGCACCTGGCAGATGTCCACCGTGCAGCTGGACTTCAACCTGCCGGAGCGCTTCAACCTGGAGTACACGGGCCCGGACGGCGCTAAGACCCGCCCGGTGATGATCCACCGCGCGCTCTTCGGCTCCATCGAGCGCTTCTTCGGCGTGCTGCTCGAGCACTACGCCGGTGCGTTCCCCGCCTGGCTCGCACCGCACCAGGTGGTGGGCATTCCCGTGGCCGACGAGTTTGCGGACCACCTGGAGGGCATCGTGAGCAAGCTGCGCGAGTCCGGGATCCGGGCTGAGGTCGACCACTCCGACGACCGCATGCAGAAGAAGATCCGCACCCACACCACCGGAAAGGTGCCCTTCATGCTGCTCGCTGGCGCACGGGACGTGGAGGCCGGCGCGGTCAGCTTCCGCTTCCTGGACGGCACCCAGGTCAACGGCGTGCCGGTGGACGAGGCCGTCGAGCTGATTACCAACTGGGTTGCTGAGAAGCTCAATGCGCAGCCGAGCGAGGAAGCCATTGCAGCGCGCCGAGGGTAGGGACGACGTGGCGTCGGCAAGCTCGAGCCCGCGCGACTACGTGGACTCGGGAGCCGGCGACGCGGACCGGCTGCAGCGACTTTGGGCCCCGTACCGGTCCAACTACATTGCAGCGATGCCGGAGCGCAGCGCGGACCCCTTCGTGGAGATCCCGAAGGGGAGCGACGAGGACGGGCTGATCATCGCACGTGGTGAAACCGTCTACGCGCTGCTCAACCTCTACCCCTATAACGCGGGCCACCTGATGGTGGTGCCGTACCGCAAGGTTGCGGCGCTTGAGGCGCTGACCGACGCGGAAACTGCGGAGCTGATGGTGTTTGCCAAGCGCGCCATCCGCACGCTCAAGTCCGTGTCCAACCCGGAGTCCATCAACGTGGGCCTGAACTTGGGCAAGGCGGCGGGCGGATCGGTGAGCGATCACCTGCACCTGCACGTGGTTCCGCGGTGGGCGGGAGACTCGAACTTTATGACTGTGATCGGCGGGACGAAGGTGCTGCCGCAGCTGCTGCGCGAGACGCGCGCAGTCCTCGCGGACGCCTGGGTGGCGCTCGAGCGCGACACCGACTCCGCCGAGGCGCCGGAAGGAGGCGACGATGCTGAGCGTCCACGGGCGTAAACCCGCTGCCGTGGTGGTCAAACCGGTTGCCAAGGCGCTGCTCAAGGTCGGGATGACCCCAAACGTCACCACGCTTGTGGGCACCGCGGCGACCGTGCTCGCCTCCGTTGTGCTCATCCCCACCGGCCACCTCGTTTGGGCTGCGTTGCTGTCTATCTTCTTCGCCGCGTTCGACATGGTCGACGGCACGATGGCGCGACTGCGCGGCGGGGGCACCGCGTTCGGGGCGACGCTGGACGCCAGCTGCGACCGCATCACGGACGGTGCGCTCTTCGCCGCCATCGCCATGTGGCTCATCTACGTGGACAACGCGCAGCCGTACAATGTGGCCGTCTGCCTTGCCGTGCTGGTGCTCTCGCAGGTGATTAGTTACGTCAAGGCGCGCGGAGAGGCCGGCGGGCTGCGCATCGTCGGTGGGCTCATCGAGCGCCCCGAACGGCTCATCATCGCCCTGGCGGGGCTTTTCCTCGAGGGCTTCGGCGTGCACCACGCCATCGAGGTGTCGCTGTGGGTCCTCCTCGTCGGCTCCGTATTCACGGTGGGCCAGCGCCTGCTGTACGCGGCGCGCGACCCCAAGTCCGACGGCAAGCTGGCACCACCCGCGGGGGCGTAGATGGCAGTACTCGACCCGGTGACGGCGGGGTACCTCGCCGGTTGGAAGCTCGTGGGACGGCTGCCCGAATCCGTCACTGGCCGGGTGTTCGCGCGGGGCGCCGATTGGGCGTCCGGCAACGGGGCGGGGCCGGAGATGCTCCGCCGCAACCTCACCCGCGTCGTCGGCCCCGAGCGCGTGACGCGCGAGCTCGTACGCGATGCGATGCGTTCCTACGCGCGCTATTGGCACGGGGCGTTCCGCTTGCCGCAGCTCGCCGGACAGCCCGGGCTGCTCGCCGAGCTCGATGCAGGCGTGCAGGGGCGGGCGCTTATCGACGCTTCTCTGGACAAGGGCCACGGCTTGATCCTCACCCTGCCCCACACTGGGAACTGGGACATGGCCGGCATGTGGTTAGCGCAGCGCTACGGGGGATTCACGACTGTCGCTGAACGGGTCAAGCCGGAGGCCTTGTTTGATGCGTTCGTGGACTTTCGGGAGCAGCTCGGCTTTGAGGTCCTCCCGCTCACCGGCGGGCAGCGCCCTCCGTTTGCACGGCTGAAAGAGGTCCTCCGCGGGAACGGGATCGTCTGCCTCATGGGCGAGCGCGACCTTACCGGGAAGGGGATCGCAGTTGACTTTTTCGGCGAGGAAACCACCATCCCTGCGGGGCCGGCGAAGCTCGCTCAGGAGACGGGGGCAGCGCTGTGTGTCGCCCACTCGTGGTTCGAGCGAGACCTGACGCTGCCGCGATGGGGGTTCAGCGTCACCGGCATTGAGGTGCCGGAGGCGACGCCGGGCGCCGGCCAGGAGGGGCTCGCGGTCACCGCGCAGCGGGTCGCGGACGTGTTCGCCGCGAACATCGCTCGGCACCCGCGTGATTGGCATGCGCTGCAGCCCATTTGGCCCGCGGATGCGGCGTGGCGCAAGCAGGCACACCCGCGGCGGGAGCCTATTGCACAGGGCGGGGAGGCGTAAGTGCGCATTGGCATGGTTTGCCCGTATTCCTTTGACAAGCCCGGCGGGGTGCAGTCGCACGTGCTCGATCTCGCGCGCGTCTTCCGCGCCCGCGGGCACGACGTGCGGGTGCTGGGGCCGGCGTCGGCGAGCACTCCACTGCCAACATGGGTGAGGCGCGGCGGGCTTGCGGTACCCCTGCGCTACAACGGCTCGGTGGCGCGCATCGCCTTCGGGCCGCAGGTGAGCCGAGTGACCCGAGAATTCCTGCGGAACGGCAACTTCGACGTCCTGCACGTGCACGAACCGAACTCTCCCAGCTACTCCATGGTGGCGACCCGCCTGGCGCGGGGGCCAATTGTTGCGACCTACCACGCGTCCGCCCGGAGCTCCTACGCGCTCCGGTTCGCGCTGCCCATGCTGCGCGGAAATTTGGAGAAGATCCGCGGCGGGATCGCGGTTAGCGAGCTTGCGAGGCGCTGGCAGGTGGAGCAGGTGGGGACGGACCCGATTGTCATCCCGAACGGGGTGGATACGGCGCTGTTCCGTCGAGCTCGAGAATCGGCGGACGGGTGGAAGGCCAGCGCCGACACGGACGCGGTGGAAATCGTGTTTCTGGGCAGGCTGGATGAACCGAGGAAGGGGTTGGGGACCTTTTTGGGTGGTGTGGAAAAACTTGGTCTTCCGGTACGGGTGACGGTGATGGGTGCGGGGCACCACCGGCCGGTGCCCGGGGTGCGGTTCGTCGGCGCGGTGAGCGACGCGGAAAAGGCGGCGATCCTCGGGCGCGCGGACATTTTCGTCGCGCCAAACACGGGCGGGGAGTCCTTCGGCATCGTGCTGGTAGAGGCGATGGCCGCCGGCTGCGCCGTGGTGGCGAGTGACTTGGAGGCATTCGCGCGCGTGTGCGGCGCTGATACTGCGCACCCCGCAGGGGTGCTGTTTCCCGTCGGCGACGAGGACGCGCTCGCAGACTGCCTTCGCGCGCTCGTTGCAAACCCGCAGCTGCGCAGGCAGTTGGTTGCGCGCGGCACGCAGCGAGCCCGCGAGTACGACTGGGCTACCGTGGCCGATCGGATCATGGCGGTCTACGAGACGGTGGCGCCGGTCGGGCCCGGGGCGGCAGAGAAGGTGTCGGTGCGATGACCTGGCTAGCAGTGTGCGCTGCGGTGGCGGTCACCGCGTTCCTTGCCTGGGCGTACTTCACGGCGCAGCGGCTTGACCGGTTGCACATGAGGGTGGACCGCACCCGTGACGCGCTGCAGGCGGCGCTCGACCGGCGGTGCGCTGTCGTCGCGGCGACACTGCCCGCGCTGCGCGATCAGGCGCGGGCAACGGAGGAAGTGCGGCTGGACCCGCGAGACATTGCACACCGTCTCCGGCGGGAGGACGCGCTGTCCGTGGCGCTCACGCGCGTGCAGAAAGAGTGCGCGGGGAGCGCACCGGAGGTTGCGCACTCCCTCCGTGACGCGGAGACCCGCGTCTTCCTCGCGCTGCGTTTTTACAACGAGGCGGTGTCAGACACGCGGGCGTTGCGGCTGCGTCCACTTGTGCGCGCGCTGCACCTCGGCGGTACCGCGGCACTGCCGGAATACGCAACGATGACCGAGCTGGAGGGCCCCGCCCCCGCGCGAAATGCGTAAGGTCGTGTCACATGAGCGCTACACTTTCGAACCTTTCGGAGTCCCCGACCTACATCCAGCGCATCCTGGATCTTGAGCGATGTGACGGAAACGAGCCAGACACCTTCCGCGGTGCGGCAATGCATTCGGACCATTTCGTCCGCACGTTTGGAGGACACGTCGCTGGTCAAGCGCTCGTGGCCGCCACGCGCACAGTGGAGGGTAAAAAGGTCCACTCGCTGCACGGATACTTCCTGCGCCCCGGGGACGCGAACGCGGAAACCGAGTATCGCGTCGGCCGCCCGCGCGACGGCCGCAGTTTTGCCACCCGCACCGTCGAGGCACTCCAGGGCGGGGAAGTGCTCTTCTCCATGCAAGCCAGCTTCCACCGCGCCGGCGATGAAGGCCCGGAGCACTCCGACGAGATGCGCGCGGTTCCCGCGCCGGACGAGCTGCCCGCCGAGACGAAAGCGCCCAACCTTGGGCCAGGGTCGCGCCACGACCTCAACGAGTGGGACATCCGCGTGGTGCCGCCGGAGATGTACTCGCCGAACCAATACACCACGAGCCAACAGGTGGTGTGGTTCCGATCGACGAGGAGGTTGCCGGACGAGGACACGTTCCACGCGTGCACGCTGACCTATATGTCAGACATGACGCTGCTGCACTCGGCACTCGCCGCGCACCCCGGCCACCAAGTCCAGCTGGCCTCGCTGGACCACGCGGTGTGGTTCCTGCGTCCGTTCCGGGCCGACGAGTGGCTGCTCTACGACCAAATCTCGCCGTCTGCGCACGCCGGCCGGGCTTTGACCCACGGCCGCATCTTCGACCAGCAGGGGCGCCTGGTCGCCGTGGTGGTGCAGGAGGGGCTGACGCGCAACCTTCGCGAGGGCGCCCACGCCGTGCCCGAGCGGGATCCTCGCCCGGAACCAATGTAGCGCCCCAAGCAGGCCCCCGGAACGGGGTGAGCGGGGGACACGTATACTTAGCCAAGTTCATCTACTCGCGACGAAAAAGGGGTGCCAGATGTCGGGCCACTCAAAGTGGGCTACTACCAAGCACAAGAAGGCTGCGAACGACGCGAAGCGTTCCAAGCTGTGGGCGAAGTTGATCAAGGACATCGAGGTGGCCGCTCGTACGGGCGGCGGCGATCCTGCAGGCAACCCAACGCTCGATGACATGATCAAGAAGGCCAAGAAGGCCTCGGTGCCGGGCGACAACATCGAGCGCGCCCGCAAGCGCGGCTCCGGCGAGGAAGCTGGCGGCGCGAACTGGGAGTCTGTGATGTACGAGGGCTACGGCCCGAACGGCATCGCGCTGCTCATCGAGTGCTTGACCGACAACCGCAACCGCGCGGCTACTGAGGTCCGTACCGCGATGACCAAGAACGGCGGCAACATGGGCGATTCCGGCTCCGTTGCTTACATGTTCAAGCGCACCGGCATCGTCACCATGAAGAAGGGCGAGCTGACCGAGGACGACGTGCTCATGGCTGTGCTCGACGCTGGCGCCGAGGAAGTCAACGACCTGGGCGAGGAGTTCGAGGTCGTCTGCGAACCCTCCGATACGCAGGCCGTGCGCGACGCGCTCAAGGCTGAGGGCATCGAGGTTGAAGGTGCGGATCAGGACTTCCGCGCAGACATCGAGGTCGACGCCGACGTCGCCGCCGCGAAGAAGACCCTCAACCTCATCGATGCGCTCGAGGATTCGGACGACGTGCAGAACGTGTACACCAACATGAACATCTCCGACGAGGTCGCCGCCCAGCTGGACGACTAGCCTCCGCCGCGTCGCCCCGCCGCGCGCCCGACTCGTACGGGTGCCCGGCGGGGCTTTCGCGCTTATCGACGCCCTGTGGTAGAACATTTGTGTTAGATGGTTCATTGCTCGTGGGAGGTTGGAATGCAGCTCGAGGGGCTCCGCGTCATGGGGATTGACCCAGGCCTGACCCGGTGCGGCCTTTCCGTGGTGCAGGCCGGGCGAGGCCGCCAGATCCTTCCCATCTCGGTAGGAGTGGTGCGCACCCCGTCCAACGCGGACCTCTCCGAGCGCCTGCTGCGCCTGTCGCGTGCGGTCTCGGAGTGGATGGACGAGTACCGCCCGGATGTGATCGCCATGGAACGTATTTTTGAGCGCGGCAACGTCTCCACCGTCATGCACACTGCCCACGCGGTCGGGGTTCTCGTCCTGGCAGCGGCGGAGCGTGGCATCGCGGTGCATATGTACACCCCTTCCGAGGTGAAGAAGGCCATTTCCGGCAACGGACGCGCGGACAAAAAGCAGATGACGGTTATGATTACCCGTATCCTTGGGCTTTCGGAGCCGCCGAAGCCCGCGGACGCGGCAGACGCGCTGGCTATCGCGGTGTGCCACTGCTGGCGGGCCCCGCTGCTCGCACGGAGCGCGCACGCTGAGCGGCTGGCCCAGGCGCAGCGCACAAGGACAAAGGAGAAGACATGATTGATTCCCTCAACGGCGAGGTCATCTCGATCGGGTTGGACCACGCGGTCATCGAGTGCGCCGGCGTCGGCTACCGCTTCTTGGCAAGCCCACCCACGCTGGCCGCGCTGACCCGTGGTGAGCAGCGCCGCGTGCTCACCTCCATGGTGGTCAAAGACGACGGCGTGACGCTCTATGGCTTCGCTGACGACGATGCGCGCGAGATGTTCCACCGCATGCAAAGCGTCACGGGCCTGGGGCCCAAGCTGGCGCTCGCCGCGCTTTCCGTCTTTAGCCCCGCTGAGTTGGCCACCCACATCGCGGAGCAAAACGCCAAGCGCATCCAAACGATTCCCGGTGTGGGCAAGAAGATGGCGGACCGCATCGTGCTCGAGCTCAAGGACAAGGTTGCCACCCTGGCTGCTCCCGAGCAGGAGGCACCCGCCCCCGCCGCAACAACCTCGTTCGCCACGGAGCAGGTCGTCGAGGCGCTCGTCGGACTCGGCTTCCCGGAGCGCAGCGCCCGCCCGGTCGTTGACGCGATCGCGGCAGAGCAGCCGGACGCGGCCAGCTCCGCGCTCCTGCGCGCGGCCCTGACCCAGCTGGGCAAGAAGTGAGGCCCAAATGTCGGATGTAGAAAAGACTGAATTTTCCCTCCCGGACGGCATGGCGCGCCCGGGCAATTCGCTTATCGACGCCACTTCGCAACCCGAGGAGCGTGACGCCGAAAAGTCGTTGCGCCCGAAATCCATCAGCGAGTTCATCGGCCAACCGAAGGTCCGCGAGCAGCTGGGCCTGGTCCTCGCTGGGGCACGCAGCAGGGACGTCACCCCGGACCACATTTTGCTGTCCGGCCCGCCGGGCCTGGGAAAGACGACGATGGCCATGATCATCGCGCAGGAACTGGGGACCTCGCTGCGCATGACCTCCGGCCCAGCACTGGAGCGCGCGGGCGATCTGGCGGCGATGCTGTCCAACCTCATGGAGGGCGACGTCCTCTTCATTGACGAGATCCACCGGATCGCCCGCCCGGCCGAGGAGATGCTCTATATGGCGATGGAGGATTTCCGGATTGACGTGATCGTCGGCAAGGGCCCCGGCGCCACGTCGATCCCCCTGGAGATCCCGCCGTTTACCCTCGTCGGCGCGACGACTCGCGCCGGAATGCTCACCGGACCGCTGCGCGACCGCTTCGGGTTTACCGCGCAAATGGAGTTCTACGACGCCGAGGACCTGACCAAGGTGGTCACCCGCGCGTCCTCCATTTTGGGAGTGAGCATTGACGAGGACGCGGCGGTGGAGATCGCCTCGCGCTCGCGCGGCACGCCGCGTATTGCCAACCGCCTCCTGCGCCGCGTGCGGGACTGGGCCGATGTGAACGGCGACGGCCACGTGGACCTCGCGGCCGCGCAGGCGGCGCTGGCGGTGTTTGACGTGGACGAGCGCGGCCTTGACCGCCTCGACCGTGCCGTGCTGGACTCGCTCATCCGTGGCCACGGTGGTGGGCCGGTGGGTGTGAACACCCTGGCCATCGCGGTCGGCGAGGAGCCCTCGACCGTCGAGGAGGTCTGCGAGCCCTACCTCGTGCGCGCTGGGTTGATGGCGCGGACGGGCCGCGGCCGCGTCGCCACGGCGGCGGCTTGGCAGCACCTGGGCATCACGCCGCCTCCGGAAGCGCCGGGCCAACTCAACCTCTCGTAGGCACACCTGCGGCCTATGAAACAATGGGCGCATGGAAATTGTTTACATCCTCATCGTCCTGGCCATCTTCTTGCTGCCGTCGCTGTTGATGATGCGCAGCCAGAAGAAGCGTCAACGCCAGATGCAAGAGATGCAACGCTCGATTGCTCCCGGCGACCGGATTGTCAACGTCGCCGGTTTCCACTGCACCGTGGTGGAGAACAACGGCGAGACGCTGCGGGTGGAACTGGCCCCGAACGTCGTGGCCACGATGGAAACCGCGGGCGTGATGAAGCGCGTGGACCCGCAGGGTTCCACCCAGGCCGACGTGCCGACCGACACCGAGTACCCAGCGCACCTGGCACCCAGCCCGACGCTTCCCATGTACCGGGGGAGGGGTCGGGCACCAATTTTTTGCCCCAATGCCGTAGCATAATCCGTTGTGCAAGTGCCGGACACCCGTCTCGGGTGCCCTGGGCAGCAAAGATCAAAGAACAGCAGAGGAGTCAGCTCAGTGTCCTCAAACACTCGGCGTTCCGGCGAATTGAGATCAAAACGTACGTGGCCAGGCAAAGCCCTGGCGCTGTTTTTGCTCATCGTCATCGGCGTGTACGCATTAGTCTTCTTTACCGGCGACAAGTCGGCATCGCCGAAGCTCGGCATTGACCTGCAGGGCGGTACCCGAGTCACCCTCGTTCCGCAGGGTGAGGAGCCAACGCGCGAGCAGCTTAACGACGCCCGCCGTATCCTGGAGAACCGCGTCAACGGCATGGGCGTCTCCGGCGCGACCGTCGTGGTGGACGGCAACACGATCGTCATCACCGCCGCCGGCGACGACACCTCCGAGGTCCGCAACATCGGCCAGACCTCCCAGCTGCTGTTCCGCCCGGTGGAGGAGATGCCCTCCCCGGATGCCGCCGCAATTGGCCCGGCAGTGTTGGACATGGCAAACGAGTGGGTCAAGTACGGCGTGATGACGAAGGAAGAGGCGCAAGGGCTCCTCGACCAGTCGATGGGCGGCCAGGACGGCCAGCCGAACCCGAATACGCCGAAGATCGAAGCCGATCCGCTGCCCGAGCCCGAGGGGCCGGTTGAGGCTGCCGACCGCCGCTCCGAGGTGACGGAGATGCTCCGCGAGTCCCGCCAGTCCGACGACCCGACGAAGCAGTTCGCTTCCTTCATCCTCCTGTCGCAGAAGTGCGCCACCCAGGAAGTCGACCCGCTCGCGGGTACCGACGCAGAGGATCGTCCCCTGGTCGCCTGCGATTCCTCGACGCGCCAGCCGCTGCTCCTCGGCGAGGTACCGCTGCTTGAGGGCGTGACTGAGGAAGATGGTCCGCGCCTGACTGGCGAGCAGATCGACACCGCCCGCCCGATTACCGGCGGCTACAACCCGCAGAGCTCGCAGATGGAGATCAGCTTTGCGTTTAGCCAGAACGGCGACGTCAATGGTTCTTCCACCTGGGCTGCATTGACCAGCGAGATGATTGGCAAGCAGATCGCTATCACCCTGGACTCCCAGGTCATCTCCGCACCGCAAATCCAGGGCGCGACCCCGGTCGGCTCCGCCACCGCCATCACCGGCGACTTCACGCAGGAAGAGGCCGAGGGGCTGGCCAACAACCTCCGCTACGGTGCGCTGCCGCTGTCCTTCGCCGGTGAAAACGGCGAGCCGGGCGGCACCGCGCTGACCGTCCCGCCGTCACTCGGCCTGGCCTCGCTCAAGGCGGGCCTGTACGCCGGCCTGGTTGGCTTGGCACTGGTCGCCCTGTTCGTGTTCGCGTACTACCGCCTGTACGGCCTGATTTCGCTGGCCACCCTGGCGGTCTCCGGCGTCCTGGTCTACGGGTCCCTGGTGCTGCTCGGTCGCTGGATCGGCTACTCGCTCGACCTGTCCGGCATCGCCGGTCTGATCATCGGTATCGGTACGACGGCCGACTCCTTCGTGGTGATCTACGAGCGCATCAAGGATGAGGTCCGCAAGGGCAAGACGTTCCGCTCCGCCACAGCGTCCGGCTGGGACCGCGCGAAGGAGACCGTGGTGACCGGCAACATGGTCACGCTCATCGGCGCGGTGATCATCTACTTCCTGGCTGTGGGCGACGTGAAGGGCTTCGCGTTCACCATGGGTCTGACCACGGTGTTCGACCTCCTCGTCACCTTCCTGGTCACCGCGCCGCTGCTCATCCTGGCGTCTCGCAGTAAGTTCTGGGGCAGGCCGTCCGTCAGCGGTATGTCCAAGGCGTTTGCCACTGCGAACAGGAAGAAGGACACTGACACAGACAAGGACACTGACACAGCTCGGACCAAGGCCGCCGAATCGACTGGGTCGACGGTGGTGGAGGTCGGCGGGGGAAGCGTCGATAAGCAACTGGCCCCCACTCGCGACGACTCTGAGGAGAAGTAACCATGACGAGTTCTATTGCGAACACCGCGCCCGCGGCTCAGATGGACCGGCGCGAGCGGCTGCACACCGAGGACGGCGCCATCGACTTCGTCGGACGCCGGAAGCTCTGGTACTCCATCACCCTCGGCCTGCTGGTCGTCGCCGTCGTGGCGATGCTGGCACGTGGGTTCAACCTGGGTATCGACTTTGAGGGCGGCACGAAGATGTCCATGCCCGCTGGCGACCTCGTCGCCGAGGAAGTCGAGGACACGTTTGTTGACGCCACCGGGGTGACCCCGGAGCTGACGCAGATCGTCGGCGCTGGTGACGCGCGCACCCTGGAGATCAATTCCGAGCACCTGAGCCAGGAGCAGATCGACCAGGCTCGCCAGGCAATCTTTGAGCAGTACCAGCCGAAGGACGAGAAGGGCGACGTTACCGCGAACGCGATCGGTGACTCAACCGTGTCCGAGTCGTGGGGCGACACGATTACTCAGCGCATGCTGCTGGCAATGCTCGTGTTCGTCATCGCCGCGGCCGTGTACGTGGCAGTGCGCCTGCAGCGCGAGATGGCGTTGGCCGCACTGGCCGCGCTCGTGGTGGACGCCGTCCTCATTATGGGCTTCTACGCGCTCTTCGGGCTCGAGGTCACCCCGGCGATGATCATCGGCCTGCTCACGGTGCTCACCTTCTCTCTTTATGACACGGTCATCGTGTTTGACAAGGTGAAGGAGAATACCTCCGGAATCCTTGATTCGCGCAGGTCCACCTACGCGGAGCAGGCGAACCTGGCGATCAACCAGACCGTGATGCGTTCTATTTCCACCACCGTGATTTCCGCACTGCCGATTATCGCGCTGATGATCGTGGCGGTGTGGATGCTCGGCGTGGGTACGCTGCGCGACCTGGCGCTCATCCAGCTCATCGGTGTGATTGAAGGCGTGTTCTCGTCGCTGTTCCTGGCGACCTCGCTGCTGGTGACCTTCATCGAGCGCCGGAAGAAGTTCCGCGACCACAACGCGGCGGTGCAGGCGTTCCGCAACGGTGACACCGCAGAGCACGGCGAAGGTGCTGAGGGCGCTGAAGGCGCTGAGAGCATTGGGCGAACTGTGGCGGAGCATGGGAAGCGCACCGTCGGATCTATTTCCCAGCGCACCTCCGGCGAAGCTGACGCCGCTGGCAAGGGGACCGGGGCGGACTCGTTCGGCGACACGCCGGGCGGGGCTGCGACCTGGAGGCCGGGGCGCTAGACAGAAGGAGAGTCACGCAGTGCCACAGCACGGGAGAACACACCGAAAAACAGACGGAACTCGGCGCAGACATCAGGTGGGCCGAGGCGCGGTGGCGTCGCTTAGCGCAGCTTGCCTGTTGGCGGGGACGCTCACGGCGTGTAGCGGCGGTGATGAGGACCCGAACGGGAAGCTCGACGAGCAGCATTTCGGATACCAGGTGTCCGGTCCGCTCCTCACCACCAACGCCGGCAGCCTCGAAGGCACGTCCACGCAGGCGCACCGCCTGTCTGGCCGTCTGTACCCGGGCGTGTTCGTGCCGGGGCCGGGCGGGGAGATGATCCCGAACACGGACCTGATCAGTGCGCAGCCCCTTCCAGGCCCGCAGCGCCGCGTAACCTACACCATCTCGGACAACGCCGTCTTCTCCGACGGAACGCCGGTGACGTGCACCGACTACCTGCTCGCGTTTACGGCGGGACAGCACCCTGAGATCTTCGGGTCGCACCTTCCGCTTTTCGACGACACCGAGTCTCTCGACTGCACCTCGGGCAGTAAGACCTTCACCGTGGTGTTCAAGGAGGGCCGCGGGGACCGGTGGCAGGACCTCTTCGGTGCCGGCACCGTGCTGCCCGCGCACGCTGTAGCGCGGAAAGCGGGGAAGAGCGTCGAGGAGCTCAACGCTGCGCTGCAATCCGAGGATCCCGCACAGCTCGCCCCGATTGCGCTGATCTGGCACCACGGGTTCGACTTTGCGCAATTCGATCCGGAACTTCAGGTTTCTTTTGGCCCGTACGTGATTGAGAGCTACGGCGCTCAGGGAGAAGTGAACCTGATTGCCAACGAGCACTACTACGGCGACCGGCCGGCGATCGATCACCTCGTTATCTGGCCTGGCACCGCGGACAGCGGCGAGCTGTACCGCGGGGGCGGGCTCAAGGTCGCAGACCTGGACGACCCGAACCCGGAGTGGTTTGACGTGAACGCCGAGGACAACCAGGTCGACATCTCCACGGTGGTCGGGCAGCTCTCCGAGATGCTCACCTTCCCTGAGACCGGGGTCTGGGCCATTCCGGAGAACCGGCAAGCACTGTCGCGGTGCCTTGACCCTCGCGGCGTGGCGGCCGTTTCGAGCGAGCACGCCGGCGTGCAGGTTCCGCCCGCCCCGGTCCACGTGCTGCAGCAAGACGATCCGCTCACCTCCCGCGTGGAGGACGTGGCGGCGCCGTTCATGGACGTCAATATCGACGAGGCGAGCGTTTTGAGCGGGATGGAGGTGCGCGTGGCGTACCCGTACCCGAATGCCCGCCAGGCCGCGATGGTCGAGGCAATGCGCCGCAGTTGCGAGCCCGCCGGCGTGAACATCGTGGACGTGACGGGGGAGGGCAAAACGCTGGCGGATCTGCCGCACCTTGCCACCAACGAACAGGGTATGCAGTTTGTCACCGACGGCGAGGTCGACGCGCTGCTGCGCCCGGTCGACCCGATGAAGGAGTACCCCGCCGCAGCAAACCAGGGCAACCAGGTGGGCAACCTGCGCGCCCAGGAGCACGCGCTGTGGGAGCAGCTGCCTTCGGTGCCGCTGGCCGCGCAGCCCCGCACGTTCGCTGTGAACCGCGGTGTGGGCAACGTCGTGCCGTACACCGGTCTGGCGGGAATCGGCTGGAACATGGACCGATGGCGCATCATGCCGCAGGATGCAATACCATCGTCATCTGGTGGGCAGCAGTAGTTCCCGCTGCCAGAATTCACTCCGTACCAACACTCTGAAAACGAGGATGCCCCGGCCCATGGCTAAGACAGACAACAAGTATTCGTCCGCGCAGGAAGCGCTCGCTGATAAGGTGCGCCGCGTACCCGACTTTCCAGCTGAGGGCGTGTTGTTCGAAGATCTCACCCCGGTGCTTGCCGACGCCGACGCGCTCAACGCCGTCATCCGCGAAATGGCTGAGGCCAGCAAGCAGCTCGGCGGTGACCTCATCGGTGGTTTGGATGCCCGCGGCTTCCTGCTCGGCTCCGCTGTCGCCTTTGACATGGGCGTTGGTATCCTGGCCATCCGCAAGCAGGGCAAGCTGCCGCCGCCGGTGATCACCCAGGAGTACCAGACCGAGTACAGCACCGCGGCGCTCGAGATCCCCGAAGACGGCATGCAGCTTGAGGGGAAGCGCGTCGTGCTTGTCGACGATGTCCTTGCCACCGGTGGCACGCTCGTGGCTGCCACCAACCTCATCGAGCGCGCAGGCGGCAAAGTCGTCGGCTACGTGGTCGTGCTCGAAGTCGACGGGCTCGGCGGCCGCGAGCGCCTCGGCGACGCCCCGTTGGTGGTTTTGGACGACGGAGGGCGCTGAAGCGACTAGAATCAGACGCTTACACTGAGTTTCGTCTCGGTGTGCAGTCTGGTTCAGAGTCTGGCGGGAGGCCCCGGTGTCGCACGAGAAAACTTCTAAGCGCTCAGGTCAAACGGTGCGTAGCGTCTCCGCGCGGCTGGCGCGCTCGCTCACGGGCGGCGGGCGCCCGAAGATTAACCCGGTCCTGGACCCGCTGCTATCTATTCACCGGAAATACCACCCGAAGGCCAGCGTCGAGCTGCTCAACCGCGCCTACGGGACCGCCGAGCGCTTGCATGAGGGCGTGTTCCGCAAATCCGGCGACCCCTACATCACCCACCCCCTCGCCGTGGCGACGATCTGCTCCGAGATCGGCATGGACACCACCACCGTGGTCGCGGCGCTGCTGCACGATACGGTGGAGGACACCGACTACACCCTGGATGACCTCACGGCTGACTTCGGTCCGGAGGTGGCCCGGCTGGTAGACGGAGTGACCAAGCTGGACAAGGTGGAGCTGGGCAAGGCCGCAGAAGCGGAGACGATCCGGAAGATGATCGTCGCCATGGCGAAGGACCCGCGGGTGCTGGTGATTAAGGTGGCGGACCGCCTGCACAACATGCGCACGATGCGCTTCCTCCCACCTGAGAAGCAGGCGAAGAAGGCGAAGGAGACGCTCGACGTCATCGCGCCGCTGGCGCACCGCCTCGGCATGGCTTCGGTGAAGTGGGAGCTGGAGGATCTGGCCTTTGCCATCCTGTACCCGAAGAAGTACGAGGAGATCGTACGCCTCGTGGCGGATCGGGCCCCCTCGCGCGACCGGGCGCTTCAAGAGCTCACGGAACAGATCCAGTCCGAGCTCAAGGCGAACGGGATTGAGGCCGAGGTGATGGGGCGTCCGAAGCACTATTGGTCCATCTACCAGAAGATGGTGGTGCGAGGCCACGAGTTTAACGAGATCTTTGACCTGGTTGGCATCCGCGTCCTGGTGGATACGGTGCACGATTGCTACGCCGCGGTCGGCGTCGTCCACGCCCTGTACTCGGCCATGCCGGGACGGTTCAAGGACTATATCTCCAACCCACGTTTCGGCGTGTACCAGTCGCTGCACACCACGGTGATGACGGACACGGGTCGCCCGCTCGAGGTGCAGGTGCGAACCCACGACATGCACTACAACGCCGAGTACGGGGTGGCGGCGCACTGGCGCTACAAGGAGACGAAGGGCTCCCACAAGGGTAACCAGAACGAAGTGGATGAGATGGCGTGGATGCGCCAACTGCTGGACTGGCAGAAGGAGGCGGCCGATCCGGACGAGTTCCTCGATTCGCTGCGCTACGACCTGACCAGCCAGCAGCTCTTCGCGTTCACCCCGAAGGGCGACGTGGTGAACCTGCCGGCGGGGTCCACCCCGGTCGACTTCGCCTACGCCGTGCACACGGAGGTGGGGCACCGGTGCATTGGTGCGAAGGTCAACGGCAAACTCGTGGCCTTGGAGACCAAGCTGGAATCCGGCGACCGGGTGGAGATCTTTACCTCCAAGGACCAAAACGCCGGCCCGAGCCGGGACTGGCAGGACTTCGTGGTCTCGCCGCGAGCGAAGACGAAGATCCGCCAGTGGTTTGCCAAGGAGCGCCGCGAGGAGCACCTGGAGGCCGGGCGTGACGCGCTGGCCGCGGAGGTGCAGCGCGGAGGGCTGCCCATGTACCGCCTGTTCACGGCGGAGTCGATGCGCAGGGTGGCCAAGCAGCTGCACTACCCGGATGTGGACGCCCTGTATACCGCGATCGGAGCCGGTCACGTCTCCGCGCAGCACGTGGGCAAAATGTTCGTCGACCTGTTTGGCAACGAGGAGGACGCGGTCGATGCGCTCGCGGACCGCGCCCCGATGTCGGAACTGGTGCGGCGGGAGTCGCGCGAGTCCGCCAGCGGTATCCTCGTGCAGGGGAGCCCAGACGTCATGGCGAAGTTGGCCAAGTGTTGTCAACCGGTGCCAGGTGATGAGATCTTCGGCTTTGTCACCCGCGGCGGGGGAGTCTCGGTCCACCGCACCGACTGCACCAATGCGGCCAAGTTGCGTGAGGAGCCGGAGCGGCTTATCGACGTCGCGTGGTCCACAAAAACCACGGCAGGCGGTGCCTCGCTGGCCACCCTCCAGGTCGAGGCACTGGACCGCCACGGGCTGCTCGCAGAGCTCACCGGCGTCATGACGGACCAGAACCTCCCGATCTTGGCGCTGTCTTCCCAGGCTTCGGACGACCGGATCGCTAACGTACGGTTCACCATCGAGGTGTCCGACACGAAGCAGCTGGGCGCGCTGATGAATCAGTTGCGGAACGTGGAGGGCGTCTACGACATCTACAGGGTGACGTCGTAAAGCGCGCTCTGCGTGCCGAAGTTGAACAGCGGGTGAATTCTTGGCGACGTCCGCCTTGAATCTCAAGGCCGACCTGTCACAGTACGTACGTTGTGCTGCGAGCGAGCTGATCTCGCGCTAGAAAACAGTGAGACCCCTATTTCACACGCAGAGGAGTTCCAAGTGTTTTCTTTCCGTCGCGCCGGCGCGCTGATCGCCGCAACTACGTCGACCGCGCTGGTGGTCACCGCTGTCCCGGCTTTTGCCGCGGACGATGAGAAGGTGCAGATTAGCATCGCTAACTTCACCGACTTCCACGGCCGCCTCGAGGCGAACCTGTCCACGGACAAGGAAACGGGCGAGGTCACCCCGAAGAAGGGCGACGAGATGGGTGCCGCAAACATCGCCGGCATCATCAACTTCCTGCGAGACAAGAACGCCAACACTATCGTCACCAGCTCGGGCGATAACCAGGGCGGCTCGGCATTCGTCTCCGCGATCTCAGACGACAAATACACCATGGACTTTGTCAAGGCCGTTGGCACCGTGGGCTCCGCTGCTGGCAACCACGAGTTTGACAAGGGCTACAAGGACCTGATTGACCGCATCAACCCGGGTACCGGTGGCATCCAGCTCGGCGCGAACGTGTTCAAGGAGGACGGCTCCCGCGACCTGGAGGCCTCGAAGATCGTCGAGATTGACGGCGTGAAGGTTGGGCTGGTGGGCACCACCTCCAACCTGACCAAGAGCAAGTCCAGCCCGGATAATGTCGCCGGCCTGAACTTCACCGACTCCTCCGAGCAGGTGAATAAGGAAGCGAAGAAGCTGAAGGATGAGAAGAAGGCCGACGTGGTCGTCGCCCTCATCCACGACCCGGTCGAGACCGGCGCGCCGAAGCTGGACCCGGAGTATGTCGACTTCATGTTCGGCGGCGACAGCCACGTGAACGTGGTCAACGCCGATGCCCCGGTGCCGAACGCACAGTCCTGGGAGTACGGCAAGGTCGTGACGGACCTGGACTTCACCTACAACAAGACCACCGGGGAGATCGAGGCACCGGCGTTCGAGCAGTACGACGCCGAGTCCCTGGTCACCCTGGACATCACCCCGGACGCCGAGGTGCAGAAGATCGTCGACGAGGCGAAGGCGGAAGCCGGCAAGCTCGGCGAGGAGGTCGTGGCCAACGTCCAGGACACCTACCTGCGTGGCTCCAACCCCGGAGAGAACACCGGCTCGAACCGTGGTACCGAGTCCACCGCGAACAACATGCTCGCTGAGTCCGCGCTTTACGCGATGGACAAGTCGCTCGAAGAGCACATCGACCTGGGCATCATGAACGCTGGCGGCGTCCGCGCGGACCTCGAGGCCGGCGACGTGACCTACCAGGAGGCCTTCCAGGTCCAGCCGTTTGGCAACGACATCTCGGTGGCAACCTTGTCCGGCAAGGCCATCAAGGACGCCCTCGAGCGTCAGTGGCAGAGCAAGGAGGACGCCGAGAAGTCCGGCCGCCCACGCCTGGACATGGGCCTGTCCAACAACGTCGCCTACACCTACAACCCGGAGGCTGAGGCCGGCGAGCGCATCACCTCCGTAACCATTGACGGTCAGCCGCTCGAGGACGACAAGGACTACCGCATTGCAGGTTCCTCCTTCCTGTTCGCTGGCGGCGACAACTTTGTGAACCCGGACGACGTCCGCGACCTGCTCAACGTTGGCTACAACGACCTGCAGGCGTTCGTTGACTACCTGAAGTCCGACGAAGTTGGCGTGCGCAAGGGCCAGAAGGACGTCGGCGTGGTCCTGCCGGAGGAGCTGAAGGCAGGCACCACCGCCTCCATCAAGCTCTCCTCCCTCAACTACTCGTCCGAGGGCGAGCCGATGGCGAAGCAGGCCACCATCACGCTTGGCGACGCCACCGCGACCGCCGACATCGACGCCTCCACCACCGAGGCGGACAACGGGCTGGGTGAGCAGGGCCGCGCGACCGTGGACATCGAAATCCCGGCCGAGGCCGCAGGTGAGCAGACGCTGAGCATCACCACTGACGCTGGCACCGAGCTGACGGTTCCGGTTACCGTCGCGGCCGCTGACCCGAAGCCGTCCGAGGAGCCGGCGCCGAGCGAGAAGCCTGCGCCGTCCGAGGAGCCCAAGCCGTCCGAGGAGCCGACGCCGGGCGACGAGCAGGGTGCGCAGGACGGCAGCACCGCAAACCTGGGCACCATCATGGGCGCCGTTGCAGGTGTGCTCGCCCTCCTCGGCCTGCTGGCCGTCGTCTTCGCTGGTCCGATCGACCAGGTGCTTGGCCCGATCGCAAAGCTTTCCTAGCAGCCTCCCCGTAGGGGACCCAACCTGCCGCAGCGGCGCCGTCCTTCTCGCGATGTTCTGAGAGGGGCGGCGCTTTCGGAGGATGGCACGCTCAGTCCCAGAAGAACGCTCGATCCTGGGGCGGCAGCAGCGATGCGCTGGGCCTCCAACAGGCTCTACCACCCAATCAGCGCCTACTTGACGAGATTGGGTTGACGAAGATGCGAGAAAGGGACCGCGGACAAATAGTTGGAGTGTCCCCGGGGGCGGAGAGGGTTTCTGATGTCCGCGCATTTTCCCCGTGAGATCCGGGAGCAAGCAGTTGATAAGTTTCTTGAAGGCATGCCGTACAAGCGCATCGGCGATTGGCTGGAAGAAAGCTATGGCCAACGCCCTTCTCGGTCAACGGTCGGGTTATGGGTCAGGCAAAGACGTCACGGTCGCCCTCTTAGCCCGCAGCCGGGTATGCATGCCCCGGAAACAGTCGCTGATGCGGTTGCACGTCGTGTGACCTCAACACAGTCGTTTGCAATTATCGGCGACCAAGTTGGCGTCGCCAGTGGGTCAGTGCGGAAATGGACTTCGCGGTACTGGCCCGACGCGCAAGAGGTTGCCGCTGCCGCGTCGCTGCCGTTCGACGAGGTCTACGCGATCACAATGGAACGTGTGAGCAAAGATCGCAGAAACAAACGCACCAAACAGCAACAGCGCATCGCTGATAAGCACAACGCCGCAACCCGTCCGGCACCGGTAGATTCCTGGTTGCCAGGCCCAGGTCCTGTCCCCGATATGGATGCGCTGCCTGATGACCCTGCAGAGTTAAAGAAACTCCTCGCCCAGGAACGCGAACGCCAAGCGGTCAAAGACGCGATCATTGAAGTGCTCATGGGCGGCAGCGAACACACCCAGGGCTGCGGTGATGCATCGGGAAAAGCCCTCGTCCGTGATGGTGCATTGTCTATAGCTGCGAAAGCTGCTGTGGTCTGCGCCCTTACGGACACCCACCACATCAGTATCGCCAAAGCATGCGCGCTTGCCGGGATCGCGCAGTCAACGTTTTATCACCACCAGGGCAAACACCAACGCAGTGTGGCAAAACGCAAGGCACGCCGCGACAAGTACAAAGTACTCATCCGCCAGGCAGTCGATGAGTGCGGGCAAAGCTACGGCTACCGGCGCATCCACGCGTGGCTTGTTCGCGGTGGGCATCGCATATCGGAAAAAATTGTGCGTGAGCTGATGGACACACTCGGCTGCCACCCACCAGCAAAAGCATCCACGAAGTACTCCTCATACACCGGCGAGACCGCGCACCGCCCGGCAAACCTGCTGCTCATTGGCGATAACGAGCGCCCTGCTAATGAGACACATACCCTTGCCCGCCCTGAGGTGGCGCACTCGCAGTATTTCACCCGGTATGCGCACAGTAAGGGGTTGACCCATGATTTTCACGCGGATCAACCTTGGCAGAAAATTGGTACCGATGTCAGCGAAATCCGCTGCAGTGACGGCAGGCTCTACTTGTCAGCAGCCATCGACTTCTTCGACGGGATGCCCATTGCTGTGACCATGTCACAAACGCCAAACCATGAGCTGGTTGCCGGGATGATTGAACGGATCGACGCGGTAAAACCTGCTGATGCGCAACCGATCCTGCACTCGGATCGTGGAGGGCTCTACCGCAGCACACGCTGGGTCAACCTGATTACCGACCACGCCCACAACATCACCGGGTGCAAGGCATGCGCCACAGGGGAATGGTGCCAGAGGCGGTGGCGATACATCCCGTCACTGTCACGGAAAGGCACAAGTGGTGATAACGCGCGCACCGAGGGGTTCTTCGGCACGATGAAACAAGAACTGCTCAAAGGCAGACCCGCCACCAAAAAGATGACGGTGGCACAAATGCGAGACTATATTGACAACTACATCGACTTCTACACCCACACCAGGCTGAAGTCGACGCTAGGCAACGGCTATGCCACCATCGCCGAACACCGCCAAGCACTTGGAGTCTAAACAACAACACACAAGCCCACGGGGCACTCCAACAAAACATCCGCAGGCCCAAAAGGGACGTCTTCGTCACCCGATTCTCGTCAAGTAGGCCAAACCCGCTCATGACGCCGAGCGAGGCACTCGTTGAGTCGGCGGGCAGGGCAGAGCATCGCAAGCAAAAAGCCCGGCCGCAGGGGCCGGGCTGTGCTCACGCGCCCAAGGGTGCGCGGTGACTCCGCAATTACGCGCGCAGGTACTTGTCCAGGAACGCGAACAGGGTGCCCAGAGCGCCGATGACGGCGGTGAACACTGCGATCCAGTCGCGGATCTCGGACGGGGACATGTCCTTGACGGAGGAACCCTCGCCCTTCTTGTTGTTGTCGCCGGTGTTGACCTTCGGGCCGTTGGACGGCTTGGAGGTCGTGGTCGGCTTCGACTCGGTGGTCTTGGTCGGCTCGGCCTTGGTGGTTTCGGTCGGCTCAGCCTTGGCGGTCGCCGTCGGGGTGGTGGTGCGGGTGGTGACCGTGGTGTCAGCGGTAGCTGCAACTGCGCCGGTGGACATGACAGCTGCTGCGGTTGCGGCGGCGAGGAGGCCCTTGCGGAACTGCATCTGATTCCCTATCTTTCGGAGATCTTCGATTGAACGTTGATTACCTTAGCCAGACACCAAAGGGTACGCAACAGTTTTCCCGGCATTTCTTCAATGTTCTCGCAACGCAAGATGAACTTTAAATGAACTGCTCACGTGCGTTTTGTGTCATGTCGGGTGCGCTCAAGAGTGTCTGGCGGCACGAGCAACGATACCAGAAGGTATCGCGCGCGCTACTTGACAGTAGCGGAATTGATCTTGACCTCTTCGGCGGGCGCGCCGTCCTGGCCACCGTCCTCAGTACCCTTCTCGGCGATCGCGTCGAGGGTGTCAAGGCCCTCCTGGTTGATCTGGCCAAAGTAGGTGTACATCGGAGGCAGGATGGAATCGCCGTAGTTGAGGAAGAACTGCGAACCGTTCGTGCCCACGCCAGCGTTGGCCATCGCGATGGAGCCGCGCGGGTAACGCTTCTGGTCCTGCTGCAGGGCCATGGATTTGTACTGTTCCTTCTCCTCGTCGGAGACACCCTCGGGGATCTGGAGCTGGGACTCGTCGACGGACTCGAGGGCCTCGTCGGTGGGGAACTCGTTGGCAAATTGGAAGCCAGGTCCGCCCGAGCCGGTGCCGGACGGGTCGCCGCACTGGAGGACCTTGAGGCCTTCGTTGGTGGTCAGGCGGTGGCACACGCTGCCGTCGAAGTACTTCTCCGAGGCCAGGTGCTCGATGGCGTTGACGGTACAGGGCGAGACGCTGCGGTCCAGCTCCATGCCGATCGGGCCTGCGCTGGTGTCCAGCTCGACGTTGACCTTGCCCTCCGTGGAGACGTTGTCGGTCTTCGGCTTGCCAGCCTCTGCCTCACCTTCGCCAGCCTGTGGGCTGTCGTTGTACGAGCAGGACACGGTCGCGGGCAGCGCCGTCGCGCGCTCGGTGGCAACCGCTTCGAACTGGTTGGGGTCGATGCTGGGCTCGGTCTCGGAGGACTCGGCGGCTTCCGAGGAAGCGGTGGTGTCCTGGGCCGTGACGTCCTCGCTTCCGTCATTCTGCGTCGCGGCGAAGTAGATGCCGCCGCCGACCACGGCAATCACCACTGCGGACAGCGCCGCCACGGTGAGCGGCTTGGACTTCTCCTTGCGGTCGCGGGAATCAAGCTCGCGCTTGAGGTGGGTGAGGGCTTCTTCGCCCCGTTTTTGGTTGTCGGCCACCTGAGATACCTCACTTGTGTGTTGCGTAGCGTCGCTAAGCGCTGGTGCGCTCGGCAGGTGAATTTCGGGGCTTAAGCCTAGCAGTGCTTGGGCCGCCGCTTGATCAACCCTTGCGAGGCCTGACTCGCGTCCATAGAATCGCGCCCATGGCTACCGTTACTTTTGAAGGCAATGAGACCACTACTTCCGGCGAGCTGCCCAAGGTCGGCGACGCGCTGCCCAACGCAACGCTCGTCGCGGGCGACCTGAGCGAGAAGTCCCTGGCGGACTACTCGGGCAAGCGCCTCGTCCTGAACATCTTCCCGTCCCTGGACACCGGCGTGTGCGCGAACTCCGTGCGCAAGTTCAACGAGCTCGCCGCGTCCCTGGACAACACCGAGGTCCTGTGCATCTCCAAGGACCTGCCGTTCGCGCAGCAGCGTTTCTGTGCCGCCGAGGGCATCGAGAGCGTCGAGGCGCTGTCCGCGTTCCGTTCCTCCTTCGCCGATGATTTCGGCCTGACCCTCGAGGGCTCCCCGCTCAAGGGCCTGTGCGCTCGCGCCGTCGTGGTGACGGACGCTGACCACAAGGTCATCCACACCGAGCTCGTCTCCGAGATCACCACCGAGCCGGACTACCAGGCAGCAGAGGACGCGCTGAAGTAAGCAAGTCTGCTCCCCGCACGCGGGCGTTTCCGGCCACTGGGTCGGGCGCCCGCTTTATTATTGCCGTATGAAGCTTTCAGGTTTTGCCGCAGGCCCGTTCCAAACCAACTGCTACGTGCTCCTTTCGGAGGAGTCACGCGAAGCGGTGGTGATCGACCCCGGAATGGGCGCCTACGAGCCCGTCACTGAGTTTCTCACCCGCGAGCAGGCGACGCTTGCCGCCGTGGTGTGCACCCACGGCCACCTTGACCACACGCGGGACGCCGCCCGTTTCGATGTCCCGGTGTACATCCACCCAGACGACGAGTTCATGCTCGACGGCGGCCTCGGCCTGCCGGACTCGACCCGCCAGCTCTTTGACGCAGCGTCGATGCAACCCCCGCGCGAGGTGCGATCGCTTCTCGACGCCCACTCGCTCACCCTCGCCGACACCACCTTTACCGTCCGACACGCCCCCGGGCACTCGCCGGGATCTGTGCTGCTCGTGGAAGACGCAGCGGAGGAAAAGACGGAAACGGCGGGGGAGACCGGCCCGCTGGTCTTCTCCGGCGACGTCCTGTTCCGCGGCGCGATCGGCCGCACGGACTTCGAGCACTCGGACCCCGCCGCGATGCGCGCGTCGCTCCGCGGCCCCGTATGGGACCTCGATGACACTTGCGTCGTGCTGCCCGGCCACGGGCCGACCACCGTGATGGGGCAGGAGCGCGCTACCAACCCGTTCCTGCTGCAGGCCAACCCGGACCGCTAAACTTTGAACCCGTGAGTGAATCGAAGAAGACCGAGAAGTTCCAGCCGCTGTCCGCCCCGAAGGGCCTGCCGGACTACGTGCCGCCGCAGTCAGCGACATTCCACCGCGTCCGCGACGAGTTCGCGCGGCAGGCTCACCTGGCCGGGTACCAGCACGTTGAGCTGCCGGTCTTCGAGGACACCACGCTGTTCGCCCGCGGCGTTGGCGAGTCCACAGACGTGGTGTCCAAGGAGATGTACACCTTTACGGACCGTGGCGACCGCTCGGTCACGCTGCGCCCGGAGGGCACCGCGGGTGTGATGCGCGCCGTCATCGAGCACAACCTGGACCGAGGGTACCTGCCGGTCAAGCTGAACTACTACGGCCCGTTCTTCCGCTACGAGCGCCCGCAGGCCGGCCGCTACCGCCAGCTCCAGCAGGTCGGTGTGGAGGCGATCGGTGTGGACGACCCCCTGCTGGATGCGGAGATCATCGCGCTCGCGGATCGCTGCTTCCGGTCCATCGGTTTGACCGGGTTCCGTCTGGAGCTGACCAGCTTGGGCGACCGCAACTGCCGCCCCGAGTACCGCCAGAAGCTACAGGACTTCCTGTTCTCCCTTCCGCTGGATGAGGAGACCCGCCACCGCGCTGAGATCAACCCGCTGCGCGTGCTTGACGACAAGCGCGAGAAGGTCCGCGAAATGACCGCGGACGCTCCGCTCATGCTCGACTACCTCGACAATGATTGCCGCAAGCACTTCGACCAGGTGCGCGCGTCTCTCGACGAGATGGGGGTGGAGCACGTGGTGAACCCGCGCATGGTCCGCGGCTTGGACTACTACACCAAGACCTGCTTCGAGTTCGTCCACGACGGCCTCGGCGCGCAGTCCGGCATCGGTGGCGGCGGCCGCTACGACGGGCTCATGGCGCAGATCGGTGGCCAGGACCTCTCCGGCATCGGCTTCGGCCTCGGCGTGGACCGCGCCGTGCTCGCGCTCGAGGCGGAGGGCGTCACTCTCGACGGGGTGGATCGCCGCGTCGACGTGTTCGGTGTCGGCATCGGCGAGGCCGCGCAGGCGCGCATGGCAGTGCTTATCGACGCCCTCCGCGCCGCCGGTGTCTCCGCCGACATGGCCTACGGCGGCCGCGGGCTCAAGGGAGCCATGAAGGGTGCCGACCGCGCCGGTGCCAAGTACGCGCTCGTTCTCGGCGACCGCGAGCTAGAGGCCGGCGAGATCGCGATCAAGGACCTTGCCGCGCACAGCCAGGAGACCGTGGCGCTCAGCGCCGAGGCAGTCATCGCGCAGCTGCGCTAGCACTCAGTGATGTTGACTGGCAGCCCGAGCTGGACTGCCAGGCCGCCCATCGAGGTCTCCTTGTACTTGGTCATCATGTCGCGGCCGGTCGTCGCCATGGTCTCGACGACGTCGTCGAGGGTGACGATGTTGGTGCCGTCGCCAAGCTTGGCCAGCCGGGCTGCGTTAATCGCCTTGACCCCGCCGATGGCGTTGCGCTCGATGCACGGGACCTGCACCAGGCCGCCGACCGGATCGCACGTGAGGCCGAGGTTGTGCTCGAGCGCGATCTCGGCCGCGTTCTCAATCTGCGCCGGCGTACCGCCAAGGACCGCGCACATGCCGGCGGCGGCCATCGCGGAGGCTGAGCCGACCTCGCCCTGACAGCCGACCTCGGCTCCGGAGATCGACGCGTTTGTCTTGATGATGATGCCCACCGCACCAGCGGTGAGCAGGAAGCTTCGCGCCTGCTCCTGGGTGAACGCGCCGTCGGTGAAATCGCGGCAGTAGTGCATCACCGCGGGGATGATGCCGGCGGCACCGTTCGTGGGCGCGGTGACGACCTGGCCGTGGGCGGCGTTTTCCTCATTCACAGCAAGCGCGTAGAGGTTGACCCACTCCATGGCGTCGAGGCCGCGGGCAGTGGATTCCTCGTACTCCGCGGTGAGCAGGCGGTGGAGGCGGTGGGCGCGGCGCTTCACGCCGAGGCCGCCAGGCAGGGTGCCCTCGGTCTTCAACCCGTGGGCGACGCATTCCTGCATGACGTCCCAGACGGCGTCGAGGTGGGCGTCGAGAAGCGCTTTGCCATGCAGCGCCTCTTCGTTGGCGCGGACGAGCTCAGCGATGGACAGGCCGCTTTCTTCACAGAGTGCGACGAGGGTCTTCGCGTCGTTGAACTCGTACGGCGCGGGCTCGTTGTCGCGGACGGTGGCCACACCGGCTTCGTTGCGGTGCTCCTCCATGCCGGTGCGGTCCAGGATGAAGCCGCCGCCGACGGAGTAGTACTCCTTGCGGGTGGCGATGCGGTTGCCGTCGGCGTCCCAGGCGTCAAAGATGAGGCAGTTCGGGTGCTGCGAGACCGGAGTGGGGTTAAACGTCACCTCGTACTCGACCTCGCCGGCAGGGCCCGAGATCATACCGCGTTCGGGCACCGGGTCGCCGGGTTTCGGGGCGATGTCGGCCGACGTGGTCGTGGGGGTGTAGCCAACCAGGCCGAGCAGCGTTGCGCGGTCGGTGCCGTGGCCCACACCAGTGGCGGCGAGGGAGCCGCGCAGTTCTACGCGGACGAATGCGGGCAGCACGCCGAGTTGTTCAACGAACGCGAGGGATGCGCGCATCGGGCCCACCGTGTGCGAAGACGACGGACCGATACCGATGCTGAAAAGGTCAACGACGCTAACAGTATTGTGGGGCATGCGCGCGATGATACCGCATCGTGGGATTAGCTCCGCGTCCCCGTGTGGCCTTCCAACAGCTGGGAAAACGGGACGAAATCTTCGGCAAGGTCCGTGCCGGTGCGGCGAGTGACGCCCTCCGGTGGGCCACTTAATCCTTCAACTGCGCCGCTGGTGGTGACGATGAGCGCTGCGAGCTCGCTGGCAGCGCGGCTGATCCGCCGCTGGAACGAGGCGCCGTTGGCATCGCCGAAGTCAGCAGTGGCGGCGAAAAGTGAGGTGGGGACCACCGTCGCGTGCAGGTACGTGAGCAGCGGGCGCAGCGCGTATTCGGTGACGAGGGAATGGCGCTCAGAGCCTGCTGTCGCGGCGACGATGGTGGGCATGTCGGTCAACGCGTTGGGGTCGAGGGCGTCGAAGAACATCTTGAACAGGCCGCTGTAGCTGCCCTGAAACACCGGGGAGACCGCGACGAGGGCGTCGGCGGCGGAGATGTCTCGTTTGACCTGATCAAGCCTGGGGGAGGGCATCCCGGTGAGCATGAGCTGCGTGAGCTCGGTGGCGTACTCGCGGACCTCGATCGTGGTGACCTCGAGGTCTTCGCCACGCCCGCCGACGGCGGAGCCGACCGCCGCCGCGATCTCATCCGCCACCTGTCTCGTGGTGGACGGCTGCGACAGACCTGCGGTGACTACGATGAGCTGCTTCATGCTGTGGTGGGTGCTCCTTCGCTACATTGCCCGGCTATTCCTGCTCGGATTGCTCCTGTGCTTCTCCGGGTGAGACGCGAAAGTGCGCCAGATTCTTCCCATCGCGCTTTGCACGTGCGAGGGACGCAAACGTGGGCGGGTCGCTCGGAACGTGGACCGGGCGGCGCGCTTCCATCCGTCTGCGCAGCTCAGGGACCACTTCCGTGCCGAGGCGCTCGATCTGGTGGAGGACCACCTCGAGTGGGAGTCCGGCGTGGTCAATAAGGAACAGCTGGCGCTGATAGTCCCCGACCCAGTCCGCGAACTGCATCGTACGCTCGATGACCATCTCGGGAGTGCCCACGGTCAGCGGGGTGATGTCGGTGAACTCTTCCAGCGAGGGCCCGTGGCCGTAGACGGGCGCGTTGTCAAAGTAGGGGCGGAACTCGCGTTTCGCCTGTTCCTCAGAATCCGCGATGTACACCTGGCCACCGAGCCCGACGATGGCCTGATCCGCCGCGCCGTGCCCGTACGCGGCGAAGCGCCGACGGTAGATGCCGACCATCTTCGCGGTGTGCTCCTTGTTCCAAAAAATATTGTTGTGGAAGAACCCATCGCCGTAGTACGCCGCCTGCTCGGCGATCTGCGGCGAGCGGATGGATCCGTGCCACACGAATGGCGGCACGCCCTCAAGCGGCGCGGGCGTGGTGGTGAACCCGTGCAACGGGGTGCGGAACGTGCCCTCCCAGTTGACGTTCTGCTCGCGCCACAGCCTGCGCAGGAGGTGGTAGTGCTCCACCGCGAGCGGGATGCCCTTGCGGATGTCCTTGCCAAACCAGGGGTAGACGGGACCGGTGTTGCCGCGCCCGAGCATGAGGTCCATGCGGCCATCCACCAGGTACTGCAAGAAGGAGTAATCCTCCGAGAGCCTGACAGGGTCCGTGGTGGTGATCAGCGTGGTTGACGTGGAAGCAGGATGGAGGAGGTTTTCGCACCAATGTAGGCCAGGTGGGTCGTCGGAGAAGACGGGACAAACGGCGGGTTGTGGTGCTGGCCTGTGGCGAAGACATCGAGCCCGACCTCCTCGGCCTTCAGCGCGATCTGTGTCATCGCGTCGATCCGCTGTTTCTCGGTCGGGGTCGCGCCGTTGGTGGGGTCCGCGGTGACGTCGCCGATGGTAAAGACGCCGAACTGCATCCGTGGGTGTCCTTTCCGTTGATCGTCGCGGTTAGCGGGCCGCCAGTAGGGCAGGAATGTCGGTGGCCACCAGTACCGCGAAGGGGCGCTGGCTGGGTGAGCCGGACTCGGTGATGATGGCCAGGCGGGGGAGCGCGCCGCTGTCCAGCGGCGTGGTCAGCGCATCAACGGCTACTGCGGCGGTGACGGACCGTGGCAGGAAGACCGGCTGGTCGTGCCGCCCCGACAGATCGAGCACCTGCTTGACCGTGGTCGGGGTGAGGTGGTTGTTTGCGTCCAGTTCGCCCGCCAGCCAGCGAGCCAGCGCGTTGGTGGTGAGCAACCCGACGCAGGCGCCGGCGTCGTAGACGGGGAACTGCCTGTGGCCGGTCTCCCGCAGCGCGCGCAGTGGCTCCAGGATGTCGTCGTCCGGGGCGAACGTAATCACGGCTTGCGTCTGGACCACTTCGAGGGCCAGCGCCGGGGTGAGCAGCGCGTCGCGCAAACGCTCAATCTCTTCCACCGTCTCCTGCAGCGGCTCTGCAATGGGGCGCAGGTCGCGGTACTCGCCGTGCGAGATCGCGTTGCGCAGCTCCGCGTACTCCACAAGCAGGTCAGCTTGGTCGCGGCTCACCACGCCCTTCTTCGCCGCCTGCCTGGTCATCCACTTGAAGGAGTCCGACTTTTTTGCTCCTAACTCCTCGCGCAGGAAGCCTTCAATGGCGTTGAACGCGGCCATAAACGGCACGGCGCGGTTGGAGCGGTTCTGGGGGGATGACGTTTCGCTCATGCCCACGAGGGTAGCGGTGGTGGCACGTGGGCGTCGATAAGCGATGTGGCTCTAGGCGTCCTGGTAGACGCCGCGGTTGAGCGTGTCGCAGGCGGACATCTGGCCGGTGGTGTAGCCGGACTTGAAGGCCTCGGCGCGCTGCTCGGAGGAGCCGTGGGTCCAGGAATCCGGATCCACATCGCCGCCGGACTTGCGCTGGATGCTGTCGTCGCCGATCGCCTGCGCGGTCTGAATTGCCTGGTTGAGCTGCTCGTCCGTAATCGGCTCGAGCGCCGCGTCGGGCCCCTCGGAGGCGTGCTTGGCCCAGATACCGGCGTAGCAGTCCGCCTGGAGCTCAATCGCCACGGCAGCGGAGTCCTCTCCCGGGTTCTTGTAGTCGCTCAGGCCCAGCGTGCCCTCGAGGTTCTGAATGTGGTGGCCCATCTCGTGCGCGGTGACGTACTCCTGGGAAAGCGCGCCGTCGGAACCGCCTAGCTGGCCGAGCTGCTCAAAGAAGGACACGTCGAGGTACGCGGTGGTGTCGTTCGGACAGTAGAACGGGCCGGTATCGGCCGTTGCGTACCCGCAGCCAGTGCTGACATCGCTGCGGAACAGGTTGATGTCAGCGGGGGTGTACTCAATGTTCGCCTGTGCTGGCAGGACTTCGGCCCACACCTGGTCGACCGAGCGGGCGGTGGCCTCCGCGCGGCAGTCGTCGTACTCGTTCGCCGCGCCCGGGGCATCGCAGTGGCTCAGGTCGTAGTCGCCCTGGGCACCGGGGCTTTGCTGGGACTGGCCCTGCGGGTCCGAAGAGCCGCCGGTGAGCCCGCCCAGGCCGCCGTTGAGGAAGAACACAATAGCCAGGAGAATGATCGTGCCGATACCGCCGCCGCCCACCGCGATGGGGATGCCGCCGCCTCCAGCCCGGCCGCTGCCGGAACTCGTCTGCGCGCGGCGGCCTTGGCCCTGACCAAAATCATTCTTAAACGTCATGCTGCAAATCTTGCCAAAAAACCGCGTGCAGCGCTGCATCCCCGCGCCTGTGCCGTGCAGAGAAGAAGCGAAACGGGGCGCTTCAACGCTTGACGACGCCTACGGGTAGAGTTTTTGGCGTTCAAGTTTTGCCCTCACGTGGAAGGACGTGGAAGAGACCGTGCTGCGCACTCACCTTGCGGGTGATCTCCGCAAAGAACTCGATGGACAGACCGTTACGCTCACCGGTTGGGTGGGCCGACGCCGCGACCACGGCGGCGTGATCTTCATCGACCTGCGCGACCGTTCCGGCCTGGCGCAGGTTGTGTTCCGCGAATCCGAGGTGGCGGAGGCCGCGCACGACCTGCGCAGCGAGTACGTCATCCAGGTCACCGGCGTGGTTGAACCGCGCCCGGAGGGCTCGCAGAACCCGAACCTGGCCTCCGGCGAGATCGAGGTCAACGTCTCCGAGCTCACCGTGCTGAACAAGGCGGCCGCGCTGCCGTTCCAGATCGAGGACGCCTCCTCCAGCGAAGTCGGCGAGGAGACCCGTCTGAAGTACCGCTACCTGGACCTGCGCCGCGAGCGTCAGGCGAACGCGCTGCGCCTGCGCGCGAAGGCGAACCAGGCCGCCCGCCGCGTGCTGGATGAAAACGGCTTCACCGAAATCGAGACGCCGACGCTGACCCGCTCCACCCCGGAGGGCGCGCGCGACTTCCTCGTCCCGGCCCGCCTCCGTCCGGGCAGCTGGTACGCGCTGCCGCAGTCCCCGCAGCTGTTCAAGCAGCTGCTCATGGTCGCCGGCATGGAGCGCTACTACCAGATCGCGCGGTGCTACCGCGACGAGGACTTCCGCGCCGACCGCCAGCCGGAGTTCACCCAGCTGGACGTCGAGGCGAGCTTCGTGGACCAGGACGACGTCATCGCCCTGGCCGAGCAGATCGTCACGGAACTGTGGAAGCTGATCGGCTACGAGATCACCACCCCGATCCCGCGCATGACCTACAAGGACGCGATGGAGAAGTACGGCTCGGACAAGCCGGACCTGCGCTTTGACATCCAGCTGCAGGACTGCACCGAGTTTTTCAAGGACACCACCTTCCGCGTCTTCAACGCTGAGTACGTCGGCGCTGTTGTGATGGACGGCGGCGCCTCCCAGCCGCGTCGCCAGCTCGATGCGTGGCAGGACTGGGCCAAGCAGCGCGGCGCCAAGGGCCTGGCCTACATCCTCGTGCAGGAGGACGGCTCCCTGGGCGGCCCGGTGGCCAAGAACATTACGGACGAGGAGAAGGCCGGGATTGCCGATCACGTCGGTGCGAAGCCGGGAGACTGCATCTTCTTCGCTGCAGGTGAGACCAAGTCCTCCCGTGCGCTCCTCGGTGCTGCCCGTGGCGAGATTGCGAAGAAGCTCGACCTGATCAAGGACGGCGACTGGGCGTTCACCTGGGTCGTCGACGCGCCGCTGTTCGAGCCGTCTGCGGACGCCACCGCGTCCGGCGATGTCGCCCTCGGCCACTCGAAGTGGACCGCCGTCCACCACGCGTTCACCTCGCCGAAGCCGGAGTACTTGGACAACTTTGATAAGAACCCGGGCGAGGCGCTGGCGTACGCCTACGACATCGTCTGCAACGGCAACGAGATCGGCGGCGGCTCGATCCGTATCCATCAGCGCGATGTGCAGGAGCGCGTCTTCGACGTCATGGGCATCAGCGAGGAAGAGGCCCGCGAGAAGTTCGGCTTCCTGCTCGACGCGTTCGCGTTCGGCGCACCCCCGCACGGCGGCATCGCCTTCGGCTGGGACCGCATCGTGTCCCTGCTCGGCGGCTTCGACTCCATCCGCGACGTCATCGCGTTCCCGAAGTCCGGCGGCGGCGTCGACCCGCTGACCGACGCGCCCGCCCCGATTACGAAGGAGCAGCGCAAGGAGTCCGGCGTGGACTTCAAGCCGAAGGCCGACGAGAAGGCCGCGAAGTCCTCCGGCGAAAGCGAGCAGTCTGAGTAAGAGCCAATACGGTTCCACGGCCCCGGGTGTGGCGGAAACGTCGCGCCCGGGGCCACTGGTATGTCACACTGAGAACCGAGTAACCCGCAAGGAGAGGTTCAGCATGGACCAAGAGCAGATCATCGCCGAGGCGGAGGAGATTCTCACTCGGCGCTACGGCGGCACCCAGACGCTCGGCGAGGTACAGCGTCTGGGGGGCTCCGGCGTTGCCAGCGTGTTCCGTGCCCGCGTGTCCAACAACCCGTTCCTGCAGCACCGGACCGTCGTGGTGAAGTACTCGCCGGAGACCGGCAACGTGCTGGAGGACGCTGCCTTTTTGCGGGAAGTGGTTGCTTACCAGTTCACGACGTCGTTAAGCGAAGATGTCCGGCCAGGCCCGGTCCTCCTTGGCTACGACATTGACCAGCGCATCGTCATCATTTCAGATTCGGGCGAGGGCGACACCCTGGCCACGCTGCTGGACAGCGCGGATGAGGAGCAGCACGTGCAGCTGCTGCGCAACCTCGGCACTGCGCTGGGGCGGATGCACGTCGGCTCGGCCGGCCGCGAGGACGCGTTCGACGTACTGTTCGCACAAGCGGCCCGCCAGCGCAGCGGAGCGGATACGATGCAGCACCTGCGCGAGCGCCTGCTTGCGCACCGCTTCGGCTTCGGTCTGGATATGCTCGAACGCAGCGGGCTCGACGTGCCGACGGAGGTCCGGCTGACCGCCGCCAACGTGCGCAATCGCCTGTTCAAAGGGGGCTCGCGGGCGTTTACCCCCTTTGATCTGTCGCCCGACAACATCATCTACGCGGACCGCACGCAGTTCCTGGACTACGAGTGGGCGGGTTTCCGCGACGTCTCCTTCGACGTGGCGTTCGTGGTCGCCGGGTTCCCGCTCTACGTCTCCGCGTGGGGCTACAGTGACGTGGCCATCGAGGCGTTCATCAGCGCGTGGGTGCAGGAGGTCCGCCGGATCTGGCCCGCATTCCTGCACGAGGACACGCTCCACGCCCGGATCACCGGAGCCATGGTCGCGTGGGCGCTGTCCAGCCTCTCCGTGATGGGGCAGTTCACCGTCGCCGAGCTTGCGGCCAGTGATGCCGAGCTTGCGCAAGAGCTTATCGACGCCGGCGTCGCACCCCACAGCGAACGGCTCACCGCGCAGGGCGAAGCGGCGAGCGGCGCGGAGACGCTACACGGCGGCTCGGACATCCTCCGCCCGCAGAGCCAGGGACCGTTCACCGAGGAGGAGCAGCTCGTGCGCCGCGACCTGCAGGAGACGTTCGAGGCGCTCGCCGCGTTTGCCGGCACCGGGCGCGACACGGCGTACCTCGTGATCGCTGACTTTGCCCGCACCGTGGCGAAGCGGTTTGCGTAGGCGGGGTGGCAGTGGCACAAGAAGATTTGTTTGGCGGCGGGCTCGGCGGGCCAACTCCCGGCCCTGGTGACCCCGGTGGCCCCGCGGCAGGTCTGCGCGGCGCGAGCTTCTTCGAGGCGGGGCAAACCGCCCCGCTGGCTGCGCGGATGCGCCCGCGCTCGCTGGATGAGATCGCGGGGCAGGCGCATTTGCTCAGCGAGGGGAAGCCGTTGCGCCGCCTCGTCGAGGGCTCGGGCGCCGCCTCCGTCATCCTGTACGGGCCGCCCGGAACGGGCAAGACGACGATCGCGTCGCTGATCGCGCAGACGATGGAGCAGAACTTCGTCGGCCTGTCGGCCCTGTCCAGCGGCGTGAAAGAGGTGCGCCAGGTCATCGACCAAGCGCGGCGCGACCTCATCCGGGGCGAGAAGACGGTGCTGTTTATTGACGAGGTCCACCGCTTCTCCAAAACCCAGCAGGACGCGCTGCTGGGGGCGGTGGAAAACCGGACGGTCCTGCTGGTTGCAGCGACGACGGAGAACCCCTCGTTCAGCGTCGTCGCCCCGCTGCTGTCCCGTTCGTTGCTGCTCAAGCTGGAGTCGCTCTCTCGCGAGGACCTGCGCAAGGTGATTGAGAACGCGGTCGTGGCACAGCGCGGGCTCGCCGGCACGGTGGAGCTGGCGGACGACGCGCGCGAGCAGCTGATCACACTGGCCGGCGGCGACGCGCGGCGCGCGCTGACCTACCTGGAGGCGGCGGCCGAGGCGGTGCCCGCCGGCGGGACGATCACGGTGGATACGCTGCGCGACAACGTGAACCGCGCGGTGGTGCGCTACGACCGGGACGGCGACCAGCACTACGACGTCGTCTCCGCGTTTATTAAATCGATCCGCGGCTCCGACGTGGACGCCGCGCTGCATTACCTGGCGCGGATGATCGAGGCGGGCGAGGACCCCCGCTTCATCGCCCGACGCCTGGTCATCCACGCGTCTGAGGACATCGGGATGGCGGATCCGACCGCGCTGCAGACGGCCATCGCCGCGGCCAACGCGGTGCAGTTCATCGGGATGCCGGAGGGCCGGCTCCCGCTCGCGCAGGCGACGATTCACCTCGCCACCGCGCCGAAGTCGCCGTCGGTCATCCAGGGGATCACCCGCGCGCAGCAGGACGTCGCCGCCGGCAACATCGGCGCGGTGCCCCCGCACCTGCGCGACGGCCACTACGAGGGCGCGAAGGCGATGGGCAATGCCGTCGGCTACAAGTACCCGCACGATGACCCCCGTGGCGTGGTGACGCAGCAGTACCTCCCGGACGAGTTGCTCGGCGCGGAGTACTACACGCCGACCGATCACGGCGCGGAGAAGCGGATCCGCGATTTCCTCGGTCGGCTGCGCCGCGTGATTCGGGGAAAGGACTAAGCGCGGGCATTGCTTATCGACGCGCACTGTCTCCGGATTCACACGCCGGGGTAGAGTAGTGCGGGACAAATACGAGCTTTGAAAGGACATCACCTCGTGCAGACACATGAGATCCGTGAGCGGTTTACCAACCACTTTGTTCAGGCAGGGCACACGCCCGTGCCGAGCGCTTCGCTGATCCTGGACGACCCGCAGCTGCTCTTTGTCAACGCCGGCATGGTGCCTTTCAAGCCGTACTTCCTGGGCCAGCAGAACCCACCGTTTGAAAACGGCCTTGCCACCTCGATTCAGAAGTGCGTGCGCACGCTGGATATTGAAGAGGTGGGCGTGACTACCCGCCACAACACCTTCTTCCAGATGGCTGGCAACTTCTCCTTTGGCCAGTACTTCAAGGAAGGTGCGATTACTCACGCGTGGACGCTGTTGACCAACTCGGTTGAGGACGGTGGCTTCGGCCTGGACCCGGAGCGCCTGTGGGTCACCGTCTACTTGGACGACGACGAGGCCCTGGAAATCTGGCGCGACAAGATTGGCGTGCCGGAGTCGCGTATTCAACGCATGGGGATGGAGGACAACTTCTGGTCCATGGGCGTGCCCGGCCCGTGCGGTCCGTGCTCCGAGATTTACTACGACCGTGGCCCTGAGTACGGCAAGGAGGGCGGTCCAGAGGCGGACGACTCCCGCTACATGGAGATCTGGAACCTGGTGTTCATGGAATCCATCCGCGGCGAAGGCGACAAGAAGGGCGGCTTCGACCTGCTTGGCGAGCTGCCGAAGAAGAACATTGATACCGGCCTGGGCATCGAGCGCGTCGCGTGCCTCCTCCAGGGCGTTGACAACGTGTACGAGACCGACCTGCTGCGGCCGGTGATCGACGAGGCCGTGAGGCTCACCGGCACCCAGTACGACGCAGGGAAGCACGAGGATGACGTGCGCTTCCGCGTCATTGCAGACCA
Source organism: Corynebacterium sp. NML 120412 (assembly GCF_002285155.1). NCBI lineage: Bacteria > Bacillati > Actinomycetota > Actinomycetes > Mycobacteriales > Corynebacteriaceae > Corynebacterium > Corynebacterium sp. NML 120412. Next base: position 468,495 of record NZ_NSGL01000001.1, on the reverse strand, counting down.
CTCCCGCACCGGCATGATGATCATCCTGGACGGCGTGACCCCGTCCAACGAGGGCCGCGGCTACATCCTGCGCCGCCTGCTGCGCCGCATCGTCCGCTCCGCCCGCCTGCTTGGCGCCGAGGGCAAGGTGCTTGAGGTCTTCATGAACACGATCATGGACACCATGACGCCTTCGTTCCCGGAGATCGCGGACAACCGGGAGCGCATCTTGCGCGTCGCTGTGGCCGAGGAGCGCGCTTTCCTGAAGACGCTCGCCTCCGGCACCAGCCGCTTCGACGAGGCTGCGTCCGCGCTGCGCGAGTCCGGTGCCACGACGCTGCCGGGTGAGCAGGCCTTCGAGCTGCACGACACCTACGGGTTCCCGATCGACCTGACGCTGGAGATGGCGCGCGAGGCTGGCCTCGACGTGGACATGGCGGCGTTCGACGCGGCGATGCAGGAGCAGCGTGCGCGCGCGAAGGCGGACAATAAGGCGAAGAAGCAGGGCAACATCGACGAGTCGCTCTACCGCGAGTGGGTTGACGCGCACCCCACCGAGTTCGTGGGCTACGGCGAGCTGTCGCACGAGGGCAAGGTGCTCGGCCTCGTGCGCGACGGCGCGAAGGTGAACGAGGCGACGGCCGGCGACGAGGTCGAGGTCATCCTCGATGTCACCCCGATGTACGCCGAGGCTGGCGGCCAAATGGCAGACCGCGGCCGCATCGTGGTGGGCGACACCGTGCTCAACGTCAACGACGTGCAGAAGGTGGGCAAGAAGCTCTGGGTGCACAAGGCCACCGTGGAGCACGGCGGGCTGGACCTCGGCCAGACCGTGACGGCGGAGGTGGACGAGGCCTGGCGCCACGGCGCGCGCCAGGCACACACCGCAACGCACCTGATCCACGCTGCACTGCGCCAGGTGCTTGGGCCCACCGCGGTCCAGGCCGGCTCGCTGAACAAGCCGGGCTACCTGCGCTTCGACTTCAACTACACCGACCAGCTCACCGACGCCCAGCTCAAAGAGATCGCCACCGTGACCAACCAGGCGGTCGACGCGGACTTTGCCGTCAACACCATCGAGACCTCCCTGGACAAGGCCAAGGAAATGGGCGCGATGGCGCTGTTCGGCGAGAACTACGGCGACCAGGTGCGCGTGGTAGAAATCGGCGGTCCGTTCTCCATCGAGCTGTGCGGCGGCACGCACGTCGCGCACTCCTCGCAGATCGGGCCGGTCGCCGTGCTGGGCGAGTCATCTGTCGGCTCCGGCGCGCGGCGTATCGAGGCCTATTCGGGCATGCACTCCTTCGATTATTTCTCCAAGGAGGCGGCTCTGGCTTCCGGCATCGCCGCGGAGCTGAAGACCCCGACCGACCAGCTGCCCGACCGCATCGCGCAGCTCACCGAGCGCCTCCGCGCCGCGGAGAAGGAGATCGAGGCGCTGCACCGCCAGCAGCTGCTCGCGCAGACGGCGGGCCTGGCAAAGAACGCGGAGCACGTCGGTGCGTTCAAGCTCGTCGCCGTCCACCTTCCGGACGGAGTGTCCGGTGGCGATCTGCGCACCATCGCCCAGGACGTCCGAGGCAAGCTCGGCACCGAGCCTTCCGTGGTGGCCCTGGCGTCCAACGACGGCGGCAAGGTCCCGTTCGCCGTGGCCGCAAACAAGGAGGCCGTCGCCGCCGGCGTGAAGTCTGGGGACCTGGTCAAGCTGGTCGGCGGCTACATCGACGGCAAGGGTGGCGGCAAGCCGGACTTGGCACAGGGCTCCGGCAGCAATCCGGACGGCATTACGGCTGGCCTGGCCGCGCTGCGCGAGGAGCTCGCCGGCAAGTAAGCTGCAAATGTAACAAATTGGTCAAGGGACACGCCGTCGGCGTGTCCTGGCCTTTTGTGCGTAGACGGTATTTTGGCTGTGAGCGCCGTACGCGGTTTGACGCTAGCGTCGATAAGCGATTGCTCGTACGCATGAGCCCCGACCTGTAGATCGGAGAAACTTTTGAAGGTTGAGCCTGACACACCGGGCGTCGAAGACCCCGGCCCGGGCCGCAGACTCGGTATCGATGTGGGCACGGTCCGCATTGGCGTCGCGGCGTCGGACCGCGACGCAAAGCTGGCTATGCCGGTGGAGACTGTCAAACGCGTCACCGGGTTTAAGGACCGGGACGGCGAGGACATCGAGCGGTTGCTCGAGCTTATCGACGCCTACGGGGCCGTCGAAGTCGTTGTCGGGCTTCCCCGCGACCTCAAAGGAAACGGCTCCAAGAGCGTGAAGCACGCCAAGGAGATCGCCTTCCGTATCCGGCGGCGCAACGGCGACGTGGCCGTACGGATGGCGGACGAGCGGCTGACGACTGTCGCGGCGACGCACGCGATGCGGGCCTCCGGCCGCAGCGAAAGGGACCAGCGTGCCGTGATCGACCAAGCGGCGGCAGTGGAGATCTTGCAAACGTGGCTTGATGGCCGGCACAACTACCTCAAGGAGAACGAATCGTGACTTCCCGAAACAACGCCCAGCGGCGGACGCGAGGGATCGCGGTCCTCGTCGCCTCAATCCTGCTGATCATCGGCCTGATTGCGTGGATCGCCGTTGCGCACCAAACCGCCTCGCCGGATGACTTTAAGGGCGAGGGCAACGGCGAGGAGCAGGTCGTGGAAATCCCCGAGGGCTCGAATATCTCCGCGCTCGGCCCCGAGCTTGAGGAGCGCGGCATCGTCGGCTCCAACAAGGCGTTCCAGGCCGCGGCTGCGAGCGACCCAGACTCCGACAATATCCAGCCGGGCTTCTACCGCCTGGAAAAGGAAATGAGCGCGGAGAGCGCCGTGTCTGCGCTGCTGGACCCGAACAAGAAGGTCACCCCGCTCCAGGTCTACGGCGGCGCGACGCTCATGGACATCAACGTGGTCGGTGGGCAGAAGCGCGAAGGCATCCTCACCATGATTCAGAACGTGACGTGCGGCAGCGAGATGGCGCAGGGCTGCGTGGACGTCGAGCGCCTCAACCACGTGGCGTCCGATGCGGACGCGGCGAGCCTGGGCGTGCCGGAGTGGGCCGTCGAGACGGTGGACGCGCGGAAGGGCGACGCGAAGCGCCTGGAGGGCCTGATCGCACCGGGCGAGTACATCATTGACCCGGGTGCGACGGCGGAGCAGATCCTCACGGACCTGATTACCCGTTCCGCTGAGGTATACAACTCCACCGACATCGCGTCCCGTTCAGAAAACGTGGGCCTCAGCCCGTACGAGCTGCTGGTTGCCGCCTCGCTGGTTGAGCGCGAAGCGCCGGCAGGCGAGTTTGACAAGGTCGCCCGAGTGATCCTGAACCGCCTCAACGAGCCGATGCGCCTGGAGTTTGACTCCACCGTGAACTACGGCCTGCCCAACGTCGAGGTCGCGACCACGGACGAGGACCGCCAGCGCGTCACCCCGTGGAACACCTACGCCATGGACGGGCTGCCGCAGACCCCGATCGCCTCGCCGTCTGTCGAGGCCCTCGACGCGATGGAGCACCCCGCCGACGGCAATTGGCTGTTCTTCGTCACCGTGGACAAGGACGGCACGACCGTGTTCAACGAAACCTTCGAGCAGCACCAGGAAGACACGCGCCGCGCGATCGACTCCGGCGTGCTTGACTCCCAGCGGTAGGGGCGGACCAGCATGACGCAGCCACCCACGCACCGCGCGGCGGTCCTTGGCAGCCCAATCGAACACTCGCTGTCGCCCGTGCTCCACACCGCTGGGTACCGGGCTGCGGGCCTCGACGGCTGGGCGTACGAGCGCATCGAGTGCACCGCAGAGACGCTGCCGGCGATTGTGGGTGGGGCCGATCCCACATACCGCGGGTTCTCCGTCACCATGCCCGCCAAGTTTGCGGCCCTGGAGTTTGCTACCACCGCGTCAGAGCGGGCCACCGCGATCGGCTCCGCAAACACGCTCGTGCGTACCGACGACGGCTGGTACGCCGACAACACCGACTGCGAGGGAATTGCCACGGCGCTCTCCGCGCTGCTCGGTGCGGCGACGCCGCGCACCGCCCTGGTCATCGGCGCCGGCGGCACGGCGCGCCCCGCCCTGTGGGCGCTGCGCCACGCGGGTGTAGCGCGCATCGACGTGGTGAACCGCTCCGACCGATCGGGCGAGATCGCCTCGCTGGTGGAAGGCGTGGACTTCCAGTTCCACGGCTACACCGGCGACCTCGAAGCACTTGCAGTTCGCGCCGACGTCATTGTCTCCACCGTCCCGGCAGCTGCGGTCGCGCCCTACGACGCACAGCTTGGACACGCGCCTGTCCTCGACGTGATCTACAACCCGTGGCCGACGCCGCTGGCGGTGCGAGCCGCCGCTAACGGGTACCCGACGGTCGGCGGGCTCACCATGCTCGCTGGGCAGTCGTACTCGCAGTTCGAGCAGTTCACCGGCGTGACGGCGCCTCGCGGTGCCATGCAAGATGCACTCATGCGCCACTGGGATGAGCTGGTCAGTGGCGGCGGGGAAGCGGGGGCATCGCGCTAGCACTGTGCCCGCTCTGCGGCACGCGGGGCGGCGGCCTAGACTTTCACCCCATGGGGATTGGGGGAGCGCTCTTCAGCGCGGAATTCGCATTATTTGGGCCAGCCGGCGTCACCTGGCTGGCGCTGTGCACGTTCGTCGGGTGGAGCATCGTGCTCGCGCGCATTGACGCGAGGCACTCACGTTTGCCCAATGGGCTGACGGTCCCGCCCGCGCTCGTTGCCCTGGCAGCCTGCGTCGCCTCGCCGTACCTCGCGTGGGGCCTTGTGTGGCCTGCCGCCTACCTCGCTGGCCCCGGCATGGGCGGCGGTGATGTAAAGCTTGCCGTCCCGCTCGGAGTGCTTCTCGCTGCGCTTGGAGGTCCGTTCGCGGTGCTCGCCGCGGTAGGGCTCGCGGGACTGCTCACGGTTGTGCGCGGGTGGATGGCAGGGCGAGCGGCACTGCCGCACGGCCCCCAGATGCTGGCAGCGGCTTGGGCCGTTGGAACATTTGTTGGGCTAAAGAGCTCGATCGCGGCGGCGTTGTGAGACAATGCCTTCATGTTTCGTTGGACTACCGCTGGGGAATCCCATGGACAAGCGCTGATCGCGCTCATTGAAAATATGCCCGCCGGAGTGCCGGTGACCCAGGAGGAGATCGGGCACCACCTCGCCCGCCGGCGGCTGGGATACGGCCGTGGCGCGCGCATGAAGTTTGAAGCGGACGAGCTGACGCTGCTCACAGGCATTTTGCACGGCAGAACGCTCGGCAGCCCAATCGCTATTCAAATTGGCAATTCCGAGTGGGCGAAGTGGACGACGATCATGTCGCCGCACCCACTGGACATGGAAGACGACGAGGTGGCAAAGGCGATGTCGTCCGGGCGCGGGGCGCGCCTGACTCGTCCGCGGCCGGGCCACGCGGACTTTGCCGGCATGCTCAAGTATGGGTTCGATTCCGCTCGGCCGGTCCTGGAGCGCTCCTCCGCCCGCGAGACGGCGGCACGCGTCGCTGCGGCGACTGTCGCACGCTCGCTGCTGCGCGAAACGTTGGGCGTCGAAGTGTTCTCGCACGTGATCTCGATCGGCGAGTCTGCGCCGTACGCAGGCCCCGCGCCCACGTACGCGGACATTGATGCGATTGATGCGTCCCCGGTGCGCGCGTACTCCAAGGAGGCCGAAGCGGACATGGTGTCCTGCATCGAGGCGGCCAAGAAGTCCGGCGACACCCTAGGTGGCATCGTCGAGGTCATCGTGGATGGACTGCCCATCGGGCTCGGGTCCCACATTTCTGGTGACCACCGCCTGGACTCGCAGCTCGCTGCCGCGCTCATGGGGATCCAGTCGGTCAAGGGCGTGGAGATTGGCGACGGCTTCGAGGAAGCCCGTCGTCGCGGCTCCGAGGCCCACGACGAAATGGTGCGCGACGAGGCCGGCGTGCACCGTCTGACCAACCGCGCGGGCGGCTTGGAGGGCGGCATGACCAATGGCGAGCAGCTGCGCGTGCGTGCGGCGATGAAGCCGATCTCCACCGTCCCCCGAGCCCTGCAGACGGTCGACATTTCTACGGGCGAGGCCGCGACGGGCATTCACCAGCGCTCCGACGTGTGCGCGGTCCCCGCCGGCGGCGTGGTCGCCGAGGCCATGGTGGCGCTCGTGCTTGCGCGCGCGGTGCTGGAAAAGTTCGGCGGCGACGGCCTTGAGGAGACGAAGCGCAACATCGACGCGTACAACGAAGACGTGCGCCGCCGCCTCAATTTTGCAGACGGCGCGGTGCATGAGGCGGCAGGAGAGAAGAAGGAAGGCAACGCCAATGACGTTCACTGAGTCAGCGCAGGAGCGCGACGAAGCGACCACCCCCGAGCTGGATACCTCGCCGGATTCCCAGCCCACTGCGCAGGCCTCCGTCGTTGCGTCCGTCCCCAGGATCGTGCTGGTCGGCCCGCCGGGCGCCGGAAAATCGACGATCGGGCGCCGGATTGCCAGCGCCCTGAACCTGCCGATCGTGGACTCTGATCTGCTCATCGAGCAATCCGAGGGCAAAGCCTGCGGGGAAATCTTCTCCGAGGTCGGTGAGGAGCGCTTCCGTGAGATCGAGGCAGGGTGCGTTGCACGCGCTCTCGCGACCGGCGGCGTAGTGAGCCTGGGCGGAGGGGCAATCCTCACCGCCTCGACGCGCCAGCTGCTGCAGCGCCACACGGTGGTGTGGATCGACGTGAGTGCGGAGGAGGGCATCCGCAGGACCGCAAATGAGACGTCCCGCCCGGTCCTCAATGCCGAGGACCCAGCGCAGCACTACCGCGACCTCCTGGCTACCCGCGAGCCGTTCTACCGCGAGGTTGCGGACTACCGCGTTCGCACGGACCAGCGCCCCCCACAGCGTGTGGTCGCGGAGATTCTGGGGATCATCGAGTCCTCGGAGGAGTAGGCGCGGACAAGCGCGTGCCGGAGCAGGCGCACGAGGGCATTCTGGGGAAGAATCGGACCACACTCGCACCCGTCCACAAAGGAGCACACTATGGCACACGTCGAGGTCACCGGGCCTTCGCCGTACACCATCCACATCGCGCACCGCATTACTGATCAGGTCGCGCCTCGCGCCAAAGAGATTGGGGCGCGCAAGGTGGCGATCGTGCACCAGGCTGCGCTCAAGGCGGTGGCGCGTGGCATCGCGGGCGACCTCGAGGCCGTGGGCGTTCAGCCGGTGATGGCGGAGATCCCGGACGCGGAGGCGGGCAAGTCCCTGGACACGGCAAGCACGCTGTGGGACCTCCTGGGTACGAGCGGCTTCTCGCGCCAGGATGCGGTGATCGGCCTCGGCGGCGGCGCGGCAACAGACATTGCGGGTTTCGTCGCCGCGACGTGGATGCGCGGCATCAAGGTCATCCAGGTTCCGACCACGCTGCTCGCGATGGTGGACGCCGCCGTGGGCGGCAAGACCGGCATGAACACCGAGGTAGGGAAGAATCTGGTCGGCGCGTTCCATGAGCCGGACTCCGTGTTCATTGACCTCGAGCGGATCTTTACGCTGCCGGAGGAGGAGATCGTGTCCGGCTCCGCCGAGTTGGTCAAGACCGGTTTTATCGCGGACCCGAAGATCCTCGACCTCTACCGCGACGGCAGCGCCCGCGGTGAGTGGAATTGGGAGGAGCTGGTGCGCCGCTCCGTCGCCGTCAAGGCAGCCGTGGTCAGCCGCGACCTCACCGAATCCGGGCTGCGCGAAATCCTCAACTACGGGCACACGCTCGGCCATGCCATCGAGCGTCGCGAGCAATACACCTGGCGCCACGGCAACGCGGTCGGTGTCGGCATGATGTTTGCGGCGCACCTCGCGCACGAGCGCGGGCTTATCGACGCCACCCTGCTGGACCTCCACCGCGAGATCCTCACCCTTGTCGGCCTGCCCACTTCGTACGAACCGGGCGCCTTCGACGAGCTATACGAGGCGATGACGCACGACAAGAAGAACCGCGACGGCCGCATCCGCTTCGTGGTGCTCAACGCCCTCGGCTCGTGCACGCGGCTCGAGGATGCAACCGTCGAGGAGATGCGCGCGGCGTACGACGCAATTTCCCAACCCACCCAGGAGGCGTAACTGTGAAAATTCTTGTGCTCAATGGCCCGAACCTCAACCGGCTCGGCAAGCGGCAGCCGGAGGTGTACGGGAGTGAGACGCTGGGGGACGTCGAGAAGCGGCTGCACGACCGCGCAGCCGAGCTCGGCGTGGAGGTCGAGGTGCGCCAGACCAACCAGGAGGGCGAGATGCTGGACTGGGTCCACGAGGCTGCAGACCACCGCTGGCCCGTGATCATCAACCCGGGCGGGTGGACGCACACCTCGGTGGCGCTGCGCGATGCGCTCGTGGAGCTGACGGACCATCGCGGGTTCATTGAGCTGCACATTTCCAACGTGCACGCGAGGGAGGAGTTCCGCCACCACTCGTACCTGTCGCCGATCGCGCGCGGTGTAATCGTAGGGCTTGGCACGCAGGGCTACCTGCTCGCCCTCGAATATTTTGCCAACAACGTAGAGTAGAACTTTCACGTACAACTCGCGTCAGGAGGAAAGAATGTCACTGGCAGATACTCGTTTTGAAACCCGGCGCCGCAAGCTGGCCTCGAGCCTGGCGGCGCAGCGGATCGACGACATGTTGCTGACCCACCTGATCCACGTGCGCTACTTCTCCGGCTTTACCGGCTCCAACGGCGCCCTGCTGGTGTCCAAGGACCGTACCGCGAAGGTGGCGACAGATGGCCGCTACGCCACGCAGATTTCGGAAGAGGTCCCGGACGTCCCGGCAACGATCACCCGCAAGGTGGCCACCGAGCTGCTGGCGGGAGTGGTGGACGGCCACCGCGTGGGCTTCGAGGCCGACTACGTAAGCGTCTCCGAGCTGGAAGCGCTGCGCAACGCCTGCCCGGAGGGCGTCACGCTGGTGCCCGTCAGTGGCGCGGTCGAGGAGATCCGCCTGCTCAAGGACCAGCTCGAGCTGACCCGACTCGAGGAGGCGGCCGATCTGGCCACGCAGGCGCTCGAGCAGCTTATCGACGCCGGCGAGCTCGCTCCCGGGCGCACCGAACGCGACGTCGCCGCGGACCTGGAATACCGCATGCGCAAACTTGGCGCGGAGCGCCCCAGCTTTGACACCATCGTCGCCTCCGGGCCGAACTCTGCCAAGCCGCACCACGGCGCCGGCGAGCGGACGCTGGAAACGGGCGACCTGGTCACCATTGATTACGGCATGTTCCGACTCGGCTTCAACTCCGACATGACGCGCACGTTCGCGCTGGGGGAGCCGAACGATTTCCTGCGGGAGATCTACGAGGTCACCCTGCAGTCCCAGCTCGCCGGCGTGCGCGCGGCGGTACCGGGGGCGGAGCTGGTCGACGTGGATGCCGCTTGCCGCGACGTGATCGAGGCCGCCGGGTACGGCGAGTACTTTGTCCACTCCACCGGGCACGGCGTGGGCCTGGACGTCCACGAGGCGCCGTACGCAGCGAAGACCGGCAAAGGTACGCTGCAGGAAGGGATGACGTTGACCATTGAGCCGGGGATTTACGTTCCGGGGCGCGGCGGTGTGAGGATCGAGGACACCCTGTTCATTACCTCCGGCACGCCGAAGGTGATCACGAAGTTCCCCAAGGACTTGACAGTGCTGTAGCATTGTTGTGTTTGCACACTGTTGAACGCACTGTCTCAACATCGTTGAGCCACGCTTTGTGGCACGCCAGAAGAAAGGTTTCACGTGGCAACTACCGCCGATTTCAAGAACGGCCTCGTACTCAAGAACGAGGGCAAGCTCCAGCAGATCATTGAGTTCCAGCACGTCAAGCCGGGTAAGGGCCCCGCATTCGTGCGCACGAAGCTCAAGGACGTTGTCACCGGCAAGACCGTTGACAAGACCTGGAATGCCGGTGTGAAGGTCGAGACCGCGACCGTGGACCGCCGCGACATGACTTACCTGTACAACGACGGCACGAGCTACGTCGTCATGGACGACAAGACCTTCGAGCAGTTCGAGCTGCCCGCTGACAAGTTCGGCGACGCGGCACGCTTCCTGCTGGAGAACATGCGCGTGCAGGTTTCTTTCCACGAGGGTGAGGCGCTGTTCGCCGAGCTGCCGATCTCCGTCGACCTCAAGGTCGAGCACACCGAGCCGGGCCTGCAGGGCGACCGCTCCTCCGGCGGCACCAAGCCGGCGACGCTGGAGACCGGTGCTGAGATCCAGGTTCCGCTGTTCCTGGAGACCGGCAACGTGGTCAAGGTGGACACCCGCACGGGTGAGTACCTCTCCCGCGTGAGCAACTAATGCCTGACTACAAACGCCACGGGGCGCGCTACCGCGCCCGCCGACGCGCGGTGGACATCCTCTTTGAGGCCGAAACGCGCGACGTGGATCCGGTGGAAATTGTAGAAGACCGGGCGGAGCTGTCCCGAAACCCACAGAACTCGGTGGCGCCGGTGGCGGACTACACCCGCCAGATCATCTCCGGTGCCGCCGAGCAGCTCGACGACCTGGACGATGCGATTGAGCGCTACCTGGTGGACGATTGGGAGCTGTTCCGCTTGCCAGCCGTGGATCGGCAGATCCTCCGCGTCTGCGCGTGGGAGATCATGTACAACGAGGACGTTGACGCGCCGATTTCCATTAAAGAAGGCGTGGAGATGGCGGCGGAGTACTCCGGTGCGTCGGCGTCGCCGTATATTAACGTCGTGCTCGACGGTATCGCGCAGCGCGGCGCCCCGGAGGCACCGTTCGCCGACGACACTGAGGATGCTGTGGGCGCTGAGGGCACCGAGGGTACCGAGGAAGCTGGTGTCGGCGAGCAGGAGGTAACGTCTGCCGATGATGCGCAGCGCGCCGTCACCGCTGTCGTCGCCGGCGCCGCGGTCCCGCCCGAATCGCGCTCCGCTGTCGCCGAGAAGCTGGAAAACTAGGCAGCAACGAGAAGAACGTGAAAGAACGTGAAGGTGTTCGCCGAAAGGCGGGCACCTTTCGCTGTATCCTGCGTTGACAGATACAGCACCGTAGGGGAGCAACACAGGAGGAACCATGTCCAAGGTGACGATCGAAGACGCGAAGTCGTTCATGGTCGGGCCCAACTTTCAACTCGACGATGTCGACCCGGCCGCCACCCCCGGCGTGTCCGACGTGGACGACGCGTTCAACGCGTACGACGACGAGCTGAGCGAGCTCCACAAGCTGCTCTTTGCCAACGGCCGCGCGGGAAACGAGGACGCCGGTTCGGTCCTCTTGGTGTTGCAAGGGATGGACACGTCCGGCAAGGGCGGCCTCATCCGGCACGTGGTGGGGCAGACAATGGATCCCCAGGGCGTCCACATTCAGGCGTTTGGCAAGCCGACCGAGGAGGAGGCAGAGCACGACTTCCTCTGGCGTTTCTACCCGCACCTGCCCGAGCCGGGCGGGGTCAGCGTTTTCGACCGCTCGCACTACGAGGACGTGCTGGTGCAGCGCGTGAAGCAGATGGCGCCGCCGGAGGAAATCGAGCGCCGCTACGGCGCGATCGTGGACTTTGAAAAGGAGGCGGCCGCCCGCGGCACCAAGATCATCAAGGTGATGCCGCACATTTCCCGCGATTTCCAGGCGGAAAACTTGAAAGACCGCATCGAGCGGGCGGACAAGCACTGGAAGTACAACCCGGGCGATATTGATGACCGCAGATTGTGGTCGCAGTACATGGCCGCCTACCAAATCGCGCTGACCAGGACCTCGACGGATGAGGCCCCCTGGTACTGCATCCCCTCCGACAACAAGAAGTATTGCCGTGCCGTGGTCAAAACCTTGCTTGTCGACGCCCTCGCGTCCCTCGACCTCACGTGGCCGGAAGCCACCTTTGATAAGGACGAGGAACTCAAACGCCTCGCCGAGTCCTAGTCGCGGTTCTCGCGGGCCTGCGTCATTTCGTCGACAAGCGCGCGCATGGCGTCCTGGGCCTGCAGGACGCCGTCGATACTCAGCTTGAGCGCGCTTTGCAGCTGTTCGTCGGTCATGCCGGCTGCGACCTGAGTCTCCGATTCGGTGCGCACGATGAGCGTGTCGGCCTTGTTGACCACGAGCGCGCGTGCGTCGAGGAAGGTCGAGTTCACCTGGTTCGCGGCGAGATAAACCGTGGGGTCGGGGCTGTCCGCCGGGGTCTCGGTCGACGCATCCGCGCGGATGATCGCCACGGAGTCCAGCAGGACGAAGAGGACGTTGAACCCGTTGAGGTTGGCCACCGCGGCGCGGCCGCTGGCGTCGGGTTCGATCGTGACACCGTGCGCGCTCATCGCATCGGCGATGCGATCAATGGTTACGAGCGAGGTGTAGGTTTGTGTGTCTTTAGTGCTCATTGTGCGGGTCCTCCCATGTAACCAGGGTCGGGAACGAGGTGGCCAGGAAATCGAACGCCTGCAGCACGACGTCGATGGAGCTCATGATGAACGCGCCGAGCTGGTTGTGCGACGCGCCGTGGGTAATGTCCATCGAGCGCACCGCGCTGATCGCAATGTGGTCCTCGCCCTGCTCGAAGAAGCGGAGCGTGGGGGCGAAGTGGGTCTGGTTGTGCTCGTTGGTGGCGAGCAGGATGTGGGAGGCCATGTCCTTGGGGATCTCGCCGCGCCACAGGGATTCGAACACCAGGTGATCCTGGTCGATCGCCACGACGATCGCGGCGTTGACGAATCCGGACAGCAGGGTGCCGTTTTCTACGCGGTACTCCAGGTTTTCCGCCTTGAAGATCTCCTCCACCGCTTCAATGGTCACGGGGTGCAGCTGGTTGGCGGGGTCTGCCTGCGCGTCGGCGTTGACCTTGGCAACGGTGTCTTCGTCCGGCGTGGGCGGGATCGTCGCCTCTCCGCCGGTCTGGTCGGGTGCGTGTTCGTTGTTAGTCACACGCACGACTGTACCTGGTAGCGCCTACGCCTCGAGGAGGTCCTCGCGTCCCAGCTCGTGGTCCAGCGCGGAGCGCAGCGTGGGGTAGCGCTGCACCCAGCCGCGCTGGCGAGCGACCGCCGCGTCCACCCGTTGGTCCGCGAGCACAAGCTCGGCGGCTCCCTCCGAACCGAGCAGCAGTTTTGGCCCGAAGGTCGGGATGGGCAGGACGTCCGGGCGCCGGAGGACCTCCGCGAGGGTGGCGGACATCTCCGCGTTCGTGACGGGCTGCGCGGCCGTCGCGTTCACCGGTCCAGACACGGTGTGATCCAGGAGCGCGCGAACGTAGGTGTCCGTGAGGTCGTCGAGGCTCACCCAGGACATCCAGAACTCGCCGCTGCCAAATCGGGCGCCGAGCCCCGCCGAAACGCTCGCCTTGAGCACGGGAAGGAGTCCGCCAGCCCCAGACAGTGCGAGACCGGTGCGGATCTGCACAGTGCGCAGCCCCTCTACGCGGGCCGCCTCTTCCCACGCCTGGCAGACCTCGGCGAGGAAGCCGGCGCCAACGGGGGCGTCCTCGGCGTGAGGGGAGCCGCCCGCCTCGGTGCCGTAGTACCCGACGGCGGAGGCGGAGATGAACGTGCGCACGCCCGACTCCGCGGCGAGTGCGGCGAGCTTCCGCGTCGGCGCGACGCGCGAGTCCCAGATCCGGCGCTTCTTCGCATCGGTGAAGCGGCCCATGATCGATTCGCCTGCCGGGTGGATCACCGCGTCGACGCCTTCGAGCAGGTCGGGGTGCGGGTTGTCCGGGTCCCACTGGCGCTCGCCGGGGCCGGCGGTGTGGCGGACCAGCGGGATGACGGTGTGGCCCAGGGTGGTCAACTGCGCGCGGAGGTGGGTGCCCACCAGCCCGCTCGAGCCGGTGAGGGCGATGACGAGGGGCACCGAAGCAGGCAGCGACTGCGCGAAGGCGATGTCGCCGACCAGCTGCCGCTGGCGGTAGGCAAACGCCGGGGTGAGCAGCGGGGCGGGGGTGGGGGTAGACACGGCGTCGAGAAGCACTGTGCTGCCAGCGTCCTCGACTGAGTCCCGGAACGTGTGACGGTGGCGCCATTTGGTCAGTGCGCGCACCGACTGGTTGGTGGCGACATCCTCAAACGAGCGGGCGAACTCGTACCCGGCGCGCTGGTGCTGCGCCACCCACCGCTGGCCTGCGGGGAGGGCAAAGACGGTGGTTCCGGAGCGAAGCGATGCGGCCTCGGACGCCACTGTCATGGGCAGAAACGGCGGGGTGAGCCGGGTGACCGCCCCCGGGCGCGCGTGCCAATTCCACACCTCGAGGCGGGGTGCGGGGACGGTGTGCTCTGCGGTGATTCCCATGGTCGCTGCTCCGTGCCTGTGTTTGCGGATCTGGTGCTAGACTGAGTGTCAGTCTCCACCCTAGGCGCTGACGCGCCCAGGGGTATTTGAGAAGACGGCACATTGTGAATATTGCATGCACCAGACAAGCATCCTTTAAATTCCGCACTGTGAGGCGGGGAAGGAGGCATGATGAGTGAAGACAACCGCGCAACCGTACAGCTGCTGACGGCAGACGACGTCGCGCGCACAATCGCACGCATCGCGCACCAGATCATTGAAAAGACGGCGCTGGATTCGGCGCTGAAGTCAGAGGCGAGCGACGCACCGGCGTCGCCAGTATTGCTCCTTGGCATCCCCTCCGGGGGCGTGCCGTTGGCGCAGCGGATCGCCGCGTCCGTCGAGGAATTCTCCGGCGTAGAGGTCCCCGTTGGCAGCCTCGACGTGACCCTATACAGGGACGACCTGCGCGACAAGCCGCACCGCGCGCTGCGCCCCACAAGCATCCCCGCGCCGCTTGACGGCGCGACGGTGATCCTCGTGGACGACGTCCTCTATTCCGGTCGCACCATCCGGGCAGCGCTCGACTCGCTGCGCGACATCGGCCGCCCGGCCGCGATCCAGCTCGCGGTGCTGGTGGACCGCGGGCACAGGCAGCTGCCCATCCGCGCCGACTACGTGGGCAAGAACATCCCGACCGCGCTCACGGAGGACGTGACCGTCACGCTCACGCCGATTGATGCCCGCGACGCGGTCACGCTGAGCCGGACCGCACCGGCCGCCGAAGGAGAGGCGAAGTAGCATGAAACACTTCGTTGACATCGCGGATCTCACCCGCGACGACGCCATCGCGATCATGGATGAGGCCGACCGTTTCAAGGAAGCCCTGGACGGCCGCGACATCAAGAAGTTGCCCACACTTCGTGGGCGCACCATCTTCACCCTGTTCTACGAGAACTCCACCCGCACGCGTTCCTCGTTTGAGACCGCGGGCAAGTGGATGAGCGCGGACGTGATTAACATTTCCGCTTCCAGCTCCTCGGTGAAGAAGGGCGAGTCCCTCAAAGACACGGCGCTCACGGTGCAGTCGGTCGGCGCCGATGCCATCATCATGCGCCACTCCGCATCCGGTGCCGCGAAGCTGCTTACGCAGTGGCTGCCGGAGACCAGCATCATCAACGCCGGCGACGGCAAGCACCAGCACCCGACCCAGGCCCTGCTGGACGCGGTGACCATGCGCCAGCGCATCGGCGAGATCGCCGGGCGCAAGGTGGTCATCGTGGGCGACATCGTGCACTCGCGCGTGGTCCGCTCCAACGTTGACCTGCTCACGCTGCTCGGCGCGGAGGTCGTGCTGGTCGCGCCGCCAACCCTGCTGCCCACCGGGGTCGAGCACTGGCCAGCGCGCGTGGCCTACGACTTGGACGCGGAGATTGCGGACGCGGACGTGGTAATGATGCTCCGCGTGCAGGCCGAGCGCATGCACGGCGGCTTCTTCCCCTCGCACCGCGAGTACGCCTCGCTGTACGGGCTGAGCGCGGCTCGCGCGGACCGCATGAAGGACGGCGCGATCATCATGCACCCGGGCCCGATGTTGCGCGGAATGGAAATCAATTTTGCTGTTGCGGAGCGCCAGAACACGGCGGTGTTGCAGCAGGTAACCAACGGTGTCTACACGCGCATGGCCGTGCTGTTTACGCTGCTTGCGGGAGAGGAAAAGTAAATGGCAAAGATTCTGCTGAAGAACGTGCGCCCGTACGGCGAGGACGAGGTGCAGGTGCTTATCGACGGCGGCGTGATCACCGCCATCGGCACCGAACTCGACGTCAACGACGCCGAGAGCGTCAAGGACGCCGAGGTCATCGACGCGCAGGGGAAGGTGCTGCTGCCGGGCCTGGTGGACATGCACGTCCACTTGCGCGAGCCGGGCCGCGAGGACACCGAGACCATCGCCACCGGCTCGGACGCCGCCGCGAAGGGTGGGTTCACCGCCGTGTTCACCATGGCGAACACCAGCCCGGTGATTGATCAGCCGTTTTTGGCTGACGCCGTGTGGGAAAAGGGCCAGGCCTACGGGAAGTGCGACGTGTACCCGGTTGGCGCGATCACGCAGGGGCTTCAAGGTGAGCAGCTCAGCGAGATCGGCCTGATGAGCCGCGGCCACGTGCGGATGTTTTCCGACGACGGCAAGTGCGTCAACAACCCGCAGGTGATGCGCCGCGCGGTGGAGTACGCGAAGGCGTACGACGTCCTGCTGGCTCAGCACGCCGAGGACCACCGCATGACCGCGGACTCGGTCGCGCACGAGGGCGAGGTGGCCGCACGGCTCGGGTTGGGCGGCTGGCCGCGCGTCGCCGAGGAATCGGTGGTGGCACGCGACGTGATCATGTCGCGCGACTACGGCGGGCGCCTGCACATCTGCCACGCCTCGACCGAGGGCACCGTGGAACTGCTGCGGTGGGCGAAGTCCCAGGGCATCGCGGTAAGCGCCGAGGTTACCCCGCACCACCTGCTCCTCACGGACGAGAAGCTGGAAACCTACGACGGCGTCTTCCGCGTCAACCCGCCGCTTCGCGAGTCCCGCGACACGGTCGCGCTGCGCGACGCGCTGCTCGACGGCACCGTGGACGTCGTGGCCACTGACCACGCGCCGCACGGCTCCGAGGACAAGTGCGTGGAGTTCGAACACGCGAAGCCGGGCATGCTCGGGCTGGAGACCTCGCTGGCCATCATTGCCAAGGTCTTCGTCGAATCCGGCCTGGCAGATTGGCGCTTCGTGGCCAAGGTAATGAGCGAGCGCCCCGCGGAGATCCTGCGCCTGGCCGACCAGGGCCGGCCGATTGCGGAGGGCGAGCCCGCCAACCTGGTGCTCGTGGACCCGGGTGCCGCGTGGACCGTACACGGCGACGAGCTCCGCTCGAAGGCCTCGAACACGCCCTACGAAGGCACCGAGTTTTCCACTAGCGTGGCACTGACGCTGCTGCGCGGCGAGGTGACCTACCGCGCCACCCCAAGCGACACCACAACCAGCACGAAGTAAGGAACCACCATGACTGAATCTCGAATCCCTGCGGCACTCGTGCTCGGAGACGGCAACGTCTACCGCGGAACCGCCTTTGGCGCCGTCTCGGCTGATTGCGACTCGCAGGACTCCGCGACGAGCGAGCCGGTGTACGGCGAAGCCGTCTTCACCACTGGCATGAGCGGCTACCAGGAGACGATGACGGACCCGTCCTACCACCGCCAGATCGTCGTGATGACGGCACCGCAGATTGGCAATACCGGCTGGAACGACGAGGACAATGAGTCCCGCGGCAACCGCATCTGGGTTGCAGGTCTGATCATCCGCGACCTGTCCAAGCGGGTCTCCAGCTGGCGCGCGGAGCGTTCGCTGGAAGAGGAGATGCGCAACCAGGGCATCGTGGGCATCAGCGGCATTGACACCCGCTCCGTGGTGCGCCACCTGCGCAATTTCGGTTCCATTCCGGCTGGCATTTTTGTGGGGGAGGACGCCGCACAGAGCGTCGATAAGCTTGTGGCGCTGGTGAACGAGCAGCCGAGCATGGCTGGAGCCGACCTGTCCGCCGAGGTCAGCGCGGACGAGCCGTATACGGTCAAGGCGCAAGGGGAGAAGCGCTTCACCGTCGTGGCGTACGACATGGGCGTGAAGACGGCGACCCCGAACCACCTGGCCAAGCGCGGGGTGGAGACCATCGTCGTGCCTGCGAACACTCCCTTTGAGGAGATCACTCAGTACAACCCGGACGGCGTATTCATCTCCAACGGTCCGGGCGACCCGGCGACCGCCGATGAGATGGTGGACATCACCCGCAAGGTCCTCGAACAGAAGCTGCCGCTGTTTGGCATCTGCTTTGGCAACCAGATCCTCGGCCGCGCGCTGGGGCTGGAGACCTTCAAGATGAAGTTCGGCCACCGCGGCATCAACGTGCCGGTGAAGAACCACCTGACCGGCAAGATCGACATCACCTCGCAGAACCACGGCTTCGCGCTGAAGGCGCCGGACGGCGTTGGCGTGGGCGAGAAGTTCGACACCGACTTCGGCCCGGCCGTGGTGTCGCACACCTGCCTGAACGACGACACCGTGGAGGGCGTCGCGCTGGAAAACGGCATGGCGTACTCGGTGCAGTTCCACCCGGAGTCTGCCGCCGGACCGCACGACGCGAACCCGCTGTTTGATCAGTTCATCGAGCTCATGCAGCAGCACAGCCCGAACGCACAGTAACCAGGAACCAGGAAACACAAGGGAGAATTCACGATGAAACGCAACGACATCAACCACGTCCTGGTTATCGGTTCCGGGCCAATCGTCATCGGTCAAGCCTGCGAGTTTGACTACTCGGGTACCCAGGCGTGCCGCGTGCTCAAGGAGGAGGGTCTGCGCGTGACCCTCATCAACTCCAACCCGGCCACCATCATGACCGACCCGGAGTTCGCCGACCACACCTACGTCGAGCCGATCGAGCCCGAATACATTGACAAGATCCTCGCCCGCGAGGCCGAGCAGGGCAACCCGGTGGACGCCATCCTGGCAACCCTCGGCGGCCAGACCGCCCTCAACGCTGCGATCCAGCTGGACCGCCAGGGCATCCTGGCCAAGCACGGCGTGGAGCTCATCGGCGCAAATATTGACGCCATCGAGCGCGGCGAAGACCGCCAGAAGTTCAAGGACATCGTTGCCAAAATCGGCGGCGAGTCTGCGCGCTCCCGAGTCTGCTTCAACATGGACGAGGTCCACGAGACCGTCGCCGAGCTGGGACTGCCCGTCGTCGTGCGCCCGTCCTTCACCATGGGTGGACTCGGCTCCGGCCTGGCGTTTTCCATGGAGGACCTGGACCGCATCGCCGGTGGCGGCCTAGAGGCCAGCCCGGAGGCCAACGTGCTCATCGAGGAATCCATCCTCGGCTGGAAGGAGTACGAGCTGGAGCTCATGCGCGACGGCGACGACAACGTCGTGGTCATCGCGTCCATTGAAAACGTTGACGCGCTCGGCGTGCACACCGGCGATTCCGTGACCGTGGCGCCCGCGCTGACGCTCACCGACCGCGAGTACCAGACCATGCGCAACCAGGGCATCGCGATCATCCGCGAGGTCGGCGTGGACACCGGCGGCTGCAATATTCAGTTCGCGGTCAACCCGGATGACGGCCGCATCATCACCATCGAGATGAACCCCCGCGTCTCGCGCTCGTCCGCACTGGCGTCGAAAGCCACTGGCTTCCCGATTGCAAAGATCGCCTCGCTGCTGGCCATCGGCTACACCCTCGACGAGATCACCAACGACATCACCGGCGAGACCCCGGCGGCGTTCGAGCCGACCCTGGACTACGTCATTGCCAAGATGCCGCGCTTTGCGTTTGAGAAGTTCCCGGGTAGCGATGACACCCTCGGCACCTCCATGAAGGCGGTCGGCGAGGCCATGGGCATTGGCCGCAACTACATTCAGAGCCTGAACAAGGTCATGCGCTCGATGGAGGACAAGCCGAACGGTTTCTGGACCAGGCCCGACGAGTATTTCGCGGAAGGCCGTGAGCAGGACCTCAACGCCGTGCTGGATGACCTGAAGACGCCGACGGACAAGCGCATGTACGACGTCGAGCTGGCACTGCGCCTCGGCGCGTCGATCGAGCTCGTGCACGAGGCCAGCGGTATCGACCCCTGGTTCCTCGCCGAGCTGCAGGCGCTCGTGGACTTCAGAAGCACGCTTGCCGACGCCCCCGTGCTCGACGCCGACCTCCTCCGCGAGGCCAAGACGTACGGGCTGTCCGACGCCCAGATCGCCGCGCTGCGCCCGGAGCTGGCCGGCGAGGACGGCGTGCGCTCCCTGCGCTGGTCGCTGAACATCCACCCAGTGTTCAAGACTGTGGACACCTGCGCGGGTGAGTTCGAGGCGCAGACGCCGTATCACTACTCGGCCTACGAGATGGACCCGAACGCGGAGTCCGAGGTCGCCGAGACCGGCCGCGAGAAGGTCATCATCCTCGGTTCTGGCCCCAACCGCATCGGCCAGGGCATTGAGTTCGACTACTCGTGCGTGCACGCGGCCCTTGAGCTGTCGCGCATTGGCTACGAGACGGTGATGGTCAACTGCAACCCGGAGACCGTCTCCACCGACTACGACACCGCAGACCGCCTCTACTTCGAGCCGCTGACGTTCGAGGACGTCATGGAGATCTACCGCGCCGAGCAGGCGTCCGGCACGGTGGCTGGCGTGATTGTCCAGCTTGGTGGCCAGACCCCGCTGGGCCTGGCGCAGCGGCTTGCCGACGCCGGTGTGCCCGTCGTGGGCACCAGCCCGGAAGCCATCGACCTGGCGGAGGACCGCGGCGAGTTCGGCGACGTGCTTACCGCAGCGAACTTGCCGGCACCGGCCTACGGCACGGCCACGTCCTTCGATGAGGCCCGCGAGGTGGCCAACGGCATTGGCTACCCGGTGCTCGTGCGCCCCTCCTACGTGCTGGGCGGCCGCGGCATGGAGATCGTTTACGACGAGGCGAGCCTGCACGACTACATTGAGCGCGCCACCGAGCTGTCGCCGGACCACCCGGTGCTAGTGGACCGCTTCCTGGACTCCGCGATCGAGATCGACGTGGACGTGCTGTGCGACGGCGACGAGGTCTACCTCGGCGGCGTCATGGAGCACATCGAGGAGGCGGGCATCCACTCCGGCGACTCCGGTTGCGCGCTGCCGCCGATGACACTCGGCCCGGACGACATTGCCAAGGTGCGCCGCTCCGCGGAGGCGCTGGCGCACGGGATCGGTGTCAAGGGCCTGATGAACGTGCAGTTCGCGCTGAAGGACGACATCCTCTACGTCATCGAGGCAAACCCGCGCGCCTCGCGCACCGTCCCGTTCGTGTCGAAGGCGACGGGCGTGCACCTGGCCAAGGCCGCGTCGCGCATCATGATGGGCGCCTCCATCGCGCAGCTGCGCGAGGAGGGCCTGATCCCGTCGGACTACGACGGCGGCTCCCTCCCGCTGGAGCACCCGATCGCGGTGAAGGAGGCGGTCCTCCCGTTCACGCGCTTCCGTCGCCCAGACGGCTCGCTGCTGGATACCATCCTTGGCCCGGAGATGAAGTCCACGGGCGAGGTGATGGGCCTTGCCCCGTCCTTCGGCGTGGCGTACGCGAAGGCGGAGACCGCAGCGTTTGGCGCCTTGCCCACCGAGGGGACTGTCTTCGTCTCGGTGGCCAACCGCGACAAGCGCACCCTCATCTTCCCGATCCAGCGCCTGTACACCATGGGCTTCAAGGTGGTGGCTACGGCCGGCACCGCCCAGATGCTGCGCCGCAACGGCATCGAGTGCGAGGTCGCCCAGAAGGCCTCCGAGGTGCGCGAGGGCGGCGAGGGGACCTCGATTGTGGACCGCATTAACGACGGCGAGATCGACCTGATCCTCAACACCCCGGCCGGTTCCTCCGGCGCCCGCCACGACGGGTACGACATCCGCGCGGCGGCCGTCGTCGCTGGCGTGCCGATCATGACCACGGTGCAGGGCGTGACCGCGGCCGTGCAGGGCATCGAGGCGATCCGGGACAACGAGATCACCGTGATGAGCCTGCAGGAGCTCGAGCACGCAGCCAAGGAAGAGGCGAGCGCCGATGCCGAGTAGCGCCCCGCAGCCCGGGTTCGGCGGACGTCTCGTCGCCGCGGGCGAGCGCCACGGTCGGCTGTGCGTCGGCATCGACCCGCACGCCGCGCTGCTTAAGCAGTGGGGCCTCCCAGATTCCGTCGACGGCTTGCGCCGCTTCGCGGAGATCTGCGTCGAGGCGTTCGCCGGGCACGTCGCCCTGGTGAAGCCGCAGGTCGCGTTCTTTGAGCGCTTCGGCGCGCGCGGCTTTGCGGTCCTGGAGGAGACGCTGGCGTCACTGCGCGAGCGCGGCACCCTCTCGGTGGCGGATGCGAAGCGCGGCGACATCGGCTCGACCATGGCCGGCTACGCGGCCGCCTGGCTGGAGCCGGGCGCTCCGCTGGAGGCCGACGCGGTCACGCTGACGCCATACCTCGGCGTCGGCTCGCTGGAGCCCGCCATCGAGTTGGCCGGCGAGCACGGCAAGGGCGTGTTCATCATGGCCGCGAACTCAAACCCGGAGGCGGAGGCGTTCCAGAGCTCGCTTATCGACGACCGCACGATCGCCCAGTACATGGTCGACGGGTGCGCGGCGTACAACGGCGATGCCGAATCCGGAATCGGTCACGTTGGGGTCGTGGTGGGCGCGACCGTCGGCAAGCCGCCCCTGCTTGAGCGCCTCAACGCGCCGGTGCTCATGCCCGGGGTGGGCGCGCAGGGCGCCACGATGGATGACGTGGCGCGCATCGCCGGCGCGCAGGCGCGGCTGGTGTTTCCGAACGTCTCGCGGTCCGTGCTCAGCGCTGGCCCTGACGTGGGGAAACTTCGCGACCGGGCCGGTGAGCTGGCAAAATAGGAGCTTCGCCGGGGTCGTTTGCGCTTCTGGGCAAAAACCCTGGTAGTTTAGTTCCGTCAACGCGTTGACGTGGTTAAATCCTTTGACGCATCGGGCCGCGGTTGCGGTGCGGTGGCCGGGGCACGCTCCCCGGCGCGCGTCGGCGCGGAGGATCTGACCCAGTGCTACACTTAGCCAGAACTGAGAGTTGCACGGATGGCATTCGGGCTGTTGAACGGCCCTGTGGATTCGTGTGGTGGTCTCGGCTTGACGGCTTCGGTAGAACTGGACCGATACGTACTACTACACACATGGAGGAACCAGTGGCACTTCCACAGTTGACTGATGAGCAGCGTAAGGCAGCACTTGCAAAGGCAGCCGAGGCACGTAAGCAGCGCGCAGAGCTGAAGGCTTCGCTGAAGCGCGGCGACACCGACCTCAAGGACGTGCTGGACAAGGCTGAGTCCGACGAGATCATTGGTAAGACCAAGGTCTCCGCACTGCTCGAGGCGATGCCGAAGGTGGGCAAGGTCAAGGCCCGCGAGATCATGGAAGAGCTGGAAATCGCACAGACCCGCCGTCTGCGCGGCCTGGGCGAGCGTCAGCGTCGCGCCCTGCTGGAGCGTTTCGGCTTCTCCGAGGACTAGAGATGGCTGAGACAGCGCCGCGTGGGAGCCTGGTCGTCCTGGCCGGGCCCTCCGCTGTAGGGAAATCGACAGTGGTGCGGCGGCTTGTCAGCGACGTCCCGGATCTTTACTTCTCCGTCTCGATGACCACCAGGGCACCCCGCCCGGGCGAGGTCGACGGGGAGGACTACTTCTTCGTCAGCGCTGATGAATTCCAGCGCCGGATTGACGCGGGGGAGATGCTGGAGTGGGCCGACATTCACGGCGGTCTGCAGCGTTCCGGCACCCCGTCCGGTCCGGTCCGTGAGGCCCTCTCGGCCGGTCGCCCCGTGCTCGTGGAGGTTGACCTCGCCGGGGCTCGCAACATCAAGCAGTTGATGCCGGAGGCAAGAACGGTGTTCCTTGCCCCGCCGTCGTGGGAGATTCTGGTGCAGCGCCTGTCCGGGCGTGGCACCGAGACCGAGGACGTGATTCAGCGTCGTCTCACCACGGCTCGTGAAGAGCTCAACGCTCAGGATGAGTTTGATAGCGTTGTGGTCAACGATGACGTGGATTCGGCCGTCGCGGCAATTGCCAGCATCCTGATGAACACATCGAACAACAACACAAGCGAGTAGGTTTTTAGTGAGCAACATTACTGAGGAACCGTCGCAGGCAGCCCCGGAAGCTACCGAGGACAAGTCCTACGACGCACCCGAGGGCATTACTGCGCCTCCGATTGATGAGCTGCTGACCAAGGTGTCGTCCAAGTACGCACTGGTTATCTTCGCCGCGAAGCGCGCACGCCAGATCAACAGCTTCTACCAGGATTCCGAGGACGGCGTATTTGAGTTCGTCGGCCCGCTGGTCACCCCGGAAGCGGGGGAGAAGCCGCTGTCCATCGCGCTGCGTGAGATCCAGGCTGGTCTCCTCGAGCACGAAGAGGGCCAGTAACGCCTCGGCGGCACCGCGTCGCCTGAGACATCGAATCGGCACCACCGAGTAAGCCTGCATTGGGCTTGCGGGTGGTGCCGTTTGCGTAGACTAGGCCACCATGAGTCAACGCAACGTAGTCGTCGGCGTCGCCGGCGGTATCGCCGCATACAAAGCCTGCCACCTGATCAGAGACTTCAAAGAGGCGGGGGATGACGTCCGCGTGGTCCCGACCGCCAACGCGCTCAAATTCGTCGGCGCCGCCACGTTCGAGGCGCTGTCCGGACACCCGGTGGACACCGGTGTTTTCGAGCGGGTCGATGAGGTGCAGCACGTTCGCATTGGTCAGGAGGCTGACCTGATTGTGGTGGCCCCGGCGACGGCGGACGTGATCGCGCGCATTGCAGGGGGGCGCGCAGACGACCTCCTGACCGCGACGGTGCTCGTGGCCACGTGCCCCGTCGTCGTGGCACCGGCGATGCACACGGAGATGTGGCACAACGGTGCCACGCAAGCGAACGTGGCCACGCTACGCAGCCGCGGGGTGACGGTCCTGGAGCCCGCGCACGGGCGGCTGACCGGGAAGGACTCTGGCCCCGGCCGGTTGCTCGAGCCGCAGGCGATTGCGGAGCTCGCGCGCACGGTCGCCACGACCGGGCCGCTGGGCCGCCCGCTGGAGGGCAAGCGCGTGCTGGTCAGCGCCGGGGGCACGCAGGAAAACATCGACCCGGTCCGGTACGTGGGCAATCGGTCCTCCGGGCGCCAGGGCTTTGCGCTGGCCGATATTGCCGCGCACAAGGGGGCGCAGGTCACTGTGGTTGCGGGAAACACGGAGGCGCTGGAGACCCCGGCTGGTGCAGACGTGGTACGGGTGACCTCGACCCGCGACATGGAGCGCGAGATGCGCTCGCGTGCTCCCGAGGCGGATGTGGTGATCATGGCCGCCGCCGTGGCGGACTATCGCCCGGCGCACGAGGCGACCTCGAAGCTGAAGAAGGGACAGGCGGATGCGTCGCTAGAGCGCATCGAGCTGGTAGAAAACCCGGACATTCTGCGTGGGCTCGTTGACATGCGTGACAACGGGGAGACGACGGCGGCGATTATGGGGTTCGCGGCTGAGACAGATAACGCGCTGGAGTATGGCAAGGCAAAGCTGGCACGCAAGGGTGCGGACCTCCTGATGGTCAACGACGTCTCGGGCGGCAAGGTGTTTGGGCAAGCCCGGAACTCGGGGTGGTTGCTGTCGCGCGACGGCGGGGTCGCCACGATTGAGGACGGCACCAAGCACGAGGTCGCGGCGCAGATCTGGAGCGCGATTGAGGCCGCGGGGCACGACACGGAAGCATAACGTTGCCAGTTTAGACAGCTTGGTCTATCGTGGTGTTCGTTGGCGTGGGGCGAGGTGGCGTCGATAAGCGTTCGCCCCACTCGCGCTTCGCCCGCACGGCGATGAGATACGAAACAGTGCTGCACTGAAAGCGAGACCATTTTGTCTACTGATCCTTACTACCGTTTGTTCACCAGCGAGTCGGTGACCGAGGGCCACCCCGATAAGATCTGCGATGCCATCTCGGATGCCATCCTGGATGACATGCTCGCGCAGGATCCGGCAGCGCGCGTGGCTGTAGAGACCCTGGTCACCACCGGACAGGTGCACGTGGTCGGCGAGGTCAACACGACGGCGTACTCCAACATTGCGAAGATCGTGCGCGACAAGCTGGTCGGCATCGGCTTTACGTCGTCCGAGGTGGGGTTCGACGGGCGTACGTGCGGCGTCAACATCGCGATCGGTGACCAGTCGCTGGAGATTTCGGAGGGCGTGTCGACCTCGCAGGAGGTCCGCGAGCAGTCCTCCGCGGAGGCGGACGATCAGGCCGGTGCCGGCGACCAGGGCCTCATGTTTGGGTACGCCACGAATGAAACGCCGGAGTACATGCCGCTTCCCATTTCCACCGCGCACCGCCTTGCGCGGAGGCTCACCGAGGTGCGCAAGCTGGGCAAAGTGGTGGGCCTGCGCCCCGACGGCAAGACCCAGGTCACCTTCGCCTACGACGGCAACACCCCCGTCGCGCTGGACACCGTGGTGATTTCTACGCAGCACGACCCGGACTTCACCGGCGATGCGCTGCGCAACGCTCTGCGTACCGAGGTGCTCGAGTGGGTAGTCAAGGACGCCGGTTTGGAGCAGTACTACACGCCGGACACGAAGCTGCTGGTGAACCCGTCCGGCTCGTTTGTGCTCGGCGGCCCGATGGGGGACGCCGGGCTGACCGGCCGCAAGATCATCGTGGACACCTACGGCGGCATGGCCCGCCACGGCGGCGGCGCGTTCTCGGGCAAGGACCCCTCAAAGGTGGACCGCTCGGCCGCGTACGCAATGCGCTGGGTGGCCAAGAACATCGTCGCCGCGGGCCTGGCAGAGCGCGTCGAGGTCCAGGTGGCGTACGCCATTGGTCGCGCCACCCCGGTGGGCCTGTACGTGGAGACCTTCGGCACCGCCGCCGAGGGCCAGACGGATGCCACGATCCAGCAGGCCGTGGAGAAGGTCTTTGATCTCCGACCTGCCGCGATCATCCGCGAGCTTGACCTGCTGCGCCCGATCTACGCCCAAACCGCAGCGTACGGGCACTTCGGCCGCACCGATGTGGAGCTGCCGTGGGAGCAGTTGAACAAGGCGGAGGAGCTCAAGGCCGCCGCCAACTAGTGCGCTAAACTCGGGCACCATGTCGTCGTCGCCCGCAACCCAGTACCCCGTCGCGCGGGTGCTGCCGATGTTGGGCCTGGCGCAGCTGGACCGCCCCTTCGACTACCTGGTCACGGAGGGCGACTCCGACGCCGCGCAGCCCGGGGTGCGGGTGCGGATCCGCTTTGCGGGCCGACTAGTGGACGCGATTGTGCTCGAGCGCACTGCGGTCTCCTCGCACGAGGGGAACCTTCGCTTCATCGAGCGCGTCATCTCGCCGGAGGTCGTCGCGCCAGAGCAGTTGCGCTTGCTTATCGACGCCCTCGCGCAGCGCTACGCCGGCGTCCGCTCCGACATCTACCGCTCCGCCATCCCGGCGCGCCACGCCAAAGCCGAGGAGACCGATACGTCGACGCCCTGGGACGAGCTGGGGGAGGCGACCGAGCCAGACCTCTCTGCGTGGAGCTCCTATCAATACGGGGAGAGCTTTGTCGACGCAGTCCTGGACGGGAAACTCGCACGCGCCGCCTGGCAGGTCGTGCCTGGCGAGGACTGGGCCGCGACAGTGGGGGCGCTCGCCGCGAAGGTCGCGCTCAGCGGGGGCGGCGCGCTCGTCGTCGTGCCCGACCAACGCGACGTGGACCGGTGCGAAGCAGCGCTGCGCGAGCACGTTTCGGCGCGCCAGGTGACCACGCTCACCGCGAAGCAGGGGCCGCAGGCACGGTACTCGCGCTACCTCTCGATCTTGCACGGCCAGGGCCGGATCGTGGTGGGGACCCGCTCGGCGGCGTTTGCCCCCGTGCGCAACTTGCGGTTGATAGTGCTCATGCACGATGGGGACGAGAGCCTGGTCGACCCCCGCGCGCCCTACGCTCACGCACGCGAAGTACTCACCACCCGCTCGGCGCAGGAGCAGGTGCCGCTGATCATCGGCGGGCATGCGCGGACCGCGGAAACGCAGCTGTTTGTGGAGCGCGGTTGGATGCACGAGCTGCTCGCCCCGCGGGCGGTGCTCCGGCAGGTCAGCCCACGCATCCACGCGGCGGGGGACTCGGACGCCGCTATGGAGCGGGACCCCCGGGCGCGGCAGGCAAGGATGCCGTCGGCGGCCTTCATGGCCGCGCGCGCTGCGCTGCGCCGCGGGACGCCGGTGCTCTTCCAGGTCCCGCGCACCGGCTACATCCAGTCCCTGGCCTGCGGGCAGTGCCGCGCGCCGGCGCGCTGCAGGTGGTGCAACGGCCCGCTCGGCCTGCCCGCCGGCGGCGAGGCGTCGGCGCCGACGTGTCGGTGGTGCGGCCGCATGGACCCGGCGCACGTGTGTCCGGAGTGCGGGTCGAAACGGGTGCGCGCGATGGTGCTGGGCACCGAGCGCACGGCAGAGGAGCTTGGCAGGGCGTTCGCGCAGTTCCGGGTGCGCACATCGTGGGGCGACAAGGTCCTGGATGCCGTGCCTGCGGAGCCGGCGATCATTGTGGCCACCCCGGGGGCTGAGCCGGTTGCGGAAGGAGGCTACGGCGCGGCCGTGCTGCTGGACGTGTGGGCGCTGCTGCAGCGGCCGGACCTGCGGGCGGTGGAAGACACGTACGCCAAGTGGGCGGCCGCTGCCGCGCTCGTGCAGCCGCACGCCGACGGCGGCGAGGTTGTCGTGGTCGCGGAGCCGTCGCTCCCGGTCGTGCAGCATCTCATCCGGTGGGACGCCCGCGGGCACGCGGCACTCGAGCTGGCGCGGCGGCGGGACGCCCGCTTCCCGCCCGCGGTGCACATCGCTGTGGTGGACGCGCCGCGCAAGGCGTTGGACGACTTCTTTGGCAACGTGGAGTTGCCGGACCACGCGGAGGTGCTCGGTCCGGTCGACCTCCCGCCGGGAATCGACGTCCCGGGTGAATGGGACCGGGGCGAGTACGGCCCGGCCCAGCGGATGCTCGTGCGCTCACCGCTCCATGGCCGCGCCGCGCTAGGTTCGGCGCTCCGCACCGGACTGATCAACCGGGCGGCGCGGCGGCAGACCCTTCCCCTGCGCGTTCAGGTCAACCCGATAGACGTGGGTTAGGCGCCGCGGTGGAGCAGTAGACTGGGCGGGCAAACGCTGCCTGCGGCGCACGAGTGGTGCGGGGGCGGTGACGTCGATAAGCCCGGGCGACCGGGGGAGGAGAAAGATATGCGGCTAGTGTTCGCCGGCACCCCGGAACCAGCGGTGGTGGCGTTGCAGCGACTCATTGATTCACAGCACGAGGTCGTGGCGGTGCTCACTCGGCCCGACGCGCGGCGCGGGCGCGGCCGTACGCTGCACCCCTCGCCGGTCAAGGCGCTCGCGGTCGAGCACGGCATCGAGGTCCTGGCACCGGAGAGCTTGCGCGAAAACGAGGAGATTCGGGACCGACTCACGGCGCTGGCACCGGACGCAATCCCGGTGGTGGCGTACGGCAATCTCATCCCCGAGGACATGCTGGGCATACCGAGGCACGGGTGGGTCAACCTGCACTTTTCGCTCCTGCCACGGTGGCGCGGCGCGGCGCCGGTCCAGTCCGCGATCCTCGCGGGTGATACGGAGACGGGTGCGAGCACCTTCCGCATTGACAAAGGTCTGGACACCGGCGAGGTCCTCGGCACCATCTCCGAGACCATCAGCGCGGAGGACACCGCTGACGATCTGCTCACGCGCCTGGCCTACGCCGGCGCGGACCTCCTCGTGGACACCATGACGGGGCTCGAAAATGGCACGGTCACACCCACGCCGCAATCGGGGGAGGCCACCTACGCGCCCAAGATCGTGCCCGCAGACGCCCGCGTGGACTGGTCCGCACCCGCCGCCGACATCGACCGCGCCGTGCGCGCACACACCCCGGGACCCGGCGCGTGGACGACAGTGGGCGACGACCGTTACAAGCTGGGCCCCGTCGCGCTTACCGGCGAAGACACGCTCGCGCCCGGCGCGGTGCGAGTGGAAAAAAACCGGGTTGTCGTGGGCACTGCGACGCAGGACGTGGTGCTGGGCATGATCCAGCCGCCGGGAAAGAAGCGGATGAACGCCGCCGACTGGGGCCGCGGCCTGCAGCCGGCGCAGATTGAGCAGGGAGTGGTGTTCGCATGAGCGGAGGATTCCGATCCCGCTCGGCAGGGCGGCGCAGCCAGGAGACAGCGCGCAACCAGGAGCCCGAGCGCAAGGGGCAGAAAAACGGCCGCGGTGACCGCCGCGGCCAGGCGAGCCGGCGTGGTGGCGCCAACAAGCGGGGTCCTGCTACGCGCACCGGAGACGCGGCGCGAGAGGCGGCCTTTGACGTGCTGCTCCGTGTGAGCGAGGAAGGCGCGTACGCGAACCTGGCGCTGCCGGCGCTGCTGCGGGAGCGCAAGATCTCCGGGCGCGACGCGGCGTTTGCCACCGAGCTGACGTACGGTGCGCTGCGCACGCGGGGCGTGCTGGACGCGGTGATCGCGGAGAACTCCTCGCGTGAGCTGGATCGGATCGACCCGCGGGTGCTGGCGGCGCTTCGCCTGGGCACCTACCAGCTGCTCTACACCCGTGTGTCCTCGCACGCGGCGGTGGACACGTCGGTGCGGCTGGTCGAGGCCGCCGGCCAAGGCAAAGCGAAGGGCTTTGCCAATGGCATCCTGCGCACGATCGACCGCTCCACGCCACAGCAGTGGTTTGACCGGCTCACGCCCTCCGGCGCGCTGGAGGCGGCGGCGTTCCGCCACGCGCACCCGGCCTGGATTGCACGCTCCTTCTTCGCCGCGCTCGGGCTCGACAGCGAATCCTCGCCCGACCAGCTGGCCGAGCTGGAGCGCGCCCTCGAGTCGGATTCGGCTCGCCCCACTGTGCACCTGGTCGCCCGGCCCGGCGAGCTCTCCGCCGAGGAGCTGGCGCTGAGCATCGGTGGGGAGGAAGGGACTTACTCCCCGTACGCGGTGTACCTCGATGAGGGTGATCCCGGTCAGCTCGAGCCAGTTCGTGAGCGGCTCGCCGCCGTGCAGGACGAGGGCTCGCAGCTCATCGCACGGGCCGTCGCCGAGGTACCCGTCGAGGGAGATCAAGGCAAATGGCTTGACTTGTGCGCGGGGCCCGGCGGCAAGGCGGCGCTGATGGGCGCGCTCGCGCGCATTGACGGCGCGTCGGTCGACGCCGTGGAGAGCAGCGCGCACCGCGCCGAGCTCGTCCGCAAGGCAACCGACGGTCTCCCGGTCCGCGTTCACACCGCGGACGGCCGCGATCCTGGTCTCGCACCGGGCTACGATCGAGTGCTTGTCGACGCCCCCTGCTCCGGTCTTGGCGCGCTGCGCCGTCGCCCGGAGGCGCGCTGGACCAAGTCCGAGCGAGACATCGCCGAGCTGACCACCCTGCAGTCCGAGCTTCTTGCCTCCGCGATTCGCCTGGCGCGCCCCGGCGGCGTCATCGTGTACTCCACTTGCTCGCCGGACCTGCGGGAGACGCGCGGTGTGGTCGACGCGGCGCTGGGTGACGGCGGGGTTGAGGAACTCGACGCCGCCGAGTTCGCCTGCGGCATGGAGCACACAGGCGAATTTCCGAGCGTGCAGATGTGGCCACACCGGCACGGCACCGACGCGATGTTCTTCGCGGTCCTGCGCAAGAAGTAGGCTTGGAGGCATGATCTACATCGCCCCCTCCATCCTGGCCGCCGACTACGCCAATCTTGGCGCGGACGTGCGGAAAGTCCCCTCGGCAGACCTGCTCCACGTGGACATCATGGACGGTCATTTCGTGCCCAACCTCTCGTTCGGTCCGGACGTGACCAAAGCCGTCAACGGTGTCACCGACCAGTTCCTGGACATGCACCTGATGATCGAGGAGCCGGAGCGGTGGTTCGCCACCTACGTCGAAGCGGGCGGCGACCGGCTGGTTTTTCACGTGGAGGCGACCAGGGACCACGTTGCCGCGGCGCGCCAGTGCCGTGAGCTCGGCGTCCAGGCTGGCTTTGCCGTCAAGCCTGGCACCCCGATCGAGCCGTACCTCGACTCGGTGTCGGAGTTTGATCAGGTCATGGTGATGAGCGTGGAGCCCGGCTTCGGCGGGCAGAAGTTTATGCCCGAGGTGTTGCGCAAGGTGATGACGTTGCGCGACCACATTGCCGCGGAGGGCTTGGACACCATCATCGGCATCGACGGCGGGATCGGCAACGCGACCATCGCCCAAGCCGCGGAGGCTGGCGTCGACGCGTTCGTCGCGGGCTCGGCCGTGTTCGGCGCCGACGATCCTGCGCAGGCGGTGGAGCGACTGCGCGAATTGGCACAGGAGGCAACCAGCGGTCCCAGTTCCGCGAGTTGACACGTATCCTGAACCCTGTCAGTCTGTCGCAAAACCCATCTCATCCCAGGGCGCGCGCGTTGCGACGGGCGCCAGCCCGGGACCTAAGCCTCGCGCAGTGCGCGCGTTGAAGGAGTGTTGTACGCATGACCGCTTCCGGTGCGCCGGAGGACTATTCCCCGAACGCTGAGGGGTACACCCTCGCCATTGTGGCGACTCGCTGGAACGCACGCATTGTGGACATGATGCGCGAGCGCGCTCGGGATACCGCGCGCGAGCTCGGGGCGAAGGCAGATGAGTACCTCGTGGATGGCGCGATGGAGCTCCCCGTGGTGACCCAGGCGTGCGCGCGCCGCTACGACGCGGTGGTCGCCCTCGGGTGCGTCATCCGCGGCAAGACGGCCCACTTCGAGGTCGTGTGCGACTCCGTAACCAGCGGCCTGACCAGGGTGTCGCTGGACGAGGGAACCCCGGTGGGCAACGGTGTGCTCACCGTCGAGGACGAGGACCAGGCCTACGAGCGCTCTGGCGGCGAGGACGCGAAGGAAGACAGGGGAGCGTTGGCCGTACGAGCCGCGCTCAGCGCCGCCGTCGAGCTGGGCAAAGTACGGGCGCTGCGCGAGCGGGACTAGTATCCGAAGGGACCCGTAGCAGGTTCCTGGTACCCCAACGCAGCACACCTATAGACGAGGCACGAAAGGGAGAAGCGAGTGTCGGAGGATACAACCCAATCGAGGAAGCTCAGCGACGAAGAACTCGCGTACCTTAACGCTCTCGACCCCCACGCGGTGACGTCGTCCAAGCCGTGGGAATTCACGGCGGAATCGCCGTTTCTCAGGCGTGTGGCCATCGTCTGGATCATCGTAGTTATGGCTGTACATATCTTTATGTCGGCCGTCGTGGACGTGAAGTTCACCGGGGTGGCCATCACCGGCGTGGACAAGTTCGCGTTCATCGGCGTCGGACTCATCATCTCCGCCTTGTCCTGGTACTTCCTGACCCGCCCTCGCGTTCGCGCTAATGAAGACGGCGTGGAGGTCTCCAACATCATCGGGACGAGGTTCTACCCCTGGCTCGTGGTCTACGGACTCTCGTTCCCCAAGGGTGCCCGCATGGCGCGCCTTGAACTCCCGGACTTTGAGTACGTCCCGCTGTGGGCCATCCAATCCGGAGACAAGGAGCGCGCGTTGCGCACCGTTGGCCAATTCCGAGAGCTTGAAGCGAAGTACATGCCGCAGGATTAACCTCCTGTCGCCGATGTGTGAAGGAGGAGCGCCCACGTGGCGAACCCGAAGGACTACCGCCCGGCCCCAGGGACCATTCCGACGGAGCCGGGAGTGTATAAGTTCCGCGACGCGAATGGTCGTGTCGTGTACGTGGGCAAGGCTAAAAGCCTTCGCGCAAGGCTGAACAACTACTTCCAGCCGCCCGAGCACCTGCACCCGCGCACCAGGCAGATGGTGTTCACCGCGGCCTCGGTGGAGTGGACCGTGGTGGCCAGCGAGGTGGAGGCGCTCCAGCTCGAGTACACGTGGATCAAGAGGTTCGATCCTTGGTTCAACGTGATGTATCGGGATGATAAGACGTACCCGATGCTCGCCGTGAGCGTGCGCGAGCGGTACCCGCGAGCCTTCTTCTATCGCGGGCCCAAGCGGAAGGGGGTGCGCTATTTCGGCCCGTATTCCCACGCGTGGGCAGTGCGCGAAACGCTTGACCTGCTCACCCGGGTGTTTCCCATCCGCACCTGTTCCAACGGCGTGTATAACCGCCACGAAACGTTGGGGCGCCCCTGCCTGCTTGGGTACATCGACAAGTGCGCCGCGCCGTGCGTGGGCCGGGTCGACGAGTCGGAATACGAAGACATCGTTGCTGGCTTTATGGGGTTTATGTCCGGCAATACGGACAAAGTCGTGCGCGATATGACTGCGCAGATGGAGTCCGCCGCGGAGTACCTCGAGTTTGAGAAGGCCGCGCGGCTTCGCGATGACCTCGGCGCCGTCAAAAAGGTCATGGAGCGCCAAACGGTCGTGCTCAGCCCCGATACGGATGCAGACATCGTCGCCTTCGATACGGACGAATTGGAAGCCGCGGTGCAGATCTTCAATGTCCGCGGCGGCCGCATCCGCTCGCAGCGCGGCTGGGTGGTGGAGAAGTCTGGCGACGAGCCCGGCTCCGCGGAGCGCCTCGACGGGGATGGGCCAGATCCTGCGCTGCCCGTGCTCGTGCAGAACTTCCTCGTGCAGTACTACTCCGACGCGGTGGAGCGCCAAAAGCAGGAACAGGCGGAGGACGCCCGTCGGGCCGCGGAGACCATCAAACGCCGCGGCGTGGACCAGGAATCGCACGCGGAGGTGCGCTCGCCAGTTCCGGTGCCCAAGGAGATCCTCGTGTGCGCGATGCCGGACGAGGAAGAGGAAGTCACGAAGCTGCTCGAGGGCCTGCGCGGCGCACAGGTGAACATCCGCGTCCCGCAGCGCGGTGACAAGGCGGCCCTGATGGAGACCGTGCGCAAGAACGCCGCCGATGCGCTGCACCAGCACAAGCTGAAGCGGGTCGGCGACCTCACCGCCCGTTCCCAGGCGCTCCAGGACATCCAGGACGCGCTTGGCATGGAGGAGGCGCCGCTTCGGATGGAGTGCACGGATATTTCGCACATCCAGGGCACCGACGTGGTGGCTTCGCTCGTCGTGTTTGAGGATGGCCTGCCCAAGAAGCAAGATTATCGACGCTACCGCATCAAGGAAGCCGCCGGCGACGGTCACTCCAACGACGTCGGCTCGATCGCCGAGGTGACCAGCCGCCGCTTCAAGCGCTACAACGAGGACAAGCTGGCCAACCCGGACGAGGAGTCTGCCGCAGTGATGTTCGCGGAGGAAGCCTCCGAGGTGGAAACGACCAATAACAAGCGGTTCGCGTATCCGCCACAGCTGTTCATCGTTGATGGCGGCAAGCCCCAGGTCGATGCCGCGCAGGCAATTTTCGACGAGCTTGGCGTGGTCGATGTCCAACTCATCGGCCTGGCCAAGCGCCTCGAGGAAATCTGGGTCCCGGACGATGACGAGCCGGTGATCCTGCCGCGCAACTCGGAGGGCATGTATCTCCTCCAGCAGATCCGCGACGAGGCCCACCGCTTCGCCATCACGTACCACCGCCAGCAGCGCTCCAAGCGCATGCGTTCCTCCGCCCTGGACGCGATCCCTGGCCTCGGGCCCTCCCGACGGTCGGAGCTGGTCAAGCACTTTGGCAGCGTGAAGAAGATGAAAGCGGCGTCCGTCGAGCAGATCGAAGAGGTCAACGGCGTTGGGCCGAAGCTGGCCGCGACGATTTACGAGCACCTGCACAAGGGAGAATGAGCCCTCGCTGCAAATTCCTCCGCAGACTGGGACAGGCGCGGTCCGAGTTCCGTTAGGATGGCCGTATGACTCAGCACCAGGACCAACCGCTCCACCCGGTCATCATTACCGGCTTGTCCGGCGGCGGGCTTTCCACCGCTGCGAAGATTTTTGAGGACAAGGGCTACTTCGTGTCTCAGAACCTGCCCCCGCAGCTGATTCTGGAGCTGGTGGGCATGTCGACCGCGAAGGATTCCCCGGTGTCGCGTCTCGCCGTGGTGACGGACGTGCGCGCGAGGAAGTTCAACGGGTCGTTGATGAATACGATCTCGGAGATCAAGAAGCTCGGGTTCGCCCCGTTCATCCTGTACCTCGAGGCGCGTGATGACGTGCTGATCCGCAGGTTCGACTCGGTGCGGCGCACCCACCCGCTCCAGGACGGGGATACGCTGCAGCATGGCATCGAGCGTGAGCGTGAGGCGCTCGAGCCGGTGCGCGACATCGCCGACGTGATCATTGACACGACCAATCAATCGGTGCACGACCTGCGGCGTTCGATTGAGGCGTCGATAGGCGAGCTTGCGACCGGGAAGCAGCACGTCACGCTGGAATCCTTTGGGTTCAAACACGGCTCGCCGCGTGACGCGGACATCGTGCTCGACGTGCGCTTCCTCCCGAACCCATACTGGGTGCCGGAGCTGCGCGAGTTCCGTGGCGTCGACAAGCCGGTGTCGGACTACGTGCTGAGCCGGGAGGACGCGGAACCGTTCATCGACAACTTTGTGCGATTGCTCAGTAGCACGCTCGAGGGCTACCAGCACGAGGGCAAGGACTTCATCACCGTCGGGGTGGGGTGCACGGGCGGGCACCACCGGTCCGTCGCGGTCGCAGAGGAAATCGGCCGGCGGCTGCAGCAGAAGCCACGCCTGGAAGTCAACGTCTTACACCGCGACCTCTGCAGAAACTAGCGCTGCAGCGCAATCACACTGGGTGAGCGGGTCAGAGGGCCCGCCACCTTGCCGTATCCAATTCTTCATAGCTTTCCGTTGAAAGGAGACCGCGATGAGCTCGAGCGAACGCCTTGCGTTCACCTGCCTGGGTGGCGGTCATGGTCTGTACCAAACACTGCTGGCTGCGCGGCGTGCGCAAGCGACGGACATTAACGCCGTCGTGACCGTCGCCGACGACGGTGGCTCCTCCGGTCGCTTGCGCCGTGAATTCCCCATCATCCCGCCCGGGGACCTGCGCATGGCCACGGCCGCGCTCACTGCGGACGATGTGGACGGGGAGCTGTGGCGCGAGGCGCTGCAGCACCGCTTCGGGGGAAACGGTGTGATGGCGGGACACCCGCTAGGAAACCTCATGCTGGTGAGCCTCGTGGAGCGCTTCGGCGACATGCAGACCGCGCTGGACATTGTGGCGAAGTGGACGCGCTCCGCGGGCCGAGTGATCCCGATGTGCTCACAGCCGTTGGACATTGAGGCGGATGTCTCCGGGCTTGATGATGACCCCCGCGTTCTCCGCTCCGTGCGTGGCCAGGCGGCGGTGGCGTCCACCTCTGGTGCTGTCCGGCGGGTTCGCTTGCTGCCCGAGCAGCCCGCTGCTTCCGCGGAAGCCGTGGCGGCGATTCGGGATGCGGACATCGTCACCATCGGGCCAGGCTCCTGGTTTTCGTCCGTGCTCCCGCACCTCCTGGTTCCGGAGATCGTCGCTGCGCTGAACCAGACGGACGCCATGGTCGTGGTGATGCTCAACCTCCTGCCACAGGCCGGGGAGACCCCGGGCTTTAGCACGGAGCGTCATATCCACGTCCTGAGCCAACACGCGCCAGAGCTGCAGGTCGACTACCTCCTCGCGGACAACCATATCAGCCCATCCGAGGGGGAGCGCACGCATCTCCAGCGCGCCGCGGAACGGCTCGGCGCAAAAATCGCATTCCGTGACGTCCACCAGCCCGTGCCGGAGGGCAAGCAGGCCGAGAAGCACGACCCGGACAAGTTGGCAACGGCAATTTTGGAGTTGTACCGGGCACGCTAGAATCAGGCGTCGGTACACCTGGCCCCGGTGCGAAGCGAGAGGCCTGCGAGACATCAACTGCGAAGGGAAAGGACCACGGTGGCGCTGACCGCGAAAGTCAAAGATGAGCTGCTGAGCGTACGCGCCACCCAGGCAAGCGCGCAGATTGCGGAAGCAACGGCGATGATCCGGTACGCCGGAACGTACGAGCAGACGCCACACGGTACGGTCCTGCGCGTTGAACTTGCCGAGCACCCCGTCGCCGAGCGACTGCAGCAGTTGCTTGACGGGACTACCGGTGTCGCGACCACGCTCGAGGTCATCGCCCCCGGCTCCGCGAGCAAGGAACGCAAGTGCGTGGTGACCGTTTCCGAGGGGTTGCGCGAGGTCGTACGGAAGCTCCGCTTGATCACGGCCTCCGGGCATCCCGTGGAAGGGATGCCGCACACCATCATCTCCGGCCCGATCGCGGATGTGGAGGCTGCTTGGCGCGGGGCGTTCCTTGCCCGCGGCTCGCTCACTGAGCCAGGGCGCACCGCGGCGCTCGAGGTGGCGTGCCCTGAGGAAACTGCCGCCTTGGCACTCGTCGGGTTGGGGCACCGGCTTGACGTGGCGACGCGGACGAAAGAAACGCGTGGCATCGAGCGAGTCTTCGTCCGCGACGGGGAGACGATCGCCATCCTGCTGAGCAGGATGGGCGCACCGCTCGCGCGCCTGGAGTGGGACGAAAAGCGCAAGCGGAAGCAGCTGCGCGCGCGATCGGGGCAGCGGCTGGCAACGTTCGACGACGCGAACACGCGCAGGTCCGCACAGGCGGCGGCCGCGGCCGCGCGCCGCGTGGAGCGCGCGATGGAGATCCTGGGCGACAACGTGCCCGAGCACCTCGCGGAGGCGGGGTATCTTCGTGTGGAGCACCGCCACGCCTCGCTCGAGGAGCTGGGCAAGCTCGCGGATCCGCAGATGACCAA
The DNA here is from genome assembly GCF_002285155.1 of Corynebacterium sp. NML 120412. Taxonomy (NCBI): domain Bacteria; kingdom Bacillati; phylum Actinomycetota; class Actinomycetes; order Mycobacteriales; family Corynebacteriaceae; genus Corynebacterium; species Corynebacterium sp. NML 120412. The sequence goes on along the minus strand of NZ_NSGL01000001.1, from coordinate 430,082 downwards.
GGACGCCGTCGCAGGTCGCATCCGCCGCCTGCTCTCCCTCGCTGACAAGGAAGCGAAAGAGCTGGGAATCCCGAACACGCAGGCCGCGGTTGAGCAGGCCGAGCGCGGCGCGGCGGACGACGACGTCTCGCACGCGAAGTAAAACGACATCACAACTCGCGCACTCGTTTATTTCCGGGGGGTGTGAGATATGCCATACCCGAAAGTTGTTTCAGTATCACCTTTCTAGAGTTCGACGGGTGGAGGGGGAGCGGTCGCGTTTGCCGTGCTGAAGGCGTGTAGCTGGCAGGAGGAGGGGGCGGTCAGAATGTCAACCGGGCGCAAAACCCACACCGGTATTAGGGAAGTTACCCCCGGATTTTCGTCCGATTGTGTCCGGTTGTTGTGGGGTTGACGAGAAGCGGAAAGGCCGATGCACGGTTGTTGGTCCGTCGCTACACTGGATTTCGACAGGCCAGGAAGTGAGCCAGTGGACGGCATCGGCGCAGGTGAAGCGCCCCGCCGAACGAGGTTCCGCTTCTCAGACCTGACCGTATGAGGTGCGCTGCATCTCAACCGACACGACTCAACAAGAGGAGTAATTTTACAGTGACTACTCGTATTGGCATCAATGGCTTCGGTCGCATCGGCCGCTCTGCATTCCGCATCATCCAGGACAAGTTCCAGGGCGAGCTCGAGGTTGTCAAGATCAACGATCTGACTGACAATGAGACCCTCGCTCACCTGATGAAGTACGACACCGCTTACGGCCAGTTCGGCCACGATGTTGAGTTCGATGAGAACTCCATCACCGTCGACGGTCGTCGCATCGAGGTCTCTGCTGAGAAGGACCCGGCCAACCTGGCTTGGGGCGAGGCTGGCGTCGACATCGTGCTCGAGTGCACCGGCGTCTTCCGCTCCGGCGACACCGCAAAGGCTCACATCGACGCTGGCGCGAAAAAGGTCATCATCTCCGCTCCGGGCAAGAACGTCGACGGCACCTACGTGTGGGGCGTGAACAGCGACTCCTACACCAACGACCAGACCGTCATCTCCGCCGCTTCCTGCACCACCAACTCCCTGGCTCCGCTGGCCAAGGTGCTGGACGAGGAGTTCGGCATCAAGTCTGGCCTGATGACCACCGTTCACTCCTACACCGGCGACCAGCGCCTGCAGGACGCACCGCACAAGGACCTGCGTCGCGCCCGCGCTGCAGCTCAGAACATCGTTCCGACCACCACCGGCGCTGCAAAGGCAGTCGCTCTGGTGCTCCCGAACCTCGAGGGCAAGCTCGACGGCTTCGCAATGCGCGTGCCCACCATCACCGGCTCCGCAACCGACCTGACCGTCCAGCTGAACAAGGACGTCACCGCTGAGGAGGTCAACGCTGCAGTGAAGAAGGCCACCGAGGACGAGGTTCTCGGCACCGCAATGCAGTACTCCGAGGAGCCGCTGGTTTCCTCCGACATTATCGGCAACACCCACGGCGCTATCTTCGACGCTGGTATGACCCGCGTCATCGACGGCAACCTGGTGAAGGTCATCTCTTGGTACGACAACGAGTGGTCCTACACCTCTCAGTTCGTGCGCATGACCAAGCACGTCGCTGACAACCTGTAAAACTAGGTACAGCGGATGAGCCCGGTGTGTGCGCATGCGCATGCACCGGGCTTTTTCAGCACCCGAGAGACCCCTTAACAAACACGACATACTCAAGGAGACAACAATGGCAACGCAGACGCTCAAGCAGCTTCTCGACGAAGGCGTGGAAGGCCGCCACGTTCTGGTCCGCTCCGACTTCAACGTCCCGCTCGACGAGGACGGCAGCATTACTGACCCGGGCCGCATCGACGCGTCCCTTCCCACCCTGAAGGCGCTGCTTGACGGCGGCGCCAAGGTGATCGCCATGGCCCACCTCGGCCGCCCGAAGGGCGAGGTCAACCCGAAGTTCTCGCTGAAGCCCGTCGCTGAAGCGCTGTCCGAGCGCCTCGGCCAGTTCGTTGCTCTCGCCGGCGACGTCTCCGGCGAAGATGCGCACGAGCGCGCCAACGGCCTGACCGACGGCGAGATCCTCCTGCTGGAGAACGTACGCTTCGACCCGCGCGAAACCTCCAAGGACGAGAACGAGCGCGGCGAGTTCGCGGCCGAGCTTGCCGCGCTGGCCGCCGACAACGGTGCCTTCGTGTCCGACGGCTTCGGTGTCGTCCACCGCGCCCAGGCGTCGGTCTATGACGTCGCACAGAAGCTCCCTGCATACGCCGGCTACCTGGTGGAGAAGGAAGTGTCCACGCTGTCCTCCGTCAAGGATGACCCGGCCCACCCGTACGTGGTTGTCCTCGGTGGTTCCAAGGTCTCCGACAAGCTCGGCGTCATCGAAGCGCTCGCAGCGAAGGCAGACAAGGTCGTTATCGGTGGCGGCATGTGCTACACCTTCCTCGCAGCGCAGGGCAACAACGTCCAGGAGTCGCTGCTGCAGGAAGACATGATCGACACCTGCAAGGAGCTCATCGAGCGCTACGGCGACAAGCTCCTCCTGCCGGTCGACCTCTCCGCCGCTGAGAAGTTTGACAAGGACGCGGAGACGAAGATCGTGGACCTGGACGGCATCCCGGAGGGCTGGATGTCCCTGGACATCGGCCCGGAGACCGCGAAGAAGTACGCCGCCGCCATTGAGGACTCCAAGACCGTGTTCTGGAACGGCCCGATGGGCGTCTTCGAGTTCCCGAAGTTCTCCGCCGGCACCAAGGCCGTCGCAGAGGCGATGATTGCTGCGACCAAGAACAACGACTCCTTCACCGTGGTCGGCGGCGGCGACTCCGCAGCGTCCGTGCGCACCCTCGGCCTGGATGAGGCGGGCTTCTCCCACATCTCCACCGGCGGCGGCGCTTCCCTCGAGCTCATTGAGGGGAAGGATCTGCCGGGCGTCGCAGTCCTGTCCAAGTAACCAAGCCGAAACGATAGGAGAAATCCATGGCACGTAAACCACTCATCGCAGGCAACTGGAAGATGAACCTCGATCACCTCGAGGCGATCTCCAGCGCTCAGAAGCTCGCCTTCGCGTTCCCCAAGGACGGCTACGAGCTTGTCGACGTCGCTTTGACCGTTCCGTTTACTGACCTGCGTTCCATCCAGACCCTCGTTGAGGGCGATAAGCTGCAGATCACCTACGGTGCGCAGGATGTTTCCGCCAACGACAACGGCGCCTACACCGGCGAGATCTCCGCCACCATGCTGGAGAAGCTCGGCTGCACCTGGGTTGTCGTCGGACACTCCGAGCGCCGCCAGTACCACAACGAGTCGGACGAGCTCGTTGCCGCGAAGGCGAAGAAGGCCCTCGACCACGGCATGTCGCCGATCGTCTGCGTCGGCGAGCCCCTCGAGGTCCGTGAGGAAGGCAAGCACGTCAGCTTCGTTGAGGAACAGACCCGCGCCTCCCTGGCCGGCTTGAACACCGAGGAACTTTCGCGCACCGTCATCGCTTACGAGCCCGTGTGGGCCATCGGCACCGGCAAGGTCGCGTCCGCCGAGGACGCGCAGGAAGTGTGCCACGCCATCCGCGAGCTCGTGCGCGAGCTTGCGGACGACGCCACCGCCGACGGCATCCGCATCCTCTACGGCGGTTCCGTCAAGGCCAACACCGTCGCCGAGATCGTCGGGCAGGCTGATGTCGACGGCGGTCTGGTCGGCGGTGCTTCGCTCAACGGCGAGGACTTTGCCAAGCTGGCCGCTGCGGCAGCAAACTCGGTCCAGTAGGCGCCGTGCGACAGACCGCATGGTCGCTGCACGGGGCACGCTCCCCATGGTGTACGATTTAGCAAGTTCACCAACATCCCATTTGAAAGTGGAGGATCGTCCCGCATGACGTTGGCTTTGGAGATCGTGCTCGTAATCGCGTCGGTGCTTGCGACCGTGTTCGTCCTGCTCCACAAGGGCAAGGGCGGCGGCCTGTCCAGCCTCTTCGGTGGTGGCGTGCAGTCCAACCTGTCCGGTTCCACCATCGTGGAGAAGAACCTGGACCGCTACACCATCATCATCTCGCTGATCTGGGTGGCGTGCATCATCGCGCTCAACCTGATCCAGACCTACTCGGCGTAGCGCGCACAAGCCCGTAGCAATACGGCACAGGCCTCGGGCCCCTTCCGGCAAACAATGCTGGGAGGGGCCCGTGACGTCGGTAAGTGCTCTGCTTAAAGCATCGAGGCGGCGTCGTCGGAGACAAAGAGCACCGTCTCCGCGCGGCCCTGCGCGCCGGCGGCCGGCCACTCCTCGGCCGGCGCACCGTGCGCGACGTGGGACGCGGCCTCCGCCTTCTCCGCTCCAGCAACGAGCAACCACACTCGCTCGGCGCTGCGCACTGCCGGCAATGTCAGTGTCGCGCGCTCGGCCGGCGGCTTGGGCGAATCGGTGACGGCGAGTGTGGTGCGCGTGTCCTCGCGCACGGCGTCGGTGTGGGGGAAGAGCGAATTGATGTGGCCCTCGCCGCCCATGCCGAGGAGGTGGAGATCGAACCCTCGCGGGGCGTGCTGGGCCACCGTTGACGCGTACTCGCGCACCTGGTCCGACATGTCCCCGCCGTCCAGGCCCCAGCCGTGGATACGCTCGGCGGAGACGTTCACCTTGCTCAGCAGCGCGGCGCGGGCCTGTCCCTCGTTGGAGTCGGGGTGCGTGGCGGGGACGTTGCGTTCGTCGCCGAAGAAGAACTCGACGCGGTTGAAGTCGATGTCCTTCAGCGTTGCCATGGCGCTGAGCAGCTCGATGCCTGCGGTACCGCCGGTCAGGACGACGCGCGCCACACCGTCGCCGTGGATCCCGCCGGCGGGGTCAGCCTGAATACCCCGCAGCAGGTCGGCGAACTGCTCCGCTGCCGCGGCAACCAGGGCACGACGGTCGGTGAACTGGGAAACGGTCACGTGTGCTGGCACAATCGGCCTCCTTCTGATGTGGTTACTGCTCTGTTGCGCGAGTCACGCCGGACAGCCCCCGGAGGGCGCGCGCGTAGGTGACATCGTTGTCCAGGTGGCGCAGCTCCTCGGCGAGGCACTCCGCGTCGGTCCGCGCACTCAGCGCCACGTAGGAGTCGGGGCTTCCCGGCACGGTGATGCGGGCCGTGTTGTCGTCGACGACCTCGACCGTCACGTCGCCCCCGCCACAATGCAGCGTGAGCCGCGTGATGGGCGCGCCGTGCACTGCGGAGTCGTTCGTGGAGTCGTTCGTGGAGTCGCTGGTGGAGTCGCCGGTACCGCGCGTCACGTCGACGTTGAGGCACGCGGCGAGCCAGCCGGCGGCGATGTCCACGGAAGGATCGTCAGCAGGACCGTCAATGTGGACGGATTTCACCGGGTCGTCGTGGTAGCGGTCCAGCGCGGAAGCGACGGCCCCGCGCCACGGGGTGATGCGGGACCACGCGAGGTCGGAGTCGCCGGGCTGGTAGCCGTCCGTGCGGGCGCGGAGTTGGTCCCCGGAGGCGTCGGAGTGGGCGTTGGTGATGCGGCGCTGCGCGATACTGCCCAGCTCCGCCTCCTTCGGGCGGGACGGTGCCTCGTTTGGCCACCAGGCCACAATCGGCGTGTCCGGCAGCAGCAGCGGGGTGACCACGGCGCCGAGGTGGTGCGTGAGGTCACCGAAGAGGCGCATGACGACCATTTCAGACGCGCCCGAATGCGCGGCCACGATGAGGTCGGCGTTCATGCTGGTGGGCGCGGTTTCGTCGCCAAGCAAAAGCACGAGCACGCGGGCGGGGTGCTCGCGGGTCGCGGCGCGCACCGTCTCAAGGATCTTGTCGGAATCCTCGGTGTCGCGTGCGGCGACGAGGAGGGTGAGCACGCGGCCCGAGGACAGCGAGAAGTTTTCTTGCGCTTGGATCAGCGCGTTCGCGATCTGGCTGGTGGTGGTGTCCGGGAGTGAGATGATCACAGCCGCAAATCCTTTCTTAGGGGCGCCGCCAGACGCGGCCGTCCTTTTCCAACATGTGGTTCGCCGACGCCGGACCCCAGGTGCCGGCCTCGTATTCGTCGGGGCGGCCTTGCTGGGCCCAAAAGTTGAGGATCGGGTCGAGGATCTCCCAGCTCCGCTCCACCTCGGCGTTGGTGGGGAAGAGGCTCGATTCATCCAGCAGCGCGTCCAGGATGAGTCGCTCGTAGGCTTCGGGCGACTGCTCGGTGAACGCCTCCGAGTACGCGAAGTCCATGTTGACGTCGCGGACTTCCAGGCCCACGCCCGGCACCTTCGAGCCGAAGCGCATGAGCACGCCCTCGTCCGGCTGGATGCGGATCACCACGGCGTTGTTGGTGAGCAAGTTCGTCTGGTCCGGGTAGAAGGGCTGGTACGGCGGTCGCTTGAACACCAACGCAATCTCGGTCACGCGTCGGCCGAGACGCTTGCCAGTGCGCAGGTAGAACGGCACGCCGGCCCAGCGGCGCGAATTGATCTCCAGGGTGCAGGCCGCGAACGTCTCGGTCTCGGAGTCCGGGTCGAAGCCTTCCTCGTCGCGCAGTCCCACGACCGGTACGGAGCCCTGCAGCCCGGCGGTGTACTGGCCGCGGGCGGTCGTCTCTTCGAACGGTCCGGTGGGCGAGGTCGCGCGCAGCACCTTGAGCTTCTCCGAGCGCAGCTGGTGCGGGGAGAAAGACGTCGGCTCCTCCATCGCCACGAGCGCGAGGAGCTGGATGAGGTGGTTTTGGATCACGTCGCGCGCCGCGCCGATGCCGTCGTAGTACCCGGCGCGGCCGCCCAGCCCGATGTCCTCGGCCATGGTGATCTGGACGTGGTCGATGTAGTGCGAGTTCCAGATCGGCTCAAACATCTGGTTGGAAAAGCGCAGCGCCATGATGTTCTGCACCGTTTCCTTGCCCAGGTAGTGGTCGATGCGGAACACGGCGTGCTCGGGGAAGACGGTGTTGACCACCTTGTTCAGTTCCTTCGCCGAGGCGAGGTCGTGACCGAACGGCTTCTCAATGATCACGCGGCGCCACTGCCCGTCTCCGGGGTGGGCCATGCCGCAGCGGTCCAGCTGGTGGACCACGTTGGCAAAGAACTCCGGCGGCACGGACAGGTAGTACGCCCAGTTTCCGGCAGTGCCCTGGCTCCGGTCCATCTCCGCGAGGACGGTGGCGAGCCGATCGAAGGCGGTGTCGTCGTCAAATGCCCCGGAGACGAAGTGGATCCCTTCCGCCAGGCGGTTCCACACGTTGGTGTTGAACTTGGTTCGCGATCGCGCCTCGACCGCCTCGCGGACGTAGTCTTCGAAGTCCTGCTTGCTCCAGTCGCGCCGACCGAACCCGACGAGGGCGAATCCGGCCGGCAGGAGGCCGCGGCTTGCAAGATCGTAGACGGCGGGAAGGAGCTTCTTCCTGGCCAGGTCACCGGTGACCCCGAAAATCACCAGACCAGATGGTCCGGCAATACGGGGCAGCCGCTTATCGACGGCCGACCGCAGCGGATTCCCCCGCTGTACCTGCGCGTCTCTCTCTTCGATCACCTTTGTCGCGTCTCCTTTTGCCTACCGCTTCCGGAACAATGAACCCTTAGAGGTTAGCTGTTGAGCTTCGTTTCAGTGGAGTCGAGCAGGTCCTGCCACGCGGTGACGAACTTCTCCACGCCCTCGCGCTCCAGCACCGCGATGACATCGTCCATGTCGATGCCGACCTTCTCCAGGCCGTCGAAGACCTGCTTCGCCGCCTCGTCGCCGTGCGTCAGGGTGTCGCCCTTGAGCTCGTCCATATCGTTGACGGCTTCAATCGTGCCCATCGGCATGGTGTTGACCGTGTCCGGGCCGGCGAGCTCGACTACGTACATGTTCTTGGGGTACTCGGGGTTCTTCACACCGGTCGACGCCCACAGCGGGCGCTGCTTGTTTGCCCGCGGCGGGAGCTCGTCCAGGTCGTTGAAGGAGTCGAGGAAGAGGCGGTAGGCCAGGCGGGCGTTGGCGATGCCCGCCTTACCGCGCAGCGCAAGGGCCTCGTCGGTACCGATGGTCTCCAGGCGCTTATCCACCTCGACGTCCATGCGGGAGACGAAGAAGGACGCGACGGAGTGGATGTGCTCCACGTCGTGCCCGTTCTGAGCGGCCAGCTTGATGCCCTCCTTGTAGGCGTCGATGACCTGCTTGTAGCGGTCGACGGAGAAAATCAGCGTGACGTTGACGCTGATGCCCTCGGACAGGGCCGTCGTGATTGCCGGCAGCGACTCGTCGGTGGCCGGGATCTTGATCATGGCGTTGCGGCGGCCGACCTGTTTCCACAGCTCGCGCGCTTGCGCAATGGTCTTCGCCTCGTCGTGGGCGTAGCGAGGGTCGACCTCGATGGACACGCGGCCGTCTCGGCCGTTGGTGTCCTGGTAGATGGGGTCAATAACGTCGCAGGCCTGCTGGACGTCCGCGATGCTCATACGGTACACGGCCTCCTCGGCGGAGACACCCTCCTTGCGCAGCTCCTCGAGCTGGCGGTCATAGTCGCCGCCGGCGGAGATTGCCGCGGAGAAGATCGCCGGGTTCGTAGTGATCCCGAGGATGTTTCGCTCAAGGAGGAACGTCTCGAAGTTCCCCTGACCGTTGAGAAGGTCGCGGGAGAGATCATCCAGCCAGACGGAAGTGCCGATGTCATAAATGCGGTTGGTTGCAACCATGTTGTCGTGTGCCACGGTGCGGTCCTTTCTCCAGGGCGCCAGGTCGAAAGATATGACTGCGACCTGGCGTAACGGATGTGTGCGATGTGGGTGGGTAAAGAGGTAGAGCTACTGTGCAGACTTCGCGGACTCGATCGACTCGCGGGCCGCGCGCAGCACGTGCTCGGTGGTGAAGCCGAAGCGCTCGAAGAGTTCCGCGCCCGGTGCGGAGGCGCCAAAGTGCTCGAGGGAGACGTTGCGGCCGTGGTCGCCCGTGAAGCGGTGCCACGGCATCGCGGTACCGGCCTCGACGGACACGCGTGCCTTGACCTCCTTGGGCAGGACCTGCTGCTGGTACTCCTCGGTCTGCTCGAGGAACCAGTCGATGGACGGCATGGACACCACGCGGGCGGCGACGCCATCCTCGGCCAGCAGCTTGGCTGCCTCGACGGCGTACTGCACCTCCGAGCCGGAGGCGATGAGGATGACGTCGGGGGTCGGCGCGGTGGCGTCGACAAGCACATAGCCGCCCTTGGCCACGCCCTCGAACGCCTTCTCCTTCGTGCCCTCGAGCACCGGGAGGTTCTGGCGCGACAAGGCGAGTGCCTTCGGTTGCTCGCGGCCTTCCAGCGCGGCGATCCACGCAGCCGAAGTCTCGTTGGCATCCGCCGGGCGGATGACGGCGAGGTCCGGGATAGCGCGCAGTGCGGTGAGCGTCTCTACCGGCTGGTGGGTCGGGCCGTCCTCGCCGAGGCCGATGGAGTCGTGGGTGAACACGTAGTAGCCGTCGATGCCGGACAGGGCGGCCACGCGGATGGCGGGGTAGAGGTACTCGGAGAAGATCAGGAAGGTACCGCCGTAGACACGGGTGCCGCCGTGCAGGGCGATGCCGTTCATGATGGCGCCCATCGCGTGCTCGCGGATGCCAAAGTGGAGGTTGCGGCCGTACGGCTCGGCAGTGAACTTGTTCGTGGTGATCGCCTCAGGGCCGAAGGACGGCGCGCCCTTGATCAGCGTGTTGTTGGAACCGGCCAGGTCAGCGGAGCCGCCCCACAGCTCCGGGAGCGCGGCCGCAGCGGCCTGGATCGCCGCCTCGGACGCCTTGCGGGTAGCCAGGCCCTTGGCGTCGGGCTCCCAGGTGGGGAACTCGGCCTTCCAGTTCTCCGGCAGCTCGCGCGAGGAGAGACGGTCAAACAGTGCCTTGTGCTCAGGGTTGCGAGCAGCCCAGTCATCAAAGCCCTGCTGCCACTCCTTGCGCACTGCGGCGGAGCGCTCAGCGAGCGCGCGGGTGTGGGCGATCACGTCCTCTTCCTCGGGGAAGTCGACGTCGGTGTCAAAGCCGAGCTCTTCCTTGACCAGCTTGATCTCCTCGGACCCGAGCGCGGCACCGTGAGCGGCGCCGGTGTTTTGCAGATTCGGGGCCGGGAAGCCGATCACCGTCTTGAGGCGGATGATGGTCGGCTTCGCGGTTTCCGCCTTAGCCTCTTCGACGGCGCGCTCAATTGCTGCGACGTCTTCTCCGGACCCTACGGTGAGGGTTTGCCAACCGTAGGCCTCGTAGCGGGCGAGCACATCCTCGGTGAACGCGATCTGGGTGTCGTCCTCGATGGAGATGCGGTTGTCATCCCAGAAAAGGATGAGGTTGCCCAGCTGCTGCGTGCCCGCGAGCGAGGACGCCTCGGAGGTCACGCCCTCCTGCAGGCAGCCGTCGCCGGCCACGACGTAGATGAAGTGGTCGAACGGGCTCTGGCCGGCCGGGGCCTCGGGATCGAACAGCCCGCGCTCGCGGCGCGCGGCCATCGCCATACCCACAGCGGAAGCGAGGCCCTGGCCCAGCGGGCCAGTGGTGATCTCGACGTGCTTGGTGTGGTTGTACTCCGGGTGGCCGGGAGTCTTGGAGCCCCAGGTGCGTAGCTGCTTCAGATCGTCCAGCTCCAGGCCGAAGCCGCCGAGATAGAGCTGCACGTACTGGGTCAGTGAGGAGTGGCCGTTTGACAGGACAAAGCGGTCGCGACCGACCCAGTGCGGGTCGGTGGGATCCAGGCGCATGACGCGCTGGAAGAGCGTGTAGGCCAACGGAGCAAGCGACATAGCGGTGCCGGGGTGGCCCGATCCGCAGCGCTCAACAGCATCCGCAGCGAGGATTCTGGCGGTGTCCACCGCGCGCGTATCAGTCTGCGTCCAGTCGTCCGGGTAGTTCCGGACGGTCATAGCTTGAAGTTCCGGGGGCAGCGTCGACTGTGTCACAGTTTCCTCATTCATTGGATTGGCATTACGTCTCGGCTCCGGCGATGGGCCGGGCACCCGCCTTAGTGTAGTCGCCAGGCGGTGCGCCGTGTGCGGGCAGTGTATTTTGAGTCACCGCGGTGAGCGTCGACCAATCCGCCCACACCGGCCGCAAGGAGAGCGTGTCCGATTGGGCGCAGTGCAAGGTTAGGGCTAACATCATCCAAAGGAATGATACGGGTGGCAAAACCGCAGGACGCTTGCGAGCGTATCCCAACACGGCCACCCACGAAGCAGTTGCGCCGACGGCGGCGCGAACAACACGCTATAAGGAGAAGTTTTTGGAGACCGTGAAGGCGTATTTCGCGTTGACGAAGCCGAGGGTCATTGAACTTCTCTTGGTAGCCGCCATCCCCGCGATGCTGCAGGCAGATCGCGGCACCGTCCACGTGTGGCTGATCCTGGCGACCCTGCTCGGTGGATGGATGGGCGCGGGCGCTGCCAACGCCTTCAATATGGTCGCTGACTACGACATTGACCAGAAGATGGGTCGTACACGCGCGCGCCCGCTCGTGCGCGCCAAGGTGACCAAACACCGCGCTGCGGTATTCGCCTGGGTCTTGCTCATCGTCAGCGTGCTCTGGCTCGGGCTCGTGTGCGGGTCGTGGTTGGCAGCGCTGTTCATCATCTTCACCAACTTCTTCTATATCTTCGTCTACACGAAATGGCTGAAGCGTAAGACCTGGCAGAACGTCATCTGGGGTGGCGCTGCGGGCTGCATGCCGGTCCTCGTCGGCTGGGCCGCGATTCGGGACAACGTGCACGACGGTTCACCGGACCGCTGGTGGCAGGCGATCGTCATGTTCCTCATCATCTTCTTCTGGACCCCGCCGCACACCTGGGCGCTGGCCATGAAGTACAAGGACGACTACGCCCGCGCAGAAGTCCCGATGCTGCCGGTCATCGCGTCCCCGCAGGAGACGACGCGCCAGATCGTCATCTACTCCTGGTGGACGGTCATCGTCTCCCTCGCGCTCGTCCCGGCGACGTCCTGGATCTACCTCGTCGTGGCGGTGGCGTCCGGCGCCGCGTTCCTCGTCATGGCCACGCGCCTGCACAACGGCGTGCGCCGCGGCGAGAACGTCAAGCCGCTCAAGCTGTTCATCCTGTCCAACAATTACCTCGCCGCGCTCTTCCTCGGCCTCTCTGTGGACGCCGTGCTCGGCCTGCCGACGATCGGCGGCCTCTTCTAAGCGCGCAGCAGCACACTCCCAACGCGCTGGGCATCCGCGAGCGCCTCGTGCGCGGCGTCCGCCTCGGCGAGCGAGAACACCCCGCCGATAGGGAAGCGCAGCGTCGCATCCTCGACGGCACGCGTGACCGCTTGGGACCGCAAGCGAAACTCGTCCGCAGTGCGCGTGTACCAGTCCAACGAAGGGGCGGTAAGGAACAGCCCCCCATGCTCGTCGAGTTCGTTCAGGAGCGCGTCTGCGCTCCTCCCCGCCGCGAGCTCCGAGCCGCCGACGGCGCAGATCAGGCCAAGCGGTCGGCAGGCCTGCAGCGCCAGGTCGAAGGGGTGGAGCGCCTCGGGCAGAGGCGGTTGTGACGCCTCGATAACGACGTCGACGCCGCTGCCGCTGTTGGCCTCGCAAATACGTTGCGCCGCGTCAGGGAAGTAGCGGAAGACGCCGGTCGCGCCGGCGTCGTACGCGATTTCCTCCTCGTGGGCCGTTGAGACCACTGAAAACACCGTGCCGCCCAATCCCGCTGCCAGCTGGGTCACGGCGAGGCCGAGCTCGCCGCCTCCGCCGGTGACCACCATGGTGTCGCCGTCCGCGGTGTCGCGGACGCCGTGAAGGAGTGCGTGCGCCAGTATGCCGGGAGCGAGCATGCACGCGGCGACCTCATCGTTGATGGATTCCGGGACGGCGGCGATCCGGTCCCGGTGGACGACAGCCTGCTCCGCGTACGCGCCCTGCGCGTCGCAGAAGGCGACGAGCGTGCCAGCGGCGATCTCACCGACAGGGTCGTGGGCCACGCGCCCGCATCCTGCGGCGCCGGGGATGCCGGTGCCGGGGGCGGGAGTGGGGTCGCGTTGGACGTGGGCGTAGGTGACGTCGATAAGCACTTGCTCGGGTGTGGGAACTGGGGGATCGACGCGAGTGAAACGGAACGGCCCGCCGGGGGAATCGCTGATAATGGCGTGCATAGCCAAAGCGTACCCCGGCGGGCGCGGTGTGCGTGGGAGGTTAGACGAGTGTGGGGAGACGGCGCGAACTGTGCGCCCACAGGAAGGCGGTAAACGCGACGACGGTGGACGACATTGCGATGTGCGCCGGGATGGTCCAGCGCGGGACGCCGAGCCTGAACTGGATGACGCCGATCGCCCACTGGATCAGGATGAGCACGATGAGGGCGAGGGCGGTGCGCATCGCGTCGCTCGGCGCCTTGTGGCGGCGCAGCATGTACACGGTGACCAGCGTGGCAATGAGGTAGAGGTACAGGCAGATTGCGTGGACGTACGCAAGGACCCTGGTGTCCATCTCGAGGCGGCCCTCCAAACCGGCGGTGGCGTCGCCGGCGTGCGGACCGGAGCCGGTGACCATGGTGCCCGTCACCAGGACGAATACTAGCGCGATGGCGGCGATGATCGCCCAGGTCACGGCGGCCTTGGGGACGCGCCTCGTCGGGGCGACATCATCCGGCTCCGCAATGCGCATGTAGAGCACGGCGGCGACGGCGACCAGCACCATCGAGGGCAGGAAGTGCACGGCGACGGCCCACCACTTCAGGTCTAGGAGGACGGAGATGCCGCCGATGACGGCCTGCAGGACGACGCCGCCGAGTGAGACGGCTGCGAGCGACTTGATACCGGAGCGACGTCCCGCGCGGACGACCGCGACGAGGACGGCGATGGATGCTGCGGCGACGACGAAGGTGAGCGTGCGGTTGCCAAACTCGATGAGCTGGTGGATCCACGGCGCCGAACCCGCGACGGGGACGAGCGAGCCCTCGTGGCACATCGGCCAGGTATCGCAACCCAGGCCTGAGCCGGTGACGCGGACGAGCGAACCAGTAACGGTGATGCCGCCCTGGCACAGCAACAGGATCATGGCCAGAACGCGCTGTACCTTGAGCGACGCCCCCTTTGGTGCATCCACGGCCTGTGCCGCATCGCCGGCATTGTGGCTGGCATTGTGGCTGGAGTTGTGCTCAGTCTGGGGAGACCCCAACTGCGGAGAAGACACGAGACGCGCTCCCTTTCACGTGTGCAGTTTTGCAGTGCAACTTTAGTTTGAGAAATGACTGCTTCAGCTTAACGCATGACGCCCCAAACTCCGAGATCCGATTGGGCGTGGAGCGAGTTGAGCTCCGCAGCGGTGCGCCACAGGAGCTACCCCTCGAAGCGGAACCATCGGGCCGCGGCCGCCATGGCCGCCCCAGCCCAGCACAGGAGCGACAGCCACGCCTGCCAGTGGAAAGAAAGCTCGAGCGCCTTGGTCAGGGCGCCAGCGAGCGCCACCGTGGGGACCGCGTTCCACCAGCCGGCGTCTCCGACGTCACCGCTGTACTGCACCCACCCGAGCACGCCCATGAGGACGAGCCAGATGAGGTTTGCCAGAGCAAGGACCAGCTCGGAGCTGAGTGTGCCCCCCATGAACAGCCCCATCGCCGTGAATGTGGCGACGCCGACCAGCAGGGTGATCAGGCCGAACAGGGCGCCGAGCGCACTGACGCGCCACCCCAGGGCAACGGCGAGCGCGCCCAGGACAACAATCTGTACCGCAACGGTGGCCAGGACGCCGATGATCTTTCCAGCAATGATGGTCCACGGCGGCACCCCGGAGGCGCCGGTTCGCTTCAGCGCACCGTAGCGGCGGTCAAACGCGAGGGCGATGGCCTGGCCAGTAAAGCCCGCGCTCGTGGTGGCCACGGCGAAGACCATCGGCACCAGCTGGTGGAAGTCGGTATCGCCGAAGACCGGGACGATTGCTGCCGCCACGAGCAGCGCCGCGGGGATGACCAGGTTGAGCAGCAGCTGCTCGCCGTGGCGCAGCATGAGCTTCGCCTCAATCCGTCCTTGGGCGAGCGCCATCGCGGCCACGGAGGCGCGCTGCGGGCGGGGAGCAAACGTGCCCGGTGCGAGCTTGGGATTGGGGGCTGCACCGTCCTGGGATCGGTGCAGCTGTGCATCATGGGCTGTCGTCATGGTGTACCTCCTTCAAGTACTCAAGTAAGGGTCTGCGCTAGCTGCGCAGCTCTCGGCCGGTGATGTCGAGGAAGACGTCCTCAAGGTTTCGGTGCGAGACGCTGAGTTCGCGCAGCAGGACATCCTGCTGGGCCGCGGCGTGCGCGATTGCTTCAACCAGCTGGGGGCTGCCGTCGCCGCGCACGCGGTAGGAGAGCGGCCTGACGTTTTCCGCTTCCCGGTCCGCAGCGCCGAACGCGCGCAGCGAGTGGTTGAACGTTTCCAAGTCCAGCGCCTGTGCCGTCCCGAACGATACGAGCGGGTAGTCCTCGTGGGAGGTGAGCTCCGCCGGCTCGCCGGTGGCAACGACGCGCCCCCGATCCACAATGACCACGCGGTCCGCCAGCGATTCGGCCTCGTCCATCAGGTGGGTGGTCAGCACGATCGTGGTGCCATCGCGCTTCATCGCATTGACCAGCTCCCACACCGCGAGCCGGGACTGCGCGTCCATGCCTGCGGTGGGTTCGTCGAGGAAGAGGAGCTCGGGCCTGCCGATAATGGCCAGGGCGAGGGAGAGTCGCTGCTGCTGCCCGCCGGAAAGTCTGCGGTACGTCGTCGACGCCACCCCCTCGAGCCCGAGCAGCTCGATGAGCCAGTCGGGGTCGTGCGGGTCCTCGTTGTAGGACGCCGCGAGGTGCAGCATCTCCCGCACCTTGACCCCGGAGTATGATCCGCCGCCCTGGAGCATGATGCCGATGCGGTCTCGAACCCGCTGTGGCTCGGTCGCGGGGTCGTACCCTAAGACTCGGATGGACCCGGAGGTCGGCTGCGTAAACCCCTCGCACATCTCGATGGTGGTGGTCTTGCCCGCCCCGTTTGGTCCCAGCAGCGCGAGAAGCTCGCCGCGTCGAGCGGTGAATGAGACCCCGTCGACTGCGCGCTTGGGCCCGAATTGCTTGACTACCTCGTTGAGCACGAGGGCTTCAGGTTCCATGCTTGGCATGGTTGGTTAGTGTAGACCTCTCCCGGCCGTATGGCGGTACCAGAACCACGCTGCGGCGCACATGACCGCAAACCACACCGCGGCAGCGAGATAAATCGTCGCGACGGTCCCCGGTGGCAGCGCGAGCCCGCGCGGCAGCACCAAGAAGCTAAAAAGCGCAGAGTAAATCGCGACGGCAGCCCGGAAGAAGAAGCGATTCGCCCACGCCGCGAGCGGCAGGATCCCCCAGAGCGGATACCAGGGGTGAACCACTGGGAAGAGCAGGACGAGGACGAGCGTTGCCACACCCAGCCCGCCGACAGGGTGGATGGAGCCGCGGAATGTCGCCCAGAGCATGCGCACGAGGAACGCGCCGGCCACGAGGAGTCCCACTCCGCGCGTGATGCTCAGGATCGCCTCCGTGTGATCGCCCAGCTGCAGCAGCATCCCCGTAACACCGCTGATCACGCCGATGTCCGTGGTCAGCGACAGCCAGCTGCGGATCGTCGCCGCGCCGCCCTGCCCGGTGACCCACCCAAGCCCGATCCCGGTGAACCAGGAGATCAGCCCAGCCGTCACCGCAAGGCACCCCGCCTGGACGAGGGCCGCGGTGCAAATTGCGCTTATCGACGACCGCTTGCCCCCACTTCGCGCGCACACCCGCGCCAGCGCCATGCCCGTAAACCCGAGGGCAATAAACCCGGTGACCTTGACCAGCCCGCCGCAGGACAGGAGCGCCCCCGAGAGGAGGAACAGCGCCCACCCCCGACGCCGCTGCCCGCCGGCCGCAAGCGCGTCGATGCCCCGTAGCCCTACCTCCATACCGACGAGGAGGAACCCGAGCATGATCGACTCGTTGTGGATGCCGGCAATGAGGTGCAGGATTGCCAGAGGGTTCAAGATCCCCAGCCAGAGTGCGGTCGCGCCGTGGACGCCGCACCGCCGGGCCAGCGCGCGGATGCCCCACGCCGCGGCCACCACGCCCGCGAGCGACAAGACGCGGTGGCACAGAACCCCGAAGTAGATCGAATCCTGGGTGATCCATGACACCGCGGAAGCAATCCCGAGTGCAACGGGGCCGTACGGGCTGGGGGAGTGTGCCCAGATGAACGGGACGGATCGGGCGAGCCGGTCCTCGGTGCCGAGCAGTTCGACGGGGCCCGCGGCGTAGGGGTCCAGCCCTTGCCGAACGATGGATCCCTGGGCGAGGTAGGAGTAGATGTCCTGGGTGAACAGGGGCGCGGTGAGCAGCAGGGGCGCCGCCCACACCAGGAAGGTCCGAAACACCACCCGGGCGCTGATCCGCGCGTGATTGGACCCGGCACCGACGAAGGGCCCCATGAGCAGCCAGGCGACTACGAGGCAACCGACTCCGATGAACACGAGGGAGGACGAGGCTTGCAGCATCCTCCCCATAAACGCGCCGCCGGGGAGGTCGAACCAGGGGTTGTCCACCACGGGCAGCGCGCCGCCGCCCAGCCCGCCGAGGCCGATCAGGAGCGTGCCGACCGCACCCAACCAGCGAAGGAGTGCGAAGCGGTTGAGCTCGACGACGGACGCGCGAACCCCCTTGTCCGAAATCCCAGCGCGGTGCAGCGCGGCTGAGCGGGAGCCGGGCGCACCGAATCGGGGCAGGGCGTCGACAAGCGTGGACGGCCGCGTGGTCTCGGAGGGGTGGCGTGCAGGGGTCACATCACGCATTCTAAGGCCCGGGCGCTCCCAGAGCGGCAATGCTTTGCGACACGCTGGGGACCCGCCGCAGCGGAAATATTTTGGAAACACTAGTGTTGTGTAAAGGCGAAAGGATCGTCCTTTTGTCCGCGGAATTCGCGGAGACGTCGAGCGACACGGAAGCTGAGGTGAAGTGATGGCCGAGCAGCACCACGCTGCGGGGAGCGATACCCGCACCGAAGTCATGCGCGCGCTTCTCACGCTTGGCCCGGTGACTGCCACCGACATAGCCGCGCAATTAGGCCTTTCTGCCGCCGGTGTGCGCCGCCACCTTGACAAACTCATTGAGTCGGAACTGGCGGAGACGTGCGGTCCGCGCGCCATCGCCGGAGAAGAAGCGACGCGGGGGAGACCCGCCAAGCACTTCCGGCTCACTGACAGCGGGCGGCGCTCATTTGGCACGCACTATGACGACCTCGCAGTCGAGGCCGTCGAAATGATTAAGACACTCGGGGGTGAGGCGGCCGTGCGCGACTTTGCCCGCGCCCGGATTGACAAGATCCTCCAGGGTGTCGACGGGGCCTCCGGGGCCCACACATCGCCGAAAGGAGACAGCGAGGCGGCGCGCACGCAGGCTACCGTTGAAGCTGTCGCCGAGGTGCTTGATCAACATGGGTACGCGGCAACGGTGAGCGCCGTTGGCAACGGAATCCAGTTGTGCCAGCACCACTGCCCAGTCTCCGAAGTTGCGTCCGCGCACCCGGAGATCTGCGAGGCAGAGCACGAGGCGATCTCGGCACTGGTGGGCAAACACGTGCAGCCGCTCGCGCTGATCGCAGACGGCAACGGCATCTGCACAACCAACATTCCACTCGCCGCTACCGCTACGGCGGCGGGAACCATAAACGAAAGGAGCGGAGACTATGACGAAAGCTAACCCCGCACCCGGCCTGGACAAGCCGATGAATGATGATGAGATCATCGACTCCATCGGTGCCTACAGCTACGGCTGGCACGACTCCGATGTGGCCGGCGCCTCCGCACGGCGCGGTCTGAACAAGGACGTTGTCAAGGACATCTCCGGGATCAAGAACGAGCCGGAGTGGATGCTCAACCAGCGTCTCAAGGCGCTCGACATCTTTGACAAGAAGCCGATGCCGACCTGGGGCGCAGACCTCTCCGACATCGACTTCGACAACATTAAGTACTACGTGCGCTCCACGGAGGAGCAGGCGGCCTCTTGGGACGATCTTCCGGAGGACATTAAGCACACCTACGACAAGCTCGGTATTCCTGAGGCGGAGAAGCAGCGTCTCGTCGCCGGCGTCGCGGCTCAGTACGAGTCCGAGGTGGTCTACCACCAGATCCGCGAGGACCTGGAGGAGAAGGGCGTTATCTTCGTCGACACCGATACCGCGCTGCGCGAGCACGAGGAGCTGTTCAAGGAGCACTTCGGCACGGTGATTCCGGCCGGCGATAACAAGTTCTCTGCACTGAACTCCGCTGTCTGGTCTGGTGGCTCCTTTATCTACGTTCCGCCGGGGGTCCACGTGGACATCCCGCTGCAGGCCTATTTCCGCATCAACACGGAAAACATGGGCCAGTTCGAGCGCACCCTGATCATCGTGGATGAGGACGCGTACGTCCACTACGTCGAGGGCTGCACCGCCCCGATCTACAAGTCGGACTCCCTGCACTCCGCGGTCGTGGAGATCATCGTGAAGAAGGGCGGCCGCTGCCGCTACACCACGATCCAGAACTGGTCCGGCAACGTGTACAACCTGGTGACCAAGCGCGCGAAGGCCGAAGAGGGTGCCACCATGGAATGGGTCGACGGCAACATCGGCTCGAAGGTGACCATGAAGTACCCGGCCGTGTGGATGACCGGTGAGCACGCGCGTGGCGAGGTCCTTTCCGTCGCGTTTGCGGGTGAGGGCCAGTTCCAGGACACCGGCGCGAAGATGACCCACATGGCACCGCACACCTCCTCGTCCGTGGTGTCCAAGTCCGTGGCCCGCGGCGGCGGACGTTCCGCGTACCGCGGCCTGATTCAGGTGAACGCGAACGCGCACCACTCCACCTCCAACGTCGAGTGTGACGCCCTGCTGGTGGACGACATCTCCCGTTCCGACACGTACCCCTACAACGACATTCGTAATGACCGAGTCACCCTCGGCCACGAGGCGAAGGTTTCCAAGGTCTCTGAGGAGCAGCTTTTCTACCTCATGAGCCGCGGCATTCCGGAGGAAGAAGCAATGGCCATGATCGTGCGCGGCTTTGTCGAGCCGATCGCCAAGGAGCTCCCGATGGAGTACGCCCTTGAACTGAACCGTCTCATCGAGCTGCAAATGGAAGGATCGGTGGGCTAACCCCAATGACCGTCTCTGTTGATCCCGTACAAAACGCCACCCCGCACAACAACAAGGGTGACCTCTTCCAATCCTTCACCGTCGACGACTTCCCGGTCCCGGGCGGTCGCGACGAGGTCTGGCGCTTCATCTCCCTGCGTCGCCTTCGTGGTCTGCACAACGGCAAGTTCGCCGACGCCGCAAAGGCGCAGGTAAAGATCGACGCCCCCGAAGCGGTCAGCGTCGAAGAGGTCGCAATTGACGACGATCGCCTCAAGGTCGTTGGCGGCGCCGTCGATCGCGTCGCAGCGCAGGCCTGGTCCTCTGCGAAGTCCGGCTACATCGTGTCCATCCCGGCCGATACCGAGCTGGACGAAGACGTGACCATCACCGTGACCGGTGCTGGTGAGGATGTCACCACGTTCGGCAACATCCTGGTTGAATCCGGCACGCACTCCAAGGCGAACGTCATCCTGCGCTACGAGGGCACCGGTACCCACGCCGACAACGTGAACTGGCACATCGGCGAGGGCTCCCGCGTCCACGCGATTGTGGATGCGGAGTGGAACTCCGATGCTGTCCACATCGGACAGCAGTCCGTGCTGGTCGAGCGCGACGCCACGCTGCGCCACCACGTTGCAACGTTCGGCGGGGAGGTCGTCCGCATTACCCCGCGCGTGAAGTTCGCAGCGCCGGGCGGCGACGCGGAGCTGACCGGCGTCTACTTCGCGGACGCGGGCCAGTACATCGAGAACCGCATGCTCGTTGACCACTCCGTCCCGAATTGCCGCTCCAACGTCCTGTACAAGGGCGCACTGCAGGGCGACAAGCAGTCCTCGCTGCCGGAGGCACGTACCTGCTGGGTTGGCGACGTCCTGATTCGCTCCGACGCGAAGGGCACCGACACCTACGAGACGAACCGCAACCTGGTGCTCACCGACGGCGCCCGAGCCGATGCGATCCCTAACCTAGAGATCGAGACTGGCGAGATCGCCGGCGCCGGCCACGCAGCGACCGTGGGACGCTTCGACGACGAGCAGCTGTTCTACCTGCGCTCCCGCGGCATCCCGGAGGACGAGGCGACCCGCCTGATCATCCGCGGATTCTTCAACGAGGTCCTCAACCAGATCCCAGTCGAGTCCGTCCGGGACGAGCTCATCGCCCGCGTTGCCGGCGAGCTCGAGCGGAGCAACTCCTAAGCGCCCCAGCCACGTCGCTGAACACCTGTAACACCCGCGTCACCGAATAAAGAAAGCTGAAAACACCGAATGTCTACGCTTGAAATTAAGAACCTGCACGCCAACGTCTTGCCCACGGAGGAAGGACAGGAGCCGAAGCCGATCCTCAAGGGCGTGAACCTGACCATCAAGGCGGGCGAGACCCACGCAATCATGGGCCCGAACGGCTCCGGCAAGTCCACCCTTGCCTACACCCTTGCGGGCCACCCGAAGTACGAGGTCACCGAGGGCGAGGTGCTGCTCGACGGCGAGAACATCCTGGAGATGGAGATCGACGAGCGCGCTCGCGCCGGCCTCTTCCTGGCAATGCAGTACCCGGTTGAGGTCCCGGGCGTGTCTTCGTCCAACTTCATGCGCTCCGCCGTCACCGCGGTGCGTGGCGAGTCCCCGAAGCTGCGCGAGTGGGTTGCTGAGCTCAACGCCGCCCGCGAGTCCCTGCAGATGGACGCCTCCTTCTCCGAGCGCTCGGTCAACGAGGGCTTCTCCGGCGGCGAGAAGAAGCGCCACGAGGTCATGCAGCTCGCGCTGATGAAGCCGAAGTTCGCTGTCATGGACGAGACCGACTCCGGTCTTGACGTTGACGCGCTGCGCATCGTCTCCGAGGGCATCAACAAGTACCAGGAGGAAACCAACGGCGGCGTCCTCATGATCACCCACTACAAGCGCATCCTCAACTACGTCCAGCCGCAGTTCGTGCACGTGTTTGCTGACGGCAAGATCGTGCAGACCGGCGACGCATCGCTGGCAGACCAGCTCGAGGCAGAAGGCTACGAGAAGTTCATCTAATGGGATACGTCAACGACAACGGAACACTCAACGTGGAGGCGATCCGCGCGGAGTTTCCGATCCTGTCGCGCACCGTGAGGGACGGCAAGAAGCTCGTCTACCTCGACTCCGGTGCGACGTCGCAGCGACCGGAACGCGTGTGGAACGTCGAGCGAGACTTCGTCCTCAACACCTTCGCGCCGGTGCACCGCGGCTCCTACCAGCTTGCTGAAGAAGCCACGGATGCCTATGAGACGGCACGCGACGCCATCGCGGCGTTCGTCGGCGCGGACGGGCACGAAATCGCGTTTACAAAGAACGCGACTGAGGGACTCAACCTCGTCGCCTATGTGCTTGGCGACGAGCGCGCGGGCGATCTCGCGGTGCGTGAAGGCGACACCATCGTCATCACCGAGCTTGAGCACCACGCCAACCTCGTGCCGTGGCAGGAACTCGCCGAGCGCACTGGTGCGACCCTGAAGTGGTACACGATGACGCCGGACGGGCGGATCGATCTGGACTCGCTCGAGCTGGACGAGACCGTCAAGGTCGTGGCGTTTACGCACCAGTCGAACGTCACCGGTGCTGTCGCTGACGTTGACGAGCTGGTGCGCCGCGCGAAGGCTGTCGGCGCGATGACAGTGCTCGACGCGTGTCAATCGGTGCCGCACATGCCGGTCGACCTGCACGCGCTCGACGTCGACTTCGCTGCCTTCTCCGGCCACAAAATGTGCGGGCCATCGGGCGTCGGCGCCGTGTACGGCAAGGGCGACATTCTCAATCAGCTGCCGCCGTTCCTCACGGGCGGCTCGATGATTGAGATTGTGAAGATGGAAAAGACCACCTTCGCGCCGGCACCGCAGCGATTTGAGGCGGGCACCCAGATGACCAGCCAGGTCGTGGGGCTAGGTGCCGCAGTCGAGTTCCTCAACGAGGTCGGCATGGACGCCATCCACGCCCACGAGCAAGAGCTCACCGCGTACGCGCTCGAGCAGATGCAGGGCATCGAGGGGCTGCAGATCGCGGGGCCGCTCACCGCCGAGCAGCGTGGCGGAGCGATCTCGTTTACCGTCGACGGTGTGCACCCGCACGACCTCGGTCAGGTGCTGGACTCCGAAGGCGTGGCAATCCGCACCGGGCACCACTGCGCGTGGCCTGCCCACCGCGGCCTGAACCTGCAATCCACCTCGCGCGCAAGCTTCTACCTGTACAACACGAAGGAAGAAGTGGATACGCTGGTGGCAGCGATTGGCAAGGCGAAGGAGTTTTTCGCACGATGAACCTTGAATCGATGTACCAGGAAGTGATCCTGGACCACTACAAGAACCCCCAGTACGCCGGGCTGCGCGAGCCGTACGAGGCGGAGGTGCACCACGTGAACCCGTCCTGCGGCGACGAGCTGACGCTGCGCGTTCACCTTTCCGAGGATGGGAAAACGGTGGAGGATGTTTCCTACGATGCGGCCGGTTGCTCGATCTCGCAGGCGTCGACAAGCGTGATGGCGGAGGAGCTGAAGGGGCTCCCCGTCGAGCAGGCGATGAAGAAGCTGGGGTCGTTCGAGGAAATGATCACCTCGCGCGGCACCATCGAGGGCGACCCAGCGCTGATTGGCGACGGCGTTGCGTTCGGTGGCGTGGCGAAGTTCCCGGCGCGTGTGAAGTGCGCGCTGCTCGGGTGGAAGGCCTTCGAGGCGGCAACGCACGAGGCCCTGGAGAAAAAGGAGAGCTAGGACATGGCTGAAGACAACGTCAACGAACAGACCACTGCGGCCGACGCTGACGCTGCCAAAGGCGGCTCCGCGTCGAACTTCGGCGGCGCGGGCGAGCGTCCGCCCCAGACCGATGCACAGCTCAAGCTGGCCGGAGAGGTGGAGGAGTTCCTCCGCGACGTGATCGACCCGGAGCTGGGGATCAACGTCGTCGACCTCGGCCTGGTCTACGACCTGTGGATTGAGGAGCGCGACGGCAAGACGATCGCGTGCATCAACATGACGCTCACCTCGCCGGCATGCCCGCTGACAGATGTGCTCGAAGAGCAGGCGCAGCAGGCCGTGGTGGGCAACACCGAGGCGGACGACATCGTGCTCAACTGGGTATGGATGCCGCCGTGGGGCCCGCAGATGATTACTGAAGAGGGCCGCGAACAGCTCCGCGCCCTCGGGTTCGCGGTGTAGCACCCCTCGACGTCCCCCTCACGGTTAGCGCCCTGAGGGGGACGTTTTGCATTGCTGACCCTGCTGACCCTGCGGTGTCGATTTGGGGGTGCTTGCTACAGTGATCCCGTGATTGTCACCAATGATCTCGAAGTCCGCGTCGGCGCACGCACGCTCCTGTCTGCGCCCGGCCAGCACCTGCGCGTGCAGCCGGGCGACCGTATCGGGCTGGTGGGGCGAAACGGCGCGGGCAAGACGACGACCATGCGCATCCTCTCGGGGGAGACGGAGCCCTACGGCGGTTCGGTGACGCGCTCGGGCGAGATTGGCTACCTGCCGCAGGACTCCAAAGAGGGCGACATCGAGCAGACCGCACGCGCGCGAGTGCTTTCCGCCCGCGGCCTCGACCAGATCCAGCGCTCGATGGCCAAGCAGCAGGAGATCATGGAGACCACCGACGGGGCGGAGCGCGACAAGGCGATTGCCAAGTTCTCCCGCCTGGAGGAGCGGTACCAGGCGCTCGGTGGCTACGAGGCGAACGCGGAGGCGGCGCAGATCTGTGACAACCTCGGCCTGCCCAGCCGAATCTTGGACCAGCAGCTGAAGACCCTGTCGGGTGGCCAGCGCCGCCGCGTGGAGCTCGCGCAGATTCTCTTCGCCTCGCGCCAGGGGTCGGGCAAGTCGCAGACCACGCTGCTTCTCGACGAGCCCACGAACCACCTCGACGCCGACTCGATTAGCTGGCTGCGCAACTTCCTGTCCAAGCACGAGGGCGGCCTCATCATGATCTCGCACGACGTCGAACTGCTCGACGCCGTGTGCAACAAGGTCTGGTTCCTCGACGCCGTCCGCGCCGAGGCGGACGTGTACAACATGGGCTTTGCCAAGTACAAGGACGCACGCGCGCTCGACGAGGCGCGCCGCCGCCGCGAGCGGGCCAATGCGGAGAAGAAGGCGTCTGCGCTGCAGAAGCAGGCGGCAAAGCTCGGTGCGAAGGCCACGAAGGCAGCTGCGGCGAAGCAGATGCTCGCGCGCGCCGATCGCATGATGGAGCAACTCGATGAGGTTCGGGTGGCAGACAAGTTTGCGTCGATTAGCTTCCCTGAGCCCGCGCCGTGCGGCAAGACTCCGCTGTACGGCAAGGGGCTGACCAAGATGTACGGCTCGCTCGAGGTCTTCGCCGGGGTTGACCTGGCGATTGACAAGGGCTCGCGCGTGGTCGTGCTTGGCACCAACGGCGCGGGTAAGACGACGCTGCTGAAGCTGCTGGCCGGTGTGGAGCGCACTGACGGCGAGGGCGGCCTCGTGTCCGGGCATGGGCTGAAGATCGGATACTTCGCGCAGGAGCACGACACGATCGACGGCGACAAGAGCGTGTGGGAGAACA
Source organism: Corynebacterium sp. NML 120412 (assembly GCF_002285155.1). NCBI lineage: Bacteria > Bacillati > Actinomycetota > Actinomycetes > Mycobacteriales > Corynebacteriaceae > Corynebacterium > Corynebacterium sp. NML 120412. Next base: position 404,544 of record NZ_NSGL01000001.1, on the reverse strand, counting down.
CCATCGAGGCCTGCCCCGACGCCGGCCAGCAGGATCTGCGCGGCCTGCTCGGCGCCTTTATGTTCTCGGGCGACAAGCTCGAACAGCCGGCTGGCACTCTCTCCGGCGGTGAGAAGACGCGCCTCGCGCTCGCCACGCTCGTTTCCTCCCGCGCCAATGTGCTGCTTCTCGACGAGCCCACGAACAACCTGGATCCGCAGTCGCGCGAGCAGGTGCTTGACGCGCTCAAGACCTACACCGGGGCCGTCGTCCTGGTCACCCACGACCCGGGGGCAGTGCGCGCGCTCGAGCCGGAGCGCGTGATCATCATGCCCGAGGGCGACGAGGACCTGTGGAGCGACGAGTACATGGAGATCGTGGAGCTGGCGTAGCGGGTTGAGTTCGCCCGGCTAGACTCGCTGGTATGACGAAGAACAACGACCTCATCACCATGTTCCGCGACGCGTGGAACGCCATGTCGAGCGACCAGAAGACCATCGTCGGCGCTCTGGCCGCCATTGACGCGCTCGGCAAGGCGCTTGCGCTGCGCGACCTGGCGCGTGCGAAAGACGGCAGGGTGCGCGGCCCGAAGTGGCTGTGGGCGCCCATCATTGGCGCGGTGAACACGCTTGGCTGGGCCGCCTACTTCCTCATCGGGAGGAAGCGCCACTAGTTCCTAAAACCGTGCACCGGCGCCGGGATGAAGCCGCCGCGCCGGATCATCTCGGCGCTGCCCTTCGTGTTCACCGGAATGACTGGCGCGTAGCCGAGCAGTCCGCCGAAGCTCACCTCGTCGCCCGGCTTCGTGCCCGGGACTGGGATGAGGCGTGCGGCGGTGGTCTTATGGTTCATGATGCCGATCGCGGCTTCGTCGGCAATCATGCCCGCGATGGTTTCGGCCGGGGTGTCGCCGGGGATCGCGATCATGTCGAAGCCGACGGAGCAGATCGAGGTCATCGCCTCGAGCTTGTCCATGGAAATTGCGCCGGAGTGCACGGCGTCAATCATGCCCTGGTCCTCGGAGACCGGGATGAAGGAGCCGGACAGGCCACCGACGCGGGAGCAGGCCATCATGCCGCCCTTTTTCACCGCGTCGTTGAGCAGGGCGAGCGCCGCCGTAGTGCCGTGGGTGCCCACCTGCTCGAGCCCGATGTGTTCGAGGATGTGCGCCACTGAGTCGCCGACCTCCGCTGTCGGGGCGAGCGAGAGGTCGACGATGCCAAACGGCACGCCGAGTCGTTCGGCGGCCATGTTGCCCACGAGCTGGCCGGCGCGCGTGATCTTAAACGCGGCCTTCTTGATCTCCTCGGCGATCTCGTTGAGCGACGCACCCTTGAGCGGGGTGATCGCATTGTCCACCACGCCCGGGCCGGATACGCCGACAGAGACGACGGTGTCCGGCTCCTCAATGCCGTGGAATGCGCCAGCCATGAACGGGTTGTCACCCACGGCGTTGGCAAACACGACGAGCTTCGCGCAGGCGATGGAGGACTCGTCCTTGGTCAGCTCGGCGGCCTCCTTGACTACCTCGCCCATTCGCGCCACGGCGTCCATGTTGATGCCGGCGCGCGAGGTACCCACGTTCACGGAGCCACAGACCGCCTGGGTCACGCTCAGCGCCTCGGGGATCGAGTCGATGAGCCGGCGGTCCGAGGACGTCGCACCCTTTTCCACGAGCGCGGAGTAACCACCGACGAAGTTCACGCCGAGCTCCGACGCCGCCTTGTCCAGGGCTCGTGCGATGTCGACCGGGTTGCCATCCACGCCGGCGGCGACGAGCGAGACGGGGGAGACGGAGATGCGCTTGTTCACGATCGGGATGCCCAGCTCGCGCTCGATGCCCTCGCATACCTCGACGAGGCGGGCGGCGCGTGCGGTGACGCGGTCGTACACCGCCTGGCAGGTGGCGTCCATGGTGGAGCGGGTGCAGCCGATGAGCGAAATGCCCATGGTCACGGTGCGGATGTCTAGGCGGTAGTCCTCGATCATTTTGATGACGTCGAGGATGTGGCCGGATTTGAAGTCGAAGTCTGTAGCCATCGCGCCGCCCCTAGACTTCGTTCATCGCGGTGAACAGGTCCTCGGACTGAATGCGCACGACCACCCCGAGTGCGTCGCCCACTTGGGCCAGGTGGTCCTGGAGCTCGCCCATATCCGGGGTATCGTCCGGCAATGCGACGCGCATGACCATGGTGAAGTAGTTGTCCATGAGCGTCTGCGAGACGTCGAGAATGTTCAGGTTGCGTTCTGCCGCGGCGCCTGCGACTGCGGCGATGATGCCAACGCGGTCCGGGCCGGTAGTCGTAATAATTGCGTGCATGAGGGACCATCATAGTGGCACGTACGGACACGGGTGAGAGTTGCGCCACAGCGAGTCCGCGCCGAGTTGGTTACGGTGGGCCGCATGACTGATTCAGCGAACACCCCCAATGCTTCTGCACCCCAACCTTTTGCCACCACGGCGTCGGAAACGCCTGAGCGCACCGCGCGTGTGCTCGTCATCGGCGCGGGCGGTCACGTGAGCCGCCACTCGGTGCCGCTGCTGGTCCAGCAGGGCCACGAGGTCACCGGCCTTGTGCGCAATCCCGATCACGTCGCCCGCATCGAGCAGGCGGGCGCGCAGGCAATGGTGCGCGACATCACGGACCTCACGGTAGAGCAGTGGGCGGCGCTGCTGTCCAAGTTTGATGTGGTGGTGTGGTCCGCTGGCGCGGGCGGAAGCTCCGCCGAGGCGACCTACGCTGTGGACCGAGACGCGGCGCTGCGCGTCGTGGAAGCGCTTGAGCAGCTCACCGAGCACACGCCCCGACTTCTCATGGTGTCCTACGCGGGCGCGCGCTTCGCCACCACGGATGATGACGGCGCGTGGTACGCCTACGTCGAGTCCAAAAAGACGGTCGATGTGCGCATCATGGACAGCGACCTCGAGCAGGTCATTCTTGGCCCGGGCATGCTTGTCGACGGCCCCGTGCCCGGCTACGCCACCATCGATCTCGAGGGGGACGACGCCCAGGGCCACCCGCAGACCTCGCGCGAGCTCGTCGCTGAAGTGATCGTCGAGCTGGCTGGTCGCGACAGCGTCGCGGGGATTGCGAACCCATTTGAGTTCCAGAACGGGCAGACCCCGGTGCGCGAGATCGGGCGCTAATCTGCCACGGAACTCTCTCCAGGGTTCCTGCTACGCCTTCGGCGCGTGGGCCGGGCTGCGGTCGAAGCAGTACTGTGCAAAGTTCCGCAGGATCGCGTTGGCCCAGGCAACGTCGTGGTTGGGCAAATCGGCGACGATACGAGCGTAGTCCTCGGCGGGGAAGTACCCGTAGTTGTAGAAGAAGTCCATCCGGGTGTGCATCGCGGCGGCGTCCATTTCAGCGTGGAACTGGGTGGCCCACACGTGGTCGCCGTAGCGGACCATCTGGACGGGGCAGGTGGGTCCGGTGGCGAGGACGGTAAGCGCCTCCGGGAGACTGTCTGCGTCCGGGTTCTCGGTGTGCCCGGTGAGTGCTGTGAACTGCTCCGTGGCGCCGCGCAGCAGCCTGTCGCCGCGGCCGGCGGCCGTCAACGCAACGCTCGTCGGGCCTGAGTTCTCCGGGTGTGTGTGGCCGACGGTGCCACCGAGGTGATCAACCAGCCACGAGATGCCAAAGCAGACGAAAAATACTGGCAAGCCCGATTCGACCACGCCCGCGAGCACGTCGTTAATGTGGCGCTGCCACGGTGAGTACTCGGCGTTGCTGACGTTGAGCGAGCTGCCGCCGATGATGATCCCGCTAATGGCCTCCAGCGATCCAACTTCCTCGTCAACCCGGTCCAGGATCTTGAGCTCGACGTCAACCTCGCTCAGGCCGGCGGCGTTAAGGACGTCGTGGTATTCGGCACGCGCGATCTCGGGTGCGAGCTCGCCTTGTCGCAGGGAGAGGAAAAGCAGCTTGGACATAGCGGTAATTCTATACCGCTTGGTCTATTTTTCACTAACCGGCTTACGGACCGACTGCTCGACGAGCGAGAGCATGGCCTCCAGGCGCTCGACGGGCTCGCCCGCAGCGAGCTTGACCACGAATCCTTCGAACACCGTCTCCAGGTAAGTCTGGACAACGTCGATGGCGACGTCCTCGCGCATGGCTCGGTTGGACACGATGCGATCATGGACAGCTTGGTCCAGAACCTCTTGGTGAGCGCGCCACCGTTGCTCAAACTCCGGGTCGGTGCGGAGCTTGCGGACGATCTCCGCGCGGGTGACAAACCAGTCGTTCTTTTCGCGGTGGTGGAGCATGTCGCGCATCACCTCGACCAGGCCCTGGTTGCTCACCACCGCCGCCTGCCGCTCCGCGTCCTCGCTCGCGATGGCGAGAAACAGCGCTTCCTTATCCGCAAAGTGATGGAAGATTGCCCCGCGCGTCTTGCCCGTAGCCTGTTCGAGCTTGGCCACGGTAGCGCCTTCGAAGCCGTAGTGGGCGAAGCAGAGCCGAGCGGCATCAATGATTTCTTGGCGCCGACGTGCGAGTTCGCCTTCACTGACGATGGGCATGCGCGGTGCAATCCTTCCTGTAATAGGGGTGTGGGATGAATGGTTCGGTGGTGAGAAAACGAAGAGGGGCACCCGGGCGGGAGGCCCGGGTTACCCCTCTACAGGGTCAAGGAGTTAGTTCTTGACCATCTGGCGCAGCACGTACTGCAGGATGCCGCCGTGGCGGAAGTACTCTGCCTCACCAGGCGTGTCGACGCGGACAACTGCGTCGAACTCGACCTTCTCGCCGCCGTCCTTCGTTGCTGCAACGTGGACGGTCTCCGGGATCGTGTCGCCGTCGTTAAAGGCGGTGATGCCCGTGACCTCGAAGGTCTCGGTGCCGTCGAGGCCCAGGGAGCCGTGCGACTGGCCCTCGGGGAACTGCAGCGGCAGCACGCCCATGCCGATGAGGTTCGAGCGGTGGATGCGCTCGAAGGACTCCGCGATGACGGCCTTCACACCGAGCAGGTTGGTGCCCTTTGCGGCCCAGTCGCGGGAGGAACCGGTGCCGTACTCCTTGCCGGCGATGACCACGAGCGGGATGTTCTTCTCTGCGTAGTTCATCGCGGCGTCGTAGATGTACGCCTGCGGTGCGCCCTCCTGGGTGAAGTCGCGGGTGTAGCCGCCCTGCTCGTCCACCAGCTCGTTGCGCAGGCGGATGTTGGCGAAGGTACCGCGGACCATGACCTCGTGGTTACCACGACGGGAACCGAAGGAGTTGTAGTCGTGGCGTGCCACACCGTGCTCGTCCAGGTAGTTCGCCGCCGGGGTGCCCGGCTTGATGGAGGAAGCAGGGGAAATGTGGTCGGTGGTCACTGAGTCGCCGAGCTTGGCCAGCACGCGTGCGCCGGCGATGTCCTCGACTGCCTCCGGCTGCTCCGGCATACCGTCGAAGTACGGAGCCTTGCGGATGTAGGTCGAGTCCTCGTTCCAGTCGAAGGTCTTGCCCTGCGGGATGTCCAGGTTCTGCCACTGCTCGTCGCCCTTGAACACGTCGGCGTAGTCAGCCTCGTACATCTCGCGGGAGATGATGCCGGAAATGGTGCTCTCGATCTCCTCGGTGGACGGCCACACGTCCTTGAGGAAGACGTCGTTGCCGTCGGCGTCCTGGCCGAGCGGCTGGGCGTCGAAGTCGAAGTCCATGGTGCCGGCAATGGAGTACGCGATGACCAGCAGCGGGGAGGCCAGGTAGTTCATCTTCACGTCGGGGGAGATGCGGCCCTCGAAGTTACGGTTACCGGACAGGACCGCGGTGGCGGTCAGGTCGTACTCGTTGATGGCGTCGGAGACCTCGGTCGGCAGCGGGCCGGAGTTACCGATGCAGGATGCGCAGCCGAAGCCGGTGAGGTAGAAGCCGACTGCCTCAAGATCCTTCCACAGGTCGCCGCGCTCGTAGTAGCCGTCGACAACCTGGGAACCGGGAGCCATGATGGTCTTGACCCACGGCTTGGCGTGCAGGCCGTTTTCAGCAGCCTTGCGCGCGAGCAGTGCGGCGCCGACCATGACGGACGGGTTGGAAGTGTTGGTGCAAGAGGTGATTGCAGCGATGGCAACCATGCCGTGGTCGAGGGTGTACTCGCCGCCCTGCGGGGACTCGACGATGACCGGCTTGGAAGCGCGGCCCTCGGCGCCGTCCGCGGCAGACTCGCCGTGACCCGGCCAGGACTGGTTGTAGTCCACGGTCTCGGTCTTCTCGGCGCGCACCGGCTCGGTGACGTCGTTGCCAGCGGTGTTGTAGTCCGGCAGCTGGGTGCGGAAGGTGTTCTTGGCCTCGGACAGCAGGATGCGGTCCTGCGGGCGCTTCGGGCCGGCGATGGACGGCACGACGGTGGAGAGGTCCAGCTCGAGGTACTCGGAGTACTCGGCCTCCTCGGCGTCCTGCTCCAGCCACATGCCCTGTGCCTTGGCGTATGCCTCGACGCGGTCGATGTCCTCCTGGTCGCGGCCGGTCAGCTCGAGGTAGTTGATGGTCTCCTCGTCGATCGGGAAGATCGCGCAGGTGGAGCCGAACTCCGGGCTCATGTTGCCGATGGTGGCGCGGTTTGCCAGCGGGATCTGCTTGACGCCGTTGCCGTAGAACTCGACGAACTTCTGCACCACGCCGTGCTCGCGGAGCATCTCGGTGATGGTCAGCACGACGTCGGTAGCGGTCACGCCGACCGGGATCTCACCGGTGAGCTTGAAGCCGACAACGCGGGGGATGAGCATGGACACCGGCTGGCCCAGCATGGCCGCCTCTGCCTCGATGCCGCCGACGCCCCAGCCCAGGATGCCCAGGCCGTTCTCCATGGTGGTGTGGGAGTCGGTACCAATGCAGGTATCCGGGTAGGCAAGGCCCTCGTTGTCAAAGACGACGCGGGAGAGGTACTCAATGTTGACCTGGTGGACGATGCCGGTTCCCGGCGGAACGACGCGGAAGTTGGAGAAGTTCTCAGCGCCCCAACGCAGGAACTGGTAGCGCTCCTCGTTGCGCTGGTACTCGATCTCGACGTTCTTATCCAGTGCAGCGTCGGAGCCGAATGCCTCGATGATGACGGAGTGGTCAATGACCATCTCGGCCGGGTTCAGCGGGTTGACCTGGTCCGGGCTGCCACCGAGGTCGCTGACTGCCTCGCGCATGGTTGCAAGGTCGACGACGCAGGGCACGCCGGTGAAGTCCTGCATGAGGACGCGGGCCGGGGTGAACTGGATCTCAATCGACGGTTCTGCCGACGGATCCCAGTTGGCGATTGCCTTGATGTGGTCTTCGGTGACGTTCTTGCCGTCCTCGGTGCGCAGCAGGTTCTCGCCGAGCACCTTCAGGGAGTAGGGCAGCTTCTTCATGCCGTCAACCGCATCGAGGGCAAAGTAGTCGTAGGACTTACCGCCGACCTCGAGGGTCTGCTTAGCGTTGAAGGAGTTCTTGCTTTCAGCCACAGTGAGCTCCATTTCTCGTCGTAATGCAAATCTGGGAACTATGACACGTGATGGTCAACCAATAATGATATGCGACCTCTCACGGTTCCGTCGCCATAATAACAGTACGGTCGTTATGTTTTGCGCTAGGGCGCACTTATCGACGCCCCCGAGCAACCAAATCCCCTCATCCGCGGGGGCAAACGCACCCGGATAATCAAAGCACCTGGGCAAACGCAGCGACGGCGAGGGCGGAACGCGCTCACTCTGACCACACTGCCTACCCCCAAACGCGTGGTAGGTTTCCGGCTGCATGTTGGAAGACCGGAGCGCATAGCGCGACGGCGAGCCGATTACACTCCGTAACGACGGCGAATGCGAGCGGAAAGGGACGACGTGATTCCAGTAGACGTTGACATGGCGAGTCTGGAAGCCCAGCTCCAGGAGGATGGGATCGCCTTTGGGACGGAAAACCCCGTCAACGTACCGCTCGAAGCCGCAATGCGCGACGCGCTGACGCAAGCACCGGCCGACGACATGGGGGAGGCTGGGCTCGTTGTGCTTGAGCAGACCCCACCGCAGATTGCAGACCTTCGCGACGTCGCACAGGACCTCCTCAATGGCACCGGTTATGACACAGTCGTGGTCCGGACGCCGAACGCCGCTATCGCGGTGAGCGATTCGCTCAGCCGGGCGGCGATCGAGCGCGGGCAAACTGCGATGGTGGCCCAGCCTGATTACCCGAAAGGGGTCGTCGCGTTCGCTGAGGCGACGCAGGGGCACTCCGTGGCGTGGGGGATTGCCGTTGGAGCGGTGGTGCTCGCGCTTGCGTGCATCGCGGTGTTGTCCGCCTGGCGCGCACGCCGTTAGCCACCCCCTCAATAAGTCAAGTCGTTCGCCTTGACGGTTTTGTCTTGCATCAAGGGATACGCAGCCGCATCGCGATCCCAGCGCAACGGCCATGGCGACTTGTCCCCCCCTGCCGGGAAATGTGTCGAACTTCACACTACTTGTTCGTATCGGCTATATCTGCTGTACCTGGCGCTATCAGGTCATGTGAAAAGCCTTGACTGTTGTGGTTTTTGGTAAAGATTGTGCAACAAGTTGATTACGTGTCGTATGGTCTTGCTGTCGGCTCGTGAGCTGAATGCAACACCAATCGTTTCAGGCCTTACTCCTTGACTGAACTCGTCATTCGGTAAAGGCCCCGGTTCGGGCATGTGGGGAAGCACGCCAAGAACCAGGCCGGTAACGAAGGTGGGGCTGAAGGCTCGCGTGCCTGCATCAGTAGTCAACCCATTAGGGCTGCGCGTCAAGGCTGCAGGCTAGTCACCTGTGGCGGTGAATCGTCGAGAAGCACTTTGCTCCTCGCTTGATTTGTCATGCCTGGGCGCGCGGCGTGAGGAGCCCCATTCCGTGGTAGAACCATCGAGGTTCACCCGGTCGGGTCGCGCGCGCATTGCGCTCGGCACGATCGCGTGTTCCACAACTCTGTCTCTCGCGGCGACGCTGGTCACCCCAGTGGCAACCGCGCAACCTGCGTCCATGACGGAGCTGGTCACCAGCATTTCGCAGGCGCAGTCCAACATCGATGACCTGAATTTGAACATCGGCGACCTGCAGGAAAAGGTCAATCAGGCGCTCGTGGACCTCAAGGACGCCCAAGGCCGCGCCGAGCAGGCTCGCCAGGGTGCAGAGGAAGCGAAGAAGCGCCTGGAGGCCTCGGAACACGCCGTCGAGGAGGCGCGAGCAGCGCTCGACGAGGTCACGCGGTCGCAGTACCGCGGCGCCGGCCAGAGCGGCGGGCTCGACATGGCCACCAGCGGTGACGCCCAGAAGGACGTGCTCGACCGTTCGCTGTACCTGCGTCAGCGCAGCGACGAACGCCGGGCGAAGCTCGACGAGGTCGAGCGCGCACGCACCGAGGCAGCCAACGAGGCGTCGATCCAGCGCAAAGCGAGCCAGCTCGCCGAGTCGACCGCCAGCGAGGCGGAGGCCGCGGAGGCCGAGGCCCGCGAGCTGCTTGACTCCACCAGCGAGGCCCTGGCCGAGCAGCGTCGCGAGCGTGATCGGGCGCAGTCCGAGTTGGACAGCGCTCAGGCGTCGTTAGCCGAGCAGCGCCAGGCGTCGGGATCGGCCCCCCAGACCGATGCGAGCGAGTCCGGTAGCCCGACTGAGGCGGCGGACTCGGGCGAGACGGCGGCACCTGCGACCTCCCAGACGGCCGAGTCGGAAGGGGCGCAGCAGCAGTCCGCGCAGGGCCAAGCCGCGCAGCCGAGCATTGAAGCGTCCGCTGCCGCCCCTGAGCAGCAGGTCACTGCTGACGAGATCCCCGAGGACGTGGTGCTTCGCGTCGAGCAGCACGCGGCGGACATCGATCCCTCGGTCGCACAGCTGAGCTCGGAGACGGTCGCGCAAGCCCTCACCAACGCCGCCGCAGCGAACGGGGAGAGCCTGCAATCGGAGCCGGAGGCGGGCGCAGCCGGCGCACCCGACGCGCCAGCGCCGTCCTTCGGCGGCATGTCCAGTGACCTGAACATCTCCGAAGACACCATCGCCGCGGCGGCAGGAATCATCGCCGCCGCCGCGATGGTTGGCGCGACCCAAGCCAACCACACAAGCCTGGAAAGCCCGTACGGCTCCTCGAGCGACAGCGAGGTCATCGCGGCGTTCGCCGGCGGGCTGAGCGACGCGCTCGGCGCCGGTGGGGCCGCGCAGGTGAACCAGACCTCGGACGAAGAATCCGCATCCACTGGCACCACTGAGGATCTCAACTCCGTGCTCCCGGAGGTCGACTCCGCAGCAACGGTCTCAGACACGATTCAGAGCGCCGTGGGCAAGGCCAGCGGCTCGCAAAGCGCCTCTAGCTCCGGTTCCATCGAGACTGTGATCGCCCGCGCCCAGTCTGCCATCGGCACCCCGTACGTGTGGGGCGGCGGTGACGCCAACGGTCCGACCACGGGCGTGGACGGCGGCAGCCAGGCGGGCTTCGATTGCTCGGGCCTCGTGCTCTACGCCTTCGCTGCGGTGGGCATTTCGCTGCCCCACTACACCGGGTACCAGTACCAGCGCGGCACCCAGGTGCCGGCGAGCGAGGCGCAGCGCGGCGACCTCCTGTTCTGGGGTCCGGGCGGCAACCAGCACGTGGCCATCTATCTTGGCGACGGCACCATGATCGAGGCCCCGCAGGCCGGGCAGAACGTGCAGATTTCCCCGGTGCGTTATTCCGGAATGGCCCCGAACGCGGTGCGTTTGCTCTAGGCGGCGAAGCGGTGTGACGCCGCGGATCGCCACCGCACTACCATCAGTGGCATGAAGTTATCTGACTACGATGCACTCCTCGTCCTTTCCTTCGGCGGCCCCGAAGGAAAGGACGAGGTTATTCCGTTTTTGGAGAACGTCACGCGCGGCCGGGGCATTCCCAAGGAACGGCTGGCTACCGTCGGCGAGCACTACTTCCACTTTGGCGGTGTGAGCCCCATTAACCAGCAGAACCGCACGCTGATCACCAACATCAACGCCGAGCTGGAGCGCCGCGGGATCAAGTTGCCCGTCTATTTTGGCAACCGCAATTGGCACCCGTTTGCCGAGGACACCGCGAAGCAGCTCGCCGCAGACGGCGCGCGCCGCGTCCTCGTCTTCGCCACGAGCGCGTGGGGCGGCTATTCCGCCTGCAGGCAGTACGACGAGGACATACAGCGCATGCGCGAGGTGGCACCCGAGGTCGAGTTCACCAAGCTGTGGCAGTTTTACGGCAACGAGGCGTTCATCGACCAGGTGGCGGCAGGCCTCAAGGAGGCGCTCGCGCAGGCGCAGGGGAAGGACTACCGGGTGCTGTTTACCGCCCACAGCGTGCCCACGGCGGCCGATGTTGCCTCGGGTGGCCCCGTTAACGCCAACCTCTACTCCCGGCAGGTTGCGGAGGCCGCGCGGCTCGTCGCGGAGCGCGCTGGCGCGCCCGACTACGAGGTGGTCTGGCAATCCAGGTCGGGGAACCCGGCCACGCCGTGGCTCGAGCCGGATGTGGTGGACCGGGCGGAGGCGCTTGCCGACGCCAACGTGCAGCACCTCATCTGCGTCCCCATCGGGTTTATTACGGACCACATGGAGGTTGTGTGGGACTTAGACACCGAGCTCCGGCAGGCCTGCGAGGAGCACGGGGTCACGCTGGACCGCGTCGCGACCGTGGGGCTGACCCAGGAGTTTGCGTCCATGGTCGTCGACATCGCGGAGGCGGTCGCCCGGGGCGAGCAGCCAGCGAGCCTGTCGACGCTCACCGTCCAGGGTTGCACCCGCAACGGCGCCCCGTGCTGCGAAGGGTGCTGCGAGCCGCGGAAGCGGCCCGCCCGCGCGCACTAGCAACTAAGCGCCGCCGGTGGACGCCGCGTACTCGCGCTGGTAATCCACCACCGCGTCGGCGACGCCTGCCATGCGGGCGGTGCGGATATGGCGCCACAGCGCGAAGAGCTGGGGGTCGAAGGAGTGATCGTCTAACCGGTCGGTCACCGTCTCAATGATCGCCGCCACCCGGTCAGCGCGGGCGAACAGCTTCGCCGCGCGCGGCGTGACGCCCGCAGGCAAGCCGGGTGTGTCGTAGAAGTCCGCGAGCGTCCCCACAGTCAGGCGCGGGTGGGGGAGTTCGCGAAGTACTTGGTTTGCGGGGTTGGCGGAGCGGGTGGCGTCGATAAGCACTGCTGCCTGGTTGGTTGCCTGGGACAGGAGCGCATCGGCCTCGCCGGGGCTGAGCCACGCGGGCTCCGGGAGCCGGCGGGACTCCTCGAACCACCGCCAGTGCACGGACGCGCCCGTGTAGTCGGGGACGAGGATGTGCGATTGGTCCGCGCCACGGACGACGATCGCGCCGGCCGGGGTGAGAGCTTCCATAGCGGGGCTGCCTGCGATGAGTCCGGCGGCCTGGCCCGGTCCCCAGAGGATGAGGCGGACCGCTGGACCCGGGGTGTCCAGGTCGGCTGCGGCGCGGACGTCGCGAAGCAGCGGCAACAACGGGCCGCCGAGGTATTCGTGGGTGCCGCCGAGGTCGCGCAAGGCGTCCATGGTTTCGTCGCTGGATTCGACGTTGTACAGCCATGCGGCGAGCCACACGGCAGTGTTCTGGAGCGGTGAATAAACCTCGGCACGAGTTTGCATCCGGGGTATCCTAACAGGAACCGGGGGTTGGGGAAGATACACTCTGGTCACTATGAGCTATGACGACCGCTACGGAGCAGACATTTTTCAGGGTCATGCGCGACGCAAGCGCCCGACCTACCCGGAGATGCCGGCAAAGCCCGGGATCATCGTCGAGATCGTGGGCAACGACTTCGTCGGGGCGGTCATCGGCTTCGAGCGCACCTACGACGGCGACTTCGTCCGCCTCGAAGACCGCTACGGCACCGAGCGACTGTTTAAGATGCTCCCCGGCGCGTTCATGGTGGAGGGACAGCGCGTCACGCTGACCCGCTACGTACCCAAGCAGGACTCCGGGCCGAAGCGCTCCAACTCGGGCTCCCGGAAGGTTGAGAATGTCCGCGCGAAGGTGGCCATGCCGAGCCGGATCTGGGTCGAGGGCATTCACGACGCCGCGATTGTGGAAAAGGTCTGGGGCCACGACCTCCGGGTCGAAGGCGTCGTCGTGGAGTACCTCGAAGGGTTGGACAACCTCCAGGCGCGCCTAGACGAGTTTCAGCCGGGGCCTGGGCGCCGAATCGGCGTGCTCGCAGACCACCTCGTCGAGGGCACGAAGGAGTCGCGCCTGGTCCGCAACGTCGGCGAACACGTGCTCGTGACGGGGCACCCATACATCGACATTTGGGCCGCGGTGAAGCCGGAGAAGCTGCGAATCCCCGCCTGGCCAGACGTGCCGTACGGGGAGGACTGGAAGACGGGCGTGTGCAAACGCCTCGGCTGGTCGGACCCGAAGGATGGGTGGCGCCGTGTGTACTCGGCGGTGGAGACGTTCCGCGATCTCGACTCGACCCTGATCGGCGCCGTAGAACGGCTCGTCGACTTTGTCACCAATCCAGAGTTGTCCAAAGAGGATCTGTAAGCTCCTGTAACCTTGAGCACGTGGGAGCACTCGTTTGGTTTGTCGCAGCAGCTGTCCTCGCCGGCCTTGAATTGGCGGTGGGTGAGTTCACGCTACTCATGCTCGGGGCCGGCGCACTCACTACCGCCGGGGTGGCACTGGCCGGGGTTCCGCTGTGGGCGGAAGTCCTCGCGTTCGTCGCCTCCTCGGCGGCGTTCTGGTTTTTCTTGCGGCCTTACCTGCACAAGCGCTACCACCAGCCGAAGGTGTACGACGATTCCCCGCGAGCCCTGGTGGGGCAGCGCGCGGAGGTGCTCGAGGCCTTCGGCCCCACGGGCGGCCAGGTCCGGATGGACGGTTCCATCTGGTCCGCGAGGTCGCTGGATCCGGCGGACACGATCGTCGCCGGCGATATTGTCACAGTGGCAGACATTGACGGCCCTGTCGCGGTCGTCTGGAAGGAACGTTAGATGGGCCCAACTATTGTCCTCGTCGTCATCATTGCGCTGGTGGCGGCGCTCCTCTTCGCATCGGTGAAACTGATTCCACAGGGTGAAGCCGCGGTGATCGAGCGGCTTGGCCGCTACACCCGCACGGTCTCCGGTGGCTTGACCCTCCTCATCCCGTTCATTGACTCCGTCCGCGCACGCGTGGACACCCGCGAGCGCGTCGTGTCCTTCCCGCCGCAGGCCGTGATCACGCAGGACAACCTCACTGTCGCCATCGACACGGTGGTCACGTTTCAGATCAACGATCCCGCCAAGGCCATCTACGGCGTGGACAACTATCTTGTCGGCGTGGAGCAGATTTCTACCGCCACACTGCGCGACGTGGTTGGCGGCATGACGCTTGAAGAGACGTTGACCTCCCGCGAAACCATCAACCGCCGCCTGCGCGGCGAACTTGACGCGGCCACCGGCAAGTGGGGCCTTCGTATCAGCCGAGTTGAGCTTAAGGCCATTGAACCGCCGCCGTCGATCCAGCAGTCCATGGAGATGCAGATGAAGGCGGACCGAGAAAAGCGCGCAATGATCCTCACCGCAGAGGGCAGGCGTGAATCCGACATCAAAACTGCCGAGGGCGAGAAGCAAGCACGCATCCTCTCCGCCGAGGGCGAGAAGCACGCCGCCATTCTGAACGCGGAGGCGGAGCGTCAGGCTATGATCCTGCGCGCAGAGGGCGAGCGCGCCGCGAAGTACTTGGCCGCACAGGGCGAGGCACGCGCGATCCAGAAGGTCAACGCGGCCGTGAAGTCCTCCGGCGTCACACCGGAACTCCTGGCGTACCAGTACCTGGAAAAGCTGCCCAAGATCGCGGAAAACGAAGCGGCCACGATGTGGATGATCCCGTCCCAGTTCGGCGACTCGCTGCAGCAGTTTGCGCAGGCGTTCGCGGGCAAGGGCGAGGACGGCGTGTTCCGCTACGAGCCGGCAAACGTGGACGAGGAAACCAAGGAGATGGCGGAGGCGGAAAACACGGACTCCTGGTTCGACACCTCCACCGACCCGGAGCTGGCCAAGGCGCTCGCCGAGGCCCGCGCGGTGGCCAACAAGCATGTCGACGACCCGGATCCGACGCAAGACGCCCCGCAGGTTGCCCCGGGAAGCAGTCGCCGTGAACTCGGTGCGGGCCCGCAGGATCCGCTGCCGGCCGACGAACCGAATCGCCCGTACCAGGGGTAGCGCATTAAGCGCTTTGCGACGCCTGCGTGAGGAGGTTCAGCGCCAGCTTCCACCCCGACTGCTCCGCCTGCCAGCCGGCGGCCTGCAGCCGCTGGCTTATCGCCTGCTTGGAGATGCCTAGCTCCGCAGCCGCTTCGTTCTGATTGAGGCCACCTCGCACCAGCGAGGTGGCCTCTCGGCCTTCCAGGGTGCGCTTGTGCAGCACGTAGCCCAGAAGCGCGAACGTCGCCTCGATGTCGTTTGCGGAGGTGCCCGGGTCCGGCGTGTCCACTACGACCTTCACCTGCGCGGGTCGCGTGCCCACCGCGTCCGTCGCCGCGAAGACGGCGCGTCCGTGTCCCGTGATCCCCAGGCCGATGGCCCAGTCGCCGTCGGAGAGTAGCGCCATGATCACGTTGAGCGCGTGCTCGGGCCCGACGACATCGGCGCGGATGTCCTCCACGCTGCACAGTTCAAACTCGCCGACGCCAGGCAGCGTCGCGAGCGCCTCAGCCGAGCGCCGCACGACCTCGGCGCGCGCCTTATCCCTTCCCCGGTACCTCGCGTGGACTGCAATCATGACCGAGATGTTACGCCTGGTCTACGTTCAGGCCTTTACTCTTCGGGGTGGGCGTGTCGCGGGTGGGCAGGGTGGCGTCGATAAGCAAGCCCCCGACACCCAGCACTGCTAACACGACAACGGCGACGATGACCCACGGGTTGGCGTGGCCCGTGAGCGTGTCTCCGAAGACTGCGACGAGCACGGTGTTGGGCGCTGAGCCGAGGAGCGTGGCGATGGCGAAGGGAAGGACGCGTACGCGGGTGAGTGCTGCGGCATAGTTCATGATGGAGAAGGGGACTCCAGCGATCATGCGCAGGCTGGTCACGGCCAGCCAGCCGCGCTGCTCCAGGCGCGCGTTGATCTTTTGCACGGCGGGGTGGGTGAGGCGGGGCTCGACCCAATCGCGCAGCAGGAATCGCACGATGAGGAGCGAGATGACCGCGGCGACCGTGGTCGCCGTCAGCGAGAGCGCGATGCCGAGCCCGGTGCCGAAGAGGATGCCCGCAGACAGCGTCATGACCGTCCGCGGGATGGGGAACTGCGTGATGAGTACGTAGAGCAGCCAGAAAACGAGCGGGAACCAGGGGCCGGTCGATTCCGCCCACGTGCGGAGCGTGGCGAGGGAGGGGACGTCCAGGAGCCACCACGCCGCAACGAACCCCACCGCAGCGAGCGCGAGCAGCGCGATCCGACCGGTTGAGGGGCGCGCTGTAGGTTGACGCTGCGCCACCGCCAAACCTCCTTGTACAAAAAGATAACCGGCCTCCATCGTAGGAGGCCGGTCGGTTGTGCCCGAGGGGGGACTTGAACCCCCACGTCCGTTAATAGGACACTAGCACCTCAAGCTAGCGCGTCTGCCATTCCGCCACCCGGGCCGGGTGTTTCAGCCTCTCGGCTGGGCACTTGAAACACTATAAGGTGCTCGGCGTAAAACACACAAATCGCCTGCACAACACCGCTTTTTAGGGTGCAATGGGCACATTTGCGCTTCCAAACCACACCCTTGGCATTCTGCCGCTCCCGCCCATCACGCATCACGCCGTGAACCCACAGAACTTTTAGTGAAAATCATGGCGAAAGTCACAGCGCTGGGGTAGAAATATCTGTATGACTGCTTCCTACGTTTCAGACCGTTTTCCCGGCCCGGACCCGTACGCAGCGTTGAAGGACCTGCCGTCGTTCCCGCTTAGCTCCACCGACTTCGAGGACGGCGCCGAGCTGCCCGACTCCCTGGTCGGCGACGATGCCACGTCGCCTCAGCTGGCCTGGTCCGACCTTCCGGAGGGGACCAAGTCCCTGGCCATTACGTGCTACGACCCAGACGCGCCGACGACCTCTGGCTTCTGGCACTGGGCCGCGTTCAACATTCCGGTGAGCACGCAGTCCATTGCGACCGGCGATGCGTCCAAGGAGGACTTGGGCGTCGGTGCGATCCAGCTGGTTGGTGATTCGGGCGCGCCTGGCTTCTACGGCGCGAACCCGCCCGTGGGGCACGGCCCGCACCGCTACCTGTTCGCAGTGCACGCGGTCGACGTGGAGGAGCTGCCGGCGGACCAGATCGCGAACCCGACGCAGCTCGGCTTTAACCTGTACTTCCACAGCGTGGGCCGCGCGATCGCGTGGGGCTGGACCGAGACCAAGTAGACCGATCCGTCATGGCCCCGCTTCAACTTCGCGTCGGCGGAGCGTTTATCACGCTCGCCGCCGCGCTCTTCCTCTTTACTATTCTCTCGGTCTTGCGTGGTGAGGAGCTCTTTGCCCTCACACTCCAAACCCTGACCGTCCTCATCGCTGCGGTGATCATCGGCGCGTTCGCTACGGTGAGCACCTCGCACGAGGGTTCGCGCACGCAGGTCGCCGCGCTTATTATCGCGCTCGTGCTCATCGGCTTGGGCGTCGCGTTGCCTACGCACACGCTCTTCTACACGCAGACGTACTGGCCCGCCCTGTGGGGCGTCGCAGCGTTACTCTGCGCCATCGTGCTGCGACGCACTACGCGCCCACGGGCGTAAGCGGGGGAGCGACTACCGCAGGTAGGGCAGCTCGCTGCCCACCGCCTGCGCGATGTTTTCCAGCCCGTGGGCGCGCACCTGCGCCGCGATCCCGCGGTGAATACGGCTGATCCAGGCCGGACCGCCGTAGATGAACCCGGTGTAGCCCTGGAGAAGGCTGGCGCCTGCGGCGATGCGCTCCCACGCCTGCTCCGGCGTGGAAATACCCCCAACGCTCATGAGCGTCAGCTGGTCGCCCACGCGCGCGTGCAGCCGGCGCAGGACCTCAAGGGCGCGATCGTTCAGCGGCGCGCCTGAGATGCCACCGGCGCCCATCGCTTCCACCTCATCCGCGGGGGTGCGCAGGCCCTCGCGCGAAATGGTCGTGTTGGTGGCCACGATGCCGGCGAGCCCCAGCTCCACGGCCAGGTCGGCGACCGCGTCGATGTCCTCGTCGGAGAGGTCCGGGGCGATCTTGACCAGCACCGGAGTGGCGGTGGACTCTGCAACGACGGAGAGGATCGGGCGCAACTCCTCAACCGCCTGGAGGTCGCGCAGGCCGGGCGTGTTTGGCGAGGACACGTTTACCACCAAGTAATCAGCGTGCGGCCCCAGCACGGTGGCGCCGGCCCGGTAGTCCGCCACCGCGTCGGTCGCCGTCTTGTTCTTGCCGATGTTGATGCCCACAATGTCGTCCGACTTCCGGGCGTCCAGGTTCAGCGCGGCGGGCAGGGCGCCGTCGTTGTTGAACCCCATGCGGTTGAGGATCGCTTTGTCCGCGGGGAGGCGGAACAGGCGCGGAGCCGGGTTACCGAGCTGCGCCTTCGGCGTGACCGTCCCGACCTCCGCGTAGCCAAAGCCGAGCGCGCCCCACGCGTCGAGGGACGACGCGTTCTTGTCAAAGCCGGCGGCAAGGCCCAGCGGCGCGGGGAAACGAACGCCAAAGCACTCCTGCTCGAGCGCGGAGTCGTGCACGCGCACGACGCGCTCCGCGAGTCGGTTCACCGGGCTCGCCACGTGCAGCGCGCGCAAGCCTGCGTTGATGATCCCGTGGATGCGCTCGGGCGGAAGGAGGAACATCGCCTTCAGCGCGGCGGCGTACGCCGCGTCGTAGGCCGCTTCGGAAGCCTTCGTCAGTTGCGTACCGTCGGGCAGGGAGTGCATTGCTTTTTGGAGAAACGTCATGATTAACCCTCGTTGTGCTGGGAGGAAGGAGACTGTTGGGTCGGGGCGTCGGCCGCTGCGGTCGTCGCCGGCAGTTCGTCGAGGTGGAGCTCGTCCGGCTCAACGACCTGGAGGCCGCCGCCGGAGGCGGAGGCGATGAGCAGCGTGGCGTCGTCAAGCGTGGCAATGCTCTGCGCATCGCCCACCGTGGCCAGCTCACCCCGCTGAAGCGGAACGCCGCGCGAGATGTCGTAGCCGGTGGCGGTGTTCGTCGCCGTCGAGGTGACCCACGCGACCTGGTTGCTGTTGTCCCAGGCGGCGTCCCACGGGCTCTCCGGGACCGGGGCCATCTGGTGCAGACGGATGATGTCGTCGGTGGTGTAGACGAGGAGCTGGTCGCCCGTGGCGTCGGCGGCAAGCAGCAGACCATTCGCCCCGGCGGCGATCTTGCCCACACCGAGACCTGCGCGCAGTGTGCCGCCCTGGCGCCCGTTGCCCCAATCGATGTCCTGGACGGTGGTGTCGAAGCGGTTGGTACGCACGACGCTGTCCGCCTGGCCGTCGACGGGTACGGCCTGGAGCTGGTCGGTCTCGCGCGCCACCGAGAAGGTGTCCGCGAGCTCACCGTCGCGGTAGAGCCAGACATCGCGCTCGCTGTTGCTGCCGGCGAGCACGTCACCACTGGAAGTCACCGTCGCGGACGTTACGCGCTCATCCACATCGAGCGTGTCCGCCTGCCCGGGGTCATCGGCGCGCACCAGCATGATCGAGGTGCCGCAGCCCAGCGCGAACGTGCCCGCGTTCGCAGAGACATCGCCGCACTCGCCGGAAAGCGGGTGCGCGGCGGCGCTGCCGTCCCGCAGCTGGTCGAGGGTGCCCACCGTGAGTGCATTGGCGGTGCGGACGGCGATCACGCCGTCGGTGGTGTCGAGGTCTTCGATGGCGTCGAAGGGGAAGACCGTCCCGGCGGGGTCCGCGGCCTGCGGCGACGGATCGGGCGTCGCGTTGCCCATGCTTTCTTCCAGCTGGTCACCCGTCACATCCGAACCGCAGGCGACGAGCGCCAAGGACGTCGCGGCCGCGAGCGCAACGGCAAATCTCTTTCCGTATTTCACAACCCCTAACCCTAGCAACCTGCCAGCTTCGCTCCGGCCGTGTGTGTTCGGTCCCTGCAGCCACTCGCGGGTAGTGTGTTCTGCCATGACTGATCCGACACAGTTGGCCGAATCCATGTCCTGGGTTCAGGTCATCGTCCTCTCTATCGTGCAGGGGCTCACCGAGTTCCTTCCGGTCTCTTCGTCCGGGCACCTCCGCATCGTCTCGCAGCTCTTCTGGGGCGAAGACGCCGGCGCGAGCTTCACCGCCGTCATTCAGCTGGGGACCGAGCTCGCGGTCCTGGTCTACTTTGCCAAGGACATCTGGCGCTACCTCTCCGGCTGGTTCGTCGGCCTTGCAAACAAGGACAAGCGCGGTTTTGACTACCGCATGGGCTGGATGGTCATCGCCGGCACCATCCCCGTCGCTGTGTTGGGCGTCCTGCTCAAGGACCTCATCCGAGACAACTTCCGCAACCTCTGGATTACCGCGACGGTGCTCATCATTTTCTCGCTCGTCTTCATTCTTGCGGAGCGCCGCGGCACCAAGACCCGCGGCTTCGAGGACCTGACCATGAAGGACGCCGTGCTCATGGGCTTCTGGCAGTGCCTCGCGCTGATCCCGGGCGTCTCCCGCTCCGGCGGCACCATCTCCGGCGGCCTGTTCCTCAATCTCGAGCGTGAGGTGGCCACCCGCTTTAGCTTCCTGCTCGCCATCCCCGCAGTGCTCGCGTCGGGCCTCTTTTCGCTCCCCGACGCCTTCAACCCCGAAAGCGGACAAGCCGCCAGCGGCAGCCAACTCCTCATCGGTTCCGCGATCGCGTTCGTGCTTGGCTACATCTCCATCGCCTGGCTGCTGAAGTTCGTGTCCAACCACTCCTTCGCCTGGTTCGCCGCGTACCGCGTCCCGCTCGGCCTCGTGGTCATGCTGCTGCTGGGAACCGGCGTGATGGCGGCCGGCTAGGAGCCATGGGGCCAGCGCACAGCGTCGATTAGCGGCGCCCCCGGCAGCAGTGGGTAGGGTAGTGGCCATGCAATCCTGGCCTACTCCTCATGTCGCTGCTGTTGCTGGCATCCCTCGCCCCCTGCAGCTGTACGACACTGCGGATCAACACGTTCACGCCGTCGACGTCACGCCGAACGCTAACGGGGAGGTGGGCATGTACGTCTGCGGCATTACCCCGTACGATTCCACGCACCTCGGGCACGCCGCGACCTATCTGACCTTTGACCTGGTGCACCGACAGCTGCTGGCCAACGGCCACAAAGTGCACTACGTCCAGAACGTCACCGACGTGGACGACCCCCTCTTCGAGCGCGCGGATCGTGACGGCGTGGACTGGCGCGAGCTCGGCCGCAGCCAGATTGCCCTGTTCCGCAGTGACATGGAGGAGCTCTCCGTGATCCCGCCGCGCGACTTCATCGGCGCAATGGAAGCTGTCGACGAAGTTGCCGCCATGGTGCAAACGCTGCTGGACAACGGTTCCGCCTACCGCCTCGACCAGGGCGACGTGTACGCGTCCATTCACGCCACCGAGCAGTTTGGCTACGAGTCCAACTACGACCGAGCCACGATGGAGAAGTTCTTCGCAGAGCGCGGCGGCGACCCCGATCGCGAAGGCAAGCAGGATACGCTCGACGCACTGGTGTGGCGCGGCCCCCGTAAGGGCGAGCCCGCGTGGCAGACCAAGATCGGCCCGGGGCGCCCCGGATGGCACGTCGAGTGCTCCGCAATTGCGACCAACCGGCTGGGTCACACGTTTGCCATCCAGGGCGGCGGTTCGGACCTCGCCTTCCCGCACCACGAGTTCTCCGCCGCGCACGCGGAGGCGGCCTACGCGGAACCGCGCATGGCGGGCCACTACGTGCACTCGGGCATGATCGCCCTCAACGGCGTGAAGATGTCCAAGTCGCTGGGCAACCTCGTGTTCGTGCACAAGCTGACCGCGCAGGGACACAGCGCCGCCGCGATCCGACTCGCCGTGTTTGCCGGGCACTACCGCGAGGACCGCGACTTTTCCTACCGCGGCCTCGAGGCCGCAGAGCAGCGCCTGGCCCGCTGGCAGGAGCGACTCGCGCAACCCGTCACGGAGGCGGAAGCGCTGGCCAACGTCAACGAGCTGCGCACCGCGCTGGCGGACGACCTGGACACCCCGCGCGCCCTGCGGGTGTTGGACATGGCCCGCGGCGACCACGACAACATCCTGGTGAACGCGATCGACGGCCTGCTCGGGGTGCGCGTTTTCGCGTAGTCGATCACAATGGGAAGCATGACGCAACCAGAGACCTCGATTCGCGCCCGACTGCAGCCGGACGTTGACCAGTTCATCGATGACCTCCGCACCTTTGCCACCGGCTCCTACCTGCAAGAAAGCGACAAGGAGCTGTGGGAGCAGCCGTTCGACCCGGAGGCGCTGCCGGAGCTCAAGCAGATCATCGAGATGTTCCTTGACGCATTCGACCTCATTGAGCCGTCCCCGGACGGAGAGCGGTTGAAGGCCCTCGTGCAGCCGTTTTACGGCAACCTGGAGCAGTTCAACGCCAAGCACGAGTACGCGGTGCTGGAACCGGAGGAGAAGTCGGAGCTTGCGGACGTGGTCCGTCGCGCCGCAATCGCGTCCGGCGCGGACGATGAGGCCCTCGGGGAGCTGCCCGACTTTGAGTAGCGCGATCGCCGCTCCAGCAGCCATCTTCTGGGACATGGACGGCACTCTCATCAACACCGAACCCCTCTGGGCGGAGGCCACGTTCGAACTCTCGGAGAAACTCGGACGCAGGCTGTCCCCTGAAGAGCGCAAGAAGACCGAGGGCGCGAGCTTCGCGGAATCCCTGGGCATCTGCGCGAGGTGGGCGGGCTACGAGCTTGCCAACGGCGAGCAGGACGAGCTCCGCGCCTGGATGTACCAGCGCATGGCCGAGAAGTTGGCCGGCGGTATCGAACTCAACCCGGGCATCCGCCCCCTGCTCGAACAGCTGCGCGCTGCCGGGGTGCCCATGTTTGTCACAACGAACACGGAGCGCACTCTGGCGGACCGCTGTATCGCGGCCATCGGCGCGGCACTGTTCACGGACTCCATCACGGGCGACGAGGTCACCCACCCCAAGCCGGCGCCCGACATGTACGAAGAGGCAGCGCGCCGGGTTGGTGCTCCCACCGCGGAGTGTCTCGTCGTGGAGGATTCCTGGACTGGCATGTCCGCCGCCGCGGAGTCCGGGTGCCGCGTCCTCGGGCTCGGCGACCCGGTCCCGAGCGGGGTCTACCAATTCGACCCGGCTCGCTTTGTCGGCGCCACCGCGGAGGATCTCTTTTCCTGGTTTGCCACGGCGGCGCGCGAGGTCCGCTAAGGTTTGAAGGCGTGAAATCCTTCGATGACCTTTTCGCAGAACTGACCCAAAGGACCGCAGACCGCCCGGCTGGGTCCGGCACGGTTGACGCCTTGGACATGGGCGCGCATTTCATTGGGAAGAAGATCATCGAGGAAGCCGGCGAGGTCTGGATCGCCGCCGAATACCAGTCGGACGAGGAGCTGGCCGAGGAGATGAGCCAGCTGCTCTATTGGACGCAGGTGATGATGCTCAAGCGCGGCCTCACCCCGGACGACCTGTACAAGTACCTCTAGATCCCCAGCGGAGAACCACCCATGGAGAAATCGTTGATCAAGCTCGCCGTTCCAAATAAGGGTTCGCTCTCGGAGCACGCGCTGCAGGTGCTCAAGGAGGCCGGGTACAAGGGCCGCGGCGCGAACAAGGCGCTCAATATTGTTGACGAGCCCAACGGCGTCGAGTTCTTCTTCCTCCGCCCGAAGGACATCGCCATCTACGTTGCCCAGGGCCACCTCGACCTGGGAATTACCGGCCGCGACCTCGCCGCAGACTCCCGCGCGCAGGTCGAGGAAGTCCTGGACCTCGGGTTCGGCTCCTCCACCTTCCGCTTTGCCGCGAAGCAGGGTGAGCAGTGGGCGGTCGAGGACCTCGCAGGCAAGCGCATCGCCACCTCCTACCCACACCTCGTGGAGGACTACCTCGCCCAGCGCGGGATTACCCCCAGCCAGGTCATCCGCCTCGACGGGGCAGTGGAGATCTCAATCAAGCTCGGCGTCGCCGACGTGATCGCGGACGTCGTCTCCACGGGCGCCACCCTCCGCCAGCAGGGGCTCGCTCCGTTCGGCGAGCCGATTATTTCCAGCGCGGCGGTCGTCGTGAAGCGCCAGGGCATGCAGCTTGACGACGCCCACGTGAAGGTCCTCAACCGCATCGAGGGCATCCTCAACGCGCACAACTACCTGATGATCGACTACAACGTCTGCCGCGATAACCTCGACGCGGTACTGGTGCTGACCCCGGGCATCACGGGGCCGACGGTCTCGCCGCTGTCGCGCGAGAACTGGGTTGCGGTCCGCGCGATGGTCCCGCGCGCGACGGCTAACCAGGTGATGGATCAGCTGGCTGAGCTGGGCACAGAGGGCACGATCGCCACTGAGCTGCGCATCGCGCGCCTCTAGTTTTCACCCCCGAAGCGGGCAAATGATGAGCGGTAAAAGTCCGTTCCGTACGATGGTCCGCATGACGACTCGCAAAGAAGAAGACCTGCTCGGCACGATGGACGTCCCGGCGGACGTCTACTACGGCATCCACACCCTGCGCGCCATGGAGAATTTCCAAATCTCCGGCGAAACGATCAATGATGTGCCCGATTTTATTCGCGGCATGGTGCAGGTGAAAAAGGCTGCGGCGCTGGCCAACCGCCGCCTGCACGCGCTGCCCAAGGCGAAAGCGGAGGCGATCGTGTGGGCCTGCGACCAGATCCTGGAAGAGGGGCGCTGCATGGACCAGTTCCCGATCGACGCGTTCCAAGGCGGCGCCGGCACCTCGGTGAACATGAACACCAACGAGGTCGTGGCGAACCTTGCGCTGGAGCACATTGGCAAGGACAAAGGCGAGTACAGCGAGATCAACCCGAACGACGACGTGAACATGTCGCAGTCGACGAACGACGCGTACCCGACCGGCTTCCGCCTCGGCTTGTACTACGCCGTCCAGGGCCTCATCGAGGAATTCGACCTCTTGCAGAAGGCGTTCCGCGCCAAGGGCGATGAGTTTGCGGACATCATCAAGATGGGACGTACGCAGCTCCAGGACGCCGTCCCGATGACGCTGGGCGAGGAGTTCACCGCCTTCGGCGAGAACCTGGGCGAGGAGAACCGCACGCTGGTCAACGCGGCGAACGTGCTCCTGGAGATCAACCTGGGTGCGACCGCCATCGGCACCGGCATCAACACGCCGAAGGGCTACCGCGACCAGGTTGTTGCGGCGCTGCGCGAGGTCACCGAGCTGGAGATCCAGGCGTCCCCGAACCTGATCGAGGCGACCTCGGATACCGGCGGCTACGTCATGATGCACGGCGCGATCAAGCGCGCTGCGATGAAGATGTCCAAGATCAGCAACGACCTGCGCCTGCTGTCCTCCGGGCCGCGCGCCGGCCTCAATGAGATCAACCTGCCGGAGCGCCAGGCCGGCTCGTCGATCATGCCGGCGAAGGTGAACCCGGTCATCCCCGAGGTAGTCAACCAGGCCTGCTTCAAGGTGTTTGGCAACGACCTCACCGTCTCCATGGCGGCGGAGGCCGGCCAGCTGCAGCTCAATGTGATGGAGCCGGTGATCGCACAGTCACTGTTCAGCTCGATTTCGCTGCTCTCCAATGCGGCGCGCACGCTGCGGGAGAAGTGCGTCACCGGGATCACCGCCAACAAGGAGGTGTGCGAGGCCTACGTTGCCAACTCGATCGGCATCATCACCTACCTCAACCCGGTGATTGGCCACCACAACGGCGACCTGATTGGCAAAGAGGCCGCGGCGACCGGCCGCGGCGTCCGCGAGCTCGTCCTGGAGAAGGGGCTGCTCAGCGAGGAGGAGCTCGACGCGGTGCTAAGCAAGGAAAACCTCATGCACCCGGAGTACCGCGGGAAGCTCTACGTCGACGAAGACTAGGCCGACATCAAGCACGCCACATTGATCGGGGGGGTGCGCGGGTGCCGGTGGCGTGGCGTCGATAGGCGCAGGCACCCGCGTTGCAGGGGAGGGGCACGCACCGCGAGTTGGAATGGTCGTACCATCCGGGCGATAATGGTACGCGATTTATATTCGTTGAACTCGTGAGGGGAATGGTCTGTGTCGCTGCTGCTCGTCGTGCACATCATCATCCTGTTCGGCGCCATTGTGCTGGGCGCGCGGATGGGGTCCATCGCTATCGGTTTCGCCGGCGGGCTCGGGGTGCTGCTCCTCGGCGCGACCGGCATCCCGGTGAGCGCGGAAGCGATCCCGTTCGACGTCATCGGCATCATCATGTGCGTGATCGCGGCGATCTCCGCCATGCAGCTCGCCGGCGGAATGGACTATCTGGTGTACCTGGCGGAGAAGTTCCTGCGCAGCAACCCGAAGCGGGTGACCGTGTACGCGCCGGTGGTCACCTGGCTGATGACGGTGCTGGCGGGCACCGGCCACACCGCCTTCTCTACGCTCCCCGTGATCGTTGAGGTGGCGAAGGAGGGCAAGGTGCGTCCGTCGCGGCCGCTTTCTGTCGCGGTCATTGCCTCGCAGATGGCTATTGTGGCCTCGCCGATCTCCGCGGCCGTCGTGTTCATGGCCTCTCTCCTGGAGGATCACGGGGTGGGCTATCTGCAACTACTCGCGGTGATGCTCCCGGCGACGCTGCTGGCCATCTTCCCCACGGCGTGGCTGGCCAACCGCCTGGGCAAGGATCTCGAGGACGACCCCGTGTACCAGCAGCGTGTGGCTGACGGGCTCGTCGCGCAGCCGCAGGCGTCCGCGGAGTTCGCACCGAAGGCGGGCGCGAAAACCTCGGTGGGCATCTTCGTCGCCGCGATCCTCATCGTGATGGCCTACGCCACGTTGATCTCGGACCAGATCGGGCTCATTCCGAACCCGACGGTGCCGCGCAACGAGGCCATCATGGCGATCATGCTGTCAGCCGCCGCCATCATCCTCTGGGTGACCAAGCACGCAGCGGCCGAGGTGCTCACCACCCAGGTGTTCCGCTCCGGGATGTCCGCCTGCGTGTGCGTCCTGGGCGTGGCGTGGCTCGGCACGACGTTTATCAACTACTACATCGACGACATCCAGGCGGTCGCCGGCACCGTTTTGCAGGCGCAGCCGTGGCTGCTGGCCGTGGTCCTCTTCTTCGCCGCGTGCCTGCTGTACTCGCAGGCGGCAACGGCGAAGGCGCTCATGCCGGCAGCGCTCGCCATCGGAGTGAGCCCGCTCACCGCCGTCGCCGCCTTCCCGGCGGTCTCGGCGCTGTTCGTGCTGCCGACCTACCCGACGCTGCTCGCGGCGGTGGAGATGGATGACACCGGCAGTACCCGCATCGGCAAATACGTTTTTGACCACCCGTTTATCGCCCCCGGCGTCGTCTGCATCTCCACGGCGATCCTGCTGGGGTACGGCATCGGCGCCCTCGTGCTCTAACAGCGCATCGCACGGGGGTGGCGCCCCAGGCACCGGGTACTGTGGAGGTATGTCAGACACCACAGCAACGCAATCTGCGTCCCAAAACCACACCCCGAAATCCGACGTTGAGATCGCGCAGGCGCACCAACTCGCGCCCATCACGGACATTGCGGCGAAGGCCGGCGTTTCGGCCGACGCGCTCATCCCGTACGGCACGCACATGGCCAAGGTCGACGTGACCAAGCACCCGGGTCAGCCGAAGGCGAAGCTTGTCCTGGTCACCGGCGTGTCCCCAACCCCCGCCGGGGAGGGCAAGTCCACGGTGCTCATCGGGCTTACCGACGCCCTCTCGCTCCTCGGCCACAACGCCATGGTCGCGCTGCGTGAGCCCTCCCTTGGCCCCGTCATGGGGATCAAGGGCGGCGCGGCCGGTGGCGGCTACGCGCAGGTCGTGCCGATGGAGGACATCAACCTCCACTTCACCGGTGACTTCCACGCCATCACCTCGGCCAACAACACGCTCGCGGCGCTGATTGATAACCACATCCACCAGGGCAACGAGCTGGGCATCGACCCACGCCGCGTCACTTGGCAGCGCTGCCTGGACGTCAACGACCGCTCGCTGCGCAACGTGGTCACCGGCCTCGGCGGGCCGACCAGCGGTGTTCCGGCGCAGACCGGGTTCACCATCACCGCCGCCTCGGAGATCATGGCTATCCTCGGCCTGGCCACGGACCTGCAGGACCTCAAGCGGCGCCTGGCCAACATCACCATCGGCCTCACCTACGACCAGAAGCCGGTCACCGCGGGCGACCTCGGCGCGGAGGGGGCGATGGCGGCACTGCTCAAGCAGGCGATTCACCCGAACCTGGTACAGACCCTCGGCGGAACGCCCGCGTTTATCCACGGCGGCCCCTTTGCCAACATCGCGCACGGCTGCAACACGCTGCTGGCCACCCGCACCGCGATGCAGTACGCAGACATCGTGCTCACGGAGGCCGGCTTCGGCTCCGACCTGGGCGCGGAGAAGTTCTTTGACATCAAGGCACGCTACGGCGACCTGGACGTCGCCGGTGCAGTCGTCGTCGCCACCGTTCGCTCGATCAAGTACAACGCCGGCATCGCGCGCGAGGAACTCAAGCAGGAAAACGTCGATGCGCTGGAGCAGGGGATTGCGAACCTGGAGCGCCACGTGGACAACATCCGCAAGTTCGGCGTAACCCCGGTGGTCGCCCTCAACCGCTTCGACACGGACACGCCGGCGGAGCTTAAGTGGGTCCGCGACTGGGCTGAGCGCACTGGCGTGGCCATCGCGGAGGCCGACGTGTGGGCCAAGGGTGGCGAGGGGGCCACGGAGCTGGCGACCACGCTGCTGGACAACCTGACCGAGAGCACGTCAACGCAGCTCTACGACCCGGCCAACGGTATTGAGGCCTCCATCGAGACCATCGCGCGCGAGATCTACCGTGCAGACGACGTCCAGTACTCGGCGGTCGCTCTGCGCGACCTCAAGATGCTCAAGGACAACGGCTTTGACACGCTGCCGGTGTGCGTGTCCAAGACGCAGTACTCGTTCTCGGACGACCCGCAGCAGCTCGGCGCCCCGGAGGGACACACGCTGCACGTGCGCAACCTCGTCCCGCGCACCGGTGCCGGGTTCGTCGTCGCGCTGACCGGCGACGTCATGACCATGCCCGGCCTGCCCAAGAAGCCGGCGGCGAACAACATCGACGTCGACAGCGAGGGTCGCGTCTCCGGGCTGTTCTAATCCTCTGGCGAGGTGGTGCCGTCCGCCGCGGAGCCCGGCCAGCCCGGGTACTCCGGCGGCGTTCCGCCGAACTCGGGGCACAGGTCCTGGAATGCGCACCAGCCGCACAGCTTGGACTTCTTCGGCCGGAAGTGACCGTCCTTCCCGTCCGCCTCGATCTTCGCCCACAGGTCCGCGAGGTCGCGCTCGAAGTACTCCAGCTCCTCGCGCGACGGGGTGAGGATCATCGAGTCCATAACCTTGAGGTACATCAGCCGCAGCTGGGTGGGGATGGTCTGGAACAGCCGCCAGTACACGAGCGCGTAAAACCGCATCTGGAACTGCGCGTCCTGCGAGTAGCGGGGCAGTGGCTTCTTCCCGGTCTTATAGTCCACCACGCGAACCTCGCCCGTGGGCGCGATGTCCACACGGTCGATGAATCCGCGCACGGGCACCCCATTGGGCAGGACGGTGTTCACGTACATTTCCTGCTCGTGCGCGTCGAAACCGAGCGGATTTTCCATGTGGAAGTACCCGCGAAGCAGCTCGCGTGCGGCTTGGAAGAGCGCCAGTTCGTTGTCAATCGGCTCCGCGCAGCTCGGGTCCTTCTCGCACATTTCCTCCCACGCCGGCTTGATGCGCTTGACGGCGGCCGGGAACGTGCGCTCCGCACGCGGCCAACCGAACATTTCCTCGAGCACCGCGTGCACCAATGTGCCTTTGACCTGCGCTTCCGTGGTCGGCTCCGGAATCTTGTCAATGGTGCGCAGCCGGTATTGCAGCGGGCAGCGCTGGTAGTCGGAGGCGCGGGACGGGGAAAGTGCGAGCGGTCGTGGAGTCATCGTGTCCCACATTTTAGAGTGGAGGTATGCACGCTCGCTTCATCGACTTCCTCCACACCAGCCCCAGCGCCTTCCACGCCGCGCACAACGTCGCGCAGGCACTCACCGCGCAGGGCTTTTCGCTTATCGACGCCACGTCGCCCGCCCCCGCCGACCCGGCCGCACCCGGCGGCCACGTCCTGGTCGACGGCGGCGCCGTGATCGCGTGGTGGGTCCCCGAGCACCCGCGCCCGCGCTTCCGCATCGTCGGCTCCCACACGGACTCGCCGGGCCTGATGGCCAAACCGCAGCCGGACTTCCAGCGCGAGGGCCTGCGCCAGGTGGCGGTGGAGGTGTACGGCGGACCAATCCTGCAGACGTGGCTGGACCGAGACCTGCGATTTGCCGGACGGGTGGTCACCGATGATGGCGCGCAGCACCTCGTGGATACCGGCGCCGTCGCCCGCGTGCCCAACCTGGCAATCCACCTCTACCGCGCCGACGCGCCCACCGTGGAGCGCCAGGCGCACACGCCGCCCGTCCTCGGCGTCAACCAACCGCTCATGGAGCTCGTCGGTGAGGCGGCCGGCGTGGACCCGCAGCGCATCGTGGCCCACGAGCTCATCACCGCCGACGCGCAGCGCGGCGAGCTGCTCGGGGACATGCTCGCCGCGGGGCGCCTGGACAACCTTTCCAGCGTGTGGGCGTCGCTCGAGGCGTTGCTGGCCGCGAAGGACACCGCCCAGGACATCTTGGTGCTCGCCGCATTCAACCACGAGGAAGTCGGCTCCGCGTCGACCACCGGTGCCGGCGGCCCGCTCCTCGAGCGCGTGCTGACCCGCATCGCCCGCGAGGTCGGCGAGCCCTTCGACGTGTTTGCTGAATCGTTCCAGGTCTCCGCGGATGCCGCGCACGCCGTCCACCCGAACTACCCGGAGAAGCACGACCCAACGCACCGGCCGCGCCTCAACGGGGGGACGGTGCTCAAGATCAACGCGAACCAGCGCTACGCCTCGGACGCGGTCACCGAGGCGGAGTGGCTCCGCGCCTGCCGCGCGGCCGAGGTGCCCTCGCAAACCTTCGTGGGCAACAACAGCGTGCCCTGCGGATCCACGATCGGGCCGATCTCATCGACGCGCATGGGCATCCGCACCGTCGACGTGGGCGTGCCGCTGCTGTCGATGCACTCGGCGCGCGAGCTGTGCGGCGCGCGCGACATGGAGTACTTCGTCCGCGCGCTCACCGCGTTTTACGGTGCGCGAGCCGAGTAGGGCATACTTAGGCGCATGTATTCAGGCCCGTTCCAAGCAGGAGACAAAGTCCAGCTCACCGACGCGAAACGCCGTCACTTTACGATCCAATTGGTCGAGGGCGGCCAGTTCCACACGCACAAGGGCATCGTCATGCACGATGACATCATCGGCGCGGACGAAGGCTCGGTGGTCAAATCCACGCTGGGCAGTGACTACCTGTGCTTCCGCCACCTCCTGGTCGACCACGTGCTGTCCATGCCGCGCGGCGCCGCGGTGATCTACCCCAAGGACGCCGCGCAGATCCTGGTGGAGGGCGACATCTTCATGGGCGCGCGCGTGCTGGAGGCGGGCGCGGGCTCCGGCGCGCTGACCATGTCGCTGTTGCGCGCGGTCGGGCCCGAGGGCCGGGTGTTCTCCTACGAAATCCGAGACGACCACCTCGCCTTTGCCAAGGACAACGTGGCCGATTACTTCAACGGCACCCCGGAGTGGTGGACCCCGCGCTTAGGCGACTTCGGCGAGATCACCACCGAGGACCTCGACGGCCCGGTCGACCGCGTCATCCTGGACATGGTCGAGCCCTGGCACTTCATCGACACGGTGAAAAACGTACTCATCCCCGGCGGCGTGTTCATGACGTACGTGGCCACCGTGCCGCAGCTGATGAACATCATGGAAGCGATCCGCGAGGCGAAGTGCTTCACCGAGCCGCGCGCCTGGGAAACGCTGCTGCGTGAGTGGAAGGTGGAGGGCCTGGCCACCCGTCCGGAGCACCGCATGAACGCGCACACGGCATTTCTCGTGTGGACCCGCAGGCTTGCCGACGGCGTCACGCCGCCGCGCCCGCAACGCCGGGCACGCAAGTAGCTGTTACCGGCACCCACTAGTGTGGTGGGTATGGCTGGCAACACAATCAACGACGACGCATTCGGCCCCGAGCTGCGGGAACTCAAGCGCGAGAATCAGGCGATGAGCTCGCGGAACAAGAAGTTGGCGGAGCTGCTTAAAGCGAGCCGCGACAAGCTCAACGACCTGTATGCGCAGGTGGAAGCACTCGGCGAGCCGGCGTCGACGTACGGGGTGTTCCTCGAGGGATCCCCGCGCGGCCACGAGGCCGAGGTGTTTACCTCCGGACGCCGCATGCGCGTCAAGGTCGCGCCGACCGTGTCGCCGGACGCGCTGCGCCCGGGCACGCTGGTCCGCCTGGGCGACGGCGCCATCGTCGTCGAGTCCTGCGGGTACGAGGCCGTCGGCCAGCTCGCCACCCTGTCCGAGAAGATCAACACCGAGCGCGCGATCGTGGCGGACCAACAGGGTGCCGAGCACCTGGTCTACCTCGCGCAGCCACTCCGGGAGCACGCACGCGCAGGCGATACGGTCCTGGTGGACACCCGCGCCGGGTACGCCTTCGAGCGCGTCCCTAAAACCGAGGTCAACCAGCTTTCCCTCGATGAGGTTCCGGACGTCACCTACGCCGACATCGGCGGCCTGAGCTCGCAGATTGAGATGATCCAGGACTCGGTCGAGCTCCCGTTCTCCCACCCGGACCTCTACCGAGAGTTCGACCTCACCCCGCCGAAGGGACTATTGCTCTACGGCCCGCCCGGGTGCGGCAAGACGCTTATTGCCAAGGCCGTGGCCAACTCGCTGTCGCAGCGCATCGGCGACGGGGGACAGGCCCACTTCATCAACGTCAAGGGCCCCGAGCTGCTGAACAAGTTCGTCGGGGAGACCGAGCGACGCATCCGCCTTATCTTCGAGCGCGCCCGCGAGCTGGCCGAGGGCGGCCGCCCCGTCATCGTGTTTTTCGACGAGATGGAGTCCATCTTCCGCACCCGCGGCTCCGGGGTCAGCTCCGACATGGAAACCACCGTGGTGCCGCAGCTGCTCACCGAGATCGACGGCGTCGAGGGTATCGCCAATGTGATCGTCATCGGCGCAACCAACCGCGAGGAGCTCATCGATCCCGCCATCCTGCGCCCCGGACGCCTGGACATCAAGGTCCGCGTCTCGCGCCCGAACCGCGCGGAGGCCGAAGACATTCTCGCCCGCTACATCACGCCGGCTATCCCGCTCGCTGCGGCACCCGAGGAGCTCATCGCCGCGGCCGCCGACGCCATGTTCGCCCCGCGTCCGTTTGTGCGCTTGGAGCTTGTCGACGGCACATCGCAGCTCCTCCACTATTCCGACTTCATCTCCGGCGCGATGATCGCCAACGTGGTGGACCGCGCGAAGAAGCTGGCGATTAAGGACTGGATCGGGGCGGTGGGCGTCGATAAGCAGCCCAGCGCGGTGCAGAAGGGGATTACCGCGAAACATCTCCGGGCGGCCGTGCGCGCTGAGCAGGACGAGAGCGAGGATATGCCGAACACGGCGAACCCCGATGAGTGGGCGCGCATTTCCGGCCGGCAGGGCAAGCGAGTGGTGGCCGCGGAGGTCGTCGGGTAGCAATCGGGCGAAACGCCCAAACATGTGCGCGGCATCACTTATACTCACCCATATTCCGTTATGCGGAATTTCATCCCACAGAGTGAGTAGGAGTTCGCCATGAGCACACAGGAAGATCGCTCGGCAGCCGTCGCCGTCGCCGCGTTCCCGGCTTTTATTCTGCTCGGCTCGGTGCTCGCGTTTGTCGCGCCAGGGCCGTTCCTCCCGCTGACCAGCTTCATCACGTACTTCCTGATGATCATCATGTTCGGTATGGGGCTCACGCTGACCATCCCGGACTTCAAGGAGGTAGCGAAGCGGCCCGTCCCGATCGCCATTGGCGTCGTCGCGCAGTTCGTGATCATGCCGCTCGGCGCGGTCGCGGTGGCCAAGCTCCTGGGCCTGAGCCCTGCGCTCGCAGTGGGGCTGCTCATGCTGGGCTCGGTTCCCGGCGGCACCTCCTCGAACGTGATCGCGTACCTGGCCAAGGGCGATGTGGCGCTATCCGTGGCGATGACGAGCGTTTCCACGCTGCTCGCCCCGATTGTGACCCCAGTTATCATGTTGCTACTCGCCGGCGCTGACGTGGCGGTGGACGGCGCGGGGATGGCCTGGTCGCTCGCACAGACCGTGCTCATCCCAGTGATTGGCGGGATCGCCCTGCGCTACGCGCTCGATGCGTGGATGGGCAAGAT
Organism: Corynebacterium sp. NML 120412; assembly: GCF_002285155.1. NCBI lineage: Bacteria > Bacillati > Actinomycetota > Actinomycetes > Mycobacteriales > Corynebacteriaceae > Corynebacterium > Corynebacterium sp. NML 120412. The sequence goes on along the minus strand of NZ_NSGL01000001.1, from coordinate 370,259 downwards.
CGCTCCGGTGCTGCCGTGGATCTCCATCCTGGGCATTGGCGGCGTGGTCTTCCCAACCGTGGCGAAGAACCGCGAGGCGCTCATCGAGGTCGGACTGCTCGTGTTCGCGGCGGTGCTGATGCACAACGCGCTCGGCTACCTGCTGGGCTACTTCACGGCGAAGGTGACAGGGCAGCCAGAGAGCTACCGCCGGACGGTGGCAATCGAGGTGGGCACGCAGTCGGCGGGCCTTGCAAGTGGCATGGCCGGCAAGTTCTTCTCCCCGGAGGCGGCGCTGCCCGGCGCGGTCGCCGCGGTACTGCACAACATCACCGGCGCGATCTTCGCCTGGGCGGTTCGCCGGAAGACGGGAGCCCCTGCCGGCGAGCCCCCGCGTCGCGCTGAGGTCGCGGCCGCAGGGGGCTGAGTCAGGCGGTCTTTCCCTGGTGGATGGCCCCGAGCGCGTAATGGAAGTCCTCATCCGTCAGGTGCGAAAAGCTCAGGACAAGCCCATCCCCACCGCCCGACCACAGGCTGGACTCGTGGCCGCACTCCACGCCGCTGGCGGCAAGTTGGTCCTCGAACTGTTGCCGCAGTGCAACGGTGGGAAACTCGGCGGTGACGTCTGCGCCGCCTGCTTCCGGCACGGTCACTCGCGCGCCGCGCGCTTCCAGGGCGGGGACCACCGTGGCGGCAACGGCTTTGCGACGTCGCGCGAGCCGGTTGTGCGCTGCACGCGCGTTCCGGCGCACGTAGCCGCGGTCGAGGAGGTGCGCGATGGCGCGCTGCGTCACCGTGGCCACCGGCATTCCCAGGAGCTCTCGGGTCTCCCGCAGCGCGGGAGCGAGCGCGGGGGAGGCCACGACATACCCCGCGGCGAGCTCGCGGGAGAGGAGCGTGGAGAACGTGCCGAGCGTGAGCACGTCGGCGCCCGGTGACAGCGCCGCGAGCGGGGGCTGTGGCGAGATGAGGTAGCGCAGCTCGGTGTTGAAGTCGTCCTCGATGAGCACGGCGCCGGTCCGCGTTGCCCAGTTGAGCAGGGAGGAGCGGCGCGAGGCGCTCATCGCACCGCCAAAGGGGTACAGGTGGGACGGAGTGACCAAGAGCGCGTTGAGGCGGTCTGAAAGCTCGCCCACGACCACCCCGCCGGGATCGGTGGCGCAGGGGACCACCTCGTGTCCGCTGAGGGGGATCACGCGACGCAGGCCGGGGTGGCCCGGGTCTTCAACGCCCACGCGCAGCCGCGACCCCAGTGTGTACAGGATGAGCTGCAGCCCTTCGCGCGATCCTCCAGTGACCACCACGTGTGCGGGGTCGACCTGTATGCCACGCGCGAGGCGCAGGTGCTCGGCGATGGCGGCTCTGAGTTCTGGTTCTCCGGTCTTATCCAGGCTGGCACCGTCCGCGTTAAGGGCGTCCCTCCAGGCCTTGCGCCACGCGGCCGGGCGCACTGCGCCGGCGCTGCCCGCGGACGGCCGCAATGACACCCGAGGGCGGGGTGTCGTCCTTGGGCGCGTGTCGCGCTGCGGCTCCTGCGCCGGTGGCGCAAGCGTGAGCGCCGGGTGGATCCGAGTCGGTGCGCCCTGTGCAGCGAGAAGGAAGCCCTCACTGATGAGTTGGTCGTAGGCGGTAACGACCGTGCCACGGGAGACGCCGAGCTGGCGGGCGAGTGCGCGTGTGCTGGAGACCGTGTCTCCGGGCTGCAGCGTGCCGTTGGTAACGGCGAGCCGAATCTGCTGCGCGATCTGTGTGGGCAAGGGGATGGGCAGCTCGGAGGAGATGCTGAGGAGCACACGATCACCAACTGGTACAAGGAATGAAAATGATACTGGACCTTGGAATCTACCAGTTATGCACTGACAATGGAGCACTATGACAGATTTCACCAAGTTTGCAGAACTCACCAACTCGTTCAAGAGCGGCGTGATCATGGACGTCGTCACGCCGGAGCAGGCGAAGATCGCCGAAGCGGCCGGTGCCGTGGCCGTCATGGCGCTCGAGCGCGTTCCCGCGGACATCCGCGCCGAGGGCGGCGTTGCTCGCATGTCCGACCCCGACCTCATCGAGGGCATCCTGAACGCCGTAAACATCCCGGTGATGGCGAAGGCCCGCATCGGCCACACCATGGAGGCGCGCGTCCTCGAGCACCTGGGCATCCACTACATCGATGAGTCCGAGGTGCTCAGCCCCGCCGATTACGCCCACCACGTGGACAAGCGCGCCTTCGACGTTCCCTTCGTCTGCGGCGCCACCAACCTCGGCGAGGCGCTGCGCCGCGTCAACGAGGGCGCCGCGATGATCCGCTCCAAGGGCGAGGCTGGCACCGGTGACGTCTCCGAAGCCACGAAGCACATGCGCGCCATCCGCAGCGAGATCGCAGCGCTGCAGGCCACCTACAATGCCAACCGCGACGAGCTCTACGTCGCCGCTAAGGAGCTGCAGGCACCCTACGAGCTGGTCTGCTACGTCGCGGAACACGGCAAGCTGCCGGTGCCGCTGTTTACCGCCGGCGGCGTGGCAACGCCTGCCGACGCCGCGCTGATGATGGAGCTCGGCGCCGACGGCGTCTTCGTCGGCTCCGGCATCTTCAAGTCCGGGAACCCGGAGGCACGCGCCAAGGCAGTGGTCAAGGCCGTGCGCAACTGGGACGACATCGCCGTCGTCACCGAGGCGTCCCGCGGCCTGGGCGAGGCGATGGTGGGCATCAACGTTGCTGACCTGCCCGCACCGCACCGCCTGGCAGAGCGCGGCTGGTAGCGCACGCCCCGCTCGTCGCGGAACTGAGGTAACGAGGAAAGCCGGCCCCGAGGGGCCGGCTTTGTGGTTGGGATGGGGACGCGGTGGCGTCGTGAAGCGAGGCGCGCTAGCGCACGTCGACGAACTTCTTCAGCACCCAGCGGCGAATCGAGATCAACCCTACGCCAAGCACAATGGTGATCACCGACAGCGTAATGAAGAACGTCCGCTCGGCGGAGGCATCATCAGGGTTGTACAGCGAGCCGAGCACGCCAGATAGCGCCGTGCCCATAGACAGCGACATCAACCAGGCAGCAAACAGCCGAGATTTAAACGCCTCAGGTGCTACCTTCGTTGCCAGCGAGTTGCCCACAGGAGACAACAGCAGCTCGCCCATCGTGAACATAAAGAGGATAAGCACCAAGACCAGCAGCGGCGTCGACTTCGGACCACCACCCGCGTACGGCAGGAAGAAGAAGAGCGCGCTACCTGTAACCAAGTTTGCCACACCAAACTTCACCGCAGATGACCACTGGCGCTGCCCCAGCGCAGTCCACATGGCTGCAAAGATGGGGGAGAAGACCACGATGAAGAAAGGGTTAAACGCCTGTACCTGGGCCGGCGTGAGCTCCCACATCAAGAAATTCAGGTTAGCGCGCTGATCGGAGTAGACCGCGACCACAGTGAATTGGGATTGAAAGATCGCGAAAAACGCCACAGAACCAAACAGGAGCGGAATGTAGCCGGTTAGACGCGACTTCTCAGCAGGGGTAACTTCATCAGAGTGGAACATTTCCCACAACAGGTAAATCGTGGCGATAAGAGCGATAGCAAACACGATCCACGACAGCGATCCGAGCGGAACAATGCCGGTGACCAGCAGCGCGACTACGACAACAACGACAGCAATTGCACCAATCGCCCACATACCACGCCGCTCGCGCGGCAGTGGATTTGGAACTTCAGATCCGACAGCGCCGATGGAAGACTTCCGCATAATGATGTACTGCGTCAGTCCCATTGCCATTCCGATCGCGGCAAGCCCAAAGCCCCAGTGGAAACCGGCCTTGCCCCACACTAGGCCAGTCAACGCCGGGCCAAATAGGGAACCAATATTGACCGACATGTAGAAGATGGAGAAGCCAGCGTCTCGGCGGGGATCCTCACGCGAGTACAAATCACCGAGCACCACCTGCGAGGACGTTTTGACTCCACCGGAGCCTATACCGATGCACACCAAGCCAGTGGCAAGGCCTAGACCGCCAGGCACAAGGGCGAGGACGATGTGTCCGACCATCACCAGGATCGCGGAGTAGAACAGTGTGCGCTCCGCGCCAAGCAACCGGTCACCCACAAACGAGGCGACCAGCGCCATCATGTAGACGAAGCCACCGTAGGCGCCCACGAGGTTAAGCGCCGTGGTCTGGTCAATGCCCAGACCACCTTCAGTGGTGGAGTAGTACATGTAGAAGGCCAGGAGGGCCTGCATGCCGTAGAAGCTGAAGCGCTCCCACAGCTCAATGCCGAAGAGGTTAGCGAGTCCCCAGGGCTGACCGAAGAATTTACGTTCCTTCGGCACTACACCTGGGTCGCTTGCGAGGGTCTCAGAACTCATGTAAATAAAATACGCCAGTATGCATTTTTCACACAAATAGGCATACCAACGAGTACGGTAGTTCAGTATGACACGTTACATGGGGACCGAGACCGAGTACGGGATCACGACCCCGGACGACCCGTCGATAAGCCCGCTGCTCACCTCGACGCACGCGGTGGTGGCGTATGCCGCAATGAATACGGCCGCCCGCTCCCGCTGGGACTACGAGGAGGAAGCACCGCTCAAAGACACCCGCGGGTTCGATCTGCAGCGCTACCGCACGGTGCCCGTGGTGGACCCGAACGCGATGGGCGTGGCCAACGTGGTGACCACCAACGGCGCGCGCTATTACGTCGACCACGGACACCCCGAGTACTCCTCGCCGGAGGTGTCCAACGCATGGGACGCGATGATCTATGACACCGCCGGGGACTACGTCCTCAACAAGGCCGCGGCGGACATCCGCGAGCTGTGGGAGCAGCAGGTCAGCGTACTGGACAAGACCGCGCCGTGCCCGCCGCTGAAGTTTTACAAAAACAACGTTGATGGCAAAGGCCAGTCGTACGGCAGCCACGAGAACTATCAGTACTCCCGCCAGACCGACTTCTCGCGGCTCACCCAGGCGCTCGTCCCGTTCTTTGTCACCCGCCAGGTCATCATCGGCGCAGGCCGCGTGGGTATCGGCCAGGAATCCGAGCGCGACGGCTTCCAGATCTCGCAGCGCGCGGACTACTTCGAGCAGGAAGTCTCGCTGGAAACCACGCTCAACCGCGGGATCGTCAACACGCGCGACGAACCGCACGCACTGGCCACGAAGTTCCGCCGCCTGCACGTCATCGTTGGCGATGCGAACATGAGCCAGTTCTCCAACTTTCTCAAGTTGGGGATGACCAAGCTCGTGCTCGACTGCATCGAGGCTGACGTCGACTTCAGCGACCTGCGGCTCGCCAACGCCGTCGACGAGATCAAGCAGGTCTCCCACGACCCAACGTGCACCCATCGCCTGTTGCTTGTCGACGGACGCCGGCTCACCGCAATCGAGCTCCTCCGCGAGTACCGCGAGCGTGCCGCAGCGCTCCCGGACCTTGACGAGGTCGATGCAAAGGTCCTGCGACTGTGGGGCGAGGTGCTTGACGACCTCGAGCGCGACCCGCTATCTACCGCGGACCGCCTCGATTGGACGGCGAAGTGGGCCCTCATCAGCCGGTACCTGGAGCGCGGCGTACCCATCTCGGACCCGAAGCTCAAGCTGATTGACATCCAATACGCCGACATTGACCCCGCGAAGTCGCTGTACCACGCCCTCGTGCGCAAGGGACAGATGCGCACGCTCGTGGACGAGGAAGTCATCCGCCGCGCCGTGACCGTGCCGCCGGAGGACTCCCGAGCGTGGTTCCGCGGCAAGGTGAGCGAAAAGTTCGGCGAGGTCATCATCGCGTCGAGTTGGCAGTCCGTCCTTTTTGCGGTGGGCGACCAGCCGATCCGGTTCCCCATGGACGAGGTCGACGGCTTGACCAGGGCGGAGGTCGGCGAGCTTATCGAGCGCGCCGAGACCGTCGAATCACTACTGAAAGGATTAGAATCGCACCATGTCTGACATGTCTAAGCAGCAGTTTGTACAAGGTGGCAACCACGGCGACTCCGGCGCGGACGAGGGCGCCGTTGATGCCGGGCAGGCCCAGCTGAACACCTCTGGCACCGACGACATCCTCGACGAGATTGACGCCCTGCTGGACACCAACGCCGAGGAATTCGTGCGCTCGTTCGTGCAGAAGGGCGGGCAGTAACCCGCATGGCCACCGTCTACCCCCGCCGCATCATGGGCGTGGAGACCGAGTTCGGCGTCACCGCGTTCGAAAACGGCAAGGCCGTGCTGACGCCCGAGGAAATCTCCCGCTATCTCTTTCGCCCGGTCGTCGCCGAGCACCGCAGCTCCAACATCTTCACCGACAACGCCTCGCGCCTCTACCTCGATGTTGGCTCGCACCCCGAGTACGCCACCGCGGAGTGCGACTCGGTCACCCAGCTGCTCAACTACGACAAGGCGGGCGAGGTCATCTTCAGCAACCTCGCCACGCAGGCAGAGCAGGCGCTCGAGCGGGACCGAGTGGGCGGCAAGGTCTTCCTGTTCAAGAACAACGTGGACTCCAAGGGCAACTCCTACGGCACGCACGAAAACTACCTGATCAGCCGCGAGCTCGCCCTGAAGTCGTTCGGCATGCAGCTCCTGCCGTTCCTGATTACCCGCCAGCTCATCTGCGGGGCCGGGATGATCAAGAAGGGGCGTTTCGTCCTCTCGCAGCGAGCGGACCAGGTGTGGGAGGGCGTCTCCTCGGCTACCACCCGCACCCGGCCAATCATCAACACCCGCGACGAGCCGCACGGCGATTCCCACCGCTTCCGGCGCATGCACGTCATCGTCGGCGACTCGAACATGGCGGAGCCCACGTTCGCGCTGAAGGTCGGCTCGACACTGTTGGTCATTGAGATGCTCGAAGCTGGCTTCGATCTCCCGGGCTTCACCCTCGACAACGCCATCGATCACATCCGCGACATCGCGGCGGACCCCACGGGCCAGACCCCACTCGCGCTCAAGAGCGGGGGCACAGTCACCGCACTCGAGGTCCAGCAAGCCACCTTGGATGCCGCACGGCGCTGGCTGGAGTCCCGGCCGGACGAGGGCACGCCGAACGAGGAAATGGCACGCGTCATTGACTTGTGGCAGCGCACTCTGGACGCGATTGCGTCGCAAGATTTCTCCGGCGTGGACCAAGAGATTGACTGGGTGATCAAGCGAAAGTTGTTGCTCCAGGTCAAAGACAAGCTCGGGGCTGAGTGGGACCATCCAAAGCTCGCGCAGATCGATTTGACCTACCACGACATCAACCGCGAGCGGGGGCTGTTCTACCTCCTGGAGCGCAAGGGGCTGGCGCGCCGCTGGACCACCGACGAAGCGATCGCCCACGCCGCGACAGCACCGCCGGAGACGACGCGCGCGTCGTTGCGCGGCCGGTTCCTCAGCGCTGCGCGCTCGGCGGGGATGGACCACAATGTGGACTGGGTCCACCTGAAAACCAACCGCCCGGAACCCCGCACCTTGGAGCTGCTCGACCCCTTCGCTACCGAGGACCAGCGCGTCGACGAGTTCATCGCACACATCCACGCGATGGACACCGCCGACTAGCCAGACCGGGGACGAGGGAGAAAGGCAGTTACGTGGCAGAGCTCGAACCGGAAGTCCGGCAGGCGAACCTGGCCTTTGCCATGCTGGGGTCCTCGCACGACCGCGAATCGGAGTGGGTTGCCCGCAACGTGGACGGCTACCAGGACCTGGAGACCGAAGCGTTACGCGTGAAGATCCGGCGCGATGTCGAGGCGCTGCGCCGGGCAGGAGTGCCCATTGCGTATTCCGGCGGAACCCTCACCATGGACCGGGACCGCTACGAGCTGGAACCCGTCGACCTCACCGAAGAAGAGGCGAGCGCCGTGGGCTTGGCGGTGGATCTCAGCACCGGCGGCTCTCTCGGCGCGTTTGCCCGCTCCGGCTGGACCAAGCTCGCGGCGTCCGGCGCGACCCGCGTGTTTGACAGCGCGCCGTTGACCTCTGCGGCCAGCGACGCCAACCGCATCGACCCGCAGGCATTCCACAACCTCCTCGCCGCGATTGAGCTGCAGAAGCGAGTCTCGTTCGACTTCACCCCAGCCGGCGGAGGGCACCCGCAGCGCCGGACGTTGGACCCGTGGGACATCGTCTCGCTGAACAATCGCGCCTACCTCGTAGGGTGGGACATCGCGCGCGACGCCGACCGCATCTTCCGGCTGGTCCGCGTCGCGAACGTGACCCTCGTGCGCGAGACCGAGGACTTCCACCAGTCGCCGGAGAACACCGGGGAGCTGGTTCGCGACGTGCTGCGCGGACCGGTCACCGACGCCATCGTCACCGTACGCCGCGGCACCTGCGAGGAACTCGCCGCCGCCGGCACTCGCGCGCTGGGCACCCGGGGCGACTCCCGTGCGGACCGCGACGAGATTCGTTTGCACGATGCCGAGCTCGACTGGGTGGTGCGCACATCGGCGGCCCACGCCGCCGACCTGGTCGCCGTGCAGCCGGAGACGGTCCGCAAACAGGTCATCGCCCTGCTCAAACATTCCGCCACGCCACACGACGCCCCGCTCCGCAGCGCAACGAGCGCCAAGGCCCCGTCGCCGGAGGACTCGGGCAGCCCGCGCCCTGCGGGTCACGCAAACTCCGCCGGGTCAACCAGGCTCGTCCGCCTCCTCAACCTCCTGCCGTACATCACGCGGCACCAGGGGAAGTCACTCATGGAGATCGCTCGCGACCTCAGGTCCAGCGTGGACGAGGTCCGCGACGACCTCAACCGGCTGCTGCTTTCCGGGGTCGGGCGCGGCCCGGGCGAGATGTTCGACCTCGAGCACACCTGGCGCGGTGTGACCGTCCTGGATGACCAGGGTCTCACCGCGCCACTCCATCTCAAGCCCACCGAGGCCCACGCGCTGCTGCTCCTGCTCGAATCGCTCGAGACGCTGCCCGGCCTGGTCAACGTCGACGCCGTGCGCTCCGCCGCGGACAAGATCCGCCGCGTTAACCGGAAGCGCGGGGTAGCGGACGTGGACCAGGTCGGCGGCCTGGGGTCCGTCGCGCAGGAGATCCGCCAGGCAATCGACGCCGGCAAGCAGCTCGAGCTCCGCTACTATTCCGCTTCCTCGGACCGGGTGACCGAGCGAACCGTTTCCCCGGTCGGCGTGTTTCAGCGCGATGAGCAGGCGTACCTGCAGGCGCTCGACGGCGACCGCGTCAAGTCCTTCCGGCTCGACCGAATTCGTGAGGTCAGGCAGGGGGAGGGGGACGCGGAGGCGTCGATAAGCGTCGCGCCCCTTGACCCCGACAACCCTTTCGGACTGGCCGATGCGCCACTCGCGCAACTGCTGGTGCGCAGCGACGCGACGTGGATGGCCGACTACTGGGAACTGGAGATCGACGAGGTGGGCGGCACCGGAGCGTGGGTGCCTGCGACGTTTCGCTTTGGCAGTGAGGACTGGCTGGTGAGGTTCTGCCTGGCCCACGCGGACCGACTGCGCCTGGTGGAACCGGAAAGCTTGGTGGACACGGTGCGCGAGCGTTCACTTCGCGCGCTCGACGCGTTAAGATGACGCGTTAGATATTCAGAAATTCAAACATTCGATGTCGATGTTTTCGTTGCAGGGCATCGCCAATACCCGTGGAAAGAGAAACCATGCCAAACATTGGTTGGACCGAGCTCATCATCATCCTGGTCATCGTGTTACTGCTGTTCGGCGCAAACAAGCTGCCGGACCTCGCGCGATCGATGGGTCGCTCCGCGCGCATCTTCAAGTCCGAGGTCGATGAGATGAAGCACGACGACGCGGGCGAGGCACCCAAGGCTCAGCCGAACGCGATCGAGTCCGGCCGCAACGCGGAGACCCAGTCCGTTGCGCAACCGGAGAGCTTCTGGAACAAGCCGGAGCACCAGCGCAACCAGACCCCGCCCGCACAGCAGTAGCCGCTCGCGGCAGAGAGGGGAAAAGCGTTGGCGCTGAAGCTCAAGCGCGCGAGGAAGCCGAAAAACCCGACCGGTGAGATGAGCCTGGTGGAGCACCTCCAGGAGCTACGCCGGCGCGTCATGGTGTCCATGGCCGCAATTTTGGTGGGCACAATTGTCGGCTTCATCTGGTATCAGACCGCCCCGCCGGGCATCTTTCCGTTGGGCGAAATCATTCGCGGCCCCTACTGCAACCTGCCCAGCGAACTGCGCGTAGACCTGGCCGGCGACGGCGAGTGCCGCCTGCTTGCCACCAGCCCGTTCGAGATGTTCATGCTGCGCCTGAAGGTCGGCGCCCTCGCCGGCCTCGTCCTGGCCTCCCCGGTGTGGCTGACGCAGATCTGGAACTTCATCACCCCGGGGCTGCACAAGAATGAGCGCCGCTACACTTTTACCTTTGTCACGCTGGCGGTCGCGCTGTTTGTGGCTGGCGCTGTGCTCGCGTACTTCGTGCTGGACAAGGGCCTGTACGTGCTCATGTCCATCGGCACCGAAGTGCAGGTCGGCGCACTCACCGGCGGCAATTACTACAGCTTCCTGCTCGCGTTGATCGTCATCTTTGGCGTGAGCTTCGAGCTGCCGCTCATCATCGTGATGCTCAACCTCATCGGCGTGCTGCGCTACGAGCATGTTCAGGACAAGCGCCGCATGATCATCGTGCTCATCTTCATCTTCGCCGCCATCATGACGCCGGGCCAAGACCCGTTCTCCATGGTCGCGCTCGCGCTGTCCATCACCGTGCTAGTGGAGATGGCCTTCCAATTCTGCCGCATTCATGACAAGCGCACGAACCAGTCGCGCCCGGAGTGGATGGACCTTGACGACGAGCAAGCGTCCGGCCCCGTCACCTCCTCCGGCTCCATCGGGCGCGCACAGCCCGTCGGCGCGACCTCCCGGCCAAGCGCGCCGTCGAGGGTTTCCCCGTCGGCACCGCCGGCGGCCCCGAGCGCCCCGCCCGCCCCGGGCCGCGGTGGCTCGCACACCTACGGTCACGGGGATCCGTTCAACGACGTACTGTAAGGGGCATGGATTCCAGCGTTACCCCCTCACAGTCAGACAACCAAAGTCTTTCGGAGGACAACACCGCCGAGACCACAGGGGCCACTGAGGCTTCCGCACCCTTAGCGTTTCTGCCGGAGTTCCGCGACGCTAAGCCCTTCCCACTCGACGACTTCCAGGTGGAGGCCTGCGCAGACATCGAGCGCGGCCACGGCGTCCTCGTGTGCGCACCGACCGGCTCCGGCAAGACGGTTGTTGGCGAGTTCGCCGTTGCGCTGGCCCTGCACCAAGGCACGAAGTGCTTCTACACCACGCCCATCAAGGCGCTGAGCAACCAGAAGTACCACGACCTCGTCGCCGAGCACGGCGAGGACGCCGTCGGCCTCCTCACCGGCGACACCTCAATCAACGGGTCCGCCGAAATCGTCGTGATGACCACCGAGGTGCTACGAAACATGATCTACGCGGACTCCCGGCAGCTTGACCGGCTCTCGCACGTGGTGATGGATGAAATCCATTACCTCGCCGACCGGGACCGCGGCGCGGTGTGGGAGGAAATCATCCTCAACCTGGACGAGTCCGTCAGCCTCGTCGGGCTGTCCGCCACCGTGTCCAATTCCGAGGAGTTCGGCGAGTGGCTCGACGCGGTGCGCGGTGATACCCGCGTGATCGTCTCCGAGCACCGCCCGGTCCCGCTGAGCCAGTACATGATGGTGGGCCGCAAGATCTTCCCGCTGTTCGAACCCGACACTGGCGGTACCGATGACACAGAGGGCGGGAAAGTGAACCGCGCCCTCGTCCACGCGATCGAGCGCATCGAGTCCGGCTCCCGCGACGAGGGACGCAGCGACTTCAAGGAGGGCCGCGGCTTCCGCGCCCGCTCGACCGGCCGCCGCAGCGGCGCCCAGCGCGCCCAGGACAAGGTCAAACCCGTCGGCCGCCCGCAGGTCGTCGCAGCACTGGGAAGCCGCGACATGCTCCCGGCCATCGTCTTCATCTTCTCCCGCGCGGGCTGCGACGGCGCCCTCTTCCAGTGCTTGCGCTCCCGCAAAGAGCTCACCACCCCGGAGGAGCAGGAGGAGGCAAGGGCTATTATCGACGCCGGCGTCGAAGGCATCCCCGACGAAGACCTCGACGTGCTCAACTTCCGCCAACTCCGCACGGCGTGGCTGCGCGGCTTCGCCGCCCACCATGCCGGCCTGCTCCCCGCGTTCAAACACATCGTGGAGCAGCTGTTCGTCCGGGGTCTGGTCAAAGTAGTTTTCGCCACCGAAACGCTTGCGCTGGGTATCAACATGCCGGCGCGCACCGTCGTGTTGGAGAAGCTGGTCAAGTTCAATGGCGAGGCGCACGTCGACCTCACGCCGGGGCAGTACACGCAGCTTACCGGCCGCGCGGGCCGCCGCGGCATCGACCATATCGGCAACGCGGTGGTGCAGTGGTCTCCGGCGATGGACCCGCACGAGGTGGCAGGCTTGGCGTCCACGCGCACCTACCCACTCATCTCGCAGTTCCAGCCCGGGTACAATATGGCGATCAACATGCTGGGCATGAACGGTTACGACGACTCCATCCGGCTCATCGAGCAGTCGTTCGCCCAGTTTCAGACCAACCGCTCCGTGGTGGGCGAGGTGCGTGAGATCGACCGCCTGCGCTCCAAGGTACGCAGCCTGCGCGCGCAACTGGAACGAGACGTGGCCGGCTTTAACCCGCCGGGCACGGACCCGGCGGCGGCCCTGGAGGAGTACCTGCAGTTGCGCCGCGACCTCTCCGAGGCTGAGAAGGACGCGCGCCGCCACGCGCTGGAAAACCGCCAGGCGGAGACGGAGACGATCCTGGGGCGGCTGCGCGTCGGCGAGGTCATCGCCTTGCCGGGGAAGAAGAAGCCGGAGCTAGCCGCCGTCGTACAGGTGGCGGGAAAGAAGCGCGATCCCCGCCCGTGGGTGACCACGGAACGCGGCTGGTCCGGGCGCATCGACGCCGGCTCGTTTCGCAACGCGCCAGTCGTCGTTGGGCAGATCAAGGTACCCCGCCACGTGCAGGACCAGCCGCGCAAGCACACCCGCAAAGTGGTGAACATGCTGCACAGCGGGAATTTCAACGCGCCGCGTAAGCTCAAGGACAAGGTGCGGGTCCGGCCCAGCAAGAAGGTGACCGCGCTGCGCGAGGCCATGCACAACCACCCGGTGCACGCGTGGCCGCCGCATGACCGCGAGGTGCTCGCGCGTGTCGGGGAGGAGCTGGTGCGCAACGAGCGCAAGCTGCGCCGGCTGACCAACAGCGTGGATCGTTCGACCGATTCGTTGGGCCGCACCTTCGAGCGCATCATCGGACTGCTCACGGAGATGGACTACGTCGAGCTCATCGGCGGCGAGCCGCGCGTGACCGACGAAGGCGAGCGCCTGGCGCGCATCCACAACGTCTCCGACCTGCTCGTCGCGCAGTGCCTCAAGCGCGGTATTTGGGACGAGCTGGACCCCGCGGAGCTCGCCGGCGTGGCGTCCATGGTGGTGTTTGAAAACCGCAAGGCCACGCACGGCGAACCGGAGGCTGCCACGGACCGAATGGCGGAGGCGATGGGGGAGACCATGCGCGTCTACGGCGAGCTCTCCTTTGATGAGCAGCGCCACCAGCTGCCGGTGACGCGACTCCCGGATCCCGCGTTCTCGCTCGCCATGCACCAGTGGACCGCCGGCGCCCCGCTCGGGTACGCGCTGGCGGCCGCCGCGGAGTCCGGCACCGAGCTGACCCCCGGCGACTTTGTGCGCTGGTGCCGCCAGGTCATCGACCTGCTCGAGCAGGTCAAAAAGACTGGATACAGCGACGAGGTCCGCGATAGCGCCAACCGGGCCATTGACGCTATTCGACGCGGCGTCGTCGCCATCGGCAACTAGCAGGCGGCCCGTGCCGCCTCGATGGCGTCGCGCACTTCCCGGTTCAGCAGAGAGACGGTGGCGAGGTGCAGGTTGACGCGCCACGGGTCGAGGATGAGGGACTGGATGCCGGCGAGGTGGGCGTCGATAAGCACTGGGCCCCCGGAGTCCCCCTTGATCGCGGGGGCGGCGTTGGCGACGATGCCCGCCGGGCGCACGATGGTGCGCATGCTGCGCGAAAAGGCGAGCGGAAGCGTGATGAGGAATCGCCCGTCGCGGGCCGCGGGGGAGGTGGCGCCGCCGCCGAATCCGAACGTGACCGTACGTTTCAGCGCGCTTCCAAGCAAGCGCGCCGGCGGGGCGAGGGGCGGGTACGGTCCAGGCGGCGCGTCGTCGGCGGTGCGGACGCGATTGAGCGTGATGAGAGCCACGTCGGTGCCTTCGAAGATGCGCACTTCGCGGGCGCGACGGCGGGTGCCCCGCAGGCGCACCGTGATGCGGGACGGGGCGGGGCGCTCTGGAAGCAGGAAATGGGCGCAGGTGAGCACCGTGTCCTGAGCAACGAGGATGCCCGAGCAGTAGCGCGCGCCCACGGAGCAGCGGACGATCAAGTCGGGGTAGCAGGGGACAGGGTCGGTCACGCGCTCGAGTGTAACTGGCCTATCATTGCCAGCATGACGCGTATAGATCAGTCCACGTTCGCACACCGTCGATCCCGTGCCGCCGAGCTCGTTGCGGCGCACAAGCTCGGGGGCCTGGTTGTTGGCACCGGCCCGGAGTTTGCCTACCTCACCGGCTCCTGGGCCTCCTCGCACGAGCGGCTCACCGCCCTTGCCATCGGGCCGGACGGGCGGGTCGTGCTCGTCGCTCCGGTGACGGACATTGGCAGCCTGGGCGTTGCCGGCGACGATGTGGAAATCCGCGGCTGGCAGGACGGGCAGGACCCGTACCAGCTGGCAACTGAGGCGCTCGATGCGTCCGCACCCGTGGCGCTGGGCAGCTCGCTGACCGCCAACCACGTCTTCGCGCTGCAGGCCCTGCTCCCGCAGACCCGTCTGGCAACGGACACGCTCGCCGAGCTGTTTATGGCTAAGGAACCGGCCGAGCTGGCAGAGCTCAAGCGCGCCGGCGAGGCAATCGACCGCGTCCACGCCCGCGTGCCGGAGTTCCTGGTGGCGGGCCGCACCGAGGCGCAGGTGGCCGCCGAGCTGGACCGCCTGATCATGGACGAGCACGAGTCCGTCGACTTTGTCATCGTCGGCTCCGGCGAAAACGGCGCCAACCCGCACCACGACTTCTCCGAGCGTGTGCTGGAAGACGGCGACGTAGTTGTCGTGGACCTGGGCGGCACGCTGGATTCTGGCTACCACTCGGACTGCACCCGCACCTACATCGTGGGCGGCGACCCTGCGAAGGCGGATCCCGAGGTGGTCAAGGCCTACGAGGTACTGTTCCGCGCCCACCAGGCGGCGGTCACCGCGGCACGCCCCGGCATCACCGCCGGCGAGCTGGACGCGGTGGCGCGCGGCGTGATCGAGGAGGCCGGGTACGGCGAGTACTTCACGCACCGCCTGGGCCACGGCATCGGCCTGGCGGGCCACGAGAACCCGTTCATCATCGCCGGCAACGACACCGCATTGCAGGCCAACATGGCGTTTTCCATCGAGCCGGGCATCTACCTGCCGGGCAAGTGGGGCATGCGCCTGGAAGACATCGTTTACCTGGACGAGGACGGCGCAGTCTCGCTGGATAACGTCTCCCGCGACCTCCGCTAAGCCCATGTCTCGACCCATCCGCGGCGGGAGGACCGCCGAACCGCCCACCACCGGCACCGTGCTCGTGCTCGGCGGCACCAGCGACATTGGCACCGCCATCGCCCTGCGCGTCTGCTCCGGGCGGAGGGTCGTGCTGGCCATGCGCGAGCCCGAACGCGCTGACGCTCGCGCCATCGCGGAGTGTCTGCGCGAAGCCGGCGCCGCCAGCATCGAGTGCATCCGGTTCGAGGCCACGGAGCTCGAGTCCCACCGCCGGATAGTGGAATCCGTGCACGCCGCGGAGGAGATCACCACCGCCGTTGTCGCGTTTGGCATCCTCGGCGATCAGGCGCGTGCCGAGCGCGACGAGTCCGAGGCCGTCCGCATCGGCAGCGTGGACTACCTCGCACAAATCAGCGCGCTGACCGTGCTGGCGGACGTCATGGGTCGCGGCAACATTGTCGCATTCTCATCCATCGCCGGCTGGCGGGCCCGCCGCGCGAACTACGTCTACGGCTCCACCAAGGCGGGGCTCGACGCGTTCTGCCAGGGCCTGGCGGACCGGCTCCACGGCTCGGCGCTGCACTTGATCACCGCGCGCCCCGGGTTTGTTATCGGCTCGATGACGGAGGGGATGACGCCCGCGATCATGTCGGTGACTCCGGACGAAGTCGCCGATGCGGTCGTCGACGCCGCCCAGCGGGGCCGCAGCACAACCGTGTGGATCCCGCGCCGCCTCGCCGCGCTCGCGCTGGTCATGCGCCTCGTCCCGCGCCCGATCTGGCGTCATATGCCGAGGTAGGACGCATGTTTCCTCTCACCCGCACAATCGCGGGGCTGCTTCTCGACGCCCTCCACGACCCCCGCCGCACCGAGCCGGAGCACACCACGCCGACGTGGGTGACGGGCATGACTCCCGGATCCCTCCTCAACGCCCGCGAAATCAAGGCCGTAGGCCTGACCAAGCGTCTCAACCCCGCCGACGTTTGGGGGATCGACTACGTTACTGCGGACGAGGACGGCCGCGCCCTCACCGCCACCGGGGCGGTCTTCCGCTCGCGCACCCCTTGGCCGGGCCACGGCCCGCGCCCCACCATCGCGTTCGCCCCCTCCACGCAGGGCGTCGCCCCGCGCTGCAATCCCTCGTACTCCTGCACCGTCGGCCTCGCCCCGCGCCGCGCGCCGTGGGACCTCATCGCCGCCTACGAGCAGCCGGCGATCAACCTGCTGCTCGCGGCCGGCGCCAACGTCGTGCTCACCGACTACCCCCGAAACCCGGCGGAGAACGTGCAGCTGTACTGCGACCATGTCGCCGCCGCGCAGTCGCTCATCGACGCCACCCGCGCCGCTTCATCCCTCTCCGTCGACACCACCGTGCTCGGCTTGTGGGGCTTCTCCCAGGGCGGCGGGGCAGTGGGCGCCTGGCTCGAACGCCCGGAGTACGCCCCGGAGCTCCAGCCGCAAGCCGCCGTCGTCGGCGCGCCCCCGGCCGCGCTCGTGCCGATGCTCGACCACGTCGACGGCGCCATGCCTTCCGTAGTGATCCTTTACGCCGTCGCGGGCCTCATGGCGCACCACCCGGACCTGGCGGATGAGATCCTGCCGCACCTCAGCCCCGAAGGCGCCGCGACGATCCTGGCGGACTCGGACCTCTGCGCCGTCGGGGCATCGCTTCGCCGCCCCTGGGCGCACACGACCCGGTGGACTCGCAGCGGCCTCAGCATGGCGGAGCTCCTCCACTCCCTCCCTGGCACCTCCGAGCACCTCGAGTCGATCGCGCTCGGACGCAGGCGGCCGCTGCGCATCCCGACCCGGTTCTGGGGCTCGCTCCACGACGACATCATCCCGTACCCGCAGCTCACCGCGCTCGCGGACGCGTGGGAGATTCCGTTGCAGACGCGCCGCATGCCGCGCGTGCCGGGCAGGACTGGCGTCAACCACTATGGCCCGTATTTCCAACATCTGGCTGGTGACGTCAAATGGCTCGTGCGACAGCTGGACAGGTAGTCTGGCCGCATGCCGCGCGTGCCGGGCAGGACTGGCGTCAACCACTATGGCCCGTATTTCCAACATCTGGCTGGTGACGTCAAATGGCTCGTGCGACAGCTGGACAGGTAGTCTGGCCGCATGCCGCTGTTTATTTTCGCCTACTTTCTCATTGAGGCACTCGCGTTCTTCGGCGTTGCCAAGCTCATCGGCGTCGGCTGGGCACTGCTCGCCATCTTCGCGCTGATGTTTCTCGGTGGTGCGCTCGCCAGCCTCGCGCTGCGTGGCACGCTAGTCAACGCCGCCGAGGGGCGCTCGTCGCTCGGCAGGGTAGCGGGGGACTCCGCCCTGTTGATGACGGGATGGCTGCTGTGCATCATTCCCGGCTTCGTCAGCTCCCTGCTCGGGTTCCTGCTCATCTTCGGCCCCACCCGCGGGTTCCTGCGCCGCTTCATCAGAACGCGGACGATTCGGAGCATGGAAAACTTCGGTGTCCGCGTGTACAACACCTCGCCGCTGTCGCAGTTCCAGACCAGCTACGGCAGCTTTGGCACCGGCCGGCAGGCAGGCAGCCACCAGGCGCACGAGCAGGACACGGAGCACGACGTCATTGACGCCGACGAGCTCGAGGCCATGTTCCGCGCCGAAGGTCCGGAGGGTGATCGTGGCGACGGGGACGGAGGGGCGTCGACAAGCAAAGAGCCCGACGGCGGAAAGGACAAGTAGGTGCAGGGTACGATGACTGCCTGTTGCCCCTATAGCCCAATCGGCAGAGGCAGTCGACTTAAAATCGATTCAGTGTGGGTTCGAGTCCCACTGGGGGCACCGATTAGCTCACCGCGTCAACGGCGTCCTGCAGCAGCCGCGTGACCTGCTCCGGGTCCTCGCCGGAACCGGTGATTTGGACAACGGTGTTGCCAAAGCGGCCGTAGACCGTCTCTCCGGTGTAGGACATTGCGCCCTCGACGGTGGTTACGCCGGAGAAGGAATCGTCCGCGCCCTCAAATTTCAGGTCCGACTTCTCGTACGTGTTGTGGGAAGAGACGGCCTGCTCTCCGGTGCCGGACGTGATCGTGATGTCAGTGCAGTCGCCGCTGTAGACGTCGCTGCGCTTCAGCAGCGCCTTCGCGTCGTCCTCGTTGCCAAATTCCGCGACGACCAGGTCCACCGACGGACCGCTGGCCGGGTCTTGGCCCTCGGGCATCTCTGCCGGCTTGGACAGCAGGGTGGATTTCGAGTGCTTGGTCATGAGGTTGTCCAGGACCTTGGTCTCGTCGGAGAAGTCGCACTGCGGCGGATCCACGGTGACATCGCTGGGCGTCTCCATCGACTGGTCGTCGCCGCCCATCTGCTCGTAGAGCGCATTCAGGTCCGTTTCCTCCGCGGTGGGGTACTGCTCCTTGAACGCGGCGATGACCTTGTTGGCTTCCTCGCCGTACTCGGCGGGCGGCTCGCCGGTGCCTCGGTCTTCCGCCGGCGCAGCTTCCACGGGACTCTCAGTGCTCTCAGACGATGGGGACTCCTGCGATGCCGTTGCGCTCGTGTCGGTGCTGGTCGAGTCATCGGCCGAGCAGCCGGCAAGCGCCAGGCCCACCGAGGTCAGCAGTGTCGCGGCAATTACGGTGTGTCGTTTCATGCGCCCGACCATACGTGATCGACGCCGTCAGGCGGTAGGTAAAGGCCCAGAACTTGTATCGCCGCGGAGCCGTTTCACCACGTTCTCGGCAGAAATGAGGCACATCGGCACGCCCACCCCCGGCACCGTCGTCGCGCCCGCATAGTAGAGATCCTCCAGTTTGCGAGACGCGTTGCGCCCGCGCAGAAACGCCGATTGCCGCAGCGTGTGCGCCGGGCCGATCGCGCCTCCGGACCACGCGCGGTAGCGGTCCGCGAAGTCTGCGGGCCCGACCGTCTTATGCACGACGATCCGCTCGCGCAGGTCCGGGATGCCGCACCACTCCGCGATCTGCGTCAGGACAGCGTCGGCGATCGCTTCGACGCTTGTCGACGCCCCGCCTCCGTACGCATCTCCGCCCCCAACATCCGTCTGGGCGGGCACCGGGACGAGGACGAAGAGGTTCTCGTGCCCCTCGGGCGCCGTGCCGGGGTCCGTGGCCGACGGCTTGGATACGTAGATTGAGCGCGAGGCGCCCAGCGGACGCGCGTCGACGGGGCCGTCGAACACCGCGTCAAAGTCCGTGCCCCACTCGCGGCTGAACAGCAGGTTGTGGTGCGCCAGCTGGGGCAGCGCTCCGCGCACCCCCAGGGTGAGCAGGACGGCGCTGACCCCGGGGTTGCGCTTGGCAAAGTAGGGCTCGTCGTAGGTCCTCTTGTCCGCCGGGAGCAGGCGTGTTTCGGTGTGGTGGAGGTCGGCGGCGGAGACGGTGGCGTCGAAAAGCAATTGCTCCGTGCCAACGCGCACGCCCGTGGCGC
Organism: Corynebacterium sp. NML 120412; assembly: GCF_002285155.1. NCBI lineage: Bacteria > Bacillati > Actinomycetota > Actinomycetes > Mycobacteriales > Corynebacteriaceae > Corynebacterium > Corynebacterium sp. NML 120412. The sequence continues at coordinate 350,320 of NZ_NSGL01000001.1, read as the reverse complement.
GGCCGCCGGAGTGCGTGATGGCGGTGACCTCCGTGCCGAGGCGGAAGCGGACGCCCTGCTCGCGGGTGATGCGGTAGATGGCGTCGACGACGGCGGCGAATCCGCCTAGCGGGTAGCGCACGCCCTGGGTGAGGTCGGTGTGGCTCATCAGGTGGTAGAGCGACGGGGTCTTCGACGGGGGCGACGACAGGAACACCGCCGGATAGGTGAGCATCTGGCGCAGGCGGACATCGCTGAAGCGACGCGCCACGAAGCGGTCGAGCGGGGTGGTGAGGAACTTGGCCAGGTCGGCGTAGCCGGCGCGCACCTCCGGCGCGAGGAACGCGGCGGGGGAGGAGAATGTGGTGTAGAGGAAGTGGCGCAACGCCAGGTCGTAGATGCGCTCGGCGGAGTCGAGGTATTCGGTGAGTTTCGCGCCCGCGCCGGGCTCGATGGACTCAAAAAGCGCCGCAGCGCGCGCGGGGTCCGCGGGGACGTCGAGTGGCGCCTGGCACTCGGGAAACAGGCGGTACGCGGGATCCAGCGGAACGAGGTCGAGCAGCTCCTCCGTGCGGTAGCCAAAGAGCGCGAAGAAGTGGTCAAACGCGTCCGGCATGAGGTACCAGGACGGGCCCATGTCGAAGCGGAACCCGTCGAAGGTTTCCTCCCCGGCCCGCCCGCCAACTGCGTTCAAGCGCTCGAAGACGGTCACCTCGTATCCCTCGCGGGCCAGGAGCGCGGCGGTGGCGAGGCCGGCGAACCCGGCGCCGATCACGGCTGCGGTTGGTGACGAGGCTGAAGTGGACACGGGAAGTACACCTTTCTTTTCGAGGGGGCTAGAAGGCCTAGACAGCAGTGTATCCGCCGTCGACGAGGTGGTAGGAGCCGTTGACAAAGGAGGCTTCGTCGCTGAGCAGGAAGCGGACCATGGCTGCGACCTCCTCCGCGCGACCGAGGCGAGCCTGCGGGTGGCGGGCAATGAGCTGCTGGCGCATCTCCTCAGACAGGCGGTTGAGCAGCGGGGTGTCGATGTAGCCGGGGCCGACGGCGTTGCAGCGGATGCCCTTGGCGGCGTAGTCCGCGGCGATGGACTTGGTCAGCCCGATCACGCCGTGCTTCGCGGCGGCGTACGCCGCGATCCCGCCTTGACGGGCGACGGAGCCGTGGATGGAGGACATGTTGACAATCGCGCACGGGATTCCATCCTGCTGCGTAAGCATCTGGTTGAGCTGGTAGTGGCAGCCGTAGGCGACGCCGTTGAGGTTGAAGTTGATGATTCGGTCCCAGTCCTCGAGTTTCTTCTCCGCGAGCGGGACTTGGTCACCGATACCGGCGTTGTTCACCGCGAGGTGGAGCGCGCCGAACGTCTCCACAGCGAACTTCACTGCTGCTTCGTTCTCTTGCGCGCTCGCGGCGTCCTGCTTGAGCGCGGCTGCGGTGCCGCCGGCCGCCTCGATGTCCTGGGCGACTGCACGGGCGGCGTCCTCGTTGATGTCGGCGACGACGACCTTCGCGCCGTTGGCGGCGAGGTCGGCGGCAACGGCCTTGCCGATGCCGGATGCTGCGCCGGTGACCAGCACGACGCGGTTGTCAAAGATGCCCATAGGGATGTCCTTTCGGTGGAGGTGGATGGGATCTTCGCACCAGACTAATGATGCGCCGCGATGTCGTCGTAGGCCGCTAACGCCACCTTGCGGGATGCCTGTACATCCACCATCGGCCCAGGATAGGCGGGGGTACTCACCTCGGGTACCCAGCGGCTGACGTACGCGCCGTCAGGGTCGAACTTCTGCTGCTGCGTGAGCGGATTGAAGATACGGAAGTACGGCACGCCCGTCTCCCCGCGCTGCCAGCGGGCGAGCTGCTCGAGGTGTTGCGCATCGGGGTCCATCTCTGGGTGCGCGACCGCGTGCCATACGGTCGCCGGGGGTGCAGTGCGCCGCAAGCGTTGCGCTCGACTCGGGCTCGTCCATGCTTGTCGACGCCCACTCGACCCCCTCCAATCCCTCAACGGCAGGGGCGGGTGTGGGGGACGGAGGGGCGTCGAGAAGCATGCCCTGTGCCTTCTTGGAAAAGGGCGTGAATACGCGGTAGGGCGTGCCGGAAGCAGTGCGGACCTCCCAGGGCTCGGTGAGCAGGAAGCCGGGGTGCGAGACCGCGCCGGTGGCCTCCTTGACCTGCGCGTCGATGTCGGTGAGGTGGTAGCGGCGGTTCCACGTCACCGCGGCGCCGAAGCAAGCGTCGCATTGTCGTGCAGGCGCAGGTCGTCGCGGAACCACACGAGGGTGGTGGGGGCGTTGGTGTCGTGGCTCATTGCACCGATGCTCGTGCGGGTTAGCGCTGCGTATCCACGACGTGCAACTCGAGTGGGGCGGTGACGAACCGGTACGTCCCTGGTGCCGCGTCCAGTTTGGCCAGGATTTCGTTGCGCACGTCCGGGGAGGTGGGCACGCGCAGACCGTCCTCCTCTGCAGTGATGGCTCCTGGGAGGTCGGGGTCGAACAGCAGCCAGTTACGACCTGCGACCAGGGCGAAAGGCCTGCCGAAGGGGAGGCGGTGGCGCATAGCGCGTAGGATCGCGCGGGCGCCGTCGACGGAGACGTCGATACGCCCGGTGCCCTCGACACCGAGCAGCCGCGACTCGACGGCGCCCACGGTCGATCCCTCGCGGGCGGTGGCCGCGGCGACAATGCGGCGGGCGGCGCGGTGCGTGGCTACATCCGCGCGCGCCGGATCGCTCAGCCCGAGGGGGAACGTGTCTCCGAGTACGCCCGTGAACTTCAGCGGGTCCCACGCCAGCGCGTCCTCGAGGTCGCGCGCGGTCAATCCCACGGCGTAGGTGAAGCGGACCATGGCCAGGCGCGAATCGATGACACCAAGCAGCGGGTCCGCGACGAAGCTGAACGCGGAAAGCCGCGCGCCATCTGCGACCGGCGCGTGGAAGTCGAAGTAGTGGCCGGGCTCGATGGGGCGGCCAGTCCTCCGGATGTGGCGGACCAACCGGCCCAGCACCGCCGCGGGCCAACCCGGGGGAAGCGGCGCGCCGGCTGCGGGAACCCGGAGCGTCAGCTCGGTGTGCGTGCCGGCGAGCGGGAGCGAGGAGCGCACCGGCGCCAGACCGAACGTGCTGAACAGGTAGTGGTCCACCGGGTGGCTGATCCGGAAGGCCAGGATTTCCACGTCCCCGTACTGCGCAGCAAACGGGTGTGCATCACCCGTGAGCTCGAGCAGACGCTCGTGCACGGCGTCGCCTACCGCGGCGGGGCGAAACCGTTGCTGGTGGGCGCGGGAAAACAGCTCCGGCGCGCCCCATTCGGGCAGATGCATACTCACACTTTAGGCCCGTGTGCCGCGAGCTTCATACGCGGATGGGAACTATCTGGGAAGGTGGGGCGTTACATAAGGTGACACGGACGATGGACAAGGAAAGGAATGGAAACCAGATGCGAAGTAGCAATCCGGTACTGAAGAACTTGCCCCAGGCCCAGCAGCAGGGCTACGGATACGGAAACAACGAGCACACCCCCTACGGTGGCGTCCAGACTGAGACCCCGCGGGCCCCGCAGGACGCACAGCGCCCGATGACGGTCGATGACATTGTGTCGAAGACCGGCATCACCCTCGCGGTGATCGTCGCGTTCGCCGCGGTGAATTTCGCCCTGTGCATGGGCGTGAACCAAGGCATCGGCATGATCCTGACGTTCGTCGGCGGTATCGCCGCGTTCATCACTGTGCTGGTCCACTCGTTTTCCAAGAGCTTTGGCTCGCCGACCGTCACGCTGCTCTACGCGGCGTTTGAAGGCCTGTTTGTCGGCGGCTTCTCCTTCCTCATCGGCGGGACGGCCGGTGAGCTCATCTTCCAGGCAATCCTGGGCACGATCGGCGTGTTTATCGGCATGCTGTTTGTCTACCGCACTGGCGCGATCCGCGTCACCCCGCGCTTCAACCGCGCACTGACCGGCATGATCTTTGGTGTCGCCATCCTCGCGCTGGGCAACTTCCTGCTCGCCATGTTCACCGGTATCAACCCGCTGCGTGGTGACGGCGTGATGGCCATCATCTTCAGCCTCGTCTGCATCGTGATCGCCTCGCTGTCCTTCCTGCAGGACTTCGACCTGGCCGACAAGCTGGTGCGTTCCGGTGCGCCGGCAAAGGAGGCATGGGGCGTCGCCCTCGGCCTGGCAGTGACGCTCATCTGGCTCTACACCGAGATTCTGCGCTTCCTGTCCATCTTCAATGATGATTAATCACTGAATACCAAACGCGCCCGGCCCGCACCTTGCAAGGAATCAAGGTTGCGGGCCGGGCGCGTTTCGCGTGCCCTGAGGCGGGGCGAAGTTACATGTCGCGCTCCGGGTACACCTGCGCGCCGTCCACGGTGATCGTGGTGTAGGCCAGTACGCCGTTGACAATCTCCGGTTCGGACAGGGAGACGGCGATGTTCTCCGGCTCCTGGCCCGGGGCCACGCGGGTGCCGGTGCCGGTAGCGGCGTCGGCCTCCCAGGAATCCCAGACGATGTCGCGCAGCAGGTTGCCCTGGTCGGTGCAATCCAGCACCAGCTCGGTCGGGCGCTCCAGCTCGACGGCGCCGCAGTTGGCGATGGTGGGGGTGCCGTCAGAGGCCGTGATAGTGGTCGGCTGCGCGGATGCGGTGCCAGACGCGGTAGCGGTGCCGGATGCAGCTGCGGTGCCGGACGGGGTCGCGCCGTAGGAAGCCAGCGAATCCGGGTCCTGGCTCTTCGCCGTGTCGACCTTCTCGGCGGAGTCAACCTGGTGCGGCGGGTGGCAGGCGGAGAGGGAAACTGCTGCCACGGCGAGCATGCCGGCCGCGGCCTTACGGGAAACGGAAATCACAGGTTTGATCCTTCAGTTAGTTCTAAGAGCGTGCAATAAAGCGGGGATGAGGCTGCGTGCTAGTGGTACTAGTCGCGCGGCGTGGAAGCCTTAACAGAATCATACGGCTCCGCGGAGAGAATCGTCACCGAAATCTCGCGGCCGTTCGGCGCGGTGTACTTCCGCGTATCGCCCTCGGAGGCGCCGACGACGGCTGCGCCAAGCGGGGAGTTCTCGGAGTAGGTCTCCAGGTCCTTGTTGTCGGTGGATGCAGCGCGGGTACCGATGAGGAAGGTCTCCTTATCGTTCTCGTCGCCGTTGTAGTACACGTGCACGACGGAACCGACGTGCGCGACGCCCTCGATGACGCCGGTGCGCTCGGTGGTGGAGTTGGCCAGCAGTTCGGAGATCTGCTTGATGCGGGCCTCTTCCTGGTCCTGCTGCTCACGAGCCGCGTCGTAGCCCGCGTTCTCCTTGAGGTCGCCCTCCTCGCGGCGCTCGTTGATCTCAGCAGCGATCACCGGGCGGTTATCAATCAGCTGCTGCAGCTCTGCCTCGAGCTTGTCCTTCATTTCCGGGGTGATGTACTGCTTTTGCGTCTCAGCCATGCGGAAAACCCTTCCCTCATACGTCAAAAACGAGCCCGCCTGTTTCCCAGGCCGGGCCCAGTCCGACGGATTACGTGGTCATACTCGTACAAATATACAGGCGGATCTTAACACACCGCCCGCAGGCTACCGGGCCGCGTAGTAGGCGCTTTCCGCGTCCATATAGTCCGGAGTCTTCTCCGAGCACCCGTAGACGCGCCCCGACGCGAGATCGCCGCGCACCGGCATGTCAACGGCGAGTCGCTCCATTTCCTCGCCCCCCGCGGGGATGACCACTTCACGGCGACCGATCTCCGCGTGGTGGTAGTCCACCGCGGTGACGATGCAATAGGACGGCACGTCAGTATCTTCGCGGGTCACGTCGATCCACAGCCGCGAGGTCGAGTCATCGACCTTCTCCTGCGAAATGAAATCTGCGCTGATCGGCTGCGCGGACCGCTCGCTCATCACGCGTGCCACGGCAAAAATGGCAAAACCCACCAGCAGCACCGCAGCGATCGCCATGATGCGCCCGGGCAGTTTGCTTGTCGACGCCCCCGTGCCCCCTCCGTACCGCGTACGCGAAGTACCGCCGTTGCCTGGTGCTGCGGATGTATTCGAGGTAGTGGACACTGCGGCGACCTCTCCTTCTGGGTTAGCGGCACGGGAGCGAACGATTGCTTCGCACTTGATGGTACTAAGATGGGCCGGAGTTGAAGCACTGCCCCCTACAAAAGTTGGAGTTCTCGTGACTGGTTTGCGGCTGATGGCAATCCACGCACACCCGGACGACGAATCGTCTAAGGGCGCGGCGACGATGGCGAAGTACGCGGCGGAAGGCAATCGCGTCAAGGTGGTCACCTGCACTGACGGCCGCCGGGGCGACATTTTGAACCCAGCTATGGATCGCCCGGGGGTGCTGGACAACCTCATCCAGGTTCGCGAGCGGGAGATGGCCCGCGCGGTTGAAGCACTCGGCGTCGAGCACGAGTGGATGGGCTACCAGGACTCCGGGCTGCCGGAAGGGGACCCGCTGCCCCCGTTGCCAGAGGGGTCGTTCGCCGTGCAGGATCCGGAGGCGGTGGCGGCCAAGCTGGTGGCGTCGATACGCGCATTCCGCCCGCACGTCATTATCACCTACGACGAAAACGGTGGCTACCCGCACCCGGACCACATCATGGTGCACACGATTTCCATGCTGGCCTGGGAAAAGGCGGGGGATCCGGAGTTTGCGCCCGAGGCGGGTGAGCCGTGGACGCCGCTGAAGCTGTATTACAGCCACGGGTTTATCCTGCAGCGGATGCGTCTGCTGCAGGAGCGACTCTACGCGCAGGGTAAGCCGAGCCCGTACGAGCTGATGATTGCGCGCTGGGAGCAGAACCAGGCCGACGTGATGAGCCGCGTGACCACGCAGGTGGAGTGCGGCGAGTACTTCGCGCAGCGCGAGGCGGCGCTCACCGCGCACGCCACCCAGATTGACCCGGCCGGCGCGTTTTTGGCCAGCTCGGTGCAGGACCAGCGAGACGCCTGGCCCACCGAGGAGTTCGAGCTCGCGCAGACCAGGGTGAAAACGTACTTGCCGGAGGACGACCTGTTCGCCGGAATCGAGGAGGAGGCCGAGAAATGAGCATTGGGTTCACAGCATCGTTGACCGCGTCCGCGGTGAACGCGTCGAGCTACGTGCTCGCGCAGGCGCCCGCGGAGACCCCGGTGGGGCCGGACTTTGGCAAGGCATCGCCAATCGGCCTGCTCATCCTGGTGGTGCTGGCCGTGGTGATCCTCTCGCTCGGGTTTGCCTTCCACCGCCGCTACTCGCGGTTCCGGCGCCGCCAGCAGTTCGCCGAGGCGCACGGGATCGACCCGTTCGACCAGGAGGCGCTGGACGCCGCGATGCGCGAGGCCGGCGTGCTGGACCTCGGGAAGAAGCGTATTTTCTAAGCGCGGGCGCGCCACATGAGTAGAGTGAGGACTGTGACGTTGCTGGAGAAGGTGCTGTACCCGCTGTACGAGCTGCGCTTGAAGCGCGAGCTGCGCGGCAAGAAGCGGCCTAAGCATATCGCTGTGATGGCGGACGGGAACCGTCGTTGGGCGCGCGAGGCCGGGCTGACCGACATCTCCCAGGGGCACCGAGCGGGCGGCGCGAAGATCGGCGAGCTGGTGCGCTGGTCCGCGGAAATGGACGTCGACGTGGTCACGCTCTACCTGCTCTCCACGGAGAACCTCCAGCGCACCTCCGAAGAGGTGGAGCTGCTCTTTGACATCATCTCTGACGTGATCGAGGACCTCGCGACGGAACACTATTCGTGCCGCGTGCGCCTCGTCGGCCACCTCGACCTGCTGCCTCCGGACGTGGTGGAGCGCATGCAGCGCTCCGCGGAGTCAACCACGGGGAAGGCGGGGCTGACCGTCAACATCGCCGTCGGCTACGGCGGGCGCCAGGAAATCGTGGACGCGGTGCGTTCCCTCATCCGGGACGAAGCCGCCCGCGGCGCCACGACGGACGCGCTGGCTGAGGCGGTCACGGTGGACTCGATCGGGGAGCACCTCTATACCTCGGGTCAACCGGACCCCGACCTGGTCATCCGCACCTCGGGCGAGCAGCGGCTGTCCGGATTCTTGCTCTGGCAGGCCGCCTACTCCGAAATCTGGTTTACGGATACGTACTGGCCCGCGTTCCGCAAGATCGACTTCCTGCGCGCGCTGCGCGAGTACTCCCAGCGGTCGCGTCGGTTCGGGAAGTAGGGGGCGCTGACAAGCGCTACAGCTTGCGCATGCGCACGCGCTGCACCGTGTGGTCGAAGCCCTTGCGCAGCACAAGCGAGGCGCGGGGGCGCGTGGGCAAGATGTTTTCCACCAGGTTCGGCAGGTTGATGGTCTGCCAGATTTCGCGGGCGCGGTGGGTCGCCTGGGCATCATCAAGCTGGGCGTAGTCGGCGAAGTGGGCGCCCGGCTCGCGGAACGCGGTGTGGCGCAGCTTGAGAAAGCGCGAGATGTACCAGTGCTCGATGTGCTCGACCGAGGCATCCACGTAGATTGAGAAGTCGAACAGATCCGAGACCATGAGCGTGGGGCCGGTCTGGAGGACGTTGAGGCCCTCGAGGATGAGGATGTCGGGCTGGCGGACCTCGATGTACTCACCGGGCAGGATGTTGTACGCCGTGTGCGAGTAGATGGGCGCCTTGACCACGGGCTGGCCGGATTTGACCTCAGTGACAAAGCGCATGAGGTTGCGGCGATCGTAGGATTCCGGGAAGCCCTTGCGCGACATGAGGTTGCGCTCCTGGAGGACCTCGGTGGGGTAGAGGAACCCGTCCGTGGTGATCAGGTCCACGCGGGGGTGCGACTCCCAGCGCTGCAGCAGGAGTTGGAGCACGCGCGCAGTGGTCGACTTGCCCACGGCCACCGAACCGGCCAGGCCGATGATGAATGGGACGTGGCCGGGGTCGCCGCCGATGAAGGTCTCGGTGGCGTTGGTGAGCTTCTGGCGGGCGCGGACCTGGAGGTGGATGAGACGCGATAAGGGGAGGTAGATGTCCTCGACCTCCTGCAAGTCAAGGTTTTCGCCGATACCGCTGAGCTTCTCCGCCTCCTCGGCGGTGAGCACCTGCGGCATCGTCGCGCGGCGCTCGCGCCAATCCTGGCGGTGGAAGTCCAGATAGGGGCTTGAGTCCGCTCCCCGTACACCTTGAGCCATGGGCCCCATTGTTCCACTCGCTGGAACACTGCTCGCGCTCAGGGCAGGGCTTGAAGAGGGCTTGAAGAGGGCTGGAAGTTGCCCCCGTGGGTGTGGGGTGGCGTTTATACTGCTAGAAAGTCACCGCGCTGCGGGGATTTTGCCATCGAATCTTGAACCATTGAAAGGACCCGGAGCACGTGTCTGAAGACTTCCGTTACCAGGACCTCGCCACCTTCGACCCCGAAGTACACGAGGCCATCGTCAACGAGCTGAGCCGGCAGCGCAACACCCTGGAGATGATCGCGTCCGAGAACTTCGTGCCGCGCGCCGTCCTGCAGGCACAGGGCTCTGTGCTGACCAACAAGTACGCCGAGGGCTACCCGGGCAAGCGCTACTACGGCGGCTGCGAGCACGTCGACGTGGTGGAGGAACTGGCCCAGGAGCGCGCAAAGCAGGTCTTCGGCGCGAAGTTTGCCAACGTGCAGCCGCACTCCGGCGCGCAGGCTAACGCCGCCGTCCTCATGGCGCTGGCGGAGCCGGGCGATACGATCCTGGGACTCAGCCTGGCGCACGGCGGCCACCTCACCCACGGCATGAAGATCAACTTCTCCGGCCGTCTTTACAACGTCGCGGCCTACGAGGTGGAGCAGGACACCCACACCATCGACATGGCGAAGCTGCGCGAGCAGGCGCGCGAGGTCAAGCCGAAGGTGATCATCGCCGGTTGGTCCGCCTACCCACGCCACGAGGATTTCGCCGAGTTCCGCTCCATCGCGGACGAAGTCGGCGCGTACCTGTGGGTCGACATGGCGCACTTTGCGGGCCTGGTTGCCGCCGGGCTGCACCCGTCGCCGGTGCCGCACGCCCACGTCGTGTCCTCCACGGTGCACAAGACCATCGGCGGCCCGCGCTCCGGCTTCATCCTCACCAACGACGAGGACCTGAACAAGAAGCTCAACTCCGCGGTCTTCCCCGGCCAGCAGGGCGGCCCGCTGATGCACGTGGTGGCGGCCAAGGCGACCGCGTTCAAGATCGCCGGCATGCCGGAGTTCAAGGACCGTCAGGAGCGCACCATCGAGGGCGCACGCATCCTCGCCGACCGCCTCACCCAACCGGATGCGAAGGAGGCCGGCGTGGACGTCGTCTCCGGCGGCACCGACGTGCACCTGGTCCTCGTGGACCTGCGCAACTCCAAGATGGACGGCCAGCAGGCGGAGGACCTGCTGCACAGCGCGGGCATTACCGTGAACCGCAACGCCGTGCCGTTCGACCCGCGCCCGCCGAAGGTCACCTCCGGCCTGCGCATCGGCACCTCCGCGCTGGCCACCCGCGGCTTTGGGAAGGAGGACTTCACCGAGGTCGCAGAGATTATTGCGGAGGCCCTGATCAAGGGCGAGGCCGCCGACACCGAGGCCCTGCACGCGCGCGTCGACGCGCTGGCGGAGAAGTACCCGCTCTACCCGGGCCTCGAAGACTGGAAGATGCTCTAGGGCGCTAGTTGTCGCTGCGCTGCTCGGCGTGCGCCGCGCGGGCCTCGCGCAGCCACTCCGGCTGGTCTGCCAGCAGCTCGCTGATCTCCTTGGAGGTCAGCGGGCGGTCCATCTCGTGCTTCTTCAGCGCGGTGATGGAAATGCCCAGCTTGCGGGCGACCTCGGGGCGGGGGTGCGGCCCGTTGTGGCGCAGCTCCTGCAGCCACTCGGGTGGATTCTGCTGGAGCTCTCGCAGCTCAGCATGGGTAACCGACCCGTCCTGAAACTCCTGCGGGGTGGCGGGCAGATACACACCGAGCTTCTTCGCGGCGGTTTCCGGCTTCATGGCCGTGCTGGAGGGCGTCTCATTGCTCATGCTGCACACGGTAGCATTCTGGGCATGCTCTCCCTCGTCTTCGTCACAGGTTCCGCGCCCAGCAAATGGATCCGGCGCTATCAGGAGGCCACGGGGGACTCCGTCGAGGCCATCGATGCCGCCGACCCCTGGGCAGTGCTTATCGACGCCCCCTCGTCCCCACCCACCGTCGCCTTGCTCCGCCTCCCGGACCCGCGCCTCGACGCCGCGAGCGAAGACTTCCACATGGTCCGCCTCTACGAGGAAGCCCCCGGGGTCGCCGTGCCCAAGGACTCCGTGTACGCGGAGGTGGGGGAGCAGGTCGCGGAATCGGACCTCGCCGATGAGTACGTCAACCTGCCGTTTTCGCACCGGCCCGACGTAGACGCGCTGCGCGAAGCGCTGCAGGTCGTCGCCGCGAACGTCGGTGTGGCGTACGGACCGCTGCCGTTGCTCAAGCACCTATCGAAGAAGCAGGTCGTGCCGCTCGAGGTGGCGGGACCATCGGTCGCGCCGACGCCGATCGCGCTGGTGTGGCGCAAGGACGACGACTGCGACGCGATCCAGGACTTCGTGGGGATCACCAAGGGGCGCTCGGTGCGGTCCTCGCGCGCCAACGCGGCCCAGAAGAGCCACAAGAGCCACAAGAAGCGGAAGAAGGGGAAGAAGGGGAAAGCGATCCAGCCGCGTGGACGGGGAAGGCGGCGCGGACGGAACTAGTGCGGGATGTGCACACTTTTTGTTTGCTATCCATGGGGATAGTGCAGGATTCTGTAAGGGGAGCGGGAGAGTTTACCCCCGTTCGGGTGGGGTAAAACGGCGTGGGAATGTATAGCTTGCATAATGGTCACGTCACGTAAACGACACAACGAAAGGTTTTGTTTATGAGCATCTCCCGCAAGATCGTCGCTTCCGCAGCTGCGCTGACCCTGGCCACCGGCCTGGTCGCTTGCTCCTCCGACGAGGGCGACAGCGAGAACGGCACCACCGTGGTCGAGGAGACCGCGACCGAGACCGCTACCGCCACCGAGACCGCTGGCGCCGAGGACGGCGCTGAGGGTGCCGAGGGCGCTGCAGGCGCGGGCGCTGCTGTCGGCGCTGAGGGTGGCACCACCGAAATCGCTACCGCGGACGGCGAGACCGCGATGGTCCCGAACGATCTGGCGGCGGCCATCGATAAGTACGCCGACCCGGCATGGGGCGAGCCGGCTTCCATCGAGGAGACCGCGAACGGCTGGATCGTCTCCTACGACGGCGAGCACTACGTCACCTGGAACGAGAACACCGGCGGCGCGCCGATCTGGGGCGAGATTGCGAACGAGTGGATCAACGGCAACCACGCCGAGACCCTCGGCTTCCCGCTCGAGGCGGAGACCCCGCTGCCGTCCGAGTCTGGCTGGATCCAGGAGTTCGAGCACGGCACCATCGAGTGGACCCGCGGCGACAACGGCGAGTTCGGCCCGATCATCAACCAGCACTAGTCTGGCGTAGCGTTACGCTATAGCTCGCGCCCCATTACCAGGAAAACCCTGGTGGTGGGGCGTTTTTCGTGCGCGGTTTGCGCGCTACTTCGAAGGCCATGACAATAGTGCGCATGGCCAAAAACGGTTTTAATATTCGTCCGATCCGCCCTGAGGACTACCCGCAGGTCCGTGAGATCTATGAGATGGGCTTGAGCACTGGAAACGCCACCTACGAGACGAAGGGGCAGACGTGGGAGGCGTTCTCCCGCGGTAAGATCATCGAGACCGTTTTCGTCGCCGTTGATGCGCTTGACGACGACAAGGTGCTCGGTTGGGTTGCCGCGGCGAAGGCGTCGTCGCGAAGCGTGTTCCATGGCGTGGTTGAGGATTCGATCTACACGCACCCCGATTCGCGCGGCATGGGCGTGTCCGGCGCGCTGCTGGACAAGCTGATCGAGACCTGCGTTGCGCTGGACAAGTGGTCGATTCACTCGTGGATCTTCCCGGAGAACACCGGCTCCGCGGGCCTGCACATCTCCCGCGGGTTTGAAAAGATCGGCACCTTCCACCACATGGCGAAGATGACGTACGGCGAGCGCGCCGGCGAGTGGCGCGACTCCGACATATACGAGCTGCTGCTGCCAAAACCCGACGAAAAGTAGGTCCGAAGAACGCAGAAAAGGAGCCACCCTGGCGAGTGCCAGGGTGGCTCCTTTGTGTTGGTCAGTGGCTCTTCCTAGTCCACAGTTTCCTTCAGCGGATCCTCAGTGATCGGGATGAGCAGGAGGAAGGCGATGACGGCGAGCGGCACGATCATCAGGAAGACCGGGGTGAGGCCGTCGTTGTAGCTGGTCAGCACGACCTCGCGGATCGCGTCGGGCAGCTGCGCCACCTGGTGCGGCGTGAGGTTGCTGCTGCCGCCGCTGAACTGCTGGCCGATCGCCTGCGCCTGCTCGGGCGGCAGCTGTGCCATCGCCTCAGGCATGCGCTCCTCCATGTGGGTGCGCATGTTGTGGATGAACAGCGAGCCAACCAGGGAGGCGCCGATGGAGGAACCGAGCTGGCGGAAGAAGTTGTTCGTCGCCGTCGCGGTGCCGACCATGGCAACCGGGAAGGAGTTCTGCACGATCAGGACCAGCACCTGCATGACCAGGCCGAGGCCGAAGCCGAAGATGAACATGTAGATGCCCAGCATGACCAGCGAGGTCTCGACGGTGAGGCGGGAGAAGAGGAACATGCCGACGGTGGTGATGGCCATACCCACCAGCGGGTACATCTTGTAGCGGCCGGTGCGAGAGATGACAAAGCCGACGGTCATGCCGGTGCCCAGCATGCCCAGCACCATCGGAATCATCATGAGACCCGCGTTCGTCGGGGTCATCTCGTGCACCATCTGCAGGTAGGTGGGCAGGTAGGCGAGTGCGCCGACCATTGCCATCCCGAGCACCGTGCCGGCGGCGGTGGTGAGCGCCATGTTCCGGTTCTTGAACAGGCCCATCGGGATCATCGGGTTCTTCGCACGCAGCTCAACGAAGACGAATGCGACGATGGCAACCACGGCGATAGCGATCGTGGTCAGGATGGTCGTGCTGCCCCACTCGTACTGGGTACCGCCCCATGTGGTGGTGAGGATCAGGCTGGTGGTGCCGATAATCATCAGCACCATGCCGAGCCAGTCGGCGTTAAGCGGGCCCTCGGAACCCTTGCGCAGGCGAAGGACGGAGGCAGAAACCAGCATGGCCAGAATGCCGAGCGGGATGTTCATCCACAGGCCCCAGCGCCAGCCCGGGCCGTCGGTGAACCAGCCGCCCAGGACAGGGCCGAGCACGGAGGCGACGCCGAACATGGCGCCCATAACGCCCATGTACTTGCCGCGTTCGCGGGCGGGGACGACCTCGGCGATGATGGATTGCGAGTTCACCATCATGCCGCCGGCACCAAGGCCCTGCACGGCGCGGCCGATGATAAGCAGCGTCATGGTGTGCGCGAAGCCGCCCAGGGCGGAGCCGATGACGAAGAGGCCGATCGAGCCGACGTAAAACCACTTGCGTCCCAGGCCGTCGCCAAACTTGCCGTTGATCGGCATCGCGATGGTCATGGTGATGAGGAACGCGGAGATGACCCAGCTCATGTGGTCAACGCCGCCGAGTTCGCCGACGATGGTCGGCAGGGCGGTGGAGAAGATCATCTGGCCCATGGAGCTCATCAGCATGGTGAGCAGGAGGGCCGTGAAAATCAGTCCAATGTGTTGCTTTGCACCGCCTTCAACGACGGTGCTCCCGGTTGTTACGCCGGAGTTACCGGATTGTTCCATTTCAGTTCCTTTGTAAACTCAGTAAACATGGCGCCTGCGCGCAGCAGGTTGGCTTTCAGGGTGCCTTCCGGTCGTTCCGGAAGGTGGAGATAGCGGGAGACGGCGAAGAAGAAGATCTCCACAACTGCGTGGATTTCTTCCTCGACCGGTCCGTCGAGCTTTCGGTCTTGCGGATGTTGTGCAAAGTGCTTATCGACGGCACGCCACAATGCCTTCATCGCCTCCCTTTTGCGAACCATCGCGGCGCTCTCAAGCTCCACGTGCTGGTGGAGTAGCTTGCGCCGACGGGCGAGGTGCTCTTGGTCTGCGGCCTCGGGGTGCTCCTCGAGCGACTCGATGATGAGCGCGACAAGGTTGTCCGAGGGCGTTGACGCGATGGCCTCGAGCCCGTCTTCGGTGAGATCGAAGGGGAATGCTCCAAGGATTGCGTGGTCCTTGGAGTCCATGTAGTTGAAAAAGGTGCGCCGGGAGATGTCGGCGGCTTGGCAGATGTCCTCGACGGTCGTGTTGTCGATTCCGTGTGCCTCGACCAGGTCCATAGCCGCTTCAAAGATGCGCCGCCTGGTGCGCTGTCGCTTCACCTCCCACGCGTTTGCGGAAGACTGTGAATTTTGCACGGAGTGCAATCTTACACTCAGTGCAAAGTTTGGCAAATCGTCTGTTTATGCCCGGTCAAACCCGATTGAGAGGGTGCCGCCGGCGATCCGCTGGTCGTCCTCAAGGTAGGTGAGCTCGACGAGCCCGTTGTCGGGCACAGCAACCTCCCAGCGCGCGTCGGCGCCGTTCGCGGTCTCGCACTTGTCGGTGAGTGGGTGATGGTGGAGCGTGGCGTCGATAAGCGCACTGCACCCGCTGTTTGGGTAGGTGACGGTCGCCGTGCCGCCGCCGAACGTGGCGACGACCGGCCACGATAGCGTATTCGCACCATCGGTGGTCTCCGCGAGGCGGACGAAGGTGCCGGAGTAGGTGCCCGCCGGGGCGAGGTCCGGGCCGGGCGCGGACGGCTGCGCGGTGACGGTAACCGTGGCCGGGAGGGAACTGTTGTGCGGGTTGCTTGACCAGTACGCGGCGGCGAGCGCGACGCCGATGAGGGCGAGCGCGAGCGCGAAGACGCCGCCGGCGACCCACGGCTTGTTGGAGCCGCCCGCGTGGCGCAGCTCGGAAAAGGAATCAGGCATGAAAAAGTCCCCAGCTCGGTAGTGATACTGGGGACTTATCCTAACCGGCGGGGCCGATTAGTTGCGATCGGTGTTGGCCATCGAGAGCACGTCGAGGCGCTTGTCCAGCTCCTCTTCGGTGAGCTTCTCGCCATCGACGAAGCCGAGGTCGATCACGGCCTGGCGGATGGTGATGCCCTCCTTGATCGCGTGCTTGGCCACCTTCGCCGCGTTCTCGTAACCAATCGCGGAGTTCAGCGGGGTCACGATGGACGGGGAGGACTCGGCAAGGCCGCGCATGCGCTCGACGTCGGGCTCGATCCCGTCGACAAGCTTGGTGGCAAACTGGCGGGCCGTGTTGGCCAGCAGACGCGAGGACTCGAGGACGTTGCGCGCCATCATCGGGATGAAGACGTTGAGCTCGAACTGGCCCTGGGTGCCGCCGAAGGCGATCGCGGCGTCGTTGCCGATGACCTGGGCGGAGACCTGGGTGGCGGTCTCGCACAGCACCGGGTTGACCTTGCCCGGCATGATGGAGGAGCCCGGCTGCAGGTCCGGGAGGTGGATCTCGCCGAAGCCTGCGAGCGGGCCGGAGCCCATCAGGCGGATGTCATTAGCGATCTTGTAGAAGGAAACGGCCACGGAGCGCATCGCGCCCGAGAACTCGACGAGCGCGTCGCGGTTCGCCTGGGCCTCGAAGTGGTTGGCCGCCTCGGACAGGGCGTCAACACCGGTGAGCTTCTTCAGCTCCTCGGTGACCTTGCTGCCGAACTCGGCCGGCGTGTTGATGCCGGTGCCGACGGCCGTGCCGCCGATGGCCAGCTCGCCGAGGCGCTCGACAGTGCCCTGGACGCGCTGGATGCCCAGCTCGATCTGGCGGGCGTAGCCGGAGAACTCCTGGCCCAGGGTCACCGGGGTGGCGTCCATGAGGTGGGTGCGGCCGGACTTGACGACCTCGTGCCACTCGTCAGCCTTTGCGGCCAGGGACTTCTGCAGGACCTCGAGGCCCGGAATCAGGTCCTGGACCGCGGCTTCCGTCGCCGCCACGTGGGTCGCGGTGGGGAAGGTGTCGTTGGAGGACTGGCCCATGTTGACGTCGTCGTTCGGGTGGACCTCAACGCCGTTCGCCTTCGCGATGGAGGCGATGACCTCGTTGGTATTCATGTTGGACGAGGTGCCGGAGCCGGTCTGGAACACGTCGATGGGGAACTGGTCGTTGTGCTTGCCGTCAGCGATCTCCTTCGCGGCGGCAATGATTGCGTCCGCCTTCTCGGCGTCCAGCTTGCCCAGGTCCTTGTTCACCTGCGCGCAGGCAGCCTTGAGCAGGCCGAGAGCGCGGATCTGCTGGTCTTCCAGGCCGCGGCCGGAGATGGGGAAGTTCTCGACGGCGCGCTGGGTCTGGGCGCGCCAGAGGGCGTCGACAGGCACCTTGACCTCGCCCATAGTGTCATGCTCGATGCGGTACTGCTGTTCTGTCATAACTAACGTCCTTTACTTACTTGCGTGGTTGGTCACAATATTCTTGAGCTCACGATTATGCCCCTTTTTCCCGCCGGGTGCGGTCGTCCCAGTTCGCGACCGCCCGATGTGGGGGAGGGGCGCTACTCGTGGGTGGGGTCCGAGTAGTCGACGACGGAGTACTGCTGCAGCTTGGCCAGCTTGTGCAGGGACTCCACGTAGCGGACCGTGCCGGACTTGGAGCGCATCACCAGGGAGCGGGTGGTGGCGCCGTTCTTGCGGTAGGACACGCCGCGCAGCATGTCGCCGTTGGTCACGCCGGTGGCGGCGAAGTAGCAGTTATCGGAGGTGACCAGCTCGTCGATGGTCAGAACGTGGTCGAGGTCGTGGCCCGCGGCGAGCACCTTCTCGCGCTCCTCCTCGGACTGCGGAGCCAGCATGCCCTGGATGTCGCCGCCCAGGCACTTCAGCGCGCACGCGGTGATGACGCCCTCCGGGGTGCCGCCGACGCCCATGGCCATGTCGATGGAGTTGGTGTCCTGCGCGGCGGCGATGGCGCCAGCGACGTCGCCGTCCATGATGAAGCGGACTTTGGCGCCGGCGGCGCGGATTTCGTCGACAAGCTGCTTGTGGCGCGGGCGGTCCAGCACGACCACCGTGACCTCGTTCGGGCGCACGCCCTTCGCCTTCGCGACGGACTGGACGTTCTCGGCGACAGACGCGGTGATGTCGATGTGGCCGGCGGCCTCCGGGCCGACCGCAATCTTGTTCATGTAGAACGCGTCCTTCGGGTTGTACATCGCCCCGCGGTCCGCAGCGGCGATGACGGAAATAGCGTTCGGGCGGCCCTCCGCCATGAGGCGGGTCCCGTCGACCGGGTCCACCGCCAGGTCGACGCGGGCGCCCTCGCCGTTGCCTACCTGCTCGCCGTTGAAGAGCATGGGGGCCTCGTCCTTCTCGCCCTCGCCAATCACGATGACGCCGTCCATGCTCACGGAGTTGATCATCTTGCGCATCGCGTCGACGGCCGCGCCGTCGCCCTCGTTCTTCTTCCCGCGGCCAACCCAGCGCCCCGAGGCCAGCGCTGCGGCCTCCGTGACGCGGACGAGCTCCATCGCAAGGTTGCGGTCGGGGACGTACTCTGTGGACTTCGATTCAGACATCGAAATGTGGCCTCCTGGGCGTAAATACATGCATCGAACATCAACGGGGGTGAACCGACACCACACCGCACCGTCTCATTGTCGCACTTTTGCGCCCGGTTTCGGCACCGAATTCCACCAATTCGGGGGAAGATGCACCCCAGCAGGGCGGATGCGCGGCCCGCGCGTCGCTGCGGCCGCGGCGGCTGACAAATTCGGGGGTGGACCACGCCGCGTGCCATACTGGCCTACGTGGCAAGTAACAGCAGCACCCGCATCTTTCAGGACGGACGAAACATCGCGCTCAACATGGTGTTGATCGTGGTGATCATGCTCGTGGCGGTCGGCGCGACCGGTCTGTGCACGTTCAACCCCGGCAAGCCGGAGCAGGGGCCGGTGCAGGAGGTCGACGCGCGTACGTTCCTGGACATGGAGGCCCGCTCCGTGGACTTCCCGGTGGTGTACCCCGAGGCGCCGGCGGGCTGGGTGACCAACTCCGCCCGCCGCGCGATGATCGAGCAGGCGCCCGCGCCGACCGTCGGCTGGGTCACGGCCGACGGGGGCTACCTCCAGCTGACGCAGACGGGCGCCCCGCTGGACAAGGCGGTGCGGGGGGCCGACCAGAAACCGCGCGAGCTGCAGCGCTCCGTTGACGTGGGCGGCACGGAAGCGCAGGTGTACACCTCTGCGTCCGACGACGTGCGCGACCTGTGGGCCGTCGACGCCGGGCAGTCGCGGTTCCTCGTCACGGGCGCCGGCACCGAGGAGGAGTTCCGCGCGCTGATTGAGGCGGCGCTCACCGCGGCACCGCTGCCGGCGCAGAGTTAATTGGACGCGTTGCCGTCGTCGCCGTCCCCGGAGCGGGATTGGATGGCGGCTTCGACGCGCTGCGACGCTCCGTCGAGAAGCACCTCGCACCGCTTGGCAAGCGCCTCGCCGCGCTCCCAGTACTTAAGTGACTCGTCGAGGCTCATCTGGCCGAGCTCCAGGATTTTTACCGTCTCAATGAGCTCGTCGCGGGCCTGCTCGTAGCTGAGGTCCTGCGGGTCCGGGAACGCGTTCTCGCCGGCCTCGCCCGCGCCGAAAGTGTTGTCTGCCATAGTGTCTCCTTTAATCTGCTGGTGTGTTGGCCATCGAGGCCGCGGTAATAGAGCCGTCGCCCACGCGGATGCGCAGCTGCGCCCCGGGCGGTGCCTGTTCAATGCTGGTGACCACGTCCGGCCCGCTGCCGTCGCGGGGCAGGACCTGGACAATCGAGTACCCGCGCGCGAGTGTCGCGGAGGGGCCGAGCGCCGCAACCTGCGCGCGTAACGACGCCACGCCGCTGCGCTCCTGCTGCAGCAGGTACGTCACATCGCGGCGAATCTGCGTGCGAGCGCGCTCGAGTTCGTCGCGCCGCCTGGTGATGGGGGACATGGGGTCCGCGAGCGCGGGGCGACTCCGCACCGCAGCGAGGCTGTCCCGCTCGCGCCGCACCCAGCCGCGCAGCGCCGCCGCGGAGCGCTGGCGCGCCTCCGCGATAAGCGCGCGCTCCTGCGCCACGTCGGGCACGACGCGCTTGGCCGCATCGGTGGGCGTTGCCGCGCGCAGGTCCGCGACGTTGTCCAGCACCGGCGTGTCCGGCTCGTGGCCGATGGCGGAAACCACCGGAGTGCGCGCGGCCGCGACCGCGCGCTGGAGCGCCTCCTCCGAAAAGGGCAGCAGGTCCTCCACCGAGCCGCCGCCGCGGGCGATGATGATGACGTCCACGTCCGGGTTGCGGTCGAGCTGCTCGAGTGCCTCGATAATGGCCGGCACCGCGAGTGCGCCTTGCACCGGGGTATTGATGGTGCGGAACTGCACTGCAGGCCAGCGCTGCTGCGCCACGGACTGCACGTCGCGCTCCGCGGCCGAGCCCTTGCCGGTGATCAGCCCGATCGTGGTGGGCAGGTACGGCAGCCGCTGCTTCCGGGCAGGGTCGAACAGCCCCTCCGCGGCGAGCTGCTTGCGCAGCTGCTCGATGCGCGCGAGCAGCTCACCCTCACCGACGTGGCGAATCTCCGTGACCCACATAGAAAACGTGCCGCGCCCGGCGTAGAACGCGGGCTTGCCGCGCACGACAACGCGGTCGCCTTCCTTCAGCGGGGTCGGCATGTCGCGCAACATGCCCGAGTTGACGGTGAGCTGTACGCTGACCTGTTCCTGCGTGTCGCGCAGCACCAGGTAGGACAGCTTCCAGGTTGGCTTCGCGTTGATCTGGGCCAGCTGCCCCTCAACCCACAGCCACCCGAGCCGCTCGATCCACCCCTTCACGGTGGTGTTGAGCTTGGAGACTGACCATGGCGCCTCGGGCGTGGTCTTCTCTTTCGCGGTTTCTGCCACCTTTTCTCCTTTCTTCCAAAGCCGAACTTACACAGCGCACTCGCACGGCACACGGGCAGAGCGCTTCTCGACGCCACCGCCGCCACGTACGCAGCGCCCCGGGCCGTGCGAAGCCGCCTATTCTTTTAGACGCAGATTGGGTACTGTCGGTTCCATGACTGATCAGGGTAAAAAAGTTCTTCTTGCTGCGCCTCGCGGCTACTGCGCCGGGGTGGATCGCGCGGTAGAGACGGTGGAGAAGGCGCTGGAAAGGTACGGCGCGCCCGTCTACGTGCGCAAACAGATCGTGCACAACAAGTACGTTGTGGAGACCCTTGAGCAGCGCGGTGTAATTTTTGTTGATGAGACCGACGAGGTGCCGGAGGGCGCACACCTTGTCTTTTCCGCGCACGGGATTTCGCCGGCGGTGCGTGAGTCCGCCGCGAACCTGAACCTGCGCACGCTTGACGCGTCGTGCCCGCTGGTGACCAAGGTGCACAACGAGGCGAAGCGCTTCGCCCGCGACGGCTTCCACATCCTGCTCGTCGGCCACGAGGGCCACGAGGAGGTCGAGGGCACCGCGGGTGAGGCACCGGAGGTGACGCACCTGGTCGACGGCGTCGAGGGAGTGGAGAGCCTGCCGGAGTCGCTGCAGGACCAGAAGCTGGTGTGGCTCTCCCAGACCACGCTGTCCGTGGACGAGACGATGGAGATCGTGACCAAACTCAAGGAGCGCTTCCCGCACCTGCAGGACCCGCCGAGCGATGACATTTGCTACGCCACCCAAAACCGGCAGGCTGCGGTGAAGAAGATCGCGGCGGACTCAGACCTGGTTGTGGTGGTCGGCTCGCAGAACTCGTCGAATTCCAAGCGCCTGGTCGAGGTGGCGCTGGAGGCCGGTGCGAAAGACTCGCACCTGGTGGATTACGCCTCGCAGATTGACGAGGCGTGGCTCGAGGGCGTGAACACCGTCGGTGTCACGTCCGGTGCGTCCGTCCCCGAGATCCTGGTGGGCCAGGTCGTGGACTTCCTTGCGGAGCGCGGCTACACCGACGTCGAAGAGGTCACCACCACGGTGGAAACCATCACGTTCGCGCTGCCTCGCGATCTGCGTGCGCGGCGCACGAAGGAAAATACCGCGGGCTAGGCGCTAGTCGTAGAGGTTGTCGTTCAACCCGCCCCGCGTTCGCTGCGGGCGCGGGTTTTTCTCGCGCTCGGTCTTCGCGCGGTTGAGCAGCTCCTGCACGGACACGCTCGAGGTGCGCTCGCGCGCGCGGCGGCTCTGCACGGAGGTGCGCTGGTTGCTCTCTGCGACGCGGTGGCGCTCCGCACTCTCGGAGCGGGCGCGCGCACGGTTTTGCCGCTCGACCAATTTGTAGCGGACCACCGCGATGACAATTGCGCCGATTGTGATGGTGAACAGCGCGGGAAACACTTCCGTGAGCGGGTAAAACACCGTGAGTAGTGCGGCGCGCGAGGAGGTGCCTCCGTTGGCGATCTGGCTGCGCGAGAGCACGTACCCCGTAGCCAACACAGCGATGACAAACATGATCGGCGCGGACGCCACGGTGAGGAAGAGCCCCTTCGGCTCGACGACGGTGGTGACCAGGATGACCCCGACGGCAAAGCAGGCCAGCAACGGCCAACCGATTTGGCCGATCATGGTGCACAGCAGTGCTCCGGTCACGAGGGCTGCGAACTGGATGCCAATGGCAGAGCCTGTCGGCAGGCCCTGGAAGGGTGCAGACGGGGCGTTGGTATTCCGGATCACGTGAGACACGGTGAGTCAGTTTACCCGGCAGCGTGCTGCGGACGCGATGTGGCAGGCGTGAGCGGCGCGGCGTGTGCGCGGCCCGTGGGCACCTCCATATCCTCCAGCCGCCGGGCGGTCACCATGACGCGCGAGTCCATCGACGCCAGCGTGGCGTTGTATGCTTCCACGGCCTTGTCCAGCGAGGCGCCCACCTTGTTGTAGTGCTCGCCCATCACGCGCAGGCGAGTGTGTAGCTCCGCGCCGAGCCGTTGGATCTCTTTCGCCTTCTCATTGACCGAGTCCTGCCGCCAGCCGAGCGCTACCGTGCGCAGCAGCGCGAACAGGGTGGTGGGGGTGGCGATGACCACGTCGCGCGCAAGCGCGTAGTCGAGGAGCTCCGGGTCGATGGTCAAGCCTGCGTCGAGGAACGGGTCCGCGGGCACGAACATGACCACAAACTCCGGAGTGGGTTGGAACGCCTGGATATAGGACTTGGATGAGAGCGTGTCCACGTGGCGGCGCAGCAAGTGCGCGTGCCGACGCATGTACGCCTGCTTCTCCTCCGGGTCCTCCGTGTTCAGTGCGTCTAGGTACGAGGAGAACGGCACCTTCGCGTCCACCACGACGTTGCGGCCCTGCGAGAGCCGGATCACCATGTCGGGGCGGACGCCAGGGGTGTCGACGCCGCCGCGCAGGTGGGCCTGCACGTCAAAGTCGACGTGCTCCACCATCCCGCCGAGCTCGACGACGCGCTGGAGCTGGATCTCGCCCCACCGCCCGCGTGTTTGCGGGCTGCGCAGGGCGTTAATGAGCTGATCGGTGCGGTCGCCCAACCGGGCAGAGGTCCGTCCGATCGCCTGGACCTGGCTGGCCAGCGCGTTGCGGCCGACGGCCTGGTCCTTGTCCAGCTCGTCCAGCTGGTCCTGGAGCTGGGTGAGTGCACGGGCGACGGGCGCCAGGTCCGTCGGCGGCGCGGGCGTGGGGGTGTTGCGCCTGAGCCAGCTCATACCGGTGAACAGTCCCGCGATGAAGCCGAGGAGGAGGCCTGTGGCCAGGATGAGAAATGCGGTGGCGGTAGACATGCGCCCGAGTTAACCACATGCACCGAACACCTAATCCTTGGTTTCGTCCTCCGAGTCGGAATTTCCGAACATTTTGGCGAATCGGGAGTTTTCGTGGGCGTCGATAAGCTTCTTCCAGCTCGACGACCCCTGGGGCTCGTCGGCCTCGAGCTCCTCGACGACCGGCGGGGCGGTCCACTGGCGTTCCTTGCGCCACTCCGCGCGCTCGTGGACGGACTCCTTCTCCTCGATCTCGGCGATGGTGCGGCCTTCCTCGGTGACAAAGTCGAGCTCGGCTGCGAACTTCTCGCCGGAGTGAATGCGCAGGATGTCCAGGACGTAGCGGTAGCACACCGCGATCATCGCGGCCGCGGGCACGGCGAGGAAGCCGCCGATGAGGCCGAACAGGCCGCCACCGACGGTGACGGAGACCAGGACGATGACCGGGTGCAGGTTCATAGCGCGCGACTGCAGCATGGGGGAGAGGACGTTGCCCTCGAGCTGCTGGACCGCGCAGACGATGGCTAGGACGATGAGAGCCTCGGTGAACCCCAGGGAGACGAGGGCGACGAGGACGGCGAGGGCGCCTGCGGTGACGGCGCCGATGATCGGGATGAAGCCGGCGATGAAGGTGATGACGGCCAGCGTGAACGCCATCGGTACGCCGACGATGGCGATGCCGAGGCCGATAAAGACGGAGTCAACGAGCGAGACGATGGCCTGCGCGACGATGAAACCGCTCAGCGTCTTCCAGGCGCGCGTGAGTAGCTCGGTGGCGTGGAGGCCGGTACGGCCGCCCGTGGCGGAGCGTACCCACGGCAGGAAGCGGTGCCCGTCCTTGAGAAAGAAGAAGGTCAGCACAAGGAGGACCATGAGCGAGACCATGAGGCTCGCCGCGGTGCCCAGGCCGGAGAAGACGCCGCCGGCGATCGCGCCCGCCTGGTTTTGCATCCACTGGGCGACCTCGTTGATCGCCTGGCTGAGGTCGTCGGGGTCCATGTTGAGCGGCGGACCCTGCAGCCACAGCTGCATGCGCTGGATGCCTTCGAGGGCTTGCAGGTAGAGGACACGGGAATGCGAGACGATGTCCGGGGCGATGAGCAGGGCAATTGCGCTGAGCAGGCCGAAAAAGCCCAGCAGGGTGATCGTCGCGGCGAGGCCGGACGGCAGGCCCGCGTTGCGCATCCACGACGCGATGGGGGCCAAGACCGTACAGATGATCAGCGCCAGCACGATCGGCAGGACGCCGGCCCAGAATGCGCCGATGAGGTTGCCCAACGCGAACAGGAACACGGCGATGATGAGCAGGCGCAGCGTCAACATCGCGGCGCCCTTGACCCACGAGTTGATGACCACGCCGCGGTCCACGCGATCCTCCCGTTCGACCGCAGCGGTGTCCTGGGGGTCGGTGACGGTTTCGGTGTTTGCCTTGCTGCTACTCACCCGCACTATTGTGCCCCACTCGCATCCAAAGCGCTCGCACCCCCTGCGTGTCGGGGGAGGAGGCGAAGTGGGCTAGGATAGGCCGACGTGAGCCTTACACTTGGAATCGTCGGACTGCCCAACGTTGGTAAGTCAACCCTCTTCAACGCACTGACGCGCAACGAGGTGCTTGCTGCCAACTACCCGTTTGCCACCATCGAGCCCAACGTGGGTCTGGTGGAGCTGCCGGACCCGCGCCTGGACCGCCTGGCCGAGATCTTTGAATCTGAGCGGATCCTGCCCGCCACCGTGTCCTTTGTGGACATCGCCGGCATTGTGAAGGGTGCCTCCGAGGGCGAGGGGATGGGCAACGCCTTCTTGGCCAACATCCGCGAGGCGGACGCGATCTGCCAGGTGGTCAGGGCTTTTAGCGACGACAACGTGATCCACGTCGACGGCAAGATCGACCCCGCGAGCGACATTGCCGTGATCAACACCGAGCTGATCCTCGCTGACCTGCAGACCATTGAGAAGGCCCTGCCGCGCCTGGAAAAGGACGGCCGCAAGGACAAGGACATCGCCGCGCAGGCCGAGGAGACGAAGAAGGCCCAGGCCGTGCTCGAAAGCGACCGCACGCTGTTCGCCGCCTCCAAGACCGGCGAAATCGATCTCTCCCTGCTGCACCACCTGCACCTGATGACGGCCAAACCCTTCCTTTACGTATTCAACTCTGACGAGGACGTGCTGACCGACGACGCCCGCAAGCAGGAGCTGCGCGACGTCGTTGCCCCCGCCGACGCAGTCTTCCTCGACGCCCAGACAGAGACCGAGCTTTTGGAGCTTGACGACGAAGACGCGTCCGAACTCCTCGCCGCCGTCGGCCAGGACGAGCCGGGCCTGCAGACGCTGGCGAAGGCCGGTTTTGACACCCTCGGTTTGCAGACCTACCTCACGGCCGGTCCGAAGGAGGCGCGCGCCTGGACCATCCACAAGGGTGACACCGCCCCGCAGGCGGCCGGCGTGATCCACTCCGACTTTGAGAAGGGCTTCATCAAGGCCGAGATCGTCGCCTTCGAGGACCTGGACGAACTCGGCTCCATGGCCGAGGCGCGTGCTCACGGCAAGGTGCGCCAGGAGGGCAAGGATTACGTCATGGTTGACGGTGACGTGGTGGAGTTTCGTTTCAATGTAACCTGAGGCGCGCTAGTGTTAGCGGCATGACAACACGTGCTGCTATTTACCTCCGTATCTCGCTCGATGCTGCCATGGACGGCCTCGCCATCGACCGGCAGCGCCAGGACTGCGAAGCCCTTGCCGAGCAACGCGGCCGGGACGTCGTGCATACCTACGTCGATCAGTCGATCTCCGCGTCGAAGAAGGACGTGGACCGCCCCGACTACGACGCGATGGTGGCGTCCTTTGAGCGCGGCGAGATCGACGCGATCATTTGCTGGGACCTCGACCGCCTCACACGGCAGCCCTGGCAGCTCGAAGAGTGGATCGACAGGGCAGAGGAGCAGGGGCTGAAACTCGTCACTGCGAACGGTGATGCTGACCTTGCCACCGACGGCGGCAGAATGTACGCGCGCATCAAAGCAGCCGTGGCACGCGGCGAGATCGAGCGAAAGAGCATGCGCCAGTCTCGTGCGCAACAGCAACGCGCCGAGCAGGGCCGCTGGTACTCCGGCGGTGTGCGCCCTATCGGCTACACCTCCACCGGCGAGATCATTCCATCCGAAGCCGCCGCCGTGCTCGGTATGTTCCGCGCTGTCGAGAGGGGCAACTCCATGCGCGACATTGCGCGCGCCTTATCTGGGGTCGATCAACCGGGCTTGCCGGATATCCCGACCACGCCGCGCCATATGTACACCGTGGTCACAGAGCGCAACGCTCGACGCCGCGCTGAAGGCCAGGAAGAAAAGCCGGTTCCCGACGCGCAGCCGTGGGCCTACACGTCGTTGCACTCGATCCTGCGCAACCCCGTGTATGCGGGTTACTCCACTTATAAGAAGGCCAAGCGCAAAGGCGTGAAGAACAAATACCGCCGTGTCACGCATATCGTCCGCGACCCCGATACCGGCGAGCCGGTGAAAGGGCAGTGGGAGCCGATCGTCACACCAGATCTGTGGTGGCGCGTGCAGAACGTGCTCGACGATCCCGACCGGCTGACCAACAAGGAGCGCCGGAACACTCGCCGCCATCTCGGCTCGGGTCTGTATGTCTGCGACGAGTGTGGCAACCCCGTGCGCACACATGCCGACCGCTACCGCTGCGCCGCCTGTGGATTAGTGCGCACACATAGCGTCGATGATTTTGTGCTCGCCGTGATCCGCGCCCGCCTTGGCCGTGACGACCTGGCGGACCTGCTGCCGACTGTGGACGACGACGAGGTCAACGCCATCGACGACGAACTCGCTGAGCTTCGCGCAAAGCTCGCCCGCGTCCAGGCTGACTACGATGAGGAGCTTATCGAGGCCCGTGACCTCAAGCGCGCGCGAAACCGTTATGAGCCGCAGATCGAGAAACTCGAAACGCGCCGTGCCCGTCTTGCTGGCGCATCGGCGCTGCTCGACACAACCGGCTACGCCTCGCCCGTGGATGCCTTCGACAACGCAGAGCTTGCCGTGCAGCGCCGAGTCATCAATACCCTGTGCCAGGTGCGCCTGCGCCGTGGCGTGCGCGGCACCAAGACCTTTAACCCTGAATCGGTGCAGATCGTGTGGAACTAGGTTGCAGTGTGTGACACGTCAACAATCGCGCGCATGCGCTGCGGCGCGCAAAGCTCTTACGAAGGAACGCCACGGGAGCCGGCAGTTCGGGGGAGATCTGCCTTCGTGTATCGGGGGCGACACTGCTCAACCGTGGCGTTCGCAGGAAGTATGACACGGCTCTTGTTACCCCAGAGGTCGTAGGTTCGAATCCTGCCCCCGCTACCAACTTCCAAGCCCCTACCAGGAGAAACACTGGTAGGGGCTTTAGTTATTTCTCTTAAGGCGCACGTCCTGGGACTCAAATCGGGACTTTAGCGATGGCATTTTGTCACTTAAGCCGGTTTGGAAGTGATGGGGTTAAGTGACAATTTTCGATTTTGTGACCTTGGATGACTGTGTCGTTTTGAGGAGTCGTCTGCACGGATTTCAGAAGTCCTCTGTACTATCGCCATCCACTCCGGAGAGGCCGCGGGCGTTCGTCCACTTCATCTGGAACGCGATTCGACAGAGCGCATTCAATACGATGGTCTTTTTCTCCCTGCGAAGGATGGGGGCAGTTTAGGGTGCCAGGGTGTTGACCAGATCGAGGAATTCCTCAGCGTAGGCAATTTGCTTGCGTAGCTTTTCGTAGCGGGTGCGCGTCTCCTCACGAATGTCGGCAAGGGTGGCCTTGGCATTACTCCGTGCCTGCTGTGCGGTATCACTGTCCTGCCCGCCATCTGAACTATGAAGAATCTCCGCAGCTTCCAGGAATTCCCGCATCTGATCCAGAGTAAACCCCAGCGGTTTCATCCGTCGCACCAGCAAAACACGACGTACATCAGCCTCACTATAAAGCCTGAACCCACCAGGGCTACGCCCCGATGGGGTAATCAGGCCGACGTTGTCATAATAACGCAAGGTGGGAATCGACAACCCCGTCTGGTCAACGACCTCGCCGATCTTGAAATTACTGTTTTGCATTGCCTGTTCTCCTTCACGGTGATGTTGCCCACGGGTTCCTGTGCCTGGGTTGGCGGTTGAGTAAAACTCCCGCTACCATGACCACCATCACCAAACCTAAAGTTACTAGAGGGTTGGATTCCTTTCGGGCGTTCGCCCAGTTACCTATCCCCTCAAAGATTGGACATCTATGACTGAAACTAGCACGGCGGCCCCCCGCCCCCTCCTGAGTCCAGACGGCGCTGATGCCCCTACCGGGATCATCGCATCCTTCCGTTACGCATTTTCTTCCCCCGCCCGTATCCGTATAGAGATTCTGGCCGGACTGGCGGTATCCCTGGCGCTGATCCCTGAGGCCATTGCCTTTTCCATCCTTGCCGGTGTTGACCCAGCCATGGGTCTGTTTTCCTCGGTAGTCATGGCCATTGCGATCGCCTTTACCGGTGGCCGCCCGGCAATGACCACCGGCGCCACCGGGGCTATTGCCCTAGTCATTGCTCCTGTGGCGCGTGGTTACGGGATGGATTATTTCATCGCCACCGTCCTGTTGGGCGGTGTCCTACAAATCGTGCTCGGCGCCCTCGGTGTGGCGAAACTTCAGCGTTTTATCCCCCGATCGGTGATGCTGGGTTTCGTCAATGCACTGGGCATTATGATTTTCACCGCCCAACTCGAACACCTCATTGATGTGCCTTGGATAGTCTACCCACTCGTCGGCTTGGGTGTGGTGATCATGATTTTCTTCCCCAAGCTCACCAGTGTGATCCCCGCCCCGCTGGTCACGATTATCGTGCTCACCGGTTTGGTCATTGCCGCCGGTTTGACTGTCCCGACGGTCTCGGACATGGGCAAGATGCCGGAGACCTTACCGTCCCTGTTTATTCCGAACGTGCCGTGGACGTTGGAGACCCTGCAGATCATCGCGCCTTATGCCCTGGCCATGGCCGTGGTCGGTCTCATGGAATCGTTGATGACCGCCAAGCTCGTCGATGACATCACCGACACTCATTCCGATAAAACTCGTGAATCCTGGGGACAGGGGGTGGCTAATATTGCCTCCGGTTTCTTCGGCGGCATGGGTGGCTGCGCGATGATCGGTCAAACCATGATCAACGTCCGCGAATCCGGGGCACGTACCCGCCTATCCACCCTGTTAGCCGGTGTGTTCCTGCTGGTCCTGGTCCTGGCACTGGGCGACATCGTTGGCATGATCCCGATGGCTGCGCTGGTGGCAATCATGATCATGGTCTCGGTCGGCACCATCGACTGGCACTCGGTGCATCCACGCACCCTTAAACTCATGCCGGTCTCTGAGACCATTGTTATGGCCGTGACGATTATTGCCACCCTAGCCACCAGCAACCTGGCCATTGGTGTGGTGTTGGGTGTGGTCACCGCGATGATCATGTTCGCCCGTCGGATGGCACATATCGCTTCCATTGAAAAGGTCTCCGAGATCGACGGCGACGGCGATGGAGAGATTGATACTCGTACCTACCGGGTGCATGGCCAGTTGTTTTGGGCATCAAGCAATGACCTGGTTTATCGCTTTGATTACACCGATTCTGCCCGTCATATCACTATTGATCTCACTGAGGCGGAGATCTGGGATGCCTCCACGGTCGCGACCTTTGACGCGATTACGCAGAAGTTCCAGGACAGAGGCAAAACCGTGTCCATTATCGGGCTCGACGGTCCCAGTCAGGACCGGCTGAACCGCCTGTCTGGCCGGCTTGGCACCGGCCACTAACATCCCCCGACTCGAGCACATCGACTTGGCGCCCCAACTTATAACCGGGGCGCCAGTTTATTGGTGCTGTTGCAAAGTTGGGGCATAGGAAGAGCATAAAAGAAGCGTAGCGGTTAACCGCTACATACGACCTGGGGTTTTGTGAAGCGATTTCAAACGCATCTAGTGGCGCCATTTATGGTTGGGGGCATGGGCGCAGGAAAAAGTGATTTCGACGTTGTAGGTGACCGTGCGGACGATCCGGAAGAGATGGTGCGCCTGCGGTTCGATGTCGCTTACGACGGCACGGACTTCCACGGTTGGGCGCGCCAGAAACCTGCCGGTGGGGAAGAGCTCCGCACGGTGCAGGGCGTGCTGGAGGACGCGCTGAGCCTGATCCTGCGCTACCCGGTGGAGCTGACGGTGGCCGGCCGGACGGACGCGGGAGTCCACGCCGCCGGGCAGGTGGCGCATGCGGATATTCCGGTGTCGTCACTGGACCAGAGGTCGATTGAGGGGGATCCGGGGAGGTTGGTGCGTCGATTAGCGAAATTGCTTGATCCCGACGTGCGCGTTTCGGCAGTGTCCGCCGCGCCCGACGGCTTCGACGCGCGTTTCTCGGCGTTGACGCGCACCTACCGCTACCGGGTGACCACCGCGGACGGCGGCGCGCTGCCCCTGCGCGTGAGGGACACCGCGGTGTGGCCGAAGAAGGTGGACCTGGACGCGGCGCAAGAATTCGCGAATGCCGTGGTCGGGCTGCACGACTTCGCGGCGTTCTGCAAAGCGCGGCCGCACGCCACCACGATCCGGGAGGTCCGCTCGTTCGAGTGGCGCGACGTGTCCACCGGTGAGGAACCCGAGCTCTACGAGGCGGTCATCGTCGCCGACGCGTTCTGCTGGCACATGGTCCGCGCGCTGGTGGCCACGTGTCTCGACGTCGGCTCCGGCAAGCGCGACGGTGAGTGGGCCGCGGCTTTGCTGGGGGAGAAGGAACGCTCTGCCGCGGTGAGTTTGGCACCCGCAAATGGGTTGACCCTCCTCGGCGTCGACTACCCGGCAGATAACGAACTCGCAGCTCGCGCTGCAGTGACGCGCGACCGGCGCGACGCTTCGGAGGTGCACTCCGAGTCTTCCCGGGCGACGGAATAGACTGCTTGGGCAGGAATTGTCCGAACGAGTCGCCCCCGGGAGGTAGCGCATGGATGCAGTCGGTGCCGTGTGGTTGGCCATCGCTGTATTCACATTGCCGGGGCTGATCTTCGCGTGGGTCGCGGGCGCGAAACTGCCCGCTGCGGCCGCGTCGTCGCTGCCCGCGACCTTCGGCATCGTCGGGTTGGGCAGCTGGATGTACGGCGCGATGGGAATCCGCTTCGGGTGGCCGTCGTTCATCGTTTTCTTAGTGCTCATGCTGTGTCTGGCGGCCGGGTGGCGCTACGCGTTCGCGCGGCGGGCGAGAAAACGCGCGGCGAAGAATTGGGTGCGTGCCCTGTGGCCGGGCGACTGGCGGCGCGGCAGTATCGCCGACCCGTCGTGGGTGCTGCCCGGCGCCGGCGTCGTGGCTGGCGCGTGGATGCTGATCGCCAAGCAGCTCGAACTCCAGTCGAAGGTGCCCGGCCAGCTGGACAATATTGTCCAGGGTTGGG
The DNA here is from genome assembly GCF_002285155.1 of Corynebacterium sp. NML 120412. NCBI lineage: Bacteria > Bacillati > Actinomycetota > Actinomycetes > Mycobacteriales > Corynebacteriaceae > Corynebacterium > Corynebacterium sp. NML 120412. Next base: position 318,283 of record NZ_NSGL01000001.1, on the reverse strand, counting down.
ACATCCAGTGGCACGTCAATGCGGTGCGCTTCATCATGGAGGAAGGCATTGCCTCGCCCACGCGGATGGGCGAGCTGCAGAACCCCGAAACGCACATCGATCTTTTCTATCCTTCCGCTTTCCACGCGGCGACGGCGCTGTTTGCCAGCGCGGGCGACCTCGCCCCCGTGGAAGCCGTGAACCTCGCGTCGATCGTGCTGCCGAGTCTCGCCCTGACCGCCGGCGCCGCTGGTCTGGCGTGGGCGATGGCGCGCGGCCGCGGCATGGTCGCGCAGATCGCCGCGGGACTGGCCGCCATCGCGGTGTACGCCTCGCCGGTGCTGGTGTGGATCCCGGATTTCGTGGGCATGCGCCCCTACATCGTGGCGATCGGACTGTCCGGCATCGTCATCGCGTTGATCCACCAGGTGCCGCGCTACCGCGCGCTGGCCCTGCCGACGCTGTTCGCGTTCTTAGGCATGATGCAGGTCCACCCGTCCGCGGTGCTCGCCGTGCTGCTGTACTGGCTGACCTACCTGGTGTGGCGCCCGGACCGCTCGCGTGTTAGCGATGTCCTGTGGCTGGCCATTCCGGCGCTCGGCGCGACGGTGGCGTTCCTCCCGCAGCTCATCGCCGGCCAGACTCAGGCCGAAGAGGTGAACACCTGGGACGCCAGCGAGAATGTCACTTCAGGGGAGGCCTGGGAGAAGGCGTTCAAGATGAGCACCCGCCACGTGGGCGAGTTCTTCCCCGACTTCGACCCGACCATCCTGCTGTGGCTCGCCGGCTTCGGCGCGATCGCCATGGTGGTCTGGCGCGGGCAGGTGTGGGCGCCCGTCTTCTACGGGCTCATGACGGCCAGCGCGGCGCATGCGCTGCACCCGTTCGACGGACTGTGGGAACCGCTTTTGACCCTGCTCGGGTCCCCGCACTACAACTCCGCGCACCGCATCATCACGGTCGTGGCGCTGACCGTCATCGCCGGTGCCGCTGTCGGCGCCGCGATGATCATCCGCGTGTTCACGCTCGCTCCCGTCGCTGCCCGCTACGGCACCCGCCCGTGGGTGTGGGGCACGTCGATTGCCTCCGCTATCCTCGCGGTTCTCGTCGGGTGGGGCACCGGCGCCTGGGCGTCCACCGTCGCCGTCGACGGCGCGAAGATGTCCTTCGACGCCTCCCGCCTCAACGACCGCATGGTCGACGACGACCAGCTCACGGCCTACGCCTGGCTCGCCTCCCGCCCGGAGGCTCACGAGGGCTTAGTCATGGGCGAATCCACCGACGGGTATTCCTGGGCCTACGCCATCGACGGCGTGCCCACAGTCGCCCGCCACTACCTGTGGCCCAACGGCGGCCTGGGCGTCGACTCGAACCTGCTCGCCGACCGCGCCGGCCAACTCGGCGCCGGTGAACGCGGCCGACCGAACGAGAAATCGCCCGCCGACGACGCCGCCGCCGACCTGGGCGTCCGCTTCATCGTCTCCTCCGGCAACACCTTCTGGCCCGGGCCCAAAAACTGGCAGGTGGACAAGGCCCTGTGGACCACCCCCGGCGTCACGCCCGTCTACCAGCGCGGTCGCGTGACCATCTTCGCCGTCAACGCGCAGCTCACCCCAGCTGAGATCAAGGAACTCCAGCGCGACGCCGTCGCCAACGGCGGCTCCACCGAGCTGCCTGAGCTGACTCCGACGAGTGAGGAGCTGGCGGCCGCGGGCGTCGAATAGCGTTGCGCACTTCAGTGCGCATTTTCGGGTTGAAGCCCGCCCCGCATGCGCTTAGCGTCGTTTAAAGAAGCCATTGCTAATCGACGGGGGCGTCCACATGGCTCAGCACACTCATGCCGTTTCGGGGGAGACAAAGCAGGCGCGCAGGCTGTTGCCGACGACGCGTTCGCAGGTTTCGGGGCACCGTTTCATGCGCCGGCGCGTGGAGCACGGGCTCATTTACGGGGATATCCGGATGATTCATGATCCATTGGCGGCACGGCGTCGTTCGGCGATCTTCGGGATGGTCGCGGTGGCGCTCATCGCGGCGGGATCGGGGCTGTTCGCGTGGTTGCGGCCGAATCCGGATCCGGGCGCGGCGGCGATTCTGCGGGCCAATGACGGGGCGATGTACGTGCGGGTCGGGGAGGTAGTGCACCCGGTGACGAACCTGACGTCGGCGCGACTGATCGCAGGCAGTGCGGAGGAGCCGCAGCGCGTGGGGGAGGAGCGACTCACCGAGATGCCGCGCGGTGTGCCGTTGGGTATCGCCACGGCGCCGGCGATGTTCGCGCCGGGTGATGCGGTGGATGCTGCGTGGTCGGCGTGCGAGGGGGAGGAGCGTGTCACGGTTGTCGCCGGGGAACCGGTGCAGCAGCTTGCCGACGGGCAGGCTGTCGCGGTTACTCAGGGCGGCAACGAGTGGATGCTCACCAATGAGGGGCGCGCAAAACTCCCGCCAGACAGCGATGCACAGGGCAGGCTGATCCGACGCGCCCTGGGCATCGACGCGCGGGTCGTCCGCGCAGACATCAGTGCGCCGGTGCTGTCCGCGATCCGCGAACTTCCGCCGGTCCGCCTGCCACACCCATTGCCGCGCCTGTTGCTCGCCGACGGCACCGACGAAGCATGGGCTGTCACACAGCATGGCGGCATTCAGCCCGTTTCGGAATTACAGAAGCAGTTGCTTATCGACGCCGCCGCACCCACCTCAACCTCTTCCCCCTCCCAGATTGCCGCGTATCCGGATGCCCAAGTCCCGCTAGATATCGCCGTTCCGGAGAAAGCGCCGGAGTGGGTTGATCCACAAGGATCGGCCGTGTGCGTGACGGAGTCAGGCTCTGTTGCACTCGTTGCCCCAGATTCGGATGTCTTGACCGCAGGATCGGTCGAGCTGTCCGGTGACAGCCCCGCGACCCATTTCGTCGGGTTAGCCTCCGGTGCTGTCGGCGTCGACACCGGTGCCGGCTACCACGTCGTGTCCGCTTCAGGTCAGCGCCATCTGGTGGATACCAGGGACAACCTCGACGTCGTCGGCGCACTGCACGTGGACACCGTTCCGTGGAGCATCCTCAGTCTCCTGCCCGAAGGCCCGGCCCTCACACGCGAGGCAGCGCTGACCGCGACCTACTGATAGCGCTGCGACGCCAGTCAATCTGGTCTCGGTGCACTACCTTCGCGGCGAGTTTTAGCCGTGGTGAATGGAGCGATGCCGGGGTCGGCCCTGGAGGAGTATCCGTCGAAAAGCGCCCACTGCGACAGCAAGGGCGGCGACGAGCACGACGCTTGCGACCGTGAAACTGCTTCGGTGTGGGGCAGCGGAATCAATGGTCGCAATTGGGCGCGCACGCAGCGGTGCGGTGTCGGGGCTCTGCTCGCGTTCGACGAATGGGACAGCCCGCAGTGGGTCGACGGCCCCGCCGTGCGGTTCCGCGGAGGCGGTGATCATGATAGTCAGTGCAGCTAATCAGGCGGCTTCAAAGGCATTCGGCGAGCGGTAGCCGGACCATGAGTGCAAACGTTTCGTGTTGTACCGGGTGCACCACCGAAACACATCCCGGCGGCACACCAGCTGACTTGGAAAAACAGGCTCATCCTGAAGGACTTCCCGCTTCAGTGACGCGTTGAACGACTCCGCCAACGAGTTATCCGCACTCGTCCCGATCGCTCCCATCGACTGGGTGACGCCGAACTGCTCACACAACCTCCGGTACTGCTCAGAGGTATAAACACTGCCGTGATCCGAGTGGAAAATCGCCCCATTCAGGTCTCCTCGTACCTTCCAGGCCATCGTCAGGGCTTCGGATGATAATCCGCATATCTGTGGGGTATTTGTCGAGGTTAATGCCCAGTGGTTCCCCGGCCCAGGATCGCATCCGGGAAGTGATGTCTGCGACATAAGCGTCCGTGGTGTCGCTGACCGTACCGCCCGCGCGGATGATGCCTTGTTTGATGCCCTCGCCGAGCGTGGAGGCGATGTCGCCGATCTGCCAGGTCACCGGCAACCCCACCGAATACGCCAGGCCTTGTTGGTTGAGGTGTCTCAGAAAGGCCTGGGATCCGCCGGCGGAATCCGTGCGTATCAGCAAACGCTTCCCCCACTCCTGACCATCGACGCGGTTGGGGATCGCGGCCAAGGCCTGGTCGAGGACGTCCTTGTGGTCGTCGGCGGTATTCGAGCCGACGTTGTCCGGACGCAGCAGGACGGCTGCGGGTTCACCGGTCAGCCCGTCGCCGTGGTCGATGATCGCGCACAGCGGGTGGAACCCGTAGTGCTTCTTCCAGGTCGGGGCCGCTTTTTCCTTGTCTGAGTGGGCGAGGATTTCCGTGGCGTCCAGGTCCAGAACCAACGGAGCATCGGTGCTGGCCGCGGCGGCGGGGTTGCGGGCACCGCAGGCGGTCCAGTCCGCGGTACGGGCTGTTTTCATGCCGGCCAGCACCGCGGTTGTGCCGGCACCGGCAGCTTCGTCGTCGTGGTCGGCGAGTTCCTTGCGGCGGCGGTGCACCGTGGAGTGCGACGGCACCTGGTCGACCAGGCCGGTGGCCACCAACGGGCCCAGGAGATCAACATCGCCTGCGTCGTCCCCGCTGAGGGCCAGTGCCAGGGCTAGTGCGGTCATGGTGTGCAGCAGGTTCGGGTTCTGTCACTCGGCCAGTTCCACGTCGATGGCATCGGCGACTTTGACGGCGTCGGCGGTGGCGGCCAATAACATGAGTCCGGCGTTCGAGCACAGTTGAGCAGGAGCGGGGTACCGACATGGAAGCTGGTAGTCTTCACCCTGAAGGTGATCCCTTCGAGCAGGCAAATTGTGACATCAACAACTACTAATTTGCCTGGTCAATGGTCACTTTCCTTGGATCTTCACCACATGTCAGTCGGCTTCCCGTGAAAACACCGGGTTACCTTCTCGAATATGTTGACCGACAGTGAACGACTCCTCATTTTTTAACGCAGAAGTTGACGTGATCACCCGAGGTATTGCGGACTTTTGTCCGGAACGTCCTCTTCCGCCCCCTGAATGGGGCTGACCTGCACTAATACTACTTTTGGGGGATCGACGTGAGCGTTGGCCCGGGTGATGGGGTCCGCTCAGCGCCACTCCGACATCGCGTCATCGCGCAGGAAACGGCCCGTGGCCGCCACCGCCGGTCCCGAGGACTCCGCCCCGGCGACGAAGGTGCAGAACGCAAGGTCACCCTTGATGCCGGCGAACCAGCCGTGGGCGGGCCGGTTGCCCCCGACCTCCGCGGTCCCGGTCTTGCCGCCGAGACCGTGGATGTCGCTCAGGCTGGCGGCGGTCCCGGAGTCCACCGTCTCCGCCATCATCGCGCGCAGGGCCCGCACTGTCGCCGGGTCGAGCGGCTCGGGGTCCTGATCGGCGGTGGTCTCCTCACCCTGGATCAGGGTCGGCAGCACCATCCGGCCGTTGTTGCCCAGGGAGGCCTCCATGACGGCCAGCCCGAAGGGGGAGGAGAGGACCTCGCCCTGGCCGATGGCGGCCTCCACCCGGGCCGCGCCGGGCTCGGTGACGGGGACGGAGCCGGTCACCGAGTTCATGCCGGGCGCGGTGAAGTCCACGCCCAGTCCGAGACGCGCCGCCGTGTTCCTCATGTCGTCCGGCTCCAGATCCTGGGAGATGAAACCCTGGGTGGTGTTGCAGGACTGGGCGAAGGCCTGCGTCATGGAGACGTCCCCGAGGGCGAAGTTGCCGTCGTTGGGGATGACGCGGCCATCGATCTCCGCGGTGGCGGGGCAGGCGACGGTGGAGTCGGGTACCACGGTGCCGCGTTCGAGGGCGGCGGCGGTGGTCACCGTCTTGAAGGTGGAGCCGGGCGGGTACAGCCCGCTCAGCGAGACGGGGCCGAGGGCGTCGGCGGCGTCGTTCTGCGCGACGGCGATAACCCCGCCGGTGGAGGCGCTGAGGGCGACGATCGCCGCGGGCTGCTCGATCGGCTCCAGGGCCCGCTTCGCGGCCGTCTGCACCCCGAGGTCCATCGTGGTGCGCACGGGTTCGCTCTCCGCCGGTTCCACCTGCCCCAGGATGGTCGTGCCGGTGGGGGAGGTGGCCTGGAGGGTCCAGCCGGCGTCGGCCGTGATCTTCTCCGACCAGTAGTCGCGCAGGCCGCCGTCCACCGGGGAGGCGGTGTCCCGGGTGGGGCCGAGCATGCGGCCCTCCTCCCGCAGGTCCAGTCCCTTGATCGCCCGCAGGGCGTCCCCTATCACGGCGAAGTCCCGCTCTCGGAGGGTGAACAGCCCCACCGGGGAGCCGTCCCCGGACTCGATCTGGGCGGTGACGGATTCGGCGGTGGAGGTCGGCACGACCGGGCGGACGGCGGCGGCGATCTCCCCGGCCCGCGGGATCAGCTCCGGGCCCGCGGAGACGACGGTGACAGGTGTCCAGGACAGGATGTCGGTGCCGTTGCGGTCGGTCACCGGCAGAGTGAAGGTCTTGTCGTCGGAGTAGAGGAAGCGACTGTCCCCGTTCAGCTCCGTGGAGAAGATCCGCTTGTCCCAGGTGATGAGGTCGCTGTCCTGTTCGGAGAGGGTGATCGTCCCGGTGGTAGTGGACTCATCGCCATTCGGGACGGTCCAGGTGGCGGTGATCTCGGTGGCGCCGTCCTCCTCGCCGCCGGCGTCCAGTTCCACGCTGGTCCCGCCGATGCCCGCGCGCAGCTGCTCCAGGTCGGCTGCGGCCCGGGCGGGATCGTCGCTGAGTGTGGCGGCACCGGCGTCGTCACCGGCGTTGAAGGCGGCGACGAACTCGTCCACCGCGTCCCGGAACCAGGGCACGGTGCAGGAGGAGAGCGCGAGCGCCGTAGCGGCGAGCAGGGCGGAGACACGGACAGTGGTGCGGGTGGTCATGCCGGATGAGATTAGGCCCACGGGCTCACCGCTACCACGTTCCCGCACGACTTCCGGCCAGTCGGGAGACGAATATCGCCTGCTCGGCGGGGTGTTCTCCGGTGGGAAATCTCAGCGCGACATGCGCAGTTCATCGACGAGTAACCGGGCGATGCGGCCGATCGCGGCGTCCGCGGCCGCGAGGTTCGGGCCGCTGCGGGCTGAACGGGTGATCACGGCGACGACGATGGGTGCCTCCTCGTCGACGGCCACCACGGAAACCTCGCCGCGCACGGGGCCGATCGTCCCGGTCTTGCCGTGGAAGCGCACGCCCCCGGCGGGGAAGCCGGAGGGGATCCGGTGGCCCCACACCTGCTGCCCGAGCACGGTCCGGGCGAAGGCACGGGAGACCCCGGTGAGATCCGGGCCCGTCCAGATCCAGTCCAGCAGGCGGCACAGCTGGCGTGGGGTGCTCACCGAGCGGTAGGTGGCCGGATCCTGGTGGACCCGGGGGTAGGAGACCAGCAGCCGGATCGCCTCGCTGGCCGCGGAGCCGTCCTCTGGAAGGGCCGGGAGTTCGGACTCGGTGGTGCCCGGGGCGACGATCGTGGTGTCCTCGAGATTCGCCAGGGAGACGACCTCCCCGACCAGGCCCGGTGGGAGACGCCGCTGCAGCACCCGGGCGGCGATGCTGTCGGAGAGCACCACCATCTGACGCACCAGATCCCGCAGGCTCATCGTCACGGGATCGGCGAACAGCCCCACTCCCGGGGTCCCGACCGGGCCGTCATCCGTGCTGAGCGTCACCGCGTCGAGCGGATTCAGCAGCCCGCGGTCCACGGCTAGGCAGAAGGCGGCCAGGAGGTGGACCTTGTACATCGACGAGATGCTGGTCTGACTGTCGGCGCCGACCCCGACGCCGGCCGCCTCTTCGCCGACCGGGTGCGCCCAGCACCAACCGTCACAGCCCGCGGCGACCAATTCGGTGCCGATCCGGGCCCGCAGGCTCCTGGTCATCCGGTCTCTCCCAGACGCCCGAGGGAGCGCCGCAGGGCACGGTCCACGACGTCGCGCAGATCCCGCTTTCCGACGGCCCCGCCCCGTTGCGGCGGCACCACACACCGCAGCCGCAGGTGGAAGGCCGTCGGCATCGGGAACGCGGGCAGGCCCCCGAGTTGATCGGGGGTGAGCAGCACCATCGCGCCTCCGGCACCGAGCCGCGCGGCCAGGGCCGTCCGGTCCGGCCACAGCTCGGTCTCCGGGTGCAAGCCGATGGTGAAGAAGGCGTCGGCCAGGCGTCCGGCGGCCGCCGGGCTGACGGCGGCGGTGTTGTCCAGCAGGGTGTGTCCCCGCAACGCCGCCCAGGTCGCGGGCTTTTCGGCGGGCCCGGCGAGCAGCCGGGGAACCTCGTGCAGCTGCCCGCGAGACAACTCACCCGTCGGCGCCGGGTCCTCGATGACGGCACAGTCCAGACGGCCCTCGCCCACCCGGGTGACCAGCTGCGACACCTCGGCCGTGTGCACACTGACCCGGCCGACGTCCCGCAACGCGGAGGTGAGGTCGAAGGCGATGCCCGGCGGCACCGAGGGGGCCAGCCCCACGCGTACCTCGGCCCCGGCGTCGGTGATGGCGTGGGCCATGCTCTGCAGTTCCGTGGCGTCCCGGACCAGAATCCGGGCCTGCGGGAGCAGGGACCGGCCGGCCTCGGTGAGGGTGGCACCGGTGGCGGAGCGGCGGATCAGGTCGAGGCCGAGATTCGACTCCAGACGTTTCAGCCCCTGGGACACGGGGGACTGGGTCAGCCTCAGCCGCTCCGCGGCACCGGTGACGCTGCCCTCCTCGGCCACGGCGACGAAGTACTCCCAGTGCCGGAGGGAATTCGGTCGAGTTGTCATGTGCCCCGAGCCTAGTGGAGGGGACTCTGACGAGCTGAGCGAGGTACGGGGAACAAGGGCTCACCGGGCCTGTCGTGCAGCGGATTGCCGTGGTGGGTCCAATTCAGGCGAAGATGCGTATGACAGCCGAACCGGCACCGTCCCGGGCCAGGGGAGAGACCCCTTTTCCCACGGCACCAGAACTGATCTGTGCGAGGGGGAATCGGCGAACTTCAGCTACCTGACCGCCACCCTGGATGCGTCCATCCGTGGAGCGGGACCCGCGGTCGGGGAGTGGCCGGGCAGAATCCACCGGGTGGAACCCCGGTCCCCTTCGAGGACGACCCCGACCTGACGGACAAGCGGTTTACGGGCAGTGGAGGAGATCCTCGACTGAGAGCCGCACGCCCGAGGTGGTCCGGGAGATGCGGGGCAATCCGGAAGAACTCGAACGGCTCGGCATTGAGGCGAGCAACGAACGACAACGCGGCGGGAAACCACAGGTTTCTCGCCGCGTTCGGCCTGGTTCAGACCAACTACCGGTCAGCCGCGCAGCGTCTTGAGCGCCTCCGACCAGGCGGTGACCTGGTTGAACACATCGGTGAGAGCGCCGGTGGCGCCTTCGGTCGGGGTGAACTTCGACATGTCCTCGAAGTCGGAGCTGAAGGGCAGGAACACCTGGGCGCGGACGTCGGCCATCTGCAGTTCCGCGGCGATCAGCCGCCACGCCTCCACGGAGCGGGTGCCGCCGGCGCTGCCGTAGCTGACGAAGCCGATGGCCTTGTTGTTCCACTCCGCGTACAGGAGGTCCACGGCGTTCTTCAGTGCGGCGGGCACGGAGTGGTTGTACTCCGGGGTGACGAAGACGAAGCCGTCGTAGGAGGCGATCTTCTCGGCCCAGGCCTTGGTGTGATCCTTCGAGTACTGGCCCATGGCCGGGGGCATGGGCTCATCCAGCAGGGGCAGGTTCTGGTCGGGCGATGTCCACGAGCTCGAACTCGGCGCCGCCGTGCTGCTGCGCGTGCTCGTGCACCCATTCGGCGACCTGGGGTGCCAGGCGGTTGGGGCGGGTGCTGCCGACGATGATGGCGATGCGGGTCATGGTTTTACCTCCGAATAGTGGTGGTGGTGACATTCCCGTCTCCCACGCTAGCTGTACTTCCCCGTGACGTTGTGAACGCGTTGCAGGGGGAGTTAACCCTCCGATAGCAGTGTGAGCCCGGTTGCAATTGTAATCGTGGATGAACCCCGCATACGCTGCGGGGTTATTTTTTCAACCATTTCACACGCCAATTTGCTGCGAATCACTTGTGCAGTTTTACGGTGCAGTGGTGCGGTGCTTTTACTGGCGTTTCTGCTGCGCAACTCACTGCACTATGTAGTGTCTGTGACATTTCATTAACACGTAGGTTGCACTGTGTATTGGGCACCCATTTCATCGACACGTTTACTGCGCAATCAAATGCCCTGTCACTTTAATGACATGTGAATTGGGCAGTGAAGTGGTTTGTCATCCTATTGACACCTTTACTGCGCAACAGGATGACAACGACATTCTGCAGGTCTGTGTGCTGGCATGTTTGCTGTGCAGCACATGCGCCGTCGTACACACCGACGCGCTGCGCAATATCTCCGCCACTTAACCGGCCAATTCGCTGCGCAACGTAGTGACACTTGGCCCCGCTTAGCCGAGATTTCTTCGATTTTCGCCGAATCTCAGCGGTTTCATACCGCAGATGACCGACGACGCCGACGGCGCCCTGTACGGCCCGCAGACGGGCGTGCAGAGCGCATGGTGAGCTGCTAAAGCTCCATACCGCCGTCACGATCACGCTGCTGTTGCTGCTGGCGGCGCTTCTCGATACGCTCGCGCGCACGTTGCTGCGCCCCGCCCTTCTTGCCTGAGGTCTGCGACTGCTTGAACAGCGTGTAGCGCTCAAGCAGCTCCGGGCTGCGATGCAGTTCTTGCACCAGGAACTTCTTGTCCAGATGCTCCAACTGCTGTCCTGACTTCACCGCTTCTTCGATGATGATGGCTGCTTCATCTTCGGCGTCCGTGTGCGCGTTGCGGCGGATCTGATCAGCCTCATCGCGGGCATCCGTGCGCGTTACTGCAGCGTCGCGCGTGGCCTCGTCGCGGATGCTTGTGGCCTCATCTCGTGCTTCGCTGCGGATCGTCTCAGCGTCGCGCTCAGCCTGCTTACGGGCCTCGTCGGCTTGGCGTGTGATCGACTCCGCTTCGCTGCGGGCTGCGGCTGTAATCTCGCCCGCCTTGGCCTGTGCAGTCTCTTCGGCTCGTTCGAGCAGCTCGTCTGCTTGCGCTTCGGCAAGGCCCATGGTCTGCTCGGCTTCTTGCTTGGCCTTCTCGCGCGCGTCACTGCGGATCTGCTCGGCTTCTTGCTCTGCCTTCTCACGTGCCTCGTTGAGCACACGCTCGGCAACAGCGCGAGCCTGTTCTTCGGCGTGCTGCAACACACCTTGCGCTTTTTCGTTGGCAGCTTTTGCCTGTTCAAGTTCTTTTGCTGTTTGCTCGCGGTCACGATCAATTGCGTCCATATCGCGCTGCACGGATCGCTTCTTGACTTCCACATCATCCTCGCGCTTGGCGAGGTCGCGCTCCCGGTCTTGTTGTTCTGCGTAGCGTCCGAGGTTCAACGACTCGTCATGCCGCTCGGAGACTTCCAGTTCCACCGGATAGCCCAGCGAGTGCATGTGTTCGCGCAGGCCCCGTTGCGCGTCGATGAACTTCTGGTTACCCGAGATCTGCTTGCCCTTCTTCGGGCCGGATGTGTACCGCACTGAGGTGTCAGTGTTGTACGCGATGCCGGGGCGGCAACGGAGCTTGTCGGGATCTTCGGGCTTCGGTGAGAACGTATCCGCCTGGAACTGGATGTGTGGCGTTGATTCGTCGAAGTTCATATCACCGCCAGCGACTGCGTCGATACCGCCGGGAATGAAGTTCTCGGCGAGCCAACGCATTGACTCTTCGGGGTACATCATTGCTTCTTCGTAGTCGCGGGCTGCATAGCGCGGACGTTTCACTTCGCGCCCGTCCACCTCACTGGTGTAGTAGTCGGGGATCTCCTTGCACATCGACTTCGGCAGATACACGACGAACAGCGACGTCTCGAAACTGTTCTTCTGCACGCGCACTCCGTCCATCCGAGGCGTCTACGGCCGCCACAGGGCCGTACAGCCGCTGCCACAAAGATGAACCAATCGAGTCGCGGCGCTACACATTTGCATCAACAGCTGCCGCTGGATCTGCTGCGAGCGGGCGCTCGCGAAACACACGTCGCTGGCGGTGTCTGTTACATGCGCTTGCGCGCATATGGCCGCCGCGAACGTGATACGTCTGCACCGATAGTGTGCTTGTAGCACGGGCCGATATGGAGTGTGTTACTCAGCCCGTGTCGTTGACCCCCGCAGCAGCATCAACACCGCCTTGCGGCGGATGGCTCGCTGCGGGATGTTCACCACCCTGCAATGACCGCCTAGCGGCGGTGCCAGAGTGCAGGGTGTGGCTGTGCGCACCACGTTAACGATGTCGGTCTTGCCGTTCGGTTCGACGCCGTGGCACGTTCGCAAGCTCACGTTGCACACGGCGTGCGCGATGACGCGGGAAGACGCCGCAAGCGGCGTTTCCACCCGTCATCGGCCCTTACTTTAAGACCGACATACAACGACTGACGCCGTATGTGGTGCGCACAGCGTGGCGACCTGCAGATTTTGTGTAGGCACCATGTGCGCTTCGCGCATCAACGGGCCGTTTCGGGTAAGGGTCGAAGACCGCATAAAGACCCGAAACACGCAGGTCGCAGCCCCCTTCTGTGTCAAAACCCCTATATGTTTGTCGTTATAGGGGTAGAAGGGGGAAAAGGGCATAAGGGGGTGCGACGCCTCCGCTGCGCTCCGGCGCTCGGCATAGCCGAGGCACTGCACCGGGTATTACTACTCGCTGGCGCTCGCATAACCCGGTGCCCGGCGCTGGCGCGCCGCCCCTCATAGCCCCAGACTCAGACCTCGCTCGCTCGGTCTGGCTGGGTCTACCTTTCCCTCCGCTGCGCTCCGGTCAAGGTGCCCAATAGTGCAGCTGGCGCTGCACCTTGTGTGATGACCCATGCTTTACGTCACGACACTGCCGGCAATCCGATATATCTTGTCGATATACAGTCGGATATGCCAGCATCTGTGTGTCGTGTTTGGGTCATCACGAAACGCTCCATCACGGCAAGCGTGCCGTGATGAACATCAACGTTTCTACCGACGCGGCATGATGCGGCATGCGCCGCATACCATCTGCCGTCGCGGTTGCATCTTCAGCAGCACAGCTGCTGAAATCTGCTCTGTCCACGCTGCTGTCTTTGCTGCACCCACGGCCCCGTCTTCGGCATATTTCAAGTCCACACAAGACTATGCCGGCCAGAACCGCGCATAACAGCAGCGCGACATACCGCCAGCCATGTGGCGGATGATCCAGGCGACGGGGCAGACGTGTATATGCCCCGTCGCCGATACCGGCGCAAGCATCGTGACAGTGTCACGTGTAGCGGTGCCGCAGCCACCCGCACACACGCGAAAACCCCGCCCTTGCGAGCGGGGTGTGTGGCGACATCAAACGTGACGGCTGTACGTCGTCACGCCGCGTGGCCGTACACACATGAGGTGATTGCGTGTACGGCTAAAGGGTTAGTCGGGTACAACTTCTAGATGCCGCTTCGGCTTACTGCCCTCGGTGCTCTCAGGCGTGTCGCCGTCACCGTTCTCAGGTGTATCGCTGTCCCCTTCGGTGCTGGCGGACTTGTCACCGTCCCCTTCGGTGCTGGCGGACTTGTCACCGTCCCCTTCGGTGCTGGCGGACTTGTCACCGTCGAGATTCACCTCGAACTCTTCGGCATACTTGCGCAACTGCGCAAGGCGCTCCTTTGTCGCTTTGTGTGCACGGCGCGCCTCGTTCACGGTATCTTTTGCTTGCTGCTCATCGCGCAGCGCTGCTGCGTAATCGTCTCTGAAAGACATGGTTTGTTCTCCTTGGTTGAATGAACTGTTTATTTGGACTCGGGGCACGACGGTGGAGCGCGCGTGTGTAGTAGCACGGCCATCACCCATCAGCCCTCGCACTCAGTTCAAGACCCAGCCTGACTAGCTGAGCTAAGCGGCGGGATCTCGTCGTAGGCGGGTTTGTCCGCATTAGTGCTTCACACCGCCCAGCACCGTGACGAGCTGCTGGCGCTGCTCATCTGTCAGTTGGGGCGCTGCATTCACGACGGCATCGACGAAGCCGTCGAATAGCTGCGGGGCAGGGCGGCGTGCGGCCGCGAGGTAGGCGTCGAGATCGTCTTGGCGAATCCGATAGGCGGTGCCGAAACGGTGGAATGAAAGACGGCCCTCTTTAATAGCTTTTCGCAACGTGGACTCGGAGCCGACGCCGAGATCGGCGAGTTCCTGCAGCGTGTAAAAGCGTGGCGCGACGGCGGTAGTCGTGTCCTTTTCGGACATAGAAAAACGCTCCTGGGCAGATTGATCTGTCCCGGAGCGGGGTGCTTTACCGGCTTGCTATTCAGGCGGCTTGGAGTGCCGTGCTCAACTCGCTAGAACGGTGGTCTGCCGTCCCATCGCTTTACGGGAGCGCTTACTCCCTACCTGACCGCTTTTGTGGTTGGCAATGCCGTTGCCGACCGGTCTATCTCGTCGGAGGAACCGCGCCTATCACGGTCGAGAGGCTGTCTCTTTATGAATTATCCTCGGGGTTATCCCCCGTATGCGGCTGGCTAAACCAAAAACGAATTAAAACGCCACATACGGTCTGGGGGCCATCGTACGGAACTTATGCGTCGCGCACAATAGCCTGCGACCTAATCTTTACGAATCGAACCGAGCACGTTTCTACACGCCACGTGGCACGGCTGGGGTGTTGTGGTGGGGCAGCTGTTGTGTGGCGGCATGGTGACACGCAAGGGGCGCGCCTTTTTGTGACCTGTGACACGTCTATAGTGTGCTCGTTTCGTAGTTTTGACCTCGTTTCGTAATTTGCCGATCAAAATACGAAAAAATTACGAAACGCTCTACCTGCGGTTTCGTAGAACTACGAAAATCGGAAAACCAAATTACGAAACACGCGATAACGCTGTGACCTGCACAGACACGTCACATTTCGGGGATGTTTCGTAATTTTGCGGCATTTCGACCCAAACCTTTTAAGGGAGAGACACAGACACACATTACGGGCACATGTCTACGACATAGACCGTCCTCATTGAGGGCACGCTGCAGGGGTTGTAGCTATGTGACACGGCCGGGATGCTGCGTCACGGTGACACGCAAGGGGCGCGCCTTTTTATGACCTGAGACACGTCTGTAGCGCGCTCGTTTCGTAGTTTTGACCTCGTTTCGTAATTTGCCGATCAAAATACGAAAAAATTACGAAACGCTCTACCTGCGGTTTCGTGATTTCCGCAAACGAAAAGAACAAAACTACGAAACACGCGATAACGCTGTGACCTGCATAGACACGTCACATTTCGGCGGTGTTTCGTAATTTTGCGGTATTTCGACCCAAACCTTTTAAGAGAGAGACACAGACACGCATTGCAGGCACATGTCTACGACACAGAGCGTCCTCGTTGAGGGCACGCTGCAGGGGTTGCAGCTATGTGACACGGGACACAATCGCAATCAAGGTGTCTCTTCTTATTTAGATTTTCTTCAAAAAGTGGAAAAATTACGAAACGAAAACCATTTACGCTGCTCAACGTATGTTTTTGTGTTTCGTAGTTTTGTTCTTTTCGTTTACGAGATTACGAAATGACCCGCAAATACCTACCGTGACCTGCGGTGATGTGTTTCGTATTTTTCTGCGTAATTTCACGTCGCCCGAAGCAGACACCCTGCCGTGTGCTTGCTGCAGGGCTGCGGCCGTCCCTCCATGTGGAGCGTCAGTGTCGATGCTGTAACTTAAACGTACATACATTTGTGGCGCTCTCGTTACGTGTCTGTGCATTGCCGAGCTCTTTACTGTTGTGTGTGGGCGCGCAGCCGTAGTGTCCGTGCCACTCCGAGTAGGGCGCGTCGTACCCCAAACCCATGTTCAATTAAATTCCAATCCAGAGAGGTCTTGCACTGTTGCGGTGCGGTTGTCTTCTTTCTCACCGTATTGGACCCTGCGAAATTAATTGGATACGATAGGCCCATGTTGATTTCAGGTTCCGTTTTCATGCGGCCGCTCACCAGCCGCTAAGGCGGTTTTCTCCCTCCCGCAGGTTAGAAACCGCTCCGGTCCTTTAGCCGGGCGGCCATTTGCCATGCCCGGCTCCGTTTCAACTCCACGGAGCACACCTGATGTCTACATACGGATACGGCCGTCACGAACATGGCCAAAATTTTCTCACAGACCACAAGATCATCAACTCCATCGTCGATCTTGTAAAACAAACCTCCGGCCCCATCATTGAGATCGGGCCAGGAAGCGGTGCCCTCACTCACCCGATATCCCACTTGGGGAGGGCAATAACGGCAGTTGAGGTAGACGCAAAACTAGCTGCCAAACTCACAAAAAAGACCGCCTCGGCGTCGGTCGAAGTGGTCCATGATGATTTCCTCAACTTCCCGTTACCCGCCACTCCCTGCGTCATTGTGGGAAACATTCCCTTTCACCTCACCACTGCCATTCTTCGAAAGTTGTTGCATGCGCCGGCATGGACTGCCGCTGTACTCCTCATGCAGTGGGAAGTCGCTCGCCGCCGGGCCGGGGTAGGTGCAAGCACGATGATGACAGCTCAGTGGTCCCCATGGTTCACGTTTCACCTTGGTTCCCGAGTACCAAGGTCTGCTTTCCGGCCACAGCCAAACGTTGACGGGGGGATCTTAGTGATCCGCCGGGTGGGTGACCCGAAGATCCCGATAGAGCAACGCAAAGCCTTTCAGGCGATGGTGCACACCGTTTTCACCGCCCGGGGACGCGGGATAGGGGAAATTCTCCGAAGGGCAGGGTTGTTTTCATCACGTTCAGAGACACAATCATGGTTGCGCTCGCGAGGAATCGACCCCGCAACCCTACCTCCCAGATTGCACACCAGCGACTGGATCGATCTCTTCCAGGTGACTGGTTCCTCTTCACCGCGCCATCGGCCCATTTCACAATCGGGAAGTAGTCAACGCCCTCCTCAACGGAAAAATCGAGGCCGGCGGCGGTAATCCCCCCACCACCAAAACCGAAATCCACCAGTAGTAGTGAACGACCCATGTTCGTCTACCGTGAGCCGCGTTATGGCAGTGACGTGTTCTCGTCGGGCACAGTCATAGTTCCCGGCGTTGCCAGCGACAGGGTTCTACACCCAGCAGCGGGACCGATCAAAATCACCCGCACGGGGAACGACCCTGCTGGTGGTTTCGATTTTGATGAAAGCGAGGAGACATAGCCCCTCGCCAACTCCCCGTAGCTGGCGAACAGTAGCTCCTGGCGCTGGCGCTCGTTGGTGAGTTTGCGTGCCACATCGAAAGCCTTATCGACTTCCCGGTCCAAGTTGTTGTGGGCCTTGAGCAGAATTGGGTCCATCGATAACGGGTTGTAGTGCTCCGCGAGTGACCGCTGGGGGTGCCGCTCGCGTGCCCGCAGCACCAACTGTCCAGCGTCGATGATTCGCTGCTGCGCCTTCTCATCTAGTTCACACAGAGCTGGTCCGCAGTTGTAGCTCCCGATGTACTCCGAAAAACGGAAAAAATAAATAGTGGGGATACATCAACCTTCCACTTTCCATTCTTCCGGCTCAGAGTATTGAGGGGTCTGGGACCGGGTCCGTAAACCCTTTATGTTTTTCGCGCACAGCGGTTCTTAGCGACGCACCCTATAGGTTTTCCGCAGAACCTATATGTGTTTCTGTGCACCCCCATATGTTGTCTGTTTCTAGCGGTATTTCGTTGTACTTTGCGCATCGAATAGTTATTTATCGACGACACTCCGTCGAGTTCAAGTTCAACGTGTAACGCGGGGTGTTAATGACGCTTCGCGTTATTGGGGGGGAGGTTGAAGAGCGCTGTCTCTAACTCCGGTTTTCGTTCGGCCTCGGTCCATTCCGCTACCTCGTGTGTAGAATCTGCAAGCGGTATCGGGCCGTTGAACTATTAGGTTCACCCACAGTTCCCGTGCCTGCACGCATCGAGAAGGACCAGGTGGTGAACTCGAATGACTCGCCTGGTCCAACGTGTGTGCGCTCGGCGCGTGGTTTAACTCTTATAAGACTTGCCGGTCACAGCCTCAGCGTTTCGCTCGTGCAGCCCGCAGGCCGTTCAAGATCACGATGACTTCAGCGACTTCGTGAACCAACACGACGGCGGCCAGGCCCAGCACACCGCTGATCGCCAGTGGCATCAACACGATGATGATGGCCAGAGACAGCACGATGTTCTGGTTGATGATCCTGCTGCCTCGGCGGGCGTGCTGCAGCGCCTGCGGGATCAGCCGGAGGTCGTGGCCAGTGAAGGCGACGTCAGCGGACTCGATCGCGGCGTCAGAGCCGGTTGCTCCCATCGCAATGCCCACCGTCGCGCCCGCCAGTGCCGGCGCGTCGTTGATGCCGTCGCCGATCATCGCCGTCGGCGTCTTGGAGGAAAATTCGGCGACGATGCTTGCCTTGTCCTCAGGGCGCAGCTCGGCGCGCACGTCGTCGATTCCGGCGATTTCAGCCAGCGCCCGGGCGGTGCGAGTGTTGTCGCCGGTGAGCATGCTCACTTCCACATCGTTGGCGCGCAGGGTCTGCACGGCTTCGGGAACCTCGGGACGCAGCTCGTCGCGGACACCGATCGCTCCGGCGAGAGCGTCATCGACGGTGACTAGGACGCAGGTCTGGCCTTCGGACTCCATGCGCTCAACGTCTGCCTTCAGTGGCCCGGCGTCGATCCACCGGGGGCTGCCCACCAGCACCCGTCGGCCTTCGACGGTGCCGCTGATGCCGTGCCCGGCTTCCTCGCTGATGTCCTGGGCGGCGGGCGCTTCGGGCCCCGCTGCCGCGATCGCCGCGGCGAGGGGGTGCGTCGATTGCTGCTCAACTGCCGCCGCGAAAGTAAGCACCTGCGCCCGATCAAACCTGTCTGCCGGGACCACGCCGGTAACCTCGGGCTGGTTGCGGGTGAGGGTTCCGGTCTTGTCCACCGCCAGGTGACGGATGCCGCCGAGCCGCTCGAACGCCGCGCCAGACTTGATGACCACGCCGAACTGGCTGGCCGCGCCGATCGCGGCCACGACCGTCAGCGGCACGGAGATTGCCAGCGCGCACGGCGACGCTGCGACCAGAACCACCAACGCACGGGTGATCCACGTCTCGGGGTCGCCCAGCAGCGAGCCGATCACGCCGACTAGCACCGCCAGGATCATCACCCCGGGCACTAGGGGTTGGGCAATCCGGTCGGCGATCCGGGCGCGGTCGCCCTTTTCCGCCTGCGCCTGCTCGACCAGGTCCACGAGTGTGGTCAGCGAGTTGTCCGTTCCAGCTGCGGTCGTCTGGACTTCCAGCACACCGGCGGAGTTGATCGCTCCCGCGGGCACCTCGTCGCCGGGCGCAACCTCCTCCGGAATGGATTCTCCGGTGATCGCTGAGGTGTCAAGGCTGGAGCGCCCAGACCGAATGATGCCGTCCGTGGCGATCCGCTCTCCGGGGCGCACGAGCATAAGCTCGCCAGCCGCGAGGTCCTTCGCTGCGACCTCGACCGACGTGCCGTCGCGCAGCACCGTCGCGGTCTGCGGTACCAACTTCAACAGTGCCCGCAGTCCGCCCTGCGCCCGGTCCATCGCCTTGTCTTCCAGCGCCTCGGCGATCGAGTACAGGAACGCTAGCGCCGCGGCCTCTCCGACGTAACCGAGGATTACCGCGCCGACCGCGCTGATGGTCATCAGCAAACCAATGCCGAGCTTGCGCTTCGTGACAAGGTTTCGGATCGCGTCGGGCGCGAACGTATACGCCCCTAGCAGCAGGCCGACCCAGAACAGTACTGTCGCGGGTGTCGCTAGCCCGGACCAGCCCAGCGCCAGGCCTACGCAGAGGGCTACGCCGGAGAAGATCGGCAGTAGCAACTCGGGGTCCTTCCACCATGGCCGATCGAGTTCTTCGATCTCCGTGGCGGGTTCGTGTTCGCATCCACACGCCGAGCTCATGCGTCCTCTCCCTTCTCGCCGCAGCCGGGCACCGAGCACTCAGGGTCGATGCACGGGGCGTTTTCGTCGGCAGCCAACGTCGCGTTCACCAGCGCGTTGAGCGCTGCCGCGAGGTGCGGATCGGCGATTTCGTAGCGTGTCTTGCGGCCCTCCGGCTCGGCAACGACGATGCCGCAGTCACGCAGGCAGGTCAGGTGGTTCGAGACGTTTGAGCGGGTCAGGCCCAGGTCGCGCGAAAGTACGGCCGGGTAGCTCGGGCCGTCGAGTAGTGTCATCAGGATTCTGGAACGCGTCGGATCCGCCATGGCCCGGCCGAGCCGGTTCATGACGTCGAGGCGTGAAGCAATAGTCAGCATGTGCTAAACAATACATCGTGTGCTGAACTATTCAAAGTGTGCTGAACTGACAGTTACGCGAAGGTCCTGCGACCTGCAAGAATTAGTCGATGGGATAGCAGATGACTGATCCTTTGTGGTTCGGCTGCCACCCAACGCGGGAGCGACGTGGGTGGCGAGGTTCTCGAGAAAGTTACTTTGCAACTACATACCGTGGAATTTAAGTTCAATGTGTAGGTTAGCCGAATAAGAAGCTCTGGCAGATGGTGGGGTAATCCTGCTCTGACATCTTATTCCAGCTTGGATGCGCTGGGATTAGGACTGGTCACGTGTGAGAAGGTTTCGTGTACAACTAGGGACATGAACTTTTTGTTGCTCGGTGGTACCGGTTTCCTTGGAGGGCACATTGCGTTTGCAGCAGTCGAGCGAGGACATCAAGTTACTTGCCTCGCGCGGGGTAACGGGAAGGTTCCCAACGGAACCGAATTTGTGAGTTCAGACCGTGACCGTGACGGTGCGTACGATGAGGTTGCGGGGAAAACTTGGGACACCATTGTGGATCTGACGAGTCAGCCGAAGCATGCGCGGGATGCGGCGGCGAAACTCCAGGCCAAGCATCGTATATTTGTGTCTTCGAGCAGCGTATATGAGGATCAGGGAAGTATTTCTTCCGAGTCTGATTCTGTAGTCGCTCCGCTTGAAATTGACTACATGGAGAACATGGGGCAGTACCCAGCCGCAAAGTCTGCTTGCGAAACGACTTATCGAAGCACAAATCGGTCGGTAATGGTAGTTCGACCCGGTCTGATCGCCGGCTACGGCGACGAAACAGGGCGCAGTGGTTACTATCCGTGGCGCTTCGCGCATCCCACGGGTGAGAACGTGATCGTCCCAGACCCGGCGTTTCCCGTCGCTATGATCGATGTGAAAGACCTTGCAGGCTGGATAGTTGAGTCCGCAGAAGTCGGGACTTTCGGAACCTTTAATGCTACGGGGTTTGCTACTTCCTTGTCCGATGTGTTCAAGATTTCGCGGGAGTTAACCGCATCGGAGTCTACGGAGCGACCTTGCTCTGATGAACTGCTTCTCGCTAATGATGTAACCCCGTGGATGGGCCCAAAATCGTTGCCGTTGTGGGTACCAGGTGAACAGTTTCGCAACATCGCGCTACTCGATTGCACCGCAGCCTACGAAGCGGGCCTGCGGATTCGCCCGTTGAAAGAAACATTGGCGGATGCGCTGCGATTCGAAGAGGAACAACACGGTGAAAGACTTGCCGGGCTCAGCGATGAAGAAGAAGTCGTGCTTCGCCAGCGGTTAGAAGATGGTATTTAGTTTCGGCACCAACAGTTCTAGCTGCAGCCAGGACCGTGCTCAGTTGGTTTTCGTTCCGCGACTGACTGTGAGAATGAGTCCGAATCTGGCGTGAGGGCAACTTCGGCGGTGCCAGCTCTTCGTGACGGGGAGCGATCTAGCCTGCGGAGGTTGCCTTTCCGAGCAGAAAACGCCTTGCGGCACACTTTTCAGGTTTCTCGAATCGCTTACAACTGAGTGAGGTAGCCTTCTTTCGCCACTCCGTCGAGTTCAAGTTCAACGTGTAGTGCTTAACCTCTGCGATGAACTCTTTGATCCCGGGACGTGATGAGGACTGGGGCTATTGTGCTCCCCCGAACGCTACGGCCCGGGGGCACGAGGCTGTGTCGCAGGTGCAAGCGAGAGGACCACTAGCGAAACACAGACCGCTGAGTCGACGCAGTCACGGTAAAGACGGAGCCGTCTAGGCGGTGCTCGAGGTTGCGCGAGATACGGTGACGCTGGGCGTCGGTAAGCGATGCGCATTCGGCGACATCGATGGAAAGCTGGACTTTGCCGTCCGTCGTGTTGACGCCCTGGCCGCCCGGAGTCGACGATTTCGCGAAACGCTCCGCGAGATCGGCGGCGATGACCGCACCGTCGGGGATCCCCGGGCCGGGCGCTATGGTCATGTCGTTCATGCCGCCCAGCCTAGGTGCCCACAACCCTTTCTCGTCTCGGCGGAAGCGGAGACCGCGTCGCGACGGCCGGGATCCAGCCTCAGTATTATCCTCGTTACCGGTTGATTCGAACGCTTTTTGCTCCTCCTTCTCCCGTCGGGCTTCGATTTTAGCGGCCTCCGCAGGTGGCAGTGATCGCTGGATCCGCTCGAACTACCGGTTCCGATCAGCGGTCGAAGGATTTTCGCAGCAGCCAGACCTGCGGCGCCGGTGCCGCCGCCGTAGCCTGACGAGCATCCCTGCCATGACGGCCATCACGACGGCGGTCCCGGCACCGATGATCCAGGGATTACCGAGGAGCCCACCGACGGCTGCGAGTGCTCCGCCCGCCGCGATGAACGGCAGGCCGCAGCAGAGCAGCGACGGAAGCGCGCAGCATGCCAGCAAGAGCAGCCCGGTCACTGCAGCGACGACGGGACCGGCGCGCCATTCGTCGCGGTCCTGATCGGCGCTCATCGTCTGCTTCAGGCTGAGATCTCCCCGATTGCCTGCGTTGCCGTTCATGCGCAGCACGACAGCAGCGACGGGTCGGTGGTGAAGGCCTTCGCGGCGATCCGGATGCCCTCGGCCATGGTCAGGTAGGGGGCCCAGGCGTTGACGACCTCGGCGACGGTCCTGCCGAGCACGTGGACGCCTGCGGCGGCGAGCTCCCCGGCGTCCTTGGCGACGGCGGTCAGGCCGAGGATCTCGTTCGTCTCGGCGTTCACGACGATCTTGATGAACCCGCGGGTGTCGCGGTTCACCAAGGCGCGGGGCACGTGGTGCAGGGGCAGGACGCGGCAGTCGCAGCGGATCCCCGCGGCGAGGACGTCCTTCTCGGTCATCCCGACCGCGCCGATCGCGGGCCCGGTGAACGTCACCCGCGGCAGGCGGGCGTAGTCGACGGACCGGTCGGCGTCGGCGAACGCGTTCTCGGCGACGAGGGTGCCGTGGTGGGCGGCGACGTAGACGAACTCGGGGTGCCCGGTCACGTCGCCCGCGGCCCAGACCCGCGGGTTCGAGGACTGCAGCCGGTCGGAGACGACCACCTCGCCGGAGTCTCCGGTATTCACCCCGACCGCATCGAGGTTCAGGCCATCGGTGACGGGACGGCGTCCGAGGGCGACCAGGACCTGGTCGGCGCGGAACTCCTGCGAGCCGCCGGACAAGGCGGCGGTCACGACGGCCTCGCCTCCCGTGCCGCGGGAGACCCGGGTGGGCACTGCGCGGCTGACGACGCGGATGCCCTCGTCGGCGAACACCTCCTGGAGCGCCTTCGACACCTCCGGCTCCTCCTTCGAGGCGAGCCGGGACCGCACGAGCAGCGTGACCTGCGAGCCGAGGCGGGCGAACAGCTGCGCCTGCTCCAGGGCGACGTAGCCGCCGCCGAGCACCAGCAGCGACTCGGGGACCTCCGTCAGCTCCATCGCCGTGGTCGAGGTCAGGTATCCGGTCTCCTCCAGGCCGTCAATCGGCGGTGCCCACGGGCGAGAACCAGTCGCGACCAGGTAGCGGTGGGCCTCGATGGTCTCGACGCTTCCGTCGGATCCGGCAACATCGAGAACCGGCGCATCAGGGGTGCCCACGAACGAGGCGTCGCCGCGGAGGACCTGCCAGCCGTAGGAGTCGGCCACGTCGGCGTACTTCTCGCCGCGCAGCGACTCCACCAACGCTTGCTTCCCAGCGATCAGCGCGGGCATGTCGACGGGATCCGCCGTCGTCGCGATCCCGGGGAACCGGGTTGCGGCGTCGACCGCGACGTGCCGCGCGCCGGCCGCGGCAATGAGCGCCTTCGACGGGACGCAGCCAGTGTTCACGCAGGTGCCGCCGAGCGTCCCGCGCTCGATCATCACCACCGACTTCCCGAGCGTGCTGGCGCGGATCGCAGCGGCGAACGCGCCGCCTCCCGATCCGATGATGGCGAGATCGTACTTCGTAGGCATCGCTACTCCTGTCAACTCTTGGCTTTCTGCTCTGTCTCAGCCATACTGGACCTTCCAGTGCAGGGGAAGGTCAAGCGCGGCCACGGAGGGAGACAGCAATGTGGATCGGAGAACTCGCCGAGAGGGCGGGCACTACCGCGAAGACCCTTCGCTTCTACGAGGAACAGGGCCTTCTGCCCCCGACCGAGCGCACGCCGTCCGGATACCGCGACTACGCGCCCGAGACGGTCGCTCGGATCGACTTCATCCACCGCGGCCAGGCCGCGGGCCTCACCCTCGCCCAGATCCGCCAGATCCTCGACATCCGCGACGGCGGCCATGCGCCCTGCGAGCACGTGCGCGACCTGCTTGACGTGCGCCTCGCTGAGATCGAGCAGCAGATCGCGCAGCTCTCCGTGCTGCGCGACACTATCGCGGACCTTAGCCAGGACGCCGCGCACCCGGATCCTGAAACGTGCAGCACCGATCAAGTGTGTAGGTACTTGTAGACGGCGGGAGTCAATGACTCAAACGCTACAACCCCGATATGCGCTAGCGCATGTCGATGCCGCCGGTGCCCACCTCGATGATCTTGGTGGTGGCCGCGATAGCACACAGCAGCGGCATCGGGGCGGAGGCCTGCAGCGCGAAGTGGTGGACTCGGAAGGACGCGTTGTTCACGCCGATTTCGTCCGCAGCCTGGGTGATCTCCAGACGAGTCTTGGCGATCTTTTCCGCAGATGGCCCGCACTAGCTGCCGAAGGCGTAATGCCCGAAGCTTAAGAAGCCGAACGCTTTCATTGGACAACACTCCTTTTGATGGTGTTAACGAGAGGGAGTAACTTTGCAACGACATACCGTCGAGTTTAAGTTCAATGTGTAGCTAGGCCCCGGGGTTACCCACGCAGAACTCGTTGCCTTCCGGGTCCTGCATGACAGTCCACACCAATCCCGGCGCCTCGTGGGTGGTGAGTTCGGTAGCGCCTAGGTCTTTGAGGCGTTCGATAAAAGTTTCGCGCTCCGCCCCGCCAACGTCGATGTGCATGCGGTTTTTCCCAGGTGTCGGATCCTTAACGCGCTGAAATCCCAGCGCCGGGGTGGAATCAACCATCACAAAATCGCCGTAATCCGCGGCGATTTCGCAACCGGTTGCGGCGGACCAAAACTCGGCGAGCTTTGAGGGATCGTTGCAGTCGAAGGTGATCTGCCGGATCGTGAAATTGGGATCGCTCATGAGCATCATTTTAGGGGCGGGGCTTAAAATGCGCTGTCTGGTGTACGAGCGGAGTTAGAGCCTTCCGGCCTAATGGAGTGTTTTGTATCGCGAGGTTTTCTCCCGCGAGAAAGTAGGAACTCGATCTCGTAGCCATTTTCGGCTTCGGTGCCCCAAGTATCAACCTGATCTTCACTGTTCGGCTTCCCTTGTATTGTCTTCACGGTAGTCACCGTAATGCGGAAACGGTGTTGTTGCGTAGGGTGGGAGTGTACTTGCATTCGGGTGAGCTAAAGCTTAACGTTGTGCGTTATTGACGCTTTGCGTTATGGGGGGATAGGGTAAGGCATGATCCAGTCGTTCGGGAACCGAGAGACCGAGCTGGTATTCCTGCGTGAACCAGTTCCGAAACTGGATCCTCGGATCCATAAGTCGGCGAACAAGAAGCTCCACCAGCTCGACGCTGCTGTATCCCTTGACTCTCTTCGCGTACCGCCCGGGAATCGCCTAGAGGCTCTCAAGGGAGATAGGAAAGGGACGTTTAGTATCCGAGTGAATAACCAGTGGAGAATTACATTCCGCTGGAAGGGCGCAGGGCCCGAACATGTGACCATTGAGGACTACCACTAAGGAATGCCATGTCGAACAAGCTGTACCCGCCGATTCATCCTGGGGAGATTCTCTTAGAAGACTTCATTGAGGGATTCGGAATCACTCAGCACAAGCTTGCTGTGTCTATCGGGGTTCCGCCCCGTCGCATTAACGAGATTGTGCACGGCAAACGTGGAATCACGGCTGACACCGCTCTTAGGCTCGGAAAATATTTTGGGGTGGAGCCGATATTCTGGATGAATCTGCAGAACCAGTATGAGATTGAGCTGGCGGAAGATAAGGCCCTCGCCGAGATCGAGCAGATTCAACCGATCCAAGCTGTCTCGGCGTAGCGCCTAATCCACGTCCCCGGAGCCTATCGGGACGTATCGCGCGAGGAAATCCAGCTGCTGCGCCACGTTGCGCTCGAAGGCGTCGCCGACGTAGATGTCGAAGTGCCCGCCGGGCTGCATGCGAACCTCTCCCTTCGGGGCCTTCCGCACGTGCCGCAGGGTGGGGCGCGGCGGCGCCAGCGAATCGTCCTCGCACACCGCGAGGTGCGCGGGGCACTGGATTCTGCGGGCGTCGCGGCCGGGGAAGTAGCGCACGATGTCGGCGCCGAAGCGGGCGGTGATGCCCGACGGCGTCTGGTCTCCAGGTGGGATCAGTGCTTCGATGCCGGCGAGCGCGGCGATCTTGGCCAACACCTTCGGCGGGAGCGCAAATGTCGATGCGAACCTGTTGGTGAACGGGCACTGGGAAATCACGGCCGCAACCCGCGGGTCGCGTGCGGCGGTGCGGATGGCGTGCCCGCCGGCGAACGAGGTGCCCCACAGGACGATCCGGTCCGGATCGACGCCGTCGAGCTGCCGTGCGTATGTAATTGCGTTGCGCCAATCCTCCAGTTGGCGGCGCACCTAAAGCAGCTGCCGCGGCTCGCCTGCGCTGGCACCGAAGTGCCTGTAGTCGAACACCAGGCAGCGGTAGCCGGCGCTGCTGAAGCGTTCGGCGAAGGCGTCGAGACGCATCTGGCGCACCCCGCCGAGGCCGTGCGCCATCACAAGCATCGGCGAGCCGAGTCGGGGACAGACAGCCACGCGGCGCAGGAGCCGCCCCCGGAGGGGAAGGACACGTCGGTTCTTGGCATAACGCGAGTCTATGGCGAGCGCTAGGGAATCTGGGGGCGCCGCCTCGTGGACTTGAGTTCTGAGCGCCGCATCTTCGCCTCTCGATGGCGCCGCACCGAGCCCCGCGTTGGCTTCGTTGTGCGCCGCGGGGGAGGAGGCGGAGCGAGCGCTTCGCGCAAGAGCGCAGCCAGGCGGCGACGTGCCTCAGCGCGGTTACGAATCTGCGATCGTTGCGTCGACGCGCTCACGGTAAGCACGGTGCCGTCAAGGCGGTGTTCGAGGTTGCGCAAGATGCGGTGACGTTGGGCGTCGGTAAGCGATGCGCACGCAGCAATGTCGAGGGAAAGCTGGACCTTGCTGTCGGTGGTGTTGACGCCCTGGCCGCCCGGCCCCGATGATCGTGCAAACCGCTCCGTCAGATCGGCGGCAGCGATGACCGCGCCACCGGGGATCCCCGGGCCGGGGGCGATAGTCAGGTCGTTCATGTCACCCACCCTACGTTCGCGCTGGGGTCGATGAAGAATGGAGAGCCTACCGTGAGCACGATTAATCGCGGTAGATCTCGCGGCGATGGCCTATTGAAAGCACCTCGATTGTGATTGTGCCTTCGTTGATGAGGGCGAGGATTCGGTACGCGCCGACGCGATAGCGCCACTCTCCGGTGTGATTCGCGGAGAGCCCTTTCCCGAATGCTCGTGGGTCGGTGCAGCCTTCCAAGTTGTCTTTGATCCAGGTGGCGATGAGCCGTGCATCAAAGCGGTCCATCTTTTTGAGTTGCTTGCGTGCGCGGGCCGTGAATTCGACTTTGTAGTGGCCGGACGGTGTGGTCATCGGGAGCGCTACTGATCGAGGTCGGCCAGGATGTCATCAAGGCTGAACCGCTCACCGGTGTCGTGAGCGAGAGCGTCGCGAAGCTCCTGTACATCGTGCGCGTCTTCGATTTTCTCCAAGATCGCAGTGCGGGCGAAGTCGGAAAGAGTGACTCCTTCGAAGCGTGCGTACTTGCGCACGAGCTCCGCATCGTTGTCATCCATCCGGATCGTCATCGTTGCCATGGTTGCCCCCTTGGTGAGTTTGAATACAGTGTATTCAGTGGTTGAGCATCGCGCAATGGTTGGGGTGCTCGAACTGCGCAAGATGAGCAGAACACGGCACACCTCGACACATCCGCCTAGCGTGGGATACTCGGACATGAACTCACAGATCCACTAAGGAGCAAGAGGGAAACGCGCATGAACGAACAGGCAAAGTTAGAGCGGGTCTTCGCTTATTCGTTTGGCGACATCTACGGCAACTATGTGTCCAAGGTGGAGCGCAAGGGCCACACACGCGAGGAACTCGATGACGTCCTCGGCTGGTTCACGCTCCTCGAACCGGACGAGCTCCACGCGGCCGCGGACTCGGGGAAGACGCTGCGAGAATTCTTCGCCGACCTCACGCTCACCCCGAATGCCGACCTGATCACCGGCAAGGTGTGCGGGGTGCGCGTGGAGGAGGTCGAGGACGAGCTCATGCGCCAGATCCGCATGATGGACTTGCTTGTCGACGAGCTCGCGCGCGGCAAGAAGATGGAAAACATCAAGCGCGGCGAGTAGGTGAATAAAGGACCTGACCCGCCTAGACGGGGCAGATGACGGGGACGCCGGAGTCGCTGAGGATCTTGGCGCGGATGCCGTAGACCTCGTCGAGCAGGTCCGGGGTGAGCACCTCGGTGGGTGGGCCCTGCGTGACGCGCTGCCCGGCCTTCATGACGAGGAGCTCGTCGCAGTAGCGGGCCGCGAGGTTGAGGTCGTGGATTGCCACAATTGCCAGCTTGGTGGTACCGGCGATCTCCTCGCGGATCAGTCGCAGGACTTCCACTTGGTGGCGGAGGTCGAGGGCGGAGGTGGGCTCGTCGAGAAGCAAAATGCTCGGTTCGCGCACGAGCATCTGCGCAATGCCAACGAGCTGGCGCTGGCCGCCGGACATCGCGGTGATCATGCGGTCGGCCAGGTGGGAGATGTTGAGGCGGTGCATGACGCGCGCGGTGGCGTCGACGGGGTCACCACTTGTGCTGCCGCCGTGGTTGGCGGAGATCATGATGGACTCAAACGCCGTCAGCGACGCGCCGGAGAGTAGGTCTTGGGGGACATAACCGACGTGGTTTGGGCGGTCCTTGTCCTTGACTTCCTGGCCGTCGATGGTGACGGTGCAGGAGCCGGATGCGGCTTTCTTTACACCGGCGAGAGTCTTCACCAGGGTTGACTTGCCGGCAGCGTTAGGACCCAGCAGCCCGACGACTTTGCCGCCGTCGAGCGGGGCGAAGCTCATGGCGTCGATGATGGTGTTGCGGCCGTACTGGACGGTGAGGTCATCAGCCTGAATAGTCATGGCGTTATCCTTTCCGCTGGGCGCGGGTGAAAATCAGGAAGACGAAGAACGGGACGCCGACGAGCGCGGTGATGATGCCGATCGGGATGGCCACCCCGGGGATGATGGACAGCGAAACCGCGTACGCGATGCTGAGCAGCATCGACCCGGCAGCTGCCGCGGCGGGGAGGAAGAACTTCTGGTCTTCGCCGACGAGCATGCGGGCGACGTGCGGGCCGACCAGCCCGATGAAGCCGATGATGCCGGTGAACGCGACCGAGGCCGCGGCCAGCACAGAGGCGACGATGAGGGTGGTAATGCGCAGTCGCTGCACGTCGACGCCGAGCGCGGCGGCGCGGTCCTCGCCCAGGCGCAGCGCGGTGAGCCGCCACGCGTTGACGATGCAGAAGGGGATC
This sequence comes from Corynebacterium sp. NML 120412, assembly GCF_002285155.1. Lineage (NCBI taxonomy): Bacteria > Bacillati > Actinomycetota > Actinomycetes > Mycobacteriales > Corynebacteriaceae > Corynebacterium > Corynebacterium sp. NML 120412. The sequence continues at coordinate 288,494 of NZ_NSGL01000001.1, read as the reverse complement.
GCGCAGACGATGACGGCGGCGAGGATGATGTTGGCGGTCCAGTTGGCGCGCTGCAGCGAGCCCATGGTCCAGAAGACGATCTGTTGCAGCGCCTCGGTGTTTGCGCCGTACTGCAGGAGCGAGAGGAGCGCCTGGAAGAGGAAAGACAGCGCGATGCCGAGCAGGATCATCGACTGCGCGTTCGCGCCCTTCCACACCGAGGCGGCAGCGACGATGAGCGCCGCGATCAGCGCGGTGAGCGCGGCCATGGTCGCCAGGTTGAACTGCGGGTTGGGGATGAGGGCCCAGCCCATGACGATCGACACCGCGGCGCCGAATGCGGCCGCCGCAGAGATACCGAGGGTGAACGGCTCGGCGAGCGGGTTATCCAGAATGGTCTGCATCTGCCCGCCCGCCAGGCCCAGCGCGGCGCCGACGAGTACGGCCATCACGGCCGCGGGCAGCCGCAGCGTCCGGATGACGGTCCGCGTCTGATCGTCGACGCTTTCCGGGCTGAAGACGGCGTTCCAGACGTCGGCAAGCGACAGGTTCAGCGGGCCGACGATGACGGCGATGAGGAAGCTCACTGCCGCCGCGATAATCAGGCCCACGATCGCAAGTGCTTTTCGACGCCCACGCTTCCGGTACGAACGAATCGCGTCGTTCCGGGCGGTTTCCGCCGAGGCCGGGGCGTCTGCCCCGGCGCGCTCTGCGCCGTTGGGGTCGATCTGTCGAAGGGCTGTTGAAGTGGTCATTTACGAGGTTTCACTGTTGGGGTCGGCGAAAAAGGCGCCGCTGTATTCGTAGGGGAGGAAGTCCTTGTGGAACTGCTCGAAGTCTGCTGCCGGGTCCATGTCCTCGAACTCCTCCGGGTGGAGCCACTTGGCAAAGGCCTCGAGTGCGAACACGTTGAAGGGGTTGTCGTAGAACTGGTGGTACACGGCAAAGTAATTACCGTTCTTCGGCGCGTCAAGCAGGTCAATGCCCGGGATCTTCAGCGGGCCGGAGCAGGACTCGATCGCGGTCTGTTCGTCCGCTTGGTAGCCCAGCTCGACGTGGTGGTAGGACTCGGACTTCGACGGGTCGCTTGCCCACTCGCCACCGGTGACGATGAGCTTCTCGGGGTTGATCTCTACGAGCTTTTCTGGCGTCAGCTGGGTGGAATCCGTGCCGAGCACCTCCGGGCCGAGGTTGTGGCCGCCCGCGGCCGTGACCAGGGTGCCGAGGTGGACGTCGCCAGCGACAGAGCAGCAGTCTTGGAAGCCGGCCGCGGTCCACACCAGCGTGTCTGGGCGGTCCTCGATGTTGGCTACGCGGTCTGTAATCGTCTTCACCTTCTCGTCGTAGAAGGCGTTGAACTTCTCCGCGCGCTCCTGCTGGCCCAAGAGCTCGCCCAGCATGGTCATCGATACGGTGGTATTTTCCAGCGGCTTCTGGCGGAAGTCGATGAACGCGTACTTGATCCCCAGCGCGTCGAGGTTGGAGAGGAAGCCGTTCTCCTCGCTTGCCTTCTTTTGGTCGAGCGTCATGATGATGACGTCCGGCTTTTGGGCGAGGAGGTTCTCAGCGGTGACGTCGCCCTTCTGGATGGAGCCGATCATTGGCATATCCTTGGCTTCGGGGTAGTCCTCGAGCAGCCTTTCCTGCAGGGCCGGGGCCGCCTTGTTGAGGTCGTCGCCGTACGCGACCACGTTGTTGAATGGGTTGTCCTGCAGGGTCGCGGTGGCGTACACCGCGCGGCCCTCGGCGAGCACGATTCGCTCGGGGCGCGCCTCGAAGTCGAGCGTGCGCCCGGCGGCGTCGGTGATGTGGACGGCGTCCGCGCTCCGTGCGGCGGACGAGGAGGCGTTCTGCGTCTCGGTCACCGCGGCGGTGTTGTCGTCGCTTCCAGAGCAGGCGGCGAGCCCGAGGACCGTGGCTGCGGAGACAAGGAGTGCTCCGGCGCGTTGGAAAAGTTTCAACTGCAGACCTTTCTTGCTTTAGGTAAGGCTCGCCTTTGCAAGCACTCCTTCTAAAGTAAGGCAAACCTTTCTTTGGGTCAACCCCCTGGTTTTCATTGTGCAATCCAATTCTTCTCACCGGCCTGAGCGGTGGCCAACGGGCGACCGACGATCCACGGATGTAGCGTTGTGCCGGCTGTATGAAACCCGAAAGAATAGGAGAGGAAACTCAAGTGGATCGCGTGTGTGATTTCGCGTTCGGCGCAAGACAACAACCGAACTACTCCTGGTGGAAACCGTTGGCCGAAATGCTCACCGTGATCGTCATGGTGATCGCGATGACAGTGGTCGTCGGGCTCTCGCTGGAGGCGGCAGGGCTTGACACCTCAGCTCCTGACGTCGACGGCTGGTTTACCTACGCCACCGTGATCGTCGAGATCATTGCGGTGCTCGTGGCAGTCAAACTGGTGGGGCGGCGCTCCGCGGCTTCGGTGCTGTGGAGTGGGAAAGCGCTGCGGCCGCTCACGCTCGTCGCGGCATATCTGTTGGCGTTTGCCGTCATAGCCGTCACGCTGGGACTGATCAGCGTCTACGCGTTCGGCTCGTCGTGGGACAAGGCGTTAGCAGGCTTTTCCAGTACGTTCCCGCTCGAGCTCGTGGCGATTCTGCTTGCCGCGCTTGCCGAGGAAATGCTGTTCCGCGGGCTTGTCTTCCAGGCCTTTACCGCGTGGACGCGGCACCCGCTCGTCGGCGCGATCGCCGCTGCGCTCCTGTTCGTTGCCGTGCACCCCGCAGCTTGGAGCGAACCCCTCGCGTTTGCGCACTTCTTCCTCGACGGCCTGCTCTACGCCTGGCTCGCCTGGTATTTCAACGGTATCGGCATCGCCGTCGCGGCACACGCGGCGTGGAATACTGCGGCAAGCCTGCAGGACTACGGGGTGCCGTTGTCGCTGGGCGGGACCGCAACGCAGTTCGTCGCGGCGGCGCTCTCGGTGGTCGTGCTCACCGTTGCGTTCCGTCGAGCACGGCGCCCCCTGCGCCCGTAACCTCCTCCGCCGGGCAACACCGGCGCTGTGCGTCTACGCTTGGCCGCATGGCAATTCACACATGCACCTATATCGCATTCCCCGGCAACGCTCGCGCGATGCTTGAGTTCTACCACTCCGTCTTCGGTGGCGAGCTCCGCATCCTCACCTACGGCGAGCAGCTGGACAACGGCGTGCAGTTCCCGTTCGAACCGCCCCGTGACAAGGTCGCGCACGCGTTGCTGCGCGGCCCGTTCACCATCTCCGGCGGCGACGACCTCGAGCACGACCGCGAGCAACTCAGCGCCAGCGAGTACGGCTTCACCGTCGAAGCGGACTCGCCCGAGGAGGCAAAGAAGCTTTACGACGCCCTCGCTGCAGAAGGCGGCGAGGCGCGCATGCCGTTCGCCCAGGCGCCGTGGGGCGAGCACTTCGGCATGGTGGTCGACCGTTTTAACGTCGCGTGGAACGTCACCGCCCCGGGCGGCGACAACGGCGCCAACGCTGCGCAGGCGTAGCGCGGTTGCGATTGGACAGCGGGGCGGGGGTTGCCGTCGCGGGGGTTGACCGGGCGGGGAGCGTCGCAAAGCTCCTGCGCGACTTCAACGCGGAGTTTGCTACACCGTGCCCGGGGCTGGGCACGCTCACGCGGCGGTTCGCAGAGCTCATCGCTGGGGACCACGGGTACGTGGTGCTCGCGGAGTGGCCCGAGCCCGTCGGATTCGCGCTGCTGACGCTGCGCCCGAGCCGTATTACGACGGCCCGATCGCAACGCTCGATGAGCTCTACGTGCGGCCCGAACTCCGGGGGAGGGGCATTGGCACCCGGCTCATGGACTGCGCGGAGGCTGAGGCGCGCGCACGGCACGTGGGCGAGGTGCAGATCAACGTGGACGCCGTTGATGTCGGTGCCTGCCGCTTCTACGAGCGGCGCGGATACACCAACATTGAGGCGGGCTAGGACGTGGCCATGCTGTGCTACATCCGCGAGTTTGGCTCGCCTGCCGGCACTGCGTAGCGCTTCGCGGCCGTGCCGTACCCTTGGGCAGCATGGCCACGAAGTACAAATTTTCCCTTCCGAATAGCAACTGGGTCCAGGCGACCACGCCCGCGAACATGGACTTCCTCCTCGCCCGTGCGGCTGAGGCGGAGCAGTCCGTGTTCATGCCGCCGACCATCAGCGGGCTGACCGCGGCGCTGGCGGAGGACGCCGACATGCAGGCGGTCATGAAGGACAACCTCGCCCGGCTCGAGCAGGCGGGGCAGAATCCGCGCGTGGAGCAGGGGGAGGTTAGCCCCGACGGTAATGCGGGCCTGCAGCAGGTGACGCTGTCCGCCTCGGCGGAAGACGGCACGCGCGGCGAGGTCGCCCAGCTGCAGAACTACCTCATCTTGCGCGAGCAGGGCGGCGCGCAACGGTGGGTGGTCATGCTCGCGCTCACCGCGGACGTGGGCCGGATCCAGGAGCTCGCCCCGGAGTTTCAACAACTCCTCGATTCGGTCGAGTTTGTCTAACTCGGGAAACGACCGACTGGAATGTCCTCGCGCTCGCCGGAAAACATCCTGTTGCGCCTCCCCGACACGGAGGAAGAGCAGGTCCGCGGGATCTTTGACGCGCTGGAGCAGCGGGGATTCCCGCGCCAGCACCAGCGCCCCCATATCTCAGTGACGTTTGCACCACGGATGCGCCAGAGCGCGGTAGAAAGCGCGGCGGCGCTGCTGCCGCCACTGCTCCCCGCGAGACTGGATCGGGTGGGCACCGTCGTCTTTGGCACCAAGTCCAAGCAGACGGTCGCGTGGTTACTCGAGGCGCCGGAGGCGCTCGAGCGCGCCGCCCGACAGCTCAGCGCAGAGAACCCTAATGGGCGAGGGGAGCGGTGGGTACCGCACCTGACGCTGGGGCTGCGCCTGCCAAAGTCAATGGTGCCCGGGTATATCGGGGCGCTCGCCGAGGTGACGAACCCGCACCTCAGGGCGCTGACTGCGGATCGGGCTGTGTACTACCGGCCGACTGTTGGCCAAGACCTGCAGCTTTAGGGAGCACCACGGTCGGGTACTTGCGTACGTAGCCGATCGCGATGATGACCAGCGCCGCGGCCGCGCCCAGGATCGTCTCAGCCGTGCGGGCAAGCAGCATCGGCGCGACGGGGGCAGCCTGCACCGTCTGGATCATCAGCAGCGCGGTTGGGGTGATGAAGCTGCCGGCGATGGTGTAGTTGCGGGTCACGTACATCTCAGTGAGGTACTGCAGCACGATGATCCACACCACGATCTGCCACCCCTGCATCGGGTGCGAGAGCAGGAAGCCCGCGACCAGGATGCCCGACAGCGTGCCCAGCACGCGCTCTATCGCGCGGAAGTACTGCACCTTGAACCGCGAGTTCACCAGCGGCGCGACCGCGGCCACCATCGCCCAGTAGAAGTGCGAGAGGGGGTCGATGAGCATCACCGAGAACAGTCCGATCACGCCCGCGAGGAGCGGGGAGAAGAAGAAACGAGCGGCCTCAACGCGCAGCCGCTTGCGGGGCACGGGGCCGGCGTCGGGGGCGCGCGACGGGCGCTCGGGGGCCTTCGCGTTGCCGCCGGGCCCTTCGCCGATGTACTGGGAACACTGGCCGAGCACCAGGCAGAGCAGCGCCGAGCTGCCCGCGATGCCGAACGCCATGAGCGGGTGCACCGGGTCGCGCAGCGAACCGACCGCGGCGACCGAGAAGATCACAAAGACGGAACCGGTCGGCTTCATGTCGGCGGCGAGGGCAATCGTCGCCCACACCGAGGACACCAGCGAACTGACCAGCAACAAGATCCAGGGGCTGAGGCCCACCCAGGCAATTGTTGCGCCGATCGTCACCGACAGGGTCAGCGCGCTCCCGGCCAGCAGATGGTGCTTGCGCCGCACCTGCGGGGTGGCGTGGCGGCCGTACACGCCGGTGAACGCGCCGAAGTTTGCGTAAATTGCCAGGTCAAGTCGTCCAAGCGCCAGCAGTGTAAACATCGGGATCGCCACGCCGAGCGCGGTGCGGAACGCGGGAATATGGTCGCGCTTCGCAGGCCCCATCTGAAACAACGGGCTGAAATGGTGCAACGTTGGCCTCCTGTCGCTTCGCTTCGGGAACTCGCAATACTGTAATCAGTCGCGGAGTGGGGCGCACTCGTTGGCGTCGATAAGCAAGGCCCCGTCGAGCGCAATGCTGCTTGTCGACGCCCCCACGACCACATTCCCGTACCCCCGACCCTCGGAGCGGGCGGCGGTTTGGCCGAAGACGAGCTCCAGGCCGGCGAGCTCGGCGCGGGTGCGCGGCAGCCCCTCCGTGTCGCCGATGTTGGCCATGAACAGACCGCCTGGGCGCAGGGCGCGCCGCGCGACGGTGAAGAACTCGACGGTGGTCAACGCGCGGGGCGTGTCCGGCCCCGCGAAGACGTCGCGGACGATCACGTCGACGGAGCCGGGCGCGAGCGCGTGCGTGAACGTCCGGGCTTCCGCAACCGCGAGCTGTACCGGCGGGTCGAACGCCCAGCGCACGAGGTCGGCGAGTGCGCTGTCCAGCTCGACGGCAACGTTGGTGGAATCCGGGTAGCGTTGTTGGAGAAACGATGCGAATGTGCAGCCCGCGGCGCCGAGGTGCACGGCGGTGAACGGGCGCGGGAGGTTGCCGGCCGCCTCGTGCGCGCTGATGAGCTGGGCGAACCAGCGAATGTAGTCGTACTCCAGCACCTCGGGCGCGCCGGGGACCACGTAGGAAGACGGGACGTTGTTGACCTCGAGGGTGTAGCCACCGTCGCGGGACGGGTCCGCCACGATCGCGGCGGTGCCCGTGTCGATGGAATAGGTGCCGGTGATGTGCCGTTTCTCGGCGCGCGGCTTACCGCGGCCCATGTGCATCACCGGCAGTCATGAGCGGAGTGGCCTTAACGCTTGGCAATCGGTCCGAGCACCTGGTCGACCTGCTGCGGCAGAAGCAGCGCGATGAGGCTGCCCAGGCCGGCGAGGCCAGCGAGCGCAACCGGCAGGATCCAGGCGAGGTCGGCGGCGGAGCTGCCTGCGGGGGCTGGGGTGCCCGGCTCGTCGGTGTCCTGCGCCGGTGCGACCTCGACCGGGACGGTCGCGTCGGTGCCCGCGTCGGTGGTGACGTGCAGTTCCTGGGGACCGGACATGTCATCCGGGACGTCGAGAGCCACGGTCGCCTTGCCCTTTTCATTCATCCCCTCCGGGCCGTAGGCCGGGTCGATGTCTGCGGTTGCCGTCGCATCGCCGAGCGAGACGGTGACCTGCTTCGCGGTCTCGCCAAGTGTGTACTGCAGCGAGGAGAGGTTGATCGTCGCGGACGTGCCCGCGGTCAGCGGGGCGTCCAGGTGCACGCCGACGTTGGACTGGCCGCCGCGCGGGGCCTTCGCCTTGTCTGCTCCGAGCGCCTCGACGAGGGCGTTGAGGTCCAAGTAGCCCAGGCTGGCCGGTGCGGTGCCGCGAGTGAACGCCTCAAAGTGGTCGCCGCCGCCCAGGATGAAGGTGGAGCCGGCGATGACGTACTTCTTCGCCGGGTCGATCGGCGCGCCGTCGACGGTGACCGAGGTGATGCGCGAGCCCTGCGGCGCCTCCGGGTCGTAGGTGTAGGTGACGTTGTCGGACACACCGAGCGCGGCGAACGGCATGGAGTCGCCGTCGCGCCACTGCTGCTCGAGCGCGTCGACGAAGTCCTTGCCCGTGATCTCCACGTAGGTGTTCTCGCCGCCGAACGGCTGGACTGCGAAGGCGTCGGCGTAGGTCACGTCGCCCTGCTCCAGGTCCGAGCGCACGCCGCCCGCGTTCATCACACCGATGTCGGGCGTGATCGCGGAGTTCTGGTCCACGCCCCAACGGGTGATCTCCGCGACGAAGTTGTTCAGCTGGGATTCCACGCCCACGGAGGAGCCGGATTCCTTACCTTCCTTCGCGCCGCGGTAGAAATCCGTGCCCGCGTTGCCCACGATGCGCTCGCCCTCCGCGCCAGCTTTCTCCTCGGCCTGCTGCATGATGGCGTCGACCTCCGGTTCGGGGGTGTCGCAGGCGCGGATAGCGTCGGCGTCGAGAAGCTCTGCGTGCTTGACGGTCGCCTTCTTGGTCGCGCGATCGAAGGAAAGATCGACGTTGGCCAGGTGCTTGCCGTACTCGCCGGCCTGGATGACTACGGGACTGGTCTGACCGGGCTCGATGACCTGGTGGGTGTGGCCGAGGAACGCGAGGTCGACGTCTTTGCTGAAGTCGTCCGGCCCGAGGTTGCCCTCGTGCACGAGCGCGACGACAACGTCTGCCTCGCCGGAGTCCTTCAGCTTTTTCGCCAGCGCGTTGGTGGTCTCGACCGGGTTATCCCAGGTAATGCCCTTGATGTTGTCGGGGGAGACCAAGTTCGGCATGTCGTCGGTCACGGTACCCACGAAGGCGACCTTCACGCCGTCGAGCTCCTCGACCGTGTAGTCCTTGACGCCGTCGATGGTGTGGGCGTTCGCGCCCAGGTAGTCAAAGTCGGCCTGCTTGACCACGCGCTCCTCGACGTCCGATGCGCCGTGGTCAAACTCGTGGTTACCAATCGCGGAGACTTTTAGCCCCATGAGATTGAGCAGGTCCAGCGTCGGCTGGTCATCCAGCAGCATCGACTCGAAGGGGGAGGCGCCGATGTTGTCGCCCGCGGAGGTGAAGATGTGGGTCTTGCCCTCGGCGGCCTTGTCCACGGAGCACTTCAGCGCCGCCGCGCCGGGCACCTTGTCGGTGGGCTTCCAATAACCGTGGAAGTCGGTGATGTTGGAGATGGTGAACTCTGCGGTGTCATCGGCAGCGAGCGCAGCGGGCGCCAGTGAGACGGCGAGCGCGGCGGCTGTGGTGGTGGCGAGGAGTTGGACGTTGCGGCGGAAGCGCACGGGTCGGGCCTTTCTGACGAACTGGTGGGAGCAGCACAAAACGCTGACTTAAAACTTAGAAAGCCTTGCTTTCCGCAGGGTGACATGCCGGTAAATTCCGGGTGACCGTTAGGGGCTTGGAGCTTATCGACGCTCGCGGTGCTTATCGACGCTCGCGTCTACAACTCGGTGACGTCGTTGTAGTCATTCACCCACGCCGACCCCGGCAGGCTGGTGTCTGTGGTCCAGGACAGCATGCTCGGATCCGCGTCGATGCGGACGCGCTTGCCCACGTACGCTTCCCACTCCACGCCCCGCTCAAAGTCGTGCCCGTTGATCGACTCCCGTGCGCCCAGCGAAACGTATTTGTCCACCGTTCGGGTGTCGGTGCCTGAGCCGGCGAGCAACGCCGAGATCTCTCGCGGTGAATCGAACCAGAGCACGAAGTACTGGCTGTCCGGGTCCTCATTGTTCGGGTTTGCCTGGCCCCTGATTTCAGGAAGCTCTGCGGCGGTGATCATCCGCACCGTGCCGGTGAGGCCGCCATCGTCTTCCACTGGCGCGTCCTCTGCCTGGGCCGCGGCGGCCGGCACTCCCTGCGCGAGCGCGGACGGGTCAGTGGTCGGCGTCCAGTCGACTTCCCGGTACTTGTCCGGAATGGCATCGAGGCGAGCGACTTCCGGCTCGCCGCTCTTGGTCAGCGTCTCGCCGTCGACGGAGTAAAGCTGGAAGTTCGCATCCGGTTGGGTTGAGTAGTGGTCCTCCTGGTAGAGGCCGTTTTGCGACGCGGACGCGTACACCGCAGCGCGGCTGCCGCCAGCGGAGCGCACCCCGTCCAACAACACAGGGGACGAGGGGCGGGCCTTGCCCTCCTCATTCAGGTGAAAGACCAACACGGGCGCGAACTCGCGCGAGTCCTTCTTCAGCAGCAGCTCGGGCGTCCCGTCGCCGGTTGCTTCGATCAGGGCGTAGCTGTACTCGCCCGTGGGCTCTACCAGCGCGTCGGTGTCAAACGCGTACTCGTCCGGGTGCGCGATGACGTACTCGTACTCGCTGTTCCAGTTGCCCTCGCCGGACTGCTGCGGCGAGCTCGGCTCCTTCGCCCATTCCGGGAAGTCCGCAGGATCGACCTCGGACCCGTCCGGGTTCACAAAGGTCGTGGACTTCACCACGACGGTTTCGCGCTCCCCGTCGCCGGAGCTGCAGGCGGTAAGGGAGACGGCGGTGAGCGCAGCAACGAGAAGCGCGCTCGTGGGGGCAGGAAGGCGTCGAAGGTTCACACGCCACAGTGTACAAGCAGCCTGTACACATGTTGGTGCGTTGAGGGGAGTCTACTTGCCCAGCTCCTTGCGGCGCTCGTAGGCGATGCGGAGTCGCTCCGCCCGCTCCGACTTATCCTTCTTCTCTATCTCTTCGAGCACGTCGTACTCTTCATCGGAGATTCCGGCGATGGTGTAAACCGCGAGTGCCGCAATGGCCGCGACCGGCCAGGCGACCCAGGCCAACGACACGTGGAAGGCGAACTGCAGCAGGAAAAACACGGCCGCACCGCAGCTGACGATGGCGCCTGCAGCAATATCGCAGTTGCGCTTCACCTTCAGCTTTCGCTCGAGCTCCGCCTCGCGCGCTGCGTTTACCGAGGGGGAATCGTCGCGCTGCTCGAGGATGCCGCCGCTGGAGGGGTGCGGGAGGTCGCTGAAAAGCGCAGCGAGCTCACCGCGAGTGGTTGCGGACGCGGCGCGGGCGGTGCGGGCGTCGAACTCGGCGACGTCGAGGTAGCCGTCGGCGAAGTGCTCGCCGAGGCGGTCGAGGGCGGAGGTACGCTCTGGATCACCAACACGAATGTCCGGGTTATCGGTCATGAGCCGTCCTTTCGCTCCGTGAGGTGTCTGGCCACCTACAACATACGCATGAATGGTCAATGATCGAGATCGGGAAAGCGGTCGAGCACCGCTTCAAGGTCCGCCTGGACACGTGGCCATGGTTGCGACAAGTCGATCGTGGTGGCACCGATGCGGTGGCCAATGATTTCCACGTCAAGCTCGGGCTGGATTGGCCCGTCGGTGCGCGCGTACAGCAGCAGCCCGGACACGGGCGTGCTCGTGGACGCCGCAGCGTTGTGCACGTACGCCTGAATTTGGTACAGGTTCCCCGAGTGCAGCGTGGCCTTGCCGTACTGGCCATAGGCCATGGGCCGGGAGTACAGCTTGGTATCGATAATCAGCGTCGCGTCTGGTCGCGCGAGCGTGATGTCGGTGCGCATTGCCGGGAGCTGATGCTTGCCGACGTCGCGCTGTCCCCCAAGATCCCACCTCACCTGCGCCGCACGTGGGTTGAGCTCTGGGTGGTGGAAGCGGAGGTACTCCTTCACAAAATTTTCAAACAAGGTGCTCATCGCCTCGGTGTGCTGCCAGGGGAGACCTGCGCCGCCGGGCTCGTTGCCGGGGAGAAGGCCCCGAGCTGCGAGTTCGCATGCGCCAAGCAGCCACCGGTACGACGCGGTGGTGCGATGGAGGTGGAGTTGGTGCCAACGGATCGTGTGGACGGGGATACGTGACACACGGGAGAGGTAGGGCAGAAGTCGGGTCAGCGCGCGTCGTCGGAACGGAGGTACCTCCTCGTGTCGCGCGAGCATGAGCACAACGGCCTTGACCGCGCGGTTGTGCTGGGTATCGGGGAGGAACTCGTCGTACTCGCGCACGACGGTCCCGTTTCGCATGTGGTGGCGCGCCATCGTGGCCGGCAGGTCGATTCGGGCTCTGATGGTGCGCAGCTCCTCGCGCTGGGGCAGGTAGTCGTGGTGGAGCCCGCGGCGCACTTGTCGTGAGAGTTCCTCGGCGATGATGTGCGCAAGTAGGTCGTGGAGGTGCGCGAACTCCTGCGGAGCCGCCTGCATCGGCGCGGTTCTCTCGAGGCAGCGGAAGGCGTACGCCATCATGACGTAGACGTTGCCGAGCAGGATGCGCGAGTTACCCATCGATCGCGCTTCGCAACGTCTCGGACCAAGTAGTGGCCTGCTCGGGCTGGTCAAACCAGTATTCGTGGAGCAGCGGGACTAGCTCGTCTTCTACTACTGATTCCAGCCACAGGTTATTTTCCAGTGCAGCGCCATCAGCCATCACGAAGCTGTGCCCGATAGTGAAGCCACTACCGAGCGCAGGATCGGCGGAAATGGCCTCGTTGAGGTTAATCAGTTGCGTGACCAGGTCAATGAGTTGCGGGCTGTTTTGCTGCTCCAAGTACTTCTGGAACTGCGTCGACTCGAAGGCGGGTGGGAGATCGAAGAACCCGAAGCGCCGGCGCAGCGCGTAATCGAGCAGCGCAAGGCTCTTATCGGCAGTGTTCATCATGCCGATGACGTAGATGTTCGGAGGGACCGAGAAGCGTTCTTTGCCGTAGAGCAGGCGCAGCGATCGTCCGCGCTTGGAGGACTCGAGGAGCATGAGGAGCTCGCCGAAAATCTTCGAGATATTGCCCCGGTTGATCTCGTCGATCAGGAAGAAGTAGTCGCGGTCGAGGTCTTCGCGCGCCCGCTCGCAGAACTCGTAGAAGGGCCCGTACTGCAGCGTGAAGCTGCCCGACTCGGTTGGGCGGTATCCCATGACGAAGTCCTCGTAGGAGTAGCTCTGGTGGAACTGCACCATGGAGATGCGCGTGTCATCGGTGCTTCCCATCAGTGCGTATGCGAGCTGACGGGCAGCATATGTCTTTCCCACTCCAGGGGGACCAGCGAGAATGACATTTTTCTTACGCTGTAGCAGCGAGGAAAGTCGATCGAAGCGTTCCTCGGAAAGGAACACGTCACGGAGGAAATCGTGGCGGGTGTACTCGCGTGCAGCCGCGACGGGTTGCTCAATCGCTGGTGAGGTGTCAAAGATTGCTTCGAGTGCCTCGACGCGTTCGTCGTAGCGGGTAATATCGGTAAGCGTTTTCATTGCGAATGCAGAGGGCGCTTCCCACGAACCGGTGTCGGTCCATTTCACGGCGCGGGTGTTGCGAAACTGCGTGCGCTCTGCGTGAAACTCTGGCGCTCCCACCACCACACCGCGTCCCACCAGCTCTGTGCGACCACGTCTTGCGTAGACGATATCGCCTGGTTCCATGCAGTGCTGGAACTCCCAGACAGCGAGGGTGTCGTTTGGGGCAGCCTTGCCAGTCCCCTCAGTGTCTAACGCTTCGCGAATTTCTTCCCGAGAGGTGTACTGGCCGAAGTCGCCGAGCGACGACCAGTTCAGCGCCATGACGCCTTCGCGACGCTGCGCCTCCCAGTTGCTTGCATTGGTGCCCGGCGCGAAAGCCCAGTAGTGCACGCCCCGCGTCTCCTGCGACTCTGTCTCCTCCGGTTCGGGACGTGGCGTGAGCTTCGCGCTTGGGTTCCAATGCTCCACGATTCCTGCGGACCAGAAGTGGAAGGGCTCGTCATGCTCGTTTGCGAGCACTTCGCGGATTGCGAGGAGGTCGCGGTCGACCGCCGCAGGGTCGTCGCCAGGAGTTGGGGTGATCCGGTTGGCGAACCCGTGGCGGATCTTTGCCTTCATCGGGTTTGAAGAGATCGGCTCGAAGGCTTCCGGAAACGCCAGGAACTGCAGCGCGTTGCGTGCACCTGAGGTGTCTTCGTCTATATCAAGCATGAGCCGTTGAAACTCCCACGCATCGGCGTGGGCCGCTTCGCGCGTGCTGGAGTTTTGTGAGCGCAGGTGAACGACAAACTTAGCCATCCAGATCAGCTGTTTCCAGAGCGAGCCGTGGTAGCCCTGGCCACCCTTAAAGCCGGAAGGTTCGCGCTGTTCGAACAATTGCTTTGCGGGCGCAGGGAGGTCGTGGATGTCCGCGAGACGAAGCAGTCTTGTCAGGTGTTTCACCCTCGTGTCGGCGGTCAGCGTGCGTTCCGGGTGATCGCGGAGCAAGACTAATTCCGCGGCGAGCACGATGACCTCGTGCGGCGCGCCAGCGAGTTGGTCTTCGAGCTTGCTCCACTGATCCAGTTTGCCCAGCATCGGGTTGTCCTCGATCCGGTGGCGGAGTTCCTCGGCAGCCTCAGCGGTCCAGATGGTGAGCTCGGTCGCGAGGAATGAGTGGGCGTCGCCAAGCATATGCTCGAAGATCGGAGCAACGCTGCGCGCGAGGCGAAGGTCATATTGCGGGCGGGAACGAAGGAGCGTAGACGTCATGCCAACCAGTTTGGCAGATGACAAAGTTTAGTCGTTCCAGCTCTTCGTCCGCGCGAAGAAGCACGCCATGATCGCGCCGAGCAGCGCGACGGCTGCGGGGAGATACAGCGAGTGCGACATGGCCAGTGCGAACGGGGCGTGAAGTGCCTCGGGCATCGCGCCACCCGTACTTCCGGCGGCGCCGCCGACGGTCGCCTCGCCCGCGCCGGGGCCGAGCTGGGCGTTGAGCTGCGCGTCCATGAGCGCGGCGATCGCGGCGGAGCCAATGACGGCGCCCACCTGGCGCAGCGTGTTGTACACGCTGGAGCCGGCGCCGGCGAGCGCGGGCTCGAGGTTGCGCGTGGCAATCATGGACAGCGGCCCCCACACCATCGAGTTCGCCACGCCGTTGAGCACGGAGATGGCGAGCAGCCAGTACGGGCTGATCGTGGGGTCGGCGATCCAGGCGGTCAGCGCCACCGACACGCCCAACATGGTCAGGCCCGCGATGGCGAAGGGCTTGGGCTGGTGGGTGTTGGTGAGCTTGCCAATCCAGGGCGACAGTACGCCCGAGACCAGCCCCGCGGGCACGAGGAGGAGCGCGGCGCGGGTGGGGGAGAAGCCCTGGACGGACTGGATGTAGATCATCCACGGGATCATGTACGTCGACACGGTAAAGCCCACCGTGGCGATCGTGACCGCGGAGAGCGAGAAGTTGCGGTCCGCAAAGAGGGCGAGCGGCACAAGCGCGTCGCGACGAGTGCGCGACTGCCACGCAACGAACGTACCGAGCAGGACCAGGCCGCCGGCGATGAGACCGAGCGCGCGCCAGTCCCAGTTGAAGCGCTCGCCCTCCTGGATACCCAGGATGAGGCAGAACATGCCCGCTGCGCTCAGCACCACGCCGAGCCAGTCGAGGCTGCGGGAGGTGAGCTCGAGGCGCGGGACGTAGATCCACGCGAGCACCAGGCCGATCACGCCGATGGGGACGTTGACAAAGAAGATCCAGGGCCAGCCGGAAGCGTCGACAAGCAGCCCGCCCAACAGCGGGCCGACGATGGTGGCGACACCCGCGGTCGCGCCCCAGACACCCATGGCGCTGCCGCGCTCGCGGGGGCTGAAGGTACGGATCATCACCGCCATCGTCTGCGGGGTGACCATTGCGCCGCCGAGGCCTTGGAAGACGCGGGCGACGATGAGCGCCTCGATTGTGTCGGCCAGTCCGCACGCCAGCGAGGACAGCGTGAAGAGGGTGAGGCCGGAGATGTAGAGGGCGCGGGGGCCGAAGCGGTCGCCAAGCCTGCCGGTGATCAGCAGCGGCACCGCGTATGCGAGCAGATACGCGCTGTTGACCCAGATCACCGAGCTGTAGCTCGCGCCGAGCCCGGCGGTGATCGCGGGGATCGCTACGGAAACGATGGTCGAATCGACCAGGATCATGAAAAAGCCCAGCATCATGGACCACAATGCGGGCCAGGGGGAGCGTTGTTGCGTCACCTCGGACACTCTACCCCGCAGCGGGCAATATGCTTTCTCGCATGAACCGCACCTTCTCCGGCATTGACCTCGCCGCCGACCCGGCCAAGACCGGCATCGCAACCATCCAGGAAACGCCCGCCGGGCTCACGCTTATCGACGCCACCGCCTCCGCCACCGACGCCATCCTCATCGAACTCGTGACCGGTGCCGAGCTCACCGGCGTGGACGTGCCCGTCGGATGGCCGCGCGCGTTTCGGGAGTTCGTGAGTGCGCACGCGGACCAGCGCATGGCTGCCCCGGCGACCTACGGCCCGGACGAGCGCCGCCGCTTGGTCAACCGCTTCACCGACCTGGAGGTGCGTCGCAACGCCGGGGTGACCCCGCTGCCGGTGGCCGCCGAGCGCATCGCGCACCCGGCGCTGCGCTGGGCCGGCG
>NZ_NSGL01000001.1:237039-272043 GCF_002285155.1 Corynebacterium sp. NML 120412 | reverse complement strand
CTTGTCCACCTCGCGCTGCACCTCGGTGGGCGGGGCGGCGCGCGTGAAGGAGGCCTCGGGCGTGCACATGACGGGGGGGGGGGTGGAAGGGGGCGTGCGGGAAGGCGTCGACAAAGCGCCGCACGGCGTCCTCCGGCCTGGTGGTGGCGGACCAGACATCGCCCAGGTGCCGCCCCTGTCCCTGATACACATCTAGATGTGCAGCATGCACAGGGTCGATGCCGCGGCTGCGCTGTCGCAGTGGGGGCTGCGCCACCGCGGGTACAAGGGAGCGGACGCCGCGGGGCGCGGTGCCCGCGAGGAGATCGCGGCGGGACTCACCGAGCGCTTCGAGCTGGATTGGGCTGGGCGGGAGGCGGGTGTCACCGATAATGCGGACTGCCTCGACGCGGTCATTGCCGCGCTCGTCGCGCGAGAGGTGCGTGCCGGACGATGCATAGCACCGCCGTCTGACCAGGCGGAACTCGTCGCGGAAGAGGGCTGGGTCTGGGTGCCGCGCCCGTCCGCTTGACCTTGTCCCTACGGCAACCTGTTCACTGATCACCATGACCGCAACCACCATCGGAGAGGCCGCCGAGATCCTCGGCGTCACGCCGAAAGCTCTGCGCCACTGGGAGGCGCTCGGACTCATACAGCCGGAGCGCACCAGCACCGGCTACCGCCTATACCACGCATCCGACCTCGAGCGGGGCGCCGCGATTGCCCTCTACCAGGGAATCGGGGTCCCACTCGCACAGGTCGCAGCGCTTCTCGACGCCTCCCCGTCCCACCTCGCACGCGCCCTTAGCGCCCACCGCGAGGCCCTGGTGCACCAGCGCGACTCCCTCGAGGCGCAGCTGGACGCGGTCGAGACATTGATCCGCAAACACAAGAAAGGAACGCTCAGCATGTCTGACATGAAGCACTATTTCGGCGAGGAGTTCGCCGCCCACCAGGAGGAGGCGCAGCAGCGCTGGGGCGACACCGCGGAGTGGCAGCAGTCCCAGGACGCGCTGGCCCGCATGGATGCATCGAAGGCGGAACAGCTCAAGCGCGAGCAAGAGGAGCTGGCCGCCGAGCTGGTCGCCGCCCGCGACGCAGGCGTCGAACCTGGCTCGGAGGAGGCAGAACGCATTGTGGCGAAACACCGCGACTCGATCGCGCAGTGGTACGAGGTCACCCCGGCGCGCCAGCTGATCCTCGCCCGCATGTACGTCGGCGACGAGCGCTTCCACAAGCCATTCGACGGAGCCCAGGACTACCTTCTCGAGCTCATCACCACGCACGCCGAGGCCGCGGGCGTGGATCTGGACGCTCCGCAGTGGTAGGCACCCACCGCGTAGGGTAGGGGCCATGAACGAAAAGTACTCAGCAGACGTTTCGCAAACTGTCATCCTTCCCCAGTCCAAGGACGCGATCTTCCTCACCGTCACGCTCAACGAGGGCACCGAGAAGCAGGCGCTCGAGGTCATCACCGGCCTGAAGGGCCTGGTCAACGGCGTTGGGTTCCGCTGGCCCGAGGCACAGCTGAGCGCCGTGGTGGGCATCGGCGCGAACCTGTGGGACCGCCTGTTCACCACCCCGAAGCCGGAGGGCCTGCACCCCTTCCGCGAGCTGCAGGGGGCGAAGCACCACGCGCCGTCCACCCCCGGCGACCTTTTCTTCCACATTCGCGCCGACGAGTACGACGTCGCGTTCGAGCTCGCCCGGCGTATCAACGCGCAGTTGGAGGGCGCGGTGGCCGAGTACGACGAGGTCCACGCGTTCCAGTACCAGGACTTCCGTGACCCGCTCGGTTTTGTCGACGGCACCGAGTCCCCGCGCGGGCAGGCCGGCGTGGAAACCGCGCTGATCAAGGACGGCGACTGGGCCGGCGGTTCCTACATTGTGGCGCAGAAGTACATCCACAACCTCAAGGCGTGGAACGACCTGCCGGTAGAGGAGCAGGAGAAGGTCATCGGTCGCACCAAGCACTCGGACGTGGAGATGGGCGAAGATGTCAAGCCCGCCAACTCCCACGTGGCGCTGAACTCCGTGAAGGACGAAAAGGGCGAGTCGCTAGAGATCGTGCGCAACAACCTGAGCTTCGGCGACGCCATGGGCAACCAGGGCACCTACTTCATGAGCTACGCCAAGGACGTGCGCATCACCGAGCTCATGCTGCGCCGCATGTTCATCGGCGAGCCGGAAGGCAACTACGACCGCATCCTGGACTTCTCCGAGGCGCTCACCGGCGTGAACTTCTTCGCCCCCTCCGCGAAGTTCCTGGAGGAGGCTGCCAGCCACGCCAAGCAGGAGTTCCTCCCGGAGGAGGAGACCCCGGCCGCGCCCCAGCCCGCCACCACGGCCTCTCAGGGCAAGGTCATCTACGGCGAGTAAACCGGGGCGCGTCGCCCGGCGCAGTTAGATGTGCAGGAACTCGCGCAGCTGCGGCGGGAGCGCCCCGCGCCAGTACGGGAAGGACATCGCGGCGAGCGCGGCGATGCCGGCAAGCACGCCGACGATGGTGACGATGCGCTCCGTCTCTTCATCCATGTTGGCGCTCAAGGACGCGCCACCGCCGCCACCATTACCGCGGCCAGTCGGCTCGTCCTTTGCCGGGACTACCTCGCGCAGCGGCGGCAGCTTGCTCGAGTCGATGCCGTAGAACGTGTCCAGCCCGCGCACGTTGAACTGCGTGGACATGTAGCGCTTGTTGGTGCCGGTGTTCCACTGCGAGACGACGACGTCCAAGTTGTCGATGGTGGAGCCCGGAACGATGTAGCCGCCGTAGGGCTGCGACCAGTTGGTGGGGGACTGCTTGTCGCTCCAGCTTCCCGCCTTGGCAATGGTGGAGACCGGCACGTCGTTCCAGTCGCGCTCCAGCGTGTCCGAGATGCGCACCTCGATCGCGTCGGTCGCGTCATTGAACATCACCAGCACCCAGTACCCCTGGATGTAGCGCAGGTTCATCTCACCGGCCTGGACGTTCTTGGACAGGATCGGGGCGGCCTCATCGGTCCAGTTGTCCGTGTCCGGGTCGTAGAGCTCCCACTTCGTGCGATCGTCGATGTCCTCGAGCTTGAAGCGGGACAGGTAGACCGGGTCGGCGCGCTTGAAGGAGGAGGAGACGGCGTAGATGTAGCCGTCGTCGCCCTCCTCCCAGCTGATCAGGTCGCCCATGCCGCCCATGTAACTGTTGCCGGTGTAGCCGATCGACGTCCACTCGCGGCCGCGGGACGTGGACTTCCAGATCTGGGTGTTGCTCACGTTGCCGATGCCGTTGTTCCACATCGCCTGCATGTACAGCGTGCCGTCGATATTGATGATGTCCGACGGGATGAGCGTGAGGTTGCCCTCCTGGTAGTAGCTGATCAGCTTTTCCACCTTGCTACCGCTGTTCATCGGCCGCTGAACAGTAACGAAGCCGTCGCTGTCGGTTTCGGCGATGACGCCGGTGGGGCTCATCCAGGTGCCCTTGCCAAACGCCTTGCCGGTGAAGGAATCGCCGAAGACCATCGCGTACTCGCGGTCATCCAGCGGCGCCATCACGCCGAGGTCGGTCGCGCCCATCCCGATACCCTCCGTCCAGGGGCCGAGGATGTCGCCCTTGACCTGGACAGTTGTGCCGTTTGGCATCGCCACCGGGCGGGAGGCTTTTACGGCCGCCTGGCCGGCAAAGTTCTCGACGTGCAGTTCCGCCGCGGATTCAGGGTCGGAGCTGATCGCATCGCTCGTCTCCTCTGCATTGTCCAGGGTATCCAGGAAGTCAGCCGGGCCTTCAAGCTGAATCTTCTGCGCCTGGGCTGCCTGCGGGGCGGCGACTGAGGAGAGGGCGATGGAACTTGCGACGGCGGCGCACAGCAGTGCGCGGCGGCGGGAAGAGGAGTGCATGCTGTCTCTGTTCAAACTTGGGGGTGAGTAAGGGCACTTATAAGAAGCACAATGAATGTATCAAAGCAGCTGCGATTGCGTAGGGGCATTGTGAAACGGGGGTACCACGTGTCTGTGTATCGGGTGTGAAACTCGTCGAAGGCGCGGAACTTGGCTAGTCTGAAGGGCATGTCTCGTTTCAGCCCCTTGAACTGGCCGGTGGTGCGCCAGGTGCGGGACGGTGACCTTTTCGCTCGTGGAGCGAATACGGAATCGTCGAAAAGCAAAGACCTGAAGGGCCGCATTGAAGATGCGGACCGGGTGGTCAAGAGCGTGTGCCCGTACTGCGCCGTCGGCTGTGGTCAGCGCGTGTACGTCAAGGATGAGAAAGTCATCCAGATCGAGGGCGACCCGGATTCGCCGCACTCCCGCGGGCGTCTCTGCCCCAAGGGTGCTGCCTCCGAGCAGCTGGTGAACGCGCCGGGGCGCCTCACCGAGATTCTCTACCGCGCCCCCGGTGCCACGGAATGGCAGACGCTGGACCGCGACACCGCGCTGGACATGGTCACCGACCGCTTTATGGAGGCGCGCAAGAACGGGTGGCAGGATTTTGACGAGGAAGGGCGGCCGCTGCGCCGCACCATGGGCATCGCCGGGCTCGGCGGCGCGGCCATGGATAACGAGGAAAACTACCTGATCAAAAAGCTCTGGACCGCCTCTGGCGCGGTGCAGATTGAGAACCAGGCCCGCATATGACACTCGTCCACGGTTCCCAGTTTGGGATCCTCGTTTGGACGCGGCGGCGCAACCCAGCCGCTGCAGGACATGGCCAATGCGGACTGCATTGTGATCCAAGGCTCGAACATGGCCGAGGCACACCCGGTCGGGTTCCAGTGGGTCATTGAGGCGAAGGCGCGCGGCGCCAGGATCATTCACGTTGATCCGCGGTTTACGCGGACGTCGGCAATCGCTCACAAGCACGTGCCCATCCGCGGCGGCTCGGACGTCGTGCTGCTCGGCGCGGTGATCAACTACGTGCTGCAGAACGACCTGTTCTTCCGCGACTACGTCACCGCGTTCACGAACGCCTCGACGCTGATCAGCGAGGAATTCCAGGACACCGAGGACCTCGACGGGCTGTTCTCCGGGTACGACCCGGAGACCGGTGCCTACGACAACGCGACGTGGCAGCCGCAGAAGGCGTGGGATGCGAAGGTGTCGTGGGACAATAAGACGGACCCGACGCTGGAGGACCCCAACACGGTCTTCCAGATTCTCAAGCGCCACTACTCGCGCTACACGCCCGAGGTGGTGGAGCAGGCCTGCGGTATCTCGCAGGAGGACTTCTTCTACCTGGCGGACTCCATCGTGGAAAACTCCGGGCGCGAGCGCACCACCTGCTTCGCGTACGCACTCGGCTGGACCCAGCACACCATGGGCGCGCAGTTCATCCGCACCTGCGCGATCCTGCAGCTGCTCATGGGCAACGTGGGCCGCCCCGGATCCGGCATCATGGCGCTGCGCGGGCACGCCTCCATCCAGGGTTCCACGGACGTGCCCACGCTGTTCCACCTACTGCCCGGCTACCTGCCCATGCCGCAGTCCACGGTGCAGACGTGGGACCAGTACCTCGACGCCGTGTCCAAGCGCGACCAGAAGGGCTTCTGGCAGCAAGGCGAGAACTACGCGGTCTCGCTGATGAAGGCCTACTGGGGCGATGCCGCCACCGAGGACAACAACTGGGGCATGGACCTCATGCCGCGCTTGACGGGCGCGCACTCCACCTACCACACCCTGCAGCTCATGGACCAGGGGCTTATCGACGGCTACTTCGTCTTCGGCCAGAACCCCGCCGTTGCGCAGTCGAACGGGCGGATGCAGCGACTGGCCATGTCCAAGCTCAAGTGGATGGTCGTGCGCGACTTCCAGGAGATTGAGACCGCGACGTTTTGGAAGGACTCGCCCGAGATCAAGTCCGGCGAGCTGGTCACCGAGGAGGTCGACACGGAGGTGTTCCTCTTCCCGGCGGCAAACCACGTGGAGAAGGCGGGCACGTTTACCCAGACCCAGCGCCTCCTGCAGTGGCGCTTCAAGGCCAAGGACGCGCCGGGGGATGCGGACAGTGACCTGCAGTTCTTCTACGAGCTGGGGCAACGCATCAAGGAGCGCGTGAAGGACTCGACGGACCCGCGCGACATCCCGCTGCAGCTGATCACGTGGGACTACGAGACGGATGCCGAGGGCGAGATCGATCCCGAGTCCGTGCTGCGCGAGATCAACGGCTACTACATCGACGGCCCGCGCAAGGGCCAGATGGTGGACAAATTCGCAGACCTCAAGGCGGACGGCTCGACGGCGTCCGGCTGCTGGATCTACTGCGGCGTGTTCGCCGGCGACGTGAACCGTTCGGCGAAGAAGCGCCCCGGCCAGGAGCAGGACGAGATGGCCCTGGACTGGGGCTGGGCGTGGCCGATGAACCGCCGCGTGCTGTACAACCGCGCCTCGGCGGACGAGGACGGTAAGCCCTGGTCCGAGCGCAAGCGCCTCGCCTGGTGGAACGAAGACGAGGAGCGGTGGGTCTCCAAGGACATCGTGGACTTCCCCGTGGATCGCGCCCCCGGTTACAAGCCGGAGCGCGACGCCGTGGGGCCCGCCGCTATCGCGGGCAACGACGCCTTCATCATGCAAGACGACGGCCGCGCGTGGCTCTTCGCGCCCACCGGCATGGTGGACGGCCCGATGCCCACGCACTACGAGCCGCAGGAGTCGCCGTTCCCCAACGTGCTCTACGGCCAGCAGCAGTCGCCGTCGCGCATCGTGATGCGCGGGGAGCACAACCTGTCGGCGCCGAACTACGGCGAGCCGGGCACGGACGTCTACCCGTACATGCTCAACACCTACCGGTTGACCGAGATGTACACCTCCGGCGCGATGACGCGCACGCTGCCGTTTTTGGCGGAGCTGCAGCCGGAGCTGTTCTGCGAGGTCTCGCCGGAGCTGGCGGAGCGCGTCGGGCTGAGCAACGGCGAGTGGGCGACGATCATCTCGCCGCGTAACGCCATCGAGGCGCGCGTCCTGGTCACCGACCGCATCAAGACGCTCACCGTCGGCGACCGCGCGTTTGAGCAGATCGGCATGCCGTTCCACTACGGCCGCGGCAACTACGCTGAGGTGGCTGGCGACGGGCCGAACGACCTGCTGGGCATCATGCTGGACCCGAACGTGAACATCCAGGCCTCCAAGGTCTCGGCCGTGGACATCCGCCCCGGCCGCCGGCCCCGCGGTGCCGCGCGCGTCGAGTTGGTGCGCGAGTACCAGCAGCGCGCCGGCCTGGACGAGAACACGGGCACAGTGCTTCACGGCGCCACGTCGCAGGCCGCCGTCCGCCAGGGACAAGGCGACGCCTCGGCAGCCAAGGACGACCCCACGAAGCACAACATGTCGAACCAGGAGGGCTAAGACCAGTTGCAGACGAAAAACCGGATCACAGAATCGCCCTCCAATGTGGGCTACGACGGTGAGCAGCGCAAGGCGTTTTTCACCGACACCTCAATCTGCATCGGCTGCAAGGCCTGCGAGGTGGCCTGCAAGGAGTGGAACCGCAACCCGCAGGACGGCGACTACGCCATGTCGGGCATGTCGTACGACAACACCGGCTCCCTCGGGGCGAACACGTGGCGCCACGTGGCGTTCATTGAGCAGAGCGAAGAGCAGATCCAGCAGGCCCGCGAGGAAGGCAAGAAGCTGGTCACACTCGGGATGCCGGGGATGCCGGGTGCATCGGGGGAGGGTGACAGTGGCGTCGATAAGCATGAGCCCCAGCTGCCGGACACCCCGGACTTCCGCTGGCTGATGTCGTCGGACGTGTGCAAGCACTGCACCAACGCGGGCTGCCTGGATGTGTGCCCGACGGGCGCGCTGTTCCGCACCGAGCACGGCACGGTGGTGGTGCAGGACGACGTGTGCAACGGCTGCGGAACGTGCGTGGCCGGCTGCCCGTTCGGCGTGATCGAGCGGCGCGCCGACGGCGGGGTGCAAAAGCGCAACGAGCGCGCGAAGGTGGGGGAGGACTTCACGGTCGGCGAGGTCGCGCCAATCAAGAACGTCGGCGTGGCGCAGAAGTGCACGATGTGCTTCGACCGCCAGCAGGTCGGCGAGGGCCCGGCGTGCGCGAAGACGTGCCCGACCAACTCCATCCAGTACGGCACCTACACCGAGATGCTCGCCGCCGCGAAGGCGCGCGTGGCCGAGCTGCACGCCCAGGGCATGACCGAGGCACGCCTCTACGGCGCCAACAGCGACGATGGCGTCGGCGGCACCGGTTCGATCTTCCTGCTTCTCGACGCCCCCGAGGTCTACGGCCTGCCGCCGGACCCCGAGGTGCCCACCGCAAACCTGCCCGAGATGGCCAAGCGGGCCGTCGTCGCGGCCGCGGGGCTCGTCGGCGCCGCCGCGGCGGCATTCGTGATCGGAGGAAAGTAGATGGCAGAGTTCGATTCCTTCCGCCCACCGGAGCCGCCGCGCGGACCGAAGCGACGGGGCGGCTCGACCCGCTACGGCGGCAAGAAGCGGCGGCGCGGCGAGGAGCTCATGGTGCCGCGCGCGGACTTTGAGCAGTACGACTCCTACTACGGGCGGCCGATTGTGAAATTCCCGCCGTGGGAATGGCCGATCGGCGTCTACCTATTCCTGGGCGGCATGGCGGGCGGGTCCTCGCTGCTGGCCGTGGGTGCCGGCGCGACCGGCAACAGGGAGCTGCAGCGCAACACGCGCCTGACCGCGGCGGTTGCCGCGGCGGTGGGGTCCGGCTGCCTGGTCATCGACCTCGGGCGCCCCGAGCGCCTGCTCAACATGTTCCGCGTGTTCAAGCTGTCCTCGCCGATGTCGGTGGGGTCCTGGATCCTCGGGGCCTTTTCCGGCGGCGCGATGGTCGCCGCGGCGGCGGAGGCGGACGCGCTCACCGGCGAGCGGGCCCCGCTACCTGGGCCGACACGGAAGCTTCTGCACGCGCTGGCCACCCCAGCCGGCGTTGCCTCCGGGCTGATGGGCGCGCCGCTGGCTGTCTACACCGCGGTGCTGTTTGGCAATACGTCCGTGCCCATGTGGCAGGACGCGCACAAGGAGCTGCCCAACCTGTTCGTCTCCTCGGCGGCGTGCGCGTCCGCGGGTGCTGCGTTGGTGACGACTTCCACCGCGAACAACGGCCCGGCCCGCGCGCTGGCCGGGGTTGGTGCGGTGGCGGACGTGGTGGCGTCGTCAGTGCTCACCCGCAGGCTGACCGAGCCGTTGGAAGAGACGGTGGAGCACGGCAAGGCGGGGAAGTTCCTCAAGGCCGCGGAAGCGTTGGTCATCGCCGGCGGGCTCGGGGCGGTGTTCGGCGCCCAGCGCACCGCAGTCTGCGATGCGGTGCTGCCATCCACGGCGACAACGACGATGTCTTCGCGATCTTCCAGGTTTTCTCGTTCTTCGCGGCTCATAGCCTCCGCCCTTTCGATTGGGGAACTGGTTATATCCTCAGTGTAGCGCGGTGGCGGGGGTGCAGTCGCCGTTACTGCGGAATCTCAACCTTCTCGGCGGCGTCCGCGTTGGCGGGGAAGAAGACCTCGTACAGGAACCTGAACAGGTCAGCGATGCCCTTGCCGATCCCCTCGGAAAAGAACTGCAAAATTGGGTCTAGCATTGCTCCAATGTCCATGCCGGATACGCTACTACATACTATGGCCCGCAAAAAGAGCAAGCTCGCACCGCCGTTGCCCCCGCGCGACGGCCTCGGCGCTTCCCGCGTCCGCGTGCCCGAGACCGACGCGCCGCTCACCGCCTTCGAGTTCCTCGCGGAAGTCATCGCGAGCCAGCGCCACCGCCACCCCGAGGACACCCCCGACGCCGTAGCCCGCCGTTTCGCCGACGGCGAGGTCGTGCTGCGCAGCGGCCAGCCCATCGCCGCCGACCGGGTTCTCTCCCCCGGCACCGACGTCTTCTTCTACCGCCGCCCCGCCCCGGAGCGCGAGGTCCCGTACCGGATCACGACGGTGTTCGAGGACGACGACATCCTCGTCATCAACAAGCCGCCCTTCCTCGCCACGATGCCGCGCGCCGCCCACATCACCGAAACGGCCACGGTCCGCCTCCGCCGCGCGACCGGCAACGAGGAGCTCACCCCGGCGCACCGGCTCGACCTCATGACGTCCGGCCTCCTCCTCTTCACCAAACGCCGCGAGCTCCGCGGCCCCTACCAGGAGCTTTTCGCCCGCCGCGAGGTGCGCAAACAGTACACCGCCATCGCGCCGCACCGCCCGATCTCGCCCACCACGTGGCGCCACCGCATCCACAAAGTCACCGGCGACGTCGCCGCCACGCTCGTCCCCGGCACACCCAATGCCACCACGCACGTCACGCAGATTTCGCTTATCGACGCCCCCTTGTCCCCCTCCCTCGCCACCACCTATTCCACCCCAGAGCCGCTGGCCAGCTACCTTCTCGAGCCCGTCACCGGCAAGACCCACCAACTGCGCATCCAGATGTGCGCCGCCGGTGCCCCAATCCTTGGCGACCCGATCTACCCCACCATTCACCCCTTCGGCACCGAAGACTTCTCCCGACCGATGCTGCTCACGTCCGTCTACCTCGGATTCACCGACCCGCTCTCCGGCCGGGGACGGGAGTTCCGAGCTGAGGCGTGGCTGCCGGGGGCAGGGTGGCGCCTATAAGCAAACCGCTCCCACGCCGCGCGCTGCTGCTTGCCTTGAGCGACGAGCTGCGCAAACAGCTCGTCCTCGGGCGCCTCGTCCGCGATCTGCGCGAGCCGCTGCACCATGCGGCGAAACCGGCGCCGGTACGACAGAGAGAGGACCTGGCGCGCGTACTCGGCGGCGAGCAGGTCGTTCGCCTGGAGGCCGAGGAGCGTGGCCATGAGCTCGGTGGTGTCGCGCGTAGTCATCCCGTCTTTCGCGCCCTTGGCGCTCAGCGTGGCGATCACCGTTGCTGAATCGGTCGGGCGATCCTCCGCGGCACGCTCCTGGATCGCCCTGAAGATCTTGGCGTAGTTAGGGCGGTAGAAATCTCCCGCCTCGACGTGAACTGCTCCCCATTAGTTGGACTGAGAAATCAGTTACCGACTAGTGGGGAGTAGTTTTCTTTGAGAGCACGAAGTTCGCTAAGTGAGCGGCAGCGCGAGCAGTTGGTTGAGCTTTTCGAGCAAGGCATGGGCTCTATAGCCGCTGCCAATGCTCTGGGTGTCTCCAAATACGCCGTCCGTACGTTGTACCGTCGGTTTCAGCTGCATGGCAGGCTATGTCTTGTGGAGAAACCGACAAAGCAGCAGTACTCGTTCGAGATCAAAAAGGAAGTTGTCCAACGCCACCTTGCTGGCGAGACAAGAATGGATCTTGCCCATGAGTTTGGCCTGTCGTCAGACCAACTCGTCAAAGACTGGGTGTGGAAATGGCGCAAAGGTGGCGATGAGGCACTAAAACCGAAGCCGAAAGGCAGGCCCAGAGGCTCGGCCGTCCCGAAGCGGCTTAGCGAGGAAGAGCAGCTGCGCCGTCAGATCGCGCGGTTGGAAGCGGAAAACGCTTATCTAAAAAAATTGCGGGACTTGAGGAATCAGGGACGCGCCTGAAAGTCCAGGCGATCGTCATTCTCAAGTCGCACCACCGCTTGGAATACCTCCTAGAGGCAGCTGGTATCCCACGGTCGACATTCTTCTACCACCAGAAACGACTCAGCCAACCGGATAAGCACGCCGCGCTTAAAGATGCGATTCGGGAAAGCTTCGAACGTAACAAGCATCGCTACGGCTACCGGCGAGTACTACTCGATCTGCGTAACCAGGGCTGGGTGGTCAACCACAAGCTCGTCTACAAACTCATGCGCGAGATGGGGCTGCGAGCCAAGGTCCGCCAACGCAGGCCTTATGTTTCCTACGCTGGGACGATCAGCCACATCGCCGACAACACACTCGACCGCAAGTTCACCCCGGATAAGCCAAACACCGTCTTTGTCAGCGACGTCACCGAGTTCAGGGTCCAAGGCCGCAAGGTGTATTTGTCACCGGTGATGGACTTGTTCGACCGCTCCATCGTCGCTCACACCGTGGCCACATCGCCGTCGACAGCCTTTACCGCCGATTCTTTATCCAAGGCGATCGCGGCGTGTGCGCCTGAACCCGGGTGGATGATGCACACCGATCAAGGCTTCCAGTACCAGCATGCCTCCTGGCGTGACCTGATCGGCGACAACGGTGGTGTGCAGTCGATGTCGCGTAAAGCCAACTGCTACGACAACGCGGTCATGGAGAACTTCTTTGGACACTTGAAGACAGAGATGTACCACGGTGAAGTCTTCGACACCGTCGCAGAGTTCAACCAGGCGATCGATGAGTACATCGGGTGGTACAACACCGAACGCATCCAACAACGACTCAAGGGCCTGACCCCGATGCAATATCGGAATCAGACCCTTGAACCCCTAACCGCTTAGAATTAAACCAGTCCAACTTTCGGGGGCTAGTTCAACGATGTTGAGGGCTTTTTTGACAGTCAGGAGATCACCGCGCTGACCTGCCCATAAAAGCGCGGACAGAAGGAGCGCCTCGCTGTCGTGCCGAGGGTTGTAGGGAGGAAAGTCCGGGTCGAGATCGGGGTGCCCGTCCGTCTCGACCTCGGGGTAGCGGCGCTGTTGATCTGCCATGCCACTCCTTTCAGCTAGTTGACTATTCGCACATACTAGCGGATAGAACGGAGTGGTGCGCGGCTACGGAATAAGCGCGGTGACTTCCGGCGGAAGCATCGGCGCGATCTGCGGCCACGCGGCACCGACTACCCCGCCGACGACGAGAAGCGCGAGAAGCGTGGGCCAGAGGATCATCGCCGGCATTGGGGAGCCGTCAGGGTAGAACAGCCCTGATTGCCACTCCGACTCGTCGTACGACAGGTTCCGCCCCTTGATGCACGCACGCAGGCCCGGTGCCAGGTAGGACCCGGCTCCGTTTACCTCGAGGTAGTCATCAATCCCCTCCGAGGAACCAGTAGCCGGGCGCTTGCCGCCCTTGTCCAGGTAGGCCTTCTCCTTAGCGATGATCCGGTCGAGCTCCTTCTGCGCCTGAGCCTTCGTCATAGTACGGGTGCGCACCTTCGTGTAGGGAGTACCCAGGTCGCCGGAGTAGTTAAAGGTGCACTTGTCACCTTTCACGATTACTTCGGAGGCCGACGACTCGAGAGGTGCTGCCACCATTACGGCAGCGGCGAGCGAGGCGGTGAGGGCGATGGACGTTGCGCGGATCTTCGGGGCACTCATTGTGGTCTCCTTGTGTTGTACTGCACTGCTGCTGCCAGACTGGGGGCGAACTGGGGGGTTGAGCACAGCATAATCAAGAACCGTTAACGCGGGGTGGTTTTCGAGGCTGTTGTGTTGATAGGGACCGAAAGTTGCCGACGCGCCCCTGGCAGGTGAGATCATATTCTGCGGTGGGCGGGGTGGAGTGAGTGGTTGCCGACTCAGGGCGGCCTGCAGCTGGCTCCGCTGTTCGGTGTGGTGTGGTTCCGTGTGTTTGACGAGAAGACCATGTGTTTGATGGCAGCTGTGTGTTTGACGAGAAGGGGGTGACGAATTCACGGTCCCTCGTCTCGCATCTTCGTCACGGAGATCTCGTCAGATAGCCGCCCTACTGACTGCACGCGGGGCTGGGCGGTGCGCCAGCACGCGTGAACCCCGGTAGCAACAGCAACGCCAGCGATCATGCGGAGAGGATAACCGCGAAGCCTTTGCCCGGGTGTTCAACCGGGTGGCACTCTGCGGCGACGGCGTAGGCACCGCGGCGGTCCACGCTCCCCATTTACTCTGCGGTGGCAGAGTAAAGCCCCCGGCACGGCCACAGCTTGCTCTGCGATGGTTGTGCGGCTTCGGCGCGGGCTGCGTTATATGGAGCTAGCTCCATTTGGACGGTGGCGCCGGTAAATACCCTGGTCGCATCCGTCTGGTGGCCGCAGATGGAGCTAGCGCCATGTGCGCACGCCTCGTGGGTCGGCCGAGCCCCCGCCCTTGATGCCCGTCACAGACGGCAGCTGACAACGGCTACTCCCCGGTGGCAGGTTACGCGTCTCGGCGGGCCAGGCTCCCCCCACCCTGCTACGCACACACGAAGAAGCGCCCCGGCCACAATGGACGGTGCGGATCAACACATGATCCCACCACCCCCGGGGGCCGGGGCGCACACACAATTATTCAATTATCTCTCATGTTTTTGGGTCGGCGGTAACCTACTCTCCCACACCCTCCCGAGTGCAGTACCATCAGCGCGGGCGGGCTTAGCTTCCGGGTTCGGAATGGGACCGGGCGTTTCCCCGCCGCCATCAACCACCGACACACCCACGGGGCATGCCAGCCACCAACCACCAAGGATTGGTGATGCGACAGTCAAAATATTCAACAATATGAACAGTTAGCCAACAGTGTGCTGTGCCAGCACTGCATAGTGGACGCAAACAAATCGTTTCGCAAACCTACAACACCACAAGTGTATCCATGTGTGTGCAAAAGTGTTTGATCAACGGCGGATTAGTACCAGTCACCTCCACACCTTACGATGCTTCCAGATCTGGCCTATCAACCCAGTCATCTCCTGGGCGCCTAAGAAACCTCATCTCAAAACAGGCTTCCCGCTTAGATGCTTTCAGCGGTTATCCCTCCCGTACGTAGCCAACCAGCAATGCTCCTGGCGGAACAACTGGCACACCAGAGGTACGTCCGTCCCGGTCCTCTCGTACTAGGGACAGCCTTCTTCAAGTTTCAACGCGCGCGGCGGATAGAGACCGAACTGTCTCACGACGTTCTGAACCCAGCTCGCGTGCCGCTTTAATGGGCGAACAGCCCAACCCTTGGGACCTACTCCAGCCCCAGGATGCGACGAGCCGACATCGAGGTGCCAAACCATCCCGTCGATATGGACTCTTGGGGAAGATCAGCCTGTTATCCCCGGGGTACCTTTTATCCGTTGAGCGACACCACATCCACAAGTAGGTGCCGGATCACTAGTCCCGACTTTCGTCCCTGCTCGACTTGTAAGTCTCACAGTCAAGCTCCCTTGTGCACTTACACTCTAAACACCTGATTGCCAACCAGGCTGAGGGAACCTTTGGGCGCCTCCGTTACATTTTGGGAGGCAACCGCCCCAGTTAAACTACCCACCAGGCACTGTCCCCAACCCAGATCATGGGCCAAGGTTAGATATCCACTACGGTCAGAGTGGTATTTCAACAACGACTCCACACCAACTAGCGTCAATGCTTCACAGTCTCCCACCTATCCTACACAAACCGCACCGAATGCCAATACCAAGCTATAGTGAAGGTCCCGGGGTCTTTTCGTCCTGCCGCGCGAAACGAGCATCTTTACTCGTACTGCAATTTCACCGGGCCTGTGGTTGAGACAGCAGGGGAGTCGTTACGCCATTCGTGCAGGTCGGAACTTACCCGACAAGGAATTTCGCTACCTTAGGATGGTTATAGTTACCACCGCCGTTTACTGGGGCTTAAATTCTCCGCTTCGACCCAAAAAAGATCTAACAGGTCCTCGTAACCTTCCAGCACCGGGCAGGCGTCAGTCCGTATACATCAACTTAACCGTCTTCGCACGGACCTGTGTTTTTGATAAACAGTCGCTCCCCTCTCTTCTCTGCGACCCACACCAGCACACCACACGACAATGCAGCTACCAGCACAGGTCCCCCTTCTCCCGAAGTTACGGGGGAATTTTGCCGAATTCCTTAACCACAGTTCACCCGACCGCTTTAGTATTCTCTACCTGACCACCTGTGTCGGTTTCGGGTACGGGCCGTATGCACACTCGCTAGAGGCTTTTCTCGACAGCACAGGATCACCAACATCACCCAAAAAAGGGCTACGCATCACGCCTCACACACAAAAACGATGGCATTTCACACACCGTCGTGCCACACGCTTACACCACAATCCAATAAGTGGCTTGGCTACCACACTGCGTCACCCCATCACTTGACTACAACGACTCAGGCCCCACGCATCACACCAACCCAGGGCAACAAAGTTACCCCATGGCCAGCGATCAGGGTGGTTAGTATCACCGCTTCATCACTTGACGCACACACACGGGTACGGGAATATCAACCCGTTGACCATCGACTACGCCTGTCGGCCTCGCCTTAGGACCCGACTCACCCTGGGAAGACGAACTTGACCCAGGAACCCTTAGTCATCCAGCGGTAAGGATTCTCACCTTACACTCGTTACTCATGCCTGCATTCTCACTCGCACACAGTCCACAACCCCTCACGGTACTGCTTCACACCATGCACGACGCTCCCCTACCCAACAAAACATTGTTGCCGCGGCTTCGGCGGTGTACTTGAGCCCCACTACATTGTCGGCGCGGAACCACTCGACCAGTGAGCTATTACGCACTCTTTCAAGGATGGCTGCTTCTAAGCCAACCTCCTGGCTGTCTTCGCGATCCCACATCCTTTTCCACTTAGTACACCCTTAGGGGCCTTAACCGGCGATCTGGGCTGTTTCCCTCTCGACTATGAAGCTTATCCCCCACAGTCTCACTGCTGTACAACACTTACACCGGCATTCGGAGTTTGGCTGATGTTGCTAAGATGATAGTCCCGCTCAACCAACCAGTAGCTCTACCTCCGGCAAGCTCATACAACGCTGCACCTAAATGCATTTCGGGGAGAACCAGCTATCACGGAGTTTGATTGGCCTTTCACCCCTACCCACAACTCATCCCCGCAGTTTTCAACCTACGTGGGTTCGCGCCTCCACAACCTCTTACAGCTGCTTCACACTGGCCATGGGTAGATCACCCCGCTTCGGGTCCAGGACATGCCACTAACAACACCCAATGAGGATTCGCTTTCGCTACGACTACCCCTAACGGGTTAACCTCGCGACATGCCGCTGACTCGCAGGCTCATTCTTCAAAAGGCACGCCATCACACACAAGAAGTGCTCTGACGGATTGTAAGCGCACGGTTTCAGGAACTCTTTCACTCCCCTCCCGGGGTACTTTTCACCATTCCCTCACGGTACTATCCACTATCGGTCACACTGAGTATTTAGGCTTACCGGGTGGTCCCGGCAGATTCACAGCAGATTCCACGAGCCCGCTGCTACTCGGGGCAACAACAACACACACGCACACGCCTTCACGTACAGGACTCTCACCCACTCCGGCGCACCATCCCAGATGCTTCCGCTAACACGCACGCGCACGCTCCTGGTCAGCAGCCCAGAAACACTGCACCCCACAACACCACACACGCAACCCCTGCCAGGTATCACACGCACATGGTTTAGCCTCATCCACGTTCGCTCGCCGCTACTAGCAGAATCACAATTGTTTTCTTCTCCTACGGGTACTGAGATGTTTCACTTCCCCGCGTCAACCTCCACACAGACTATGCATTCATCTGCAGGTAACACCACACAACCGGTGCTGGGTTCCCCCATTCGGACATCCTCGGATCAACGCTTTGTTGACAACTCCCCGAGGCATAACGCAGCCTCACACGTCCTTCATCGGCTCAGCATGCCAAGGCATCCACCGTACGCCCTGAATAACCAAACAATTATCCAACACACACAAACACACACCACCACACAACGGGCGGCGCATGCTCAGATACACAAAACACAAAAACAGTCTTGCAAACTTACAAAACAAAAAATCCTTCACAACACCACACCCCAAGCACACACAAACATGCGCACAAGGATGCGGCAAAGAAGAAAGATGCTCGCGTCCACTATACAGTTCTCACACAACACACCCACACCACAACAACCACACACCACAAACAGCGCAGTGATCATTCACGTGCAGGCCAACAAGACAACCACAACCACACACAACATAAACGTCGTGCGCAGGCCATGTGCTGCCCCAGACACCCAACAGCATGCCAACATACCCAAAACCATGTTTGCGGAACACTTGGTCACACACCCGCGCCACACAAAGCAGAAGCATCCAACCCTGCCGGTGCGCATCCACCCGGAATTTATACAAAACAAATACGTGGCAGTCACACCTTAGGCGACATCAACCACCAACCCACAACCGTGGGCACAACAATAAAAAGCTCCTTAGAAAGGAGGTGATCCAGCCGCACCTTCCGGTACGGCTACCTTGTTACGACTTCGTCCCAATCGCCGATCCCACCTTCGACCACTCCCTAACAAGTTTGGGCCATGGGCTTCGGGTGTTACCAACTTTCATGACGTGACGGGCGGTGTGTACAAGGCCCGGGAACGTATTCACCGCAGCGTTGCTGATCTGCGATTACTAGCGACTCCGACTTCATGGGGTCGAGTTGCAGACCCCAATCCGAACTACGACCGGCTTTCAGCGATTAGCACACCCTCACAGGATCGCACACGCGTTGTACCGACCATTGTAGCATGTGTGAAGCCCTGGACATAAGGGGCATGATGATTTGACGTCATCCCCACCTTCCTCCGAGTTCACCCCGGCAGTCTCTCATGAGTCCCCAACCAAATGCTGGCAACATAAGACAAGGGTTGCGCTCGTTGCGGGACTTAACCCAACATCTCACGACACGAGCTGACGACAACCATGCACCACCTGTACACCAGCCACAAAGGGAAAGACTATCTCTAGCCCGATCCAGTGTATGTCAAGCCCAGGTAAGGTTCTTCGCGTTGCATCGAATTAATCCACATGCTCCGCCGCTTGTGCGGGCCCCCGTCAATTCCTTTGAGTTTTAGCCTTGCGGCCGTACTCCCCAGGCGGGGCGCTTAATGCGTTAGCTACGGCACGAACCCCGTGGAAGGGACTCACACCTAGCGCCCACCGTTTACGGCATGGACTACCAGGGTATCTAATCCTGTTCGCTCCCCATGCTTTCGCTCCTCAGCGTCAGTTACTGCCCAGAGACCTGCCTTCGCCATCGGTGTTCCTCCTGATATCTGCGCATTCCACCGCTACACCAGGAATTCCAGTCTCCCCTACAGCACTCAAGTTATGCCCGTATCGCCTGCAACCCCGCAGTTAAGCTGCGGTATTCCACAAACGACGCGACAAACCACCTACGAGCTCTTTACGCCCAGTAATTCCGGACAACGCTCGCACCCTACGTATTACCGCGGCTGCTGGCACGTAGTTAGCCGGTGCTTCTTCTCAACCTACCGTCACAAAAGCTTCGTCGGTTGCGAAAGGAGTTTACAACCCGAAGGCCGTCATCCCCCACGCGGCGTCGCTGCATCAGGCTTGCGCCCATTGTGCAATATTCCCCACTGCTGCCTCCCGTAGGAGTCTGGGCCGTATCTCAGTCCCAATGTGGCCGTACACCCTCTCAGGCCGGCTACCCGTCGACGCCTTGGTAGGCCATTACCCCACCAACAAGCTGATAGGCCGCGAGCTCATCCCATACCGCAAAAGCTTTCCACCACCCCATCCAAGAAGTGGTCATATTCGGTATTAGACCCAGTTTCCCAGGCTTATCCCAAAGTACAGGGCAGATCACCCACGTGTTACTCACCCGTTCGCCACTCGAGTACCCTGCAAGCAGGGCCTTTCCGTTCGACTTGCATGTGTTAAGCACGCCGCCAGCGTTCATCCTGAGCCAGGATCAAACTCTCCACAAAAAGTTTCAGCAAGAAACAAAGGCCGTGAAAAGCCCAAACCTAACCAAAAACAAACCAACCCACACCACAACCAAATGCAGTGCAGGACTGGCAAATCCTCAAATTACCTTCTCATGCCGACCCAACCCGACGGGGCAAAAACAGGCCGACACAACAAAAAATATAGTTACAAAACGCGAATCAAATCACGCACCATAACCAGCAAACACCACCTGCAACTAGAGGTTCACAAGCAGCGCCACCGGCACACACCAACCACACAAAACGTGCAGCCAGCACAACACAGGCACGCAACCAATCCACAAACAAAAGTACATTGGCACACTATCGAGTTCTCAAACAACACACGCACATTTACCCACCACCAAGCATTTTGCTCAGCAGCTGTAAAAAGCGACTTTGTCGACACTACACAAACCACAATCCGAAAGTCAAATCCTTGACCCAACCGGACCGAAGTCCATATTTTCTTATGTCGGCCAGCGATCGTTTTCCTGACCGCCATCTCACCAGCTCAACCCCCTTGCGGAGTCTGTCTGGCGGGGCGTTGTCGGTCTCGCTGACTCACATAAAGTTACACACACCCAAACACCAACACAAATCCCCAGCGTAAGGGCGGTGTTTGGGTGAACGTAACGTTACTTACTTCTTGACTTCGCGCGGTCGCTTTGGGTCGAGCCGACCAGTAAGCATGAGCGCGAAGCCTACCGCAGCCGAGAGCACGCACAAGCCGCAGAATACGAGCACCACCTGCATCGCGTCGGTGCCAACGCCAGCTTGGTTGCCGGCGACGTCCATGATTTGGCGTGTAGACGTCCACGCGAAGATCACGATGAAGAACACCAAGGATGGCATCCAAGTCTCCACCGCCTTCGCCAGCAGGATCACGCTGAAGCCAATGACTCCGTGGAGAAGAAGTGGGAGGACGGGCACGGAGGCGTCGATAAGCATTGCCACAAGAAGTGCGCTGCCAGTGACCAGCACTGACGCAACGGCCACAACGCTAACCGATGTGACAACCCAGGACTTCCGAGTGATGCCGAAAGATTGCGCCGTAGCGACCGAGGGCAAGCCGCTTCCCACAGCCCAGGCCCAGTAGAAGAGCAACGCGCCAGAGGGGAGCACTGCGGTGACCCAGCTACTGGCGGACCGGGCACACAGCGCGTAGAGGATGCCCGTAATCACGCCGACTGGCACTGCCCACACGCACATGGGGCGCCAGAAGACTTCGAACGCGAAGCCGCCGCGTCGCCGCGCCAAGCTGATGCCTCCGGTGCGAGTGAGGTCGACCGGCTCACTCGACGGCCGCGCCGAGACCAGGAACGTCACTGCAGCGAGGACCACACCAATGGCGCTGGAGATGACCGCCCGGTGCGGATTGATGAGGCTGAACACGGCAAAGACCACGACCGCAAAGGGCACAACAAGCGTGAGGACCTGCTGGCGGACGCGCGCGCGGTTCATGCCTAGCGCCTTGAAGGCGCTGGGTTCGGGGATGGCGATCCACGACAGCGTCATCACGCACATGAAACTGCCGAAGAGAATCATCCATTGCGCCCCATCCATGGCGAAGAGCACGAAGAGCGGCAGCGATGCGGCACCGAGGAAGCGCATCCACGGCCCCGCCTTGAACTGGTGCCAGAGGAACCTGCGGTCGAGGTGCGTCATTGCGCTCATGCCTGCACCTCCAGGATCGCCTCGAGCACGTCGCCGAGGTCCGCGGCCTGGCCGCGTAAGCCCAGTTCAGCGGCGGTTTGGGCGGGGAGGATGGCGCGGGCAGCGGAGGCGTGGCGTCGGTAAGCGATGGCCCCGGCGGGCTCGTCGAAGTCGCCGGTGGCGATGACGTAGCCGTCGGCGTCCTCAGCGAGCAGATGCTTATCGACGCTCCCCTGCCGCCCCAGCACGAGCGCCGAATCCAGGATCTTGGCGGCGTCCTCGATGTGGTGAGTCGCCATCATGAAGCAACGCTGGGACTCGGCGAGCTCGAGGAGGTGGCGGTAGAAGACGGAGGTGTTGTGGACGTCGAGGCCGACGTAGGGTTCGTCGAGAAGCGTGAGCTCGGCGCCGGAGGCGAGGCCGACCACGATGCCGATCATCGCGCGCTGGCCACGGGAGCACTTGCTGTAGATGGTGGGCGCGTGCTCGTCGAGGGCGAAGTCGCGCATGAGCGTGTCCGCGAGGTCCTGCGACCAGTGCGGGTAGCGCTTCGCCGCGGCGGCGACGATGTCCGCCAGCGACCACGAGGCGGGGTACGCAGTGTCGACGCCGGTAAAACAGACGCGGTCCATCACGCTTGCGTTATCGAAGGGCTGCTCACCGAAGACGGTGAGCTCCCCGCTGGTCGGCTTGAGCTGGCCCGCGATCATGGCGAGCAAGGTGGACTTGCCCACGCCGTTGCGGCCGAGCAGGGCGTGGATGCCGGAGCCAGGGAGCTCGAAGGTGATGTCGGTGAGGACCGGCTGCTTCCGGAACTGTTTTTCGAGGTGAGTGGCGGAAATCATTGGTACATTCCTCTACTTTCTGCGACGCGGTCGATAAGAGAGTGCAAGGTGTCGCGGTTATAGCCGAGGCGAACAGCCTCGTCGATTGCGGGGGCAAGGTATTCGCCCGCGTAGCGCTCGCGGCGCGCTTGCACGGCCCGCTCGCGCGCGTCAGGGGTGACGAACATGCCGAGCCCGCGGCGCTTTTCCAGGATCCCGTCGTCAACGAGGATTCCCAGGCCTTTGCGGGCGGTGGCGGGGTTGATTTCGTGGAAGGCGGCGAGCTCGTTGGTGGAGGGGGCACGCTGGCCGGGCTCCAAAGAGCCGTCAACGACGAGGTCCTCCACGAAGCGCGCTACCTGCACGAAGAGGGGATCTGATTCAGCGTTCATGGCATGGGTCCTGCGGTTCCTTCCCTGCCCCGTGGCGTCGAAAAGCTGCCCTGGTGCGTTGGTTGGTTACTTGAGTAACTAACACGGTAACTGCGGAACACTGGGGCGTCAAGGATCGTTGAAAGGGGTGGACCCAGCAGGCCAATTCAGGCACACTGGGGAAGTAAATAGCACTTAGCAACGAAAAGAATCGGAATTTAGGAGCCATGCTTGAACGCACATTGGTGTTCGTCGACACGTCTTACCTGCTCGCGAGCTTTTACAACTCGTGGGAAATCGGCGCACGATCCCAGTTAGAAATTGACCTGCCCGAGGTCGTGGCAACCCTCGGCACCATGATCAGCCAGCAACTCAACCAGCCCATCCACCGCCAGCTCTGGTACGACGGCATCCCGGATTCGGGCCCGCACCGCTACCAGCGCGCGCTGCGGACCTGCGACGGCGTGCAGCTGCGCACCGGCCAACTCATCGAGTGGGGCGACCGCCGCACGCAGAAGGGCGTGGACACCCGCCTGGTGGCGGACCTGGTCGCGCACGCCATGCGCGGGCAGTTCACCGACTTTGTCCTGGTCTCTGGCGACGCGGACATGATCCCCGGCGTCGAGGAGGCGACCGTCAACGGGATGCGCGTGCACCTCTACGGGTTCGGCTGGGACTCCATGTCCTCCGCCCTGCGCCACGCGTGCGATACGACGACGATCCTGGACCCCCGCGAGGACTTCGCCGACGCGATGCAGCTGCAGGTCCTCGAAGGCCCGCTGCCACCGACGATCCGGGAGCGCCCGCTCGCGGACGCCGAGCCGCTCGACGAGGCGGAGGGGCCGTCCCCCGTCCCGCTCGGCCCGGACCCGCTGGCGCCCGAGGAACCCGAAGAACCGGAGGCGCAGGAGGAGCCGGAGGAACAGGAGGCGGAGCCCGAGGCGCAGCCGGAACCGGAGCCCGACCCGGAGGAAGCGCCGGCACCGAAGCCGAAGCCCGCTCCGAAGCCGTCGATGATGGCGCCCCGGCGCAAGCTACGCTCGCGCTACGTCCCTCTCCCGGAGGAAGTGTGGACCTCCGCAGGCTTCCAGACCCCGTACGACGTGGGCCAGCAGTATGCGTCCTGGTGGTACGAAAACGCCGCCTCCTCGGAGCAGCGCGACAAGGCGCACATGCTCTCCGGAGGCGGCCTCCCGCCCGAAATTGATCGCCCGCTCCTGCAGTTCGCGTGCGAGACGCTGCACGAGTACACGCTGAGTGAAACCCAGCGCGTCAATCTCCGCGATGGGTTTCACTCGGGCATTCGCGGCGTGCTGATCAGCATCAGCCGCAACTAGTCGTCCTTGCTGGACGCCTCAGGAGCTTCCGGGGCCTCCAGCTGCTTGTCGGCGCTCCCGGAGCCCATCGAGGCGCGGATCTCGTCCAGCTTGCTTGCCGCAGCAACGTCCGTGCCAGCGGATTCAATCTCCGCCATGCGGTCGCCCAGCGAGTCCTTGGCCAGCTCCTGCTGGCCCAGCGCGGTGGCGTAGCGCTTCTCAATCTTGTCGCGCACGCCGTCCATGGTGGGCACGTTCTGGTCCGCGGTGAAGTTGTTCATGGAGTCCATCGTCTTGGACGTGGCCTCCTGCATCTTCGCCTGGCCCAGCTGGGATTCGAGCTGCTTCGCCTGCTGCAGCTGCTCCTGCAGGCGCGCCTCGGACTGCTGCTGCTGCGCCTGCGCCTCGCGCGCCGCCTGATCGGCCGACGCGTGGGCCTGCTTCGTCTGCTCCAGGTCCTGCTCCACAGCGACCAGCTGGGACGCGAGCACCTCGGCGGTGTTGTTGAACTCCTGCGCCTTCTGCGCGTCCCCCTCGCCCTGCGCCTTGTCGGCGGCCTGGAGCGCCACGCGGGCCTTCTGCTGCAGGTCCTCCTGCGACTTAATCAGGCGGTCCAGCTTCATCTCCAGCTGGTTGCGGTTACCAATGATGGTGGCCGCCTGCTCGGAGATGTCGCGGTGGTTCTTCTTCGCCTGCTCAATCGCCTGCTGGAGCTGCACTTTGGGGTCAGCGTTTTCGTCGATCTTGGTGTCGAACGACTGCATCAGGTACTTCCAGCCCTTAGAGAACGGGTTTGCCATGTGTCGTGTCCTTCCGTCGTCGCAAAATGGTCGCCGCCCCAGTGTACGCAGGTTTTCGGGCTACTCGCCCTGCTTGCCCTGCTCGGCCAGCATCTTCTCGTACTGCTTGCGGACCTCTTCCATGTCCAATGCCTTGACCTGTCCGATGAGCGACTCAAAGTCCGCCGGCGGCATGTTGCCGGCCTGCTGGTAAAGCGGGATACCGTCGCGGAAGACAATGATGTTTGGAATACCGGTCACGCCGAGCTTGCCAGCAAGCTCTTCCTCTGCCTCGGTGTCCAGCTTGGCAAAGGTGACGTCGGGGTGCTCTTCCGATGCTTTAGCAAAGGTCGGCGCGAAGGCCTTGCACGGACCGCACCATTCCGCCCAAGCGTCGACGAAGACGATGCCGTCTTTCTGGATGAGTTCGTCGAAGTTCTCTTTCGTCACATCGATAGTGCTCATTGCATACTCCTTTACAGGGGTTTGTTAACGTTGCCCTCGGTGCAACAGTAACAAGCGCGACTGCATTCCTTTGCAGTCTCAGCCGAGCCGGTAGGGGCGGAAATCATGACGAAGAACTACAACATTTCAGGCCAATCCAGTGAGGTCGCAGTTGATTCGCTGATCGACGAAGTATGCCTGGTCGAGGGCACTTTCGACGTCACCGTGGAGCCGAACGAGGGCCGCATGACGGTCTCAGGCGAAAACTTCACCGACGCCGACGTCGTGGCTGCGGCGGAGCACGCCGGCTTCACCATCCTTTCGCCCGATACCCCCTAGGGGTATAGTTGCGGGTGTACGTGAACCGTCAACCGAAAGGACAGCATCATGGCAACCCGCGAATTCACCGTTGAAGGCATGACCTGCGGCCACTGCGAGCTCAGTGTGCAGGAGGAGATCAGCGAGATCCAGGGCGTCACCGACGTCAAGGCCAACCACACCACCGGCACCGTCTCCGTGTCCGGCGAAGGCTTCTCCGCCGAAGACGTGGCCAAGGCCGTCGCCGAGGCCGGCTACACACTGAAGTAGCGCCATGACCAGCCATCTCGAACTGGGCGTCACAGGCATGACATGCACGTCGTGCTCGTCCCGCGTCCAGCGCAAGCTGAACAAGCTCGACGGCGTCGACGCGGCGGTCAACTACTCCACGGAGACGGCGACCGTCGATTTCGACGAGGCCACCACGACGCCGGAGCAGCTTATCGACGTTGTCCGCACCGCCGGCTACGACGCCTTCGTGATGGGGGGCGAGGAAGGCGGGGACGAGGGGGCGTCGATAAGCGAGGCCCGCGACGACGAAGCCGAACGGCTCAAGCGAACGACGATCTGGGCGGCGCTGGTGACGGTGCCGGTCATGCTGGTGTCGATGGTGCACGGCCTGCAGTTTCCGAACTGGCAGTGGGCCGTGTTCGCCGCGACGACGCTGGTGTATTTCTCCGCCGGCAGCGTGTTCCACCGCGCGGCGCTGATCAACCTGCGCCACGGCGCGACAACCATGGACACCCTCATTACGCTGGGCACGACCGCGGCGTACGTGTGGTCCATCGTGGCGCTGTTTGCGGAGCGCGGCCCGCACGAGATCTACCTCGAATCCGTCTGCGTCGTGATTACGTTCCTGCTGCTCGGCAGGTGGTTTGAAACGCGCGCGAAGGGGCAAAGCTCCGCCGCGCTGCGTGAGCTGCTGAGCATGGGCGCGAAGGACGCGAGCGTGCTGCGCGGCGAAAAGGAAGTCCGCGTCCCGATCGCGGAAGTCCAGGTCGGCGACCGTTTTGTCGTGCGCCCAGGCGAAAAGATTGCTACCGATGGGCGCGTGGTGTCGGGGCATTCGGCTATCGACGCCTCCATGCTCACCGGTGAATCCGTCCCCGTCGAAGTGGACGAGGGCGCCAGCGTGACGGGCGCGACGCTCAACACGTCCGGGCGCCTCGTGGTAGAGGCGACGCGCGTGGGGAGCGAGACCACGCTCGCCCAGATGGGCAAGCTGGTCAAGGACGCGCAGTCCGGCAAGGCCCCGGTCGAGCGGCTGGTGGACCGGATCTCGCGCGTGTTCGTCCCCACCATCATCGCCATTTCCGTCGTGGCCCTGGTCGGGCACCTGCTCGTGGGCAACGGCGTGAGCGAGGCGTTCCGCGCGGCGGTCGCGGTCCTCATCATCGCGTGCCCCTGCGCCCTCGGCCTCGCCACCCCCACCGCGATCCTGGTGGGCACCGGGCGCGGCGCGCAGCTGG
The DNA here is from genome assembly GCF_002285155.1 of Corynebacterium sp. NML 120412. Lineage (NCBI taxonomy): Bacteria > Bacillati > Actinomycetota > Actinomycetes > Mycobacteriales > Corynebacteriaceae > Corynebacterium > Corynebacterium sp. NML 120412. The sequence continues at coordinate 245,391 of NZ_NSGL01000001.1, read as the reverse complement.
GCCTACTGATCAAGGGCCCCGAGATGCTGGAATCCACCCGCCAGGTGGACACGGTGGTGATGGACAAAACCGGCACCGTGACCAGCGGCGAGATGGCGGTCGTGGACGTCACCGGCCGCGACGACGCGCTGCGCCTCGCCGCAGCCGTGGAGGCCGGGTCCGAGCACCCCATCGCCCGCGCGATCGTCAAGGCCGCGGGCGGCGACGTACCGGAAGCGTCCGGGTTTACCAATGAGCCGGGCCGCGGGGCGTGCGCCACCGTGGAGGGCCACAGCGTGCGCGTGGGCCGGCCCAGCGCGGAACTCGACGGGCCACTGGCCCGCGCGTTCCGCGAGGCCGAGCAGGCCGGGGCCACCCCGATCGCCGTGGAGGTCGACGGGCACGCGGAAGGTATGGTCGCGGTCCGGGACACGGTGAAGCCGGACTCGGCCCGCGCTGTGGCGAAGCTGCGCGAGCTGGGGCTCACCCCGCACCTGCTCACCGGCGATAACGCGGGCGCCGCACGCGCCGTGGCCGAGGAAGTAGGCATCGACCCGGACAACGTCACCGCCGGCGTCCTGCCGGAGGACAAGGTACGCGTGGTCCGCGAGCTTCAGGAGCAGGGGCGCCACGTGGCCATGGTCGGCGACGGCGTCAACGACGCAGCCGCGCTCGCGCAGGCCGACCTGGGCCTGGCCATGGGCGCCGGCACGGACGTAGCGATCGAGGCCTCCGACATCACCCTCATGCAGAACACGCTCATGTCTGCGGCAGACGCGATCCGCCTCTCGCGCCGCACGCTGCGCACCATCAAGGGCAACCTGTTCTGGGCGTTCGCCTACAACGTCGTGCTCGTCCCGGTCGCCGCGTTCGGGCTCCTCGACCCGATGCTGGCCGGCATCGCCATGGCCCTGTCCTCAGTGTTTGTGGTGTCCAACTCGCTGCGCCTACGCGGGTTTAGCCGTGCGCCATATTGACAAAGCGAGAGTAGTGCAGCTGGTGCGCCACCGGGATCGTGTCGATAGGGCCGCCGCGGTGCTTCGCGACGATAATGTCCGCCTCGCCCGCGCGCTCGTCGTCACGATCCTGTGAGTCCGGACGGTAGAGCAGGAACACCATGTCGGCGTCCTGCTCCAGCGAGCCTGACTCGCGAAGGTCCGCCAGCTGCGGCTTCTTATCCGTACGCGCCTCCGGGCCACGGTTCAGCTGGGAAATCGCAATCACCGGCACCTCCAGCTCCTTTGCCAGGAGCTTGAGGTTACGCGAGAACTCCGAGACCTCCTGCTGGCGCGACTCGACGCGCTTGCCCGAGCTCATCAGCTGCAGGTAGTCCAGCACCACCAGGTCCAGCCCGTGCTGCTGCTTCAGGCGCCGCGCCTTAGACCGGATCTCCATCATGGTGAGGTTTGGGGAATCGTCGATAAACAGCGGAGCGTCCTGGATCTCGGTGAGGCGGGTGGTGAGCTTCTCCCAATCCCGCTCCTCCATGTTGCCCGCACGCATGGCGGACAGCTTGATCTCCGTCTCCGCCGACAGCATGCGCATGATGATCTCCGAGGCGCTCATCTCCAGCGAGAAGATCACTGAGGTCTTGCCGTGCTGGATGGAGCAGGAGCGCATGAAATCGAGCGCGAGCGTCGACTTACCCACGCCAGGTCGGGCCGCGATGATGATCATCTGGCCCGCGTGCAGGCCGTTCGTGAGGTTGTCCAGGTCCGTAAACCCGGTCGGCACGCCCTGGTCGAGGGCGCCGCCCTGAGCGATCTGCGTGAGCTCGTCGATAGTCGGCTTGAGCAGCTCCGAAAGGACGCGGTAGTCCTCGCCCTGGTTGTTGCGCGAGATCCCGAAGACCTCCTGCTGCGCGCGATCCACCAGCGCCTCGATCTCCATGCCGTCTTCGCCCTCGTAACCCAGCTGCACCACGTGCGTACCTGCGTTGACAAGCTGCCGGAGGAGCGACTTCTCCTCCACGATCTCCGCGTAGTAGCGGGCGTTTGCCGACGTCGGCACCTCCGAAATCAGCGTATGCAGGTACGGCGCACCGCCCACCCGCTCGAGCTGGTTCAGGCGGTCCAACCGCCCGGAGACGATGAGCACGTCGATCTGGCTGCCCGAGGAGAACAGCTCGATAATGGCCTGGTAAATCAGCTGGTGAGCCGGAAAGTAGAAGTCCTCCGGCTGCAGGCCCTCCGCGACGTCGAGCACGACCTCCTGGTTGAGCAGCATCGCGCCGAGCACCGAGCGCTCCGCGCGCTCATCGTGCGGCGGTTGGCGGTACTCGCCCTGGCCGTTGCGCTGTCCCTGCTGCCCCTTCTGTCCTTGATACCGCTGATTCCCGCGCCCTCGCCGCGAATTTCCGCTGAAGTCATCAAAGTCGCCAAATTCGCTGAACTCGTCGCGTGGCTCTGGCGGCAGGACGTAGTCATCATCAAAGCCGTGAAGTGCATCGTCGGCCATCGTCGTCACCCCTTTGTTTCGTAGGCCTACAGCGTACCGCGAGCGCCAAACACTGCGTTTTCCACAGGTGGGTGTGGATAACTTGGGGATGAATCGACGTCTTGTACACACGGCCCAGGACAGGGTGTGGATAACTTGTGGATAACTAGTGTCAGCGACCTGGGGAAACGGCGCATCGCTGCTGGTCACAGGTGTTTTGGGACTTTTTGAGTTGTGTGTGCAGGTTGTGAAAAACCCCGTTCACCACCAGGTTTGACAGGAGTGAGTTTACCGTCTAGTAACCCAAACTTTGCCGTTGAGCAGGGCTTACTCCGCAGAGTTATCCACAGCAGCAAAGGGGTAAGCGACATAGTATCAGAGAATGCTCGAACACACCTACTAGACCACAAAGTAACAATATGGTCACAGTGGTTGCAATCGTTAGTGTGTTCGGTATAATTGCCTGCAATGACCACACTGACCGCCCACCGCAGAAAGGGGGAATCGTGCCACCCGCTCACTACTTCAGATGCCAAAACTCGACGGACCATCGCGCACAACTTTCGCAGCGGATGCGGGAGGCCGAGTTTGCCCTCTACCGCGGCTACGCAGCCTCCTCCGCAGTTGAAGACTTTGACCTCGAGGTCGAAGAGTTAGCTCAGGTTACCAGCCGCCCCAAACATGAGGTCGAAGCTGCGGTTTTGGCGTATTTTCGGCTCGCCAGCCTGCCCAAGCTGCTCGCACTGCAAGAGCAGACCTGTCTCCTTTCCGTGCACATGCTCACCGGCATAGATACTGCCCTGTGCAAGATCGGCGCTTCAGCGGACGAAGCAACGTGGGCGGCTTTTGACGACATGCTCACCCGGATCTTCACGCCGAAGCGTGCAAACCAGGAGCTCCCCTCCCGCGCGTCAGTTGCCCGCCGCATCCGCACGATGATTGCCAAGCTTGACGTCGGACTCAGCCACAACCCGGAAAAGCGCAAAAAGCGCGAGGCAGAGCACAACCACCGCGCGCGCAACATCGAGTTCTCTGCGCAGGAGGACCACGGCAGCGCGGGCATCGCAACAATGACGCTCAGCACCGATGCCACCACGATGGCCGTCCTTCGCGCCTCGCTGCAGGCCACGGCCCGCCAGGAGAAGGTCTCGCTCGCTGACGCCGCTGTAAAACTCCTCAACGGCGATGTCGAGCCTGCCGCGAACGTCCGCATCCATCTCTACGCACCCGCGGGCGCCGACGGCACCCGGGCGGCCGGCGCCCCCGTATTCATTCCTCGCTACGGATGGACTGACGCCCTCGCCACCGCGGAGCTCGAGAGTCTGCTCAGCAACCACCCGCCTGAAACGGTCAACCTGGATGAGACAGCCACCACCAAGACGGACAGTTACGCGCCGACGGAGGGAATGAAACACTACGCGCACGCCCGAGACGGGAACTGTATCTTCCCCGGCTGCGACAGACCCGCGACCGCTTGCCAACTGGACCACCGCATCCCGTTCGACCGCGGTGGAGAGACCACGCCTCACAACCTCTTCTGCCTTTGCCCGCACCACCACAACATGAAGACCGACAAGCGCATCTTCTACGTCCCCGACCCTGTCACCGGGGACATCGTGTGGCTGTGCGAAGACGGCACGTACCTCCTCAGCCGCCACGAGGGCCCGCTTTTCGACGAAACCACGCCCACCACCACCCGCTGGCGCAGCTCCCTGCCCAACGTCGCCCGAAACCGGGACGCGTACGCAGATTTCCTCGCCCGGGCGCACCACCTGCTGGACGAGTACGACAACCACGGCGACTACTACCGGCTGATGGCGGACCTGCAGGCACTCGAGCACGCCACAGGGCACAGCTTCGACCTGGCCCCTAAACCGCCGACCGAAGACTCAACAGTCATCCCGGAGGAACCAGACCCGGATCCCTACCCCGAGCCCGAACGCGAGCCCTGCCCGTTCCCACCAGGGTACGTCCCTGCGCAGCAGCCCACGCAGCGCGCAAAAAACGCGCACCCCCTCCTCACAAAGGGGTGCGCGTCAGAAAATGCTGTTGTCGCTCGTCGATAAGCGTAAAGCTCTTACGCTGCGACGACCTCGAAGTTAATCTTGCCTTCCACGGAGTCGTGGAGGTTGACCTTGACCTGGTAGCCGCCAGTCTTCTTCACAAGGCCCTTCGGCACATTGATGCGGCGCTTGTCCAGGGACGGGCCGCCGGCAGCCTTCACTGCGTCGGCGATGTCGGCACCGGTGACGGAGCCGAACAGCTTGCCCTTCTCAGAAGTGCGCACGGGGACCTTCACGCCGGTGAGCTGGTCCAGCTGATCGCGCAGCTCCTTTGCGTGATCCAGGTCGCGGACCTGACGGTCTGCCTGTGCACGCTTGATGTCTTCGATCTGCTTCTCTGCACCGCGGGTGGCCGTAATGGCAAGGCCGCGCGGGAGCAGGAAGTTACGTCCGTAGCCGTCCTTGACCTCGACGATGTCGCCGGGCTCGCCAAGGTTATCAACGGCAGCGGTGAGGATCAGTTTCATGAATCCTAACCTTCCTTATGATGAAAAATCTTGTGTGGGTGGGAACAACGTTTAGAACGGGGGCTCGTCATCCATCCCGCCGAAACCACCTGCCGGTGGGGCGGAGTTCCAGGGATCGTTATCCGGCTGGGCCTGCTGCTGCGGGCGCTGGGCCTGCTGCGGTTGCTGTTGGTACTGCTGCTGCGGGGCCTGCTGCTGTTGTGGCCTCCGCTGCTGGCCGCCACCATCGCGCGGGGTGCGCGTCACGCTCGCCGTAGCGAACTTGATGGACGGGCCGACCTCATCAACCTCGACCTCAAACACGGTACGATTCTCGCCTTCGCGAGTCTGGTAAGAACGCTGCCGCAAACGCCCCTGCACGATCACGCGCATGCCCTTGGTCAGGGACTCCGCGACGTTCTCGGCCATCTGGCGCCAGCAGTTGCAGGTCAGGAACAGTGCCTCACCGTCCTCGAACTGGTTCGTTTCCCGGTTAAATGAACGGGGCGTGGAAGCGATACGGAAGTTCGCTACCGCGGCACCGCTCGGGGTGAAACGCAGTTCCGGGTCAGCAACCAGGTTGCCGACAACAGTGATCGGGGTCTCGTTCTGTGCCATGCTCTTCTCCTACCAGCTGGTTTACGTGTGGTTTGAGCCTACCTGTTCCTACTTGTCGGTGCGCAGCACCTTGGTACGCACGACGTTATCGCTCAGGTTCAAAACACGGTCGAGCTCATCGACGGTTGCGTGCTCGCATTCGAGGTTTACAACGGCGTAGATGCCCTCTTCCTTCTTGTTGATCGGGTAAGCAAGGCGCTGCTTGCCCCACACATCAACATTTTCCACCTTGCCGTTTTCCTTGCGGACAATCTCCAGGAACTTGTCCAGGGACGGGGCAACGGTGCGCTCATCCTGCTTAGAGTCAAGAATGATCATTACTTCGTAGTGACGCACGGACCTCATCACCTCCTATGGTCTAGTAACTTGTTTCGGCCACCGCACTTTTGCGGCGGCAGGAGGGTCGTTGCGTCAAGCAACCCGTCCAGGCTACCCCACACAATCCCGCAGGCCAAATGCCTACCGGTCCGCTTCGGTGACCAACCCGTCCGGCGTGATGTCAACGTCTATGTCGTTGAACTCGAGCTCCCAGTGCTCGTCATCGAACTCCACCTCGGCGCGACCCTCCTTCGCCGCGTCCAGCACCCCCTGGACATCGGCTTCGGTGAGCCCGTCCTCCGCCATGTCGGATTGAGCCTCTTCGCTGTAGCCGCTTATCGACGCCGGCAGCTCCGGCCCCTGCTGCGGCTCCTGCTTTGCTTCTTGGCTCGGCTGTTCCACGGTCTCCGTCGTCGGCTCGCTCTCGCTGGTGCCGCAAGCGGTCAGTGCGCCCGCAAGCGCGACGGTGGTGGCCAAGATAGAAAGGCGTTGCGTATTTTCCTTAGCGTCGTCGAACTTTTTGGCCACCCTACCTAAACCGGTCGCGGTGCCGCCACAAATAATGCAAGGAAAACGGGAATCACCGTAATGAAGACGAACGCGAGAACGCCAAGACCAAGCGAGAGCATGGGGCGCTGCAGCTTGGCCATCGCCCAGAAGGCGCCCGCGATTAGGAGGAAACCGACTGCAATGGAGCAGATGCCGACGACCGTTGCGGTGCCCACGCTGCCTCCTCGCCCCACTCGTCGGGTGTGCTCAGCAGCGGGTCGTGGCCGTTGTGGGCCTCGGCGACCTTGTCCGTGCGCTTGCCAAACATCTGCTGCACGACCAGCACCATGATGGTGATGATGAGGCCGTCTCGGGCGATGATGGTGGCGTCGAGAAGCCAGCCCGGAGCCCCGAGGTTATCGGTACCCATCATGTGCCACATGAGGATGGGCCACACCATCATGTCCACGGTCATCCAGGTGAGCAGCAGGCGCCAGTACGGCAGCGCGAGCACCGCGGGGACGATGAGCCAGATCGAGTACTGCGGGCTCCACACCTTGTTGAAGAGGAGGAAGAAGCCGACGATGAGGGTGAGCAGCTCGGCGATGCGGGGCGTGCGCGGCGCCTTGAGCCCCATGATCAGGACCGCCGCGCAGCCCGCGAGGAAGAGCACGAGCGTGACCGCGTTGAGGATCACGGGCGCCCCGTCGCCGGAGTCGAATCCGGCCCACCCGGTGATGCGGCTGAACACCGCGTAGATGGTGGTCCACTCCCAGCTGCGGTCGGTGTTGAGGCGTCGGAACTCGCCCCACGCCTCGGGGTCGCGCAGGTAAATGGGCAGGTTGACCGCGACCCAGCTCACCACGGTCGCGGCGACCATCTTGAGGAACGGGACGAGGTCGCGCTTCCGAAGCGCGACGACCAGGTAGGCGCCAAGGGCGAAGATGGGCCACATCTTGAACGCCGTGCCGAGGCCGATCATCACACCAGCCAGCCAGAACTTCTTGTTGCGCGCCGCATAGATCGCCGCCACCGCGAAGAAGATGGACGGGATGTCCCAGTTGGTAAACGAGTGCATGATCAGCAGCGGGGAGCCGACGACCAGCAGCGTGTCCCAAATGCGGTTGCCCGCGAGCTCCGCCACCATGCGCACGGTGGCGACCCAGATGACGGACAGGATGAACACGGTGACGTAGAAGTACCAGCCGACCTCGGGAAGGACGCGGTCCACGAGGAAGTACGTGTTGCGCGAGATGAACGAGGCAACACCCTGGAACAGCCCGGCGAGCACCGGGTATTCCATGTAGCGGGTCAGGCCGTCCTCCACCCAGGAGTAGTCGTACACAAAGCCGGGCTGGTCCAGGCCGCGCGCGCCGTAGAGCGGGACGATGTCGTTGTAGCAGAACGACGTGTACTGGCGGTTGCCGTCCCAGTTCAGCTGCAGCACACCGTTCTCGTCGGCCTTGCCCAGCGCGCAGTTGGATTTAGAAAGCGCGCCGAAGAAGAGGAAGGTGTAGGCGACCGCGAAGATCGTGCGCAGCGGCGTCCAAAACTTCGCCCGCCCGATCTGGGCAAACTTGCCCATCGGGCCCCCCAGGTATTCCACGAATCCCCGAGCGACCGGCTCGGTGCGCCCCGGCTGGACTCGCTGCGCCGCCGTGTCCGTCACGTCCTGAGTGTGCTGTTCCATTGCTCCCCTTCGCTTACTGCAGCGCGTTGTCGAGGCCGTTGAAGAAGTCGTCCACCGCCTGGTCGAGCCCCAGGTCCGGCGCCGGCGCCGGCTGCTGCTGTTGCGGCGCGGGGGCGGGGGCGGGGGGAGCGGCGGCGGGGCGTGGGTAAGGGCGGGGGGGGGGCGCGGTGGGGGAGGGGGGGGGGTGGGGTGGGGGCGGCGAGGCGCGCGGGGGTGGGGGGGGGGGGGGGGGGGGGGGCTGGTGCGCTTGCGCGAAGAGGTGGTGGTTTGGGCGAGGGTGATGGGCGGGTTGTGATCGCAGGGCGGGGTGTGG
>NZ_NSGL01000001.1:228169-236543 GCF_002285155.1 Corynebacterium sp. NML 120412 | reverse complement strand
TGCTGCGGAGCCGGTGCGGCGGGTGCGGCCGGGTCCGGTGCGGGCGCCTGCTCGGGCTGCGACGGGGCAGCGGACTGCTGCTGCTCGGCCGGAGCCGCCGCGGCGCCGTTCCCGGACTGCGTCGTGCCCTGCTGCTGGTTGTAGTACGCCCAGGAGTTGCCGCCCAGGTTCGCGCCGCCGCCGTAGGGGTTCACACCCCAGTACACCGGCGATGCCTCGTGGAAGTTCTGGATCTCCTGGCCCTCCAGGGCCGTGTCCAGGACGTCCTTCCAAATCTTGGCCGGGGTCTGCGCGCCGTACATCAGGCCGCCGTACTCGTTGAAGATCGGCGAGGTGTTGTCAGCCGTGCCGACCCACACCGCGACAGACAGTTGCGGGGTGGAGCCGACCATCCAGGCATCCTTGTTCTGGCCGGTGTCGCCCATCTGGGCGGTACCCGTCTTGCCCGCCGACGGACGCCCGCCCGCCAGGTTGGCATAGGAGTACGGAATCACAGTCTGCATCGCCTGGATCACGTTGTCCGCAACCTGGGCGGAGACGCGGCGCTCGGCGTACTTGTCATCGTTCTCGTAGAGCACCTCACCCTGCGCGTCGGTGACGCGCTGCACGAAGTGGGTCGGGTGGTACACGCCGCGGTCCGTGAGCGTTGCCACCGCGGCGGCCATGTCGAGCACGCGCGACTGGTACTGGCCCAGCACGATGCCCTCGTAGGGCTGGCCGCCGTTCTCGCGCAGGGTCACCGGGATGCCCGGGATGGAGCGCGCCACGCCGAGGGCGTGCGCCATGTCCGCCGTGTCCTGCGTCGTGTTGTCCAGGTCGTCCTGGATGCGCATGTACGCCGTGTTCGAGGAAGTGCGGGTGGCCTCGGTCATGTTGATGATGCCGCCGCCACCGCCGTCGGAGTTGGTCACGGAGAACCCGCCCGGCAGGGTGACCGGGGAGGCGTCAAAGTTCGCGGTCAGCGGGATACCCTGCTGCAGGGCCGCCGCCAGCGCGAAGATCTTGAAGGTGGAGCCGGTCTGCAGGCCGGCGTTGGCATAGTCCCACCCGGAGGCCTCGTTGCCGCCGTAGTAGGCGCGCACGGCACCCGTGCCCGGCTCGACGGCGACCACGCCGGTGCGGGCGTCGTCCTGCAGGGCGGAAATGCGCTCCTCGGAGATGCGGACCGTGTCGTCCTGCGTCTTCTTATCAATCGTCGTGGTGATCTGCAGGCCACGGTTGGTCAGGTCATCCTCCGTGATACCAATCGCGGCGAGCTCCGTCATCACCTGGTTCTTGATCAGGCCGTTCGGGCCCGTCGCCTCGGTGTAGGCGGAGTACGTCGCCGGGTCGCGCGTCTCGGGGAACTGCGCGCCCGCTCGCGTCGCCTGGTCGATCGCGCCCATCTCCACCAGGCCGTCCATGACGTAGTTCCAGCGGTCCTGGGCGCCGGCCTCGTTGTTCCACGGGTCAAGCTGGCTCGGGCGCTGAATCAGCGCGGCGAGCACCGCGCCCTCCTCCACGGTGAGTTCCGAGGCGGGCTTGGAGAAGTACGCGTGCGCCGCCGCCTCGATGCCGTAGGCGTTGCGGCCGAAGTACACGGTGTTGAGGTAGGCGTTGAGCACCTCCTCCTTGGACCAGGAGTTGGCCATCTTGATGGAGTAGACCAGCTCCTTCGCCTTGCGCTCGTAGGAGTGCTCGTTGCCCACGATCGAGTTCTTCACGTACTGCTGCGTAATCGTCGAGCCGCCGCCAGCGGAGGTGTTGCCGGTCAGCTGACCCACCGCGGCGCGGCCGAAGCCGGTGAAGGAAAAGCCGGAGTTGTCCCAGAAGTCGCGGTCCTCGGCGGCGAGCACCGCGTTCTGCACCTCCTCGGGCACCGCGTCGAGCGGGATCTGCTCGCGGTTGCCCTCCGGCGGCACCACGCGCGCCAGCTCAGTCTGGGCGTCGCTGAAGTAGATGTTGGAGATCTGCGCCGCCTCAATGTCGTTGGGTTCCGGGATCTCCGCCTGCCTGTAGTTCCAGGCAAACCAGATCGCCGGGATCGCGGCGATCAGCACCAGCAGCAGAAGCAGCGCCAGCAGCCATTGCCACCACCGCGAGCGCTTTGCGCCTTTCGACGCTCGCTTGCTTGACGACGCTACCGTGCTTCCACTTTCCGAGGCGTTCTCTTTGTTTGTCACTCGTTTTCCCTCAAGACGTGCGGACGTGCGGCAGGCCTCAGACCTCGAAGCCCACTGCGCATTATTAATAGGACACACTACCCGTCCGAGACGGGAACAGCGGTCACGGCCTTCCGTAGATGATTCCACTTGCACTCTAGGCAAACTTCGACGAAGTGCACGGTGATCGGCCCCACCTCCGCGACGAGCTGGTCAATCTCCTTCGCGCTGCGGGCAGTGTTGGCGCGGCGGCCCAGGTTCTCGCCGTACACCCACTTCACTTCGCGCAGCTCGGAGCCGCAAATCGGGCAGGGACGGTCGGCCTTGGCGCCGTGGTACTGGCTGGCGGTGCGGAGGAGGAAATCGGCGTCGCAGACGTCGTCAAGCGTGATCTTGCCCTGGCGGAGGTCCCGCAGCGTGGTGCGGCGAGCCCACTCGTGTGACACCTCGTATCTGTACGCAAACACTCGCCCCATCATAGTCGTACGAAAGCTGGTACTATTTAGTCTTCGAAAAGCGTGGAGGAGATTTCTTATGCATGAAACACCCGATCCGTACGAGATCGCGCGGAGCATTCGCCCCGCCATGACCTCGCTGTACGTCACCTACTTCCGCACGGCCGAGCACTCCGACCTGACGGGCCCGCAGCTGTCCATCCTGCGCCGGCTTGCGGACGTCGGCCCGTCCCGCATCAGCCACCTCGCGGAGGCGGAGGGCGTGCGCATGCCGACTGCCTCCAACACCGTCAACCAGCTGGAGAAGCGCGGGCTCGTGCACCGCATCCGCAGCGAGGACGACCGCCGCGGTGTGAGCGTGGAGACGACGCAGCTGGGGCTCGACGAGCTCGAGCGCGTAGGCGACGAGCGCACGAAGTACCTCGGCGAAATGCTCGGCACGCTAGACGCCGACTCACTGCGCCGACTGGCCAGCGTCGCCGATACCATCAATCTTCTCGCCGATGCCTACGTGAATAAGGAACAGACCACAACGTAGACTGGGCGCCGTGTCAACACGTTCGTTCTCCACAGATCTCGCGCAGCTCCCCGAGACTCGGGAGGCGTTGCGCATCGTTGTTGGCTGGGACTCAAGCAACTCCAATAACACCGAGGCCCTCGAGTTCGCGGCCTGGCTCGGCCGCTCTCTGCCCGTCAAGGTGCAGGTCATGAGCGCGACCAAGAGCTCGTGGACCAATTCCGTGTCTGAAAAGAAGCACAAGAAATGGCTCAAGCGGGCGCGCGAGGAATTCCGCGACCGCGTCGACGACGCCCTCGACGGCGTGGTTCCCCGCTCGCAGCGCGCCAAGCACGTCGCCCGGCTCATTGAGAAGACGAGCAGCACGGAGCCGCTTTACGACGCCGCCGCCTTCAACGCCGACATGATCGTCATGGGCTCACGCGCCAAAACCTCCAAGAAGCGCTTCCGCCCCACCTCCGTGGCCGAGGAGCTCATGCACTCCTCCACCCTGCCGCTCGGGCTGGCGCCGAAGCACGTGAAGCTGTCCAAGAAGGGCATCACCCGCGTGACCTACGCGCTCATTGACTCCGACGAAATCTCCGGCACCGGGACCCGCGACCGCTTCCCCGGCCTCGCCTACGCCGCCTCCCTTGCCTCCGTCATCGGCGTGCCGCTGCGCATTGTCGCGTTCTCCCCCGACGAGCGCAGCTCCGAGTTCTCCCACGAGCTGGCCGCCTGGAACGAGTCCACCCTAGGGCTGCTCGACCGCGTCCGCGACCAGGCCTTCGAGGTCTCCGACTCGCTGGACGTGCAGACGCTGCTCGCGTCCGGGCGGGGCTGGAAGCGCGCCGTGGACAGCGTGAAGTGGAAGAAGGGCGACATCATGTGCCTCGGCTCCCAGCCGTCGGGGCAGCTCAAGCGTGTGTTCGTGGGCACCCGCGAGGGCGAGTTCATCCGCTTCGCGCCGGTGCCCGTGGTCATCTACCCGCGCTCGGACGCGGAGGGCTAGACCATGCAGGACCACCCAGAAAACGACCTGCACTCGGGGGCCGACCGGTTCAGCAGGACCCGGCCGGAGCCGCGGGACTTCGACGCGCTCGCGGACGAGCCGGACCCGGCCGAGGTGGCGGAGCGGAACCGGAGGTCGACGCGGCAGGCGCTGGGGTTCACGGTGGCGTCGATAAGCTTTTGCCTGCTCTTTGGCCTGGTGCTGTCGTGGATTCCGGGCGTGAGCGAGACCTGGTGGGCGGTGCTCACGTCCATCCCGCCGGTGGCGGCGCTGCTCGCTTGCGCCGTGATCATGGTGCGCAAGCTGAACCGCTACGAGCGGTGGGTGCCGTGGATGGGCGTGTTCTGGCTGCCGCTCGTACCGTTCACCATGGTGTGGCTGATCATCACGATTGGGAAGCTCGCCGTGTAGCGCACTCCGCGCAGTACGGGTTCTCCTCCCGGCACTCGGGGCAGCTCAAGTACTGGACGCGGCACTCCGGCTCGTTGGCGCAGTTGTAAAACTGGTTCGTGTCCGCACCGCAGTGCACGCAGTGACCCAGCTGGACGTAGTTGGGGTCGTCGGTGCCGCCACCGAACTCGGTGTGCATGCGCTTGTCAAAGACGTAGAGGGAGCCCTCCCACAGCCCGGAGTTGCCGTACTTCTCGCCGTAGCGGACGATGCCCCCGTCGAGCTGGTACACGTCCTCGAAGCCGCGGTTCTTCATCAGGCTGGACAGCACCTCGCAGCGGATGCCGCCGGTGCAGTAGGAGACGACGGGCTTGTCCTTCATCCAGTCGTACTTGCCGCTGTCCAGCTCTTTGATGAAGTCGTGGGTGGTCTCCACGTCCGGCACGACGGCGTCCTTGAACTTGCCAATCTCCGCCTCGCGGGCGTTGCGGCCGTCAAAGAAGACGACGTCAGGGTTGTTGGCCACCAGCTCGTTGACCTCCTCCGGCGTGAGGTGCGTGCCGCCGCCGACGACGCCGTGGCTGTCCACCTTGAGCTCGCCCGGCGCGCCGAAGGACACGATCTCCTCGCGCGCTTTGACGGAGAGCTTGGGAAAGTCGTCCTTGCCGCCCTCGGACCACTTGAACTCGATGCCGCGGAAGTACTCGCGCGTCTTTTTCGCGTAGGTTTTGCACGCGTCGATCGGGCCGCCGACGGTGCCGTTGATCCCGTCCTTGGAAACGATGATTCTCCCGTACAGGCCCAACCCCTCGCACAGGTCGCGCTGCCACAGGCGCACCGCGTCCGGGTCCGCGATGGGCTGAAACTTGTAGTACAGGAGGATCTTGCTAACGCTGGCCACGGTTACCGGCCATCAGATCTTTGTACGCCACGGCGTCGCGCGTGTAGACGCGGCGGTGGGTACCCACTTTGTGGCCGGCAAGGCGGCCATCGTCAATAAGCTTGACCACAAAGGGGCGGGAGACGCCCAGCAGGTTGGCCACCTGCTGCGTCGTCATCTCCTCCTCCGGTCCGGGGGCGGGGATGAGGCGCCCCTCCGCAATATCTTCAATAATGTCGCGCAGCCACACCGCGGTCTCCTTGGGCAGCGTGACGCTGTCCTCAGAGTGGGTGCGGGCGCGGGAGAGATTGCCGTTGAGGTCCGCCAGGGCCTGCTCCACCGGTGAGAGCTTCTCGTCTTGATCCATGCCCAACATCATACGAACAAGACGCAACGGGCGCAATACCCGAATTGCCCGAATTACCGAACCTAGCGCTTGTGGTACAGGCGCTTCTTCCAGTAGGTCGGCTCGGAGGTCACCAGAACGCCCAGGTTACGGAAGATTCCCTCGTCCACGGAGCCGAGGATGGTCGTCGTGTGGGCGTCGCAGCCGCGCAGATTCCGCAGCTGCTCAAGCGCTGCGGCGGCGTCCGCACTCGAAGCCGCCGATACGGACAGCGCGATGAGCACCTCGTCCGTGTGCAGGCGCGGGTTCACGGAGCCAAGGTGCTTCGTCTTCAGCGTCTGGATCGGCTCGATGGAGTCGGGCGAGAGGAGGTGCACGGAATCGTCGATACCCGCGAGCTCCTTCAGCGCGTTGAGCAGCACGGCGGCCGAGGGGCCGAGCAGGTCCGAGGTCTTGCCCGTGACGATGCTCCCGTTCGGCAACTCCAACGCGGCACCCGGCTGGCCGGTCGCCTCCGCCACCGCGAGCGCCGGCGCGACCACCGGGCGATCCGACGTGGTCACCTCCGCCTTGCGCATGACGTTGGAGATGCGGTCCGACTCGGTCGAATCGGCCTCGGCGCGGCGCTCCTCCACGAGGGTCTTGTAGTAGCGGCGGATGATCTCCTGCTCCGCGGCGTGGCGGCACGCGGTGTCGTCGGAGATGCAATAGCCGGCCATGTTCACGCCCATGTCCGTGGGCGACTGGTACGGCGTCTCCCCCGTGACCTCGCGCAGCAGCGTCTTCAGCAGCGGGAAGACCTCGATGTCGCGGTTGTAGGAGGTGACCTTCTCCCCGTACGCCTCCAGGTGGTATTGGTCGATCACGTTGATGTCTTCCAGGTCCGCGGTGGCCGCCTCGTAGGCCAGGTTCACCGGGTGCGACAGCGGCAGGTTCCAGATGGGAAAGGTCTCAAACTTGGCGTAGCCAGCGGGGATGCCGCGCTTGTGCTCGTGGTACACCTGGCTCAGGCAGGTGGCCAGCTTGCCGGAGCCCGGCCCCGGCGCAGTCATCACGATGAGGTCGCGGGAAGTCTCCACGTAGTCGTTGCGGCCAAAGCCGTTGTCGGAAACCACCGTCGCCGTGTCGTTGGGGTAGCCCGGGATCATGTAGTGGCGCGACACCTTCAGGCCCAGGCGGCCGAGGCGCTCAAGGAAGGCTTCGACGTTCTCGTTGTGGCCCTCCAGCTGCGTGACCACCACGTTTTCCACGAGGAAGCCGCGGTCGCGGAACACGTCCACGAGGCGCAGCACGTCATCTTCGTAGGTGATGCCCAGGTCCGCGCGCACCTTCTGGCGCACGACGTCGCCGGCGTTGAAGCAGATGACAATCTCCACTTCGTCCTTGATCCGGTCCAGCATGGCGATCTTGTTGTCCGGGGTGAACCCGGGGAGGACGCGGGAGGCGTGGTGATCGTCGAAAAGCTTGCCCCCCATCTCCAGATAGAGTTTGCCGCCGATTTCCCGCCTGCGGGCGGTGATGTGCTCGGACTGCATCTGAATATATTTCTCTCGGTCAAACCCGATCTTGTACGGCATGGAAGCAATACTACAATCTGCGCCATGAATCTTGCGGAGCGGCACTTTGCCTGAAGGTCACGTCATCCACCGTCTGGCGGCGCGCTTTAACGAGGGGTTTCGGGGCGCACCCATTGCGGCTTCGTCGCCGCAGGGTCGCTTCGATGCATCGCTTATCGACGCCCACCCGCTCCTCACCGCACGCGCCCACGGCAAGCACCTGTTTTTGGAGTTTGCGCCGGCGACCGTGCACATCCACCTGGGCCTCATCGGCTCGCTGCGCTTCGAGCCGGCCGAGGACGTGTGGGGCCAGATCCGACTGCGGCTCGTGCCGGATCGTGGGAGGGGCGCGGTGGCGGCCAACCTGCGCGGGCCGCAGACCTGCGCCTACCTCAACCCGGCGGAGGTCGCCGCCATCGTGGAGCGCACCGGAGAGGACCCGCTGGGCGCGGGCGCGGACCCGGACGCGCTGTGGGCGCGCGTGCACCGTTCGAAGCGCACGATCGGCTCGCTGATGATGGACCAGGCCTACTTTGCCGGGGTGGGCAACATCTACCGCGCAGAGCCGCTGTTCCGGCTCGGCCTCTCCCCGTTCACACCGGGGCGGGCGCTGGATCGCGCCGAGTTCGACGCGCTGTGGGCCGACCTGGTGCAGCTCATGCACTACGGGGTCGAGCACGGCCGCATCGACACGGTGCGCGACGAACACGCGCCGGAGGCGATGGGGCGCGAGCCTCGCAAGGACGACCACGGCGGCGAGGTCTACGTGTACCGCCGGGCCGGCCAGCCCTGTTACGTGTGCGGCGACGAGATCGCGCTGCGCAAGGTGGAGGGGCGCAACCTGTTCTGGTGCCCCACCTGCCAGCGCGACTAGCCTGGCCGATATGTACGCCTGCACCTTTACTGTCGCCCAAGTCCGCGCCGCCGAGCAGCCATTATTGGACGCGCAAACCTCGCCGGACGAGCTCATGCAACAGGCCGCGCACGCCGTGGCCCAGGTCGCCCGCGCGATGGTGGAGCCCGGTAGCCGGGTGCTCGCGGTGGCGGGGCCGGGCGGCAACGGCGGCGACGCGCTCTACGCGGCCGCGGAGCTGGCCA
>NZ_NSGL01000001.1:219092-227456 GCF_002285155.1 Corynebacterium sp. NML 120412 | reverse complement strand
TGTCCGGCTACCGGGTGGACGCGCTGCTGGTGGCGGGCCGCGCGCAGGAGCGGGCGCTGGCGGCGCTGCGCAACGCGGGCGGGACCGTGGTGGAGCGCGTTGACTGCGCGTATGACCTGGCCATCGACGGCATGACCGGTATCGGTGGTACTGCGGGACTGCGCGCGGAATACGCGGAGGTGGTGGAGGCGCTGCGGGATACGCGGGTGCTCGCGGTGGACGTGCCCTCCGGCATCGACGCCGACACAGGCGAGGGCGGCGAGCTCCACGTCACCGCGGACGCGACCGTGACCTTCGGCGGGTTCCGGCGCGCCCACGTGCTCTCCGCCGCGTGCGGGGTGCAGCTGATTGCGGACATCGGGATCGGCGGCCGCCACCTCTACGAAACGCTCGTGGACACGCTGCCCTTGTGGTCCGCCGACGGCCCGCCGTTGCTCACCGCGAACCGCGCCGTCACCCCGGACTTCCCTCTCCCTGAGGGGATGCGCACCCTGCTCCCTGCACCCGTGCCGTCGGTGGAGCCCAGCGCGTCCGACGACAAATACTCCGGCGGCGTGGTGGGCATCCGCGCAGGTAGTAGTACCTATCCGGGCGCGGCGCTGCTGTGCACGGCGGGCGCGGTCAACGCCACCCCGGCGATGGTGCGCTACGCAGGCCCGCAGGCCGCCGAGGTGGTGCGCGCACACCCCGAGGTCGTCGTCGCGGATTCCGTGGATGCGTCCGGCCGAGTCCAGGCCTGGGTGTTCGGCCCCGGCGCGGGCACCGACGAGGCGGCGGCCGCAGAGCTGCGCGCCCTCCTCAGCGCCCCCGAGCCGTTGCTTCTCGACGCCGACGCGCTCACCTTGCTATCCACCCACCCCGACCTCCTGTCCGCCCTGCGTGGGCGCGACGCCTACACGGCGCTCACCCCGCACGACGGCGAGTTCGCCCGGCTCCGCGAGGCGGCGGGCCTTCCTGCGGATTCGCGGATGGAGGAGACGCTCGCCCTCGCCGCTCACCTCGCCTGCGATGTCCTGCGCAAGGGCCGAGCCACCCTGATTTCCGACGGCCACCTCGTCTACGGCCTCGACGCCGGGCACTCCTGGGCCGCCACCCCGGGCTCCGGCGACGTGCTCGCCGGGATCGCGGGCGCGCACCTGGCCCGCTGCGCGGAGACTTCCTCGCTCATCGCGGCCGCGACCGTGCACGCCGTGGCCGCGAAGCTGGCCTCCGCTACCGAGTACGGCGATGCCACCGCGCCCGCGAGCCGCATCGCCGCGTTTGTCCGCGAGGCTACCGCTCTACTGACCACAACGACTCTGGAGGCGAACAATGCTTGATGCCGCGATCATCGGTGGTGGCCAATCTGCACTCGCGACCGCTTACTACCTGCGCAAGTACAAGGTGGATTTCACCATCTTCGGCGACCGTGCTGCCGGCGCTTGGCCGACGTACTGGGATAACCTCACGTTGTTTTCCCGCGCAGAATTTTCCAACTTGCCCGGCTGGCCTATGCCCGCCTTCGACGGCTATCCGCCACGCGACCACGTCGTGGACTACCTCACGCGCTACGAGCAGCGCTACAGCTTCCCCGTCGTTCGTGAGCACGTGGAGCGCATTTCGCTTGACGACGCCACGTTTACCCTCCACCCCCAACGCGTCACCGCCCGCAACGTGATCATGGCCACCGGTAACGTCCCGTTCGTGCCTCACTACCCGGGCACGTTCCCCGGAGTGCAGCTGCACGCCTCCGAATACCGCAACCCGCAGCAGTTGGCGGGCAAACGCGTCGCCGTGGTGGGATCCGGCGATTCCGGTGCGCAGATCACCGCTGACCTGGCGCTGGGCGGGGTTGATGTGGTGTGGCTGACCCGCCACGCGCCGCGCTTCATGCCGGATGACGTGGATGGTTCGGACTTGTTCCGCCGCAACCGTGAACGTTTCGTCGCTATCTCACAGGGCAAGCCGGACCCGGGCGGGGCCGACTTCGGCGGCGACATCGTCGTGGTGCCCGAGGTACGCCGCGCCCGCGACGCCGGGCTGATGCGCACGGAGACGATGCCGGACACGCTTGATGAGGTTTCGGCACTTGGGGTCGAGGCGATCGTGTGGGCCACGGGCTTCCGCCCGGCGCTCGGGCCGGTACGCGGCCTGGACCGCAACACCCCGGGGCTGTGGTTTGTGGGCTACAACCGCATCAACGGGCCTGGCGCGGCCACGCTGGGTGGCGTGAGTCCTTTTGCCAGGGACGTGGCTCAGGCGGTGGCGGGGCGTCGATAAGCGCTCGCCCAGGTCATCGCGGCCCAGACCGCTGGGACGCCGGGGACGACGATGAGGAGGTAGTAGGGCCACTTGCCAAAGAGCTCGAGGATGGACCAGCCGCGCGGGTAGCCGGCGAGGAAACCATAATTGCCGCCGGTGATGCGGTTGGCGGTGGCGGCGAAACCGGCCCAAGCGACGGTGATGGCGGTGGTAATGCGCCAGTCGCGCCAGGTGGGGCGGTAGCCGAGGCCGAAGGTGAGCACCGTCGGGACGACGAGGGCGGCGCTGTGGAAGAACCAGTACGCGAATTCCTGCAGGCCCGGGAAGTCCTGGACGTACGCCATGTCGGGGAAGAGCAGTGCCATGGGGTTCAGGAGGAAACCCCAATAATACGAGAGCGCGGTCGCGGTGGGATTGTCGGTGAGCAGCGCCGTCGGGGTGATAACGCGGAGGAAGTCCGTGATGTGGAAGGGGGCGGTTTCGTCCCACACGATGTTGCTCGGCGCGAGGACCCAGCAGTAGTAGGCGAACACAAGGATGCCCAGGACGGCGCCGGCGACCTTTCGCGCAGCTTTGACCACATTGCGGGGCAGGTTGCGGGCCGCGACGACGAGGATGCCACAGCAGAGAATGAGGACCACGAGTACGGAGAGGTGCCGAGCGTCGTACTGTGTCATCGTCCGGTAGGTGCGTCCGTTGCGCGACGTCCAGTCCGGCGGTTGGAGCGGCTGTAGCTGCATACGAGTAAGGGTACCGCGGTTAGGGTGTCTAAGAATTACAATGGTGTAACTTCTCAGGTTCAGCCCGGCTACCTCGATCTGGACCATTAAGGAGCCACCCCCATATAGGGGCGCTTTTTAAACTATTGACAGGCGATATTTAATAATACTATATCAATCCACAGCTCCTGCCTGGGATTATGTCAATATACACGGTCATTACCGTTTTTATAAAGCGAACACGGCTCACGCAAATGCTTCCATTTATGTATTCCTCAGGTAACATAATCAGCGTGTTCAACAATCAGAGATTCGCAGCAGCAGCCACCGCCGTCGCCCTGGGCGCGTGCGCTGTCATTGCGCCACAAGCGCAGGGCGCAACTGTTGGTAGCAACGACTCTGGTTCGTGCCACATCCAGCTAAACAGCCAGGAGCAGCAGGAATACGAGCGCGTCGCGTTCGCTTCCACCAAGTTCAACCAGGATGACAACTGGCGCCAGGCCTTCGAGGTCGCGTTCCCTGCCGCCGGCGACATCGCCGCCGAGTTCCAGGACGCCTACGAGAACGGCGGCCGCGAGTCCTTCAACGACAACCTGATGGACAACCTGAACGCGTGGGCCGACCGGATTTCCGCAGAAACCGGTGTCTCGCACGACGCGTCCTTCTGGTACTTCTCCCACCTGTGGAACAGCCTCGCTGTCTCCACCGAGCCGGACATCGCGCTGGTCAAATTCTGGGACGACGTGCACGACTCCCTCGACGCGGGCACCATCACCGCTTCGGAACAGGATGCCGCGTCTGAACCCGCCTTCCGCCCGGTCGCCCCGCTGGCCGTCCTGGAGCAGGAACGCAAGGCCCAGTTCCCGGAGCTGAGCCCGGAGCACGCGGCCGCGTGGACCGACGCCTTCGTGGAGTCGGAGGCCCTGTCCGACTACCGCAAGGGCGCCGCATTCGAGTCCGTCTTCCAGCAGGCCCGCCAGGAATGCGCAGAGGGCGGCGATGCCATCGTCCTGTTCCCCACCGACGGTGCAAACCCCGACGCGCAGCGCGCGGCGGAGAAGACCGACCAGGGCGCGGACGTGCTTCCCTCGGCAGAGCAGAACCCGCTGACCACTGAGCAGACTGACCAGCCTGAGCGCACCGAGCACGAAAACGGCACCGAGAACGGCACGACGACCACCGTCGTGCGGGAGAACGGCAAAACCACCGTCAACGTCTCCGTCACCTCGCGCACCAAGTCGCACACCGCATCGGAACCGACCGACAGGCAGGACAACGAGCCCAAGGTGGACACCGCCGCCGCAGCCGGCAAGCACATCTCCGTTGACTCCGGCATCATCGCCGCTATCGTGCTCGCCCTGCTGGCAGCCATCGGCGGCGCAGCCTTCTCCTTCCTTGGCTAGACCCCGAGCAGGGCACCGATGAGAACGCTCGCCGCACTCGCCACCGCGACCGCACTGGTCTGCGGTGGCGTTGCCGTTGCGCCCATTCCCGCCGCGAGCGCGGCCACCTGCACGCTCACCATGGAGCCGGAGGCCTTCGGTGCGGCCAGCGACGCCGCGCACCTCTACCTCGAGCGCGAGGCAAACCTCATCTACGCCCGCTACGGATCCTTCGTCGAGGCATTCCCCGAGGTGCGCAGCGTCGAGTCCGGCGTGCGCCGCCGCATCCTCGAGGAAGCGCTAGGCATCTACATCGATGACGCCCACTTCGCCGACCCCACCACCACCGAGCACGCGTACGCTCTCGAGGCGTTCGCCGACCTCGGCCTGCCCGAGTCCGTGGCCAACTGGTACCTGCAGCGCCACTCGCCCACGCAGACCACCCACAACCCGCAAATCACCGAGGTCGAGCACTACAAGGACTTCGTCGCCACCGACGGCCAAGTGCCCGTGGGCAAGGACGCCCCGGACTGGTTCGCCCCCACCGGCGTGGCCACCGACCCGGAGGCGGTCGCCGAGCAGCTCACCCAAGAGTTCCCGGGCCTGACGCTTGCCGACGCCACGCGCTGGGCCGACACACTCACCTCCACCGCGACGTACGAGAACCTGCGCGCCGTCGACCGCTACGCCAATTACTTTGACCAGCAGGACGCGCAGTGTGAGGCGGACCACGCGGAACCGACCGAAACGCCGACCGAAACGCCGCAGCCGGAAACAGACATCATCCCCATCATCGCCGGGGTCCTCATGCTGCTGGGTATCTTCGGCTACGGGGCGTTCGCGTACACGCATTTCTACGCCTAGATTGTTCGTGTGACCGATCTGCAGACATCCCAATCCCAGAAATTCCCTGTGGTCCCCCTCGCGGCGATGAGCTTCGCGGCGTTCGTCTACGTCACGTTCGAGATGTTCGCCGTCGGCCTCATCTCCCCGATGGCCTCGGATCTCAACGTCTCCGAGGGCCAGATCGGCCTCCTGATGAGTGTGTACGCCGGCCTCGTCGCCATCGTGACCATCCCGCTCATGGCCGCGACCCGCCAGGTGAACCGACGCCCCCTCTTCATGGCCACGCTCGGCTTCCTGCTCGCGGGCATCGTCCTGCAGGCGATCGCGCACACCTACTGGGTCCTCGTGGTCGGCCGCGTGTGCGCGGCGCTCACGCACGGCCTGTTCTGGTCGCTGGTCAACCCCATGGCGGCGCGCCTGGCACCGCGCGGCATGACCGGCAAGGCGGTCGCGGCGGTCTCGCTCGGCTCCACGCTCTCGCTGGTGGTCGGCTCCCCGCTCACCACCTCGCTCGGCGGGCTCATCGGGTGGCGCGGCTCCACCTGGGTCCTCGGCGTCGCAGTCCTCTTCGCGTTCCTGCTGCTGCTCAAGACGCTGCCCAGCATGCCGGCCATCCCGCCGACGCCGGCGGAGACCGCGCAGCAGCAGCGCTCCGCCATTCCCTCGCTCGTCTTCTACCTGGCGTTCTCCGTCACCGCGGTCTTCGCCACCTTCACCTACCTGGCGCTGCTCGTGGAAAACACGGCGGGGCACGCGTTCGTCCCCATCGGGCTCGGCGCGTACGGCGCGTTCGGCCTCGTCGGCGTCGTGCTCGCGGGCAATCGTGTCGACGTCCGCATGATCCGCCTCAACGGCTTCGCTGGGATCCTGCTCATTGTCGCCGCGCTCGTCGGGCTGATCGGCCTGCACACCGGCTCGGGCGTGATCATGTTCATCATGATCGCCATCTTCGGTACCGCGGCGGGCGCGCTGCCCACCGTCGCCACCACCATCTTCCTGTTCGCCGGCAAGCGCAACCAGGACCTGGCCAGCTCCATCTACGTGGTGACGTTCCAGGTCGGCATCGCCTCCGGCTCCGCGCTCGGCGCGGCGGCAGTGGACGCGGGCTACCTCTCCGGCACCCTCCTCATCACGCTGCTGCTCGCCGCGTGCGGGTTCGGCGTGCTTACGCTGCTCTCGCGACCGAAGCTGCGGTAACCTGCCCGTCCGCCACGCGGACGACCTCGTCGGACGAGGAGATGAGCTCCGTGTCGTGGGTGACAAAGCCGCAGGCGATGTTGCGGTCCTGCACCAGGTTGCGCAGCAGGGCGACGATCTCGTGCGAGCGCTCCGAGTCCAGCGCCGCGGTCGGCTCGTCGGCCAGGATCAGCGACGGCTCGCCCATGAGCGCGCGGGCGATGCCGACGCGCTGGCGCTGACCGCCGGACAGCTGCTGCATCTTGCGGTCGCCCAGGCCCTCCAGGCCCACGGTGGCGAGCAGCTCGTCGGCGCGCTCCTTCCGCGGCTTCACGCCGCGGATGTGGTCGGTGACCAGGAGCTGGTCGCGGACGTTGAGGGCGCCGATCAGGTTGGCCTGCTGGAAAATCATGCCGATTTTTTCCAGGCGGACGCGGGTGGAGACCGGGGTATCGTCGACAAGCACTGTGCCCGAGTCGGGCGTGAGCAGGCCCGCGGCGGCGGAGAGCAGGGTGGACTTGCCCGAGCCGGACTCGCCGACGATGAAGGTGAGGTGGCCCGGGGTGGCGCTGAAGGAGATGTTGTCCAGGGCGGTGAGGCGCTCCTGGCCGTCCTGGAAGGTGACGGTGACGTTGTCCATGGTGAGCATTTAGGCGATACCTCCGAGTGCAAGTTGTGGTTCGACGTTGGTGATGGAGCGGGTGGCAAACAGGGCGCCGGCGAGGCCGAGGACCCAGATGAGCAGCGGCGGGCCGACCGTGGACAGCGCGGAGAGCGTGAACGGGACCGTGCCGCCGACGAGCGCACCAAAGCCGGTGGCGATGGCGGCGCCGAGGATGACGCCGACCGCCAGGATGATGGCGGACTGGCCGAGCGCGTCCTTGCGCAGGTAGCCGTTCGACGCGCCGATCGCCTTGAGGATGGCCAGGTCGCGGGTGCGCTGCATCGTCCACACGGTGAGGAAGGCGACGATGACCAGCGCCGCGATGGCGTACAGGAAGCCCTGGATCATGAGCAGGGAGCCGCGCTCGGAGCCGTAGGCCGGCAGGGCGTTGAAGGAGTCGGACAGCTTCATGCCGCGGTCGTCGCTGGCAAGGAGGACCGTGCCCTCGGCGTCAGTGTGCATGGCGGCCTGCCAATCCCTGGTGGGCACCCACAGGACCGGAGAGTGCGAGTACTCCAGGTCCTCGGTGGTGCTGCCCACGGTCACGGGCGCGCCGCCCACGGTGAGCTCCTCGCCCGGGGTCAGGCCCAGGGACTCGGAGGCGACGGCGTCGGTGCCCACCACCTCGCCGTTGGGCAGCCTCGTGCCCTCCGGCAGGCCCAGGATGGCCACGGACTCCTCGGTGCCGTCCGCGCGGGACAGCAGGGTCTGGCCGGTGCCCAGCGGGACGTCGCCGGCCTGCGCGTCCTCCGGGCCCACGCGGGACGTGGTGTAGGAGGGCTCCTCCATATCCTTGAACACGACCGAGTGCGGGTTGAGCGCCTCAAGCGCCGACGTATTCTGCTTGCCAAGGCCAGCCGTCAGACCGGTGAGCATGACGACGAGGAGAGTGATCAGCCCCACGACGCCAATGATCAGGCCGAAGCGACCCTTAGCGTTTCCAATTTCTCTCAATCCAACGAACATGCCCCCATTATCTGCCTGACCTGCACCGTTCCACATCGGGCGAGCGGTGGAACCTTGAGTCAACCGATCGGTTGATTAGGCTTGTGCGCGTGCAAACCACCAGCCGAATCCTCGCCGTCCTCCGCGTCAGCCTGCACCTGCTCGTCGCGGTCCTCCTGCTCGTGGGCATGCTGGGCGACTTCACGCCGCTCGCGCTCCTCTTCGCCGCCGTCTACCTGGCGGGCACCGTGGCGCACAACCGCGGCATGGAGTACTCGGCGCGCGCGTCGTGGTTGCGGAGGTCTCGGCGCTGGAAATAGATCGTGGCGAGGACGGGGAAGAAATCCCTGTCCTCGCCACGTGGTCGGTTGGTGGGGTTCACGGTAGCGTC
>NZ_NSGL01000001.1:0-217417 GCF_002285155.1 Corynebacterium sp. NML 120412 | reverse complement strand
CGCGCTCGAGGCGCGCCCAGCGCACCGCCGCGCCCAGCGAGATCGCCATCGCGATGACCACGATCACGGCGGCGATGATGGAGCGCGTGGCGGGGTCGATCCCCGGCAGGTCGAAGGCCTCGAGCGCGATGCCCCCGGCCAAGAACGCGAGGGCGGTGCGGGTCCAGGCGAGGAAGGTGCGCTCGTTAGCAAGCGTGAAGCGGGGGTCCGGCTCGGTGCCGTCCGGGAAGACCCGGCGCGTAAACCAACCGCGCTGCGTGTCCTGACTCATGCCCCCTACCCTAGGCGATGAACGCGGCCAGCTGGTTCGCGCCGAGCGAAAGATACGGCACGAGGATGACCACGGCGCAGGCGTTGAACAGCCACATCGCGGTGGGCGACTTGTGCAGGGAGGCGGCGGCAGCGCCGATGAGGCCGCCGGTGGTGTTGAAGATGAGGTCGTCCATGTCGCTGTAGCCCGCCGCGAGGAGGTATTGCAGGGACTCGACGGTGAGGCTGGCGAGGAAGCAGAAGCAGGTGGTGGCGGCGACGGAGCGTCGATAGGCGAGATAGCCCACGGGGACAAAGAGGGCGAGATTGCCAAAGAGGTTGAACCAGGGGCCCCACCACACGCGGTAGTGCTGGAAGGAGACGAGGGGGTCGAGGCGGATCTGCTGGATCTGGTGCGCGGCGGCGTCCCACAGGCCGGGGACGGAGATGTAGGCCTTGCCCACCGTGAAGGCGAGCACGAAGGCGGCCGCGACCGTGAGGCTCAGCGTGTACAGGGCGGGCGAGATTTTCACCTGGGCAACCCTAGCGCCCCGCATTGCCCTGCTACTGGGGGTTGGCTGCGTGGTTGCTGGGGACCTGGCCGCCCGAGGCCTGCAGGTACGCGTGCGCGAACGCGAGCAGCGCCACCGGCAGCGTGACCAGCAGGCCGACGCCGGCGAGCAGTGCGCCTGCGGCGTTGAGGAGCGTGAGCAGCACCGCCAGCCCCAGCAGCGGGGCGTAGTTGCGCGAGCCCGCGACGACACCGGGCCGGGTGGCGTCCCACATGGTCATGCCGCTTGCAGAGTAGTAGATGATCTGCGTCAGCCACGGCGCGAGCACGTTGAGCAGGACGATCGCGCCGCCGCCCAGCCACAGCGCGCCGGACGGGAAGAAGCCGTCCACCCTGCCAGAGAACGCCACGACCGTGGACCAGAGCGTGAAGCAGGCGACGAACACGAAGACGACGAGGAGCGCGGTGAGCAGCGTCTCCTTGTACAAGAGGGTGGTCATCTTCCGCAGGCGAGGGGCGCGCTCGCGAGTCTGGCGCAGCGCCGTGACCGTGGCGAATGGGATCACGAGCGCCGCGACGACCAGCGGCGTGACGTAGTAGCACAGCGCGAGGCTGGCCGCCGTGATGAGCAGCGCGACGGCGGTGCATGGGACCCAGAGCCGCCAGTTGGACGTCGCCGCCGCCCACCCCCACGTCAGCGCCGGGCGGATGCGGACCGTGCCCGCGCGTGAATGTTCCTCCTGCATACACCGCACGCTACCAAAGTTCCCAGGGTTTGCACGGGTACGTCCCCTATTAATTTCTGCCGCGGTATGTGCTGTGCTTATCGACGGGAACCGGTCCCCGCGACGCCTCCCGGTACGCGTGGGCGTACGCCAGCAGTGAGAGCGGGATCGTCACCAAAAGGCCCAGGCCAAGAACCGCGGCGCCGAGAATGTTGAGGACCGTGCACACCAGCGCAAGGGCGAGCAGCGGGAAATAGTTGCGCACGCCGCGCCGGAACCCGCGGCCGATCGCCTGGCCGATCCCGCTGCCGTCCGCCGCGAAGAACGGCATGAGCGCCCACAGCGGCGATACGGCAAGGTAGCACAGCAAACCGATGCCCAGCATGATGGGACCCATCGGCGTCCCCTCCGGCACGTCCCACGGCAACGTCTGGTGAAGCGCCCAGCGCACGGCGGAGGGCACTGGCCACGAAATCGCGGCGGCGAACAGCCCGGCCACCACAGTCTGCGCGAAGTGCAGGGGCTTCACTTCCCCGAGGGAGAACGTCACGCGGTCCGTCTGCCGCAGCGCCGCAGACACGGCAAACGGGACCACCACGGCAAACCACACGGCGGGGAAGAGGAACAGCGCGGCGATGAAGAGCAGCGGGTTGCCAGCCACGACACAGATGATGAGCAACGCGAACGTCAGCTGCACGCACGTGACCCAGTTTCCGGTGAACGCGGCCCACGCCCAGGAGAACGCGCGACCCACTCGGACCCGCCCGGTGCCGGGTTCGGTGGGCCAGGCCTGCGGGTCGATGTACGTGTTGCTGGCCTGGGCGTACGGGTTTTCGCCGGGGGCTGGTGTGGGGTCGGGTGTGGGTTTTTCGGGTTCTGTTGGTTCCGTGGGCTCTGTCGGTGCTGTCGGCTCTGTGGGCTCCTCCACTGTGCGGCCCACGGCCTGGCAGTACGCGTGGGCGAACGCACACACGACGATCGGCACCGCCACCAGCAGCCCGACGCCGATGCAGACTGTGCCGATGAGCAGGGTGAGCAGGGACAAGGCTTCGAGGGCCATGAGGCGCAGCCAGTTCGCGGCGGCGCGCTTCGTCGCGGCCAGCAGGCCGTACCCGTCAGCGGCGGCGAGGGGCAGGAAGCTGCACAGGGGCGCAAGCGCAAAGAAAGCCACGAATCCGCCGAGGATGAACCAGGCGGCCGGGTCGGCGTAGAGCGGGGTGGGTGGTCGCTCACCGTACGGGTCCACCAACGCGGCGAAGGAGGGGGCTGCAATACCCAGCCAGAGGGCGAAGCTCAGGAAGCCGATGAGCTCCACCACCGCCGTCGCGCCGAGCGTCTGGAAGGCGCGGGGGAACTCCAGCTCGGTCAGGCGCAGCCGGGGGTGCTGCGTCTGCTGCAGTGCGACGATGGCAAACAGGGCCGACGCCAGCATGAACACGAGCAAGTAGCCGTAAAACTGCAGCAGCACCCACAGGACAACCGACACGAGGAAGGTGGCGAGCGTGAGCGGCACCCACATCGCCCAGTTGTTCAAGACGGTGCGGATTGACCACTCGAAGGCGGCGCGGGCGTTGATGGTTTTGGGGTTAGCGGTCATTGTGGTGTGCGGTGGTGTCGATAAGCGGGAAGCCCCCGGTGACCTGACGGTACCCGTGCGCGAGGGCGAGGAACAGGAGCGGGAAGACGAGCGCGGCGACGCCGCAGGTGAGGTACCTGGAGCCGGGGAACATGGTGAGATCATTCCACACCGCCACGATCATCAAGGCGTAGGGGGCGGCGACCGCGATAAATACCTTGAACCAGTTTCGCACCGACGCGCGCAGGCCCAGTGTGACCGCGGAGCCGAAGCTGGTGCGACCGTCCGCCGCGGCGAACGGGACGAACGCGACGAAGGCTGTCGCCGCGGTGAAGATGAGTACGCCACCGAGCAAGACGTATGTCGTGCCGGCCTCGTACCAGGGCTGTTCCGGCGTATGCCCGCTCGGGTCGAACCTCCACATCGACGCGCCAAGGAACACGAAGAACAAGGTGATGGCGAATCCGCCGGCAAAGAGCCCGAAGAGGAACGCGAGGACCAGGAGTTTGGCAAAGCCGGGCACACCGATCTCATCTAGCTTGAGGCGCCGCACCGTGGTTTGCTGCATCGCGAGCGAAATCAACACCGGCACCGCCAGGACAGTAAACGTCTGCCAAAACCGCGTTGACAACCCGATGAAGCAGATGAGGCTCAGCGGACCCCAGATGATCAGGTTAGTTCCCCAGGCGCGCACCGCCCACGCGTAGGCGGGCAGGAGGCGCAGCCCGTCCGCGGGCTGCATCGGCGGCGGGTTGCTGTGCTCCGCGTACGGACTCTGCCCACCATTCGGGGTGCTCATGCGCCTGAGACTAGCAGCGATTGGGGGAAATGTTTGGGGTCGATACCAATCCGTGACCTCAGCCCTTTGCCGTTAGCGTACAGAGAGCGTGCTTTTCGACGGCACCGGGCCACCCGAGATCTGCCGGTAGGCATGCGCCCAGGTGAGGATGATGACGGGCACCGCGACGATGAGGCCGACGCCCACCGCTACCCCGCCGAGGACGAAGATGAGGAACGAGGCCACGATGAGCCCCAGCAACGGCAGGTAGTTGCGCTTCGCTGCCTTGAACCCCCTGACGATGCAGCCGCCGAAATCGGCGCCGTTGTCCGCCGCGTACCAGACCTGCAGAAGGAAGAATGGCAGGGTGGCCAAGAACAAGAAGGTGGCGACGTAATCAAAGGGGGTCAACTCCGGTTCCACAACCGGGTAACCCGCAGGTAGAGGAGGCGCAGGATTGCCAGTGGCCAGGCGCAGCAGCTCAGCAATGGTGACGATCAGCGCGAGGGCGCCAAGCGACATGATCCCGGTCAGCATATACATGCCGAGCGTCACCCAGTAGGTGGAAGTGCCCTGCTCCGGTGTCTCGTTCTTGTACACCAGCGTCTGCTTCAGCCCCAAGGAGAGGCAGAGCGGGTACAAGGCGGCTATGACTAGCCACCCGACGAACGGGATCGCGCCAGCCAACAAGGCCAACAGCAGCCCGAGCCCGCACGGAATCCAGAACTTCCAGCGGGAAAACGTGGTGTTCACGCCCCAGGTGAGCGCCTCGCCGATATTGAGCTTGCCGGTGCCCTTCATGTGGATCCACCCGTTGCGCTCAGGGGCGTTGATGGGGTGCGCGGTGCGGCCGTCGCCAAAGGTGTCGTCAATAAGCCGCTTGCCGTGGAACTTCATGGCGTTCACGGAATGGGAGAGGACGCTGGGCTGCGGTGCGTTCGCACCGGTCGCGGGGTACTGGTCGTAGCCGTGGAACGCTGGGTTGTTATCGGGGTTGTTATCGGGGCCGTACGGGAGTTCCGGTCTCGTCATAGTTCGGAGCGTAACAAGGTGCGGACCATTGCGCGACCGGAAAATGAGCGTTGTATCACATTGCAATATGAGTGATACATAGCGAACACCCCGCGCGGCCGGCAGGCTGCGCGGGGCGTTGCGGGGTTAAACGCTTAGAGTTGCGCCGGGAACTCGTCCTCCACCGGGACCGGGCCGCCGGAGATCTGGCGGTACGCGTGCGCCTGCGCGAGGAGCACGACCGGGGTGGCAATGATCATGCCGAGGAACGCAAGGACGTAGCCCACGAAGCTGAGCAGGCCAGCAAGCACAGCCAGCCCCAGCAGCGGCAGGTAGTTTCGCTTGCCGTCGGCAAAGCTCTTGCTAAACGCCTGACCGAAGGAGCCGTTGTTCTCAGAGGCGTACCACACGGTCATCATGAGGAACGGAGATACGAACCATGCGATGAGCATGAGCAGGCCCATGGAGCCGAGGAGCGGGCCGAGCAGGGGAAGCAGCGCCTCGAAGTCCTCCGGGCTTGTCGGGTTCTCTGGCAATGCGTTGAGGTCCACGCTGCTGAAGCCGGCAACCATGCCAATGGTGAGGAACACAAACATGCCGACGGTAACAACTGCAAAAAAGACCGCCAGAACACCCAGGGTCTTCCCGTACGCGGGAGTCTTGATGTCGCCCCACCCGAACGAGCGGGCCAGCGTCTGCTGCAGCGCGGCAGAGAAGAACACCGGGTACACAAACAACGGGACAATGCCGAGTACCCCTGTCGGGACGATCATCGTGAGCCACTGCCACGCACACGCAATGAGGCCGAGGACGATCCAGACCTTCCAGTTGGAGAACGTGGTCTTAAAGGCCCAGGAGAACGCGTCGGTAATGTTCAGCTTGCCGTTGCCCTTGGTGTGCGTCCAGCCGTTGTTGGCCGGGGCATTGATCGGGTGCGGGGTCGCGCCGTCGCCGTAAGTGCCGTCGGTGAGCTCCTGGCCGTGGTAGCGCAGCGCGGTCGCGCCGGCGGCACCAGCCGCGGCGTTCACATCGAACTGTTCGTACCCGTTCGGGCCGAAGCCGCCCTGGCCGTACGGCTCGGAACCGCTGGCGCCGTAGCTGTTGGAGCCGTACTCGTTGGAACCGTAGCCGTTCGCGCCGTAGGCGTCAGCGCTGTTCTGGCCGAAGTCGGACTGACCGGAACCGGTGGTGCCGGCGGAGCCGGCGCTGTCCGGGTTCCACGCGGAGGAGCCAGTGTTCTCCGGGTGGCTCCCCGCCGGGTTGTCGGGGTACGGCTCGTAGCCGTACGGGGAGTCCCCGCTCGGGCTATTGTCGCCCGGGGTGTTTCCATTGTTCGGTGTAGTCATGCGGCCGATGATAACAGCCGCCCCACCGATAACGCCCGCCTCGGCAGGGGACGGACAGGACTTCCCTACTTCACCACCAGGTTGACCATGCGGCCCGGCACGACGATCGTCTTGACGATCTGCTTGCCGCTGGTGAGTTCGGTCACGCGGGCGTCGTCAAGCGCTGCCTGCTCCATGGCCTCCTTGGAGGCGTCGGCGGCGACATTGATGCGAGCCTTGACCTTGCCATTGATCTGCACGGGGATCTCCACGGTGTCATCGGTGAGCAGCGACTCGTCGAAGGTGGGGAACGGCTCGAACGTGATCGTGTCGGCGTGACCGAGCTTGGCCCACAGTTCTTCGGCGATGTGCGGGGCGACCGGCGCAACCATCTGCACCAGCGGGGTCACCGCGGCGCGCGGGGCCTGCTGCGGGTACGCCTTGGTGAGGTAGTTGACGTACTCGATGAGCTTGGCCACCACGGTGTTGTCGCGCAGGTGCTCGTAGTCGTCGCGCACGCCGGCGATGGTGCGGTGGAGCTGCTTCGCGTCGTCGTCGGAAAGCTCCGCGTCGGTGACGTTGGCCTCGCCAGTCTCCTCGCTGACCACCAGGCGCCACAGGCGCTGCAGGAAGCGGTGCGCGCCCACGACGTCCTTCGTCGCCCACGGGCGGGAGGTGTCCAGCGGGCCCATCGACATCTCGTAGACGCGCAGGGTGTCCGCGCCGAAGTCGGTGGCGATGTCGTCCGGGGCGACCGCGTTCTTCAGCGACTTGCCCATCTTGCCGTACTCGCGGTTGACTTCGGCTCCGTCGAAGAAGAACTTGCCGTCCTTCTCCTCCACCTCGGCGGCCGGGACGTACACGCCGCGGGCGTCCGTGTAGGCGTAGGCCTGGATGTAGCCTTGGTTGAACAGGCGGCGGTACGGCTCCCTGGAGCTAACAAAGCCCAGGTCAAAGAGCACCTTGTGCCAGAAGCGGGCGTAGAGCAGGTGCAGCACCGCGTGCTCGACGCCGCCGACGTACAGGTCCACGCCGCCCGGGTCGTTCTCGCCGCGCGGGCCGGTCCAGTAGCGCTCGTTCTCCAGGTCGCAGAAGGCCTCCGAGTTGGTCGGATCGATGTAGCGCAGCTGGTACCAAGAGGAACCGGCCCACTGCGGCATGACGTTGGTGTCGCGCCAGTAGGTCTTCTCCCCGTCGCCCAGGTCCATGCGCACCTCGACCCAGTCCTTGGCCTTGGCCAGCGGCGGCGAGGGCTCGGAATCCGCGTCGTCCGGCTCGTAGGAGACCGGCTTGTAGTCCTCCACGTCCGGCAGCTCGACCGGCAGCTGGTCCTCCGGGATGGAGTGCGCCTGGCCGTGTTCGTCGTACACGATCGGGAAGGGCTCGCCCCAGTAGCGCTGGCGGGCGAACAGCCAGTCGCGCAGCTTGTACTGGATCTTCTCCGCGCCCTTTTGCTTCTCGACGATCCACCGCAGCGCCTGCTCAATCGCCTCGGCCTTACCCAGACCGTTCAGGTCAAGGCCATCGTTGTTGGCCGAGTTGATGTGCGTTGCATCGCCGGTGAACGCGGCCTCGGAGACGTCGCCCTCGATCACGGGGACGATGGGCAGGCCGAAGGCGGTAGCGAACTCGTAGTCGCGGTTGTCGTGCGCCGGCACCGCCATGACCGCGCCCGTGCCGTAACCGGTGAGCACGTAGTCCGCGATGAAGATGGGGACCTGCTCGCCGCTGACCGGGTTGGTGGCGTAGGTACCCAGGAAGACGCCGGTCTTTTCCTTGTTCTCCTGGCGCTCCACGTCGGACTTGGCGGCGATGGAGCGCTTGTAGGCGTCCACGGCCTCGCGCGGGGTGGCCTGGCCGTTGGTCCAGCGCTCGTCAGTGCCGGCGGGGTAGGCGTCGGCCACGAGGGCGTCGACAAGCTCATGCTCCGGAGCGAGCACGACGAAGGAGGCGCCGAACAGCGTATCCGGGCGGGTGGTGAAGACGGTGATGTCGCCTGCGACGGAGTTGAAGTTGACCTCCGCGCCGCGCGAACGGCCGATCCAGTTGCGCTGCATGCTCTTGACCTTCTCCGGCCAGTCCAGCAGGTCAAGGTCTTCGAGCAGGCGATCCGAGTAGGCAGTAATGCGCATCATCCACTGGCGCAGGCGCTTGCGGAAGACCGGGAAGTTGCCGCGCTCCGAGCGGCCCTCCGCCGTGACCTCCTCGTTGGCCAGCACGGTACCCAGGCCGGGGCACCAGTTGACCATCGAGTCGTCGAGGTAGACGAGACGGAATTCGTCGATAGCCTTGTGCTTCTCTGCCGTGGTGAGGTCGCGGAAGTTGCGGCCGTCTTTGGTCGTGCGCGCGCCGGTCATGAGGTCGCGCACCAGGTCCTCGATCGGGCGAGCCTTCTGCTGCTCCTCGTCGAACCAGGCATTGTAGATCTGCAGGAAGATCCACTGCGTCCACTTGTAAAACTCCGGGTCCGTCGTGGCCACGGAGCGGCGCTTGTCGTGCCCCAGGCCCAGCTGGTCCAGCTGGCGGGTCATGTTGTCGATGTTCTTCTCCGTGGTCGTGCGCGGATGCGTACCCGTCTGGATGGCGTACTGCTCCGCGGGCAGACCAAACGCGTCGTATCCCAGCGTGTGCAGGACGTTCTTGCCCAGCATGCGGTTGTAGCGGGCGAACACGTCCGTCGCGATGTAGCCCAGCGGGTGGCCCACGTGCAGGCCCGCGCCCGAGGGGTACGGGAACATGTCCTGGACGTTGAGCTTCTCCTTCGGCAGCTCCTCGCCGGTGGCCAGGTCGCCGACCGGGTTGGGGGCGTTAAACGTGCCGTGCTCGCGCCAGTACGACTGCCATTTCTGCTCAATGTCGTTGGCCAGCTCCGCGCCGTAACGGTACGCGGGGCCGTTGGCCTGGTTGGGGTTCTGCGTGGAGTCCTGCTCAGTCATAGGTATGCAGTGTAGTAGGCCCGGCGCGGTCAGGGGCCATTGCTTATCTGCGGCTTATCGACGCCCGGTGCTCCCGCTCCTGCGACGCATTTCCCCAGGGAATTCTTTTTGGCGTGATTTTTGGGGCCGAAAAGATATCGGAAAGAGATAGGACGGTTTTTGGGGTTTGTTTATGGCGTTTTGACTGGTAGACGAATTGTTTCGATATCTTTTTTAATTGTTTTTACGTCTTTGGCTGCGCCGCCCACGCCACGATCTCGTCGAGAAGCGAAAGATCGACCCGATCGGTGTCCTTCTTATACATCTCGATCATCGAGTGCTCGTTTTCCGACTTCCGTGGCTTCAACTTGAGCGCACCAATGATTCCGCGCATCACGCCCAGGTGTGCAGTGGTGAGCTCCGAGTAATTCAGTCGGCCCGGGAGGTAGAAACGCTGTACCTGGTCCGCCCGGTCGCCGAGCAGTTCCGCCGTGGGGTCTGCCTCTCTCACTACATGGTCGAGCGTCATGCCGACCGTGACCACACAGATGGGACGTGCCTGGATCGTTGTTTCCGGGAGCGACTTTACGAACTTGGCCGCCGCGTTCATCGGGCCGTGCGCCGGCGCGAGCGCAATGATCGGGCCTTCCGCGGCATCATCGGGCACTTCGGCAGGATCTGGAATCTCCTGCGCGGTCGTACTGAGACGACGCGCGAGCTCCTCGGCGTACTGCTTCGTGGAACCGTAGACAGAGGAGAAGTAGATGTGCATATTTACCTTCATTATTTCGATTCGGATTGCTCTAGCAGACCCTGAATGCGCATGCACCGAGGGCATGCGGCAAGTTTCTTTTGATCAAAACGAGCTGCGGCTGCCCCATCTCCGTCAGACCATCTTTCGACCAGCCTTTTGCCCTCTGCGTTGACCATCTTAACCACGGAAGATACCTGAGGGAAGTCCCACAAAATCGACAGGTAACCAGAGTTCTCTGCGCTTCAGTCGAAAGATGTAATCTAGCCCTAGCCATGCGGCCTTTCATTGAGGATCTCTCTACGCATAGCGAATCCAAGGGCCGAGCGGTTTGCCGCATGGTCATACTCATTATTTTTCTACTCTCTCTTCGCGTAGCGTCACTCGAACAATATGCTACTCTTGTACCCAAGCCAAGAACATTGGCCACGGTTTCAATCTAGGCACCCGACCGAACATCCGAAGCCGCACACCACACACTCATTCGAAAGGAAGAATCACAATGCAACTTCAGGACCTGCTCGACGCCTGCACTCCTGGCGGAGCGTCGGTACTCACTTCCGTCACCGAACTTTCCGCAGCTGCCGGTCCACACGCCTCAGTCACTCCCGCAAAATTCATCGATGGCAACACCCCTTGTTTCGGCTACGAACCACGTTTCATCGACGGCGCCCCCGCAGAGAGCGTCATCATCGACAGCATTCCTTCTTCAGTAAACCGAGGAGAGCAGGCCATCACGCGTGCGATCGAGGGCGGTGACCGATTGCTGTCTCGCATCCCACGCATCCTCGTCCACTATGGGAATGAGAGCTATACAGACATCGAACTTCCCCACCGCTTCGCCGACGGGCACATTCGCGCCAGCAGCTCAGAGGGGAAGCCGGTCACCAAAGCTGACTGGTACCGCGACATGAGGAATTCGACACCGCGGGATTACCGCGCAATCCTCAACACTTCCCCAATCGCGCTCCTCAACGGCGTTTGGGACTCGACACGCCCCTCAAATCAGGTCCGCATAAGGCGGTCAATCACCGGGGAGACCATTGGTATCCTCGCGGACCAGACGCGTCCAGGCAGTGAGCAACAGGGTGCCCGAAGCGGCGCTCGCGTCGACCCTGTCGGGGCAGCTGTCCACCTTGATCCGGCCTCGTTCCAGGAGATCATCGCTGGCCAGGGAGATGATCTTTCGAAGAAAAAACTCAAAGACATCAACGCCAAGATAAAGAAGGCGAAGAAGGGCGAAACTTTCTCCGGTGCAGGAGTAGGTGTGGGAGCACTTCCTCCGACCTTAGACCCTCTCGGAGGCGTGTCCTGCTCTCGCATCATCCGATCCTGGGTGATGAGCTTCACCGCTCTCCGCCAGCTGAACTTTGGCGACGACCCGGAGCAGAATGTTGCTGCAAGGGCGCTCATCGCGGCTCTTGGCCTGGCCCTCATTGCCAGGGCAGAACAGGAACTGTACTACCGCTCGAATTGCGACCTCGTCGAAGTAGCAGCTCCCGTGGTCAAGATCGATAAGCGATATGGCAATTTCCAGGAGCTACCTCCACTGAGCATCGAAGCTGCTGATGCTCTCTTTGAAGCGGCGCTCGAACACGCCGAAAAGCTGGGGGTTGCCGATTGGCACGGACAGGTTCGCGAAGTAGTCGGAAACCCTGCCATCATCGCCGGCGCGGTGGACGAAGCAGAAGATAAGGAATAACCAAAATGCCCCAATTAGCGTTGACTGCAACGTTCCCGTTGGGCACCTACTATGGGCATCGCAGTGATGGTTCTGTCGAGGCTTACCCTTCTCCTCTGCGGTTACACGCAGCCCTTCTTAGCGCTGCAGCCCTGGGCCACCTCTCGGAGGATGGAGAGCCTTCACAGGCCTCGCTCGATGCCCTTCAATGGCTTGAAAGGCATCCACCAAACGGGATCTATCAACCGGAAACTCGCCTCCTCAATAAAGGGAATCAGAGAATTGGGTACCGGGACGTCGGAACCGTCAATTCAGAAAGTATGCGAAAGAAAGTAGAAGCCCGCCCCATTTCAAATGGTGTGGCAGTGCAATCTTCTTACGGCTATATGTGGCACGACGTGCCGGAGGAGATTGCTGCCACGCTTACTCAACTCGCTGGAGATGTGCCCTATTTGGGGGAAAGCCACAGCGTTGTCACGTTAAGGGCGCAAAGTTTTACACCGAACCTGTGGTTATCCCCAACTGCGAACTGCTTCACCAGGGAGGCTTTCGCCCGGCAGGTTGCCGCAGAAGGACGTACGGCTGCCCTGATCGCTAACCACAAAGCGCGCCTCACGGCGAAACCACCGACGCCGGCACGCGACGCTTTCAAGAAGAGCCAAGTCCCCCACAGCGAACGCCCTACCGAAATTGGCATTGCGGAGACATGGTACGAGCCCGCAGAGACTCCCCCCGAAGATGCACCATGGGGCACCGTTTACCTTTTTGAGCTAGATCGTGAGGTTGAAAAACGAGACCGCGTCGCGTTGGCACTGAGCATGCACAAGGCACTCATTGCTCGTCTTGGCTACGGCGCTGCGCCCCTCATCACGGGTAAGTACAACGACGGGATCAAGCAGCCTCCAAATCGGCTTGCTATCCAGTATCTGCCACCACGTCTCGCTCATTTGCTGAACAAGGATGGCCCTCTTCTTGGATTATTCGTGCCGTCTGATGCAACTCCGGAGGAGCTCCTCCAAGTCCAGCGAGCAGTGGATATCCGCGAGCTCTGGTCGAGGCATCTCGGCAAGATCCGCATTCAGTTCTCCAATGAGACACGCTCAGGAACGCGCTTTTGGCCAGCGCCAGAACCTGGCACCTACCGGCTATGGGAAACGGAAATGCCAATCGTGCCTGAGGTGCGACGAATCCGTCGCAGTGGCAACGAATGGTCGCTGGGCGATTCCGCGTTGCTCTCCGCTGCTTACGTATGGCGGAACGACTTCGCCCTTAGCGGAAGCGGACCGACGCGATACATGAACCTCCGCGATCAGGCTGCACGCAGGGGAGTCGTTGCTCTCAACACGCACGCAGTTACTCGGCACGTTCGTGACTTTGCGCATCATTCGCACGAAAGCGTTCCTGTGCAGCCTTACCGCGCGGTGCTCGATTTAGGTGATCTGGCAGGCCCTCAGGCCGCAGTCATGCTAGGCCAATCTAGGCACCTTGGCGGCGGCCTGCTCCGTCCATTGGATATCAGCCTCAATTCGTCAGAAATCCTAGGAGAAAAGCCATGACGAAGTTATCTTTGAGTGATTTCGACGAGTTTTTCGCCGCCATGAATGACGGACACGTCCCCTTTACATGGCAGTGTGAGCTCCTCGAACACATTGTGCGTACCGGGCGGTGGCCAGACCAAATCATGGCCCCAACTGGTGCAGGAAAATCTTCTGTTGTCGACGTCCACATTTTCGCAAATGCTCTGTTTGCCGCGGGGGAAGCTCCACGCCTCCCACGCCGATTGCACACAGTGGTGAATCGACGCGGTCTCGTGGACAACCAGTACCAACGTGCCCTCGAAATACTGCAGGCACTGAGAGAAAGCCTCGCCGGTAACAGTGACCACCCAGACGTCGTACGCAAGGTCGCAGATGCATTACGTAGCCTGGTGCCCGCTGGCGGTAACGCGCCGTGCATCGTGTCTATATTACGCGGCGGGCTCAGCTCACGGTCGTTACCAGTAAGTGACCTTGCCAGCTGCGCTGTCATTGCCTCAACACCGGACATGTGGGGTTCGCGCGCACTCTTTCAAGGGTATGGTTCAACCAGGTACGCCCGCCCCAGGGAAACCGCTCTTGTCACTAGCGACTCGGTGATTGTGCTTGACGAGGCGCATTTGAACCGTCAACTACTCACCACGGCACGCCGGATTCGGGAAATTCAACTGACTGGTGCAGACACTGGTCTCCCTGCACTCCAAGTAGTCGAGACAACAGCAACTCCCGCAAACCAGTCTGAAGATTGGTCGGTAATCGGGGCTGATCCCGATGCACTCGACGAAAGCCGAGACTCAGCGCTGCAGCGCAGGCTCCATGCGACGAAGCAGTTGAAGCATATCCAAACCCCCAAGTGGAATGGCAAGAAGGCAAACCGTGGCGTAGTGGACGGTGCGCTCGAGCAGATTCACGCATGGCTGGAAGAAGACAATCGCGTCGGCCCGATTGGGTGCATCGTGAATCATGTTGATACAGCGCTAAAAGTAGCCAGCGCGCTCAAGAGGAAGAAAGTACGATACATCCTCCTCGTCGGCCGTATGCGCCCATTTGACCTCAAAAAACTCGAGGAAGACTATCCGGGCGTGCTTACTACTGCTGGAAACAAGCAGGTTGACGTCGTTGTTGCAACACAGACGCTTGAGGTTGGAGTAGACGTTGATTTCCAATACATGGTCACCGAGCTAGCTCCCGCTACTGCAATTCAACAGCGCAGCGGACGTGCCAACCGTCTCGGAAAATACGACACATCTGAGCTAGCAATTCTTGAGCCGGTTGCTCCGCCTGCGGCGAACAAGGAATTCGCACCATACAAGGGTGCCGATCTCCACGCAGCCTTTCAATGGCTTGCGGTCTTCGAAAGCGGCACTGACATGAATCCTGCGCTGCTCGCTTCGAACCCAGCCCCTGCGACAACTCCCACTCGCCTGCTGTACCAGCGTTTGGAGTACCGAGATGTAGAGCTACTCGCTAAATCAGCTGAGCGGCGCGCAAACCCAATCGAGCTTGATTTCTGGCTCCGAGACTCTCTAGAAGAAGAAACCCCTACCGCCGGTGTAGTTCTGCGCAAGAAGTTACCGCAAACGCAGGAAGCAACCGTAGAGCTGCTTGAGGCCTTGCCGCCTCGAGCTGAAGAGGTTTTCCCGGGCTCGCTATCTACCGTCAGAGAACTCGCCGTCAAGCTCCAGCAAGACAGCGAGGAACGTCACTCGACGACGTTGCTGTTGGTATACCGCGCGGGCGACATAGAGCTCCTTGACGAGCCGAATGAAATCAAGCCTGGCGATATCCTCATCGTAAGCGATCAACTACCGTTTACTACCCAGGGTGTACTGACAATTCCGGCTGAAGATGCTCAGCTCCCAGATGAAGTTCCAGCGGACGGGGTTACTGTTTACTTGCCCGATGAAGAAGATCTTGACCTGGATCTCTTCCGAGCCGCAAGCTCGATGACCCCCGCTGAGATTCTGGAATCATGGTACGACCGCTTTCCTGATGACGCCGAAGCCGGGATGAGCATCGAAGTCTCTGCATCATCGATCGAGGATCCCCGGGGCGATCTTGCCGCTTGGATTCTCCGCCGCGATTCCAAAACGCTGCGTACTGATGCGGAGGCGGTGCAAGAATGGACGCCTCGTGTGATCAAAAACGCCCCGCCCCCATCTCTGGCACAGCACCAAGCTGACGTAGCTGAGCGGGCACGGCTTATCTGCGACTCCCTGGGTGTCAGTCCAGCTCTTGCAGACCGGGTGGTTACAGCAAGCTTGCTTCACGACGAAGGCAAGCGCGATCCCCGCTTTCAGCGGATGTTGGGAAACCTCGATCTTGTCCAACCATGGGCTAAGAGCCGTACCCGGAGCCGACAAGAGATCCAGCGAGCAAAGGCTGGAAGTGGTTTGCCTGTTGGGTGGCGACATGAACAGCTCTCTGCAGCTATAGCTGAAGACCTTCGTCTCCAAGGAGACGAGCGCATCGATGAGCTGGTCGTACATATTATTGGCGCTAGCCACGGCCGCGGACGAGACCTATTCCCCCAAGTTGGAGAAGAACTCCTTGTTGGATCCGCAACCGCACAGAAGTTGTTCACGCAGGGTCAGTGGGAAAGCCAAGTACGCAAGCTCACAAGAGAATACGGTGCCTATGCCCTCGCTGCTTGCGAAGCGCTCGAGCGCGCAGCGGACGCGCAGATTTCAGGAGAAGGACGATGAAACACAGTCTTGTAGTTGGAGGGAATGTATATTCCGGATTATCCCATTTTGCTCTTGCTGGGCTTAGTCTCCTCGCACGGTCAATATGTGACGGTGTCGTTACCACTCACTGGAGCGACGAACCAACACCCCGCGGTGTCCTGGAAACAGAGGACATTACTCCCGAAGAGATAGCCGGAGAGATCAAGCGTCTCAGCCAGTCGTGGGTCCAGGGGTGGACGAGTATCCGAGTCCAATACGCAGAAGGAGAGTTTTCCCCCTTCAGCCCCAGATTCAAGCAGATTGACCCCCTTAAGAACCCAGGTGATTGGTCTAAGCACCAACAAGCGCGTACCGCAGCTCTCGATAAACTGTGCGTCGAGGATGACCACTTGGCACTGCAACTCATTCAGTCTTTAGGCGAAGCTGCCTATTGGCGATTCCTTGGAACAGATCCTCGCCCTGATCACGGTGCTTCCCGGTGGGAAATGAAGACCCGCAATCGAGGTGAAGAGTTTGTTTCGCAGAAACTCTTCAAGTATGTCGACGCTCTGAGCGATTGGGATAGCAATGATATTTTAGCCGGGTTGACAGGCCAGCGCGTTGAAGATCCTTTC
This sequence comes from Corynebacterium sp. NML 120412, assembly GCF_002285155.1. Classification (NCBI taxonomy): domain Bacteria; kingdom Bacillati; phylum Actinomycetota; class Actinomycetes; order Mycobacteriales; family Corynebacteriaceae; genus Corynebacterium; species Corynebacterium sp. NML 120412. The sequence goes on along the minus strand of NZ_NSGL01000001.1, from coordinate 201,059 downwards.
GGTGAAGATGCTTCCAGGACGCCTTCGGGCTTTACTCCCCCGGCGCGTACAGACTTGGCTCTTGCGTTTGCAGCGCTGATCGGTATTGGTCAATTTCCGGTAAGCGCCCGAACACAGCTCATGGCGCTCACTCCATGTGCGTATCCGGACACGGCACTGCACACGAAGGTAGCCGTGCTTCCCGTGCCGGCCGCTCCTCTGACCCCCGAGAGATTCGAAAGCATTGTGCTTTCTCAGGAGTGGGCGTCCGTGGTCAACGCTTTTGGTGCCGACGAAACCGGTCGAACACCGGAGCGTTTGCTGCACGAGAGCGCCATTACCGCTCTCCAGCAGTTCAACGTACCCGCCGCAGCCGTATTCCGTGTCCACCTCGGAGGCAGCCCCTCAGCCCGGGAGCGTTACTTCGAAGGAGGAAAGGTACGCCTGTTGTGACACGGGAAGAAGATTTTCTGCCAATTAGCCTCGTCCTTCATACAGTGTTTTGCGAGCGAAGGGCCTGGCTCGAGGCAAATGGCGAGTCAACGCTGACATACCAAATGCAGGCCGGGGACTATGCTCACGAAGCGGTCGATACCGTAACTCACTCACGCAAACACCGTTTGACGTCGTACCCCCTGCGCTCAGAGCGTCTCGGCATCGTTGGTAAAGCTGACGTAGTCGAGGTATTCGAGAACAAGGAAGTGGGTCTGGTCGAGCATAAAGCAACACCGGTTCGACGCAAGGCGCAGGTGACTCCGGCGAATCGTCTACAGCTGGCACTACAACGCGAGTGTTTGCGCGATGCAGGCTTTGAAGTCATCGAGCAGGCGATATATTTCACCGACCACCGTCGACGGGTTGACGTGGAGCTTACCGATGAGGACAACCACGCCGCTGCTGAGACAATCGCGCGTACTCGAGAGATCGTTGATTCCACGCATGCGCCTATTCCGCTTCTCGACGATGAACGGTGCTCCCAGTGCTCCCATTTTTCGATTTGCTTACCCGATGAACACCACGGCGGGAACGCGAGACGACGAATCCATGCTGCTGACCCCGATGGTCAGGTCCTACACCTCACTGTGCAGGGATCTCGCGCCAGCATTCGCAAAGGACGGGTCGTCGTAGAAAAATCCGGTGAGAGACTCGCAGACGCACCGCTCGCCCGGGTTCACGGAGTTGTTGTCCATGGCAACATCGACCTGTCTAGTGCCTTGCACCGAAACCTCCTCTGGAACAATGTTCCGGTCGTGTGGTGCTCCTCAACGGGAAGAGTCTACGGATTCTCAAAACCCGCTGACGGACCCAATGGCGGAGCTCGCGTGGAGCAACACGTCCTAAGCAGCCGAGGCTGTCTACCGATTGCGCGTGGAATGGTCCAAGCGAAGATTTGGAACCAGGCAACTCTGCTGCGGAGGAACGGCGACGCACCTGACGTTGTCAGATATCTGCATACAGAAGCCGAGCACGCAGCAAAAGCCGCGGATATACCAGAGTTGTTTGGAATCGAGGGAGACGCCGCTGCACAGTATTTCCGTGAATTCGGGTCAATGTTGCGCCCAGCGCAAATGGAAGCTCTTGGTTGGCAGTGGGAAGGACGACATGGTCGCGGTGCAAGCGATCCGCTCAATATCTTGCTGAATTACAGCTATGGGTTGCTCAGGGCTGAAGTGCTCCGAGCAATTCTCAGCTGTGGATTAGACCCACACGCAGGGTTCTTGCATAGTAGCGGCCGTAACAAGCCAGCGCTCGCACTGGATCTCATGGAAGAATTTCGAGCCCCGCTAGCTGACTCTGTAGTGCTTTCCCTTGTGAATCGGCGTGAGATTAAAGCTAGCGATTTTACCTACGTCAACGGAGCTGCTCGCCTTCGTGACCAGGCGAGAAGAAAAGTGATTGCGGCCTTCGAACGGCGAGTAGAGACGAGCATTCGCCATCCGCTCTTTGGCTACGACGCGACTTGGCGTCGGGTAATAGAAATCCAGGCCAGGATGGTACTCGGCGTAATCACGGGCTCCCAACCATCCTACGAAGGTGTGAAGGTGCGATGAGCCGGGACGATACACGTCGAACGCTTATCTGTTATGACATCATCAATGATCGTCGACGCACACGCATCGCAGATGCACTGTCGGAATTCGGAGACCGGGTGCAGTACAGCGTTTTTGTCGTGGACACCTCACCCGCCAGACTTCTACAAGTGAAGTCCCGCCTGAACACGATTATCGATCCAGGCGAAGACTCCATTCTTTTCTGCGATCTAGGTCGAGTAGCGGAACTGAGTGAAACAAAGTTTGGGTATCTTGGAAAATCACGGGAAGTCACAGACAATGACGCATTGATTCTCTAGCAAAATCGGCAGCATAGTTTCGAGCGCGCCGGTGTCACGCAAAACCCGGTTTGCACTCGCTCAGGGAATCGCCTGATCAGCATCGTGAACTCAATAGTGGATGACTTTTATAGCGCAACGTCTTGTAGGATTGTCGTCACGCTCGCAAAGCGCTAGATTTACCCTGTTCACTGGTGCTGTTTTTCAGCCCCAGTCGCCGTCCTTTACTGGACGGCCTTTCATTGAGGGGCCGGAACGGTGTCCGGGCCGGTCACGCCTGGGAGGTCGCCGTCCTTTACTGGACGGCCTTTCATTGAGGGAGCACTGAGGGCCAGCGGAAAGTGTGGGTCGCGGAGTCGCCGTCCTTTACTGGACGGCCTTTCATTGAGGGGAGACCGGCATCTTCTCCATCGAGGGGCTGACCGAAGCGGTCGCCGTCCTTTACTGGACGGCCTTTCATTGAGGGTTCGACGCCGAATCAACGCGCGTTTTCGGCGTTGTGGTCGCCGTCCTTTACTGGACGGCCTTTCATTGAGGGTTAACGGGGGTGCCGTGTGTGTAGGCCCAGCTCAAGTCGCCGTCCTTTACTGGACGGCCTTTCATTGAGGGCAGTCGAGCCGTGCTGCGGGCGTTGTAGATCCCGAGGTCGCCGTCCTTTACTGGACGGCCTTTCATTGAGGGGACGCCCGATTCCCCGACGGCGGCGCACCGCTCGCCGTGTCGCCGTCCTTTACTGGACGGCCTTTCATTGAGGGGGGGCGCACGCTGCGGCGGTGGCTGCACTTTTGCGAGGGTCGCCGTCCTTTACTGGACGGCCTTTCATTGAGGGAGCAGCAAGAAAGTGGACTACCACAAGCGAAAATTAATGTCGCCGTCCTTTACTGGACGGCCTTTCATTGAGGGTCGGCATTTTGGGTGTGTCAGACGACCTACCGGGCAGTCGCCGTCCTTTACTGGACGGCCTTTCATTGAGGGACCAATGGCGCACCATTGACAGTCCGTCGCGCAGCGTCGCCGTCCTTTACTGGACGGCCTTTCATTGAGGGGAGAGCACGCGGGACTACCAGCTGGTGCCCCTGCACGGTCGCCGTCCTTTACTGGACGGCCTTTCATTGAGGGTACCGCGTCGGAAAAGCTGATTACGGGCCAATCGGACCGTCGCCGTCCTTTACTGGACGGCCTTTCATTGAGGGGGTTCGGTACCTTCGGTGAGCTCGTGGACGAGGATGCGGTCGCCGTCCTTTACTGGACGGCCTTTCATTGAGGGACTCCTGGCCGCGATCCGTATACATTTGTCGAGCCTCGAAGTCGCCGTCCTTTACTGGACGGCCTTTCATTGAGGGCACACCAAGAAGCGCCTGCCGATCAAGTCGCACGTGCGTCGCCGTCCTTTACTGGACGGCCTTTCATTGAGGGAGAATGCAACCGCCTAACCTCGGCGTGTCGCTGGCAAGTCGCCGTCCTTTACTGGACGGCCTTTCATTGAGGGACGTTCACGCGTACATTCTCAGTCGATGTCGCGCGGTCGCCGTCCTTTACTGGACGGCCTTTCATTGAGGGGTGGCTACCGGCACACCGGGGCGGGAGACGCTGACCTGTCGCCGTCCTTTACTGGACGGCCTTTCATTGAGGGGCTTCGACCAGGTCACCGGCTTCTTCGATCAGTGCGTCGCCCTCCTTTACTGGACGGCCTTTCATTGAGGGACGCTGCCACCGAAGCAGAAACTCACCGACGCGCTGTCGCCGTCCTTTACTGGACGGCCTTTCATTGAGGGGACATGCCACGTCCCGGCCCGTTCTGGCGGAGGTAGGTCGCCGTCCTTTACTGGACGGCCTTTCATTGAGGGTCCGGGGTGCCCGGCTCAGGAAGAAAGTCCTCCACCTGTCGCCGTCCTTTACTGGACGGCCTTTCATTGAGGGTGGGAGCACATGCCAGGCGGCGAGCCGTCCATGCACGGTGTCGCCGTCCTTTACGGGACGGCCTTTCATTGAGGGCCGTAAGCAACCGCTCGCTGACTTGGCGGCGTATATGTCGCCGTCCTTTACGGGACGGCCTTTCATTGAGGGCTGCGTGCAGAGCTCGACAAGACCGCACACCGACACGTCGCCGTCCTTTACGGGACGGCCTTTCATTGAGGGGAGAACCCGCTCGAAGCAGGTGATCTCGTCCGGCAGGAGTCGCCATCCTTTACGGGATGGCCTTTCATTGAGGTTCCATGCTGCGGCATTTCGCCCTTGCTAGAAACGTTCGCCGCCCCTCTGTGGGGCGGCCATTCGTTAAGGTCAGCGGCATGAGTCATCCTAGCGACCGCGGGCGCAGCGTCGGAAGTAGGGGAGGAGGTGAGGTGGGGACAACGGGGCGTCGATAAGCGATGGCCCCTGCGGTAGCGTTGGGAGCATGCATGATGACATGGCACCGAAACCCGAAGACCTCTCTATCGACGCGCCGCCGGCGGTGCGCGCGCAGCTGACGCACCGCACGATTCGCGAGTTCACCGACCAGCCCGTCAGCGACGAGACGCTGGAGACGCTGTACCGCGTGGCCATGCGCACGGCGAGCTCGCGCGGGATGCAGCACGCCAGCGTGATCCGGGTGACGGATCCGGAGCTGCGGGGGCGGCTGGCGGAGATCGGTAATCAGGAGTACGTCAAGCGCGCGCCGGTGTACCTGCTGTTCATCGTGGATTCCGCGCGCAACGCCGCCATCCTGCGCGAACAGGGCTACGACCCGAGTGGCGCGGGCAAGACGAAGGTGTTCGTGGAGGGGTTTACCGACGCGTGCCTCATGGCGCAAAACGTGGTCAACGCCGCCGAATCGCTCGGGCTCGGCGCGAACTTCCTGGGCAATATCCACAACGACACGGCCGCGGTGATCGAGACGCTGAAGCTGCCGCGTTACACGTTCCCCGTCGTCGGCCTCACGCTCGGCTGGCCGGGGCAAAACCCGCAGCTCAAGCCGCGCATGGCGCCGGAGTTCCGCGTCATGGAGAACGGCTACCAGCACCGCACGAGCTGGTCCGAGGCGCTCGCGGACTATGACCAGGAGATGACCACGTACTACGACCTCCGCAACGCCAACCAGCGCGTGGACAGCTACATCAACCAGGTGGTCAAGCAGCTCACGCCCAAGCGCGAGCTTCTCGACGAATCGTTGCAGGCCGCCCGCTGGCAAGGATTCATCATTTAATGCGGATCTACACACTCGGGTTTTCGCACAAAAGCGCCGAAGAGTTCTTCGACATCCTGCGCGAGTCCGGCGCCCGGCGCGTAGTGGACATCCGCCGCTCCAACACGAACCAACTCGCCGGTTTTACCAAAAAGGACGACCTTCGTTACTTCCTCAAGGTCATCCTGGACATGCCGTACACGCACGAGGTGTCGCTCGCGCCCAGCGCCGACCTCATGCACGCCTACCGGCACGACGAGATCGAGTTCGAGGAGTTCTCGCGCAAGCTCCGCGCGGAGTACGACGACGGCGAGGTTTCGTCGCTCGATCGCCAGCTTTTCAGCGACGCCGTGCTCCTCTGCTCCGAGGCCGACCCCAGCACCTGCCACCGGCTCGTCGCCGCCGAGTACCTCGCCGACGCGTGGGACGACGTGGAGGTCGTACACCTGTAACTTAGTGGCGTTCGCCGGTGAGCATGCTGAGCAGGAGCACGTTGCCCTCCTCCGGGGCGCTGTCTGGGCAGTACACCGCGTGCGGCACGTAGGCGCGCAGGTGAACGACCTCGCCCGGCTGCAGCGGGAACCGGTCGCCGCCGCACTCGAACTCAAGCGATCCGCTGACGCACTGCAACATGCGCTTGACCGCTGGGCGCGCGCCGCCCGGCTTCGGTTCCACGGCGTTCACGGTATCGATGCGCGTTGCGCGGTCGGCATCGTCGGTGGAGTCGGTGTCGCCGAACACCTCCGGGCGATTGACGGGGAGATCCTGGTTCATCGCTGCTCCTGGGGTGGTTTCTGGATTTGTGGGTAATTTTACCGGGTCGAGGCGTGGAATATCGGGGAGTGTGGGCAGTGTGGTTGGCGGAGCTGGTGGGGCTGGCCGCAAATGGAGCTAGCGCCGTCTGGGTGGCGGCCTCGGTTGCCGGCGAAACGTCACACCCAGCCGTTGTCCTCAGCAAGCCGGGCCGCCTCGAAACGGTTTCCGGCACCCGTCTTGGCAATGATGCTGGACACATGGTTGCGCACCGTGCCGGAGGAAAGGTGCAGCGTGGCGGCGACGTCGGAGGCGCCGAGGCCCCGGAGCAGGAGGCGGGTCACGTCTTGTTCGCGGTCTGTGAGTGGATTGTTCGGCGCGAAGAGGCTTTCGCTGGCGAGATGGGGGTCGATGACTCGGTAGCCGGCGTGGACGCGGCGGATGGCGCAGGCCAGTTCCTCAGGCGGGGTGTCCTTCACCACGAACCCGTCAACGCCCGCGTCCAAGGCCCGCTTCACGTAGCCGGGGCGACCGAAGGTGGTGACGATGAGCGTGCGACAGGGGTGACTGGCGAGGTCGGCGGCGACGTCGAGGCCGTTGCGGCCGGGGAGTTCGATGTCCAGGAGTGCGACGTCGATAGGCGATTGCTCAAGCAGCCCCGCAACTTCGGTGCCGGTGGAGCATTGGGAGACGACCTCGATGTCCGGTTCGGCGCCGAGGAGCGCGACGAGTGCGCCGAGGACGAGCGCCTGGTCTTCGGCGATGAGGACGCGGATCATGGGCGGCCCATCGACAGGGTGACTGTAGTGCGCCCCGGCTCGCGGGTGATGAGGAGCGCGCCCTCGGTGGCGCGGGACCGCAGGCCGGCCAGACCGCCGGTGTGGTCGGCGGGGGCGGCAGCGAAGCCGGCGCCGTCGTCGGCAACCGTGAGCGTATCGGGGGTCAGCGTGACCCAGCAGTTGCGAGCTCCAGAGTGGCGGATCACGTTCGTGGTTAGCTCGCGCAGCGCCCAGGAGAAGAGGGCATCGTGGTTCGTGGGCGCGCACTCGGGCAGGTGGGCGGCTATCCCGCTGGTGGACAGCGCCCGGCGCGCAGCCTCCAGCTCGCCGGCGAGGGTGGGCGTGCGCATGCGGGTGACGGTAGCGCGGACCTCAGCGAGGGATTGGCGGGACAGCTGCGCAATCTCCGCGAGTTCGTGTTTTGCCTGTTCGGGATCATTATCGACGGCCCGGCGAGCCACCTCCGATTTCAGGTTGATCACGGTGAGTGTGTGACCGAGGAGATCGTGGACGTCGGTGGCGATGTCCTCGCGCTGGCGAGCCAGGTCCAGGTCACGCTCGAGCTCGGTGGTGGCTTCCTTGCGGCGCGTGAGCACGCCGAGGACCAGCACCAAGAGTGGTAGTCCGAATGCGATGATGGCGGTACCGGGGGCGTCGGCAGGCGAAGTGCGCCACACCACCGCGAGGACGACGGTACCGGTGGCCAGGATCGCGGGCAGCGCGGCTCGGACGGGCGCGAGATACGCCAGTAGGGCGCCCAAGTACGGCACGAAGATCACTGCCCACACGCCGAACACGGGGATCGACGCCAGCGCAACAAGCACCAGTAGAGCCCAGCGCGCAGCCACGCGACTGCGGCTAGACCAGCCGCGCGGGAAGTAGGAGGCGGAGCCGATACTGAACAGGTAGGCGACACAGAAGATGAGGACGACACCGGCCTCTGCCGAGAGGAACTCGGGCGCGTGCGCATGATCCGCGGTCACGGCGATGATGGCGGGCGCGAGGAACACCAGCCACACGCCGGCAAACAGGGTGTTGCTGGTGTTGAAGCCACGCAACGGCGCAGACAACACCCCGGCTACTTCCGGTTCTTGTCGCGGCGTCGGAGGAGCAACACCGCGGTGACGAACACCGTTGTCCATACCGCGATGTTAGCCCAGGCCCACCACATTGGGTCGGTGGTTGTACCGTTGGCCAGCAGCTGCGTGCCGCGCGAGACAGGCCAACGCGCCAGCGCCGCCGCGCCATACATCGGGGTGAAGCGGCCGATTTCCAGCAGTGGCTCCTTCAGCGGAATGAACAGGTTGCCGGCAAAACTGAGCAAGACTATCGACGTCGACGCTATCGCCACCGTATTACTCCCCGGCACCGCCATCGCGCAGGCCATCCCATAGAACCCGAAGGGGATGCACACCAGTACGCAGGTGATGAACGCGAGGAGCCACAGGTGCGGCTGCATCTCCGCCCTGGTCAGCGCCCCGACGATAAAGACGGCGGCGATGGGCAAGATGGCGCGCAACGCCACGTTGCACATGTTGGACAGCGTGAGCTGCCACGGGCGCAGCGGGGTGAGCGCCAGCTGCCGGGACCAGCCACTCTCCGCCTCGGTGATCGTGGACCCCGCGGCGCCGACGGCGCCGGTGACGCCCGCGTAAACCGCCATCCCCAGCATGACCAGGGCGGAGATGTTTCCGCCGTTGACCGGCTCGTCGGCGTAATCGTCCATTGCGCCGAACAAGAGGTAGAAGAAGATGGGTAGAACTACGCTGAAGACCAGGACGGTGAGCTCTCGGCGCAGGCGAAGCAGGTCGTGGCCGATGTAGGACAGGGTGTTGGAAAACGTCGGGGTGTGCGTGGTGGTCATGGGTCACTCCGTTTGGTTGGCGTTCTTGCGCGTGAGCTCGAGGAACGTGTCCTCGAGGGTGTGGGCAACGATGGTGAGATTGCAGGCGTCGGTGCAGGTAAGCAGGGCGCGAGCGAGCGAGTCGGCGTCGGCGGTGCGCACGCGCAGGATATTGCCGTCGCGCTCCAGCTCCGCGTCGGCCGGTAGGTGGAGGTCGTCGGGGATGCCCGCGGGGAACTCGGCGGTGAGCAGGCGGGTGGGGGAGGTGGCCAGGAGGGTGTGCGAGGGGGCGTCGATAAGCACTTGGCCCTGGTCGAGGAGGATGACGCGCTCGCTGAACTGGTCGGCTTCTTCGAGGTAGTGGGTGGCGAAAATGATGGTGCGCCCAGCGGCGGCCTCGAGTCGCATCGCGTCCCAAAATGCGTGGCGCGCGCCGGCGTCCATCCCGGCGGTGGGCTCGTCCAGGATGATGATGTCCGGGTCGCCCAGCAAGGCGAGCGCGAACCGGAGTCGCTGGCGCTCGCCGCCAGAGCACTTGCCGACGCGACGCCTCAGAATCGGTTCCAGATTCGCCCGCTCGACGACGCTATCCAGCGGCCGGTGCGTGGGGAACGCCGCGGCGACCAGGTTGAGCGTGTCCTTGACGGTGATGTCCGTGAGCAGGCCTCCCGTTTGCATCACTGCGCCGATGCGCGCGTTCCCCGTAGCCTGCTTGGGCGTGCCGCCAAGAACGCTCACCTGGCCCGACGTGGCCGTGGTGAGCCCCAGGATGATGTCGATGAGCGTGGACTTACCCGCGCCGTTCGTCCCTAGCAGAGCGACGATCTCGCCGACACGGATGTCGAAGGAAACGCCGCGCAGCGCGTGGACCGGATGCTTGCCACGCGGAGTGAACGTCTTCGTCACGTCCGCGACGTGGATGGCGACGGGGCGGGAGCTGGGAGCGACTGCTGTGGTGGACATGATTCGCAGCCTATGTATGGGCGACTCGGCGCACACTGGTTTTTGTCATGAGGTGGGCATGACAATTGTCATGGGCGAGTGCGGGGGGCGCGCCGGCCGGTACTGTGAGGGGTGTTCGAAGCGTTGCCGCGCCCGGCGCGGCCTCGCCGGCCCTCCCGAAAGGACCAGCACATGAGCAGCAAGAACCCGAATCCGTACAAGAACTTCTCGTACCAGCCGAGTTCGAACCAGCCCGGGGCCGGCGGGTCCGGTGTGTTCGGGCCTGGCGAGTTCGGGTCGGGGCAGCACTGGCGCGACGACGTCCCTTCCGACCCGGAGGAAAGAACGCTGTTTGAGTTCAAGAACTGGTGGGTCGTCATCGTGTTGGCGCTGGCGGTGGCCGGGGCGATCGGGTTGATCTACACCTCGATGACCGATGGGCCCGGCGGGGCGGAGACTACGGAGGGTCGGGAACAGTCGCCGACGGCAGAGGCTGAGTTCCCGAATTTCGGGGCGGTGGATGAGCGGATTTCGCAAGCCAAGGAGGCGGGCGAGGAGCCCGCCATGTACCGTCCGGACGATTACGACCCAAGATCCGGGGTGCAGGATCCGGTTCCGGTGAGTCCGAGGGGGATGGAGGCTCCGTCGAAAAGCGCCTTCGAGCTCACGCCACTCGAGGCCGGCGAGGTGGCGAACGTCGGGGGCTTGCGCATCGGCGTCGGGCCGGTGCGCGACATGGGGAAATACGGCGAGGACAGCTTCCTTTGCAACGACGTGTCGATCCTCAACATGACCAATGACGAGCTGTGGATTTCCAAGAGCGACTTCGTGCTCACCATGCCGAGCGGGAAGACCGTGGAGCCCAGCTACGCGCCCGGTTTCAACCACTTGAACTTGACGTTTGAGCACGGGCAAACCAACAGCGGGGTGCTGTGCTTCAAGGCGGAGGCGGAGCCGGGGGCGTACACGGTGAATTTCGCGCCGCGCCCGCTGCACGCGACGCTCGCAGCGTGGAAGTCTGGGATGGGCGGGTAGTTGGCTGGCTTGGCTGGCTTGGCTGGCGTTTCGTGGGCGTTGCGTGGGCGTTTCACCAGGCCAGGCGACAGGGGCGGCGCTGGTGCAAACGGAGCTAGCTCCATCTAGGGTTTCTGGTTTCTCGCGACCTGGGGTCTTACCCTCGAGTCCGGTGTAAACGGAGCTAGCGCCGTTTGATCATAGGCGCCGCCTCCGCTCTGCAAACTCGTCCAGCAACTCGAGCACGTCGGGGGCTCGCCACGAACGCGTCCGCTTATCCAGTTGTGCCCCGACTACAATGCCAGCTCGTTCGAGAGTTTCCAGCGCATTTCCCGCTGAGACCAGAGACGCTCCAAGCTCGTCGACCACGATGCGTGTCGTAAGCACTGGACGCTGCAAAAGCAACGGCAAGACCTTCCACGCCAGGGCGTCGGAGCGGGCAGTCAGCTGCTGCCGCCACTCCCCCAGCACCGAGTCCAACTCATGCGCAATCCACGTCCCATGTTCAACAGCCTCGAGCGCACTTGCTGCGAACAGCGCCACGATCTGATCGGCGTCGCCTTGCCGGTATGCGTCCAACGCAGCAAAGTAGTCATCAACACGGGACAGCAAACCTGCAGAGATCGGCACCGGCCCGTTCACGCTAAGCCCTCTCGACTTCAGCAACACGTGTACCAGCGCACGCCCCGTGCGCCCGTTGCCGTCAGCAAAGGGGTGAATCGTTTCAAGCTGGGCGTGCGCGATCGCCGCCTGCGCCAGCACCGGGACATCGCGGCGAGCCATGAAGGCTTCTAAATCCTCCAACAGTGCTGGAACATGCTTTTGGTGTGGCGGCACAAAAAGTGCACCACCCGGATGGTGATCATCCGGCCCACCGATCCACACCGCTTGCTCGCGCAACTTACCCGCGATCTCGGGCGCGGAGTCCTGCAGAAGCACGCTATGCATTGCCAATAGCGTCCTAGTCGTCGCTGAATCGACCTCAATCGCGCGCTGCATCTGCCGAACATTCGCCACGATCAACTTGGCGTTCGCGGACCCGGCGCCGGAAAGTTCAGCTTCAAAAATTTTCCTAGACGAGGAGGTCAGCTGTTCGATTCTGCTCGATGCCACCGACTCCCCGCGCAGCAATAATGGAATGAACGGAAAAAGATCTGTGGCATGCGTAGCGTCATAGCGCGTCACTGCAATAGTCGCTTTATCCGCTGCGGCAAGTGTCTCAGGACGAAGCTGCACTTCTTCGCCAGCGATATGCGGCACGATAGCGCTCTCGTATTGGCTGGGCGTGCGCAGCTGAGCGCGCCTCGACAGGTTCTCAGCCACAGCACGCCACGGCAATGTCTCAAAAGAGATACTTGGCCAACTCATGAAGCAAAGTTAGCACGCGAAGCTTTATAATTTTACTCGACGTTAAAGCTTATTGGCCTAAGTTTTGACATCTACAAAAACCCTAAAGTTTATTCCGCTACCCTCCGACAGCATCGTAAAGCTTGCTTACTAGCTATTGGTCAAAGCACCTCAATCTACGCTTTCCTCGAGCTGAAAATGGAGCTAACTCCGCTTGCAACCCCCCTCATCGCTACGGTGGCGTGTGGACCAGACCAAATCGCACGCTGTGCAAAGGACCTCGCATGACACTGCACCAGAGCCACGTTCAACCGCCAACCGACAACGCCCGCACCGACGTCGCCGTCATCGGCGGCGGATTCGCCGGCACCGCCGCAGCGATCACCCTCGCGCGCGCCAACCGCCAGGTCACGCTCATCGACGCAGGCCAGCCCCGCAATCGCTTCAGCGAACACGCCCACGGCATCCTCGGCATGGACGGCGTTCCGCCGATGGAGCTGCGCGATCGGGGCCTCGCCGAGTTCCAATCCTTCGGCGGCACCCTCGTGCGCGCCACCGCGGACGCCCTCTCCCCCGCCGACAGCGGCTGGCGCACCATGCTCTCCACCGGCGAGGCGCTCCGCTCCCGTCACGTTCTCGTCGCCACTGGCATCACCGACCGCCTCCCCGACGTCCCTGGCCTGCGGGAACTGTGGGGCACGCGCGTCTTCCACTGCCCCTACTGCCACGGCTGGGAGGTCCGCGGCCGCAGCATCGCGCTGATCGGCGGCGCGAACCCGCCGTTTACGGTGAACGTCGCAAAGCTTTTGACCAAGTGGACCGACCGCCTCACCTTCTTCCCCAACGGGCTTTCGCTTGACGACGCCACCCGCCACCTCCTCCACGCCCTCGGCGCCACCATCAACGACGCCCCGGTCACCCGCGTGGCCCCCGACGCCGACTCCGCAACCGGCGTGGTCGTGCGCGCCGGCGACGACGCCACCGCGTTCGACGCCTGCTTCACCGGGCCCGACTTCCTCCCCAACGACGCGCTGCTCAAGCAGGCCGGCTGCGCTACCGTCGACGGCACGGCTGACGGCTGGGTGCGGGTGGACGGCGGTGGGACGTCGATAAGCGGGCTCTGGGCCGCGGGCAACGTGGTGAGCTCGCCGGACCAGGTGTCGCAGGCGATGGGCGCGGGCGCGGCCGTGGGCATCAAGGTGGACCAGGCGATGCTGGCGGAGGATGTCGCGGGGCTGTAGGCGCGGGTGCGCTTGTCCAGCTGCGCTGCGCAGGCTGGATTGCGACGCAATTTTACCGTGAGAAGTTTTGAGGTTTCGGGAAACGTGAAACTTTAGGGGCCTAAGGTTTCACGTTTTGCCAGACGCGAAAGGTTAAGCCACCAAAGTTTAAGGTTCTCGCAGCGGCTGGCCTCATGGGGTACACCACTCCGGGTTTCCCCACTTCGCTGCCGCACCGAGTAGATCGGTCGCGAGCTCCGCACTGTGGAAGCGCCGGTACATCGTGCCTCCGTGCCGCATCATCCGGACGTTGAGGGCGTACGCGCTCTCCACCATCGCGTCGCGAGCAGGGAAATCCTCTGTACCTGCGAGGATGTCGTACAGGAAGTAGGCGTTGAAGGTCCACCGCGTTGTTTCCGCAATCGGGTAGTCGACCTCGTCGACCTGCCAGCCGTCGTGGTCCCCGTAGTATTTCTGCAGATCCTCGTTCCGCTCGGTGTTGATCCACACCTGCGGATGCTCTCCGTCGTACATCTCCCCGACCATCACCTCGATGTTCCCCGTGCTGATGCAGAAGGTGCGGAAGTAGTCGCGCTGCCGATTGGTCGAGGGCATTACCGTCGCGGTCCAGAGCTTTCCTTCTGTGGCCACCGGGTCCGGAATCGTCTCATGAATAAACCACCCGGCGATCTCGCGGGTGAAGAAGTAGTCGGGACGGCGAGCAAGTTTGAAAAACTTTGCTCGGGAAGCCGGCTGCACGAGATCAGACACCGCCGTCCGCTTCGAACGGTCCCACGGCAGGGATACGCTGTTGCCTTCGGTCACCTCGATGACGTAGTCTTTGTCGCCGCGCGGCCGCTTCGTATCCACCACGTTGCGCACCGGGCTCACGCGTTCGGTCTCTGCGATGAGGATGCGCTCTGCCGCCAGCAGCGGTTCGGGCTCGGGCACCGGGAAGAATTCGAGACCAACGATGTCATCCCATCGACGGTGGTGGTTAGCAAACCTTCGGACAACGTCTACGGCCTGCCCGACGTACGCCTCACCGTTTTCAAAGCTTAGCCGATAGATCCCGCGTTTTTCCTTCCCCGCGAACAGGATCGCGACCGAATCGAGGTCATCCACCTGATACGCCGTGCCACGGAAAGACGCCTGCTCAAACTCGATGCTCATGTTCCGAGCATGTCACGGATAGCAGGCCTCCTCAGCCGAAATCAGGAACGATCTACTCGCTCAGGCTCCGTCCTTGAATGCCCTTCTGAACCCCGAGAACGCCGAGGAGGGAAATCAAACACACGATAGCGATGTACACACCGATGTAGATTGCGTTACCGCTGCGTTCCAAGATCATCTGCGAGATCATCGGAGCAAACGCACCACCAATAATCGAGCCCAGGGCGTACCCGATATTCAAACCGGAGAGACGTACAGAAGCTGGAAACATTTCCGCATATAGCGCCGGCTGGCCACCGTAGGTGAACCCGAGCAGGCTCCCGAGCACGATAGTGCCCATCGCAAACAGAAAGATTTGCCCCGAGTCAACGAGCACCCACGTTGGGAGCGCCCAGAGGATCAGTGCAAGGTAGCCCCAGATGAAGATGGTCCTTCGCCCCACTACATCAGAGAGCAAACCGCCGATGAGCGTTGAGAGGAACCATGCGCCGCTCGCCAGCAGCATGATTCCTAGGACCGTTGCACGCGGAAAGCCAAGCACCTTTGACCCATACGACACGAAGAATGCAATCACGAGGTACCCAGCCGCATTGTTACCTGCGAAGATCAGTGCGCACAGACCCACCAACTTTGAATGCCCAGCAAAGAGATCTTTGAGCGGCGCGGAGGAGCGCTCGCGCAACTCTTCGATCTCCGTGAACACCGGAGATTCCTCGACGCTCTTTCGGATAAAGAATCCAACCAGAATGAGCACCAACGACGAAAGGAATGGGATTCTCCATCCCCACGCTTCAAACTGCTCGGGTGACATCGCAGCCGTTAGCGTCAGCATCATAATGGTCGCCAGCATCATTCCTAGTGGGACACCGAGCTGCGGGAAGGCACCAAAATAGCCACGCCGCACCGCGGGTGCGTGCTCGACCGCGATCAGCGCAGCACCGCCCCACT
Organism: Corynebacterium sp. NML 120412; assembly: GCF_002285155.1. Classification (NCBI taxonomy): domain Bacteria; kingdom Bacillati; phylum Actinomycetota; class Actinomycetes; order Mycobacteriales; family Corynebacteriaceae; genus Corynebacterium; species Corynebacterium sp. NML 120412. The sequence continues at coordinate 185,566 of NZ_NSGL01000001.1, read as the reverse complement.
CCCCACCAGCAGACATGCCTTGGATGATTCGCAGCACCACGAGAAGAATTGGCGCTGCAATGCCCCACGCGGAATACGTCGGCAAGAGCCCCATGAGAAACGTAGCTATCCCCATACCCATCAGCGTGATGACCAGGACAGGTTTTCGTCCCATACGATCACCCAGATGGCCAGCGATAATCGCACCAAACGGGCGGAAGAGAAAGGAGATGCCTAGTGAGGCCCACGCGATAATCTGCGCCAGCCCCGGGGAGTCATTCGAAACGGGGTTGAAAAACTGCGTCGCGAAAATCAATCCCGCTGCTTGGGCGTAAATGAAGAAATCGAACCACTCGATCGTGGTGCCGACGAGAGCACCACCCAGTACGCGTTTATGCTCATTCGTGAGTTTCTCGCGTGTGGTTGGCTCATTTGCGATGAGGCTGGATTCTTTTCTGGGTGAAGTTGTCACTGTTGGTCCTTTCAGGCCGTTTGCTCAGGGGCTACCCTTTCGGGCGGTTGTCCACCAGGCGCTTCGCCTTACCTTCGCCGGTATCCACGTGTGGCTTGATCACTACATCTACCGTGATTCCGATGCGGTCCTTGATGGCTTTCTTCAAAGTCCGCGACGACAGTTCAATGTCAGCCTCACTCGCTTCCGGCGAATGTTCGACCACGAGAGTGAGATTGTCCATGCGGCCCTTCCGGTCAAGTACACACTGGTAGCGCGGTCGCAGCTTAGAATCCTCAGTGATGATCTCTTCAAATTGGCTGGGGAAACAGTTCACGCCGCGAAGGATGATCATGTCGTCGTTTCGCGCAGAAATGCGGTCGATGCGTCGCATCGAGCGGGCTGTTCCTGGAAGCAATCGGGTGATGTCGTGGGTGCGGTACCGGATGACAGGGAATGCTTCTTTGGTCAGTGGGGTGACAACCAGCTCGCCGAACTCACCGTCTTCAACGGGCTGTCCAGTTTCCAAGTCCAGGATTTCCGGGTAGAAGTGGTCCTCCCAAATGGTCAGACCGTCTTTGGTCTCGATGCACTCCTGCGCAACACCCGGCCCCATGACCTCGGACAGACCGTAAATGTCGGTTGCGTCGATGCCCCATCCGTTTTCCAGCTCCTCGCGCATACCTTGGGTCCACGGCTCAGAGCCGAAGATGCCGACGCGTAGCGACGATTCACGCGGATCCTGCCCTTCGGCGCGCATCCGGTCGAGCACGTTAAGCATGTACGAGGGCGTGCCGAGGATGGCGTCTGGCTCAAAGTCGCGCATGATCTGGATCTGGCGCTCCGTCTGGCCACCTGAGGTAGGAATGGCGGTTGCTCCAAGCTTCTCCACACCATAATGGGCACCAAGTCCGCCAGTAAAAAGTCCATACCCGAAGGTAACCTGCACCTTGTCGCCGGGTCGGACACCGCCCGCGCGCAGGGACCGCGCCATGAGTTCTGCCCAGGTTTCCACGTCCTTGTGCGTGTAAGCAACCACTGTGGGCAGGCCCGTCGTGCCGGAAGAAGCGTGGACGCGGGCGATCTGGTGCTGCTGCACTGCAAACATTCCGAACGGGTAGTTTCGACGCAGGTCAGATTTGTCCGTCAGCGGGAACTTGGAGAGGTCAGCAAGCTCCTTGAAGTCGTCGGGGTGCACCCCCGCTTCATCGAACGCATTGTGATAGTGGTCAACGTGGTAGTACGCGTGGCGCAGCGTGTTCTTCATACGGGCTGTCTGGAGCGCTGTGATCTCGTCCCTTGAGGCGTACTCAATCGAGGTCGAAGGGCCGGCGTATGTGGAAGTGATGTCGTAGTTTGCAGTCAAGGGGATGCACCTTTCTCGCTGTAGCCGGATGGCACCGGCCAATGTTTACTGACCAATCGGTCAGTTCCTTGTGAGTTAGGCTACATCGCGAAGTGAGTGTTTTCCACAACATTTTCAAAATGATTTGCAATGCACACCACCCCTTTCGTTCAAAAAGGCTTCGCTATCTGCGACAGGAGACCCCCTCCCATACAAAACGCTGCACCATATCGGCCAATTCATCCAGCGGCGACTCCCCTTGCGGCTGGTACCAATCCACCATCGAGTTCACCACACCAAAGATCAGCCTCGCCGCCACGCCTGGCAAGATGTCGCTTCGAATTACCCCCGCTTCTTGCCCCTCTGCGACTAGTTCGACCATCGTCCCTGTGATCGCGCGGCGACGGTCAAGCGCACGTTTTTCCACGTCGGAGTTCCCCCGGAGACGTAGCAAAAGCGCAATCTCGGCCTGCCGCTCCCCTAAAACCTTCACCGCACCGTCGATGAGAAACCGCAGCTTGTGTTCGATCCCCCCATCAAGACCTTGCGCCTGGTCAACCACACTGGAAAGCGCATCGAGGGCAACCGTCGTGGCCTCTTCGAGGAGCTGCTCCTTAGAGGAAACATGGTGGTAAATCGCCGACTTTGACACCCCCAACCGCTGAGCCAAACTTCCCATCGATGTCGCCTCATACCCCCGGTCCAAGAATTCATCAATCGCCTCAGCGATTACCTCGTCCCTGGTATAGCCGGGACGCCCGCGCCCAGGCGAAGTATCCGTTTGCCCCACGTCGAATCCTCTTTCATCTCTATTTCCTCAACACCACCCATCCTAAGAGCACTTCCCGCCTGCCCAACACGTCGAGCCTACAGTTCCCCAAATCCTGCGCACACCGCCTTCAATCTCTCTATGCTTACGCAATTAACAACCCAGCCAATACCTCAGAGGACACACCATGCACACGATCTTTGGTCCTAATGTCATGTTCACACCAGACACCGAGCAGGTGAAATCGATGTATGAGCAGGATAATTCGCTTGCCCTTCTCGGCATCACCATCACAAAGGTGGAGCCAAACCATACCGAAGGTGAAATGACCATCACGAAGGAAATGTGCAATGGCTTTGACACCATCCAAGGTGGAATCTTGTTCACGTTCGCAGATGCTCTCTTCGCCGGCGCGTGCAACACCACAACTGCGACCCCTACCGTCGCCTCCCAGGTGAATATCCACTTCATCGCCCCAGGCAAGATCGGCACCACCCTGCGCGGCGTCGCCCGCCAAACCCAGACCTGGGGCCGTAATGGACTTACCGACGTCACCATTTACGACGGCGAACGCGCCATCGCAGAATTCCGTGGAATGTCGCGCACCACGTCTCGTCCGCCCACAGAAAAGTAGCTCCTCACTCCCCATTCCTCCAATGTGGTTGACGCCACACGTGTACCGACATAGACTTACCGAACGATCGGTTAGTAATTCACACTCGAGGAGGACTCGATGACCCCCGCTCACCTCTCCCCCGTGACAGAAACAAAAGCCGCCCAGCAGGTAGCGGCTGACGGGCAAGCCCTCTTTGACCAGCTCATCTCAGAGGACTCCCGCATCGAGCCCACAGACTGGATGCCTGAGGCCTACCGGAAGACATTGACACGCCAGATCTCCCAGCATGCTCACTCCGAGATCATTGGCATGCAACCCGAAGCCAACTGGATCACCCGAGCACCATCGCTCAAGCGTAAAGCAATCCTCATGGCCAAGGTTCAGGACGAGGCAGGTCACGGCCTGTATCTCTACTCTGCAGCAGAAACCCTTGGCACCTCACGCGATGAACTTGTTCGCCAACTCCTCGAAGGTCGCGCCAAGTACTCCTCCATTTTCAATTACCCCGCCCGAACCTGGGCAGACATCGGCGCGATCGGTTGGCTTGTCGATGGCGCTGCGATCTGTAACCAAGTCCCGCTTTGCCGTGCTTCGTATGCGCCGTATGGACGTGCGATGGTCCGCATTTGCAAAGAGGAATCATTTCACCAACGCCAGGGTTGGGAGATCTTGTATGAGCTCTCGCACGGCACGCCCGAGCAGAAGCAAATGGCTCAAGAGGCGATCAACCGTTTCTACGGCCCTGCGCTCCAAATGTTCGGCCCTCCGGACGCGGACTCGCCAAACTCCCAGCAGTCCATGGCCTGGAACATCAAGCGTTTCTCCAACGACGAGCTGCGTCAGCGATTTGTAGACATGATTGTCCCGCAGGCGGAAGCTCTTGGCCTATCCTTCGAGGACCCGGACCTGAAATGGAACGAGGAACGAGGTCACTACGACTATGGCGAGCTGGACTGGAGCGAATTCAAATCCGTCATCAAGGGCAACGGCCCGCTGAACTCCCAACGCCTGAAGCGTCGCCGGGAAGCCTTTGATAACGGCGCCTGGGTCCGTGAGGCAGCCGCCGCGTACGCGAAGCGTAAGGCAGCGACGGACCACGCGCTCGTCGTTTAGCAATTGCCCCTATTTGGAAAGACAGGAACCCCCATGAGCAACAGCACAGACCGCAACGAATGGGTCCAGTACGAAGTATTTGTCCGCTCTAATCGCGGCCTCTCACACGTTCACGCTGGATCGCTGCACGCCGCCGATGACACCATGGCGCTACGTAATGCGCGCGATCTTTACACCCGCCGCAACGAGGGCACCTCGGTATGGGTAGTCCCATCCGAAGCGATCAGCGCCTCCGACCCCGACTCCAAGGGAGGCTTCTTCGAGTCCTCTAACGGTAAGGCATATCGCCATGCGACATACTTTGAAAAGTCTGAAGGGGTGCCGCACCTATGAGTTTCACCTCCCAAGATTCTGCAACGAAGCAGACGCAAGGCGACGCGATCACACCGGAGGACGTGGGCGCTGCCGGCAAGGTCGCCGATAGCGTCACCGCCGAGTACGCCACAATGCTCGGCGACGATGCCCTGATTCTCGCCCAGCGTCTCGGCTGGTGGATCTCGCGCGCACCAGAGATGGAGGAAGACGTCGCGCTGGGAAACATCGCTCTCGATCTGGTCGGGCACGCCCGCTTTTTCTATACCTACGCAGGCACCGCAACCGGGAAGACCGAAGATGACCTCGCCTACTTCCGCAACGAAGAGGAGTTCCGCTCCGCAGCGATCGTTGAGCAAGAAAACGGCGACTTCGGCCAAACCATCGCCCGCCAGCTGATTGTGTCGTACTACATGTACGGCCTCTATACCGCGCTGGTGAATTCATCGGACAGCATGATCGCATCCATCGCGTCCAAGGCCGTGAAAGAACTGCAGTACCACGTAGATCACTCGAACCAGTGGGTCCTGCGCCTAGGCCTCGGCACGGACGAATCAAAGCGCCGCATGCAGGCAGGCCTGGAATACATGTGGCCGTACGTGGACGAACTGTTCGAGGATCTTCCGATCCACCACGAGGTCGCTACCGCCGGCATTGGCGTGCTTCCATCCTCCTTGCGCGACGAGTTTGATACGCGGATGAGTGCGGTCCTGGATCACGCGGAGCTCGGTGTCCCCGACGTTGCACAGGCAATGAGCGGGCACCGGACCGGGCAGTTCTCCGAGTACCGCAGTTACATCCTCGGCGAAATGCAGTTCCTAGCCCGGCAGCACCCGGGCGCGACTTGGTAAGCAGGCCCTGCTTAACCCCCACCACGGAAGGACAGGTTCGTTGGCTACCACCGAACAGGCTCACCGCCCCACAGACGAAAGCGAAGCGCGGCTCTGGGATGTCGCCGCGCAGGTTCCCGACCCGGAGATTCCCGTGATTTCAATTGCGGACCTAGGCATCCTGCGCGACGCGCACTTTGAGGGCGACACCGCGGTCATCACCATCACTCCAACCTACTCCGGATGTCCGGCCATGGGCCACATCACCAACGATGTGGAGTTGGCACTGGCTAAGGCCGGTTATAGGGATTTTCGGGTGGACCTTGTACTCAACCCGGCGTGGACTACGGACTGGATCACGGAAACCGGCCGCGAGAATCTCCGTAGCTTCGGCATCGCGCCGCCACAGGGGCGCGCTGAGCAATCGTCCGGACCGGTCCTGCTCAGGTTGGGAACGCCGCCGCGCATCACATGCCCGCAGTGCGGCTCCGATGACACGAAGGAGATCACTCCCTTCGGCTCCACGTCTTGCAAAGCCCTCTATTCCTGCAACACCTGTTTTGAACCCTTCGACTACTTCAAGGTGCACTAGATGACTTCCACCACAGACGCCAAAACCTCGGCGCGCAAGAAAGCCAAGTTCAACTCCCTCGAGGTAGCGGAGGTGAGGCAGCTAACCGACGAAGCTGTCGAGGTAAGCTTCAGCGTCCCCGAGGATCTACGCAACGACTACAACTACGCACCGGGCCAATACGTCGCCCTACGCGCCACCATCAACGGCGAGGAGCTGCGGCGCTCCTATTCACTGTGCTCCGCGCCTACCGATGGGACTCTGAGCGTAGGCATCAAGAAAGACTTCGGCGGCAAGTTCTCTACCTGGGCCAACGAGCAGCTCAAAGCTGGTGACCGTATCGACGTGATGAACCCACAGGGCGCGTTTACCTCGAAAATCCGCATGACTGGCCTGAATGACCCGGCTGCTGTTGAACACGAGCTGCGTCAAATCGAACGTCCACGCGTTGTTGCTATCGCGGCTGGATCCGGCATCACGCCGATCATGGCAATTGCCACAGCCGTTCTGCGTGGCGTAGAAGATGCCTCAGTGGAACTTGTCTACTCCAATCGGGGCGGCGGCGACGTAATGTTCGCGGACAGGATTGGTGACCTCAAGGACAAGTTCCCATCACGCTTCGCCGTCCACCACATCCTGACACGAGAACAGCGGATCAACCCGCTGTTTTCGGGACGCATCGACCATGAAAAGCTCAATTCACTGTTGGACAACGTCATCGACGTCGATGGCGTGGACGAGTGGTTCCTGTGCGGCCCCTTCGAGCTGGTGCAGCTGTGTCGCGACGCCCTCGCGGATCGGAATGTAGACGCCCAGAAAGTCCGCTACGAGCTGTTCACTACCGGCACGCCGACTAAGAATGACGGCAACAAAGGTCGCGCGGTGGAAGCGGATCCGGACGGGGACAACGTCCAGATTGATTTCACCCTTGATGGTCTATCTGGCCAGGTCCAGTCACCTGTGTCCGCGCACGAGACCATCCTCAACGCTGCGCTTCGTGTGCGGTCCGACGTCCCATTCGCGTGCGCGGGTGGCGTGTGCGGTACTTGCCGCGCCAAGGTCATCGACGGCGAGTACAAGATGGACGAAAACTTCGCCCTCGAACCCGACGAAGTAGAGCAGGGCTACGTGCTGACCTGCCAGACCCACGCCACCGGATCATCAATCACCGTTGACTACGACGCATAGGAGCTCAACATGATCGATCTGACTATCCACACTCACGACGGCGAACACTACGCCGAGGTCGTGCTGAACAACCCGAAGGCCATGAACTCACTCGGGGAGGATGACCTCGCTGAACTTGGGGCGATTTACGACGAAGCCGCAGAGCACGGAGTCCGCGCCCTGCTTCTTCGAGGCGAAGGAAAGGGCTTCTGCGCCGGCCGCAACATCAAGGGACTCGACCCTCGCAATGATGACGCCACTGACTACCTGGCCAACAAGGTCACCCCCGTGTTGAAGAAGATGAGCGAGTTCCCGGCACCCACGTTTGCTGCAGTACACGGACCGTGCCTCGGGGTCGGACTTGGCTTGGCCATCGCCACCGACATTGTCTACGTGGCTGACGATGCAACGGTTGGCTCCCCGTTTGCCAACCTCGGGGCCACGCTCGATTCTGGTGGTCACGCACTGTTTTTCGAGCGACTTGGCGCGCACCGCACCATGGATCTCATCGTTACCGGGGAAATGATGAGTGGCACCGAAGCGGTAGAGGCGGGATTGTTCTCCAGGGCTGTCCCCAAAGATCAGCTGTTCGACTTTACTCGGGAAAGGGTTGAACGAGCCTCACGCGGCGCAACCCAGGCATTTCTCGCCAGCAGAAAGCTGGTCCACACCATTCGTGATCACGGCACTGGGCTTTGGTCCTCGATCGAACAGGAGAACCTAGCCCAAGGTCAGCTTTGCTCATCAAAAGACTATTTCGAGGGCTTCCAGGCCTTCAACGAAAAGCGCACGCCGAAATTCAGCGGCGCGTAGCCACGACAGCAAACCAGTACTTGATATAGAAGGAACACCCCATGAATGCACTCTTAGTTTCCGGCAAACGCACCCCGGTCGGCCGATATGGCGGGGCTCTTTCATCCGTACGCCCCGATGACATGGCCGCGCTCGTGATTAAGTCGGTCGTTGAGGACGCGGGCTTGCCTCCCGAAGCCGTCGACGACGTGATCATTGGCAACGCAAATGGTGCAGGCGAAGAGAATCGCAATGTTGCCCGAATGGCCTGGCTTCTCGCCGGCTACCCGGATACCGTCCCAGGTATCACGGTCAACCGTCTCTGTGCTTCCAGTATGTCCGCGATCTCGCTGGCAGCAGCGATGGTGGAGACAGGACAGGCCGATGTAGTCGTCGCAGGCGGCGTGGAGTCTATGTCACGCGCACCGTGGGTCATGGAGAAACCAGACAAAGCGTTTGCCAAGCCCGGCGCAACCTTCGATACTTCCATCGGCTGGCGTTTCATCAACCCCACGTTTGCTGACCAAGAAAAGACAACCTTCTCCATGCCTGAGACCGCCGAAGAGGTCGCTCGCGTCAAGAACATTACGCGCGAAGAGGCTGACGAGTTCGCTGTACGCTCGCAGAAGTTGGCGAGCGAGGCCATCAAGTCTGGTCGCTTCAGTTCCGAAATCGTTCCGGTTGAGGTACAGGACCGCAAAGGCAATGTGACCGTCGTGGACACAGACGAAGGTCCTCGGCCCGGAACGACCACCGAGGTCCTGGCCAAGCTGCGCCCCGTCGTCGCCGGCGGCAGCGTCGTGACTGCAGGAAATTCCTCCGCGCTAAACGACGGCGCCTCCGCCATCCTCGTCGTTAGCTCGCGAGCTGTAGAGAAGTACAACCTGAAACCGCGCGCTGCAGTGCGCGGCTCCTCTGCGGTCGGTCTTGCACCGGAGATCATGGGAATGGGCCCGGTGCCTGCAACGAGGAACGTGCTGGAGCGAACCGGCTGGGATCTCAACGACGTCGGGGCGATCGAACTCAATGAGGCTTTCGCCACGCAATCATTGGCTTGCATCCGTGAGCTTGGGTTGGACATGGAAAAGGTCAATCGTTGGGGCGGTGCCATCGCACTTGGCCACCCGCTTGGCTCATCCGGTGCGCGCATCACGATCACCCTGCTCAACCGCATGGAACAGGAAGATTCGGAACGTGGCATCGCCACGATGTGCGTGGGGGTCGGGCAAGGTACCGCCATTGCGATCGAAAGGGTGTAGACGTTGAGCAACCAATTTTCTAGGTTTTCTGCCCTCACTGTTGAGGACAGCGGGGCAACCCTGATCATTCGTCTTTCCCGCCCCGAGGTGAAAAATGCCATCGACCAGACCATGGTGGACGAGCTACACGCTGTGTGTGCCTACCTAGAAGAGAACCCCCAGGTAGCAATCATCGTCGGCACCGATGGGATCTTCGCGTCCGGCGCAGACATCGCGCAGTTGCGTGAGCGCCGCCGCGATGATGCGCTGCGCGGAATTAACAACACAATCTTCCACCGGATCGCCAAGCTTCCCATGCCCGTCATCGCGGCTATCGACGGCTACGCCCTCGGAGGAGGACTCGAGCTCGCACTCGCTGCCGACTTTCGGGTAGCTACCGCACGTGCCAAGTTCGGCCAGCCAGAGGCTGGGTTGGGCATCATCGCTGCCGCGGGAGGCACCTGGCGGCTACGTGCTGCGGTCGGTGAGCCACTCGCCCGCGACATCCTGTTAGCCGGCCGGGTCCTCGATGGCGAAGAAGCTCTGCGACATCAGCTGGTTTCCTCGTTGGCAGAACCGGAGAAGCTCGAAGCCGAAGCGCTCGAGCTGGCCGGACGGATTGGCAAACAGGACCCGCTTGCAGTGCGCATTACCAAGTCCGTTCTGGCCATGCCGGAAGGCGCACATCCGCAGGTAGACAATCTTGCCCAGGCCATCCTGTTCGAGTCCGAAGCGAAGTTCGACCGGATGCAGGCTTTCCTGGACCGGAAAAAGAACAAGAAGAAGTAGACCCCATACCTAAGGAGATCCCACCTATGAGCGTGCCCACCAACATCGGAGTTCTTGGCGGCGGACGAATGGGCGGCGGCATCGCCCATGCTTTCGTCCTCGCCGGGGCGAACGTCCACGTTGTAGACATCAATGAAGACGCAATTGAAGCCGCGCGGGGTCGAATACACAAGGACATCAAGGGGTCTTTGGCACGCGGCGCTGAGGGAACCTTCGAGGAATACGCATCACGGCTGACGTTGTCTACGGACCCCGCAGATTTTGCCAACTGCGAGGTTATCGTCGAGGCCGTCCCTGAGTTGCTGGACCTGAAGCGGCAGTCGTTCTCGTCGATAAGCGAACATGCGCCGAAGGCTGTTATTGCCACGAATACTTCTTCACTTTCGGTGTCCGAACTCGCCAAGTCGGTGGAGAATGACGTCATCGGTCTCCACTTTTTCAACCCGGTGCCGGCGTCCAAGTTGGTTGAGATTGTTGTCGCGGACTCGACACCTGATGCATTGGTGGAAAGCGCGCGCGATTGGGTTGCGGGCCTAGGCAAGACACCCATTGTGGTCAAGGACGCGCCAGGCTTCGCGTCTTCCCGGCTGGGCGTGGCAATCGCACTCGAGGCTATTCGCATGGTCGAAGAAGGTGTGGCCTCTGCAGAGGACATCGACAACGCAATGGTGTTGGGGTACAAGTTCCCTATTGGTCCTCTGGCGCTGACAGACATCGTTGGGCTGGATGTCCGGCTCGGCATTGCGGAGTACCTCGAATCCACGCTTGGTCCGCGCTTTGCCCCGCCGCAGCTCATGCGCGACATGGTTGCTCGCGGCGAGCTTGGACGAAAAGCCGGAAAGGGCTTCTACGATTACTCGGAGTAGGAGCCTTTAGCCGCGCTTTTCTACGATCGCGTTTGTGATTCGAGCGGTGCACAGGCGCTTTCCAGCGTCGTCCACAACCACCACCTCATGGCTCGTCAGCGTGCGGCCGAGCCGGATTGCCGTCGCGGTCGCGGTGACAAAGCCTTCCCTTCCCGACGAGTGGTGGGTGGCGTTGATGTCCACCCCCACCGCTACTTTGCCCATCGTGCTGGCGTGGATAAGCGCCGCCCAGCTGCCCACCGACTCTGCCAGTGCTGCCATTGCGCCGCCGTGCAGGAGTCCGAGGGACTGCCGGTTTCCGGCAACTGGCATTCGCGCCACGACGCGTTCGGCAGATTCCTCGAGGACTTCCACGCCCATGTGCTTGTCCAGTTCCCCAAGCGTGATCTTCCAAACCTCGTTCATCATGTCCTCCCACCAATGCGTTGTGTCCGTTATACTCGCCATACATTACCGACTGACCGTTCGGTCAGGACCCTCGCGTTTTTGACACCACCGAAAGGATCCCCAATGACCGTAGTCCCCAGCTTTCTTTGCGACCAGTGGGTAATACCCGACAACACCACAAACGCTCGCGAGGTTCGCGATGCGTCGACAAATGAGCTCATTGCGAAAGTCACCACTGAGGGGCTTGATCTTCCCGGTGCGCTTGAATATGCGCGCACGACGGGGCAGCAGCACTTGCAGGCACTAACGCTGCACGAGCGCGCGCTCAAGCTCAAAGAGCTCGCCATGTTCCTGAACGAGCACAAGGATTCCCTCTACGCTGAGGCGGCCAAGGCGGGCGCGACTCCTCGCGACAACTCCGTAGATGTGGACGGAGGCATTTCCACGCTGTTCACGTTCTCTTCCAAAGGCCGCCGCGAGATGCCAAACAACAACGTTGTCGTTGACGGCCCGCCGGAAGTCTTTACCCAAGATTTCTCGTTTCAGGGGCGCCACGTATACACGCCGCTGCAGGGTGTTGCACTGCAGATCAACGCTTTCAACTTCCCGGTCTGGGGCATGCTGGAAAAGTTTGCGCCCGCGTTTATCGCCGGCGTTCCCACGCTGGTAAAACCTGCAACAGCCTCTGGCTTCGTCACCGCAGAGTGCGTGCGACTTATGACAAAATCCGGAATCCTTCCTGCGGGGTCCTTGCAACTGATCTCCGGCTCATTAGGAGACCTGCTAGATCGCCTGGATTACAACGACAACGTTGCATTCACGGGGTCCGCAGCGACAGCGAGCACCCTGCGCAACCGCGAATCTGTGCGCGATCACGGCGTCCGGTTCACCTCCGAGGCAGATTCACTCAACGCCGCAGTACTCGGTCCAGATGCCACGCCCGGCACTCCCGAATTCGACGCGTACATTTCCATGTTGTTTGCAGAGCAGACCTCGAAAGCAGGCCAAAAGTGTACGGCAATCCGGCGCGCAATCGTGCCGGAGGCGCTCGTAGATGACGTCGCCAATGCCCTAGCGGCCAAGCTCGAGCAGAAAGTCGTCGTTGGCGACCCCCGCGACGATGTCACCACGATGGGACCGCTCGTGTCCGCTGATCAGGCGCAAGATGTTGCCAACGCTGTGCAGACGCTTATCGACGCCGGCGCCACCGTCATTACCGGCGGCCCCAACACCGTCGACGGCGCATTCTTCCAGCCCACTGTGCTCACCTTTGCGGACGCCCGCACAGAACGCGTTCACGACACAGAAGCGTTCGGCCCCGTTGTCTCTATCATCGGCTACACCGACCTCGACGACGCAATCGACCTGGTTGCGCTGGGCAAGGGTTCCCTCGTCGCCTCTGCAGTGACGCATGACTCCGAAGCGGCGCAAAGACTCGCATTGGGCGTTGCTTCCCACCACGGCCGGCTCCACTTTCTTGACCGCGACGACGCCAAGACATCCACCGGGCACGGGTCTCCCCTCCCCCACCTCGTCCACGGCGGACCAGGCCGTGCAGGCGGTGGCGAAGAACTCGGTGGCGTGCGAGCCGTCAAACATTACATGCAGCGAACCGCAATTCAGGGTAGCCCGCAGCACCTCACCTCCATTACCGGCGAGTGGCACCGCGGCGCAGACGTGCGGCGCGCCACCCGGGAAGAAGTGAGCGCGGGTACCGCGGTCCACCCCTTCCGCAAGGACTTGGCGACGCTGAAGGTGGGCGACCAGTTCGCCTCCGGCCTGCGCCAAGTCACGCTCGATGACATTCTTCAGTTTGCTGAGGAGACCGGCGATACTTTCTATGCGCACACCAACGAAGAGGCCGCCACTGCTAACCCCTTCTTCCCCCGCCGAGTAGCGCACGGGTACCTGCTTGTCTCCTGGGCTGCGGGCTTGTTCGTGGAGCCGCAACCCGGACCAGTACTGGCCAATTACGGGCTGGATAACCTGTCCTTTCTCAAGCCAGTGACCTATGGCGACTCCATCCGCGTCGAGCTCACCGCCAAGCGGATCACTCCGCGTGTGACCGACGACTACGGCGAAGTTGTCTGGGACACAGTTTTGTACAACCAGAACGACGAAATCGTGGCGACGTACGACGTGCTCACCCTCGTGGAAAAGGTCAACACGACGTACGCGAACTAGGAGTAGACCACCCCCTTTCCGCAGCGCACGGGCGTGTTCGGCGCGGTTGCTACACTCACCACACAACCGCCACTCGCCCGAAAGGTCCCACCATGCTCCTGCCACAGCAGATAGGTCACGTGAACGTGCCGCCGCTGAAGATCCAAGGGATCAAGACCAAACTTGTCCCCTTCATCGCGGCGAACGTTCGGTGGGACGGATCGGGAACCTATTACGAACCGTTTATGGGTTCGGGCGTCGTGGGGTTCAACCTCGCACCCCAGCGCGCGGTGTTTGTGGACATCAATCCGCACCTGGTCAACTTCTACCGCAGCATCCAATCCGGGGAGCTCACCGCCTGGAGGGTCCGCGACTACCTGGAGCAGGAAGCGCCGAAGCTGGCCGCAACTCCGGCGGACAAGCACTCCTACTACTACGAGGTCCGCGACCGTTTCAACGAGACCGGCAGCCCCTTCGACTTCCTCTTCCTGCAGCGCAGCAACTTCAACGGCATGATGCGGTTCAACGCCAAGGGCAGGTACAACGTCCCCTTCTGCCGGAAGCCGCAGCGCTTCCAGCCTGCGCTGATTACCAAGATCGTGAACCAGGTCCACTGGGTGGAAACGCTCCTCGCCCAGCGCCCCGAGTGGGAGTTCCGCCACGCCGACTTCACCGACATCATCGGCCAGCTCACGGAGCAGGACTTTTTGTACTTGGATCCGCCGTACATCGATAGGCATGACGAGTACTTCTGCACGTGGAGCCAGGACCTCGCCGACCAGCTGGCCCGCCAGGTGCAGGACTCCCCCGCCGGGTACGCGCTGAGCATGTGGCACTCCAACATCCACCGCGAGAACATGCATTTGCGCGCCTGGGAGGGCGAGCTGCGCACCACCGAGCACTTCTACCACGTCGGCGCGTCGGTGCAGAACCGCAAGGCGATGACGGAGGCGTTGGTCATTTCGCCCGGGCACGCGGTGCCGGGGGATGAAGTGGCGTCGACAAGCGCCAAGGCAAGCGCCGAAGCAAGCCTGGCAACGCTGTTTTAGTTCAGCCGAATCGCCCAGCCGCGATCGGCCACGAAGTCCTTGTACTGCGCGTAGGACGCGCGCAGCTGCGCGGGGTCGAACGGGGCGCTGTCCTGGCGTTCCAGCCAGTCGAAGTACGCGGGCAGGTTCTTGAACTTCGCACGTTTGACCTCGGCGGAGTCGGCGTTTCTGGGGTGGTTGCGCCAGTAGTGCTCGAACACGTCGTGGCCGAGCAGGGCGAACGGGCCGGCGCCGTATTGGAACGGCTCCATCGACGTCGCCTTGAACGTGGCCAGATTGTCGGTGTTGCCGCTGCCGGTCTTGTCCCCGGCCAAGCGGTACTTCTCCATGAACGCCACCTCGACGTCCTCGTAAGCGGGGCGGATGCGGTCGATGTCGGTGACGGGAACGCGGGTCGTCTCGAAGCGGTTGGTCCGCGAATACAGGAACGCCAGCACGTAGTGCGCGTCGTAGTCGTCGTACGTGCGGTAGATGTTCTTCGTCCCGTTGCGCAGGTAGCTGGTGAAACTGCCCAGGGTGAAGCTGAACGCGCGCGTCGCCCCGCGCTTGCTCACGCTGCGGTACGTGGACTTGATGTCAATGGCAATGAGCCGCCCGTTCGGCTTCTCCAGCACGAAATCCGGGTACTGGGTCTGCACCTCGCTTTCGCGGAAGGTGTACCCCAGCGCATCGGCAAGCTGCTTCACGTACGCCGTTGCCACCACCTCAAACGCCCGCCCCACGATCTTCGAGTCATTCCCAAACGTGAACACGTCCCCGTCCTTGTTCACGATCCCCACCAGCTGCCAGTCCGCCGCATCCTTGGGCAGCAGCCCCAGCATCGTGCGCACCACCGCGTCCTCGTGCCGAGGCAGCAGCGCCTCCCGCTCCACTTCGCTTGCCGACGCCACCGGCCCCTCTTCAATCCGCATTCCCCTACCCTAAACCAGGGCGGTCTCGCTTATCGACGCCACCGCGCCCGGCGTATTGGGCGGGAACCCGCGCCTCTCCCTATCAATGGAGCCAAAGCGAATCCCCCCATCCCCGGTGGTTACGCTACCCAGTTGAGGCAGAAGACGATCCATGGCAGCGCAACAATGTCAATCAGCACGGCACCCGAAAGTGGGACAACCACCATTGCTACCTTTGACTGCAATCCGTGCTTGCGGCCAACCGCATCCATGTTGGCAACCGCGTTCGGAGTGCCGCCAAGGCCGTGCCCCATCATGCCTCCGCAAATGACTGCGGCATCGTAGTTTCTGCCCAGAACCCGAAAAACGACAAACACGACCAAAGCAGCAAGTACAGCAACCTGTACAAGCAAGATGACCAGGAGCGGCAGTGCGAGATCGTAGAGGTCCCAAATCTTGAGACTCATCATGGCTTGGGTGAGGAAGTAGCCTAAGGAGACGTCAGAAATCAGCTTGAGGGTTTTCCCGTGAATCTTCGCCCAACCAAGCGCGTCATTCAGGTTGCGCAAGACAATCGCAATGAGCATGGCACCGACGTATCCCGGCAGCGAGTACCCGGTCCATTCACCGAAGAGCTCGCCCAGGTAGACACCGATCACGACCACTACGCCGATCACGGCCGCAGTCGCGGTGACGGACCCTTCGCTGATGTCTGAGTCGTTATCTACTCCGCGCTCTTCGACGTTGCCGATATCGTGGGTCTCCACCGCGAGGTTGTTTCGCTTGATTAACCAGGTTGCCAAGGGGCCGCCAATGAGCGATCCCGCGATCAATCCAAATGTTGCTGCCGCAATAGCGACAGCGGTAGCACCTTGCGCGCCAAGCTCTTCTGCCGTTGGACCGAACGCCGCAGCGGCGCCGTGGCCACCTTCGAGTGAAACCGCTCCTGCCATAATGCCCAGCAGCTCGTTGAGCCCCAAGACCTTGGCAAGGCCAATTCCAACGAGATTCTGGAGAATCGCTACCGACCAACACGCCAGCAGGTACACCATGAGAAAACGCCCGCCAGTCTTAATCAGGCTGAGCGATGCTCCCAGACCAATCGTGGTGAAGAACGCCAACATTGCGGGCGACTGCAGCGTGGTGTCAACCGTGAGCTCAACCGATCCCCACTCCCGCAGCCCAAGCACCACAAGGGCAAAGAGAAAACCCCCAACCACGGGACCCGGAATGGCAAACATGCTGAATACCTTCCAGCTTCTCGCTGCCCAAGCGCCAAACAACAGCAAAAGCAGTGTGATTGCTGCCGAGCCAATCAGGCCTATCTCAATTTGCATATGTCACCCTCTCTCATTATTTGTGAACACGATTACTTTAATCACCACCGTGAGGTAGCTCGCACTTCGGGCGGGTGTTATCACCTTCACAAAAGGAGAAATAGGTTCAACTAAGCGACGCTCCATAAACCGAAAGACCAAAGGCCCCGCGTAACTCATTTTCCGTTCCCGCAGGACCTTGCCTAAGAGAAACCCCTACACCTCCGGCAGCAGCTCCGACTGCTCGCCCACCGTCGTGATCACCAGCGCGTCGCGGGCGCGCGAGGCGGCGACGTAGAGCAGGGAGCGCTCCTGCTGCAAAGCGGCGGCGCGGTCGTCGTCGGACAGCCCGGCGAGGCGGAAGGGCTGCGGGAGGATGTCGCGGCCCACGCTCATCAGGATGACGTGCGTGAACTCCATACCCTTGGCGCCGTGCATGGTCATCACGGCCACCTGCTCCCCCGACGCGTGCGCCGCGTCCTTGGTCTGCACGGCGTCGATGCCGTGGTCGGCCAGCCCGCTGACAATGCGGCTCAGCTGCCCGCGGGTGCGGCACATCACGCCGATGCGGGGCTCGTGGACCTCGTCGGCGTCCAGCCAGTAGTTGATGTAGGCAGCCGCTGCGTCGAACTCCTCGTCCGGTGTGGCGCAGCGCAGGAGCTGGGGGTTCGGGCCGGAGCGGGCGGATCGGTAGCCGTGGGTGTCATCGGTCTCTCCCGCGGAGTCGGTGAACTCCCCCGCCGCGCTGAGGATGCGCACGGCGTAGTCCAGGTTTTCCTTGGTGGTACGGTAGTTCAGCGTGAGCTTGCGCGACGCCTTGCCGCGCGTGGAGATGCCGAAGCGGCTGAGCACCAGGGGCTGGCCGTAGATGCGCTGGTGGGAGTCCTCGGCGAGGAAGATGTCGTTGGGGCCCGGGTCCACGCAGGCGCGGAGGAAGCGCCAGTGGCCGGCGTTGAAGTCCTGGGCCTCGTCAACCACGACGTGGTCGAACAGGGCGCGGTCCGAGCGGTCGCGTTGGATGCGCAGGAGCTCGGCACCCACGGCGGACATGGTGGGCCAGAACAGCTTGCCGTCCACCGCCTGGGTCTGCATCGCGGACTGCAGGAGCGTCCACACCACCTTTCGTTGAGCTCTACTCAACGGCGTGCCGCGGCCGGTACGGGCCACCTTGAGGTACTCCGCCTTGGTGGTGATGGAGTTGGCCAGCACAACGCCCTCGTACTCGCGCTGGAGGAAGGTCTCGTTGGTGGTGCCGGCGGGGAGGGAATCGGCGACGGTGGCGTCGATAAGCAAGAGCCCTCCCCAGACGCGGGCGGCCTCGTCGTTGCTGTACGGGCGCACGCGCGGGGTGCCGGTGCCGAGGACGCGGCGGGTGGCCTCCTCGACGTCGGCGGGCGCCGCATTGGAGATCACGTGGCGGACCAGCTTGTCAATGTTGGTGACGCACAGGCCGGGCTCGCCGGGCTCCGCGGCGGGATAGTTGGGGTTGAGCGCGGCCATTTGCTGGCGCAGGCCGCCCGCCAAACCGTCCGTGAAGGTGGTGAGCAGCACGCGGGGATGCCCCCGCTTGAGCAGGTGATTCGCGCGGTGGACGGCCACGACCGTCTTGCCGGTGCCGGCGCCGCCGAAGACGCGGGCCGAGCCCTTGTGGTCGCCCTCGACGATGCGGCGCTGCTCCGGGTGGATGTACACGCGCCACTGGTCGAAGCTGCCGGACTCGATGACTGCGCGCAGCGAGTCGGTGTCCACGTCGTCCACGTAGGCGAACTCCAGCTGGGCGGCGTCCTGTTTGAGGCCGGCGAGGATGCGCGCGTCCTCGGAACCCGGCTGGTCAGCGGCCTTGCCCGCAGCGTCGGTGGTGAGGTTGAGCATCTCCTTGACGTCGTCAATCGTGTAGCCGGCGACGAGCCCCTCCACGGCCTCCGTCTCCCACTTCGGGCGGCCCTGCATGAGCGCCACCAGCTGGGATTCGCGGGTGAGCACGAAGAGCATCTCCGCGATCGTCTCGTCCACGCCGAGCTCGTCGTGCAGCAGCGCCGGCGTGTACCCGCGCTTCTCCAGCTCGGTGCGCGGCGGCACCTCCTCCGGCTTCAGCTCCACCGGCGTGACAGCCGCCTGCGCCTTGGCCAGCTCCTCGGCCTCGCGAGCCGCCTCCTCGGCCTTACGCTGCGAGTCCGACACCTCCGGCTCGTGGGCGCCCGAATCGTCCGCACCATCCGGCGCCGTCCGCTCGATCAGCTCCGTGATGCCGTTGACCGCGTTGGCGCGCAGCTCCAGCCGGGCCGGGTCGAAGCGGCGCGCGGACTCGATGCCCTCGTCGTGCGAGTCGACGTGGACGAGGACGAAGTGGTGCACGTCGCCGTCGCGAAGCTCAAAGAGCACGGCGCGGAACTGGTCATTGATGCGCCCGGTGCGCACGCGCTTGTCCACCGAGTTCTTAATGGTCTTGATGTTCAGCGACGGGTTCGTCGGGTCCGCGGCGAGCGTCTGCAGGAAGTCCATCGTGGGCTTCATCAAACTGCCGTCCAGCTTCAACCCGCCGTACAGCGAGAAGGTCACCATGCTGTTACTCCTTCATGTCCTGGTCCGATGCTAGTTGCCCAGCAGTGCCTGCGGAATCGCGTCCGGGGTCAGCCCCTCCGGATGCACAATGGTCCACCCGCCGCGCACGAGGTCCGCCTCGGCCTCCGCGTACGACGGGTCCGCCTCCAGCAGCAGCGCCACCTTCGCCTCGCGCCAGATCAGCGCGGTGGGCAGGCTGCCCAGCTCCTCGCCGATCTCGCTCGCCGGCGTCGCGTGCTGCGCGGCAAGCGTGCGCAGCGCTGCCACCACGGCCT
The DNA here is from genome assembly GCF_002285155.1 of Corynebacterium sp. NML 120412. Lineage (NCBI taxonomy): Bacteria > Bacillati > Actinomycetota > Actinomycetes > Mycobacteriales > Corynebacteriaceae > Corynebacterium > Corynebacterium sp. NML 120412. The sequence continues at coordinate 166,086 of NZ_NSGL01000001.1, read as the reverse complement.
CCTCGTCTTCGAATTCCTCGATCGCCACGGCCCAGGCCCCAGCGACCTGCGGCGCGGGCTCCGCGGGCAGGGTTCGCTTCTCGACGCCCCCCGCACTCGTCTCCACACGCACACCCTGACCCGCAAGCCAGAGCACGTTGGCCATGCGCAGGTACTCGTTCCACGCGTCGGCCTCCAGAACGCCCGCGGAGGTGTCCATGAACAGGCGCTCGGGCACGAACTCGGTTGGCGAAAGCGGGCGCAGGTCCAGGCACGCCCCGCTCGGCAGGGCAACGCGGACCATGGAATCGACCACGCTCTGCTGCCTGCCCGGCGCGCCCAGCACCAGCTCGGCCAGCCCGCGTCCCAGCGCGGGGAAGGTGGCGGTGCGCGGCGCCTTGAGGTAGCGCAGCAGCTGCTCCATGGGGGAGGCGAGGAGGAAGTCGACGGCGTCGCTGTCCAGCTTGGGCAGGCCCGAGATCGTCCGGCGCAGCTCCGCGGTGACCCACCAGGGGGCGACGGCGTCGGCGCCCTCGCGCTCGAATCTGTCCAGGTCGGCGTCGGTGAGGCTCCACGGGATCGTGTCGTCCTCGAAGTGCAGGGTGGCGCGCTTGATCATGTCCTGCGGGAAGCGGAAGTGCGCCTGGCTGGCGTGGTAGGCGTAGCCGTCCGTGTACACGGCGACGGGGCGGATGTCGCCGCGGCGCCGGTGGGTGAACAGGAAGTCGGGGACCGTGTGCCCTTTATTCACCTGCTCCTTCATCACCCACTGCTCGCCGCTGGTGCCGGGGAACGTGATCTCCAGCTCCATGCGCCCGGCGTTCGGGCGATCCGTCACTGTGACGTTTCGCGCCTCGAGCGCGGCGCGCAGCACCTCGCGGAAGCGCAACTCCAGGGTGGAACCCTCGTCGGGCGCGGGCGGGGTGGTCTGCGGCTCCCACGGCACCGCGAGCGCGTCCGCGCCGTCGGCCGGGTGGGCCTCGTTGCGCAGGATGGCGCGGATGGCGCGCTCGGCAGCGCCGCGCGAGGTCACGTCCTTGTGGCGGAACTCGGTGTAGGGGAGCAGGCAGTGCGCGCAGGCGAGGCGCTCGTCGCTGTGGCACTCGCACGCCGCCACGCGCCGGTACGCCTGCTCGAACAGGCCGCGGACCTGCTCCGGGGAGGCGAACTGGGAGAGGTAGCCGGTGCCGCCCGGCACGCTGTCGTGCAGGAGCAGCGCCTCGATCACGCCGCCGCCCGCCGGGTTGGGCACCGTCACCGTGTCCACCTTGAGGTGCTCCGGGTCGCCGCCGAGCACCTCCTTGAAACCCAGGCGAAGCGCCGCGGTGAGGCTGGGCACGGTGGCCTTGTCGCCGGCGGTGAGCGTGCGCGGGATGTGCAGCAGCACGCCCTGGGTGCGCAGCGAGCGGCCGAGCGCGGTGGTGACCGTGTCCTCGTCGCGCTCCTTGCGCTGCGGGCACCAGGGGCGGTGGTCCCACTTGCTGTTCTCGCCGCGGGCGGAGTCCACGTGGCCGCAGATCCGGCACAGCGTGAACAGGGGAGCGTCCACCTCGCGCCCGGCGAGCATGCGCGGCTGCGCCTGGCCCTTGCCCAGGTTGAACCAGCTCAGGTCCGCCTGCGGCAGGTACTCGGCGCCGAAGCCGCCGCTTAAGTACCAGTGCCCGCCGTCGGGGGCGTGCTCGGGCACGGCGAAGGACATGGCGGTGTGGAAGAAGGTGGTGCGGCGCTCCTCGGCGGAGGCGTCGATGGTGGCGTTGCTGCGGTCCACCTCGGCGGCCACCTTGCGCATCTGGATCACGTCCATGAGCTGGCCCTTGTCCGCAAAGGCGGCGGCGCCGCAGCGCGGGCACGGACCAGCCCCCGGGGTCGCGCCGCCGGAGGCGACGCGCTCGCCGTAGGAGCACTCCGGGCACAGCCGCCACTGCTCGATGTTCTGGCCGTCAAAGCCCATCTCCACCGAGTCGATGGTGGCGGCGATGCCGCGGGCGTAGAAGGTGGCGCCCGGCGCGAGCTCCTGCAGGGCGGAGGAGACGCCGCGTTCCACCTCGAAGCTTTCCGGCATGAACTCCATGGTGGTGGGGTTGAGGTAGGAGATGGCCACGGCGAGTTCGACGGAGTCGTCGATAAGCGTGAAGTTGGGCAGCAGGCCGTAGCGCTCCAGGGCGGAGATCCAGCGCTCGCCGAAGGCTAGTTTGTACAGGTCGCGCTTGGTGCGCTTGAGCGCGGCCTTGACGCTGCGCTTCTCGCGCTCGAGGTCCTCGTCGATGAACTCGGCGTCCAGGTTCGCGGCGCCGGCGTCGCGCTTTTTCAGCTCGTCGTCGATCTTGTTGAGGTCGCGCTCGCGTTGCTTCAGCTGCTGCACTTCGGCGTCCCACTGCTCGCGGGCGGCGGTGAGCGCGCCGGCGAAGGAGTCGGGGCCCTGCCCGGTGGCCCAGGCGCGCACGCGCGAAAGCAGCTCCGCGTCCAGCTCCTCACGGGCGAGCGAGTCCAGGAACTCGTCGACGCGGGGGCCGACTCCGGCGGCGATGATGTGGTGCAGGGCGTCGATAAGCGGGACGCCCTTGCGCCCAAAGACCGACTGGGCGTCGGTGGTTTTCACGCCGAGGGCCGGGAGGTCGGTCGAGTCGATGAGGTAGGCGGCGACCTGGCGGTGCAGGATCTCGGTGGCGGAGAGGAAGGCGGCCGGCGGGGCGACGGCGCCGGAGATGACGCCGAGCGGCTCGTTGAGCTTGGGCAGTGTGGACCCGCGGCCGCGCACGAACGCAAGGACGAGCGAGTTGCCGGTCAGGCGCCCGGCGCGGCCCACGCGCTGCACGTAGTTGGCCACGGTGGTGGGCAGGGAGGCGAGCATGACGGTGGACAGATCGCCGATGTCAATACCCATCTCCAGCGTGGGGGTCGCCACCAGCACGTTCGGGGCGTCCGCCGTCGGGGCCTCGCCGCCGCGGAAGGCGCGCTCCAGCGCTAAGCGCTCCTCGGGTGGGACCAGGCTCGTGTGCTCCTTCGCCACCACGGTGCGCGGCTGGGCGGAGGTGTAGAGGCGCCAGTAGTAGTTCGGCTCCACGGGCACCTCCTGGTAGGCCCCGGAGCAGCCGGGGGTCGCGCACGCCTGCCCATTCATCAATGTTCGCGCATGCTTATCGACGCCCATCTGCGCGTGGCAGATCCCGCACCTCAGTAGTTTCGGCTCGGCCTCGCTGGACACCACCACCTGCTCCGGCTCGAGCGCGTAGATGGTCCCGCCGGTCTTGGTCTGCACCGACGTCATGGCGTTGCGGCTGGCCAGGGCGGCGAAGAAGTCGCGGAGCACGCTCGCCGAGTCGTGCGTGGACAGGCCCAGCATGGTGGAGGTCCAGCGGGCGTAGCGGCCGCGCGGGCTGGACAGGGGAGTAATGCCCCGGTCCTTGTCATTGAGCGACTCGCCCACGCGCGGGAACTCGGGCGCGCCGCCGCGGGGGAAGGGCGGCACGCCCTTGGACTTGGCCAGCCGGTTGTGCAGGTGCCAGCTGTTGCCGTCGTCGCGCAGGTAGGACTTCAGCCACGGGTGGTTGATGCCGCCGCGCTCGCGGACCTGCTCCACCACGCCGCGCGCCCAGCGCAGCTGCACGTCGGCGTCGCCGCTGATGGTGGACTGCTCGGCGGCGTGAGATACGGCCTCGCGGGCGGCAGAGGCGAGCACGGCGTCCGGGATGTCCACGCCGACGTTCAGCGCGCCGGTGAGCGTGAGCGAGCGGGCCAGGTCGGCGCGTTGGCCGAACTCCAGGGCGGCGTCGAAGGCGAGGCGGTGCTTCGCCTCGCGGGTGGCGCTGCGGCGCGCCTGGGCATCCACGCTCATGTCCCAGAACGGGCGGTAGTTCACCGTGTCGGCCAGCTCCGGGGGCAAAAGCTCGTAGCGTGCGCGGGCGGGGTCGTTGTCGGGGGAGTGGTGCACGGCGGCGTCGATAATGCGCTGCGGCATCTCGGCGAGGCTCACCGTCTCATCGCCCACGACCGCGTAGGTGAAGGTGCGCAGCGCGAACGCATGGGAACGGGACTGGACGAATCCTGCGCGGTGGGCGGCGTCCTGCACGGAGTCGGCGAAGACGAGCGTCTTCTTCTCGTCCTGGTCCAGCTCGCCCATGCCGAAGAGGTTGGACAGCCCCACGGACAGCAGCGTGGCCACGCGCGAACCGATGAAGCGGATGGTGTCCGACTCACCGCACGACGGACAGACCTGGTCCTTGGCGTAGTCGGCGGCGTCTTGGCCCGAGTAGGTGAGCACGGGCACGGAGGTGCCGCGCGAGAGCTCCTCGTCGCTGGGGGCGGCGGTGGACAGCGCGCGGGTCTCCGTGTGCAGCCACATGGGGGTGCGCTTGCCCTCGGGGTCGCGCGTGGCGGTGAAGTCCACGCCGTCGGTGGTGGCCTGGCGCAGCTCGTTGATGGCGGTGATCAGGGGGCGCTGGCGCTCGATGTGCTCGATGGACTGCGTGCGGATCTCCGCCGGGTCCAGGATCGGCGCCTCGGTGCCCGGCTCCAGGCTGGTCATCCACCCGGCGCGCCCGCAGGCGCGGCAGTAGCAGGCGGGCAGCCACACGGCGGGGGCCTGCTCGTCCGTGGCTTCGGCGGTGACGTCGGCGCCCTCGCCGACCACGCCGTCGTCGTACCAGCGGAACTCCTTGCCGTCCGCGGTGGGGGTCACGGCGCGGTCGATGCGCGAGACTTCGCGCACCCACAGATGTGTATCCACACCCGGCAGGCGCTTGCCCTCAAAGCCGTACTTCTCGCCCGCGAGCGCGCGCAGGTGCGCCACCGCCGTGAGCAGGTGCGTGACAAACTCGGCGGCCTCGTCGCCCCTGAGCTGGCGCACCACTGCCTGCCCCAGCACCGCCTCCGGCAGGGCGGTCGCCTCGCCCGCGCGCGCCACCATGGGCCGCGCCTGCGCCGCCGCCTCGATGATCGCCCTGGTCAGCGGGTGCTGGGCGTAGGCGGCGATCGTCGCCTCGAGCGCCTCGCCGCAGCCCCACACGCGCCTGCGGAACACGTCCAGCACCACCTCGGCGTGCTCGCGCCCCGTCGCGTCCCCCACGATCGCGCCCAGCACCTCACGGATGGCGTCTACGCTGGGCATTTCGCCTATCGACGCCCCCTCACTCCCCCCATACGTCCCCGCCATCTCCGCCTGCCACTGGTCGAAGGTCAGCGCGGTTTCCCCGATCAGCGCGTCGGCGGGGAAGGGCTCGCCGAAGATGGTGCGCGCGAACTCCAGGATGCGGCCAGTATCGCCCTCGCCGCCCAGCGTGGCCGACGTGGCCACCGGCGTGACCCGGCCCAGCGGGTTGTCCGCGTACTCGCCCAGGGACCCGTCCGGCTGGTGCGACTTCAGCATGAGGCCCAGGCGGCGCAGGAGGAGCGCGACGTCGGTGCCCTGCGCGCCGTCGTAGGTGTGGAACTCGTCCAACACCAGGTACTGCAGGGAGGTGGCGCTGGCCCGCCAGATGTCGCGGTCCGCGGGGCGCAGGAGCAGCTCGTCGAGCATCTTGTAGTTGGTGAGCAGGATGTCCGGCGGGTTCTTGCGCAGGGTGTCGCGGTCCGTGATCAGCGAGTCCTCCGTCACCTTGGTCACGCTTGTGTTCTGGTCGCCGACGTAGATGCCGGCGTCCACGCCCTCCAGCCCCGACTCCGAGGTGAGCAGGGTGGCCAGGCGGCTGGCCTGGTCGTTGGCCAGCGCGTTCATGGGGTAGAGCAGCAGCGCTTTGACGCCGCGCTGCCCCTTTTCCCGCATCCGTTTCGCGTGGGCGAGGATGGGGTAGAGGAAGGCCTCCGTCTTACCGGAGCCGGTGCCCGTGATCACCAGGGTGGGCTCGGGGCGACGCTCGCCCGCCCGGGTGCGGCTGCGCAGGCGCTGAAAAGCTCCTGCCTGGTGGTGATAGGGAGTAAACCAGGCGGGGAGCCACCCCAGCAGCCCCTCCCACTGCGTGGCGCGCGCATAGGGGAGGCGGGTGCGCACGTAGGGGCCGCGGAACATGCCGGTCTCGGTGTCGTCCAGAAACGACCTCAGCGCCTTCGCAGTATCCGGGTTGGCCAGCGAGAACGTCGTGGTGAGGTACTCAGTGACGCCCTCAAGGACGTGCGCGGACGCGTGGACGGGAAGAAGAGTAGACACGTCTTCCTACTGTATGGGGTGAAGCGCGATCCATCAGGGAATCCCAGGTAAAGCAAGCGCCCCGAGGGACCTAGTCGGACCCAATAAGGATCCCGGTAGCCTCGAGGCTCACACGTAAAATCCTAGCAGCAGTCTTTGCACCTCGACGCATGAAGATATGGAGATGAAAGCATTCATGCCAATTAGAAAACGGCTAATGCCCGGACAGCAGCTTTTTGGAGACGTTTTTGACGCGCGAGAATCTATCGAAAGTGCACGGACAGGGTTCATCGAAAAACTTGCAGATGGCCGGATTAGGGTGACGATCCTCTACCCAGAGGCCCATTTCTTCGAACGCTTAGGAGGGCTGGGTGGGGTACAGCACCCTGGATCCTCTTTTGAGAACACCACTCGTTACTTCATATTCAGCGGAGCCGGGTCTTCCATCGCTCTCTACGGGTGCCGCGAGTCAGGGCGGTCATCGTCAACATTTCGGCATACCGCAAGCATCTCGTTTGTAGCGGAGCATGCGGTTCATCTCCTTCCAGAAATTCTTCTAGGTGGTGGGTGTGGAGCTATGCGAGCAGAAATCAGTGGACTGTTCAGTTGGATAGGCCAGGGTGCGGTCGAACGCGAATCAAGTTGCAAAAACGGCAGCAGTCCCGAGTCAATTTCGGTGAAAACTATCAACAATCCACCTTTTGAAATTGACAAAACGTCAAAGTTCAGACGTACCCTCCGATCAACGTGGGCTGTTCACGAAAGCGGGTACCCTTCTCACCGCGGCCCCGCCGTCACCGTACAAAGTCGTGGGCTGTTCCAGTTAGATTATTTCGCTCCTGGGCCTTGGCGGCCATCTCTCAGGGATATCGAGGCAATACGGGACCTCATATCAATTTCGAGTTGGTCTCCTCAAGAAGTACTCGAAATCGATGTGTGCTTCAGCATTCTTGAGCCGGAAGAGCAAGACGAGGAACCTGACTGGAAACCGATGGATGGGATCGACACAATCCAGTCGGTCCCTGAGCAGAAACCGCCCACGATCCATCTGTTTCCTTTCAGCGAGATTGGTCGAGAAGGTATTTGTAAGTGGCTCGAAATATATAACGACCCACGCTCAGCTCGTACGATCCAGAGCTTGAATCTACTTCTGCGAGAGGACCTCGTCCTTCCACAACGCATTAACCTCATCGGTAACGCAATCGACGGGATCTTCCACTATCTTTTCCCGCAAGAAGAAACCAAGGATGATTTCGTTGGTTTCAAAACTGAATGCGACAGAATCCGGAAAGAGGTTCGTTGCATCTTCAATAAAAACCAATTCCCGAATTGGTCCGCGAGAATGGCTGACGCGTATAACCGCACTAAACACGCTGGGAAAACAGTTACCTCTGACTCTCACGATGAAATCCGGACTTACATCGAGGCGCTGTTCATTGTGCGCGTATTGCTCGCCAAGATTTTAGGAGTTGAAATGCGCACCCTGAAGGAGTTGATCCAAATTGACTACGGGAACCCTAGACGGTTTACGTACGGTGTGACTCACGATCCTTTTGACGATTGGTAAAGACACCGCCACCAGTCAAGTATTGGCTCCCTTTCCTTGTAGGTTCCCGCACGACTCCAAATACGAGCTCATCTCGTAGCAACGCATAGAGATTTCTTCACAGCACGTGCCGGTGCACCCCTGATCCAATCCATGGAAATGCACTGGACCAGGGACCGAGCACTCTCTCCTACCCCAACTCCGCCAGCAACGCATCCAGCGTCGCCTCCGCACCGACCTCGTGCAGCGACTTCAACACGCGCGCGTAGGGTTCGGTGAATCGTTCGTCATCAACCAGATCGCCGAAGACCTCGCGGTCGCGCAGGAAGGCGAGGACATCTTCGCGGTTACCCTGCGCCGTTTCCTGCAGGCGGTCCGCCATGCGGTCGACCACCTTTATCGGGTTGCCCTGCTCGTCAACGCCTTCGGCGTAGCGGGCCCAGGAGGCGACGATCGCGGCCGACAGCGTCACGGGAGCCGCACCGGATTCCAGGTTTTCGCGCACGACCGGGAGCAGCCACTTCGGGATGCGGTCCGAAGACTCCGCGCACAGGCGCGCGACGGTGTCCTTCACCGCGGCGTTGCCGAAGCGGGCGATGAGCTGGTGGCGGTAGGCGTCGAGGTCCACGCCCGGCAGCGGCCGCAGGGACGGGGTGCCCTCGCGCTCCATGTAGGCGAGCAGAAAGTCGCGGAAGCGCTTATCCGCCATCACATCGTGGACGAGCTCGTGGCCGGCGAGGTGGCCGAAGTAGCACAGGCCCTGGTGGGAGGCATTGAGGAGGCGGAGCTTCATCAGCTCGTAGGGCACGACATCTTGGACAAGCTCAACGCCCACCTTGTCGTAGTCGGGGCGGCCGGCGACGAAATTGTCCTCCAGCACCCACTGGGTGAAGTCCTCGCACACCACGGGCCATTCGTCGACGTAGCCGAACTTCTCGGTGATGTCGGCGCGGTCGCCGTCCGTGGTCTCCGGGGTGATGCGGTCCACCATGGAGTTCGGGAAGGTCACGTTGGCCTCGATCCACTCGGCGAGCTCCGGGGAGACGGCGGTGGCGAAGGCGTGGAACATGCGCTGCGCCATGTGGCCGTTGCCCTGGATGTTGTCGCAGGACATGATGGTGAACGGGCGGGTGCCGCGCTCCTTGCGGGTGAGGATCGCCGCGGTGATCAGGCCGTAGAAGGTGGTCAGGGAGGCGAAGTCGCCTGCCTGCAGCGCCTCAATATCGGCCGCGATGTGCGGGTTGTGCAGGTCGAACTCGCCGCGGACGTGGTCGAAGTTGTAGCCGCCCTCGGTGACCGTGAGCGAGACGATCTTGATCTGCGGGTCCGCAAGCTTATCGACGGCCACCTGCGGGTCGTCCGGCGCAAAGACGTAATCAATGATGGAGCCGACCACGCGCGAGTGCTCCGAGCCGTCCGGCGCCTTCTCGGTGACGGTGTAGAGGCAGTCCTGGGACTTCAGGGCGTCGCGCATGCGCGAGTCCCCAGGCATAACGCCCATGCCCACGATGCCCCAGTCGGTGTTCAGGCCCTGGGAGAGGAGCTTGTCCAGGTAGAGGGCCTGGTGGGCGCGGTGGAATCCGCCGACGCCGAAGTGAACGATGCCGGGGGTGACGGCGGAGCGGTCGTAGGTGGGGACGACGACGTCGGTGTTTTCAGCGATCTGCTGCAGGGTGTCGTTGGAGAGGTGGATGGTCATGGTGCTTCCTTAGGCAAGTGAGGTGGTGTGGGGGACGCCGTCGAAACCGGGCTGCGTACCCTTGAGCTGGGTGCCCATCCAGGCGGCGAGGAGGAAGAGGGCGCAGAAGATGAGGATCAGGCCGGTGGCGCCCACGAGCGGGTAGAACACGGCCACCAGCAGCGGGCCGGCCGCGACCGCGCCACCGACGCCCAGGTTGTAGGCGGCCATGGCGGCGCCGGGGCGCTCCGGGTTGAGCGAGACGGCGATGGGGGAGAGCGGGACGAACCCGGCCAGGGCCACGCCGAGGAGGCAGGCCGCGACCAGCGAGAGGGCGAAGCCGACTCCGTCGGGCAGGCCCGCGTCCACGGAGAGCATCGGGACGAAGTACACCAGCGCGAGCGCGATGCAGCAGGAGATGGCACCGGCCCAGACAACGGTCTTGGACCAGCCGATCTTGTCGCCGACGATGCCAAACAGCGGGTTGAACGGCAGGTTGACCAGGTAGATCACCGTGGTCATGATGAGGAACCACTCGAGCGGCCAGTCCAGCCGTTCGGAGAAGTACGCCGGGAAGAACACAGCCATGGCGTAGGTGGGGATGGAGTTGATGGTGCGGATGGCGGCGACGTAGATGGCGCGCTTGTCGCGGGCGAGGAGCCGGAAGGACTCGCCAAGCGTGTCGCGGATGTCGTCCGGGTTCTCCACCAGCGGCTTGCGGCCGCGCGCTTCCTTCACGCCCAGCAGCGCGATAAGCGCGCCAATAACGACGAGGGCCAGCGAGATCCACAGCGTCTGGTAGAAGGAGAGGTGGAAGACGCCGATGGAGACGGTGGCCACGAGCGCGCCCAGCGTGGGCAGGCCCGCAGAGAAGCCGACGTAGAACCAGCCGGTGCCCGCGCCGCGGTGCTCCGGCGCGGAGACAGCGGTGATCCACACTAGGAAGGCGTAGGCGAAGAGCGGGTAGCCGAACCCGCGCAGGCCGTACAGCGCGAAGATGAGGAACTTGCTGTTCATCGGCAGTGCGACGGTAAGCAGCAACACCTCCAGCGCCACCCAGATGGCGGCGCCGATGATCATCACCTTGCGCGGGCCCCACAGGTCCGACAGGGCGGCAGCGGAGAACGCGGCGATGGCCACGCTCACGCCGTACACGGTGACCAGAGTGCCCACGAGGGAGACGTTGAAGCCGTGCTCGCCGGAGAGGAACGGTTCCAGGATGTTGGTTTCTACCCCGTCGCCGATCATGAAGATGGTGAGGCCAACAAAGCCCCACAGCAGCGGTCGGGGGAAGCCAAGCCGATCGGCCCAGTCTTTGGGCCGTGTTGCTTGTGTTTGCAAGATTTGCTCCAGCCTGCAGTAAGAATGTGAATGGTGTAGATCACATGACTGCGGATGTGTGTGACCTAGGTCAACAGGTAGCACCGCTTTCACATTTAATGCAACATCCTGTGAGAAATTTTGTAAATACTCGCCCCCGCACAGGGGTATGTCCACACCGAAAGCAACATCTCGCAACATGCAAATGTTAGATTTTGTGGCAGCTGCGGACCCACCCCAGGACGAAAGTACGCACATGAGCCAACAAACACTCCGCCAGGCGGCGCTGATGGACGAGCTCCGCCTGCGAGGTGACACCAAAACGGTTGACCTCGCCGACACGCTGGGCGTGAGCTCGATGACGGTCCACCGCGACCTCCGGGCCCTGGCCTCGGTGGGCAAGGTGGAGCTCTTCCGCGGCGGCGCGCGCCTGAAGCACGGCGAGTTCCGCGAACGCGACGTGGCCATCCGCCGCGCCACCAACACGCAGATCAAGCAGGCGCTGGCCACACGGGCCGCGGCGCTCATTGAGCCCGGCATGGTCATCGCCCTCGACGACTCGACCACCGTCGGCGCGATGGTCGACGCGGCGCTGGACGCCCACCCGGCCGGCCTGATCACCCACTCGTTGTCGGTGCTCAACCACATCGCCACCACCGCCCGCCCGCAGGAGGGCCTGGTGCTCACCGGGCTGGGCGGGCGCTACGTCGCGGCCACCGACTCGTTCCTCGGCGCCTCCACGTGCCGGGCGATGGACACGCTGACCGCGTCGATGTCCTTTGTCTCCACCACCGCCATCAACGGCGACGCGCTCTGTCACCCGGACGAGGACGCCGCGGTGACCAAGACGGCGCTCATCGGGTTGGGCCAGCGCAAGGTCCTCGTGGTGGATTCTTCCAAGTTCGCGGTGGAGGGGATGCACTTCGTGGCAAAGCTCTCTGCCTTCGACGACATTGTCATTGACCAACACACCACCGACCAGCACAACCGCGTCTTGGAGGAGTCCGGCGCCACGATCCACGTCGTGCGCACCGACGAGCCCGCGCGAGCCACCACAACCGCAAGCTAGGAGCCACTATGTCACTTGTACTCGGAATTGATTCGTCCACGCAGTCGACGAAGGCGCTGCTTGTGGATGCCGCCTCGGGCGAGGTCATCGACCAGCGCCGCGCCGCCCACCCCACGGGCACGCAAGTGGACCCGACCGCCTGGCTGGACGCGATGCGCGAGGCCACCGCGGGCCTGCTCGAGCGCGCCGACGCCGTGTCCGTGGGCGGCCAGCAGCACGGCATGGTCGCGCTCGACCGCGACAACCAGGTGGTGCGCAAGGCCATGTTGTGGAACGACACCTCGTCGGCGCCGCAGGCACGCACGCTTATCCACGAACTCGGCGGACCCCAAGCCTCCGCCGAGAAGGTAGGCAGCGTGCTGGTCGCCTCCTTTACCGGCACGAAGCTGCGGTGGATGCGCGACCACGAGCCGGACAACGCCCAGCGCACGGCGTCGGTCTGCCTACCGCACGACTACCTCACCTGGCATTTGGGCGGGCGCGAGTGCTTGACGACGGACCACGGCGACGCCTCCGGCACCGGCTACTACTCCACCCGCGACCGCGTCTTCCTCCCCGAGCTGGCGGAGCAGTACCTCGGCTCCCCGGTGGCGCTGCCGCGGATTGCGGAGCCGAGCGAGATCGTGGGCACCACCGCGAGCGGCGCCAAGGTCGCGGCCGGCACCGGCGACAACATGGCCGCCGCGCTGGGGATGAGCCTGGAGCCCGGCGACGTGTGCGTGTCCATCGGCACCTCCGGGGTGGCCAGCGCGGTCTCCACCAAGAGCGTGCACGACAAGACCGGCGGCGTGACGGGCTTTTGCGACGCCACCGGCAACTACCTGCCGCTGGCCTGCACCCTCAACGGCGCGAAGGTGCTGGACTTCGCCGCGACCATGCTGGGCGTGGACCACCACCAGCTGGCGGAGCTGGCGCTGGCGGGCACGCCCGGCGCGCACGGTGTGACGCTCGTGCCGTACCTGGACGGCGAGCGCACCCCGAACCGGCCCAACGCGAAGGGCCAGGTCTACGGCATCACCACGACCACCAGCCGCGAGGACATCGCGCGCGCCGTGGTGGAGGGCCTGCTGTGCTCCATGCGCGACGCGATCGAGGCGCTGCAGCGCGCCACCGGCGTGACCACGGAGCGCGTTCTGCTCATCGGCGGCGGCGCGAAGAGCAAGGCGGTGCAAAAGATCGCCCCGACCATCTTCGGTGCCCCGGTGGTGGTGCCCAAGGCGTCCGAGTTCGTCGCGCTCGGCGCGGCCCGCCAGGCGGCGTGGGCGCTCTCGGGCGAGTCGGAGCCGCCGCAGTGGGGCGTGCATGATGCGCAGACCTACGAGGGGATCTACTCCGCGCAGGCCGTTGCGCAGTACGAAGCGCTTCGTGACGCCACCGAGCACTTCGACGAGTTTGGCCAGGAGTCCTAGAGGCGCCGGAGGATGAGGGAGGCTAGAGCTTCCAGGGCTGCCGACTACCCCCAAGCGTGAACGAATGTCACAAACGCTTGTGCATGAACTTCCGACTGCCCTATACTTCCACCCCATAGTTACGTGCATCACATACGTTGCAAAGGAGTGACAATGGAAGCCACACAACACGGAGAGAGGCCAGTCACTAAATGGGACTTGGCCGGCATTCCAGATCCAATTAAGTGGGGCTTCCCAGCTGTCCTACTCTTCATGACGGCGGTGGGTGTGGAATCCAACTTCCTCACGCCCCACCTCGTCGCCGGTCTGAACACCTCTGAAGCCACGGTCTCCTGGGTTATCACCGGCTACTCCTTGACCGTTCTCGTCGCGAGTTACTTGTCCGGTGCGCTGGCCGACTTCTTCGGCCCGAAGCGAGTCATGCTCGCCGGAGCGGCAGTGTTCATCGTCTTCCAATTCGCATTCATTTTTGCTATCAGCACCGGCAACCTCCACTTGGTCGGCCTGACGTACTTCATCCGCGGCTTCGGGTTCCCCCTGTTCGCCTTCGCGTTCCTCGTCTGGATCAACCACCTTGCCCGACCATCAAAGCTGGGCACGGCGATTGGCTGGTTTTACGTCATGTTCACGGGCGGGCTCCCCACGCTCGGCTCGCTGGTCGCCTTCGGTGTTATTCCGGCCTTTGGGGGTGGCTTTGTCGGTGAGACTGCTGCCCTCTACATGTCCATCGCGCTCGCTGCCGTCGGCACAGCCCTCGCGTGGTTCGGGTGCCGGGACCAGACAGGATTGCGCCGACTCGCAGAGCCTGCCATGTCCAATTCCGAGGTACTCATGTCTGGCCTGCAGCTGCTAGTGTCCAACAGCAAGGTCCGCGACGGCTTCCTTGTCCGCATGATCAACACGGCACCGCAGTTCGGCATGTTCATCATCCTCCCCGCCGTGATCTCCGATGAGCTCGGATGGGGCCAATCCCGCTGGCTGATGATGACGGTGATCGTCTACGCCGGCAATATCCTGTTCAACGCAGTGTTCGGCGCTATTGGAGATAAGCACGGTTGGGTGTCCACGGTCCGCTACTTTGGCATCTTGGCCTCGTCCATTGCACTCCTGGCCTGGTGGTACGTTCCGCACTGGGTTGAGCCCGGCTCCACCTCCGGCTACGTCCTTGCCGTCATTGCCGGTACCGCGTACGGCATCTTCTTGGCGGGGTTTGTCCCGATGGGAGCAATCGTCGCCGCGAACGCGCCTGGCCAGGAGGGCGGCGCCATGGCGATGTACACTACCGCCGCCGGTGGCGCGACCTTCCTTGGTTCGCTTGTAGTCGCCGTGGTACTCAACGTGACCGGCTGGTTCAACCTCGGCAGCTACGCACAAAACACAGCCGTTGTCTGGGCTTTCGTGGCACTGTACGCCGTCGCCTTCATCTTGGTGGGACGCCTGCGCACGCGACAGGACGACCCCGAGTACCGGAAAGAATTGAAGCGCAAGGACGCCGCTCTAGTCGATGCCGCCTAGCCGGGCGAAGTCCTGCACACGATAGTGGCCGACTGGTTACCGCTACATCCTGCGAAGGATCAACTCTGCGGTGGCCACGTCGGTCACTAGCTTTTTAAAGAAGCCCGCTCGGGCGGCCACGATGATGCTTTCCACTTTCTTGGGGCCGACTGCGCAGCCCAGTGTCTCCGGGATGGCCATCAATTGCTCGCGCGAAATGTGCACCGTGCGTTCCGAGTTTGGGAAGCTCAGTTCGCGCCCCTGGGAATCAAAGAAGTGGAGGCACACGTCCCCGACGGCCGAGGGGAGCGCATCCTTCGGAATGGCCTGAGAGATGGACACGCGGCCCGTCGTGCGGGAACCAATGCCAACGATGGCTCCACGCGCTCGCTCCCACTGTGCCCGGACATTCAGGAAAGACTCGTCTTTTTGCAGCGCTTCAAACACCGGCGCAGACGGGATCGCCTCCGCGAAGAGCGCCGTGTATTCCGCGTTGGAATTCAAGGCGAGGCGTCGCACCGTTTCGTTGGTCTGGTACCACACCTCGGGTTCGTGGGCCCCTCCCACCGCGGGGACGAGTTTGGTGTAATCCAGGCCGCTACATTGCATGTTTGCTATCCCCGCTGTTGCCATTCCTGACGCAACCACGACGGAATCGCCCGGACGTAGGTTCATCTCTTTCAGCGCAGTCTGCACCGCAGGCTCCATGCCGTAATCAAACGCGGGAGACTGCGAACCTGGAGCCAGGTAGACGCAACGCAGCCCAAGCGCATCCGCCAGCTCGCGCGCCAGTGGAGTCATGGTCGTCGCGCTGGGACGCACCACCCGGATCTGCACAATTCCGGCTTCACGGGCGCGCGACAGCAAGCGCGACACGGTTGGGCGAGAGACACCTAATGCAGCCGCGACCTGGGATTGCCCCAATCCGACCTCGTAGTAGAGCCGTGCCGCCTCATAGAGTTTGCCCTCATCTGCGTCTTCCATGCCTGGGATTCTATGGGGTCTTCGGACACAGCGAAAGCGCACGCACAAAAGTGCTTGACATGCGTTCAAGCAGGTCATAGTGTGTTATCTGCAACACTTTTTCATCTCACATGAGAGGCCTCACAATGAACCTACCTTCTGAAATGCGCGCCGTGGTCTGCCACGGCCCGGAGGACTACCGGTTGGAAACCCGCCCGGTGCCTACCCTCGGGGAAGACGACATTCTGATTCAGGTCGAGGCCGTGGGCGTCTGCGCATCGGATCTGAAGTGCTACCACGGCGCCGCCAAGTTCTGGGGCGGAGATGGACGCGAGCAGTGGGCCCAGGAAAACGTCATCTCTGGCCACGAGATCACCGGCACTGTGGTCAAGGGCTCCGAGTCGGGGCTGAACTTCCACGGTGTCGAGGTTGGTGACCGAGTGGTCGTCGAGCAGATCGTTCCGTGTGGCGAGTGCCGCTACTGCCAGCGCGGCGAGTACTGGATGTGCGGTCCCCACGACATGTTCGGCTTCCGCAACTTCGACGGCGGCATGGCTGAATACATGCTGATCCCAACCCGAGGCCTCGTGCATAAGATCTCCAATGAGATCCCGGCCCATCACGCCGCCTTCGCAGAGCCGCTTTCGTGCGCGCTGCACGCTGTTGAGCGCGCGCAGCTCCAGTTCGAGGACACCCTGGTCATCGCTGGTGCAGGCCCGATCGGCCTCGGTGTCATCGCGGGTGCCCGCCAGAAGAACCCGCTGCGCATCATCGCCCTGGATATGGACGACAAGAAGCTTGAGCTGGCGAAGCGTTGCGGCGCGGACCTGACCATCAACATCCGTAACGAGGACGCTGTTGCGAAGGTCAAGGAGCTTACCGACGGCTACGGCGCCGATGTCTACATCGAGGCCACCGGCCACCCGTCCGGTGTGGCACAGGGCCTAGAGATGCTGCGCAAGCTGGGCCGCTTTGTGGAGTACTCCGTCTTCGGCTCCGAGACCTCCGTGGACTGGTCCATCATCTCTGATGACAAGGAGCTCGACGTCTACGGCGCGCACCTCGGCCCCCACACCTGGCCGGCCGCGATCAAGCTCATCGAGTCTGGCACGCTGCCACTCGACGACATCTGCACCGACCAATTCGGCCTGGAACAGTTCCAGGACGCGCTTGATCTGGTCGGCGACTCCAGCGGGGCATCGGTGAAGGTGTCCATTCTGCCGCAGAAGTAGGTCCCAATGACCAAGCTTTTCTTGGACCCTGCCGAGTTCTCGGAGGACCAACTCGACGGGTTCGTTGACCTGTATTCAGACCGGCTCACGCGCGTCACTGGCGGAGTTGTCACGCATCCGCCGAAGGAACCTCAAGTCGCGGTGGTCGTGGGCGGTGGCTCTGGCCACTACCCGGCCTTCGCAGGCCTAGTTGGGCCAGGGTTTGCATCCGGCGCTGTGGTGGGAAACATCTTTACCTCACCGTCTGCTGCGCACGTTTATTCCGTGGCAAAGGCGGCGAACCAAGGCAATGGCGTCATCCTCACGTTTGGCAATTACGCAGGCGACAACATGAACTTTGGCATCGCGGCCAAGCGTCTCAACGCAGAGGGGATTGATACCCGCATTGTCGTTGTCACTGATGACGTCGCCTCTGCCTCCACGCCCAAAGACCGACGCGGTATCGCTGGTGACTTCACTGTTTTCAAGGCCATGAGTGCAGCTGCCGCGGCCGGCAAGTCCCTCGACGAGGTAGAGCGAATTGGCCGCCACGCCAACGACATGACCCGAACGATGGGTGTGGCGTTCTCCGGGTGCACGATGCCTGGCGCCACTGAACCGCTTTTCGACGTCCCACAGGGAAAAATGGGAGTCGGTCTAGGCATTCACGGCGAGCCGGGAATCAAGGACGAAACGATCGGAGACGCTGAGGAGATCGCTGATCTGCTGGTCAGCCACGTCCTCGACACTGAGCCGAGCGACGCTGCGTCCGACCGCGTCGCGGTGATCCTCAACGGGCTGGGCGCGACGAAGTACGAAGAGTTGTTCCTCACGTACGGCAAGGTCGCGGCCAAGCTTCGCGCCGCGGGTCTTTCCATCGTCGAGCCGGAGGTGGGCGAGCTTGTGACCAGCCTGGACATGGGTGGAATCTCGCTGACGCTCATGTGGCTCGACGATGAGCTTGAAGCAGCGTGGCACGCGGAGGCGTACGCCTGCGGTTACCGCAAGAGCCACGCACCGCTGAAGACGCTCGATCCGACTGCCGTCAGTACCGCGACCAATGAGGCTGAGGTGGAGCTCACCGAACCGGAGGGCGATGCTGTCGCAGTGGCCGAGCAGGTACGGCACGGCATCGGCATCGTCGCCCAGCTGATGAAGGATCAGGAGTCTCACCTGGGCAAGATCGACGCCATCGCCGGTGACGGCGACCACGGCCGCGGCATGGTGCGCGGCACTACCGCGGCTCAGAACGCGGTGGACAAGCTGGTGGCAAAAGCCGGCTTCACCCCTTCCGCGTCGGACCAGCTCCGTACCGCCGGTGCTGCGTGGGCTCTCGAAGCCGGAGGCACGTCTGGCGTCTTGTGGGGCGCCGGCTTGGAGGCCGCCGCTGGTACCTCAACCGTGGCAGAAGGAGTCGCCGCGTTTGCAGACACGGTCCAGCAGCTTGGCGGGGCGCAAGTCGGTGACAAGACGCTGCTTGACGCACTCATCCCGTTCCGCGATGCGCTTGGCGCTGGATCGTCATTCAGCGATGCTGCGGATGTCGCAGTGAAGGCCGCGGAGGCGACCTCTGATCTGGTGCCGCGCAAGGGCCGCGCCGCGCCCCTTGCCGAAAAGTCCGTTGGACACCCCGACGCAGGCGCGATCTCGTTCTCCATGATCGCGCAGCGTCTTGCTGAAGAATTCACCCAAGAAGCAAACTGATAGGAGCAAGCGATGACAGAAAAGCTGCGCATGATCGTCGGATGCGACGACGCTGGATTGCAGTACAAGGAAGAGATCAAGAAGCTGCTCGAGACTGATGAGCGCGTCGAGTCTGTGACGGACATCGGAGTGAACGAAGACGAGCACACGCCGTACCCGTCCGTAGCCATCGAGGCCGGCGAGCGGATTGCGAAGGGCGATGCCGACCGCGCGGTGCTCATCTGCGGAACTGGCCTTGGCGTGGCAATCTCTGCCAACAAGGTCAAGGGAATCCGTGCCGTCACCGCACACGACTCCTTCTCCGTGGAGCGCTCCATCCTGTCCAACAATGCGCAGGTGCTGTGCATGGGGCAGCGCGTTGTGGGTATTGAGCTGGCGAAGCGTCTGGTGGGCGAGTGGATCGGCTACGTCTTTGACGTCAATTCCCCGTCCGCCAAGAAGGTCCAGGTCATTACCGACTTTGAGGCCGGCTGCTAAACCAGCCCCCGCACCCCTACCCCCGAGCCGCCAGGTTGTGCATGATGCCTGCCGTGCTCGGGTACAGCGCTTTGTAGTCCTCATACAGCGCATCGAAGTCGAAGTCCGCGGACGGCACGAACTCCTTGCTCACCGGGTTCCACGCATCAATGCTGTCCGCCATCCCGATGGTTTGGGCGACCATGAAGGCATCGCCTAGCGACGCCCCAATGTGGTACTTCCGCCGCGTCTGCACTCGCCCCGTCACGTCGGTGACAATTTGCGGCCACAGGTCCGCAGTCAGCCCGCCTCCAGCGCATGCAACGCGATCAATGCACAGACCAGACTGCTCCATTACCTCGATGTTGTGGCGCACGGCCAGCGCCGTCCCCTCGAGCACCGCGCGGTACAGGTGCCCACGGGTGTGGTGCAGTCGCAGGCCGGCGATGACGCCGCGCGCGTCCGGGTCCTGGATGGGCGTGCGCTCGCCCTCGAAGTAGGGCAGGACCAGCAGGCCTTCCGAGCCCGCGGGCACGGCTGCCGCCTCCTTGGTCAGCACGCTGTAGTCGGTCTCGCCAGTGAGCTGGCGCATCCAGTCCGTGAGCGAGCCGGAGGTGGCCAGGCCCCCGGCCATGTTGTAGATGCCCGGACGCGTGCCCGTCGTCCCCCACATGGACGCGTGGCGGACGCGGTGGTCCGCGTTGCCCACGAGGAAGAGCGTGGTGCCGTACATCAGGAACAGTTCGTCGGCGTTGACTGCGCCGACTGATTCCTGCTCGGCCCAGGCGTCGATAGTCCCTGCGATGACCGGCACCCCGGCCTCGATGCCGGGAATTCCCAGGTCGGCGCGGGTGGTACCGGCGATTTCGCTGCTCCACAGCAGTGTCGGCGGGAGCGTGTTCGGCGCGATTTCGGCCCACACCGCCTTGTCCCACTCGCGGGTTTGCGGGTCATACAGCGGGGTGCACTGGCTGGCAGACTGGCGGTCAAGCACGTATTCGCCGGTCAGTTGCTTGACGACGTAGCTCGCCGGCATATAGAACCGCGACTCCCGCTCCCGCAGCTGCGGGAAATGGCGGTAGAACCACGCGAACTTAGGGCCGGCGGCCTGGGTGGTCAGGCACGAGTCGCGGGCCTCAAGCAGCGAGTCGGCGCCGAACCGCTTGGTCAGCTCCTCGATCTCCGTCCTCGCGCGCGCGTCGACGCCGTAAAGAGCCGCCTCGGCGATCGGGATGTCATTTGTATCAGTAAGCGCGACGCACGGTCCCATGCCGGAGACTCCGATGCCGGCGAGGCGCACATCGACGCTGCCCAGCAGCTTCGCGGCCAGGGAGGCGAACTCCTCGAACCAAATGCGCGCGTCCATGGACACGATCCCGTCCGGGGTACGCGACACCGCGTGCTCGCAGGTCTCGCTGGCCAGGACGGTGCCGTCCGACGCCACGAGCACCGCCTTCGAGCTCGAGGTACCGACGTCAAACCCCAGGACTGCTTCTTGGCTCATACTCACTCCTCTGGATCGGAAGGTTTCTGACCATTATCGCAGGTGTGGGGCAGTGGCAAAGTTGCTCCTGCCCCACAAGTGCGCCGCAAGCATTCGTGGCAGCATTTACATCGGCCAGCAAAACTGAACCGCTAAGCACTCGAAGGCCAGATATGGCGAACCTGAGAAAAAAATAGTGGGCATCAATTGAACAAAAGCAATTCGTCTGTTGCGCGCGTGCATTTAGTAACACCGTGGTGAGTATCGGGTAACGCGATGGTGAGTATCGAGTAACGCTTGAACTTTCGGGGAAATTCTTTGGTGACCGCGTGACTTCAGGGCACGCGGCATTGCCAAAGGAGTCCGATTGTGACTGACTACAGGGCGGTGATGGACCTTGTGCTCAAAGGTTGGTCCGTTCGCCAGATCACAGCGTCGATTGGATGCTCGCATTCCACCGTGCAAAAAGTTCGTAAAGTGCTGCAAGCAGAGCAGATCACGACCACGGCCCAGATTGCTGGGCTTAATGATGAAGCCGTAGCTGTGCTGTTTCATGACGGAGGATCCACAGGTCAGGGTGTGTTCGTCCCGATCGATTTCGATTCCGTGGTGAAAGCACGGACCGGAAGACATAAGACCACGCTGCAGGTTCTGTGGGGGAAGTACACCTCAACGCCAGCGCTGCCGGGCCAGCGGTACTACAGCTACGAGCGGTTTCGCCAGCTTGTAGCGCAGCACGTAGATGCCACCGGGGTACCCGCCTGGATCGTGCACGCACCAGCTCACACTATGCAGGTGGACTGGGTAAGAACGAAGATGCGCTTGTTCGACCCCACCGGGGGACGTCCGAGGAAGCTCCCCGCCCATCCCCCAAACGCCCGGGTGTTACTGGATACTCACCCGGGCGTTACTCGATCCTCACCATGGCGTTACTAAATCGGTGGTCTGAACAATTCGTCTTCCAAGCCTAGAACCCGAGGACCATAATCGGAGATTCAGCCGACCCCATACGCGTTAGCAATTCGTCCAAACTGAACGTCTTCAGAGAAGGAACCTCATTTCAGAAAACTTCACCGTAGCTGTTCGGACTACGGGCAAATAAATCGCACACGACCCAAACGCAGACATCGGCCACGTATTCAGTATCGAGTCGCTGCATTAGTTTCGGTGATTCCTATCTTTCCGAGCGCCGGGCGCGAAATCTATACTGAGATCAATTTAACGCTGCAGCTGGTTAGTGCATTTTCGTAACTCCGAGATTCGGGTGCAAATGCTTCCAGGTTAAGGATCATGCGAGTTTGCCAACTGTAGTTCACGCGACTGCATAGAACAAGCCTTTGAGGCCTCCTCGCATATCACCACTCACCCAGTGCTCGATTGCAGTTCGTCATATGATATTCCGCGCCTGCAATAATTTGAGATTTCTACGCTTACCGGGTCGATCAAGTCCAGTGACGATTCTGGCCTGCGATTCAGGGGACCAATAAATGGTCAAATCCTTTCGCGCACGCGTAATTGCAGTGTAGAAAACACTGTGCGAGATGTGTTCCTCTGAGTCAGACGTAATGACAACTCTGACCCTATCAAATTCAAGACCTTGAGCCTTGTGGATAGAACTTGCGTACGCAACCTGAAATGGGACAACACGACCGTCCTCTTCGAGGTCCTGATCATCAGAGCGCAAGAGATTCACATAAATACGAATCGTAGATCCCGCTACGTGATGGCCCCCTTGCCCGACCATCCCTCTAATATCTTCCTCGGGCCGGTCAAGTTCAACATCAAAGGTAATCCCGTGACGCTCTGGATCCTCCTCGATTTTTACGATCTTTCCTTTAAGATTGTTGTAGACCAAACCGCGCAGACGGCTTGAATCCCTAAATAGGACTGGATCATTTACCTTGTAGACCCTTGAATTCCAGACCGCTGCTCGGCCGGGATTAGACTGCTGCAAAAAACGATTAATATTATTTACACCGTATAGACCGTCATAATTTAGACATAAGGTGATTTCATCCCCCCTCGTCCCAATGGCGCTAAAGAAGGTTTCATCTAAATATCTAACGAAGTTACTTTTACTTAGTCGCTCTTCGATTTCGCCATCGAGCTTGCGCACAGAAGCCCACAGCTTCTTAAGGTAGTCGTTTGTTGTCCGAAACCCCATGTCAAGTTCGAATACATTAAAGGCGTCACCCGTTTGCTCCCGCTCTTGGCCCAGCATTTTAATAAGATCGAACCAATTCCCGAACCGCACCGATTCTAACTGGTAGTTATCGCCTACAAGGAGGATGTAGTCGAACTGTCGCCTTTCTAGAATCTTCAGCATTTCGCGATTATCAACTGTACTACATTCGTCAATGACAAGTAGCGTGTAGCGTTGCCGCGAATCTCGATTCAAATATGAAGCAATTGTTGAAAAGCTACTGTTCCGCTTGTCCTTGACGCGTCTCCTCATATTGTCAACCGCGGGCTGTGTATGAGCAAGGAATAGCTTTTCGTGCTCACTAAATAGCATCGCGACCATGTTGATCATTGTCGACTTGCCGGTACCAGCCGGACCATACAAAAATGTCGCGCGTGATTTACTGAACAATCGCTTTAGATAATCTACCTTCTTTTCGTCATCGAAGCCTGCATCCAGGGTTTCTCTACTGCCAATGCAGTAAGTGTCTTCAAGCCACCCACAGACACGCTGCTCGTAGTATTCATCACCGCCGTGCGTAAGCTCACGCAACTCCTTAAATATTTGGCCGAGAGTTTGCTCGTAGTTACTTATGGTTATGTTCCTTTTGTCAACGATTAATTCTTGCTGTTTCAGGGCCTTAACACTCTTAACACTCGAGTTGAAAGAGCGTACTCGCTCTAGTAGCTCTGTGTTGTCCGATGGCATCTCCTCATCGGACAAGTTAGCGATCGGCACATAGATCTCACCGGTCCGTTCAATTTGATCTCGAACTCGCCGGTACAGCAGCTCCCCTTCGCGCCCCTCACTGGGTATGCACGCAAGAAGTGTCGCAAGTTTCGGGTTATGCTTGACAAGGCTGGACGCAAACGGCATTGTCTCGAATGGATAGCATGCCGATGAAACCGCTAAGGGGCCCCTAAGGCTCTTCTGCCCTTTTAGCTGACACTTTATGATTCGGTTGTTAGCGGTGAATAGAAGATACCTGAGTACGTTTTCACCCTGTTGTTTTTCGACAATAATTTTTCTACAGTCGGTCAAGAGCCTGGATATTTCCCCATCCCTCTGACCGCTTCGAATGGCATTCAAATAATTTTCAAAGTCCGATTTTCCAGCGAGGACGAGCTCGAGAAGATTCAATCTCTCGTGCGTAAGTAGCTTCGAGAGATTTCGGTACTCCGCGGTTCCACTTCTTACGTCCGGGCGAGCGGAACTACCAGTCACCCAGATCAGGTTCGACAACTCTGCAGGGCGTATCGACACTTCATGATCCAAAATCAGAGTAATCGGTAATGACTGATTCATGATTTGAATTTCAGTCTGTTTTAGCCATAATTTAGTTGAATAGTTTGTGTCGATCCTACGGTCGGTAAATGCGATCATACGGTCGACCTTGTCACTGTAATCCGTTGCGTCTCTAAACTCGACTTGATAGTAGGTTTTTGGACCAACAAACCAGGGACGGATACTGTCGATGTAGTATCGCTCCGGCTCCATGGAAGTACCTTTCCAAGCATCAGATTCTTCGGAAAGGGTAGCGGCTATGAGCGCATAGTATTCCGCCAGTGCTGGGTCACGATCAACAGGAAAGTCTTCAAGATTTTCGAGGATTGACAGGCCTAAGTCCGAAGCTACAAGTTCTCGTACCTCTTTAAGATTGTCGAGGTATTTCAACATTAGGCGCTCGGCGTTGTCACCATCCGGTGAGTAGTGGGATACACTTATCTGCAAATAATCGTGAAACCGGAGCAGGCATCGATTTTTTGCGCTTCCGGAGATTGACTTTTTACTATCTTTGATTTTCTCGTAACTCATCTCTTCGTCAAGAAGGCCATCCAATCCCAAGATGACTGCTTCGACGAGATTACGCAGAGTATTAGCTATAAATTGGGATTCTAAAGCTCGATCTTTCTTAGCACCCGAAATTGAGTGCGCGATTTGTCGACTTGAAATCTGGATTTGTTGTAAAACGGTTGGCAATTTATACCTCCAGCACATAATCGACGTATTTGCCAGTATTTTAGACGCCCCTGCGCGCCCATGTGCTCAAATACGTTCAGGTATCCAATTCTTGTATATCTGTTTCCCTCGGCTAAAGATTTATGGCTGCGCGCAGGCTTGCTATGTCCATAGAGTTTTTGGACACAACATTTCTAGGTTGAGGACGCCATTCCTGCGTACCCCTCATACGCTTCGCGCAGGTCTGCCTCCCGGTCCAGCTTTCGGAACGGGTACTCGAACACGTACGTCACCTCGGATTGCGGGTGGATCCACGAGCGGTCTGCTTCCGAAAGCTGCACATCGTCTTTCAGCTTCGCATCGGCTTTCAGAATCTCCTTCGGGACGAGTCTCCCGTTCGCGTCAAAGCGATCCTCTTCGTCGTAACGGCGCATAACCGGGAACTGCGTTCGGTAGATCATGCAGAGTTCATCAGCGGTAATGCCGAGTGAATAGGCGACGATTGCGTCAATCTCAATTTGTGCAGCCCGGCGTTCCCACTCGTTGCGCAGCGGAGTCTCGGCCGTCCACTCTTGTCCGGTAATTTCCTCCCACAGAGGCGCGTAGGCATCGGAGAGACAGTTCAACTGCAGATATAGCTCCACCACGTGCTTTTGATGACTTTCCGAAAAGGAGGGCATCGGCAAGGACTCAATTGTCTGCGCATAGATGTTTGCCACCCCTGTACTTCGAACGACGTAGTCAGAAAGAAACGATGATGTGATGACCCCAGCCAAGACAGTGTCTTCCAAACTTGGAGAAAAACCACTCATTGCTGCACCAGAAAGCGCTGCACCACAAGGGATCAAAGACACGATTAGTGTCCTGAAACCAGTCGTAGCGGCCATTTTCCGCCATGCAAAGCGGAAGTTTTCCCTGTCTCGGATCACCGCGTTACCGATTTTGTGGGCTGAATAGTCTGCGTCGTAGGTTGGTTGAGCCTTACGGTCGGGTTGGTAGGCGGTCGCTGGGATGAAGTCCGCGGGCATAGCCTCGAGGTCGATTTCGGACCAGTCCTGGTTGTGCTTCAGCGTCGGGTTCGGCTGCTTGATCATTGGCGTCGAGACGCCGAGGTGCGGTCCCTGGAGGATCACGTCGTCCCAGGATTCGGGGTGTGCCCAATCGACATCAAAGTATCCCTTCTTTTTGTCGGAAGTCTCGTGCCAGCCAGAAGAGAACTTGAGTCCGAGAGAACCAATACGTGGCTTGTCGGCGAGCTTCGCTAGGACTGCGGCGGCCTCGGTGTTGACGGTGTAGACCATGCGGGTGTCGGCAACCGCTACATCGTCGCCCTCGAGAATCGAGTGCCACGTCTCGAGGACCGACATGTCGACCTGTTGGATACGATCACGGTGGGGGCGAAGGTCCCAGTTGTTGTTGTCGTCCTTGAGACCCGGTAGCGGACCCGAACCGTCATGAGTCAGTGATTCCTCGACGGTCTGCGGATGGTACAATGATGCCGCGTGTTCGAATGCAGGCTCGTTTCGGAGCGAACCATAGGTGTGTACGCCGTAAGCATTGTGGTGGTCAATATCGAAGAGCACCAACTCGTTGATGAATTGCCAGTGCCGGCGAAGCCGGAAGTACGCATCGTGCCGAAGAGCAACCGCACCCTTTTCGGTGAAATGTGATTCCGGGTGGATGAGTGAAACGACGCCGTTTTTGCCCATGTTTGCCCAGGTGCGCTCCATAAAAGCTCGGTACAGATCCGGCTGTTGGTTCGTCAGGTGCGGGTACATGGCAACGTCGCCAAGCACGGCGGCGGTCGAAACTGTGTCACCCGTGCCGCTGAACGCGATCTCGCGGGCGCGTTCGTTGTCATTCCACTGCTCGCGGCGCTCCCGCTTCTCTGCCTGCGTTGGCTTGTGTGCAAGAGAGAACCACGGGTCCACCTCGGAGTACAGGCCATCCATGTCGCCTCGGGGTCGCACCCACGGCGGGTTGCCCACCTGCAGGTCGAAGCCGCCACGAGCGAAGACGGCGGCGAAGTCCAGGTCCCAATGCAGGAAGCCCTGCTCGTCGGCCACCTGGCGCACGGTGTTGAGCCAGGGGTGGAGCTCCAGGACCTTGTCCAGCGACTTGGCACCGGACAGGCTCAGGTTCATGTCCTCGTGGTGGTTCAACTCATCCCAGGTGTCCGCGTTGGCGATGACGGTCTGTGCCTCGTCGCGGGCTTGGGCCTCAATGCCAAGGAGGTCCTCCAGGGTTTCGAGGTACTCGTCGAAGGAGGGCAGGGCTGTGTGGACCTCGCCTTCGGCGTCGACCTGGATCTCGGTGAGCGGCCAGAAGGTGAGTGCGTTCCACGCATCGAGGGCGAGGCGTAGGCGTCGATAAGCTCCCTGCTCATTGTTCAGCAGGTCGCGCTCGATTTCTGCGCGGGTGACGTTGCGCGAGGTTGGCGTGTGCTCGCGGCCCCACAGCGGGATGTCGCGGCGGATCTGTTGCTCCGCGATGTTCATGCGGGTTAGGGCGAAGGCCCACAGGGTTTCCACGCGAGCGGCAAGGTTGAGCAGCTGTTTCTTCTGCGGATTGGTTGGCATGGTGAGCACGCTGCGTCGCCAAGCGTTCAGCGCCTTCTGTTCATCACCGGCGAGCTTCTTCAGGTCCTTCGCCGCGTGTGCCGCGCCCCAGGTCTGCGAGGGCAGCAAGAAATGGTGGATGCGGCCGGCGGCGTGGGGGTCGCGGTGGCCGGCGTCGATAGACTGCGCGAGGTTGGCCACGGACTCCCGGCGCGGCACGGCCGTAAGCCAGGCCTTCTTCTTCAACTGGGAGGGGTCGTAGGTGGCGCGCAGGGCGCCGATGAGCGAGTTGCCGCGGCGCAGGTGGAGGCCGAACCAGGGGGCGGTGAGCTCGCCGGTCATGGTGTCGAGCCACAGGGAGATCTCCGCGAGCTCCACCGCGGTGGGGTTCAAGTCCACGCCGTAGACCTGGTGCAGGGCGATGTGGGCTTTGACCTTCTGCAGCTCGCGGGTGCGGTCCTCGGGTGGGACCTGCTCGCCGAGTTCGGTCTCGCGCAGCTTGAGGTAGCGCTCCGCGAGCTGGCGTACGGCCTCCACGGCGAAGGCGCCGGATCCCATGGCGGGCTCGCAGATGGTGAGATCCAGGATGTTCTCGGCCGTTTGGATGCGACCTTCCTCCTCGAGGACCTCGAGGGCCTGGCCAACGGTGAACTGGGTGAGCACTTCCGGGGTGTAGAAGGAGGCGGAGCGCTCGCGGTCGCGGCTGGACTGGCGGAAGACGAACGAGCCGCGCTTGTGCTCGCGGCGGGCTGGGGCGTAGCCGCCCTCTGGCTGCTCGCGCATCTCCATGACGAAGCTGTCCTCCGGGACGGTGCTCGCCCGGCCGACGGGGAGGACCCAGGAGCCCTTGGAGGCGTTGCCGCCCGGCGCGACCTCGTAGAGGTCTTCCTGGGCGATGAAGCCGTGATACGACATGAGACCCTCGTAGACCTGGCCGAGCTCGGTCACGCCGAGGGTGGCATAGGAGATGAAGCCGCGGTCTTTTCCTGCCTTCTCCTTGGACAACAGCAGGCGCTGGAGGACCTGGGTGAGCGCCTCATTGGACAGCTTCGTGCCGCTGAGCAGGGAGGTGGCTTCCGGCTTGAACAGATCCGCCTCCAGGTTGCGGAAGGTCAGGCCCTCGTTCTGGGCGTCCTCGTCTGCGTTTGCTGCAAGTTCCGGGTGGTGGCCGTGGCTGACCTGGTCGAAGAGGATCTGCAGCGAGTCGTACAGGTGGGTACCGCGCCGGGCCTGCTCCGTGAGCGGGGGCGTGAGCGCGTAGTCGCGCAGGCGGTCCAGGCCGTAGCCGTCGACGTACTCCGCAGCGCCGGTAGGCAGGATCTGCAGTTCCGGCGACGCCTCGGCGAACAGGAGGAAGAGGATGCGGTACAGGTAGCGTAAAGACTGACGCGCCAGCTCGTTGCCGTCTACGTCCTCGAGCGGGAGGCCCTGGTCCTTGCGACGTTCAAGGACGTCGTTGCCGATGAGCTCGATGGATTCACGCACGGCGTCGCGAAGATCCTCGGAGACTTTGACGGCGTGGTTGCGCGCTGCTTCGAGGACCTCGGCCCACCAGGTGGTGCCGTCGGCGGCGCGCTCCAGGTTCTCGCGGGCCAGGATCACGGCGGTGCGCTGCAGCTCGCCGCCCTGCTTTGCCTCGTTGCGCTCCACCACCAACTGCACGTTCACACCCAGGTAGCGGCCCAACGCCCAGGTCTCGCGGTGCGCGAGCACGGCCCAGGGGCCGGCGAGGACGACGATGAACTCCGGGGCGTTGTCGGTGAGGAAGAGCTCGCCGACCAGCTTGGCCACCGGGAGGGGCTCGGGCTCACGGTCTTGGCGGGTAATGCCGCCTTCGACCGGGGTGGTGGTGATGTCCTCTAAGTCCTCGATCGGGTCGGCGTTGAGCACGATCAGCGTGTCGTCGGCACCCGCCCAGCCCTGGTAGGTCACGGTGTGGTTGGCGCGCTCGAAGGTGCGCGTGGTGGGGGCGCCGTAGCCGAGCGCGCGGCGCAGCGTGTGCTGGGCGGCGTCCTGGTCGGCGGTGGCGTAGGCGTTCTGGAGCTCGCCGCGGGCCTTTTTGAAGCGCTCGGCGGGAGAGAGGCTGCCCGTCTCCTTTTCCAGGTCCTTCCACTCCTTCACGCGCGCCTTGACCGACTTGGTGAAGGACTCGCCCTTCTCGTCGGTGGTGAAGAAGTGGTCGCTGAGCCATTCATCAACGTTGATGAGTGAGTCGTAGGACGCCATCGGGGGTCTCCTTACGCGGTGTGTGGTTACTGGGTGTCGGGCAGGGCTGGCAGGACCAGGACGAGGGGGCGGATGAGCTCTCGGTCCGGGGCGAGCGAGGCGATAAGCTGCTTCTCCTGCTGCAGCAGGTGCTGGGAACGGCGCACGATGCGCGAACTCAGGGCGGTCTGGGTGTCGTGCTTGGAGTGTTCCCAGTTCTCCGCGCGCTGCATCCAGTAGTCAATGCGCTCCTGGGCCTGCGTGCGCGCCGCCTGCATCATCGGGGTGAGCTGGCCGCGGGCGACGGTCACCGAGTCCGCGATGAGCTGCTGGGCGTTGTCCGGCAGCTCCAGGTCGCCGGTGTTGATCGCGTCGGCGGTGAGCCCCACGCCGTGCAGCCAGTCCACCGGGTTCAAGATGGTCTGCGGCAAAATCCCGTTGGCCACGGTGACGAAGGCGCGCGAGACCACCTGGCCGCGCTTGTTGGTCAGCGTGGCCATCAGCAGGACGGTGGGGAAGTCGAGCGTGCCTTCAGCGGCGCGGATGGCGGGGATCTGCCCGCCGGACAGGGAGGCGAGCGCGCGGTCCGCGGCCCAGTCCGTCACCGGGTGCAGCGGCCCGAGGAAGTGGGCGCGGGGCCAGGTGGAGCCGTCGTCGCCGGTGCGGGCGCGGCGCAGGAGGTCGTTGCCCAACTCGCGCGTGGTGGCCAGCTGGAAGGATTCGCGCACGCGCCGCTGCGCCAGGTAGTCCTGCGGCAGCACGTCCAAGCGGCGGCGCAGGTCCTCCGGGGGCGCGAGCTCCGCCACGCCGTTGGGGTGCTGGGCGAACGCCACGCCCTTGTTGGTCAGCGGCTTCTCCGGGGCGTTGTGGAATGCGGCGTTCAGCGCGTCCTGCAGGTACGCGATCTCCGAGGGGTACAGGCTCGTCGTCCCCGTGGAGGTCGGCGCGCCGGTGCCAGTGGGTTCCGGTGGTGCCGCGGGTGGGGTGGTGCGGTTGAGGCGGGCGAGGAGGGCGTCGATAAGCGACTGCTCATCCTGCGGTTCCTCCTCGGCAACGGTCTCGGCGCGCTTGACCACATCGTCGAAG
Organism: Corynebacterium sp. NML 120412; assembly: GCF_002285155.1. Lineage (NCBI taxonomy): Bacteria > Bacillati > Actinomycetota > Actinomycetes > Mycobacteriales > Corynebacteriaceae > Corynebacterium > Corynebacterium sp. NML 120412. The sequence goes on along the minus strand of NZ_NSGL01000001.1, from coordinate 135,663 downwards.
CCCGCGCTGCCCTGCAGCACCTTGCGGATCACGTCCTCCTCGCCGCGGACCGTGTGCTTGCCCATGAGCGAGGCGACGTCGCCCAGCACCGCGTGGGCCTCGTGCTCGCGGTCGATGAGGCGGCGCAGCACGTGCAGCTCACCGACGCTCGCGTCCTCCGTATCCAGCAGCAACGCCGTGATCTGCGGCGGGTGGGTTTGCCCGTAGCGGTCGACGCGGCCGTTGCGCTGCTGGATGCGGATCAGCGACCACGGGATGTCATAGTGCACCAGGTCATGGCACAGCGTGTGCAGGTTCACGCCTTCCGACGCCACGTCACCCGTCACCAGGACGCGCAGGGGAGAATCCGTCCGCTTGAACTCGTCCACCAGGCGCATCTGCTCCTGGTCCGACAGGCTGCCGTGCATGACCGCGATGGCGTCCTTGCCCAGGTTGAGGTCCTTGGACAGGTGCTCCTTGAGCCAGTGCAGGGTGGCGACGCGCTCTGAGAAGATGACCGCGCGCGTGGGGGAGCGCTTGCCCACGCCGATCTCCTGCAGGTAGTTGACCAGGGCGGCGTACTTGTTGGAGTTCTGGCGCGTGACCTTGGCGTTGAGCGCTCGGAGGCGCTCGAGGGCGTCGCGCTGAGTCGTATCATCCGCTGCGACGGATTTGAGGCGGGTGGTGATCGTCTCGTCCAAGGCTGCGGGCGAGGAGAAGAAGGACTTCACCAGCGTCCACGGAAAGAGGCGATCCGTGTAGGTCTGGCCCTTCTTGTTCACCGCGTCCGGGATGGGGCTTTTCCCTTCCGGGTGAACCCAGGTGGTCTCGAGCTCGCGCGCCACCGCGTTTTCCTCCGCCGAGGCCTCCACCGGGATGTTGCGCGGCTCCGCGCGCTCCGCCCACTTCGGGCCCACCACGCTGGCAACCTCCTCGCTGTGGCGGTGGCGGCGGATGACCAGGCGGTCCACGGCGTCCTTATCAATCTCCCCGTTGGGCCGCACCGCCGTGGGGTCCAGCAAGCGCAGGATCTCCTTGAAGGACTCCGGGTCGCCGTTGTGCGGGGTTGCGGAGGCGAGCAGCAACGACTCCGTGGTGGGGGCGAGCGTCTTGGCCAGCTTGTTGTTGTTCGTCCCGGCGTTGGTGGCGTTGTGGATCTCATCCATCACCACCACGTCCCAGCGCACCTTCTCCAGGTTGATCAGGTGCTTTTCTGCCTTAAGCGTGTCCAGCGAGACGATCACGCGGGAGAAGTACGTGAACGGGTTGCGGCTGCCCGGCAGCTTCTGCTTGATCTGCTGGATGCCCGCGGAGTCCAGGCGCACCAGCGGGATGGCAAAGCGCGTCCACATCTCCTGCTGGAACTGCTCCATGATGTGCTTCGGCGTGACCACCAGGATGCGCTCGCCGCGGCCGCGCCTGATCAGCTCCGACAGGATCATGCCGATTTCCAGCGTCTTGCCCAGGCCGACGGCGTCCGCGATGAGGATGCGGGGACGCAGGTTCTCATCCGACAGCGCCTTCTTCACCGCCGAGAGCTGGTAGTCCAGCGGGTCCATGAGCATGTCCTCCGCCACCGACAGCTCGTCTTGGTACAGCGGGACCGGGGTCTGGCGCAGCGTGGTCTCCAGCCACAGGCGCGACGTGCGGTAGCCGGGGGAGTCATCCGGGACGACGCGGACCCGCGCCGGGTCCACCACCTCCACGTGGTCGATAGCGGTGTAGAAGCTGGCGGTGGAGTCGCGAACGAAATCCGACAAGCCACGCACCGTGAGCAGGAAGCCGTCCACCGCCTGCGTGACCTTGGTGATCAGCCACAGCTCGTCGCGGACCCGGACCGTGAGGCCGGGGGCGAAGACGGGGGCGGGGGTTGGGGTGGCGCTGGCTGCGGTGCTGGCGTCGGCGGGAGTCATGCCGATCATGGTAGTTGGCTGTGAGGGGTGTGCTGTGTGGGTGGTGTTGGAGTGGGGTGGCGGGGGCGTCGATAAGCGGGCTCGAACTCTGAGTTCGATTTCGAACAATCGCACTCAAACCATAACTCAAAGTCGCATTCAGGATTGGTCTTTATCGCCGTGAGCTGCTGCTTTATGGTTTGTGTTTGAGTTATACTTTGAGTTCTGGTTTGAGTTATACTTTGCAAGGTGAGTGAGAATAGCGTTCGCGAATACGTCGAAAAGCTGCGAGACATTGGCAACGATACCTATCGGATCGAAGCCAAGGATGCCTCCGGCGGTCTTCCGGAGAGCATTACTGAGACACTCTCCGCTTTCGGGAACATGCCGGAGGGCGGGGTGATCCTGCTTGGCGTGGCCGAGGACGGTGGCACCTTCCCGGTGACCGGCATTGCTGACCCCAAAACCATGGAGAGCCAATTGGCAAACAAGGCACGGCAGAAAATCGTGCCTCCCCTCCAACTCGGAGCGATAGAAACCGCGACTATCGAAGGCAAAACGGTACTCCAGTGCGTCGTGCCGCCCCAACCGTCGGACCGGAAGCCGTTTCGAGTTGGTAGAGGGGGCCCGGCCTACATCCGTAGCGGCGACGGCGATTACGAGCTTGACTCAAACGAAGAACTTCTCCTCGTCTCGCAGCGGGGCGTGCCCAAGCACGACCGCGCCCCCGTCGAAGGCGCAAGCGTAGAACGTGATCTGGACCCGGAGCTTCTACAACAATATCTGGAGCGAGAACTCTCCCAATCGAAGCGACTCGCCCGTTTGCCCAGGCAAGAGCAGCTCATCAGAACCAATGTCGTCGCGCCGGAAACGGGTGAGCCAACAGTTGCAGCGGTCTACGCACTGGGCGTCCACCCACAGCAATTCTTGCCGCTCACGGTGAAAGCGCATGTCACACGCAATCCGTCCGACCCCAAATCGGTCCGCATGCGCGATAAGCAAGAATTCACGGGGCCCGTCCCAGACCTGCTGGAGGCAGTAGTGGATTGGGTGACCGATCACCTGCAAACCAGTATCACGTTCTCGGACGGCCACGGCAAAGACGTTCCGGAGATTCCGATCCTGGCCATCCGCGAGATCGTTGCCAACGCGCTCGTCCACCGGGACCTCTCACCCGCCAGCTTGCTCGCGTACACCCAGGTGGTGAAGCAGCAGGACAAACTCATCGTGGTGAACCCTGGTGGGCTGTGGGGACTGACCGAGCGCGAGTTGGGCAACACCGGACCCCGCGCCAGAAATCCCGTGTTGTACCGCATGTGCACCGCGGTGAAGACGTCGAGGGGCAACCGCGTCATTGAGGCAAGCGCAACAGGTATTCCCGCTGTACGCGAGGCGCTTCACGACGCCTTCCTGCCCGCCCCCTACTTCAAGGACCGCGTCATCGATTTCCAGGCGATCTTGACATCCTCAACGATGCTCTCCGAAGATGACGTCGCGTGGGCATCGCGCCTACCAGGCGGCGAGATCTTCTCCACCGCGCAACGCCACGCGCTGATACGGATGCGCAACGGCGAAGAGCTCACCAACGCTTCGTACCGCGAGGAGTTCCCCATGGACTCGACTCGTGCGCGGACGGAGCTACAACAGCTCGTGGAGTATGGCCTCGCCACTACTCGAGGACAAGCCGGTGGCACCGTGTATTCCTTCCGGCACGACGCGGAAGACGACCTTGCACGCAACCACGCGGACGGCAGCGCCACCACGCGGCCGGAAGCTGCGAATCCCGCGGTTCCAAATCGGAAATATCTCCGCCTGGAAGAGAAGATCCAGCTCATCCAGCACGTCCTGGAGAATGCGGGTCACCCCCTGACCAAGCGGGAGATTGGTGAGCAGACTGGCATGAGCTATGGCCAAATGACTCCGGCGCTCAAACGAATGGCCGAAATTGGTGAGATTACGTTTACCGAGAAGTACTGGAACGCGAAGAATCAGCGGTACGCACTCCCGCACTGGCCAGCTTCGGGCTCAAGCTAGCTGGCGCGGGTCATGCCCCGAACCATAACTCAAAATCGCACTCAGGATTGGTGTTTATCGACGTGAGCTGCTGATTTATGGTTTTCGTTTGAGTTATACTTTGAGTTCTGGTTTGAGTTCTGGTTTGGACGGAAGACGCCGCGCAGCTTCGGGCTGAGCAGGAATGCGGTGATGATGAGCACCAGAATCATCGAGATGACGAAGGCGCCGTACGAGGAATCGTCGCGCGGCCACAGATCGATCAGGCCAGGGATGGCAAGGGCGGTACCGACGATCGCCAGATTGATATTGAACTGCTCGCGGCGATCCTGCGCCTGCTCCGCGCGGCGCCGCTTCACGTTATCCAGCGCCACGCGGATCGCATCGCCCTGCGTCTTGTAAATGTCCTTGCGCAGCTCCAGCTCGGACGCGACCTCGTGGAAATCGTCGCGCGTACCGGTCTCCTTGAGCATGTGATGCAGCACGGCCGTATCCACCGGCCGGCCGCTCACCGACTCGTACCAAAGGTAATCACGGAAGATGACAAATTCCGTCTGAATGTCCTCGAAGTCGCGCAAGCTGGAGCGCAAGATTTTCGACGCCAACTCCACGTCCTCGTCGTCCCACTCCGGCTTCCGGCGGACCGCTTCCAACTCCTCGGAGCCGAAGGACATGCGACGCATCTGCTTCGCCATCACGGACAGGTAGTTGTCCGCCCGGCGGACCAGGATGGCCAGGTCGACGAGGCGGGTGCCGGTGAGCATCCAGAAGTTGTTGTTGCGGTTCTCAATCGGCGAGCGGCGCACCACCGCCAGCCCGTTCTCATCAGAATGCACCGTCCAATCCTGGAACAGCTGCACCCGCGACGCGTCCAGCGAGACCTGGTCCATCGCCGTGAGCTCCGGGCTGTAATCGTCGGCGCGTGTGGCCAGGAACCACGCCCACGCGTCGTGGCGCGTCCAGGTGCCTAAGCCCTCGCGGAGAGAGCTGCGCATGCGGCGGGGCAACTCGGGCTTGTCGCAGGCCGGGATCGCCGTGATCGTGGTGTACGGGCGCGTTGCCAGCGGGCGCCGGCGATCCCCCTTCACGTAGGCGGTGCCGCCGCGGCTGACCTGCAGCTGTGCGCCGCCGAGGACCTCGTTGACCATTTCGAAGCACACCTCGAGGAGGTTCCTGGTCCGCGGCTCCTCGCCCGGCCGCCCCACTTTGACCTTGCTGCGCGGGCGGTGCAACGACTTCGACACCGCCTCGAGCGCGTCGCCCGAGCAGTGCTCCGCAACCACGTGGAGCACCAGGAACTGGTTGCGGAACTCCCGCGCGTCTGTGTCTAGTGTGTCCGGTGTGTCCGGCGTGTCGGGTTGGTTGGCAGTATCGGCGTACTTGAGCTCCGGGCCCTGGTAGTCCAGGAGCTCGGCGCAGGTGAGGGTGACGGAGGCGAGGGGATTGGTGGCGTCGATAAGCGAAAAGCTCGAGTCCACGGGAGCCTGACGCGGATCCGCTGGCGGCTCCTTGCCGTTTTCCGGGGTGATGTCCGGCTGGAACAGGAAGCGGCGAGCCGAGACGCTCATGCCGTGGCGATTGCGCGAGGGAGCGAATTCCGACGCCCCGCCCTTCGCGTCCAGCGCGTCCGCGCCCATCGACTCATTGAGTGGGCTGCGGAAATGCACGTTCGCGCCGCGGTGGAAGACTCGCGGCGAATACCTCCAGGCCGGCTGATCCAGCTTCCGCTCCCGCTCCATGGTCTCCGGGTTGCGGTAGGTGCCGCGCGCCTCGTCGAAGGCGGGGACCTGGATCGACTTGATGCCGCGGAACCGGCCCGGCGCCCAGCGGGTGAAATCGGCGCCGTCGAAGGCCCCCACCGGAAGCGGGACAATCACCGCGAAGTGCGCGAGGCGCCACTCCGGGAGCTCGTCCTTTGTGGCCTCGAAGTCCGCGGGCAGGTCAAACTTGGCGCCCTGCAAGTCGTAGGCCAGGTTTGTCTGGACGTCGTTAGCCTCATCGGGCGTGAGGTCCTCGGCGCGGCGGGAGGACGTGTGCTGGTCGCGCTGCTTTTGCGTGGGCGTGTCGTGCGTGGAGCGGGTCATGGCGCCTTCGGATTTCGGGGCTGGGGATGAGGTGCATGCGGACTGTCCGTGCGCTGACATAGTACGCCAGGCGAGGGGAATGCGCCGGGTGAAACGGGTGGGGGTAGTGCGAATTTCGTTGCTCTGAGCTGGGGTTTTGTTGATTTGGTGCGTATGAGGCGCTGCCGGGGTAGACGTATTGGGCAATCCGTGCCATACTGCAATGAGCAGGCCCCTTCGCCCACGGCTCACCCCCCCCCGAAGCCGGAAGAGCGTTCAACACCCCCCCCCATTTAGAACGCGAGTGTGCGAGGGGGTTCTGCGTTGCCGTAGGGAGGATCGGTGGGAGTTGAGCATTGCGGCGAGTATGGGCGTCGTCATCGCCCCGGCACCCACATGACGAGATCACCTTGACGAAGATGCGACAAATTCCGTATCTTCGTCATCCTGATCTCGTCAAACGGCGCACATCGCCCCCGCCCGAGCCATGCGCTCCCTAGAAGGAGCTGGAGCCGCCCGAGCCGGAGAAGCCGGAGCTGAACCCCGAGTTCGTCCCGCCGGAACTGGAGCTCGCGCGGTTGGTCGTGCTGTCCCACAGGGAGAGGGTGGCGTAGGTGTACACGCCCGGGTACGCGTAGTCCCGTTCCCACAGGCGCGGCGCGCGCGGATCCTTCACACCCTTGCGCGCGGCGAACTGCTGCTTCTGCATGACGTCCATGAGGATGCGGTAGTCCGCAAGCAGGCGCACGAACGCGTCCATGAACGCGGGGTTCGCCGGGTCCGTGGCTATCGCGTCGAGACGGTTCACGATGTCCTGCAGCCCCGCCTTCAGGTGGGAGTCCTTCGCCTTCTTGCCGGCGTCGACGGCGTCGGCGCGCAGGGTGCTCAGGCGCTCGGCGCGCACATTGACGTCGCCCTGCTCCATGCGGAACAGGAGGTTGATGTTCTCCTCTGCGCGCTCCACGTCCTTGACGGTCGCGGCGGCGTCGTGGAGCTGCTCCCAGTTGGTCAGGGCGTCGCTGTCGGTGTCGACGGGGAGGTGCGCGACCGCGTCGTCGATGGCGAGGAACCGGTCGCGGACCTCCTCCCACTCCTGGCGCAGCTCGCCGTTGGCGAAGCGGGAGGACAGGGAGTGGGCGCGCAGGTCGAGTTCGGAGAGGCGGAGGGCGAGGGACGAGTGGGCGTCGATAAGCTTCTGGCGATCGAGGCGGGCCTCGGCGATCCGCTGCTTGCGACGCTCAATTCGCTTCACCGGCACGAAGCCGACCGCGAGGGCCGCGGCGAACAAGCCGAAGCCGGTGGGGATGGCGGTGAGGTAGCCGAGGAAGCTGGAGTCGTTCCGGCTGGCGACCTCCTCCGGGTCCATCGCGACGCGCGCGCCGTCCAGGAGGCCGCGCGGGATGTCGCCGGAGGCCAGGCCGTCTTTCATCGCCGCGAGCGAGCGGTCGAGGTGGCTGCCGCTGCGGAGCTCGAGCTGGCTAGCGACGTCTTTACCAGCGAAAATGAACTGGTGGCGCGTCTTCATCGCCGCGCCGACGAGGATGACGCCGTCCGCGAACGTGTCGTGGCCGATCTCGTCCGGGTAGGTGTCGCGCATGAAGTTCTCCACCGAATCGTTCACATTGTCCAGCGAATCGTCGAACACGATGAAGCGCAGCTGCTGCACCGTCGACGGGTGCGGGAGGTCATCGGCGCCGTCGAGCAGCCGCAGCTCCTCGTCCGGGGAGAGCAGGTCGTCCGGGTCGTCCACGAAGGCGGGCGGCGCCTCCGCGACCGTCTCCACCGGGTCCGGCTCCTCGGGCGCGCGCCACAGGGCGAACATGAGGATCGCCGGGAGCAGGCCGATCACCACCGCGACCAGCACCGCTAATCGACGCGCACCCTTCGCCCTGAACTGACGCTCGAACGCGCGCTTCTTGTCCCACTCCGCGTTACGACGCTTACTCTCCGCAGTCTCCTGCAGCTGCCACCACTTGCCGCCGGGGACAGACTCGTACTCTCGGCTCACCATACGGGGATTATCACACGGATTGGGGCGGTGCGCTGGGGGTTTGGTGGGGTTTGGTGGGGGGTTTGGTGGGTGTTGGCGGGTGTTGGCGGGTGTTGGCGTGGTCTGCCCGCGCTTTGCCCGCAGATACCGTTACTAAGACACCGTTTTCGCGCTCCCAGAGCGCATTGTCGGGGTCTTAGTATCGGTATCTATAGCCGGGGCAGCACGCGTGGGGCCCGTGGGGCGCGTGGGGCGGAGCTTGGAGGGAGACGGCGCGGCTCGGCAGGGCATTCCCGCGCTTTGCCCGCAGATACCGTTACTAAGACACCGTTTTCGCGCTCCCAGAGCGCATTGTCGGGGTCTTAGTATCGGTATCTATAGCCGGGGCGGCACGCGTGGGGCCGGTGGGGCGCGTGGGACGGAGCTTTTGGCGGCACGAGAAAGGCCCGGCGTCCGTGTTCAAAACGCCGGGCCCTGCTTCGAAATTCTCCGGCCCTTAGCTTACAAAACACGAAGGGCGTTGCATACCCGTTGAAAACAGCAATTTCGGTGCATAATTCTCATTTTTGAAAGCGCTACACCGGCGCGGGAAGTCCCACTGGCACTACGGATAACCTGGACAAACGTGCACAACATGGTTGTAGTTCGAGGTAGATGGCATGTTTCAAAAATTGCATAGATAGTGCATATAAACCAGGGCGCGAAAACGGCTCAAGGGGATTCCTAATTGTAACGACAGGAGAAGCTGAGCCGGGCGTGTGATGTGTGACGTAATTCACGTCAAGGGGGCGGGTATTGCGGCACAAACTCGGAATATAAATGGGACCGGAACGCGGAAACGCCGGCGAGTTGAGATGACTCGCCGGCGTTTAACGGACCGTTTAGATGTTGAGGGCGGAGCGGATCTGGTCGACGATCGAGTTGATCACGCCGCCGAGGTCGAAGACCAGGGCGCCGAACAGCGTGAGCAGGCCGATGAGGATGCCGCCCGCGAAGAGGCCAGCGGACTCGGCGGTGGAGGAGCCCTCGCTGGGGGAGGCGGTCTCGGTAACCGTGACGGTTTCGGTTGCAGTCGCCGTTGCCGTCGCCGGGGCCGGGGCCGCAGTGGTCGGCGCAGTCGTCGGTGCAGTGGTCGCCGCAGTGGTCGGCTCGGTGTTCGGGGCGGTCACCGTAGTGGTGACGGTGGTGGTCTCTGTAGCCGCCGGTGCCGTCGGCGACGTGGTGGCAGCCGCAGTGGTGGCAGCCGCAGTGGTGGCAGCCGCAGTGGTGGTCGCCGAAGGAGCCGTGGTCGTGGGCGACGGGGTCGGGGCGTCGGCCGCGCGGGCGGTCAGCCACTGGTCCGGGCCGATCGGGTGGTCCACGATGCGGACCTCGCCGATGTTGCCGAACCAGCCGTCGACCTTGTCGTTCTCCCAGGCGGAGGTGCCGAGGAGCCACTGGGCACCTTCGCCGCCCATGCCGAGGGGGCCGTAGCCGTCGCGAAGAATGGGGGAGCCGTCGACGTACATGGTGACCGACTTGTCCTTCGGGTCATTGACCACGGCCACGTGCATCCACTCGCCCTTCGGGACCTCGTGGGTCCAGTTGGAGAAGCCCTCGCCGTTCTGGCCCCAGGCGTACCAGCGCAGCTCGCGGAGGCTGGACACGCCCAGCATCTGGATCGGGTCGCCGTCCTCGCTGTCGGGGTGGGCGACGGTGCCGGACTCGTCGCGGATGAGGGCGTTGGACCACTTGTTGTTGTCGGCGTTCCAGTCCTCGTCGAGCTTGAGGAAGGCCTCCATGGTGTAGCCGTTCTCAAACTGCATGTCGTTGATGTCGGCGCCGGTGGCGGTCTCGAACCAGGCGGTGGAGTGCTTGAACTTGGGGTCCTTCCAGCGCAGGGAGCCGCGGTCCGAGGAGAGGGGGTGCGTGTCTTCCGAGAAGGTCACGGCGTCCTCGCGGGCGCCGACGCGGTAGCGGACGCGGGTCATGTCGTTGCCGTTGGCCACATCGGGGATGACGGCACCCTTGGGGGCAGGGGAGGCGTCGTTAAGCACCTTGCCCTCGAACGTGGTCTGGCCGGGGCGCCAGTGGACGGCAGTGCCATCAACGTGGACGTAATCCTGGTCGTTGCGGGGCTTGTCCTGCTCGGTGACCTCGTAGGGCTGGAAGCCGTCGGCGACGGTGGTGCGGAGGAGCTCGGCGTAGTCGGGGTCGTTCTCATCGCCCTTGGTGAAGTCGGGGGCGAAGGACTTGAAGCGCTCGGCGAAGTTGAGGTCGATGGAGTAGGAGTCGCCCTCGCCCTCGGGGAGGAGGTGGTCGAAGCTGGTGAGCTTCGCGTGCTCCTTGTCCTTGACCCACGGCGAGTAGGCCGTCATGTCGAGCGTGTTGTTGGTCAGGTCGAACTGGAGCTGGCCCATCAGGCCATTGCCGCCCAGGTAGGCCATCTGGTAGTCCTGCAGGATGTTGATGACGTCGTGGCCGGCGTCGTTCTTCTTCACGTGGTAGCCCGCGCCGTGGTGGTGGCCCGCGATGGTGAGGAAGATCTGGTCATTCTTGCGGATCAGCTTGTCCCAGAGGTGCTCGCCGTACTCCTTGGTGAAGTAGGTGGAGCCGTCGCCGCCTATGCCGGAGATCTCGTGGGCGGTGAGGATGACGGGGAGGTCCGGGTGCTCGTCGATGACCTGCTGGGCCCAGTCGAGGGTGTCGTCAGGCGCGCGGAAACCCAGCGCAAGCAGGAGGTACTGCTGTCCCTCGGCCTCGAAGATGTGGTACTCGGAATCCGTCTTCTGGCCCGGGAAGCCGTAGCCGTCGCCGCCGTCGTGGATGCCCGTGGACTGGTGGCGGGCCTGGAAGGTGGCGTTCTGCTTCGCGCGCTCCTCCGGGAAGTACTCCTCGAACGCGGACGGACCGTCCTCGCCGTCGAACATGAAGTAGTCGTGGTTGCCCGGCAGGATGGAGTAGTTGAGGTGCGCGTCCTCCAGCGGTTTCATCGCCTCCGAGCTGATGTCCCAGGAGTTGCGGACGTTGGCCTGGTCGACGACATCACCAAGATGCGCCACGAACTGGGTGTTCAGGTCCTCGTGGTGCTTTGCCAGGAACTCGGTCTGCACGTCGAACGGGTTCGAGCCGTAGCGGGTGCCAAAGATGTCGCCGGCGTCTTTGTCGCCGTAGCGGGCGTAGAACTGGGTGTCCGGAAGCACGCCGAGGGTGAAGCGGGAGGCGAGGTCCGCGCCGGCTTCTGCGCCGGCTTCGGCGGCGTTCGCGGTGGGGAGCGGGAGCTGCGTCATCGGGGTGAGCAGGGCGAGCGCGGTGACGGCCGCGATGTGTGTGCGCATGGGAGATCCTTTACGGTGCGTGACTGACGGGATTGCTTTGGTGGGTGAAATCCACACTCAAACGTAGCGCTGCCAGGTTGCGTTACGGTGAAATTGAGGTGAAGGCTGGGAGTTGGAGAGGGAAGTCCAATGTGCGGGGGCGGGCGGAAGAGGGGATACAGTGGACCCGCACAACCGAGCCCAGCAGGAGGACCGCATGCCCACACCGAAGACGCTGCAAATGTTCATGATGGACGGGACGCCGGACGGGCCGATTAAGGCGTCGATTGCGAATTGGGTGGGCCGCGTCTATTCGATCCCGCGCACGGAGATCAATTCGGCGAAGCTGAAGCAGCGGCCTGACCTCAACCAGCCCGCGGTGTACTTCCTGGTGGGCACGAACCCGGACACGGATCAGCCGAAGATCTACATCGGGCAGGCCACGCGCAGGCAGAACGGCATGGCGTTCGCGCGCGCCGCCGAGCACACGCGCAGCGACGACAAGGACTTCTTCAACCGCATCATCTACCTCGTCGTGGTGGACAACTCGTGGGGCCCGACCGAGATCACGTTCCTGGAAAACGCGTTCCACCAGCGCGCCGTCAGCGCGGGCCGGTACGAGGTGGCGAACGGGAACACGCCGTCGCCGGGCAACGTGACCGAGGAGGTACAGGCGGTGCTCGACGAGTTCATCGAGAACACCAACCTGATCATCAGCGCCCTCGGCATCACGGCGTTCCAGCCCGTCGCGTCGGAGGCAACCCGGCGCGGGCAGGCGGCGGTGCCGCAGGAGCACGCGCCGAGCAGTGCTGACGACGAGCCCGTGTTCGAGCTGGCCAGCTACGACCGCTCCATCCACGCGCTCGGGCAGCGCACGCCGGGCGGGTTCGTGGTGTTCAGCGGAGCCAAGCTGCGCGAGGACCTCACGGCGAGCGCCCCGAAGGCCATCACCGCCAACCGCGAGCGGTACGCGGACAGCATGGACAACTTCCGCCTGACCAAGGACGTGGAGTTCTCCAGCCCAAGCTCGGCCGCCAGCTTTGTGCGCGGCGCGGCCACCAACGGGCGCACCGCCTGGCACCTGGCGGAGAACGCAAACGTCAGCCTCGCGGACTGGGAGGACCGCGAGACTGATGAGGTGGAGGCGGAAGGGATGGGGGACGGAGGGGCGTCGATAAGCGGCTAGAACATGCCCCAAATGGACACGGCGAGGATGAGCGAGCCCATGACCAGGAGGAAGATGGTGTCTGGGCGGCGGGCGTAGTGTCTGAACGCGGTGGCTTTGAACGCGAGGAGCGCGGGCAGGATGTAGAGGAGGAACGCGACGAAGACGCCGCCGACGACGGAGATCATGTCCAGGACCGACGGATTGAGCACCGCGACGAGGACGGCCGTGACGAAGACGAAGACATTGACCACACGGCGGATCGAGCGCGGGGTGAGTTTGGCCGCCGTGCGCGGGGCCGCGACGCGGATGAGGTAGCCGGTGCCTTCCTCGGTGCCGAGGAGGTGGCCGAAGTAGGACGTGATGATCGCGCAGATGGCGATGAGCGGGCTGACCCACGCGAGGAATGGCGTGTGCGTCTCGTTGGCCAGGTAGGACAGGACCGGGACGTTCTGCTCGTTCGCGGCGTCCATGCCGTCGGCGCCGAGCGCGAGCGCGCACGACCAGACGAAGAACATGGTGAAGAGGACGAGCATCGCGGCCGTGACCAGCTCGATCTTGGAGACGGCGCGCTCGGTCGCGGCGACGTCGCCACCCGTGCGCTTCTGCATATCCAGCGCGAACTGCGACACCGCCGCGATGTGGCTAAATGAGAACACCAGCACCGGCATGATCAGCAGCACCGCCTGCCACATCGGCGTCTGCGACTCATAGGCGCGGAAGCTGGCGACATCCCACCGCGGGATCAGGTAGATCGACACTGCCGCGAGCGCGAAAATCAGCGGGTAGACCAGCGCATTTGCCAGCCACAGGGTCACCTTCATACCCAGCGCGTAGGCGCCCGTGAGCACGCCGACGCACGCGGTGGCCAGGATCCAGCGGTTGATGTCGGGGCCATGGAGCTGATTAACGACGAAGCTGTCAACCGTATTCGTGATCGAAATGGCATAGATGAGCACCACCGGATAGATGCCCAGCCAGTACATGAGCGCGCTGGCCAGGCCCCGCTTGCGGCCGGTCAGCGCGGTGACGACCTGGAGCACGTCGAGGCCTTTCGACGGCGACGCCGCCACGATCCGGGCGTACGCGCGGTGCGAGAGGAACACCATCGGCCCGATGATCAGCGTGGCGATCACCAGCGGCCAGAACCCGAAGCTGCCCGCGTTGATGGGCAGGAACAGGATGCCGGCGCCGACGCCGGTGCCGAACAGGGCGATCACCCAAGAGAAGAAGTTGCCGTCCGGGGCCTTGGAGCGCCGCTGCTCGCGGATCTGCTCTTTGTCCGCCTCGGTGAGGTGGTCAGCGTCGAACTGCGCGCGGCCGAGCTCGAGGTGCTCGTCGCTGTACTGCTCGGGCAGGTCGGCGTAGGGGACGGGATGGGTAGTGTCTTGCTTATGTGAAGTGGTCATAGTTCCACGCTTTCAATGTCGTAGCTCACAAGGGTAGCACGGGGGTCGTACCCACTTTCGACGCCAAATCGAGTTGGTAGGCTGATGCGCGGGGAGGGGACATGGAAAGAAATGCGCTAGTGACGCACCTGGTCCGGCCGGGGGAGAGCGACGCGCTCGCGTGCCGGAAGCTGTCCGCGACGCGGTACGTGGCCGAGCAGGACTGGCGCGGCCTCAAGGCCTATGAGCAGGAGTTTCTGCGCGCGTACGCGATCGGGGTCGGCGCACAAAAGGCGGTGGTGGTGGGCCGCTCTGCCGCCGTCATCATGGGCCTATGGACGCTGCCCGCGAAGCACTCGCCGGTAATGCTGGCCAACCCGCGCCACTCGCCGCCGCCGAAGAAGCAGTGGCCCGAGGGGGTGCAGTACCGGGAGATGCGGATCCCGGAGGTTGACCGGGCTTCCATCTCGCTTCTCGACGGCGACACCGTCCTCCTCACCACCCCCGCCCGCACCGCCGTCGACGTCGCCCGGCTCCACGGGGTGCGCCACGGCGTCGTCGCGATGGACTCGTTCCTCCACCAGTTCGGCCCCGGCGCGCGGGCGGAGCTCGAGGCGACGGTGCGCCGCCTGGCCAGGAAGAAGGGCATCGCGCACGCGCGGACGGCGCTGGTCTGGAGCTCATCCCTGTCGCAGTCGCCGTACGAGTCGCTCCTGCGCGTCATCCTGCGCGAGCGCGGCATCGAGGCGCAGGAGCAGCTGTGGATCGGACCGTACGTGCGGCCTGACCTGTTGTGGGACCAACTGGTCATTGAGGTCGACGGCGACGTGAAGTTTGCCGAGGACGGGCAGACCGCCGCCCTGGAGCAGGCGCAGCGGGAAAACTGGATTCGGGTGCAGGGCTACGAGGTGGTCAGACTCACCCCGCGGCAGATCCTGCGCGACGAGGACTGGTGCATCCGCCACATCCTCGACCTCAAGGCGCGCTCGGAGCAGCTCGGGCCGCCGCGGGTGCCGGCGACGCAGTGGCGGCCCGGCCACGGGGAGCACTGGCGGCGGTAGGCGGGCCGGGGGTTTGGCGCTGCGGTTGGGGCTGGTGGGGCTTTTGGGGCTGGTGGGGCTGGAGTCCGGGCCTTTGCGGATACCGGGCGGCCACCGCCCAGCTAGATACCGATAGTAAGACACCGATAATGCGCTCCAGGGGGGCGAAAACGGGGTCTTACTATCGGTATCCGTGGTTTTGGGGCGGGTCGGGGTGGTTTCGGGACGGGCCGGGGCTGTTTTGAGGGCGGTCGGGGCGGCGAAACTCGGCACCGGCGCCCCCGCGCACGCGAAAGCGGGCCCGCCCTGGCTTCCGTTCCAGGGCGGGCCCGCCGCACTTACTGAGTTACATTCTGCACGATCGCCGTGCCCGCGGGGCCGGTTTTCGCGGCCGGATTCGCACCAGCGCAAGCACCAGCGCGAACGCCGCGCAACCTAGGCGCGCGGTAGGACGGCGATGGGGGTGGCGTCGAAAAGCGTGGCAATGCCACGATCTTCCGAGCGGAACCACTTGTGCAGTCCGTCAATGAGAGCCTTCACAAGCTCACCTCCTTCCGTGTCAGCGAAAGGTTGTTAACCTTCCGTTCATGCGGGGGTAACTTTAAGTTACCGGGAATCGTTTGTCAACACCCACTATCTGCGCGCTCCCATCAACTTAGGCGGCGAGGCGTCAAACCTCCGTATACTTGCCCGCATGACACGCACGCTGATTGTTACAGAGCAAGGACCGGAGATCGTCGAGACGCGCGACGAGTTCGCGGGCGAGGGCGACACGCTGATTCACGTCAGCCACTCGTCCATCAACTACAAGGACGCGATGGCACTGAGCGGCAACCGCGGCGTCCTGCGCCACCTGCCCACCGTGCCGGGCATTGACGCAGTGGGCACGCTTGACGACGGCACGCTGGTTACCGTCAACGGCCGCGGCATCGGCGAGCGCCGCCACGGCGGGTACACGCCGCAGCTGCGCATCGACTCCACCCACGTGGTCCGCGTGCCGGAGCGCTTCAGCGCGGCGGACGCGGCCGCGATCGGCACCGCCGGCTACACGGCGGCACTGTCGGTGGCGGGGTTCGAGCGGGCCCTGTACGAGGACACCGCCGAGGACCCGGTGCTGGTCACGGGCGCGACCGGTGGCGTGGGCTCCATCGCGGTGCAGCTGCTGGCCGCTCGGGGTCACGAGGTGTGGGCGTTGACGGGGCGCGTCGATAAGCATGGCGACTGGCTGCGCGAGCTGGGCGCGAGCGAGGTGCTGGACCGCGCCGAGTTCGCGGACGCGGGCAAGCCGCTGCAGAAGGCGCGCCTCGGCGGCGTGGTGGACACGGTCGGCTCGACGATCCTGGCCAACGCGCTCGCGCAGCTGCGCTGGGGCGGCGTGGCCACTGCGTGCGGCATGGCCGCCGGTAACGACCTGCCCGCCAGCGTGCTGCCGTTCATCCTGCGCGGCGTGCAGCTCGTGGGCATCAACTCGGTGGATACGCCGAATGTGCTTCGCGACGCCGCATGGCAGCTCCTCGACGAATCCCTTGACCTCGCCACGATCCACACCGAGACGATCGGGCTGGACGACGTCGCCGAGATGGGCCGCCGCATCCTCGCCGGCGAGCACAGCGGCCGCACGGTCGTCGAGCTCTAGCGCCGGACCGCAGCGCCGTGCTCTGGCGCCGCACATGGCGAAAGCCGCCGGGACCAGCACTGCGCTGGACCGGCGGCTTTCTCATCCCCCGATATGAAACGGCCTTTAGGCGTCGGTGCGCCCGGGTACCAGGACGTCGATGGGGGAGACTTCGGTGTGCGGGGGGATGCCCCGCTCCTCGTCACGGAACCACGCGCGGAAGCGTTTCAGGAACTTCATACGGGTTCACCTCCTTTCCTCTCGGCGGAAGGCGTGTTTACCTTCCGTTCATATTCGAGAAACACTAGGTTCCGGTAAATGGTTTGTCAACACCCACCATCTACGCGCACCCACCATAACCGATAAACCCGCAGCGTAGGAGCGAAAAAAGCGCCGGACCAAAAAGGCCCGGCGCGGTTTCGCTCAGCGCGTGAGAGGGAGCGTTAGAGGAACGGGTAGGGGTCCCAGCCCGAGATGTACTCGATGCGCTCGCGGGCGATGAGCAGGAGCGCCGCCACCACGGCGATGAGCACCAGCGCCATGAAGAACCAGGCGATAGCCTTCTTGCCGCCGGACACCGGGGTGCCGTCGTCGGTGGGGGAGAGGAAGTGGATGCTCAGGGAGAAGAGGGTCGGCAGACCGGCACCGAGCAGGATGCCAACTGCGGTGACCAGGAAGAGGGATTTGATGAGTTCCATGGTGATAATCCTTTCTGGTCGCGCTTACTTGCGGTGCTTGTTGTTGACAGCGGTGCGGGTTGCGGTTGCGCCCGCCAGGCCAGCGCTGGTGTCAACGAAGTCGGCCGGCTCGCCGTAGACCTTCTTGTCAGCCTTGTCGGCGGAGGTGCCGAGGGCGCCGCCGTCCTCGTCCCAGTCCTCGTTGACGTTGTCCTTGTGCACCGGAGCCTTGGAGGCGCGGTAGAACATGTAGCCGCCGCCCAGGGCAATGATGAGGGCGATGGCGACGCCGCCCCACACCAGGTCGCTGCCCGCGGAAGCGGCGCCGTTGCCGATCCACCAGATGACAAAAGAGACGAACGCCGCGACCGGCAGGGTGGTGATCCAGGCCAGGGCCATGCGGCCGGCGACGGACCAGCGGACCTCGCCCTTCGGGCCGGTCAGGCCGGAGCCCATGATGGAGCCGGTGGCCACGTGGGTGGTGGACAGCGCCATGCCCAGGTGGGAGGAGGTGAGGATGATGGCGGCGGAGGAGGTCTCAGCGGCCATGCCCTGCGGCGGGTGGATCTCAACGAGGCCCTTGCCCAGGGTGCGGATGACGCGGAAGCCGCCGGAGTAGGTGCCGATCGCGATGGCCAGCGCACACGCCAGCTGAATCCAGAACGGCATCGGGTGGTCGGAGTCGAACTGGCCGGCGGCGACCATGGCGAGGAAGATCACGCCCATGGTCTTCTGCGCGTCGGAGGTACCGTGCGCGAGCGCGACCAGGGAAGCGGAGCCGATCTGGCCCCAGCGGAAGTAGCGGTCGCGGTGCTCCTTCTCGGAGTGGTTGGTAATGCGGTAGACCAGCCAGGTACCAATCAGGGCAACCAGGCCAGCGACGAACGGCGCGGCGAGCGCCGGGATGATGATCTTGTTCAGCACACCGACCCAGACGACGCCGTCGAAGCCGATGGCGGCGATGGCCGCGCCGATCAGGCCGCCGAACAGGGCGTGCGAGGAGGAGGACGGGATGCCGAAGAGCCAGGTGAACAGGTTCCACATGATGCCGCCGCCGAGACCGGCGAAGACGACAAGGAGGAGCCTTTCAGAGTCAATTGGGTTGCTCAGGTCGAACACGTCGAGCTCCACGATGCCGCCCGCAACCGTCTTCGCCACCGCGACCGAGAGGAACGCGCCGACGAGGTTGAGGATACCGGCGAGTGCGACAGCCACCTTGGGTGTCAGCGCGCCGGTAGCGATGGACGTTGCCATCGCGTTTGCAGTGTCGTGGAAGCCGTTAGTGAAGTCGAAGAACAGAGCAACGACGATGATGAGGACAAGCAGGATCGTAATACTCACGGGAAGGAAGTATGCGCCTCTTATGTAACGCTGTCGATACTAAAAGCAAGAATTCATGTAAAGGTAAACTATCCGTTTCCCGACGTTTGCCATACACCGCCGAGTTGTGGCCCCGACCACAACTTCGCCGACCCTAGAACGAGCTCGACCCGCCCGCTCCGGAGAACCCGGAACTGAAGCCTGTGTTGACCCCTCCGCCGGAGCTGCCCGACTCCGCGTCCTGCGCCGCCTGCACGTTGTCGTGGTGCCACGAGGACATCGCCACGTACGGCACGTAGCCGGAGTAGACGTAGCCCGGGTCCGTCAGCGTCGGGCGCTCGAGCTCCTTGTATTCCTTCACGTCGCTGAACTCGCGGCGCTTGACTTCGTCGAGAAGCAAACGGTAATCGCTAAGCAGGCGGACGAAGCGGTCGAGGAAGTCGGGCGCCTCCGGGGCGGCGTCGAGGGCGTCGACGCGTTCCTGCAGCCGGGCGAGGTCGCCGCGCAGCGTCTCGTCCTTGACCTCGTAGCGGGCGCGGACGATGTCCTCGCGGATGTCCGTGAGCAGGTTGCGGCGGGCCGGGCCGTCGCCGCGCTCCACCTCGAAGAGCCGGTTGATGTTGTCCTCGGCGTGGCCCGCGTCCTCGAAGGTCTGCGCCGCCTCGCGCAGGTTCTTCGCGCTGTCGTAGGCCTGCTCGTCGGTGGCCACGCTGTTGCGCTGCGTCACGTCGTGCAGCGCGAGGAAGCGGTCGCGCACCTCGACCCACTCGTCGCGCATCTCGGCGTTGGCGAAGGCCGAGGACACCGAGTTCGCGCGGACGTCCAGCTCGTCCAGCCGCTGGCTCAGACCCGTGTATTCAGTCGCCAGCAGCGCGTGGTCTTCCCGCGCCTGGTTGATCGCTTTTCGACGCTTCCGCCTCCGCTCCGCCACGATCGTCCCGCCCAGCAGGCTCGCGCCCGCCGGGATGCCGGCCCCCGCGACCGTCCGGCCGACGCGGCCACCCTCTGCATCATTGACGCCCCACTGCTCGGCCTTTTCCCCGTCCATGGCCAGGTTCGCGCCGGCGAACACGGCCGCGGGCAGGTTGTTGTCGCGCAGCCCCGGCTTCATCTCCTCCAGCACCGATTCCAGGCGCTGGCCTTCGCGCAGCTTCAGCTGGTCGGCGACGTCCCCGCCCGCGAAGACGAAGTTGTTGCGCGACTCCATATCCGCGCCGAGGATGAGTACGCCGTCAGCGAAGGTGTCGTTGCCAATCTCGTCCGGGAAGTTGTCGCGCAGGAAGTTCTCCACCGAATCGTTGACGTTGTCGCGGCCCTCGGAGAGGTAGATGTAGTGGACCGTCTGCACCGTGTCGGGGTGGGGGAGACGCTCCGCGTCGTGCTGCATGCGGGCCTCGTCGTCAGCGCTCACGATGTCCTGCGGGTCAGAGATCACCAGGTTCGCAGCGTCGGTTTGGGTGGACACGGCGAACTCGGCAGCGTCGGGGACGTCGGCCGTGGCGAAACTGGCCACGCCGCCGCCCACCGCGAGCAGCGCCGTCGCGCCGAGCACGACCGCCCAGTCCTTCGCGCCGGAGCCCTTCGCCGGTACGATGTTCGCCTTTGCCGCCTCGCTGCGGGAGCGCTGCAGGCGGCTCGCGGGAGTGTTTCGTGGGTGCGGATTCAAAGCCATAGACCAAAGCATAGCGAGCCGATGGAGTGGAGGCAGGGACGTACGGTACGGGCGACAGGGGGTTGCGCTTCGCGACGTGGTGGGCACCGGCGTGATCGATATGCGGTAGCGCATGTCGGAGTTGTGACGCTTGATCAGGATTGGGTGCTGGCGCACTCCATAGGGAAGCGCCAGCACTCAGCTCGGTGCTATTCGACCGCGACGGCCTCGGTCGGCTGCTTCTTCCGAGCCCCGCTCTGGGTCGCCAGCACGACGGCGGCGAGGATGGCGAGCACCGCCCCTGTCCACATCGCGATGGCGGGGTCGTCGCCGAACATGCCGATGGTGACGGCGCTGACCGCGGATCCGAGCGTGACTCCGGCGGAGATGACCGCGGTGTGGACGGTACTGACCATCGTCCCGGCCCCTCCGACCTCGGCGACGCGAGTCACCAGAGCGGGGTTCATGGACACACCGACGAATCCGACCACGATGACCATGGCCAGAACAATTGGCTGGACGTAGCTGAACGTCGCCAGCAGTGCCAGCGCGATGAACAACAGCGCGTGACCGACGCGTAAGACCGCGACGGCGTGCTTGTC
Organism: Corynebacterium sp. NML 120412; assembly: GCF_002285155.1. Classification (NCBI taxonomy): domain Bacteria; kingdom Bacillati; phylum Actinomycetota; class Actinomycetes; order Mycobacteriales; family Corynebacteriaceae; genus Corynebacterium; species Corynebacterium sp. NML 120412. The sequence continues at coordinate 114,972 of NZ_NSGL01000001.1, read as the reverse complement.
GGCGAACTTGCCCACGATCATGTTGCCGATGTAAGAGCAGACACCGTACGCGAGCAGGATGATCGTCGTCGCGTTCGCGCTGAACCCGGCACTGGCCTCCAGCAGCGGCGTGAAGTACGAGAACGAGGCGTAGGCGGCCCCGACGGTAAGCAAGCTGACCAGGTAGCGGGCCCACAGACGCGGCATCCGCAGGTTCCGCACGTCCTGCGCGACTGCTTCCTGCTCGGGGGCGTCGCGCCTGGGAAGGATCGCCAGACTGGCGAGGAACAGCAGGAAGGTGAGCACGCCGAGCACGTAGAAGCTGGCTTGCCAGCCCCAGCGGTCGCCGATGAAGTGGGAGAGTGGGAGGCCGAGGATCGTGCCGACCATGATGCCGCCGAGCACGATCGAGATGGCCTCGCCGATCTTCTGCGGGCTGGACGCCAGCAGCGCAGCGTACGTCACCGACAAGCCGAACGACGCGCCCGCCAGTGCGCCGGTCAGGATCCTGATCAGCGCGACCCACCAGTACGCGTCAACGAACGGCACGAGCACCTGCATCACCGCGTAAAGCGCGACGATGGTCAGCAGGGCTCCCTTGGGCGGGCTATGGCGAAGGAAGTAGGCGAACAGCGGTCCACCGATGGCCATGCCGCCGGCGTACATCGAGACCAGCATGCCGATCTGACCGGTGGACACGCCGAGGTCGGCGGACATCGTGGGCATCATGCCGGTGACCTGGAGCTCGCTCATGACGGTCACCATGATGGTGACCATGAGGAGGTAGAGATGCTTCTTCATGGAGCTTCTTTCTGGATAATGAAGTACACAATTCGGGCAAAATGAAGCCCGCACCGGCTTTCGGTGCGGGCGGTGTCAGGCGCGCAGGGCGTCGAGTCCGAGCATCACCACCTGACACAACTCGTCCGGGGTAGAGCCAGCCTGAGCGAGTACACGCATGCCAGAGACTAGAGCGGCAACGGTCCGTGCCGCATCGGATGCGGGCAGCCTTTTCCTGATCGAACCGTCAAGCTGGCCGGCGCGGACAGCCTGCTCGATCAGAGCGAGTTGCTGCTCCAGTGCGCGATCCAGCAGGCTTTTGACCCTCTCGCTCTTCGTGCCCAGGTCGGGCGTCATCCGCGCGCCAACCACCATGCAGCCTGCTGCGTGACCATGAGTGGCGGCTTCACGCTCTTCGTCGAGGAGGAGGTCCATCAGGGCGACCAGCCGAGCCATCCCATCAAGCCCCTCGTCGAGCAGTACGACCTCCTGGGCGAGACCGGTCGTCTCGACGTATCGCTCTAGGGCGCGCAGATACAGCCCGTCCTTCGACTCGAAGGTGTTGTAGAGGCTGCTGCGGCGGACGCCCGCTGCCTCGCACAACTGCTCGGTCGAGGTGTCCGCGAAACCGTGGACACGGAACTCCGCCGCAGCGGCGTCGAGGACGGCTGTCTCGTAGAATGCGCGTGGCCTGGCCATGAGTGACAGCGTACCAGTTATGTACTCATGAATCCAGAAAGCAGGATGATCAGGCCGCCACGTCATCCAGTGCTGCGGCACACGCTCCGCACGCTTGCCTTCGGGCAGCGTAGTCACCTCTTGCGCCAGGCAGGCCACTTCGGCATCCCTCGACCCTTCCAGGTCTCCACCAAGCCGGCGGTCCGGCGGGCGGAGGCGAAGAGCCCGTAGCCGACCCCGACGAGGCCCACGGCGACCACGAGCCAGCGCCCGATGCCGAACCACACGCTCCCGTCCACGTCCAGCGCCCACTGAGGGCCCGTGATAAGCCCGGCGATGCCCATCCAGAGCCCGGCGACGACCACGGCCACCGGCAGGAGTGCGAGGCACATCGCGGCGGTGGCCGACCAGAGCTGACGGGCCTCCAGCTTCGAAGTCGCCTGCACGATTCGCTCGGCGCGCTCGTTCGAGGCGTCGAGGTTCGCCGTGACGACCCGCCCGGCCTCCCCGGCGACCTGCTCGACGGCCTTCTGCACGCGCTCCTCAGGCCGACCCGGCTGTCATGGCCGCGGACACTCTACTGATCACCATTCCCACCGGGATGGGGGTGGACGTGAACGTGAAGATTCTGCAGAACTTTGCCACCCACGTCGCCCCAGCGCTCGGCTGGCGGCCGAACGCGCAAGGCCCGGTCACCGGCTACCCCATCGACTAACCCCCTGCGCGCAAGAAGCCAGCTGATCCCACACCCGCGCGGCTAACCATGCCCCACCCCCGTCCGTTTCGGGGGTAACCTTGTGGGCGACCAATTTTCCCCACTACGGATCGTTCGGCACGTACCTGCCGATGGAGGACACCATGGCTTCAGTGACCTATGACAAGGCAACCCGCATCTACCCCGGCGCGGACAAACCCAGCGTGGACAAGCTCGACCTGGAGATCGCCGACGGCGAGTTCCTCGTTCTTGTCGGCCCGTCCGGCTCGGGCAAGTCGACCGCCCTGCGCATGCTCGCCGGGCTGGAGGACACGAACGACGGGCGCATTTTGATCGGGGACCGCGACGTCACCAACGTCAGCCCGAAGGAGCGCGACATTGCGATGGTGTTCCAGAACTACGCGCTGTACCCGCACATGACCGTGCGCGAGAACATGGGCTTTGCGCTGAAGATCGCGGGTCAGGACAAGGACGAGATCAACCGCCGCGTGGAAGAGGCGGCGAAGACGCTGGACCTCACCCAGTACCTGGACCGCAAGCCGAAGGCGCTGTCGGGCGGCCAGCGCCAGCGCGTGGCCATGGGCCGCGCCATCGTGCGCGAGCCGCAGGTGTTCCTCATGGATGAGCCGCTGTCCAACCTGGACGCGAAGCTCCGCGTGCAGACCCGTACGCAGATTGCCAACCTGCAGCGCCGCATGAAGGTCACCACTCTGTACGTCACCCACGACCAGACCGAGGCCCTCACCATGGGCGACCGGATCGCGGTGCTGAACTTCGGCGTGCTGCAGCAGGTGGGCACTCCGCGCGAGCTGTACGACCGCCCGAACAACGTGTTCGTGGCCGGCTTCATCGGCTCCCCGGCGATGAACCTGTCCACTTTTGATGTGGACGCGCAGGGCGTCGCCTGCCTGGGCCAGGCGTCCATCCCGCTGCCGCAGGAGGTCAGCTCCGCCGTCACCGAGGCGGACGGCGGCCAGATCATCCTCGGCTTCCGCCCCGAGGCGCTGACGCTGGTGGAGAACGCGGAGCACTCCATCCCGGTAGAGATCGACTTTGTGGAGGAGCTGGGCTCCGACTCCTTCCTCTACGGCCACCTCGCCGGCGGCGGCTGGAAGGAAGAGGGCCTGCAGGAGGAGACGTCGGGCCAGATCGTGGTGCGCACGGCACCGCTGTCCGGCGTGCGCGAGGGCGACGTGGTCCACGCGCAGATTGCGGAGGGCGGCCTGCACGCCTTCTCCAAGGCCACCGGCCAGCGCATTTAAGGCCCACGCGTGCAAGAGAAACTCAGCGTTCTCTCGCCAACCTTCGCGCCCACACTGCTGAAGATGCCGTGGTCCACCCCGCTTGAAGGGTGGAGCACGGACCTTCTCGCTGCCCTGCCGCGTGGCATCTCGCGCCACACGGTGCGCCTCATCGAGGCGGACGGGCTGACCTTCGCGGTCAAGGAGATTGGCGAGCACGTGGCCTACCACGAGTACAGAAACCTGCGCCGCCTGCAAGAACTCGGCGCTCCGTGCGTCGTGCCGGTCGCGGTCATCACCCACCGCCGGGACGCCGACGGCGAAGAGCTGACCCCGTGCCTGGTCACGCAGCACCTCCGCTTCTCGCTGCCGTACCGTGACGTCTTCTCGCGCACGCCGGCGGCAGAGGTGGTGTCCAAACTGGTCCGCGCCCTGGCGGTGCTGCTGGTGCGCCTGCACCTGCTCGGCTTCTACTGGGGCGATGTCTCGCTGTCCAACACACTGTTCCGCCGCGACGCCGACCAGTTCTCGGCCTACCTGGTCGACGCGGAGACAGGCGAGTTCCACGAGCCGCTCTCAAAGGGCCGCAGGCTTTACGACGTCGACGTGGCCCGCGTCAACATCATCGGCGAACTCATGGACCTCCAGGCCGCCGAGCTGATCGACCCGGACGCCGACGTGATCGCACTCGGCAACGCCATCGAAGCGGTCTACTTGGAGCTGTGGGACCTGGTCACCGGGGAGCTCGTGGTGGAGGGCGACGCGTTCGACGCGATTGCGAAGCGCGTCGCCGCCGTCAACGAGCTCGGGTTCGACGTGGGCGAAATGGAGATCGAAAACGACGGCGATACCTACCGCATCATCATCGAGCCCGCGGTGTTCTCCACCGGTTTCTACCAGAAGAAGCTGCTGCAGCTGACCGGCCTGAACGTGCAGGATCGGCAGGCGCAGCGCCTGCTGGGGGAGATGGAGGTCTACCGCGCCGTGCGCTACGGCGGGAAGCTGCCGCTGGAGGCGGTGGCGCACCGGTGGATGGTGCGCGAGTACGAGCCGGTGGTGGCGCTTACGCCCGAGCCGTTGCGGGAGAAGCTGGAGCCCGCGCAGATCTTCCACGAGATCCTGGACCACCGCTGGTTCCTCAGCCAGAACGAGCACCGGTTCGTCCCGCTCATGCAGGCCGCGGAGTCCTACTTCCAGGGGGTCCTTCCGGGGCACCGGGACGAGGCGATGGTGTACCGGCAACGCCCAAGTTTACCCCCGGTTTACCCCCAGCCCGCGGAGGGTGAGGATGATAACACCAGCTAAGACCACCGTATAGGTGTTATGTATGGAAGGCATTGTTGGTCCTGCCAGGCGGTCCTAACCTTGAGAGGGTACGGAACAACCTAAAAGCGAAGGACCGCCGATGAGTACGACAACCCGCGCGGCTCGCCGAGTGCTGGCGACCGTGGCGACGGTGATGGTGGCGTCGATAAGCTTGGTTGCGTGCGGAACTGACAATGGGCCGAGTGTGTACTACCTCAACTTCAAGCCCGAGCAGGCCGAGCAATTCAAGACGATCGCCGCGGAGTATACGGAGGAAACCGGCATTCCGGTCAAGGTGGTCACCGCCGCCTCCGGCTCCTACATGCAAACGCTCAAGGCCGAGATGGCGAAGAGCAACGCGCCGACCCTGTTCCAGGTCAACGGCCAGGAGGGCTACGGCATCTGGAAGGACTACCTGGCCGACCTCTCCGATTACGAGGTCGTGCAAGAGCTTAACGACGACGCGCAGCCGATCACCGACAAAGACGGCGCCGTCCGCGCCGTCCCCTACGCCCTGGAAGGGTTCGGCATCCTCTACAACGAGGAGATCTTCGACCAGTACTTCGCCCTGCCCAACCCCGCCGTGGCCTCCACCAAGGAGATCAAGAACTTTGACACGCTCAAGGCGGTCGCCGAGGACATGCAGGCCAAGAAGGAGGAGCTGGGTATCGACGGCGCGTTCGCGGTGACCAGCCTCATCGCCGGCGAGGAGTGGCGCTGGACCAACCACCTGATGAACGGCCCGTACCACTACGAGATCCAGGACCGCGGCATCACCGAATTCACCGAGATGCCCACCATCGACTTCATCTACGGCGACCAGTACAAGCAAATGCTGGACCTATACCTGAACAACTCGACCACCAAGCCCGCGCTGGCTGCGTCGCGCTCCACCAGCGACTCCATGGCGGAATTCGCCACCGGCAAGGCCGCCATGGTGCAAAACGGCAGCTGGGCCTGGAGCCAGATTGGCGGCGAAGGCTCGACCGCTGTCAAAGAGGACAAGATCAAGTTCATGCCCATCTACATGGGCCTGCCCAACGAGGAGAACGTGGGCCTGAACATTGGTACGGAGGCCTACATGGCCGTGAACAACAAGGCTAGCGAGGAAGACCAGCAGGCCACGCGCGACTTCCTCAACTGGCTGTTCCTCTCTGATCAGGGCAAGCAGCACGTAGTCAACGACCTCTCCTTCATCGCCCCGTTTAAGAACTACGGCCCCGAGGACGTGCCGGACGACCCGCTGGCGCACCAGGTGCAGGCGGCGCTGACGGACGAGGACTCCGAGACCATCCCGTGGGACTTCCAGTTCAGCCCCAACCAGCAGTTCCGTGACCTGTACGGCCAGAACCTGGCCCAGTACGCGATTGGCAACATGAGCTGGGACGACGTGGTGGCCAAGCTCAAAGAGGACTGGGAGTACGAGATGGCCAACCAGATTGCCCTGCTGGACTAGGGAGAGGAGCACACCACCATGCAAGCATCACTGAAAAAGTATTTCCCCGTCTTCGTCCTGCCGACCCTGCTGGCCTTCGCCATCGCGTTCCTGGTCCCGTTTGTGATCGGCTTCTTCCTCTCGTTTACCAAGTTCACCACGATTACCGACGCCCACTGGGTCGGCCTGGAGAACTACGGCCGCGTCTTCGAGGAACGCGAAGGATTCGTCCACGCCTTCGGCTTCACCATAGCCGTGGCGATCGTGTCCATCATCACCGTCAACGTGATCGCGTTCGCCATCGCGTGGACGCTGACCCGCAAACTCAAGGGCACCAACTTCTTCCGCACGGTGTTCTTCATGCCGAACCTCATCGGCGGCATCGTGCTCGGCTACACGTGGCAGTCCATGATCAACGCGGTGCTGGCCCACTACGACACCACCATCGCCGCCGACAGCAAGTTCGGCTACGCCGGCCTGGTCATCCTAATGAACTGGCAGCTCATCGGCTACATGATGATCATCTACATCGCCGGCCTGCAAAACGTGCCGCCGGAGCTCATCGAGGCCGCCGAGCTGGACGGCGTGAGTAAGTGGGAGATGCTGCGGCACGTCACCATCCCGATGATGATGCCGTCCATCACCATCTGCCTGTTCCTCACGCTCTCGAACACGTTCAAGCTGTTCGACCAGAACCTCGCGCTTACCGACGGAGCGCCCGGGCAAGAGACCGAAATGGTCGCCCTCAACATCGTCAACACCATGTTCAACCGCGTCGGGGCCGAGGGCGTCGGCCAGGCGAAGGCCGTGATCTTCGTCGTCGTCGTGGTTGTGATCGCAATGTTCCAGCTGCGTGCCACCCGCAGCAGGGAAGTGGAGGCATAGGACAATGACAACGAAAGTAAGTAAGGGACAGCGGGGCGTCGATAAGCAAAAAGCCGCCAGCGAGGCCAAGGTCTCCGGCGGGGCGAAAACGCTGATCTACGCGGTGCTGATCTTCCTCACCATCGTGTTCCTCGGGCCCATCCTGTTCATCCTGCTCAACTCCTTCAAGGACCGCTTCGCCATCTCCACCAACCCCTTCGCGCTGCCGGTTGGCGAGCTGTGGGCGGGCCTGAGCAACTACATCACCGGCGTGCAAGGCGAAGGCTTCGGCTGGGCGATCGTGTGGTCCTTCGTGATCACGATCCTGTCCGTCGTGGCCGTCGTGTTCTTCTCCTCCATGACCGCGTACTACATCACGCGCGTGAAGACGTGGTGGACCAGCGCGCTGTACTACCTGTTCGTGTTCTCCATGGTCATCCCGTTCCAGATGGTCATGTTCCCCACCGTGGTCATCGCCGACCGCCTCGGCCTGGCCAACCCGCTGGGCATGGTCGTGCTGTACATGGGCTTCGGCGCCGGACTGTCCGTGTTCATGTTCTCCGGCTTCATCAAGTCGATCCCGCTGGAAATTGAGGAAGCAGCGACCATCGACGGTTGCTCGCCGATCTCCACCTTCTTCCGCGTCGTCATGCCGATGCTCAAGCCGACCGCGATCACCGTGGCGATCCTCAACGCCATGTGGATCTGGAACGACTACCTCCTGCCGTACCTGGTCGTCGGCCTGTCCACGCCGTACCGCACGATCCCGGTCGTGATCCAGCAGTTCATCGGCTCCCAGGGCGACCGCGACCTCGGCGCCATGATGGCCATGCTCGTGCTGGCGATCCTGCCGATCATCATCTTCTACATGGCCGCGCAGAAGCACATCGTCGAAGGCGTCGCCGCCGGTGCGGTGAAGGGGTAGGTCGGGTTCGGCTGGCTTGGCTGGTTGTTGGCTGGCTTGGCTGGTTGTTGGCGTCGGGATCGGTTTCGGTCCCGGCGCCTTTGCTGTTGGAGGGGGTTCTCGCGCGGGGCGGGTCCAGATGGAGCTAGCTCCGTTTGCGGTAGACCGCGGTTCGCGACCAGGCGTTTTAAGTGACCGTCCGGGCCAAACGGAGCTAGCTCCATCTGCAGTAGACCGCGATCCGCGACCAGGAGATTTAAGTGGCGGTCGGGTCCAAACGGAGCTAGCTCCATCTAGACCGCCCGCGGCACCGCTCCGCGGCCATCCGCGCCTGACTGGTCCGCCGCCACCAACTACGCTGGTCCGGGTGAACATGTTTAACCCGGACTCGCGTTTCATGTCCGCCTTCACGCTGATGGCGGACATTGTCATTCTCAACATGCTCATGATTCTGTCGAGCCTGCCCATCGTCACCGGCGGCGCCGCGCTCCGCGCCGCAAACGTCGTCGTCGGCGACATGATCCAGGGCCTCGGTTCGCGGTATGCGTTGCAATACCTGAGGGAGTTCCGCACACAAACGCGCCCCGCCACGCTGTGGTGGCTGGTGCTGCTCGCCGCCGCCGTCGTCCTCGTCTACGAGCAGTGGGTCCTCTTCCAGGCCGGCATCGACGGCGCCGCGCTCTTCGCGCTCCAGGCGCTCGCGCTGTCCGGCGCGATGGTGCTCGCCGCAATCTCCGTGTGGTTTTTCGCGCTCGAATCGTTGCCTTCGCCTATCGACGCCTCCGCATCCCCCTTCTCACTCGCGGTCGTAATGACCTTCAGGCACCTCATACACACGCTCGGCGCCCTCGCCGTGCTGTGGATGGGGGTCTCGCTCGTGCGATTCCTGCCCCTGGTCGTTGCCGTACCCGCTGTATTCTTCGTCGTACCCGCCCTGTGCGTGTACGTCATCCGCCTGGTGCTGGCGCAGCCGCTCGGGCAGACGCTGGGGGAGTAGCGGGAATCTTGATACTTGAAGGTTCGACGGCCAGTACCGCCCTGACGATGACCGTCGCCCCTGCTTTCGCGGCAGAAGATACGCCATCTTCGTCGAAGTCTTGCGGCGGATGCGTCAAGGACAAGAGGGAGTGGAAGGAGCGGTCCTTAGAGAAAGGGGGCTCGAAATTGGAACGTTGTCGCCGTTCACGATGTGCAATCTTTCGAGCAGCCTCACTGACATGAGTGACGGAGTGAGTGACAGTACTGAGCACATGAGTGAGGCCGCGCCCCGCCACACCACGCACCTGGCGACGAAAACGTATCGCAGCAGCGCCACCCAAGAATAGAATGAGCCTCAAAAGGGAGGCCGTCATGAAGAAGCACACAGCCAGCATCGCCGCGGCAGCGCTCATGCTCGCCGGAGCTGGCGTCGGCGGCAGCGCAGGAACCGCGGATGCGTCCTCGTTGCCGCCGGGCGCCACCGCGGGTTCGTCCACGATCAGTGCGATGCTCGGGGCGAATGCGCCACAGGGGACCGCGGTGAAGCAAGGCGACAGGATCCGAGTGCAGCGACTCCTGTGGGACTTCAACTGCACGCTCGGCTACGTCGATCCGCGCGCGGGCATTGGATACACGGCCGGGCATTGCGGGCTCCCCGGCGAGCCGGTGCTCAACGCGAATTACCAGATCATCGGTCATTTCGAGGCATCGAACGGGCTCTCCATGAACCTGAACATCCCGTTGGCGTACGCAGCGGACGTCGTGCCGTCGCTCATGCCGCAAGTGTCTCGGGGCATGCTTGCCGACGTCGCGCGAATCCGCTTCAACCCCGGCGTCGTAGCTGGTGGCAACGCGTTTAGTGGCGACCGGGTCGTGCCTCTCGGCGAGGTGCGACACGGCGACCAGATCTGTGCCGTCGGCGCGCAGAGCCAGCGGGTGGTTTGCGGGTCGGTGGACAAGGTCAACGGCGACACCACCTACGCGTTCCAGCACGGTTTGATCCCGGGCGACTCGGGCGGTCCCGCGTGGATCCCGGGGAAGGGGTTTGTCGGCGTGAACAGCGGCGGGTCCACCAACATGGCCGGCACCGAGGGGTACCGAGAGGCGTTCGCGCACCCGCGGGCGCTGTAGGAACGCAGCCGCAACCACACGCAACCAAGCGTTCTTCCAGCGCACCGGATAAAGTTGGGGCAATGAAGAAGAAAATAGCCAGCCTGGTCGCAGCGGGTCTCGCACTCGTTGGCGCGGGCACCGGAGCGACCACGACTACTGCGAACGCCGCGGCGCTGCCGCCGAACAGCACGATGGGTTCATCCGCGGCGAGCGGTGCGCTCGGTTTCAACGCGCCCGCGGGCACCGTGGTGAACCAGGGGGACCTGATCAGCGTCTTCCACGGCATGTGGCTGGACGATTGCACGCTCGGGTACGTCGATCGGGGCGCGGGGGTCGGCTACACGGCCGGGCACTGCGGCTTCGCGGGCGAGCCCGTCCTCAACGCGAACAACCAGGTCATTGGCTATTACGAGAACTCGCATCACCTGCTGCCGGCGCTGGACATCCCGCTCAGCTACCTGGCGCAGTTCTTCCCGGCAGCGCTGCAGTTCGCCTCGAAGGGGCCGCTTGCCGACGTCGCCCGCATCCGCTTCATTCCCGGGGTCGTCCCGGGGGCGAACTCGTTTACGGGCGATCGCGTCGCGCCGATCTGGGAGGTGCAGCCGGGCGATCAGGTGTGCGCCGTCGGCGCGAAGAGCCAGCAGGTGTTCTGCGGCTCGGTGGACAAGGTCAACGGCGACACCACCTACGCCATCCACCGCGGCCTGCGCCCGGGTGACTCCGGCGGCCCGGCGTGGATCCCCGGCAAGGGCTTTATCGGGGTGAACTCCTCGCTGTCCGAAAACGTCGCGGGCACGAAGGGCCAGCGCACCGCGTTCGCCCACCCCAGCGCGCTGTAAGCCGGGCCCCAGCCCCCCGCCCCCAGCGGCCCAGCTGCTAGGAGTTTGCGGCGGGGGAGGGGGTCACGGTGGCGTCGTCAAGCGATTGCCCCTTGATCTTGCCGTGGGCGAACTTGTTGATCACCATGGCGATCGCGCCGTCGCCGGTGACGTTGGCGGCGGTGCCGAAGGAGTCGACGACGATGTACGCGGCGATCATCAGCGAGACCATCGATTCGTCGAAGCCGAGGTTGGCCTGCAGGAGACCGACGGCGGCCATGATGGCGCCGCCCGGGACGCCTGGCGCGGCGATCATCATGATGCCGAGCAGGAAGATGAAGCCGACGACCTGGCCGGGGGTGACGTCAAGGCCGCCCATAAACACGACCGCCAGGGCGTAGAGCATGATCTTCATCATCGAGCCGGACAGGTGGATCGTGGCGCAGAGGGGGACGATGAAGCCGGCGACGTCCTCGTCGACCTTGTTCTTCAGCGTCGAGTTGTAGGTCACCGGGATCGTCGCGGCAGACGAGGACGTGCCCAGCGCGGTGAAGTAGGCGGGCATCATGTTCTTCATCGCAACGAAGGGGTTGCGGCCCGCGATCGCGCCGGCGGCCAGGTACTGCAGCATGAGGATGATCAGCGTCATCAGGATGGAGAGGACGAGGACGCTGCCGAACGCCGCCATGGTGGAGCCGAAGTTCTCGTTCATTCCCAGGTTGAGGAAGGTGCCGAAGATGAAGAGCGGCAGCAGCGGCACGACGAAGCTCTTCACAATCTTCATGATGACGCCGTTGAGCTCGTCAAGTACCTCGTACATGGCGGTGGATTTCACCTGCGTCATGGCGATGCCGATGAAGAACGCGAGCAGCAGCGCCGACATGACCTCGAACGGCGCCGGCATTTCCACCTCGAAGTAGGGGCTCAGCCCGCCGGCCTCCGGGTCGTCCACGTTGGTAATCAGCTCGGATCCCTTGAGCAGGTGCGGGTAGACCACGGTGGCCGTGCCCCACGCAATCAGGCCGGAAATGATGGTGGAACTGTACGCCACCCCGGCGGTAATGCCGAGCCACTTCCCGGCGCCGCGGCCGAGACCCGCGATGGCGGGCGCGATCAGCGCGAAGATCAGGACGGGGACGAAGAATCCGAGGAAGTTGGAAAACAGGCCGTTGAACGTGACAAAAACGCGTGCCAGCCAGTCGGGGAAGACAAAGCTGCACAGGAAGCCGAGGATAATTGCCACGACAACCCAGAACAGCAATGACTTCAAAACGTTCGATTTCATGGTTGGAACCTTTTGCAGTCACGGGACCGTGGACGGACCCGAAGATGTACAGGGAACGGACAGGGCGTTGTGCCTGTCCGTTGAATGTTATTGTTCCTTATTCACGGCCCGAATTGCGAACTTTCGCAAAATCTTTTCGGCCGCCAGCGGGCAGTCGCTTATCGACGCCCCCACGCCCCACCCAGCCGCCGCAAGAATTCGGCCCCACAGCCGGACCGGTTTATCCTATCCCTATGTCCCCGTTTGCAACCATGACCACGCTGAACATCGTCCTTGGCATCCTGTTCATCATTGGCGCGCTCCTCTTCCTCATCCCGGGCGCGATGGCCACCGCCGGCAAGCTTCCCGGCAACAACGTCATCGGCCTCCGCCTCCCGGAGGTGCGCAAGAACGAGAGCACGTGGGTCACCGCCCACCGCGTCGTCGGGCCTTTCGCCCTACTGGCCGGCGTCGCTATGGCGATCGGCGCGGCGTTCGCCTTCATCGCGGAGGGCTGGGTCTGGGTCGCGCCGGCCGTCGCCCTCATCGCAGCGGTGGCCGCGTTCGCCGTCGGCGGCAACTACGGCACGAAGGCAGCCAAGCTTGCCGACGCCGCCCTGCACGAGCCCGACGAGCCCACCGAAGAGGCGCCGGCGCCCCAGGTGAACCTGGACGCGCTGCGCCGCGCGGCCGGAAAGGCCGACGGCGAGGAGTAGCGCCCCGCACCACCGCACCGCAATGTTTCACGTGAAACATTGCGGTTTTTTGTTTGCCCGCGCACGGCGACGCGCACTGGAAATACTTTCACGCCCACGCAGGACTTTTGCCAAACTGCTGCGGATCCCGCGCCGACCCGCTACCGTAGCTCTTGTGACCTACATGACTCTGACCAACTGGTGGTGGCGCGCGTAGACGGCGTGCCACCGATTGTAGGTTCCCCATTTCACGGCCCGCCGGCTTGGACCAACTCAAGCACCGCGGGCCTTTCCGCTCCAGAGCCCTCGGTGTCAGCACACACGAAGGACGACAATGAGCAACCCCCCGAATACTCCACCGGGCACCGCGCCCCAGGTAACGCGCCGCGACGTGCGCTACCACGCGGATGCCGCGAGCCTGTTCGCCCACCTCGGCGGCACCACCACGCCCGACTCCGTGCTGCTTGAGTCGGCCGACATCACCACCCGCTCCGGGCTCCAGTCCGTCGCGGTGCTGCGCGCCTCCCTGCGCGTGACCTGCCAGGGCGACCGCGTCACCGTACTCCCGCTCACCGAGTCCGGCCGAGTGCTTGCCGCGCGGCTCCGCGAGCAGCTGGAGGAGTACCTCACCCCGGGCGCCGAGGCCGACGTCTACGCGTTCCCCGCCTCCGACGCCGCGGACGAGCGCGAACGCCTCACCGCCATCTCCACGGTGGAAGTCCTGCGCGCGCTGACCACCGGCGCCGGGTACGGCGACGAGGACTTCCCGCTGCTCGCCGGCGGCTTCGCCTACGACTACCTCGAGACCTTCGAGGAACTACCACGGGTTGCCGACGGCGCGAACACGTACCCCGACTACCAGTACGTGCTCGCGGAGGTCCTGCTGCGCATCGACCACCAGTCCCAGACCGCGTACCTGGCAGGCGTGGACGCGGCCGGCGGGGGCATCGACCTCGACGACCTCGCCGCGCGTATCGACACCGCCGAGCCCGGCACCGCCGACGCGTACCAGCCGACCCCGAGCGCGGCCGGCACCTTGCGCGTGCGTACCGACATCTCGGACGAACGGTTCTGCGCTGACGTCGATAAGCTCAAAGGCAACATTGCCAACGGCGACATCTACCAGGTGGTGCCGGCGCGCAGCTTTATCACCGAGTGCGCCGACGCCTTCGCCGCCTACCTGCAGCTGCGCGCGACCAACCCGTCGCCGTACATGTTCTACCTCCGGGGCGTGGACACGCGCGGGGAGGCGTACGAGCTGTTCGGCGCCTCGCCGGAGTCCAACCTGAAGTACACCCAGGCCAACCGCGAGGTCCAGCTGTACCCGATCGCCGGCACCCGCCCGCGCGGCTTGGCCGAGGACGGCTCGATCGACCACGAGCTGGATACGCGCATGGAGCTGCAGCTGCGCACCGACGCGAAGGAGGTCGCGGAGCACACCATGCTGGTGGACCTGGCGCGTAACGACGTCGCCCGCGTGGCCGCTCCGGGCACCCGCAGGGTGGTCGATCTGCTGCAGGTGGACCGGTACTCGCGGGTGATGCACCTGGTCTCGCGGGTCACGGCCGAGCTGGCCGGGGACCTCGACGCCCTCGACGCCTACCGCGCCTGCATGAACATGGGCACGCTCACCGGCGCACCGAAGCTGCGTGCGACTGAGTTGCTGCGCGAGCTGGAGGGGCACCGGCGCGGTTCCTACGGCGGTGCGGTCGGGTACCTGCAGGGTAACGGCGACATGGATACCTGCATCGTGATCCGTTCCGCGTACGTCACCGGCGGCACCGCCGTGGTGCAGGCCGGGGCCGGTGTGGTGCGCGATTCCAACCCGCAATCCGAGGCCGACGAGACGTTGCACAAGGCCTACGCGGTGCTCAACGCGATCGCGCTGGCGGCCGGTGCCGAACTGGAGGTGGAGAAATGATCGCCCTGCTGGATAACCAAGACTCGTTTGTGTACAACCTGGTCGACGCGCTCGCTGAGTACGACTCAACAGTATTTCGCAACACCGTGAGCGCCGACACCGTGCTCGCTACTGAGCCAGACTTAATAGTGCTGTCTCCCGGGCCCGGGTACCCCGCAGACGCCGGGTGCATGGCCGAGCTCATCGACCGGGCGCAGGGGCGGATCCCCATCCTCGGTATCTGCCTGGGGTACCAGGCCCTGGTCGAGCATTTCGGGGGAGCGGTGCGGCCGTGCGGGCCGGTGCATGGGGCGTCGATAAGCATGGCCCTCACGGACGCCGGCCAGGACTCGCCGCTGTTTGCGGGCATGACCGTGGACGACATCCCGGGGCAGCGCGGGCGGCTCGTGCCGGTGGCGCGCTACCACTCGCTGGGCGCCACCGCGGTGCCGGCGGGGATGCACGCGCTCGCGCACACCGCCACCGACATCGGTGACGTGGTCATGGCCGCGGCGAGCGACGACGGCATGTCCCTTGGCCTGCAGTTCCACCCCGAATCCATCCTCACCCCGGCAGGGCCGACGATGCTGCGGCGCAGCGTGGACCTGCTGCTGAAGAAAGGAACGAACAATGGCAACCGATAAATCCCTGGCAATCCTCAAGCGCTTCCTGGACAACCATGCACCCTCGCTGGAGGAGGCGGTCGAGGCGTTCACCCCGCTCACGGTGGGCGATTACGACGACGTCCACATCGCCGCGCTGCTCGCCACCATCCGCACCCGCGGCGAGACCTTCGCCGACGTGGCGGGCGCGGCGCGCGCGTTCCTCGCGGCCGGCCGGCCGTTCCCCGTGACGGGGGAGGGGCTCATGGACACCGCGGGCACCGGCGGCGACGGCGCGGACACCATCAACATCACCACGGCCGCCTCGCTGGTCGCGGCCGCCGGCGGGGTGAAGATGATCAAGTGCGGCAACCGCTCGGTATCGTCCAAGTCCGGGTCGGCGGACGTGCTCGAGGCGCTGAACATCCCGCTGGACCTGGACCCGGAGCGCGCCGTGCGCCAGTTCGAGTCCTCCAACTTCACGTTCCTGTTCGCGCCGGCGTACAACCCGGCGATCGCGCACGTGCAGCCGGTGCGCAAGGCGCTCGGCGTGTCCACGCTCTTCAATACGATGGGCCCGCTGCTGTCGCCGGCGCGCCCCGAGTTCCAAATCATGGGCATTGCCAACCCGGCGCAAGGCCAGCTCATCGCAGAGACCATGCGCGAGCTCGGGCGCGGCCGCGCCATGGTTGTCCACGGGGCGGGCACCGACGAGCTCGCGGTCCACGGCGAATCGCAGATCTGGGAGCTCGACCGTGACGGCACGATCACCCACTCCACCGTCACCCCGGAGGAGCTCGGCCTCGCGCGCCACTCGCTGGAGGACCTGCGCGGTGGCGACGGGGAAGCGAACGCTGCGGCGATGCGCGCCACCTTCGCCGGCGAAGGCCCGCAGGCGCACCGCGACGCTGTCGCCGCCACCGCCGGCGCCATGTTCTACCTCTACGGCACCACCGACACCATCGCCGACGGCGTGCAGCATGCGCTCGCATTGCTTGCCGACGCCACCGTGCACACCTGGTTGCGCCGCCACGAGGAGGCTGACTACAGTGCCTAAGCCCGCCGAGTTGCCCACGGTGCTGGAGGATATTGTCGAGGGCCGAAAGGGTCACCTTACCGAAATCCGGCAGCGTGTCGCCCACGTCAATTTCGACACGTTACCCAAATCGGAGCGCTCCCTCTACGACAACCTCAAGCGGGAGGGGACGAGCTTCATCATGGAGTGCAAGTCCTCCTCACCCTCGCTGGGTCTGATCCGCAACCACTACGAGCCAGGCGCTATCGCGCGCATCTACTCCCGGTACGCCGCCGGCATCTCGGTGCTGTGCGAGCCGGACCGCTTCGGCGGAGACTACGACCACCTGGCGACCGTGGCGTCGAGCACCCACCTCCCGGTGTTGTGCAAGGACTTCATCATCGACGACGTCCAGGTCTACGCCGCCCGCTACTACGGCGCGGACGCCATCCTCCTCATGCTTTCAGTGTTGGACGACGCCACCTACGCCCGATTGTCCGCGCTCGCGGACTCGCTTGGGATGGACGTCCTCACCGAGGTGATCGACGAGGAGGAAGCGGCGCGCGCCACCCGGCTCGGGGCGCGCATCTTCGGCGTCAACCACAGGAACCTCCACGACCTCACCATCGACCTCACGCGCTCGGCCCGGCTGGCCACGCTCGCGCCCGAAGGGGCGGCGGTGGTTGCCGAGTCGGGCATCCGCGACGTCGAGACCGTGCGCCAGCTCGGCGCGCACTCCGACGGCTTCCTCGTCGGTTCGCAGCTGACAGGCCAGCCGGACGTCGACCTCGCTGCCCGCGAGCTGGTGTACGGGCCGAACAAGGTCTGCGGCCTCACCTCCTGGTCGGCGGCGCAGGCGGCCAAGGCAGCGGGCGCCGTCTACGGCGGCCTCATCTTCGAAGAGGCGAGCCCCCGCAATGTTTCACGTGAAACATCGGCTGACATTATCGCGCACGAGCCGGGCCTCAAGTACGTCGCGGTTTCCCGGCGGGCCTCCGGGTACGAGGACCTCATCCAGCCCGGCATCGCCGCCGTCCAGGTCCATGCGCCCTACCAAGGGTCGATCGAGGCGGAGCTCGACCTCGTCGGCCGCGTCCGCGGGGAGGTCGGCGCCGGCATCGAGGTGTGGCGCGCGGTTTCCATGAGCGCCGGTGATGGGGGCGGGGTCGCGCTGGGGCTGCAGGGGAGTGCGGACAAGCTTGTGCTCGACGCGCGCGACGGGGGCTCTGGCGAGACCTTCCGCTGGGCCGACATTCCGGCCCAGGTACGCGGCCACGCGCTGCTCGCCGGCGGACTCCACCCCGGCAACCTCGAGGATGCGCTCAGCGTCGGCTGCACGGGCGTGGACCTGAACTCCGGGGTGGAGTACCCGGCGGGCGCCGGCGCGTGGGCCGGGCGGAAGGACGCAGCGGCGCTGCGGCGCGCATTCAACATCATTGGCAATTACCACTACCCAAGGACGAACAATGAGTGATTACACCCACGGCGGCAGCACGATCCTGCCAGCCTACTACGGCGAGTTCGGCGGCCAGTACGTGCCGGAGTCGCTCCTCCCCGCGCTTGACCAGCTCGAGCGCGCCTTCGTCGACGCGTGGGAGGACGAAGAGTTCATGGCCGAATACCGAGGCCTGCTCCGCGACTACCTCGGCCGCCCCACGCCGCTCACCGAGTGCCGGAACCTGCCGCTCGATGGCGCCAACGCGCGGATCTTTCTCAAGCGCGAGGACCTCGTCCACGGCGGCGCGCACAAGACAAACCAGGTGATCGGCCAGGCGCTCCTGGCCAAGAAGATGGGCAAGACCCGCATCATCGCGGAGACCGGCGCCGGCCAGCACGGCACCGCGACGGCGCTCGCGTGCGCGCTCCTGGGCCTGGACTGCGTGATCTACATGGGAAAGGTCGACATGGCCCGCCAGGAGCCCAACGTCTACAGGATGCGTCTCATGGGCGCGGAAGTCGTCGGCGTGGACTCGGGCGCCGGCACGCTCAAGGACGCGGTGAACGAGGCGCTCCGCGACTGGACCGCCACCTTCCACGAGTCCCACTACCTGCTCGGCACGGCGGCGGGTCCGCACCCGTTCCCCAAAATGGTGAAGGAGCTCCACCGCGTCATCTCCACCGAGGCGAAGGCGCAGATGCAGGACCGCGTGGGCGCGTTGCCGGATGTGGTGTGCGCCTGCGTCGGCGGCGGCTCGAACGCGATCGGCATGTTTGCCGACTTCATCGAGGAGTCCGCCGTCGAGCTCGTCGGCGTGGAGCCCGGGGGAGAGGGTGTCGGCGTGGGCAAGCACGGGGCCGCGATCGCAGCCGGTACCGTGGGCATCCTCCACGGCACGCGCTCCTACCTCATGCGCGACGCCGACGGGCAAGTGGAGGAGTCCTACTCCATCTCCGCCGGGCTTGACTACCCGGCCGTCGGCCCCGAGCACGCGCACCTGGCCAAGTCCGGGCGCGCTCGGTACGCCCCCGTCACCGATGAGGCGGCGCTGCGCGCGTTCCAGATGCTGTCTCGGTACGAGGGCATCATTCCGGCCCTCGAGTCCTCGCACGCGCTCGCGTACGCGCTCGACCGCGCAGCCTCGCACCCGCGCGATGCAGAGCCCCTGACCATCCTCGTGTCGCTCTCGGGCCGCGGAGACAAGGACGTCGCGCACGTTCGCGCGACCCTGGAGGACCACCCGGACTGGGTAATTGCACGGAAGGAGACCAACTAAGATGTCCACCCCTACTACGTCACGTTACGATTCAACGTTCGCGGCACTGCGGGCGAAAGGCGAGGGGGCATTCGTCCCCTTCGTCATGCTGTCCGACCCCACCCCCGAGGACGCGCTGCGCATTATCGACGCCGTCGTGACCGCCGGAGCCGACGCCCTCGAACTCGGCGTTCCGTTCTCCGACCCGGTCGCGGACGGTCCCGCGATCCAGGCGGCTCATGTGCGTGCGCTGGACGGAGGCGCGAGCGTCGATAAGGCTCTCGCGCAGGTGCGGACCATCCGCGAGCGCTACCCGGATCTCCCCATCGGCATGCTCATCTACGCCAACGTCGCCTACGTGCGCGGGTTGGACGAGTTCTACGCGGCGTTCCGCGATGCGGGAGCGGACAGCGTGCTCCTGCCCGACGTGCCCGTGCGCGAGTCGGCAGCGTTCAGTGCGGCGGCGGAGGCGGCGGGCATCTGCCCGATCTACATCGCACCCGCAAAGGCGAGCGCGCAGACGCTCGAGGGGGTGGCGGCGCAGTCCCGTGGCTACATCTACGCCATCTCCCGCGACGGCGTGACCGGGGCCGACAAGGCCGCATCAGTGGAGGGTCTGCGCGAAGTGGTGGACAACGTGCAGTCGTACGGCGGGGCGCCGGTGCTGCTTGGCTTCGGCATTTCAACTCCGCAGCACGTCGCCGACGCGATCGCGGCCGGCGCGGCAGGCGCGATTACCGGCTCCGCCATCGCCAACATCGTGTCCAAGTACACAGAGCACACGCACCCCGAGCCGGCGCGGATTACGGACATGGACGCGCTCACCGGGGAACTATCCGCCTATGTCGCACAGATGAAAGAGGCTACGATAAAGGCATGACTTGTTCACGACGCCTCTTCCTCCTCGGCACTGCCACCACCTTCGCCGGCGCGTTCCTCGCCGCCTGCGGCGAGCCCCCGAGCGAGGAGGTAGCCAAGACCGCGGTCCCCGTGGGCAGCTCGGTCATCCTCGACCACTTCATCATCGCCCAGCCGACCGCCGGCGAGTACGTCGCCTACTCTTCGGTCTGCCCGCACCAGCAGCAGAAGATCACCGTCGTCGAGGGCGAGAACGTGAAGTGCACCGCGCACGGCTCCGTGTTCAATACCGCCACGGGTGAGAAGGTGTCCGGCCCCTCCGTGGCGGGGCTGCGAGAAGTGCCGTTGGAGGATCAGGGCGAAAACCTAGTCGCGACCGACGGACAAGTCTAGGTTCACCCAGATACCCCATTACTGCGATCTCCAATGGTTGGCATTCCAATCGTTGGGGGACTCAACTATCGCGCCGCACCTACTCCTGCAGCGCCGCGCGGTCCCATCCGCGGAAGTACGAATCCGGGTACGGCAGTTCCGCCGGTGCCGCACCGAGTTCCCGCAGCGCGTCAATGGCCCACCCGGCATTGCGCAACGCCGCGCGACCGATGAGGACCGCGTCGGCCTCTTCGCGGTCTAGGATGGCTTGGGTCTGGGTGGCGTCGACAAGCATGCCCACCGCGGCGGTGGGGAGACCGGCGGCCTCGCGGACGCGGCGGGCGAAGTCGACCTGGTACCCGGGCGCGGCAGGGATGTCGGCGGGGACGTTGCCGCCGGTGGAGACGTCGATGAGGTCCACGCCGGCGTCGGCGAGCAGGGGAGCGAGGCGCTCTGTATCCTTCGCGCGCCAGCCGTCGGGCTCGACCCAATCGGTAGCGGAGAGGCGCACGAGCAGTGGCATGCCCTCGGGGATGGCCGCGCGGACGGCGTCGACGACCTCCCGCAGGAGGCGGGTGCGGCCGTCGAAGTCGCCGCCGTACTCGTCGAAGCGTTGGTTGGACATGGGGGAGAGGAACTGGTGGAGCAGGTAGCCGTGCGCGCCGTGGATCTCCACGAGGTCGAACCCGGCGTCAACGGCGTGCTTCGCGGCCTGGGCGAACTGCCCGGGCACGGCGCGAACCTCCTCCAGCGTCATCGCGCGGGGGACGGCCTGCCCGTCCGCGGCGATCGCGCTCGGGCCGAGCGTTTCCCAGCCACCCTCCTCCGGCGGCACTGTCCCGCGCCCCTTGTTGTCGGGCAACATGGGGTAGGTTGACGCCTTCCGGCCCGCGTGGCCCAGCTGGATCCCCATCTTCGCACCCATCTCGTGCGCGAAGTCCACGATCGGCGCCCACGCCTTCGCGTGCTCGTCGGACCAAATACCCGCGCAGAACGGGGAAATGCGTCCCTCGGGCACGACGCCGGAGGCTTCCGCGATGATGAGCCCGAAGCCGCCTGCGGCGCGCGCCCCGTAGTGCACCATGTGCCAGGACCGCGGGATGCCGTCGCGCCCGCTCGCCTGGTATTGACACATCGGCGGCAGCCAGATGCGGTTGCGGATTTCCAGGTCGCGGAGTGTCAATGTGTCGCTCAATCGCATGCGCCCCAGCATAGACTTCAACCATGCCAAACTTCCTCACCCGCATCGACCCCCTGGTCGCCGGCATCATCGTCTCGGCCCTCATCGCGTTCGTCCTGCCCGCGCGGGGCGCTTTCGCCGACGGATTCAGCGTCGCGGTCAAGCTCGCGATCGCGCTCCTCTTCTTCCTCTACGGCGCGCGCCTCTCCACCCGCGAGGCCCTCAACGGCCTGACCCACTGGAGGCTCCACGCCGCCATCCTCGCGTGCACGTTCGTCGTGTACCCGCTCATCGGCATCCTCCTTCGCCCGCTCTCCGCGGTCGTCTCGCCGGAGCTCTACCAGGGCATCCTCTTCCTCACGCTCGTGCCGTCGACAGTCCAATCCTCCGTCGCGCTCACCGGCATCGCGCGCGGCAACGTCAGCGGCGCGGTCGTCGCCGCGAGCCTCTCATCGCTCGTCGGCGTGGTCGCCACCCCGCTCCTCGCCATGCTGCTCATGCGCTCGAGCAGGGGAGTGCTTATCGACGCCTCCGTCTTCCTCGACATTTCCATCCAACTCCTCCTCCCGTTCCTCCTCGGCCAACTGGCTCACAACTTCCTGCCCCCGGTCCGCGAGATCGCCGCGTCCAAGGCGACCAAGATCGTGGACCGCGGGTCGATCTGGATGGTCGTCTACTCGGCGTTCTCCCAGGGCGTCGTCGCCGGAGTGTGGACGCAGCTGCCGCTGTGGCAGATTCTGTTTCTCATCGCGCTTGCGGCGGCCCTCGTCGTGGCGATGCTGTGGGTGACGGGCTGGGTGCCGGGCACGCTCGGCTTCAACCGCGCGGACACCGTGGCCATCCAGCAGTGCGGGACGCAGAAGTCGTTGGCCACGGGCCTGCCCATGGCCTCGGTGATGTTTGGCGGGGCGACCCTGGGCACCCTCATTATTCCGCTCATGATCTACCACATGACGCAGCTGGTGATCTGCTCCTCGTACGTCTCGCGCTACGCTGGTGCCGACGAATCGCAACACTAGAAGGAGATGTTTCACGTGAAACATTACGTGCGCATCCACTACCAGGTGCCGGAGCTCGGGGGAGAGCTGCTCAACATTGCGGAGCTCGAGGAGATCTCGAGCGACCGCTGCACCATGGTCCGCATGATCGAGCTGGACCCGAACGAGACCATCACCGGTGTGTACACCGAAGGACGCGTCATCGGCCAGGCCAACGAGCCGATGGGCGCGGTGCCGCACCCCGACTCCTACGACGCGCTGGAGGGCATCACCTCCACCCGCCTGACCCGGATGGAGTTCGAGGGGCTCTGGGGCGAGGCGAAGGTGAAGTTCCCGGAGATCGGGTAGGGGAGCTACCCGAGCAGGTCGTCGAAAAGCAGCTCCCTGAGCTTGGCGTAGGTGACCTCGTATGAGGCCGAATTCTTGCCGACGGTTTGCGGGTTCCAGTTGGCCATCTCGATGATCGGCTTCAGCGCGCCGACGAGCTTGGTCAGGTTGCCCGGCGCCTGCAGGAACTCCAGCGGCGGCTTGTGCCATGTCAGGCGTCCGGCCTCGGCGTCGTCTTTGATCAGCGCCTGGATGCTGAACAGGAGCGGGATGAGGTAGCCGGCCGGCGGCACCTCGTGCTCAACAAGCTCGTTCGTGACCAGGGTGCGGTTCGTGCCCTTCGACGTCTTCTTCACCGCGCCGATGCGCCCGAAGGAACCGCCGTTCTCGTTATAGGCGTCCTTGAAGCCGGTGTAGATGTAATCGTGGCAATTGAGGATGTCAACGATCATCTCGAAGGCCGACGCGATGTAGCCGTCGAGGACCACGTAGCTCTTCCCGTCGTCTGTCTTCTCGGCCGCGCCGTCCGCCTCGACCAGGTCGGTGAATCGCTGCAGCGAGGCCGCCTTGCTGGAGTACGCGGAGGTTGGCGTGATGGGCTTGATGCCGTAGTTGCCAAGCGTCGGCACCTTGCCCAGCGACACCCACAGCAGCGAGACGAGCATGCGGGGGTCGATCCGCTTGTTGTCGTTGGTACTCCACGTGACCTGGTCAGCCAGCTCTGCAGGCATGGACTCCTTGAGGAAGTCGAAGACGCCGCTCTTGTTCGCGATCGCGTCGGCCGCCAACTGGGCGTTCTGATTGCGGTTCGCGCAGATGCCCATAATCAGGTTGTTGAACTCAGCGAGGCCGTCGCCAACATCCGGGCCCGCGAGGGGCGCGATGATCTCGAGCGGGACGAGCGCGTCGAGGGTAGGGGAGGTCTCCTGGCGCAGCGCCTTGAGCGCATTCGTGTTCTCGGCCCAGGCTTCCTTGAGCTGGTCCCAGTACTTGATCTTGCGCAGCACCTTCTCGTTCGCGCCGACCTCTCCGAGGAGTACCAGCGCGATGGCCATCAGGTTGTGGCCGCCGTCGAGGACGCCTTCGCGTTCCGGGTCCGCGAAGTGCAGTTGGAAGCGATCACGGTCGCGCTCGACCACGTCCGAGGATCCGATCAGGATGCCCTTGGAGTAGAAGGGGAGCATCTCCGGCGCAGTCTGGATCGTCTGCATGATGTCCTCGGTGATCGTCGTGCGCTTCGGACGACGGGGGTTCGCGGTGAGATCCTCGATACTGATGAGGTCAACCAGGTTCTTGATCTTCACCGCGCCGCTGATGCGGTAGAGGGGACCGACGTTTGCGTCGTTGCGCAGTTCGACCTTGAAGGTGACGGTTTTGTCTTGAGTGTCTATGGACATGGTGGATTCCTTTCCTGTTGGGGTGTTCGACACACGACTGGATGCGTATGCACCGACCCCAGGAGCCCCGGAATCCACCTGGCCGTCCGGCCGAGTTCAGCCCACCGCCCTGTCCAGGGCAGTTCACGTTGTCGACGTGGCGACCTTGTATCAACCACTGGTACCGAGCATAAGTGCTCCGGGTTAGGAACGCAACCTTCTATTTGGTGATATAGGTCGCACATTAGAGACAGCTGCTTTTGTTCCGGTGGCACTGATACAACAACGCCCCCGAGCCCGACTGCACACAGTTGGCCCGGGGGCGTAAAGCTACCTCGGTACGAGGCGCTCGAGCTTAGAACGGGAGCTTGATGTTGCCCAGGCCCGGAACTGCGCCGCTTGCAGCGACGGCAGCCAGGACGCCGAGTACGAGCGCGCCGATACCGGTACCGAGCAGGATGTTGGCGGTCTTGCCCGGTGCCCAATCGTTCGCCTTGTCGCTCTTGATGGAGGACAGGAATGCGTCGCTCAGATCCTTGGACTCGCCATCCTTGCCCTCGGTAGACGCCTTGACGATGCCGGTGGCCTTGTCCTTGTTGGCCTCGAAGTAGTCCTTTGCGGCCTCATCGGTGATGTCGGAGGAGCCGGTCTTCTCCCCATCCTTGCCCTCAGCCTGGGAAGAAGAGGCTCCCTGATCCTCCTTCGGGCCGTTGGCGTCATCCTGCGCGTACGCCGGAGCGACGGCGAGGGACAGTGCGGTTACTGCTGCGAGTGCAGCGGATGCGGAGCGCTTCATGGGAAGTTCCTCTCTCGTAGGGGTCGAGGGGCGGGGTCGCACCTCGATGAGGGTTAAACCGAGAACGTTCTGTTCAAGGTGCGCAAGCATTTGCCAGAAAAACCTTTGGCAGCTGCTTACTATTTGACGTATCGAAGCGGTTGCGCGAAGCGTTACCCCGTTTGTCTCTATTTTCATAAATACTTTTCGTTACTTCGGGGGTACTGCCTCGTGCCCACAGATGACACCGACCCACGCAAAACCCCCCAGCCACCGAGACTTCAACGAGCCTCTAGCTGGGGGTGCGAATGAGCTGCCCGGAAATTAGGGCAAAGCTGCGACTAGAACGGCATGTTCGGCAGCAGACCCGCCTGGTTGGCAACGAAGCCGATGGCACCAAGGCCAGCGGCTGCGACAGCGACCCAAGTGAGGATCCAGCCCGCCTGCGTAGCCTGGTACGCCTGATCGGCACTGGAGCCCTGCTCTACGGATCCGACGATCATGTCCTTCGCACCGTCGGTCTTCGGGGCAGCGCCGTAACCCTCATCCTCGAGCTTCTTGTCGAGCTTGCGCTTTTCCATACCCTGTCGAGCACCCTCTTCAGCGCCCTGAAGAGTATCCTCCACAACGCCCTTCGGTCCTTCGACGGCTTCGCGCACACCCTCGATGAATTCGTTCGAATCTTCCGCAGCCTGCGCCGGAACAGCGGCGAGGGAGAGGGCGGTAACGGTAGCGAGTCCCGCGGCAATGGTGCGCTTCATCAGATACTCCTTATGTCGGTTCACATTCCATGCCTGTGGTCGGCAGTGCAGACAAGGCTACCGCTACGTTTCTGTATTTGTCCAGAGTTCTATGGACATCGGGGAGGATTGTGCCGGCGCTACTCCCGTGGCACACACAGATACCGATATGAGGATACCGTTCTCGCCGCCCAGGAGCGCGTTGTCGGGGTCTTACTATCGGTATTTACCGGCCCCCGGCCCCAACACACCGCCGAACCTAGAACACCAGGTTCACCAAGGCCATGTACAAAAGTGTGCCGGCGAAGATTGAGAGGCCGGGGGAGCGTCGCCAAGCGTGGAGCGCAAGCGTCGCAACGCTCGCGATCAGGGCAGCGCCAACCCCGCCCGGGGCATAGGATGCGCCGCCAATCGTGTACACCACGAGGACCGTCATCACGCCGACGGGCATGTAGAGCCCGAGGAACTCAATGAACGGGCTGCCCTTGAGCAGTTTGAGGAAGGAGAAGGGCAGGGCCCTTAACGCCACTGTGACGAAACAGACTGGGATGAGGACCGCCCACACCATCGACGCGGTAATCCCAACAGGCAGTCCCATTAGCGCACCCTCCACGTGAGTTTCTTGTCCAACGCCGGAACCCAGTAACGCACGAGCAAGAGGAGGAAGTACGCAATCAGTGACACCATGAGCATCGAGGAGGGCACCAGCACCATCGCCAGAATGCCCATCCCCATTGCAAGCACGACGGCCCCGAAGTCCCGGGAAGACTGCAGGGCCTCGTACGCCAGGACGATGAACAGCGCGTTGAGCGCGAACTCCATGCCTTGCACGTCGGGCGGGATGATTTGGCCGGCGAGCGCCCCGATGATCCCGGGGATGACCCACAATAGCTGGCACACCACCTGGATGGTTAGCAGCCGGGGACCGCTCACCGGGGCGTTGGGGCCGCGGGCGGAGACGATGGCGTAGGTCTCGTCGGTAAGCGCGTACGCGGAGTAGCGGCGGCCCCACCACGAGCGGATGAGGTGGCGCGGGTAGGTGAGCCCGTAGAAGATGTGGCGGAAGTTCACCATGAAGCCGGTGACGGCGGCAGACAGCGGCCCGATCCCGGACGCGACCATATTGATGGCCAGGAACTCCATCGACCCGGCGTAGATGACCACTGAAAAGATCGGCGTCCACCACCAGGCGAAGCCGGATTGGGTCATAAGGAGGCCGAATGCGAGGCCGAGCGGGATCAACCCCAGCCCGACGAGCCACATGTCCTTAATGCCTGCGCGCACTTCATCCAATGTTTCACGTGAAACATGCAATGTTGCTCCACCTGCCCTCCTGCGGGCCGGGTCAGCCCGCTATTCGCTTTGCGCTGCCCACCACGCCTTGAGCTCCGCGACCGCCTCGTCGTGATCGAGCTCGCCGCGCTCGAGTCGCAATTCCTTCATGTACTTCCACGCCTTGCCCACCTGGGGGCCCGGCTCGAGCCCGAGAATCTGCATGATCTCGTTGCCATCAAGGTCGGGGCGCACGCGGGCGAGGTCCTCCTTGGCCGCGATGTCCGCGATGCGCTCTTCCAAATGATCATAAGTGCGCTGCAGGCGGCGTGCCTTCTTTGGATTCCTCGTGGTGCAGTCGGCGCGCACCAGCTTGTGCAGCCGGGGGAGGAGGTCGCCGGCGTCGGTGACGTAGCGGCGCACCGCGGAATCCGTCCACTGGCCCTCGCCGAAGCCGTGGAAGCGCATGTGCAGAAACACGAGCTGACCCACATCCTCAATCACGTGCTTCGGGTACTTCAGCTTCCGCATGCGCTTGCGCGTCATCTTCGCCCCGACCACCTCGTGGTGGTGGAAGCTCACGCCACCGCCCTCCTTGGCCGCGCGGGTATCCGGCTTGCCAATGTCGTGCATGAGCGCCGCCCACCGCAGCTTCAGGTCCGGGCCCTCGTCCTCCAGCTCGGTCGCCTGCCGCAGCACCGTCAGCGAGTGGCGGTACACGTCTTTGTGCTGCATGTGCTCGTCCTGCTCCAGCTGCAGCGCTGGAATCTCCGGCAGCACCTCGTCGGCAAGACCTGTCTGCACGAGCAGATCGATGCCCTCCCAAGGGCGCGCACCGAGCATGAGCTTGTCCAGCTCCGCCTGCACACGCTCGACGGTGATGCGGTCGATCTCGCCGGCCATCGCACGCATCGCATCGAAGACGCGTGGCGCGACCTCGAAGCCGAGCTGGGAGACAAAGCGCGCGGCGCGCAGCATGCGCAGCGGGTCGTCCCGGAACGAGATCTCCGGCGCCTGGGGCGTGTCGAGCCGGCGCGCGAGCAGATCGTCGAGTCCGCCGACGGGATCGTGGAAGGTGGGGGTGAGGGTGGCGTCGACAAGCGAAAGCTCGATCGCCATCGCGTTGCAGGCGAAGTCGCGCCTGACCAGGTCGCCCTCGAGCGTGTCGCCGAAGGTGACCTCGGGGTTGCGCGTCACGCCGTCGTAGAGATCGGCGCGGAACGTCGTGATCTCGACCTGCTTGCCGTGCTTCACCGCGGCGACGGTGCCAAACTCGATGCCCGCGTCCCACGTGTTTTCGCCCCATTCGCGCAGAATCTCCTGCGTCACCTCCGGCCGCGCCGACGTGGTGAAATCGAGGTCGTGCCCGAGCCTGCCCAGCATCGCATCGCGCACCGGCCCGCCGACCATATATAAGGTCTCGCCGCGCTCCGCGAAACGAGCGGCCAGCGGCGTCAAGAATGGGGCAAGCTTATCGACGCCCCCCTGCGCACGCGCCAACAACACCGCCGCCGCGTTGGGGTCGTCAGCGTCGGGGAGGTCGAACAGGGGAGGGTAAGTCTTCGGCGTAGTCACCCGTCACACGATACCTGCCCGTTCCCGTGGACCGTAAGGGCCTGTTAAATACCACAAACGGCCCGCTGACCGATACGATAAGGCGGATGAACGAGAACACACGGCCCTCCCAGGGCTCCGCACCCAACCGCACCGACGCCCGTCCCAACGGCGCCGGCGGTAGCGGTGGCGCCGGCGGCGCCAGGGGAGCGGATTCCAACGGGGCAACCAGCAGGGCGGCCAGGCCAAGCAGAGCGAGAACGGCGGCGGCAACGGCAACCGCGGCCGTGGGGGTCGGCGCCGCCGCCACCGCGGGCGCGGCGGAAGCCAGGCCAAGAACCAGCCGAAGAACCAGTCCAAGGGCCAACCAAAGAACCAGTCCAACGGGAAGGACGACGCCAAGGGCGGCAAGGGCAAGCACCCCAAGGGCGGCAAGAATGCTGCGCGGCGGAAGCGGGGCCGGGGCGGGAATCGTCGTCAATCGCACTACAGCCACCACGAGAACTCGGGGATGGTCACGCGGGACGAGACGTCGGCGGGCGGCCTCGTCGTGTCCGGGCTCGCCGAGGCGGTGCACCCGGAGACCAAAAAGGTGGACATGTCGCAGCTGTACGTGGCGCTGATCGGGCGCCTCGACCGCCGCCGGCGACTCCTCTGGTCCATGCCCAAGGGCCACGTGGAGGACGGCGAGCACCAGTGGCGCACCGCGGAGCGCGAGGTGTGGGAGGAGACCGGCATCGTCGGCGAGGCCTTCGACACCCTCGGCACGATCGATTACTGGTTCGTCTCCGACGGGGTGCGCATCCACAAGACGGTGCACCACAACCTGCTCCGCTACGTCGACGGCATCCTCAACGACGAGGACCCCGAAGTCACCGAGGTGGCCTGGGTGCCGCTGAGCGAGCTCATCGAGCGGCTCGCCTACGCGGACGAGCGCAAACTGGCCCGCGTGGCGTACGACCGTCTCCCGGACCTGGCGCGCGCCGAGTTTGAGGCCGGAAGGGTCACCCCGCGATGACCCACGGCCACGGCGGGAGCACCAGACCCATGCACGCGCGGGCGGTCGGCGCGCTCGGCGCGGCGGCCCTCTTCGTCGTCGGCGCACCGGGCCTGTCCGTCGCGGGCATCCCGGCGACGCTCCCCGTGCCCACCGACCCGTCCGACCCGTCGGTGACGGACCAGTGGGTCAACCCCAACGTCCGCGAGGGGGAGGGCGCACTGGCCAGGCTCGCCGCGATCGAGGCACCAGACTCGGTCCAGGCGCACGATCCGTTTCACGTGAAACTTCGCGTCACCAATACGTCCCAGCGCACGCTCAAGGGCCTGAGCATCGTGCCCCGCCGCGGCCCGCTCACCGGCTCGGTCGCGGACCAGCGCATGGCCACGATCGCGGCGACTGGCGAGTACGGCGTGGCGGGGGAGCGCGTGAGCGTCGATAAGCGCATCGCCGCGGGCGAGTCCGCCGAGATCGACGTCGACCTGCACAGCGATTCCCTCGGCCTCAGCGCGCTCGGCACGTATCCCGTGAGCCTGGTGCTTGTCGACGCCAACGGCGCCCCGCTCGACTCCGAGCGCTTCCACCTCACGGTGCGCGGGCTCGCCGACGGCGCCGCCCCCGGCGGCATGACCGCCCTGTACCCAATTGCCGCGCCGGTGGACATCGTCCCCGGGGAGACCGGCGACGCGCCCGAGGAGCCCCAGCTGGTCCTCGCCTCCGACGCCCTGGCCACCGAGATCGCGCCCGGCGGAAGGCTGGACCAGCTCGTGGACGGCTACCTCGCCGCGACGCAGACGCCCGCGGTCCGCGAGGCCACGTGCGCCGCCATCGACCCGGCGCTCGTGGACACCGTCGACCGGATGAGTCGCGGCTACGTCATCTCGCAGGAGCGCCAGCCGGTGGTGAAGGAACCGCAGCGACTCCGTGACTCCTGGGGCTCCCACGACGACGATTGGTCGCCGGCCCCTGGGCCAGGCCAGGACGACGCGGCCGCGTTCCTGGAAAAACTGCGGCAGGTCTCGGCACAAAGCTGCACCGTGGCCCTGCCGTGGGCGAACGCAGACCTCGACGCCGTCGCGCGCACTGGGGACCCGTGGCTCATGCGCGAGGCGATCGAGCGCGGCCCGACCGTCCTGGAGCGCATCCTGGGCAACGCGGGGATGCTCAATACGGTCGTCCCCGGCAATACGGCGCTGGAGGGGGAAAGCATCCCGGCCCTCGGGTGGGCGGACCACTCCCGGTCCACCGTCGCCGAGGAGGGGATGCAGGCCGCGTGGGAGCGCACCGAGGCGCTCGCGGCGCAGGCGGCCGCCGAGCACACTGGCGTCGACGCCCTGGAGGCGAACACGCCCGGCTCCGCCAGCTCCGCCGCGGCGCCCATGCCCGTGCAGACCGTGCGCGTGCTGCTCCCCGGCAACACGATCGAGTCCGGGTCACCCGCCGGCGATGTTTCACGTGAAACATCGGAAGGGGACGGCCCCGCGGCGCAGCGGTTCGCGTGGGCCGCGCCGAACGTTCTCGCGGTGGGGTACCAGGACGACTTGGCATCGGTGCTCGCCACCGTCGGTCCCGCACCGACCACCGTGTCCTACGCCCCCGAGGTCACCCGCTTCGACTACACCATGGACTCCGACCACTCGCGCGCCGTCAACGCTGCATCGGCCATCCGCCTCGCTGCGCAGCAGGCGTGGACGTGGGAGGGCGAACCGGCGACGGAGCCGGTGCTGGTGAACCCGCCCGCGACGTGGGACGCGGACACCGCGTCGGTGCTGCTGGGCACAGTGGCGGACCTGGTGACCAACGGCGGGGCGCAGCCCGTGTCGCTCAACGCCTACCTGGAGGCACCCGCAGAGGTTCCGGCCGCCGCGAACGTGGGCACCCCGTACTCCGACCCGGGTGCGTTCACCGACTCCGAGATCATGGCCACCACGCAGCAGGCGCGGTTTACCAACGACCTCACCGAGCTGCTTGCGCCGGACTCCTCCATCGCACTGACCCGCTACGGGTACACGCTCCCGCTGCGCCGCGACCTCATCACCGCGCTGAGCACGGGCGAGCGGCGCAGCGTGCACGAATACTCCGACGCCGCCGCCGCGACGAGCGGCCGACTCGCCGGCTCCCGGGACACGCTGACAGAGCTGCGCCGTTCGGTTGCGCTGATTCCGCCGGGGAATGTGTACACGCGGACGTCGCCAAGCAGCCCTTTGCTCATCGTCGCCCAAAACGGCATGCCGCTGCCCGTGCAAACGTCGATTCAGTACCGCGGGCCCGAGGGCGCGACGCTCAACGTGCCGCGCGAGATGCGGATTCCCGCGCGGGGCTCCGTGACCGTGCAGATGACGGCGGACCTGCCGGAGACGAAGCGGGGGACCGACCTGAAGCTGTTCCTCGCGGGGCCGAAGGGCGCGCCGATGTCGCAGCCCGTGGACATCACCGTGCGCACCGCGGCGATCGCCGTGCGCGGGTGGGTGTTCGTCGCCGCGCTCAGCGCCGTCGTGACGGTGCTGCTCGCGCTCACGGTCGGGCGGAAGCGACGCTCGCGGGCCCCCAACTCAGGCGAGCACGCGCCGGCGGCGACCGGGAACGACCCGCCGCCACACGCGCCACCCACCCAGCCGCCGAACAGGCAGCCGCACAACCCGGACGAACCACCAAACCCGTGATTGGAGAACATCCGTGACACAGCAGGATGACGCCGAGCGCACCGCTGGCTTACGCCGGCGCATCGTCACCCCGGCGCCGCCCGCCCCGGTGCCGCAACCACCGGCCAAGGTTCAGGGCCCGGAAGAGGACCCGAACCAGCCCGACAAATCGATGCTGACCACCAGCCCCAAGGGCGAAAGCAGCGAGTCCGACGCCGCGCAGTCCGCGGCGCCCGGAGGCAACGCCAAAGACAGCAAAGAGAGCAAGGACGCAGCCTCCACGGACACGATCCACGTCGTCGACATCGACGACGAGGACCTGGACGCACCCGCCGGGGCAGGCGCCGCAGCGGCGACCGCAACACTCGAGGCCCCAACCAAAACCGACAAGGACAGCGACACCAGTGCCGCGGACACCGGTGACGGCGAGGAGGGCACGAGCAACACCTCGGTCGTGCGCGCCACCGGCTCCATGGCGGTGGCCACCCTCATCTCCCGCGTCACCGGCTTCATCCGCACCGTGCTCATCGGCGCGGCGCTCGGCCCCGCGGTCGCCTCCGCCTTCAACACGGCCAACACCCTGCCCAACATCATCACCGAGATCGTGCTGGGCTCCGTCCTCACCGCCCTGGTGGTGCCGGTGCTGGTGCGCGCCGAGAAGGAAGACGAGGACCACGGCGCCCGCTTCATCCGACAGCTGTTCACCCTCACCGTCACGCTCATGACGGTGGTCACCGTGCTCGCCGTCGCGTGCGCGCCACTGC
The DNA here is from genome assembly GCF_002285155.1 of Corynebacterium sp. NML 120412. Lineage (NCBI taxonomy): Bacteria > Bacillati > Actinomycetota > Actinomycetes > Mycobacteriales > Corynebacteriaceae > Corynebacterium > Corynebacterium sp. NML 120412. Next base: position 82,138 of record NZ_NSGL01000001.1, on the reverse strand, counting down.
TGACGCGGCTCTTCCTGGACGACGAGGGCAAGGTCAACGTGGTCCAGGCGACCTCGTTCGCCTTCCTGGTGCTGCCGCAGATCTTCTTCTACGGGCTCTTCTCGCTGTTCATGGCGATCCTGAACACGAAGGAGCACTTCCGGCCCGGTGCGTGGGCGCCGGTGGCAAACAACGTGGTCTCCATCGCGGTGCTCCTGCTCTATATGTTGCTGCCGGGGAGTTTGAATCCGGCGGCGCCGGCGTCGATAAGCAATCCGCACGTCGCGCTGCTGGGTCTGGGCACGACGCTCGGCGTGGTGGTGCAGTGCCTCATCATGATGCCCGCGCTGCGGAAGCTACGGATTGACCTACGGCCGCTGTGGGGCATCGACGATCGCCTCAAGCAGTTCGGCGGCATGGCGCTGGCCATCATTACGTACGTGGCGATCAGCCAGGCGGGCTACATCGTGACCACGCGCATCGCCTCGACCGCGAACGAAGCCGCGCCGATCATCTACCAACAGCACTGGATGCTGCTGCAGGTGCCGTACGGCATCATCGGCGTCACGCTCCTCACCGCGATCATGCCGCGCCTGTCGCGCAACGCCGCCGACGGCGACGACGAGGCCGTCGTGCGCGACCTCACCCTGGGCACCAAGCTGACCTTCATCGCGCTGATCCCCATCATCGTCTTCATGACGGCGCTGGGCCCGGACATCGGGCACGCCCTATTCGCCTACGGCAACTTCGACGGCGACACCGCCCGCACCCTCGGCCTGACGATTAGCTTCTCCGCGTTCACGCTCATCCCGTACGCGCTCGTCATGCTGCACCTGCGCGTGTTCTACGCGCGCGAGGAGGCGTGGACGCCCACCATGATCATCGCCGGCATCACCGCCACGAAGATCGTGCTGAGCTACCTCGCGCCCATGGTGGCGGACTCCACCCAGTCAGTCGTGGTGCTGCTCGGCGCGGCCAACGGCTTCGGGTTCATCGCGGGCGCGCTCATCGGCGCGTTCCTGCTGCGCCGCAAGCTCGGCACGCTCGAGGCCGCGACGATCATGCGCACCTCGCTGTGGGCCGCCGGCGCAGGCCTGATCGGCATCGCCGTCACGTTCCTCATCCGCTGGCTGGTCCGCGACGTCGCCGGCATCAACGTCCCGCGCGCGCTGGGCTCGCTGATCGGCCTGCCCTCACTGGGCTTCCTCATCGAGGTGGCCATCCTGGGCGTCCTCTTCCTCATCGTCACCGGCCTGGTGCTCTCGCGCTCGAAGCTGCCTGAGGTGCAAAACCTGGGCCGCGCGCTCACCCGCATCCCGGGCCTGGGCCGCTTCATCCGGCCGGACGACACCGCCGCCATCGAGGTCGGCGAGGTGGACCCGCGCGACGTGTCCACCCAGTTCCTCGTTGCCGACACCTTCAACGCCAGCCCGGTCCCGCCGCCGATGTCCGCCGGCGTGGTCCGCGGCCCGCGCCTCGTCCCGGGCGCGAACGTGTCCGACGGCCGCTTCCGCCTCATCCGCGACCACGGCGCCACCACCGGCGCCCGCTTCTGGCAGGCCCGCGAGCTGTCCACCGGCGCACCCGTGGCGCTCACTTTCGTGGACACCACCGGGCCACCGGGTGCAAGGCGTCGTGGTGTGCGTTTATACACATCTAGATGGGTATAGGGGACGGCCGCCGGCGTTGCCCGCCGCACCCGCAAGCTCGCGCGCCTGGGCCACCCTGCGATCGCCGACAACATTGAGATCCTGTCCTACCGCTCCGGCGCCCTCATCGTGGCGGACTGGATCGAGGGCTCCTCGGTAAAGGCGGTCGCGGAGAGCGGCCAGACACTGCACACCGAGGCCGTGGCCAACGCGCTGGCGCCGCTCGCCGGGGCGCTGGCCACCGCCCACGAGCAGGGCATCCCGCTCGGCCTGGACAACCGCCAGCGGCTGCGCGTAGACACCGACGGCCACGTCCGCCTCGCGTTCCCCGCCGTCCTTCCGGATGCGTCCGGCCCCGCCGACGCCGAGGCCTTCGCGTCCGCGCTCCAGCTGCTCACCACCAACGTCAACTCCGACGCGCTCGACGGCATCACGCAGCGCACCAGGGCGCTTGTCGACGCCGACGCGATCGAAAACAGCGACTTCCACGACCTCGAGGACGCGCTGCGCCGCGAGGCGAACCTGCCGGCGCCGGGAGAGAAGCCCACCTCCGCCAACCGGGGCGGCTCGACCGTCGTCGCCACCGCCGCGGCGTCCGCCAACGAGGCGTCCGAAGAGACTGCCACCGAGGACGAGCTTGTCGAGCCGATCGCAGAGACCACCCACGACCCGGACGAGGTCCCCGGCGGCTTCGGTTCGCGCCGCTACGGCACGATCACGGTCACGCTGCTGACGGCCATCGCGGTCGGCGCCGTGGTCCTCATCGCGATCCTCACCACCTCGCTGGTCGGACTGTTCTCCGGCAACGACATCAACTCTCCGGTCACACAAAACTCGGTGGAGCAGGGCGCGGAAAACCTGGAGCGGGAAGCGCAGGAGGCCACAGAGTCCGCAGGGCTGCCCGTGATCATCGGGCCGCTCGAGGCCACGGCGATCGGCGCGGCGCAGGACGCAGCGCAAGGCACCGACCTCTCGCCGGTGGTCGACGGCGACCGCGCGACCAGCGCGACCGTCACCCGCGGTGAAGGCGTCAAGCTCGCCCCGCCGGAGTCCGCCGGCGCCGTCAACGTGGAGCAAATGCTCATTGACACCACCTCCGACGGCGGCCCCTACGAGATCTACGGCGTGCCCGCGGACTTCCCCGCAGAGCAGGAGAGCGCGCTGGACGTGCAGTCGCTGCCCAAGCTCGCGGAGGGCAAGTTCCACCCGGGGCAGAATAGCGTCGACGTCACCGACGACGTGAAGCTGCGCGGCGTCATCCTCCAGCTGCCGGCGTTTGAGAAGTCGAACAGTGTGGAGGTCAAAGAGGTTTCGGTGATTGGCTACACGGAGCTGCGGTGACGTGGCGTCGATAAGCGTTGAGCTCGAGCGCTGAATATTATTGCCCGGTCCCTCCCCGCAACGGGGGCGGATCGGGCATAATTGTGCGCGGGAACACATCATTCGGGGGAATTTTGGGGGAAACATGTCATATCGGACTGACCGCGAGCTCGTCCGCGCGCACGCAACCGGCGACCCGGCTGCGTTTACGGATATTGTGCGCAAGCACGGCCCGCAGCTCTACCGCGTGGCGCGCACGCACACGCACAATGACCAGGACGCGCAGGACATCGTGCAGGAGGCGCTGTTGAAGGCCTACCGCAACCTGCACCGCTACCGCGGCGAATCCAAGCTGGGGACGTGGCTGCACCGTATGACGGTCAACGCCGCCATCGACCACCTTCGCCGCACGTCGCGCAAGGACTTCGAGGTGAGCATTGACAACGAGGATGCCGTCGACCGGGACCGCAACGCCAGCCTCGCCCACGACCCGTTGCGCGCGCTCGATTCCTACATGACCGTGCGCAACGCCGTCGCCGCGCTGCCTCGCGCGCAGCGAGGGGCCCTCTTGCTTATCGACGTCCACGGCCTCTCCGTCGAACACGCCGCCAAGGAACTGGGCGTCAAGCCCGGGACGGTGAAGTCCCGCCGCTCCCGCGCCCGCTCTGCAGTGGCGGACCAACTCCTGGCGCGCGGCTAACGTAGCGCTGAACTGCGGGAATCTCCCGCGGGCGTGGCGCGTTGAGTGGGGAAGTAGACTGTTGCGAGATTACGGCTACAACCACAATCGCGATGATGAGGCGGAGGACACATGACAAAGCCAGATTTCAACCTGCTTTCTATGAACGTGCTGGGCGATACGCCCGCCGAGAAGAAGGGCGAGCCGGAGGCCGCACCGGCGAAGGGCAGCGGCGATGAGAAGGTGCACGACGTGATCATCGTCGGCTCCGGCCCGTCCGGCTACACCGCCGCCCTCTACGCGGCCCGCGCGGAGCTTAACCCGCTGGTGTTTGAGGGCTACGAATTCGGCGGCGAGCTCATGAACACCACCGAGGTCGAAAACTTCCCCGGCTTTGAGGACGGCATCATGGGTCCCGAGCTCATGTCCAGCATGCGCGCCCAGGCCGAGAAGTTCGGCGCGGAGCTGCGCCCCGAGCTGGTCGAGCGCGTCGACTTCTCCGGCGACGTGAAGAAGGTCTACGTCGACGGCGAGGAGTTCAAGGCCCGCGCGATCATCCTCGCTACCGGCGCCGCACCGCGCCACCTGGGCATCCCGGGCGAGGAGGAGCTCACCGGCCGCGGCGTGTCCACCTGCGCGACCTGCGACGGCTTCTTCTTTAAGGACCACCACATCGCCGTGGTCGGCGGCGGCGATTCCGCGATGGAGGAGGCCACCTTCCTCACCACCTTCGGCTCCAAGGTGTCCATCATCCACCGCTCGGAGAACTTCCGCGCCTCCCAGATCATGCTGGACCGCGCCCGCGACAACGAGAAGATCGAGTTCATCACCAACACCGTCGTCGACGAGGTGCAGGAGGCAGACGGCAAGGTCAGCGGCCTGAAGGTCCGCAACACCCAAACGGGCGAGGAGTCCGTTCTGGACGCCACAGCGCTCTTCGTGGCAATCGGCCACGACCCCCGCTCCGCCTTCCTGGAGGGACAGGTCGCTACTGACGAGGGCGGCTACATCCAGGTGGAGGACCCGACGACCAAAACCAGCGTCCCGGGCGTCTTCGCCGCGGGCGACGTGGTCGACCACATCTACCGCCAGGCCATCACCGCCGCCGGCTCCGGCTGCCGTGCCGCGATCGACGCGCAGCACTACCTCAATACGCTGTAGGCCGTGGCGCGTGGGCGTCGTGAAGCGAGGCCCAGCAAGCTGTAATGGTTCTGTTACTTCGCTGGGCGGGCGCGCGAGCCGGGGATTTAGCGGGCGCGACTAGACTAGGGGAGCCGGAACCGAGAACACGTGAAGGAGTTGCACCGTGAGCGCACCAGTGGACGTCACCCAGGACACCTTTAAGTCCGAGGTCATCGAGTCGGAGCTGCCCGTCCTCGTGGACTTTTCTGCCGAGTGGTGCCAGCCCTGCCAGCGGCTCGCCCCGGTGCTGGACGAGATCGCCGCCGAGTACGACGGCAAGCTCAAGGTGGTCAAGATCGACGCGGACACCGAGCGCACCCTGACCGCCATGTTCCAGGTGTTCAGCATCCCCACCGTCTTGCTGTACAAGGACGGTGAAAAGGTCGACGAGTTCACCAACTACCGGCCCAAACAGGAGATCCTTTCCCGCATCGAGCCGCTGCTCTAGCTGGGTCCGCGGCGTGCCGACGTGCTGCTTCGCGCGCGGCCGCCTCACCCACGTAGGATGTAATAGGTATACGTGTCAACCGCTTCGTCAGAAAGGCTCCCAGTGCGTGCAACTCTCCGCGTCGGCGACTCCAGTGCCCGGGTTGCTGAGGTTCGCTCAACACTCGCGCGTTTAGGGTTGCTCAGCGGCTACGAGGGCTCCATCGATGAGTGGAACTCCCGCCAGTTTTCGCAGGAAGAGATGCTTTTCGACGCCACGCTGGCCGACACCATCAAAGCCTTCCAGCAGTCGCGCGGCATCATGCCCACCGGCGACATCGATGACCTGACTCTCCGCGAGCTCCGCCAGGCGTCGTACAAACTGGGCAACCGCGTCCTGAGCTACCAACCGAGCCAGGAGCTCGTCGGCGACGACGTCGCGCAGTTGCAGACCCAACTCCACGAGCTGGGCTTTTACGCGCACCGCATCGACGGCCGCTTCGGCCGCCGCACCCACGAAGCGGTGATGACCTACCAGCTCAACTCCGGCCTCGAGGACGACGGGCTCTGCGGCCCCGACACCCTCCACGCGCTCAGCCTGCTGGGCCGGCGCATCACCGGCGGCTCCGCCAACGCCATCCGCGAGCGCGAGCACGTCCGCCAGGCCGGCCCACACCTGACCGGCAAGCGCGTGGTCATTGACCCCGCCCTCGGCGGCACCGACACAGGCGTGACCGTCCAGGGCCCGTACGGCCCCATCACCGAAGAAGAGATCGTGTGGGACCTGGCGCAGCGCGTCGAGGGCCGCATGATCGCCGCGGGCGTGGAGACCATCATCTCCCGCACCCGCGGCGACAACCCGTCGGCGAAGGCGCGCGCCGACCTGGCCAACGGGTTCAAGGCCGACCTGGTGATCTCGCTGCAGCTAGACCACTACCCGAACGAGAAGGCCAACGGCGTGGCCACCTTCTACTTCGGGTCCGAGATCGGCAGCTCCTCCATGACTGGCGAGACGCTCTCCGGCTACATCCAGCGCGAGATCGCCGCCCGCACCAACTTGCGGAACTGCCACAACCACGCCCGCACCTGGGAAATGCTGCGCATGACGCGCATGCCGTCGGTGGAAGTGGTGGCCGGCTACCTGAGCAACCCGGGCGACCTGGCCGTGCTCATCGATCCCGCGCAGCGTGACGCGATCGCGGAATCCATCGTCGTGGCCGTCAAGCGCCTCTACCTGCTGGAATCCGACAACCAACCGACGGGCAGCTACTCGTTCCAGGACCTGCTGCGCGAAGAGCGCGCGTAGTTTCCTACCGGGGAAAATAACGGGGGAAAGTTTCGGGGGTTCCGCGCCTGGGCTACTTTGCGTAGTACCTGGTGGTCCGGGTCGAGCCGATCTTGCGGATCAGGGAGGCGTCGACAAGCTTGCGCAACGCGCGGTACGCCTGCTGCTGGCTCAAGCCGGTGATGGCGGCGCCGTCGCCGCTCGCCCGGCCCTGCCCCCTCGACACTTCTCGACGCGCGGCGCGCGCGCTGCACCGCGCCCAGCGCCATCGCGTCATTGCCCTTCACCGCGACCGGGGCGCTTGAGTGCTGCGTCACCGTCACCGTCACGCCCTGCCCATGGGTGCCCGCGAAGCTGACCGGGTCCAGCTCTGCGGCGGATAGCGTCCGCGCGACCTCCGGGTACCCTGTTCCGGCGCCGCGCGTGAGCCCGGTGAGCGAGACCGCGGTGCTCAGGTGAAGGGAGCGCGGCGCGTAGACGGGCCGACCCTCCGCGAGCGCCTCCGCGTCCACTCCGCGCGGCAGGCCGCCGGGGCTTGAGATGCTGGTGAAGTCTTCCTCCAGCGCCACGTAGACGGGCGCAGGCAGCGAGTAGTCGCGGTGGACGAGCGCGTTAATCACCAGCGGAAACGCGGGGCCGAGCGCGGCGCGGTGCTCGGTGAGCGCGCTGAGCATCGTGGCCAAGGGGGCCACGCTTCGCGACGTCCGGTGCGAGACCCGACGGTCCGAGAACACCAATTGGTGGTACGGCAGGTGCGTACGGATCGCCTCCGTGCGGCCGAAGAGCGCGATGGCGCCGAGCGTCAGCGGGTGCTCCGCGTCGGTGCGGAACCCGAGCGCGCGGACGAGCGCTTCGTCGGAGCGCTGCGCGGCAAGCGCGTCGCCGCCGTGGCTCGCCGCCAGTTCGCGGAAGCTCGCAATCGCCTCCGGGTCGATGTCGTCCGGGGCGGCACCGCGGGCTGGGGAGAGCGCCCAGTCGACCCCGTTGGCGTCGCGGTAGCGCGTGAACAGATACGTCGGGTCCATGCCGACCGCCTCTGCCACGCCCCGCTCGTTGAGGCGCCGCGTGCGGTAGGTGCCCCACGCGGTGGCGACGGGGCTCGGGTGCGCGTCGGTCCGCACCGCAATCACCTCGGCGCCGCCTATCCGCGCGGCGCTTACGTCAACCTCCAGCGGCGGGTTGGTGTAGCGGCGCACCGCCATGGCCAGCTGCGCGGGGTCGGTTCGATCACCGTGGAAGGGATAGCAGCCACTGATTGAACCGTCCGAATCCACGCCGATGAAAAGGGTGCCGCCCTCGGCGTTGGCCATGGACGCCATCGTTTCAATCACGCGGCGCTCGTTGATGAAAGCGGCAGATTTACGACGCGCAAACGCCCTGGTCATTCCCTGTCCCAGGGCGATTTGATCAGCCATTTCCTCAGCGCGCATGCCGATAGCTTACATCATTGGTATTCGCCAGTTCGATTCGTCCGGCACCGTCTGATTGAATGATGGAATGTGGGCACACTGCTGGGCGGAATCGGTGAGGTGATGGAATCAAACGGCCGGCGCTTCCGCCAACAGGTCCGCGATTTCTTGGTCCGCCATGAGGTCGAATACGGGCGGAAGCGAGAGCCGGAGGCGGGGCAGCAGCGGGTGGTCGTCCACGATGCGGAAGCCGGCGGACTCGAGGATGGGCACCGCTGTCAGACCGATTGCGGCGGCGTGGCGGGCGATGGGGCTGTGGGCCTGCGCGGTGGCGTCGTCAAGCGTTGTGCCCCGCGCGGAGGGCTCGTGGAGGCCGAAGACTTCGAGGGCCTGTGCACCGGCGCTGGTGGCGGCGGCGATGGTGGCGTCGAGGAGTACCGATTCGTAACCGCGGCGCTGGGCTCGGGCGTCGATGTGCAGGCTCGTGATGACCCATGCGTCTTGGCTAATGGGTGCGGTGGGGAAGCGGGAGGCGCCCGGGGCGAATTCCGGCGGGCAGAAGAGGATGGTGGCCAGCGCGCCCTCGTCGGCGCTCACCTCCGCGATGGAGTGGCCGATGGGGTACTGCTCGTAGCAGCGCGCGATGAGCCAGGCCTCTTTGTCCAGCTCAGAGCGCTGGACGGTGAACTCGGTGTCGGCGTGGCGCGGGGATGACCTCGGCGGGTCGAGCTCCCAGAAGACGGTGTCGGCGGCGCGCCGGTGGATGCGGGCGAGTGTGCCGGCGTGAACCGGCACGAGCTGCGCGCGTGGTTGCGTTGACACCCGTCCCCCTGACGTTCCGCCGGTCCGATCAGTCCTGCTCGCCCTGGATCAGGCCCATGATGCGGTCAAAATCGTCCTTGTCGCCGAACTCAACGACGATCTTGCCCTTGCGCTTACCCATGGTCACGGAGACCTTGGTGTCCCAGGCGTCTGCGAGGGAGTTCGCGGCGTTGGTGAGGAACTCCGGCTGCGGCTGCGGCTCGCGCTTCTTCTTCTCGGGCAGGGCGCCGTTGTTGTTCAGCAGCGTGACGGCCTCCTCGGTGGCGCGCACGCTCAGGCCCTCGGCGACGATGCGGTTGGCCAGCTCGTTCTGCGCGGTGGAGGTCTGCTCGTCGCTGTCCAGCTTCACGCCCAGGAGGGCGCGGGCGTGGCCGGCGGACAGGACGTTCGCGGCGACGCGACGCTGCACGTCCACCGGGAGGCGCAGCAGGCGGATGGCGTTGGTGATCACCGGGCGGGAGCGGCCCAGCTTGTCCGCCAGCTGCTCCTGGGTGACGCCGAACTCCTTGAGCAGCTGCTCGTAGGCGGCGGCTTCTTCCAGCGGGTTGAGCTGGACGCGGTGGATGTTCTCCAGGAGGGCGTCGCGGAGCATGTCCTCGTCGGAAGTCTCGCGCACGATCGCCGGGATGTGCTTGAGGCCGGCCTTGGAGGCCGCGCGCCAGCGGCGCTCGCCCATGATCAGCTCGAAGCCATCCTGGGTGTCGCGGACGACGATCGGCTGCAGCAGGCCGAACTCGCGGATGGAGTGCACCAGCTCGGCCAGCTCGTCTTCGTCGAAGACCTGGCGGGGCTGCTTCGGGTTGGGGATGATCTGCCCCAGCGGCACTTCCTGGTAGCGGGCGCCCACGGGCACCGGCTGCATGACGTTGTCCTTCGCGGCGGAAACGGTCGGGGCGCCGGCGATCGGCCCACGCGGCGAGCCGCCCACGGTGGGGGCGCCCTTGACCTTCTTGCGCTGCTTGTCCTTCTTGCCCTTCTTGCCTGAGTTCTCGGTCTTGCCGGAATTCGCAGCGTCGTCGGCGCCGGCATTGGCGCCCGCTCCGGTGCTGCCGTTGTTGGTCTCCTTCTCGGGCTTCGGCGCCTGCGCGCGCTGCGCGGCCTTGCCGTCGCCGAAGATGATGTCGGAGGCTCCATTGCCAATCGCGCCCGTCTTCCCGGTCGTATCCGTCGTCGACGGCGCGGACGGGATCAGTGCGGCCAGGCCTCGCCCGAGTCCGCCTTTGCGTTGCTGTGCCATGTGTTACTCCTCGCCCTCAGTGCCTACAGTGCCTTCCGTGCCCTCAGTACCTGCTGAACCCTCAGCATCATCCCCCGCGTCCCCGTCGCTATCCAGCTCCGCGAACACCTCGGGGCTCACGCCGATCGGCCCGGTCGTCTCGTGCGGCTGGTAGTCGCCGCGGTTGGCCAGCTCGCGCGCCGCGTCGAAGTACGCGAGCGCCCCGCGGGAGCCGGGATCGTAATCAATCACGGTCTGCCCGTAGCCGGGGGCCTCGGACACCTTGACCGAGCGCGGAATGACGTTGTTCAGCACCACCTGGCCGAACTGGTCGCGCACCTCGGCGGCCACGTCGGCAGCCAGGCGCGTGCGCGCGTCGTACATGGTGAGCAGGATCGCGGAGATGTGCAGGTTGTGGTTCAGGTGCTCGCGGATCATGCCGATGTTGCCCAGCAGCTGGCCCACGCCCTCGAGCGCGTAGTACTCGCACTGGATGGGGATAAGCACCTCGTCCACCGCGGTCATTGCGTTGATGGTAAGCAGGCCGAGGGACGGCGGGCAGTCGATGAACACGTAGTCAAAGCCGTGCTCGTCGAGGAACCCGCGCCGGATAGCGTCGTGAAGCCGGTACTCGCGCCGCACCATGGAGACCAGCTCGATCTCGGCGCCCGCCAGGTCGATGGTGGCGGGGATGCAGAAGATGTTGGGGTTCTCCGCGTGCGCCTGCACGGCGTCGGCGGCCTCGGCCTCGCCGATGAGCACCTCGTAGCTGGACACGGTCCCGGAGGTGTGCTCGGCGCCGAGTGCCGTTGACGCGTTACCCTGCGGGTCCAGGTCGATCACCAGCACCTTCAGGCCCTGCTTGCTCAGCGACGCCGCCATGTTCACCGCCGTCGTCGTCTTGCCCACGCCGCCCTTCTGGTTGGCAATGGTGAGCACGCGCGGCTGCTCCGGCTTAGGGAGCTTCGCGCGCCCAGACGTCATCTGGGTGGCCCGGTGCGCCGCGGCCATGATCGGGGTGTCGTCGAAATTCTGCTCGTCCATATTCGCTCCCCCTTACTTTCGCACGATTGTAATCAGGGTGGTCGGCTGCTCCAGCAGGCCCTCGCCGACCTGGGAGATGGTGGCTTCTCCGCCGCCCGCCTTCCGGATCTGCGCGGCGTCTCGCTCGAGCTCTTCGCTTACCGACGCCCCCTTCATCGCCACCATGACGCCCCCGTGCTTGGCCAACGGCAGGGACCAGCCGGCGAGCTTGCCCAGCGGAGCCACCGCCCGCGAGGTGACGGCGTCGAACTGGCCGCGCTGCTGCTCCTCGGCGCGGCCCCGGATCACCGTGACGTTGTCCAGCCCCAGCTGCTCGGTCACCTCGCCGAGGTAGGTGGAGCGCTTCAGCAGCGGCTCGATGAGCGTCACGTCCAGGTCCGGCCGCGCGATGGCCAGCGGGATGCCCGGCAGGCCCGCGCCCGAGCCGATGTCCGCGATGCGGGCGCCCTCCGCGAACGCCTCGGCGGCGACGGCGCAGTTGAGGATGTGGCGGCCCCAGAGCCGGTCCACCTCCTTCGGCCCGATGAAGCCGCGCTGCGCGGCCACGGTGGCCAGCGACTCGCGGTACTGCTCCGCGAGCCCCAGGCGGTCACCGAAGACGGTGCGCGCGATAGCGGGGGTCTGTTCCGACACGGCTGTGCGCTCCTTTACACAAAGGGGAATTGTTTGCACTCCGACTCTAGTAAACGCGCCCAACATTGGGGCAATTGTGCGCGTTCACTTCCGCCAACCCAGTTGGACGCCTGGAATCGGGCACGAAAAAACCCGCCGCCAACTGGCGACGGGTTCGAGCGAGCAACCCTTACTTGCCCTGCTTGCGCTGCTTCTTGGTGCGCTTGTCCACCTTGCGGGCGCCGACGGCCGGGGCGGAGGCGCGCTTGGCCTCGCGCTTGGCGGCCTCTTCCTCTTCTTCTTCCTTGTCCATCTTCGCGTACACGACACGGGTTTGGAAGAAGGTCCAGATGTTGTTGGACAGCGAGTAGAACAGGAGGCCGACGTGCCAGACAAAGCCGGTGAACAGGATCATGGCCGGCAGGAACCAGAGCATCATCTTGTTCATCATCTGCATCTGCTGGTCCATCATCTGCGCGTTCTCGCCCTGAGGTTTGTTCACCTTGCCGGCCGCGCGGCGGGCCTGCTGGCGCTGGATGGACATGCGCGCGTTCAGGTGGGTGAACAGCGCGGACAGGATGACCATCGGCAGGCAGACCGCGATGATCTTGGTCCGGGTGAGGTCCTCCACACCGGTGAACGCGGCGAACGCGTCTTCTGGCATGGACATGTACGCCGACAGCGGGACGCCGAAGATGTTGGCGTCCAGGAAGGAGCGGACGTCCTCGGGCGAGAAGGCGTAGTTGGCAATGTTGCGGTTCTCTTCAACCGACAGGCCGAGCGCACCCGGGCCGTTGCCGGTGCGGTTGAACGAGCGCAGCACGTGGAACAGGCCGATGAACACCGGCATCTGCACGAGCGGGACCAGGCAGGAGGCGAGCGGATTGGTGCCCATCTCCTTGTACAGCTTCTGGGTCTCCTCGGCCATCTTCTGCTGGTCGTTCTTGTACTTCGCGCGGATTTCCTGCATCCGCGGCTGCATCTCCTGCATGCGGCGCATGGAGCGCATCTGGTTGACCATCGGCTTGATCAGCAGCGCACGGATGGTCACCGTCAGCATGATGATGGACAGCGCCCAGGCCATGCCTGAATCTGGCGAGAGAATTGCGCCGAAGAGTTTGTGGTACGCCCACAGCACCCATGAAATCGGCCAATAAATGAAGTTCAGCACTTTTGGCAGTTACTCCTCATCGGTTTGTCGTATGTCCGTTGCCTGCACGCTGGAGCTTTGGGCGCTTGTCGACGCCCCCGCCCCCGCCGGAATACTCCCCGGCACAGGGTCGTAGCCACCTGGGTGCCACGGCCCGCACTTACACACGCGGGCGGCCGCGAGCGCGGTGCCTTTCACGGCACCGTGTCGCGCGACCGCCTCGAGTGCGTATGCACTGCAAACGGGCAAAAATCGGCAGGTCCCACCCAGCTTAAGGGGTGACACGTACTTTTGGTAGAGGCGCACCAGCTTCACCAGCGCGGCCGCCGCCGGCCCGGGAGGGCTGGGGATCCGGCCGCCGGCGAAGTTGTAGTACGCCATCAGCGGGTTGTCCGCTCTTGTGGTGGTTTGGCGATTTTGGCGCGCGCCTTGCGGACCGCGCGCTCGAGGTCTCCGGCCATCTCGGCGCTCGACGCCGTGGCCGACACAGGAAGCGCTCGGATAACCACGTCGAATTCGCGCGGCAGCGCCTCCGCCTGCGTGCGCGCGACGGCCCGGAGTTTGCGGGACACCGCGTGCCTGGTCACCGCGTTCCCCACCTGTTTAGACACCACGAGCCCGAACCGAGGTCCGCCGCGCACGGCGGTGTCGGTTCGGGCTCTCAGGTGCACCACCAGTGTCCGGGAGCCGCCCCGCGTCCCCTTGCGCATCGTGCGACGGAAGTCGCTGGATGACGCAAGCTTCAGCGGTCGCGGCAGCACGGTGGTGAACCCTGAATTGGTGCAGCTACGGCGCGACTACGCGGTCAGCTTTGCGCGGCCCTTCTTGCGGCGCGCGGAAACGATGGCGCGGCCGGCGCGGGTGCGCATGCGGGCGCGGAAGCCGTGCTTGCGCGAGCGACGACGGTTGTTGGGCTGGTAAGTCCGCTTGGACACGGTGGACTCCTTGTATGCGTCACGGCGACCAGCGGTCGGGGGCGCTGCGCGGCACGGATGTTCTGTGCAGAGCATCCGTGAGCAGTGCTCCCGTCCTCCCGGGGCAGTGGCCGCCTCCGGTAGAAAAATGGTGTTGAGATCGCGCTTCACCGCGTACTGGGTGAAGGCCGCATGCGCTACCTGCGCTGACTCGCCCTTGCGGGGGCCCGGTTCTCGGCGCGGGTAGTGCTCTCAAGCGCGCGAGTGCAAGGCGCTGCGCGGGGCAACGGCCAGTGCGACTAGCGCGACAGACTCCACTAGGGTACGTGATTTTTCCTCCGGGCGACAAATCGACACTCCGACAGGATTCGCGGGGACGAACGGGGGCACCCGAAATTACATAACTGTGTTTTTTCGCAGGTAGTCGGCCCAATCGGCCCGGCAACGTGGGGCTCAACGGGCGGGGAGGGGAGCGGGTCGCTGACACGTGTTCGATCCGTTTTCGAATTCCACAGGTTCTCCGGCACGACACCGTTAGACACGCTGAGGTGACAGCGGGTAACAATGTCTTATCACCACAATTTCACAAGCATTCAGTGCACAAGCCTGTGGATAACTGTGAAGTATGAGTTGAGACTTCTCCGAGGGACCCGCCATTACCCCAGTTCAACCACAGCTTTAGGGTTGAGAAATGTTATCCACAGTTTGCGCACACACCTGTGGATAGAACCCGACGGTGGCGCTATTCACACCTGTGGATAAAGTTGTGGAACAACAGGTGAGGGCCCATCCCGGTCCCCGCCAGCCTGTGGAGGCACCGCCGGATTCGGTGGATTCCGCGGTGGGTTTTGTAATTTCACAAAGTTGCAGAGTTGCATAAGCCGCGCCGCGCATTCCTCCTGCGCCCCGCAGGACCAATCCAGACCCCAAGAACCCCATAGCCCCATGTCAAGGAAAGAACAGGAGTAACCGTGGCCGAGCAACAGATCGAATCGCTCTGGCGTGACACCGTCACCCAGCTGCTGCAGCTCTCAGAGCGACCCGACTCTTCGGTCCCGCAGCTCAATTTCAAAGAGCGCTCCTACCTGCAGCTGGTCACCCCGGTCATGCTGGTCAACGGCTACGCGGTCCTCTCCGTCCCCCACCACGCGGCGAAGACGGTGATTGAGGATTCGCTGGCACCGCACATCACCAACCTGCTCGCCGCCCAGCTCGGCGGGCCGTGCATCCTCGCGGTGTCCGTCGCACCGGCGGCGGAGAGCACGCCGCCTCCTGCCGCTGAGCCGCCCGCCGCGCCGCAGCCCCCACAACCTGCTGAGCCGGAAGTGCCGGGGCCGGTGGCGTCGACAAGCATGCCCCCGCAGCGCGATTACGCACCCTCCGTGCCCGAGGAATTTGCGCAGGATGCGGGGCCGGGCGAGCAGATACCGATGGGGCTGGACGAGCTTGCGCAGATGCACGCGCAGCAGCAAAAGCATCGGCAGGGCCACCCGACCGTGCCGCGGCGCATCCCGCGCGAGGAGCCGGCGCACGACCCGGACCGGGCGGCGAACTTGAACCCGAAGTACACGTTTGAAAACTTCGTCACCGGCTCGTCCAACCGCTTCGCGGCGGGCGCGGCGCTCGCGGTCGCTGAGGCACCGGCCCGCGCCTACAACCCCCTGTTCATCTGGGGCGGATCCGGCCTGGGCAAGACGCACCTGCTGCACGCGGCGGGGAATTACGCGCAGGTGCTGCAGCCGGGGCTGCGGATCAAGTACGTGTCCTCGGAGGAGTTCACCAACGACTACATCAACTCCGTGCGCGATGACCGGCAGGAATCGTTCAAGCGCCGCTACCGCAACCTGGACATCCTCATGGTGGATGACATCCAGTTCCTGCAGGGTAAAGAAGGTACGCAGGAAGAGTTCTTCCACACCTTCAACGCGCTGCACCAGGCGAATAAGCAGATCATCCTGTCCTCGGACCGCCCGCCGAAGCAGCTCACCACCCTGGAGGACCGCCTGCGCACCCGCTTCGAGGGAGGGCTGATTACCGACGTCCAGCCGCCGGACCTGGAGACCCGCATCGCCATCCTGATGAAGAAGGCGGCTGCCGACGGCACCGAGGTCGAGCACTCCGTCCTCGAGTTGATCGCGTCGCAGTTTCAGTCCTCCATCCGCGAGCTGGAGGGCGCGCTCATCCGCGTGTCCGCGTACTCGTCGCTGTCCAACAAGCCGGTTGACCTGCAGGCCGCGCACCACGCGCTGCGCGACATCCTGCCGGACGAGGCCGACGTGAACATCACCGCGGACGCCATCAAGCAGGCGGCCGCGGAGTACTTCAAACTCTCGTTGGAGCAGCTCACCGGTGCCGGAAAGGCCCGGCAGGTGGCGCACGCGCGCCAGATCGCCATGTACCTCTGCCGCGAGCTCACCGAGCTCTCGCTGCCCAAGATCGGCGACGAGTTTGGCGGCAAGGACCACACCACCGTCATGTACGCGGACCGGAAGATCCGCAAGGAAATGACGGAAAAGCGTGGCACCTACGACGAGATCCAGGAGCTCACGCAGATGATCAAGAACAAGGCGCGCATGGGCTAGGCCGTGGGGCCGGCGCTATTCCGCCCCACAAGATCACAAAAACCCCAGAAGTCACTCTCTTACCACTCTCCACAGACTTCTCCACACCTGTGTAATTACGCCGTTGTAATTTGGCGATCTTGCTCACACGGCACCCGACGCAGGCCCCCAGATCCGCCCTGTGGATAACCGTGCAAATCTTGTGAAAGCCCAGTGGACAACGTCCGACCTGCTGTGGAACAAAATCGGGGCCGAAAAGTTATCCACAACCGCACGGAGATATCCACAAGAACTCCACACCCCGAATCACACCCTTGTTTCGCCCCACCACCACGGCGAAACCCATGGATTCCACAGATTGCACAGCACCTACTGCAGTTACCAACTCTTTTACTTGTAATTCCTTCTACAGAAAGAGAGGTTGTGCATGACCCGCCCGCCGTCCGCTCGGACAGCCCGATTCTTGGAATTACAAAACCTGCTTTCGCCCCGGGGCGATATGGCGAAGCCCCGGCGCCCCGCCTAGAGTGAGAACGTAATTACAGATCCTGGTTACCGCGGGTAGCCGCGCAACGGTTTCAACATCACGACTACAAGCAAGGGAGCCTTACGCCGTTATGGTCGAGAGCATCGGTGAGAACACCCTGTCATTCCGCGTCCACAAAGATGACCTCTCTGACGCCGTGGCGTGGGTGGCTCGCGCCTTGCCCACCAAGAGCACGCAGCCGATCCTGCGCGCAATTGTGATCACCGCGGACGATGAGGGCCTGGAGCTCGCCGGCTTTGACTACGAGGTGTCCACCCGCGTCCGACTCGGCGCCGAGGTTGACCAGCCGGGCAGGGTCGCGGTGGCCGGCAAGCTGCTCTCGGACATCGTGGCCAACATGCCCCACCAACCGGTTGAGGTCACCACGGACAACAACACCATGAAGCTGGTGGGCGGCAAGGCCCGCTTCGAGCTTCCGCTGATGCCGCTGGATGATTACCCGCAGGTGCCCAGCCTGCCGGAGACCACCGGCACGATCGCCCCGGCGTCGCTGACCCGCGCGGTCTCCCAGGTCGCCTCCGCCGCCGGCCGCGACGACACGCTGCCCATGCTCACCGGTATCCACGTGGAGATCCGCGGCGCAAAGATGCGCCTGACCGCAACGGACCGCTTCCGCCTTGCCATCCGCAGCCTGGAGTGGGAGCCGCAGAGCCCGGACGTGGAGGCGAAGCTCCTGGTCCCGGCCAAGACCCTCCTGGACAATGCCCGCACGCTGGACACCCAGCTGGAGGACCCGGTGGAGATCGCGGTCGGCGCGCAGGACAACGTTGGCGCCGAGGGCCTGTTTGGCATGCACGTGGGCAACCGCGAAACCACCACCCGCATGCTCGACGCGGACTTCCCCAATGTGGAGCCGCTGCTGCCCAAGGCGCACACCTCCATGGCCACGGTCGAGGTCGCCCCGCTGCTCGAGTCCATCCGCCGCGTCTCCCTCGTGGCCGACCGCAACGCGCAGATCCGCCTGCACTTCCGCGAGGGCGAGGTGAGCCTGTTCGCCTCCGGCGTCGACTCGGGCGAGGCGAGCGAGTCCCTGCCGGCCGCGTTCACCGGCGCGGACGAGCTGCTCATCGCCTTCAACGCCGGGTACCTGCGCGACGGCCTGTCCGTCATCGGCACTGACCGCGTCGTCTTCGGCTTCACCGAGGCCTCGCGCCCGGCCATCATGATCCCGGAGCCGGAGGACCTGCCCGAGGCCAACGAGGACGGCACGTTCCCCACCCCGGAGACCCACTTCACCTACCTGCTGATGCCAGTGCGCCTGCCGGGCTAATCGACGCCTACTCGTCCGGCCCCCAACGCGCCCCCTAAGCCGACCATGCTGACTCAGAGAAGAAACGTTGTACGTTAGCGAATTTGACCTGCGCGATTTCCGCTCGTGGCCCTCGCTCCACCTGGAGCTGGAGCGCGGGGTCACCGTGTTCGCCGGACGCAACGGGCACGGCAAGACCAACATCGTCGAGGCCGTCTACTACACCTCCGTCCTGTCCAGCCACCGCGTGAGCACGGACGGCCCGCTGGTCCGCGGCGGCGCGAGCAACGCGCGTATCTCCGCCACCACGGTCAACGAGGGCCGGGCGCTCACAACGCACCTGCTGCTCAAGGCCTCGGGCGCCAACCAGGCGCAGATCAACCGCACCAGGCTCAAGTCGCCGCGCGAGCTCGCCGGCGTCCTGCGCACGGTGATGTTTTCCCCGGAGGACCTGCGCCTGGTCAACGGCGAGCCCGCAGAGCGCCGGCGCTTCCTCGATGCGCTCGCCGCGCTCCGGGTGCGCCGCCTGGGTGGGGTGAAGGCGGACTATGACAAGGTGCTGCGCCAACGCAACGCCCTGCTCAAGCGGTCCAACATGGTGCTGCGCCGCGGCTACGAGGACCCGCAGGGCGCGAGCGCGCTGAGCACGCTTGACGTGTGGGATGGGCAGTTGGCGTCGTTAGGCGCGCAGCTCACGGCGGGGCGGATGCGCCTGGTGGGTGAGCTCGCGCCGCACGTCACGGAGTCCTACCACTCGGTGGCTCCGGAGTCGCGGCCGGCGCACATCAGGTACAGCTCCACCCTGGACGCGGCGGTCCGGACGCTCAATGATGGCCCCTCGGAGGACCCCGCGATCTTGGAGGCCGCGATGCTCAGCGAGCTGGGCCGCCGCCGCAGCGAGGAGCTGGACCGCGGGACCACGCTGGTGGGCCCGCACCGCGACGACCTGGTCCTCAGCCTGGGCGAGCAACCGGCGAGGGGGTACGCCTCGCACGGCGAGACCTGGTCGTACGCGCTCGCGCTGCACCTGGCGGAGTACCGGCTGCTCGCGGCGGACGGCGCGGACCCCGTCCTCATCTTGGACGATGTGTTCGCGGAGTTGGACGCGAAGCGTCGGCAGCGGCTCGTGCGGGTCGCGGAGGACGCGGAGCAGGTGCTCATTACGGCGGCGGTGGGCGATGATCTGCCCGGCAACTTGGACGACGCGGTCTCCGCGCGCTACGCGGTGACGATGGAGGAGGGGGAGTCGCACATTGAGCGATCTGGTCAGTGACACCTTCAACCAGCTGCGCGAGACGGTGCGCCGCAGCGGGCGACGCCTGCCTAACCTGCGGAAACAGGGCGCGAACGTGACGCCGCGCCGCAGCGTGGGCAAGCGCGCGCTCACGGCGGGGATGACGGGCGCGCCCGGGGAGGGCGAGGAGGTGGCCGTGCCCGGACTCCACTTTGAGGAGCAGGCCCGCAGGCCGTGGGTGCGCCGCGGCCGGCCCACGGGCAAGGATGGGCGGGCGTTGCCGCGAGGGTATGAGGTGGCGTCGTTTAGCGCTCTGCTCGGCAAAGAGGTTCGGCAGCGCGATTGGACCGAAAACATAGCGTACGGCTGGGTGATGGGCAATTGGGAGGGCCTGGTCGGCGCGAAAATTGCGCAGCACACAAAGGTGGAGATGATCAAAAATGGGGAGGTCCACATTACTTGCGACTCAACGGCCTGGGCCTCCAACCTCAAGTACATGCAGTCCACGATTCTGCGCGCGATCTCGGAGAAGCTCGGCCCCGACGTGATCACCAAGCTGCACATCTTCGGCCCCAAAACCAAGAGCTGGCGCTACGGCCCGCTGCACGTCAAGGGCCGCGGCCCGCGCGATACGTACGGATAGGGGCTTTTGCTTAGCGACGCCACCGCCCACCCCAAAATCCGCCCGTGAAACGCCCTGTCGCTGCTTCACCTGGTGCCGTAAATGGTCCCCACTACGTGTAAGATAGAGCGGGTTAAACAGGCTTTAGGCACATATTGCCCACTCACGCATATAGAGGAGAGTCCAAGCAGTGGCTGAGCAACAACCTCATTACGACGCGTCATCAATTACCATCCTCGAAGGCCTCGAGGCTGTCCGCAAGCGCCCCGGCATGTACATCGGTTCCACCGGCACGCGCGGCCTGCACCACCTGGTGTGGGAGGTCGTGGACAACTCGGTCGACGAGGCAATGGCGGGCTACGCCGACCGCGTCGATGTGACCCTGTTGAAGGACGGCGGTGTCGAGGTCGTTGATAACGGCCGCGGTATCCCAGTGGAGATGCACCCGTCCGGCGCCCCGACCGTCCAGGTCGTCATGACCCAGCTGCACGCCGGCGGCAAGTTCGACTCCGAGTCCTACGCCGTCTCCGGCGGCCTCCACGGCGTGGGCATTTCCGTGGTCAACGCGCTGTCCACCCGCGTGGAGGCGGACATTAAGCGCGACGGCAAGCACTGGTACCAGCGCTTTAGCAACGCCATCCCGGACGAGCTGGAGGAGGGCGGCAACGCCCGCGGCACCGGCACCGCGATCCGCTTCTGGCCGGACGCGGAAATCTTCGAGACGGTCGAGTTTGATTACGACACAATCTCCCGCCGCCTGCAGGAGATGGCCTTCCTGAACAAGGGCCTGACCATCACGCTCAAGGACGAGCGCGTCTCCGACGAGGAGCTCGAACTCGAGGCCATCGCCGAGGAGGGCGAAACCGCCGCGCTGGTGGAAGAGGACTCGTTTGATGACGAAACCGTGGTCGAGTCCGACGCCGAAGAAGGCGAGGCCGGCGAGGCCGTCGCGCCGAACGTGAAGAAGAAGCGCGAGAAGAAGGTCACCTTCCACTACCCGAACGGCCTGATTGACTACGTGGAGTACCTGAACAAGGGCAAGACCACGATCCACCCGACGGTGATCGGCTTTGACCAGAAGGGCGACGACCACGAGGCCGAGGTGGCGCTGCAGTGGAACAACTCCTACAAGCAATCCGTCCACACCTTTGCCAACACGATTAATACGCACGAAGGCGGCACCCACGAGGAGGGCTTCCGCGCCGCGCTGACCAGCTTGATGAACCGCTACGCGCGCGAGCACAAGCTGCTCAAGGATAAGGAGCCGAACCTGACCGGCGACGACTGCCGCGAAGGTATCTCCGCCGTCATCTCCGTCCGCGTGGGCGACCCCCAGTTTGAGGGCCAGACCAAGACGAAGCTGGGCAACACCGAGATCAAAGGCTTCGTGCAGCGCGCGGTGAATGAGAACCTGTCGGACTGGTTCGACGCCAACCCGGCCGAGGCGAAGGCGATTATTAATAAGGCCGTGTCGTCCTCGCACGCCCGCCAGGCGGCCCGCAAGGCCCGCGACCTGGTGCGCCGCAAGTCCGCGTCCGACCTGGGCGGCCTGCCCGGCAAGCTGGCGGATTGCCGATCGAAGGACCCGGTGAAATCCGAGCTGTTCATCGTGGAGGGCGACTCCGCAGGCGGCTCCGCCAAGGGCGGCCGCGACTCCATGCACCAGGCGATCCTGCCGCTGCGCGGCAAGATCCTTAACGTGGAGAAGGCGCGCATGGACCGCGTGCTCAAGAACGCCGAGGTCCAGGCCATCATCACGGCGCTGGGCACCGGTATCCACGACGAGTTTGACATCAATAAGCTGCGCTACCACAAGATCGTGCTCATGGCCGATGCGGACGTGGACGGCCAGCACATCGCGACGCTGCTGCTCACCCTGCTGTTCCGCTTCATGCCGGACCTCGTGCAGAACGGTCACGTCTTCCTGGCGAACCCGCCGCTGTACAAGCTGAAGTGGGCAAAGGGCGCGCCCGGATACGCGTTTACCGACGCCGACCGCGACCGCCAGCTCGCCGAGGGCCTCGAGGCCAACCGCAAGATCAATACGGACGACGGCATCCAGCGCTACAAGGGTCTCGGCGAGATGAACGCTAAGGAGCTGTGGGAGACCACGCTCGACCCGGAGACGCGCATCCTCCGCCGCGTGGACCTGGAGGACGCGCAGCGCGCCGACGAGCTGTTCAGCATCCTCATGGGCGACGACGTCGCCGCCCGCCGCAGCTTCATCACCCGCAAGGCGAAGGACGTCCGCTTCCTGGACGTATAGGCAACATCGGGCCTCAGCGGCCGGTAGCCAGCGTGGTTACCGGCCGCTTTGCTGTGTAGTGGTGTGGTGTTGGCGCGTTACTTCGCGTGGCGCTCGATGATCTCGCCGAGACCCGGCAACGCGGGCGCGACGATTTTCGACGCCTTGCTGCGCAGCGACGTGTAGACCTTCTTCACCGCGCCCGGCAGGGAGTCCACGGAGGCGTCGGCAGTCTTGACGATGTCATCCACGACCTCGTCCTGGTGCGCGGCAAGGTAGCCGCCGAACCCGTTTGCGCTGCCCTCGCCCTGGTAGTTAGCCCAGTAGGGTTCGACGCGCTCAACCAGCATCGGCAGCACCTTATTGATGCCCTTGGACACCGCGTTGGCGTCCGCCTTCTTCCCCGCGGCGAGCGCCGACTTCAGCGCCATGCCAGTCAGGCCGGACTGGTTGGACACGGTGGTTTCCGTGAGCTCGGCGAGGTCCTTCGTCACGGCGGGACGGGTGGTTTCTTCCAGCAGCTTCTGCAAATCAGACATGCGGGACATCTTACCGGCGAAAAGAAAGCCCGTCCGAAGACGGGCCGGGCGGCATCCGGGAACGGCACGCCCGGCCCCAGATGACGAGATCACCTTGGCGAAGACGCGAGTCGACACTCGTATCTACGTCATCCTGTCCTCGTCAAATAGGCGAATGGCACCCGGAGGCACCCCGAAGGCACCCCGAGCCAGTCACATAGGCCCTCAAGCCGGAGCCTCGCTCGGAACGCCCACGCAAAAGGGCGACCCACCCCCGGGGTCGCCCTTACCGTGTGCCGATGGGCACGGCTGTTGCGGCTCTTCCGCCACAGTCATCTCGCCCGCTGCACCGTCGCCGTGCGCCTCCGCACAAAGCAAAACGAAACACAGGAGTCACATGAGTCACTGCAACCACAACCGTGCCAAATTTAGCACGGCGGTTGCGGCCACGCTACAGCTGGGGGAGCTGCGGCAGCGGGTACCCGGCGTCCTCGGCGGCCTTGATCCAGGCAGGGACGTCGAAAATGCGGTTGCCCTCGGAGGATCCGTAGACGTGGCTCAGGCCGGCTTGGTTGGCAATTTGGTCGACGGCTTGGCGGAGGGGCGGGATGGCGTCGATAAGCAACTGCACCGATACAAAAGTGGCCAGGGCGGCGATGGTCAGGGAGATCGGGGCTGAGCCGGTGTAGGCGCTGCCGAGCGGCGGCTGCTCGGGGACCTGCGGGCCGTCGGCGGGCACCTTGCCCTCCGGAATTTTCGAGCTCCCCGAGCTTGACGTGCTGGAACCCGACGACAGCTCGGACACACCTGCGTGCGCGGGCGCGGGGACGGCGATGGCGAGAGCGGCCGCGGTCAGCGCGGCAAGGGAGCGTTTTCTCATGCACAACACTCTATTCCGTTCGCGGGTGTGGGGGAACCGGCGCGTCGCTCGCTGCGTCTAATAGGTATGGCGAAGCTACACAATGGGATGCACACGATGGCGGGATTGCACATGGTGCACGGGGCGGTAGGGGAGCCAATCAACCGCGAGTTTTCGCTGCCGGCGACGATGCTGCGCGAGCCGAATTTGGTAGCGCACGCAGCAAGGCATCACCCACGCGGGATTGCTTACTCTGTGCCCGCCACCGACCGCGCCGTGGCCCACGCGCTGTCGCACCCTGGCACCACGGTCACCGGCATGGGCGCGCTGGCGCTTTACGGCCTGCCCTTCTTTGCGGATGCCTGCGACACTGTGCTTGTTGGCCCCGGAATCCGCAAGAACCGGCCGGCGACGCAATACACCCCGGCACTCTGGCGGCTCAAGCTGCGCGAACATGAGGCCTGGACCGTCATGTGTGCGGGTCAGCCCATATCTGTAGCAGCCCCTCCGCTTGCCGCGGTCCACGCGCTCCTAAGTATCCGCCGCCGAGAGTCGGCCTGGCACACCTTTGACGCCAGTGCGCTGACACGTGCAGTGCAGCTTATCGACGCCACACGGCGCTTCCTCAACCTCACCCCCGAATCCATCCGCATCAGTGCCTCCCGCAGGCTGGATAGGCGGTGGCTGTCCCAGGTGTTGGGTGCGTCGAGCGCGCTGGCAGACTCGCCAAAGGAAACCGAGATGCGCCTGCTAGCAACGCCGGTAGCGCAGAAGCATGGGCTGACCTTGGCCGAGCAGGTGGTGATCCGTAATAGGTGGGGTAAGCGGGTCACTGACCTGGACCTTGCCCTTATGGAACCCAAGATTGGGCTGATGTACGACGGCGCGCACCACTGGGACAAGCAGCAACGTACCTTAGATTCGCTGATCCAGATTGAGCTGGTTGCGCAGGGGTGGCAGGTGCTGCGCTTCGCCGAGGGGACTTTAGCCAGGCTGCCTGAGAGCGTTGAGGAGGTGTTGCGCCGGACCCTGTGACAAATTTCGCATAGGAAACAAATACATCGCTCCACGACCTGGGGAAATGCTCACCTGTGCGTTTGCTGTGGTCGACGATGTCACGGCGCCAACCCCGCCCACCGCCGATACACCTCCGCGGCCACTTCCGCGAAGCCGGAATTCTCAGTGC
The DNA here is from genome assembly GCF_002285155.1 of Corynebacterium sp. NML 120412. Lineage (NCBI taxonomy): Bacteria > Bacillati > Actinomycetota > Actinomycetes > Mycobacteriales > Corynebacteriaceae > Corynebacterium > Corynebacterium sp. NML 120412. The sequence continues at coordinate 57,430 of NZ_NSGL01000001.1, read as the reverse complement.
TTAAGGGCTGCATCCTCCGCACCGCTTCGGCTAGCTCCTCCGAAGCCTGCCCAGCAGTGTCACATACAGGCACCCCATGCACCCTTGCACCGGGGACGGAAGCACAAGCAACCAGGGCAGAGAAGGAGCGCACCCGGGCACCCGTATAGGCGCAGTACTCATCGGCAACGGCTAAAAGTTGCTCGGCGCTAAAACCCCTCATCGCGCTTGCCTGATGCGCGATTCCATAGTTTTGTACCCGGGGATGAGGGAGCGTGCGAGGTCGGTGACGGTGGCGTCGTCAAGCAGCCGCGATGCGGAGGTGACCACGGCGCGGCGGGCGGCCTCCTGCTTGGAGCAGCCCCACGCGGAGGCGAGCAGCACGAGCGCTTTGTCCTCGTCTGTGGTGAGCCGGAGTGTCATAGCCATACCACTTTGATACCACTGCTCAGCGCGGCAACGCGTCACAGGGCCGGTAAACTACACGTGAGCACAATAAGAAAGGTGAGCAATGAGCGACGACACCACGGGTGGCGGCAACTTCGACGCCATCCAACCCATTGACATCAATGAGGAGATGCAGACCAGCTACATCGATTACGCGATGAGCGTGATCGTGGGCCGCGCGCTACCAGAGGTGCGCGACGGCATGAAGCCGGTGCACCGCCGCGTCATTTACGCCATGTATGACGCCGGCTTCCGCCCGGAGCGCTCGTACGTGAAGAGCGTGAAGGCCGTGGGCGAGACCATGAGTAACTACCACCCGCACGGCGACAGCGCCATCTACGACACCCTCGTGCGCATGGCGCAGCCGTGGGCGATGCGCTACCCGTTGGTGGACGGCCAGGGCAACTTCGGCTCGCCGGGTAATGACGGCCCGGCCGCGATGCGTTACACGGAGTGCAAGCTCACCCCGCTGGCCATGGAGATGGTGCGCGACATCCGCGAGAACTCCGTGGACTTCGCCCCCAACTTCGACTCGAAGACCCAGGAGCCGACGGTCCTGCCGTCGCGTGTGCCGAACCTGTTGATGAACGGCTCGAACGGCATCGCGGTCGGTATGGCCACCAACATCCCGCCGCACAACCTCAACGAGCTGGCGGAGGCCATCTACTGGATCCTGGACAACCACGACGCGGACGAGAAGGCGACGCTCGACGCGGTGCTGGAGCGCGTGAAGGGACCGGATTTCCCCACCTCCGGCCTGATCGTGGGCGACAAGGGCATCAAGGAGGCCTACACCACGGGCCGCGGCTCGATTCGCATGCGCGGCGTGACCGAGGTCGAGGAGGTGGGCAACCGCCAGGTCATCGTGATCACGGAGCTGCCGTACCAGGTCAACCCGGATAACTTCATCCACAGCATTGCGGAGCAGGTGAACGCGGGCAAGATGGCCGGCATCGCCAGCATTGATGATGAGTCTTCGGACCGCATCGGTATGCGCATCGTCGTGAAGCTGAAGCGCGACGCCGTGCCTCGCGTGGTGCTGAACAACCTGTACAAGCACTCGCAGCTGGAGACGAACTTCTCCGCTAACATGCTCTCCATCGTGGACGGCGTGCCGCGCACCCTGCGCCTGGACCAGATGCTGCGTTACTACGTGAAGCACCAGATCGAGGTCATCGTCAGGCGCACCCAGTACCGCCTCGACGAGGCCGAGAAGCGCGCCCACATCCTGCGCGGCCTGGTCAAGGCCCTCGACGCGTTGGACGAGGTCATCGCGCTCATCCGTCGCAGCCCGACGGTGGACGATGCGCGCCAGGGCCTCATGAAGCTTCTCGACGTCGACGAGATCCAGGCCAACGAAATCCTCGCCATGCAGCTGCGCCGCTTGGCCGCTCTGGAGCGCCAGAAGATCGTGGACGACCTGGCGGAGATCGAGCGCCTGATCGCGGACTACAAGGACATCCTGGCCAAGCCGGAGCGCCAGCGTGAGATCGTGGCGACGGAGCTCAAGGAGATCGTGGACAAGTTCGGCGACGAGCGCCGCACCCGCATCGTGGCCGCCACCGGCGACGTCACGGAGGAGGACCTCATCGCCCGCGAGAACGTGGTGGTCACCATCACCTCCACCGGCTACGCCAAGCGCACGAAGGTGGACGCCTACAAGAGCCAGAAGCGCGGCGGCAAGGGCGTGCGCGGCGCCGAGCTCAAGCAGGACGACGTGGTCAAGCACTTCTTCATCTGCTCCACGCACGACTGGATCCTCTTCTTCACCAACTTCGGCCGCGTCTACCGCCTCAAGGCGTACGAGCTGCCGGAGGCTGGCCGCACCGCCCGCGGCCAGCACGTGGCGAACCTGCTGGAGTTCCAGCCGGAGGAGAAGATCGCCCAGATCATCCAGATCCAGTCCTACGAGGACGCCCCGTACCTGGTCCTGGCCACCCGCGATGGCCGCGTGAAGAAGTCCCGCCTCACGGACTACGAGTCCGCGCGCTCCGCCGGCCTCATCGCCATCAACCTCAACGAGGGCGACGCCCTGATCGGCGCCGCGCTGACGCAGAACGACGATGACCTCCTGCTCGTCTCCGAGCAGGGCCAGGCCATCCGCTTCCCGGCGGATGATGATCAGCTGCGCCCGATGGGCCGCGCGACCGCCGGCGTGAAGGGCATGCGCTTCCGCGGCGACGACCAGCTGCTCGCCATGACGGTGGTGCAGGACGGCGAGTTCCTGCTCGTGGCCACCAGCGGCGGCTACGGCAAGCGCACCGCCATCGAGGAGTACAACCAGCAGGGCCGCGGCGGCATGGGCGTGATGACGTTCAAGTACACCCCGAAGCGCGGCAAGCTCATCGGCGCGCTGGCAGTGGACGAGGACGACCAGATCTTTGCCATCACCTCCGCGGGCGGCGTGATCCGCACCGAGGTCAACCAGATCCGCCCGTCCTCGCGCGCCACCATGGGCGTGCGCCTGGTGGATCTTGGCGACGACGTCGAGCTGCTGGCCATCGACAAGAACGTCGAGGACTCCGGCGAAGAGGAGGCCACCGCGGTGGCGAAGGGCGAGAAAACCCTTGAGGAGGCCCAGGAGGCGACGCAATCGTCGATAAGCGGGGCCCCCGACGACGCCGAGGGTGAGGAGTAGGCGATGGCCGCACGCAAGGTAACCATCCGCAACGTCGGCGCGGGTTCCGTGTTCAAGGTGGCGACGATCCTGGCGCTGATCGGGTTCGTCGCGTGGATGCTGGGCATCACGATCGTCTACTTCGGCCTCGAGCAGGCTGGCGTGATCGAGTCGGTGAACTCGCTGATCGGCGGCGTCGGCGGCGACCAGGCCATCGACATGACCATCGTGCTCTCCGCCGCGGGCCTGCTGGGCCTGATCGGCGTGGTGTTCACCGCGATCATGGCGCCGCTGACCGTGGTGATCTACAACAGCATCGCGGATCTGGTTGGCGGCGTCACCTACACCATGTCCAACCGCGCTCGGTAGGTTCGGCGGGGCTTTGGGGTGCTTATCGACGCCACGTAACCGCCCCAAAAACCCGCCCCCACCAGTCGATTTGGTGGTTATGGCGACGGTGCGTAATATTCTTATCCGTTGCCAGGGCCTATAGCTCAGTCGGTTAGAGCGCATCGCTGATAACGATGAGGTCGCAGGTTCGATTCCTGCTAGGCCCACTGGGACGCTATAATATATAGAGTCTCGGCAATGGGGCATTAGCTCAGTTGGTAGAGCACCTGCTTTGCAAGCAGGATGTCAGGAGTTCGATTCTCCTATGCTCCACAGGACAAACCCTGTACCGTGCGCGGTGCAGGGTTTTCTGTTTCCTCCAACCCTGCTTCCTTCCGGGACCGGAACCGCGGGCGTTTCGGCGGCTTTCTGTGCTGATTTTAAGTTTTTGGGTGGGGTTTGCGCCTATCGGCGGGGGTGGGGCGGAAATGTGGTGTATATCACGCAAACTTTTTTGGGGTATTGTCAGGTTGTAAATGTCGAGGTCAACGCGTTTCTGCGTTGGCTTGGGTGTGGCTGTGCGTGTTGTGGTGGGGTTTTCGCGGTGTCTGTGGTGATAGTGGACTACTTTCCACGAAATTGTTGTGATTGAATGAAAGTCTGTCAGTGTGAAGATCCGTGTTCAGGAGATCTCCAGGCTGCTTCGAATATCTCCGTCAAGTTTTTAAGGATTGAGCCGTTGCAAAACGCACATCTTAAGAAGCGCGTCATGGCCGCGCTTATCTCCACCGCCGTCGTCGCTGGTGGAACTGTCGTTGCTACCCCGTCCGCGCACGCAGACATTGCTGTTACGAGCAAGTATTCCCAGCTTCCTGCAGATGAGCAGCAGGCAGCTGTGCAGTTCAACTCCAACATCCGCTACCAGCAGGGTGCGTTTAATCAGGCGCACCTGATGTACGCCAACAACTTCGGCCCCGGCTGGTGCATCGACTTTGCGCAGCCCGCTCCGCAGCAGGATTCGCCCTACGTGGTGCGCAAGCTCGACGGCGTTTCCGGCCTGTACGGCTACAACGGTGAGCAGGGCGGCAACCTGGAGATCAACCCGGATATTGAGCGCGCCGCCATCGCCGGCACCAAGCGCATGCTTGACGCGTTTAACAAGGGCGACATGGAGCAGGCTGCGAAGCTGAACTTCGCCCTGCAGGCGCTCCTGTCCAACCACAAGGAGACGCTGAACCTGCAGCGCGGCTACATCTACGGTGACTACAAGGAGACCACCGGCGGCTTCCCCAAGATCACCAAGGAGGAGTTCGCACAGTGGACCGGCTTTGAGGTGCGCAAGCAGAGCGGCTCTGTTTCCGGCCAGTCCCAGTACGTCCTGCGCAAGAGCGCCTCCTTCCAGGAAGCGACCAGCAATGTCCAGGACGGCGAGTACGTCACCGTTCTGGTCCCGCGCGACTACAACATCAGCGACGAGCTTGGTAAGGAAGGCACGACCCAGCGCCTCATCACCATCGGTCAGCCGGGCCTGGTTGGCTACGACCCGAACCCGAAGGGCCCGAACGTGACGGTGAAGACCACCACCGTTACCGAGACCCCTGAGGTTGTGACCAAGACCGAGACCGTCCCGGGCAACACCTACACCAAGACGGTTACTGAGCAGCCGGTCACCGAGACCGCACGCAAGACCGTCACCCCGACCTCCACCGTCACCGAGTGGGAGCAGCCGCAGGCTGAGGTGACCAAGACGGTCGAGCCGACCCGCACCGAGACCGAAAACGTCACCCCGCGGACCACGGTGACCGAGGTTGAGCGCGAGGACACCGAGACCGTCACCGAGACCACCACGCTGCCGCAGCGCACCGTCACCGTGCGCAAAGGCACCCCGGTGGTGAAGACCGTGACCGAGAAGGCCACCGCCACCGCAACGGCAACCGGCGACGCGAAGACCGAGGTTGCAACCGTCACGGCTGAGCCGAAGTACGTCACCGAGACGCAGACCCGCCCGGCGACGACCTCCACCAAGACCGTCACCGCCGAGCCGTCCACCGTTACCGCAACCACGACGGTGAAGAACGAGACGCACCAGACGAGCGAGAAGACCATCGAGGTCGAGCGCTTCTTCCGCTCCTACAAGTACGCTTTCAACTTCTCCCAGAAGAAGGACACCCGCGTCATCCCGGTGGAGAAGCTGACCAACTGGAAGATCGACTTTGTCGACGACTCCAACGGCCTGGTCAAGGTGACCAAGTCCAAGGACGGCAAGAGCCTGGACATCACCCCGGTCAAGGAGGGCGAGGGCGATGTGCGCATCGTCGTCGTCGATGGTGAGGGCAACCGCCACGAGTACACCATCCATGTGATCAACAAGGCCGAGAAGAAGATCGAGACCACCGACGTTGTGGTGAACAACCACTACTTCAACGTCTCCATCGCCGGCCACACCCAGACCATCCCGGTCCCGCAGGGCTGGGAGTGGGAGATCACTGAGGGTGGTAACTACATCACCACCAGCGAGAAGGACGGCAAGATCACCGTCAAGCCCAACGATGGTGTCCTCAGCGCTACCGCCAAGATCTCGGTTCACGAGCCGGGCGAGGCTCCGCGCAACGAGAACAACTACATCATCAACATCGCTGCGGACAGCAAGTACGACCAGCACCGCGTGATTGGTAACTCCAACAACTACGTCCTCGAGCTGGACAACATTGCCGGCGAGCCGAAGGTTGTCGAGGGCGAAGACATCGTCGACTCCCTGGAGAAGGACAAGGACGGCAACTGGGTCCTGACCCCGAAGGCCGACAAGACCGGCAAGGTGGTCATCACCGCCAAGGACGAGAAGGGCGACGACTACCAGTTCACCCTGGACGTCCGCCAGGGCACCAACGTGCTCGTCGACGTCGAGACCGCAAACATTAAGCCGAACACCGACGAGGCTGCTGAGCTCAACACCGCCGACGGCGAGTACGAGCTGGAGTTCAAGCAGGGCCAGGACATAGCCACCGTCAACGGCAAGGCCGTCGAGGGCGACACCGTCAAGCTGACCGGCGACACCAACAAGATCCAGGCCTCCGGCGAGGGCGTCATCGTTGCCAACCTCTACGAGATTGTCGACGGCCAGCGCATCCTGGTTGGCGTCTACACCATCATCGCGGGCGACCGCACCAAGGTGGAGACCCAGGAGGTCGAGCGTGAGATCAAGGACCGCCAGACCGTAGAGATCACCAAGGGTGCCGAGGACCACGAGATTGTGGTCGCGGAGGGTGCTGACAACGTCACCACCGCGGTGGTGGAGAAGGACGGCAAGGAGATCACCCGTGTCATGCCGAAGCCGGGCTTCGAGGGCACCGTCGTGGTTGAGGAGCGCCTCGGCGACGAGGTCGTGGTCCGCTACACCATCACGGTGACGCCGAGCGAGGTCAAGGAGCGTAAGCAGGACGTCAAGGCGACTTCCCAGATCAACATCACCCGTGATTCCGACCTGCAGCGCCTGGTCGTGGTCTCCGGCGAGAACCTGCTCAACACCCTGCCCAACGACAAGGACGGCCAGTACACGACCGACTTCAAGCCGGACGCTGAGGGCCAGGTTGTCATCGAGCTGCGCAACTCCCGCGACCTGCCGATCCAGCGCTGGATTCTCAACGTCTCCCCGGTTGCTCCGCGCGAGTACAACTACGAGATCACCGACCGCTCCGAGCTGAAGCTCACCGCGCCGGAGGGCTCCACCTACGAGGTTGTTGAAGGCAAGGACCTGATCAAGGTCACCGAGAACGGCGACCAGATCACCGTCAACCCGGTCGAGGGCGCCGAGGGCAAGGCCGTCGTCGAGTTCACCAAGCCGAACGGCGCCAAGGAACGCTACGTCCTGGACATCACCCCGGTCTCCGGTAATGGTGCCGGCAACGGCTCTAACGGCGAGAGCTCCTTCAAGGTCTCCGAGCTGGGTCACTTCACCGTGACCATCCGCAACGAGAACACCTACAAGGTGATCAAGGGCGAAGAGTTCGTTGACATCACCGAGAAGGACGGCCAGTGGGTCCTCACCCCGAAGGAAGGCACCTCCGGCAACCACGTGGTTGTCGTAGAGACCAACAAGAAGGGTGAGATTGTCAACCGCCACAACATCGAGATCACCGGCCAGGGCAGCGAGCTCTCCTTCCGCGAGGAGCGCCGTGTCCTGGACCGTGACATTGAGACCAAGGTGAACCCGGGCAAGGGCAACACCTTCACTGTGGTTCGCGGCTACGACCTGATTGAGAACCCGGAGCCGGACAAGGCGGGCAACATCAACATCAAGGCCCTGCCGAACAAGTCGGGCACCGTGCTCATTGAGGAGCGCGACAGCAACGGCAACCCGGTCCGCATCATCGAGGCCGAGATCCCGGAGACCTCCGGCGGTTCCTCCATCCCGGCTCCGGAGATCACCTGGAACGAGAAGACCGGCCGCGGCTCCGATGGTTCCATCACCATCGTTGTCGAGGGCAAAGGCGACTTCATCGTTGAGGGCTGCGACAAGGGTGGCAAGTGCACCCAGATCGACCCGGACAAGATCAAGGACAACGGCGATGGCACCCACACCATCGAGCAGGGCGCTATCCCGGGCGGCACCACTGAGATCCACGTGACCCCGGTGGGCAACGGCGTTGTAGATGAGGGCGGCACCATCAAGATCAACGTCAACGTCGATGCCCAGGGCAACGCCAATGCTGGCGCTGGTCAGGGTGATGTGAATGTTGGGTCGTCTGATCCGAAGTGTATTGCTTCGTTGGTTGGCCTGGCTTCGCCGTTGTTGCTGCTGATTCCGTTGGGTGTGCTGTCTCAGGTGAACATCCCGGGTCTTGAGGGTGTGCGTGGTCAGTTGAATGCGGCGATCCAGGATGCGAATGATCGTATTCAGCAGGGTCTGGGTATTTATGATCGTGATCGTGCGCAGCGTGCTGCTGGTTTGCAGGGTGCGTTCTCGGTTGAGAATTCGCAGATGATTGGTGTGGCTGCTGGTGCGCTGGGCGTGATTACTGCTGGTCTGTTGATTGGTGATGCGGTTCTGCGTGCTTGTGGTCAGGAGGAGTCGACGTCTTCGTACCAGTTGGGTGAGGCGACGGATAATGACACTCTGCGTTATGGTTCGTCTGGTAAGCCGGCTGAGTCTGTGAAGTCGGAGGAGGCTGCGAAGCCGGAGGATGCTGAGGCTGCTGAGAAGTAGTTTGTAGCTCCGGCAACCGCCCGTGTTGGTTGGGCCCCGCTGAGGGGTCCACGGCCCGCACGGGCGGTTCTGTCATGGCACTGCGCTTCAAGATGTCGACGGTGCACAACTCGCGTAGTATCGTTAAGTGAAGGGGCCAGGGTGGCGCGGAGGCCGTTCCGAACCACCCCGGAGCCCCTTTTTACTTTTACGAGAAAAAGGGGAGCGGACACGAGGCCTCAATGCGGTCCCGAGCCCCTCCTGACGCGGCCCGTATGTGGCCGCTTTCTGTGCTGATTTTAAGTTTTTGGGTGGGGTTTGCGCCTATCGGCGGGGGTGGGGCGGAAATGTGGTGTATATCACGCAAACTTTTTTGGGGTTTTGTCAGGTTGTAAATGTCGAGGTCAACGCGTTTCTGCGTTGGCTTGGGTGTGGCTGTGCGTGTTGTGGTGGGGTTTTCGCGGTGTCTGTGGTGATAGTGGACTACTTTCCACGAAATTGTTGTGATTGAATGAAAGTCTGTCAGTGTGAAGATCCGTGTTCAGGAGATCTCCAGGCTGCTTCGAATATCTCCGTCAAGTTTTTAAGGATTGAGCCGTTGCAAAACGCACATCTTAAGAAGCGCGTCATGGCCGCGCTTATCTCCGGTGTCCTCGCCACCGGTACCACTGCCGTCATTGCTACCAACGCGTCTGCAGACCAGCTGGTCGTTGACGCATACCAGAAGATGGACGAGGCGCAGCTGCAGGAGCTGATCGCCGAGCAGAAGAACCTCGCCCAGATCCACACTGGGTACGACAACAGCACCCAGACCCTGCCTACTGAGTATGGCCCGGGCTGGTGCATCGACTGGGGTATTAACAACCCGTGGAACAACGAGGTCGGCGGCTACGACGTACGTAAGCTCACCGGTACCTCCGGCCGCGTCGGAGATGGCATGGCCATCGACGAGAACGTCCGTATCGCCGCGATTAACCTGACCAAGTCCATGCTCGCGGACTACGACAAGTACATGAACGGCGATACCTCGGTGCTGCCCATGCTGGAGAAGAAGAACACCTTCCTGCAGGCACTCCTGGCCAACAACCTCGGCGTGCTCAACAACGTTCGCGGCAACATCCAGCAGCAGGATTCCACGCTGTTCTACAGCCTTACCGGTTTCAGCATCGTGCACCAGAACCTTCCGGCTGGAAACCCCAACCACGAGGCCAACTACGTCCTCAGTCCGGACGAGAAAAAGCTGGCGCAGATCAAGCAGACTGTCAAGCCGGGCGAGTTCGTCACGGTGCTGGTTCCCAAGAACTACAACCTGAACCTGGACCCGAAGGCGTCCAAGACCTTCCAGCGAATCATCACGATTCACCAGCCGGGTCTTGACATCTACCCGGACAAGCCGGACTACAACTTCGAGACCGAGGTCGAGGAGACCACGACCCCGCGCTCGACCGTCACCACCACGGTGAACGAGCCGGATCACGAGGCCACCACGACCGTCCCGGGCGGCAACCCGTACACCACTACGGTGACCGAGACCGCTCCCGCAACCGTGACCACCGAGCGTCGCAGCCGCGAGCCGATCACCTCCACGGTGACCACCACTCGCCCGGAGCGCGTCACCACCGTGACCAACACCAAGCCGGTCGAGACCGAGGTTGTCACGACCACCGAGAACGGCACCCCGGTCACCAAGACCGTGAAGAAGACGCCGGAGCCGGAGATCGTCACCGAGACGATCCCGTCCACGGTCGCCACCGAGACCCAGACCATCACCGAGGAGACCGTCACCAAGACGGTCCCGGCACAGCCGGTCACCAAGACCTCCGTGGTTACTCCGGTCTCCACCGTGAAGACCACGGTCCCGGGCCGTACCGGCGAGGTCGTCACCACCGTCACCGGCGAGCCGACCACCGTTACCAAGACCATCAGCCAGAACGACCACTACTACACCGAGAAGGTGTACGAGAAGGTCCGCGAGGTCTACGAGTACTACCAGTTCGCTGGCTTCACCAAGGAAGAGCAGTCCAAGGTCATCGACCTGGACAAGCGCATTAAGGATTCCTGGACCTTCGAGGTCACCGAGGGCTCCGAGTACGTCATCGTCGAGCGTAACGAGGACGGCAAGCTCGTTGTCACGCCGCGCCCGGGCTTCAAGGGCGAGGGCAAGGTCACCATCGTCGTGACCGACTCCGACGGCAACGAGCACGTCTACCGCCTGACCATCAACAACACCGTCAACGTAGATGAGTCCACCCACGTCAAGGTGAACAACTTCTTCTACAACATCAACACCGGTGGCAACGGCGATCGCTTCAAGCTCATCAACATCGACGAGGGCGAGACGCACAAAACCGTCAAGGGCGGCGACATTGCGGTCGTGAAGGACGACGGTCAGGGCCACCTCAAGGTCACCCCGAAGGACGGTGTGACCAAGGGCGAGGTCATCGTCGAGATCACCGACAAGCAGGGCAATACCCGCGAGAACGTGATCACGATCGAGAACAAGGAGTCGCAGTACAACGTCTCCCGCGAGATCCTGAACACCTCCGTGGGCTTCGTCGAGCACCGCGGCGGCAAGGCAGAGATCACCGAGGGCAAGGACGTCATTACTGTCGAAGAGGCCGAGGTCAACGGCGACAAGGTCTGGAAGATCGTTCCGAAGGACGGCGTCACCGAGGGCGAGGCGCACGTTGTCTTCACCGACGAAGAGGGCATCGAGTACAACTTCGACTTCAAGGTCGTCCCGGACCCGAACGGTGGCCCGAAGGTCATCGAGCACGACATCAACTTCGACGGCAACGTCGACGTTCAGCGCAAGGACGGTTACGAGGCCAAGGTCGTTGAAGGCCAGGATCTCGTCGATCTCACCGAGACCGACAAGACCTGGACCGTCACCCCGAAGCAGGACAACGATGATCTGCGTACCAAGGGTGGCAAGGCTGTTGTGCACGTCAAGGACGCGAACGGCCAGCTCGTGGCCGTCGTCACGATTAACATCAAGCCGCAGTCGTTCGAGGTTCCGACGGAGCCTGCAACTCGCGAGCGAGAGATCGTTGACCGCGCAACTGCGAACTTCCACCTTGGCGCGCAGGATAGCGGCCACTGGTTCAAGGTCGAAGCGCTTGACGGCAGCTCGCTGAGCGACCTCCTTCAGAACTCGGAGGACTACGACGGCAAGAAGCTGGAAGAGGATCTGGAGCTCCACTTCAAGCCGGGCGCAGACGGCAAGTTTAAGGTCACCGAGTTCCTCGATTACGGCGAGGACCAGGTCGATGAAAACGCTATTCCGCTCGTTGAGTACACCTACACCGTGAAGCCGTACCAGCCGCGTGAGGCTGAGTACACCATCACCTCTGAGAACGAGATCGACCTGCAGGGCACCAAGCTCAGCGTCGTCGAGGGTGAGGACCTGCTCGAGTCCGTTCCGACCGCCGGCGAGTCCAAGATCAAGATCACCCCGAAGGGTGACGCGAACGGCGACGTCGTCATCGAGAACAAGACCGACGACGGGTACGTCTTCGAGCGCTACACGCTGCACATCACCCCGGGCCGTGGTGCCAACAAGGGCGAGGTCACCGAGAAGAACATGACCTGGACCGGTACGGCGCGTATCAGCAAGGACGAGGGCGACACCTACAAGATCGTCTCCGCCAAGGACGCCGAGGGCAACGATGTCGACGGCAACGACCTCGTCCGCGTGAAGGAAGAGAACGGCCAGTTCGTTGTCACCGGCCGCGCCGGCAAGACCGGTGTCGTCACCATCACCGTGAGCGACAAGCGTGGCGTCTACGCCACTTACAAGCTCAACATCGGTGAGGCTGAGGGCGCGCGCGTCTACAACTACCAGATCTCCACCAACTCGGAGTTCCGCGCAACCCTGGTTGAGAAGTCCAACAAGTTCGTCGTCATCGACGGCGAGGACTACTTCGAGAACCCGACCAACGACGGCAACCAGTGGATCGCCAAGCCGAAGGCAAGCGCTGCGGGCAAGACCGCCACGATCGAGGAGTGGGACGCTGACGGCAACGTCATCAACACCTACAACCTCAAGATCGTCGAGGGTAAGTCCACCGGCAGCCGCGAGGTCCGCGACTACATCGTCATGGGCTCCACCAAGACCGATAAGCCGATGACCAAGGGCAACTCCTTCAAGGTCGTCTCGGGCACCGAGTTCGTGGATGCGAAGTCGAACAACGACGGCACCTTCTCCGTGACCCCGAAGTCCGGCACCGAGGGCAAGACCGTCGTCACCGAGGAGTACGACAAGGACGGCAACGTCGTCCGCAAGATCAGCTCTCTGATCGTCCCGTCCGGCTCCAAGGTTGAAAACGGCGCCATCCTGGGCGAGAACAAGGACCTCGGCGTCAAGATCGATCGCGATGAGAAGACCGGCAAGGTCACCATCAAGTTCGAGAAGGAGGACGGCTCCATCGCTGTCCTCGAGGGTGCCGAGCTGGTCGATCAGGAGACGGATAAGGACGGCAACGTCGTCCTGACCCCGAAGAACCCGAACGGCAACAACAAGGTCATCTTCATTCCGCTGGCTGGCGGCGTCCAGGGCAAGAAGCCCATGGAGGTCGACGTCCAGGTCAACGTTGACGCCGACGCAGGTGCCAACGGTGGCAACGGCAAGGGTGATGTGAATGTTGGGTCGTCTGATCCGAAGTGTATTGCTTCGTTGGTTGGTTTGGCTTCGCCGTTGTTGCTGCTGATTCCGTTGGGTGTGCTGTCTCAGGTGAACATTCCGGGTCTTGAGGGTCTGCGTGGTCAGTTGAATGCGGCGATCCAGGATGCGAATGATCGTATTCAGCAGGGTCTGGGTATTTATGATCGTGATCGTGCGTCGCGTGCTGCTGGTGTGCAGGGTGCGTTCTCGGTTGAGAATTCGCAGATGATTGGTGTGGCTGCTGGTGCGCTTGGCGTGATTACTGCTGGTTTGTTGATTGGTGATGCGGTGTTGCGTGCTTGTGGTCAGGAGGAGTCGACGTCGTCGTACCAGTTGGGTGAGGCGACGGATAATGACACTCTGCGTTATGGTTCCTCTGGGAAGCCGGCTGAGGCTCCGAAGTCCGAGGAGTCCGAGTCTGTGAAGTCGGAGGAGTCTGAGGCTCCGAAGTCTGAGGATGCTGCGGCTGCTGAGAAGTAGTTTGTAGCACCGATAACCGCCCGTGTTGGTTGGGCTCCGCTGAGGGGTCCACGGCCCGCACGGGCGGTTTTTCGTATGCCGGCTACTGCTCCCGCAGCACGCCGCGGACTACGTCATCGAGCCAGTCGACGGCGTAGTCGTACCCGGTCTGCCCGTCCACGTTGAACCCGCCCGCGCTATCGGTGTACCCGAGCTTGTAGTACGACATGTGGCGCGGCCCGAAGTCGCCGGCCTGGCTTGCCGACGCCAGAAGGTTCGCGTTGACGGGATTGCGCCTCGCCGCCTGCAGACCGGCGGCGCTTGCCACCTGGTCCATCAGTTGCGTTACCGCACCATGGGTCGCGACTTGTCTGCGCTCCGTCGGCGTCGGCACGCGCGGCACGACCCCGGCACGGGCGAGCTGCAGGTAGAACCGCTCCGTGGCTTGCGTCGCCCGCATCGTTTCTAGCGCCACGTCGAACCACGCCGTCGCACCCCCACCAGCCTCCTCGTCCGCAGCACCGTCACCCGAAGCTGCCGCGACCGCGCCGCGCAGCCCCTCGAGCGCCGGCAGCAGGTACGTCCAGGTCACGCCCTCCTTCGCCAGGTTCGGCAGCGCCGACAGCAGCGTCACCGCCACGAGCTGCTCGGGCGGGGTGGCCGCCTGCTCCGACCGGGTGGCGCCATCGGCCGCCTGGGCGAAGAGTGCGATCTCTCCGAGGATGAGGGCGGCGGCGGGGGCGTCGAGAAGCGATAGCCCAGACTCGCGCACCGCCTGCTGCACCGGCACGCCCGCGTCCATGCGGCGGGAAAACTCCAGCACGTGCGCGCCCGTCGCCGCGTTGGGCGGGCCCACGGCCTCCTCGCGCATCGCCACATCCGCCAGGTCGCGCAGCGCGGAATCCGGGTCCGTCGAGCACGCCATATCGGCGGGGTTGCACAGCGAGAGCACCTTGCCCTCCAGGCCGGCGAAGCTCAGCGCGCGCTCGCCGGCCAGGCCCACGCGCTCCGGAATCACCCCGGACCCGCCACCGTTGATCAGCTCGCCGCCGCGCGCCAGCACCCCCTTCGGCGCGGGCGCGTACAGCTTGGCGGGCGGCAGTGCCCGTTGCCTATCGACGCTCGCCCGCCCCGGATCCGCAAACAACACCACCCCGGCAATCTGCTCCGGGCCCACCCCGCGCACCTGGCCGTGCGCCGCCCGCGCCGCCGCGTCGCCGATCAGGTGGGCGCCCTGCGAGTAGCCCACCATGATGAAACGGGTCTGCGGGCACGCGCTCGCCACGGTCTCCATCTCGCGCACCGCGTCGTCCGTTCCTTGCGTGACGGACTCGCCGTAGGTCGCCGCCTCCGTGCCCTCGATGCCGCCGCTGGCGCTGCCGAGCGCGCTCAAGCGGCCCAACGAGGCGGGGTAGCGGACCTGGTAGCTGCGCACCGTGCGCGCGCCGAAGTGTTCGGTGAGGTCGGCGGCGGGGGAGGAGTTGTCGTCGAAAAGCGGGGTTAAGCGACAAAATGTGTGCTTTTTGAGCTATAGATTCCCGGTCTTACCTCCGGCTACGGCGGGAAAGTGCTCGTCGAATCGGGATTCCTGGCTTGCAACATGAAGGTCCACCACTCCAGCCATGAGATGTGCTACTGGCACTGGCTGTTAAACCAGCCTGCATGCCAACTCAACACAGAAAGAGAAAACACAACAGACCCCTGTGCCCGGCATGCCAGCACACCACCATAAAAATGGGCACCACCTCCAGCGGAACACAGCGATGGCGCTGCACACACTGCCGACACACCTTCACCAACCCCAACGCGGCAAAGACCAACGCATACCGGTTTGCCATCTTCATCGACTGGATTACCGGCCAGCGCCCCCTCGATGCTGTCGCTGCAGCCCACAACGTCTCCAGGCGCACACTTATCCGCTGGTTTACCTACTTCTGGTTCATCATCGTCCCGTGCAAACCAGACCCGTACCGCGTCTACGACCAACTTTTTATAGACGGCACCTACTTCCACAAAAAATGCCTGCTTGTCGCCGCAACCAGCGATCACGTCGTCGCCTGGCACTGGTGCACACGAGAAACCGCCTATGACTACGCCAAACTCTTCGACCTGATCGCCGAACCCCTCGTCGTCACCACAGACGGCTCCGGTGGCGCGCACAAAGCCATCAAACAATGCTGGCCAAACGCCTCTATCCAACGCTGCCTCGTCCACGTGCGACGCGACACCATCAAAGACACCACACGCCAACCAACACTGACCGCCCACAAAGCACTCCTTCGCCTCGGCAACCAACTGACCCACATCACCACCCGTGAACAGGCAATTGACTGGGCACTTCGCCTCAACCGTTTCCATGACCTCTACGGCGATTGGCTCAAAGACCGCACCTACCGCGACCAAGTCAGCGACAAAGAGATCCCAAAACACGTTCGCGACAACCAGCAATGGTGGTACACCCACCCCAGAGCCCGCAGAGCCTACCGCCGATTCGAACGCCTCTACCAACAAGGCCACCTCTTCGTCTGGCTCACCCCACCAAACGACACCGCAACCGGACTGAAAACCACCACAAACAGCCTGGAAGGTGGGGTCAACGCACAACTTAAACACCTTGCCCGAGCCCACCGCGGCACATTTGACGAACACCAACGAATCATCATGGACTGGTGGCTCTACCTGCACACCCAGCACCACGATGACCCGCTGGCACTAGCAATCGAGCAAAACTTCGGCCACGTCGGCTACGCACGCGCCCGCCAGGCACACATGCGCCAACGCGACCAAGCCAACTCACCCGACGGCCGGCCGAAAGTCTACGACACCGGCATCGACACCGACTTCAACCCCTCCTGGGCCATCCGACACGGCTGGGCAGGACGAACATAACCCCAGCACAACACACCCAAAAACCACCCATCCCACCCCCAAAAAAGCACACATTTTGTCGCTTAAGTCGACACGCCGAGAAAAGCACACATTTTGTCGCTTAACCCGAAAAGCGTGTCGCGGGCTGACGGGTCCCAGGAATGCGAAAACCCCGAGCCCGCCGCTTGCACGACGTGGATCGGGGTACAGCTCGGCGCGAACGGCCGCAGCGGCTGCGCTGTAGCAACAGGGGTAGCCGCAGCGGCGAGCGCAAGCAGGGCGACGAGGGCGGGAACACGTTTCACGCGAAACATATTAGTACCGCGCTGCACGCCTGCGCGTCTACTTGCGCGGCAGAGCCATGAGCGCGGCGCCGATGGCTACGAGCCAGGAGTCCTTCGACAGCGGCAGGCCCTCCTGGGACGGGCGGATACCGTCGTCCTCGGTCATCGCGTCGTTGCCGAAGTACATGGTGAGCAGGCCCGCGCCGAACGTCGCGAGCGCGGCACCCGCGAGGCGGTTGGGCACGAACGGGGCGAGCAGCGCGGCGCCGATGCCGGTCTCGGAGTAGGCGACGAACTTGGCAAAGGTTTCCTTGTCCATGTCCTTCAGCGCCGGGATGCCGGTGACGGCCATGCCGTGGAGGAACTCGGCGGTGCCCTCGTCGGCACCAATCTTGCCGATGCCGGAGTTCAGGATATACAGGCCGGTGGGCACGCGCAGCGCGCCGGAGGCGAGGCGGGTCTTTGACTTCGCAGCCTTCTGTGCCTTGGCGGCCTTGGCGGCCTTCGGGTTAGCGGGGAGCAGGTTGAGCGGGTTGAACATGATGTGTCCTTCCGTGGGGGATGTCGTCCATCAAGATGATACGTCAACAATCCGCCCCCGGCAAAGGCTCGCGGTCTTAGACCGAAAGCTCGGGGTGCAGATCGCGCTCTGGGATCTGGCGCAGCCTGGTCAGGCCCAGGCAGGCGACCACCCACGAGCCTACCGCGATGCCCAACAGCACCAGTGTCGCGCGGATCATGCGAGGATCGCCGCCGTCGGTGCCGAACAGGGCGTAGCGCATGAGGTCCACCGAGTAGCGCATCGGGTCCCAGCTGTGCACCCACTGAATGAACTTCGGCTGCACCTCGGGCGGGTACAGGCCGTTCGACGCCACCAGCTGCAGCGACATGAGCGCCATGGTGAGCAGGCGGCCGATCGACTTACCAAAGATGCAGTTGAGCATGTAGATGAAGGAAACGAACACCCACGACACGCCCACCAGCACCGCCAGCATCACACCCGCGTGCGCCGGCTCGACGCGCAGGATGCACACCTGCATGATCCACAGGAAGACCGACTGCACGCCGGTGACCAGGAACGACGGCAGCAGCGTGTTGAGCGCCACGCGCACTGGCGACGCCCCCGAGTCGATCGCGCGACGCGAAATCGGCTCGAAGATCATGTACAGCACCAGGCCGCCGAACCACAGGGACAGCGACAGGAAGAACGGGGAGAGGCCCTTGCCAAAGAACGTCAGCTCGTCGCCGGCCTGGTTCAGTACGACCGGGTTGGAGGCGGAGTCGACCGCCTTGTTCAGGCGCTCGCCCTCCCACGTCGGCGCCTGCTCCTGCGCGTCGTGGAGTTTGACGCTGAGCTCGCCGGTGCCGTCGTCGAGCTGCACCAGGCCGTCGTTCAGCGCGCCGAGGCCCACGACGAGCTGGTTGGAGCCGTCGGCCAGCTTGGACGACGCGTCCGACGCCGTGTTCGCCGCCACGACCAGCTGCGACGTGCCGTCCTTCAGCTGCGCCACGCCGGCGACGAGCGTGCCGGAGCCGTCCTGCAGCTTGGCCAGGCCGGCCGCCAGCTGCTGAGCCGCGTCGGTGGCGCGGTTCACGCCGCCGCGGTACTGCGCGTTCGGGTCCTGCAGCTCGTTGGCCACCTGGTGCGCGCCGCTCTGCAGCAGCTGCAGCTGGCTCACCAGGTCCGAGTTCATCGCCGTGGCGAGCGGGCCGCCGTGCAGCTGCGCCTGCGTCTGGCGAGCCTGCGCCGCAATCTGCTCCGTGCCCGGGATCGGCGAGGCGTCCAGGTCAGCGATGACCTGGTTCAGGGATGCGTCGATGTCCGCGAACGCCGCCTGCGCCGCGCCGAGCTGGCCGGCCACGCCCGCGATCTTGTCCACGCCGCCCGCAACCTGCGACGCGCCCGCGCCCAGCTTGTCGGTGCCGCCCTGCAGGGTCAGCATGCCTTCGGAGAGCTGGTTCGCGCCGTCCGCCGCCGTGCCGATGCCGGTGTTGAGCTGCTGGGCGCCGTCCTGGAGGCGCGTCACGCCGTCGTCAAGCTGGTGCGCGGCGCTGGGCATCTGCTGCAGCTTCGAGTTGAACTCTTGCATGCCGTTGTCCAGCTTCGTGGCGCCGTCGTCAAGCTTCTGCCCGCCCTCGCCGGCCTTCTTCGCGCCCTCGTTGAGCTGGCCCGCGCCGTCGGCGGCCTGGCCCATGCCGTCGTTGATGGTGTTGAAGCCGACGAAGAGCTGGTCCACCACCTTCGATCCGACCGTGTTGGACACGGTATCCGTGATCACTCGCGAGGCCTGCCCGCCCAGCATCGTCGGAATGAAGCCGTTCGTCTCATTCAGCGTGACGTTGATCTTCGCCTGGTGCGGGTTGTCCTCCTTCACGCTGGTCACGGCCTCGGTGAAGTCGGTCGGGATCTCCATGCCCAGGTAGTAGGTGCCGTCCGCGATGCCCTGCCGGGCCTCGTCGGCGGAAACCACCTGGAAGTTCATGGGCTTTTCCTCGAGCAGCTTATCGACGACCTGCTGCCCATTCTCACCCTCATCCGAGTTCACCAACGCCACCGGCACCTTGTTCAGGTTGCCCAACGGGTCCCAATAACTCCACACGAACAGGCCGCCGAACAGCAGCGGCAGCAGCGTGATAGCAATCAGCGCCAGAGGCGGCAGCTTGCCGTGTAGAAACTTGCGGAAATTCGATCCCAGGTGCAGTCCGCTCATCGGTCCTCCTCGTTCGCACTCGTCACCAACACCGGGACTTCCTCAGCGACCGCGTACAGGTTGTCCAGCAGCTTCGCGCGCAGCGACATGTCGCGGATCTGGTCCACGTCGTCCACGATGAGCAGCTCCGCGTTCGGCCGCGACACCAGCGCGAGCAGAATGCGGAAGCGGAAGCGGTCGAGCACGTTGAGCTCGCCTACCGACGTATCGCTGTCAAGCTCCTCGAGCCCCAGCGGCTCCAGCCAGCGAGCCACGGTGTCGTGCTCGAGCGGGTGGCGCGGCGTCGGCTTGAAAAACGGCTGCGACCACGCGATCTGCTCGCGCAGCAAATCGCGCAGCGGGATCTGCCGGTCGAGCGAATCGATCATGTGCACGCCGGCCAGCGCCGTCTTTTTGAAGCCGGGGCCGTCGACCGTGCCCGAGTGCGGCTTGTAGCGCCCGGCGAGGGTCATCGCGAGCGTCGTGGCGCTTGACTCGCGCCCGACGTGCAGAAAGTTGAAGCCCTCGCTGGCGTCGACGCTCACCGGGTCGTCGCCTTTGCGCAGCACAAGGTCGGTTGCGCTGAGAATTTGTGTCATTGAAAAACTCCAAGTGGAGGGTTGGCTATCACTTAAGACTCCTGCTATGGTGCTCCGCATGTAGCGCGATGTCAAGACGAAACTGTATCGCGCGGGAAGGAGATGCAGGTGCGATCAGATGCGCGCGCGAAACGCGACCAAATCATCACCGCCGCCACCGAGCAGTTCCGCACCCGCCCCAACTCCGCGGTAACGCTCGAGGGCGTGGCGAAGGACGCCGGCGTCGGCATTGCCACCCTATACCGCCACTTCCCGTCGCGGGCGGAACTGCGCCAGGCGTGCGCGCTCCGTTTCATCGAGGACCTGGACGGGTTTCTCGACGACACCCTCGCCGCCTTCGACGACGACCCCGAAGGCAGCTGGGAGCGCTTCGTGTGGCGGCTCGTGGATTACGGGGTGGGCATGCTCGTCGGCGCGCTCGCGTCCGAGCTGCCGGACGGCGTGGAGCCAGACGTGGAGTGCCGCCGCGACGAGTTCTTCGCCCGCGTGCAGGTGCTGCTGGACAAGGCCGCGCCCCACGGCCTCATCGCGCCGGACCAGACGCCGACCGAGCTCGCCTCCGAGCTCATCGTGGTCACCCGCCCCATGGACGCGACCCTCACGGCGCTGTTTCCCGACGTGCGCGAGCGCCTCGTGCGCAACCTCCTCATTGCCTGGCGCGCGGAAAACCCTTAACCAGTATTAGACGCAGGGAACGGGCCCGCGGTTCCCTTCGGTGGGTGTTTTGGGAGTCTTCTCACAAGTGCTTGTTTGCGCTGGTCACGGGCCCGTATGGTGCTGGGTATGGATGTGATTGCAGACCTTGTGGCCCACGACCGCGCCGGCGTTGACTACGTCGCCGCGGCCGTTGGCGTGTCTGCAGATTCGCTTATCGACGCCGGCGTGGCCCCCGACCGCGCCGCCCAGCTAGTCGTTGCCGCCCGCATGTTGTACGCGCCGACGTCGCATTCGCGCTACCAGGCCCGTGCGGTGGCAGGTGCTCGTGAGTGCGGGCATCGGGTGGATACGTTGGCCTATATTGCGCGTGCGTCGCGCTCGATTACAGATGCGACGAACCGGTGGCGGTTTATTGAAACGCTGTGTGCCACCAGTGGTGATTTGGCGTGTGTGCGCCGTGTTGCTGGGCAGTTGAAGCGGGAGTTGTCGCCGGCGCCTGCGCGCACGCCTGGGGTGCGGGTGCGCCAGCATGGGGATGGGATGGCAACGCTTCGTGTGACAGGGCCGGCCCTTGCGGTGCAAGGTGTCTACGATGCGGCGAAAGATGATGTTGCTGGTTGGTTGGCCAATGATTGCCCGAAGGCGGACTACACGGTGCGTGTAACTGCGAATTTGGATCTTGGTGATTACGTGAAGATCATCTCGGGTGCCGGCGACGATGTTGAGGTGCATTTTGCCAACGGGGTGATTTGTTCTGGTGAGGAGTTTGTGCGGATGCAGCTCGAGGAACTGGGTGCGATCATTTTGGTGGGGGCGGCTGATGGGCCGGTCAATGCGTATGATGCGCGGTTTGCGCATCGGAAGCATCGGGAGATGATGTTGGCGGATTCGCTTACGTGTACGTGGAAGGATTGTGATGTGCCGGCGTCACAGTGCGATGCGCATCATATGGTGGAGCATCAGCATGGGGGTGAGACTGAGGTGGGGAATTTGGGGTGGTTGTGTCGGTATCACAATTATCAGGCCGGTCGGCCGTCGCGTGGGCGGACGCAGCGTCGGGATGGGCGGATTGTGTGGGTCTCGCCGTCGGGTCGGGTCACACCGACTGGGGTGGATCACGCCGCGCGGGCGCCGTTTCGTAGCCCGGACCCGCCGGATGATGGGTAGCGTGCCGTCGCTTTCGAGTCAGCGCCAGTGCCCCTGGCGCCAACACGCATGCCTGCCTGTGAAAACGGCCGCAGAAGACGGCGCCGGGCGTTAGAATCAAGGTATGAGCATTCGGTGTAACCACGACGACCGCAACCGCACGGCCGAGGTCCTGTCCGCTGCGCTTGGCCAGGGGCAGATTGACGTGAACGAGTTCGAGGAGCGTTCCTCGAAGTGCGAGGCGGCCACGACTCGCGACAACCTCGTGGCCCTCATCGCCGACCTTGTCGATGACCCCCAGAACCGCCTCTTCGGCCACCGCGAGCCGGCGCAGATCCCGGGCGCCGAGCTCGCCCCGCCTGTTGAGGCTGCGCTCGCACAGGTGCAGGCGGTCGAGCGCGGTCGGAGCGTCTCGCTCGGCGTGTTCGGCGGGTCGAAAGTCCGCGGCGACGCCATCGCGGCCACGCACACGGCGGTGGGCGTCTTCGGCGGCGTAGACATTGACCTGCGCGGTGCGCAGTTGGCGCAGCCGGTGACCACCATCAATGCGGTCGGCGTCTTCGGCGGTGTCGACGTGTACGTGCCCGAGGGCTTCCGCGTGCGCGTCAACGGGGTCGGGCTCTTCGGCGGCCACGACATGCAACTGGCGCCCGGCGTGATCGACCCGGCGGACCTGCCGGATTCCGCGCCCGAGATCGTGGTGCGCTGCTTCAGCCTGTTTGGCGGCGTCGACGTCCACGTGGTCAGGCGCGGCGACCCGCGCCTTTAGTCCTCGCGCAGCGCGTGGCGGCTCTTGCGGGTGGAGGTGCCGCGGGTGGCCTTGCGCTGGTCGTCCTCGAGAGTGTCCAGGGTGGACAGGCCCTCACCGGTGCCCTCGGTGTGGTCGCGGGTGTCGTCGAGGCTGGTGGTCAGCACGGTCGAGCCAGTCGAGCCGGCGGAGTCCTTCGCGTGCGCGTCGGTGGCGGTGTCAGGGGAGTACACGCCGGTGCTCTCCTCGGCGTGCAGGTCGTCCTCCGTGGTGGTGGAGTAGACCAGCTTCGCTTCGCCGGTGCTGGTGCGCGGCTGGGGGGCGGGCTCGGTGGCGTCGTTAAGCTTGTCCTTGAGCCAGAACTGCCAGCACGCCCAGCCGGCGCCGGCGAGCGCCGCGAGGCCGAAGATGCCGGCCGCGATCTTGCCGCCGTTGCCCTTGGCCTTCTTCTTGTGCTGCTTCGCCTCGGCCTTCCAAGCCTTGCGCTGCTCCTCGCGGGCCGGCAGCGCGGCGTTGAAGGCGGCGCGGCGGCGGTCCAAGCGCGTGTGGGCGGCGCGGGTGACGTCGCCGGCTTGGGTACGGGCGGCGTCGTAAAGCTCCTCGAGCTGCTCCTTGTCCGCAAGGTCGTGCAGGGAGTCGATGTTGTTGTTCTTCAGCGTGTCAACGAGCGAATCGTACAGCTCGCGCTTCTTCTTCTCGTCCTGCCCGCGCAGGTACTTCACGGTGTCGGAGATGCCGGTGAGCAGGGCCTGGAAAATTTGCGTGTTCATTGTCGCTCCTCTGTGTAGGGGGTCGAGGTCGGTTCGCCCCAAGGCTACCCAAACCGCCGCCGCACACGCCCGGACCAAGCGTTACGCAAAAACATACCAAGCTGTTCATTTCTGCGATTAATATTCACGAATTTAACGCGCGTGGCCTGCCCGGATGCGCCCCCTCGTTGTGCCCCGAAAAACCGGCCCCTAGATTCTTGGACACCGTTGAAAAACGGCCCCAACACAGAGAAAGGCGGAAACCAATGCGCGGCACTTTTGCACCGACGCGGCTGTCTGCCTCCGCGCCGATCGACCGCGTCGGCGAGGACACCACGCAGCAGCGGCGGCGCACGCGCACCGCGTTGAGCTTCGAGCTGATCCCGCCCCGCCACGGCGCGGACGAGGGCAAACTCGACGAGCTCATCGCCGGCCTCGCGGCCTACCGCCCCGACTACGTCTCCGTGACCAGCTCACGGCGCAGCGACTGGCTCACCGGCACGGCCGCGCTCATCGCGCGCGTCGCCGAAACGACCAACCTGCGCCCGATCGCGCACCTCGCCTGCACCGCGGGCACGCGCGAGGAGCTGGTCACGTGGATTCGCACGCTCATCGACGCCGGCGTCCGCGGCTTCCTCGCCCTCCGGGGCGACCTGCCCGAGACCGGCATGCCAGCGGACCACCTCCAGCACGCCACGGACCTGCTCAACCTGATCCAGGACGTGGAGGACGAGGAGGCGTTCCGCCTGGCCGCCGGCAAGCTGGCGCTGTCGGTGGCGTGCTACCCGTCGGGGCACGCGGAGTCCAAGAACTTCGACGAAGACCTGGACGTGCTGCTGTCCAAGCAGCGGCTGGGCGCGGATTTCGCCATCACGCAGCTGTTTTTCAACGCGCAGGACTACCTCGACTTTGTGGAGGTGGCCCGACTCGCCGGGGTCCGCATCCCGCTCATCCCCGGCATTATGCCCATGACCAGCCTAAAGCGTGTGCAGCGGATGGGCGAGCTCTCCGGCATCGAGGTGCCGGAGTGCGTGGCCCGCACGCTCGCGCAGGCCACGACGCCTGAGGAGGAGTACGAGCTGGGCATGCAGATGTCCGCGCGGCTCGCCAACACCATCCTGGACGCCGGCACCGGCGGCCTGCACGTGTACACGCACAACAACCTCGCTGTGACCCAGGACCTGTTGTCCCGCATCGGGATCCCGCAGCGGGCAGACCACTCACCCCAATAAACCCGAATTACCCGACCCACCCGTTTCCATTGAAAGGACCTACTGTGTCATCCTCGTCACCGTTCCCCAAGGCCACAATCGAGGGCTACCCGCGCATCGGCGCGAACCGCGAGCTGAAGCGCGCGCTGGAGAGCTACTGGGCGGGCCGCATCGACGCGGACACGTTCCGCTCCACCACGCACGCGCTGCGCATTGACAATTACAACCACCTGCGCGACCTCGGGCTGACCGAGGATTACGCCATCGCCGCCGACGTGGCCTACTACGACCAGGTTCTGGAGACGGCGCTGACCGTCGGCCTGATCCCGGGCGGCACCGACCTGGACGAGGAGTTCGCCCTCGCCCGCGGCAACGACACCCGCGTCCCGCTCGAGATGACCAAGTGGTTCGACACCAACTACCACTACCTCGTCCCGGAGATCGCCGCTGGCCAGGACATCGCGCCCGCCGCGGAGCGCATCGTGCGCATCTTCGAGGAGGCCAAGGAGGCCGGCCACACGGTCCGCCCGTTCCTGGTCGGCCCCGTCACCCTGATCGCCCTGTCCAAGCCGGCCGAGTGGTCGCTGTTGCCCTCGCTTATCGACGCCTACGCCACCGTCCTCGCAGCCCTCAAGGACGCCGGTGCCGAGTGGGTCCAGCTGGCGGAGCCCGCCCTGGTCGCCGACCTGTCCACCCCGGACGCGGAGCTGGCGCAGCACCTGCGCGAGGCGTACACGACACTCCTCGGCGCGGACAACCGCCCGGCCGTGTACCTGACCACCCCGTACGGCGCGACCCGCGAGGCGCTGCCGGTCCTGGCGGAGCTCGCCCCCGAGGCACTGCACGTGGACCTGGCGCCGTGGACCCTTGACCAGGACGCCGACTACCCGCAGCGCGTGGCCAAGGCGATCCCGGCGGAGACCCACCTGGTGGCGGGCCTGGTCGACGGCCGCAACGTGTGGGCCGCGAACCTGCGCGAGCGCACCGAGGTCCTCGAGGCCGTGGCCGCCGGCCGCGACGCCGTCTCGGTCTCCACGTCCACCTCGCTGCAGCACGTGCCGCACACCCTGAAGGCGGAGAAGAACCTGCCCGTGGACGTCGCGACCTGGCTGTCGTTTGCCGACGAGAAGGTCGCCGAGATCCAGGCGCTCGTCGCCGGCCCCGAGGCCGCCGAGGAGGCGTTCGCCCAGTCGGATCGTGCGGTCCGGACGAGGGCTGAGAGCGAGAAGATCCACAACGCGGGCGTCGAGAAGCGTGTGCAGGCGCTCCCCGAGGGAGCCGTGCAGCGCCAGCCGGAGTTCTCCGCGCGCCAGGCCGCGCAGCGCGAGGCGCTCGGCCTGCCGACCCTGCCCACGACCACGATCGGCTCGTTCCCGCAGACCCCGGAGATCCGCAAGGCGCGCGCCGACCACAAGGCGGGCGAGCTCGACGACGCCGCCTACCAGGAGGCCCTGCGCACCGAGATCAAGAACGTCATCGAGCTGCAGGAAGAGATCGGCGTCGACGTGCTCGTCCACGGCGAGGCCGAGCGCAACGACATGGTGCAGTACTTCGCCGAGCTGCTCGACGGCTTCGTTGTCACCGAGAACGGCTGGGTCCAGTCCTACGGCTCGCGCTGCACCCGCCCGCCGATCGTCGTCGGCGACGTTTCCCGCGCCGCCGCGATGACGGTCGAGTGGGCGAAGTACGCGCAGTCGCTGTCCGACAAGCCGGTCAAGGGCATGCTCACCGGCCCGGTCACCATCCTGGCCTGGAGCTTTAAGCGCGACGACGTCCCGCTCGCCGTCTCCGCCGACCAGATCGCGCTCGCGCTTGCCGACGAAGTCCGCGACCTCGAGAACGCCGGCGTCAAGGTCATCCAGATCGACGAGCCCGCGCTGCGCGAGCTCCTCCCGCTGCGCGCCGACGAGCGCGCCGCCTACCTCGACTGGGCCGTCCGCGCGTTCCGCCTGGTCGCCCTGGAGGCGCAGCCCGCAACCCAGATCCACACCCACCTCTGCTACTCCGAGTTCGGGCAGATCATCGACGCCGTCGCCGCTCTCGACGCCGACGTCACCTCCATCGAGGCTGCGCGCTCCAAGATGGAGCTGCTCGAGGACCTCGACGAGTCCTTCCACTCCGAGATCGGCCCGGGCGTGTGGGACATCCACTCCCCGCGCGTGCCGTCGCAGGAGGAGATCGCGGGCCTGCTGCGCGCCGCGCTGCAGCACGTGCCCACCGACCGCCTCTGGGTCAACCCGGACTGCGGCCTGAAGACCCGCGGCTATGCCGAGGTCGAGCCGTCGCTGCGCAACCTGGTCGCCGCACGCGATGAGGTCGTCGCTGGCCTGAAGTAGGCGCCGCGCCGAACACGCGACCCGGTGGTGTGGGAACGCACCCCAGGTCGCTTTCGTGTGCCACCCTCCGCCACCCGCGCGCGAAAATGCGTATCCTTGGACCCATGACTGATAAGACGCAGACGATGACCCTGCACACCAACCACGGCGACATCGTGATTGACCTGTTTGGCAACCACGCGCCGAAGACCGTGGAGATCATCACCGGCCTGGCCAAGGGCACCCAGGAGTACTCGGCGGCCAACGCCTCCGGCTCCAACGAGGGCCCGTTCTACGACGGTGCGATCTTCCACCGCATCATCCCCGGCTTCATGATCCAGGGCGGCGACCCGACCGGCACCGGCACCGGCGGCCCGGGCTTCAACTTCGCCGACGAGTTCCACCCGGAGCTCACCTTCGACCGCCCGTACCTGCTCGCCATGGCGAATGCCGGCCCGGGCACCAACGGCTCCCAGTTCTTCATCACCGTCGCCGAGACCCCGTGGCTGAACAACCGCCACACCATCTTCGGCGAGGTCACTGACGAGGCTTCGCGCAAGGTCGTCGACGAGCTTGCGAACGTGCAGACCGGCCGCATGGACCGCCCGGTCGAGGACGTCGTTATCAAGTCCGTCGAGGTCTCCGAGTAAGACCGCTTCGACCCTTGCCCCCGCTCAGTGCAGCGGGGGCACTTTTGTATTTGGAGGCCTGACATGCAGAAGATTGCCCAGCAGTTCTTCCGCGGCGCGCCCGTGAGCGTGGCCATCACCGCGCTGTGCACCCTCGTGTACGCGGTGATGGCGGTGCAGTCGCGCTCGCTGGACAGCGTGGTGTGGGATTCGGTGGGCGCCGAGCTCGTGCTGTGGGGGCCGGAGACGCGGGGCGCGGGGCTCGTGCGCGCGCTCACAGCCGGGTTCGTGCACTTAAGCGCCACGCACCTCGTGCTCAACATGCTCATGCTCGCCGTGATCGGCACCGAGGTCGAGCGCGCCGTGGGCAGCGGCCCCTACGCGGTGGCGTACGCGGCGGGGATCCTGGGGTCCTCCGCCGCGGTGCTCCAGTTCGCGTTCCTCACCCCGACCGCGGGGGCGTCGGGCGCGCTCTACGCCCTCATGGCGGTGTTCGTTGCCATCGCCTATCGACGCCACGTCGACCCCCGCCCCGCCCTCATCCTCCTCGCGGGCAACGTGGTGTACACGCTCGTCGCCTCGGACGTAAGCGTGTGGGGGCACGCCGGCGGGCTGGTTGCGGGGGCGCTGATGGCGTGGCCACTGACGTCGCCAAGCGTGCGTACGCGGTGGGTGGCGGCGTGGGTCGCGCTGGCGGTGTGCACAGTGTGCACAGTGAGCGCGGGGTACGCGGGGTAGCTGACTTGGGGATTGTGGAGAAGTGCGGCGTGTTGTCCACCGGTTATCCCCATGGGGAGTTTTCCACAGATCTATTCACATTGTGGATAGTTACGGGCGTGTAATTCCTCGAACTGGGGGCGGGGTGGCGTCGATTAGCGAGGGCAAAGAGCGTTCGAACAGCCACTTTGTTCGGGTTGTGGAAGTAGTGCACAGGTTTATCCACAGGCTGTGGAATGTGGGGTATGCACAGAGGGATCCACAGCCTGTGGATAACTTCGCCGTTGTGGGCGCAGTAAGAAGCCCGGGCCTCCGTGGTGGAGAGCCCGGGCGGGAGAAAGAATTTCGAAGCGGAACCGCTTAGGCGGTCAGCTTAGAAGGTGCCGTCCAGCTTGCGGCCGAAGTCGGTGACGGTTGCCTCGCGGGAGTCGACGTCCTGGTCGTTGTCGTCGGACTCGTCGCCATCGAGACGGCCGGTCTGGGTCGCGGTGATGTAGTTGTGGATGCGGCCCTCGGAGGTGTTGCCATCGCCGAAGTTGAAGGAAGCAACTGCAACCTCCTCGCCGGACTTGATCGGGTTAGCCAGGGTGACCTCGAAGGTGCGGACGCCCTTCTTGCGGTCGAAGCCCAGGTCGCGGACGTGAGCGCCCTTGTGGCTGTTGGCGGTGATCAGGCGGTCGACGCCCTCCGGGCCCTCAGCGGTCTTGACGTCAACGCGGAAGGTGACAGCCGGGAACTCGCCGTAGTAGCGGTCCTTGCCAACGTTCTTGATGCGCAGCGCAGCGGTGCCAGCGAAGCCGGAGGACTTCCAGGAGGAGGAGGTGAAGTACGGCTCGAGGTCCAGGTCCTGCTGCTCGCGGTCAGCAGCGTCCTCGGCGGTCTCGCCCTCGGTCTCGGTCTCCTCGATGGTCTCCTCGACCTCGGTGTTCTCCTTGTCAGCAACCTCGGTAGCCTCGTCGTCCTCGACGACCTCGGTGCCCTCGTCGGTGATGTCCTTGTTGGTGACGTCAGCGGCCTCGTCGTCGTTGACCTTGGTCACGTCCTCGAGGTCCTCGCCCTCGCGGAGCTTGTTGACCTCGTCCTCGAAGTTCGGGTTTGCATCGTCGACAGGCTTGGTGACCTGTGCGCCCTTGTTCGGAGCCCAGGAAGCAGCCGGGGTGTCGTAGTTCTTGACGCGGACCTCGTTCTTGACCGGCATGTTTGCGATCCACGCGGTCGGGGTCGCCCAGGTGCCGTTCGGGCGGCAGCGCTGCTGGGTACCGGTCATGGTGACGGTGCGGAAGCCGTAGGTAGCCTCGCCGGTGTTGCCGGCCGGAACCTCGTACGGGCCGATCTTCTGGCCGACGGACCAGGACAGGGAGCCGGAGACGTCCCAGCCGAGGGACTTGGCCAGGGTGTAGCCGATGGTGCCCTGCAGGCCGTCCTTGGAGCCGGTGCCGCCGATGTTCAGGGTCTCGGTCTTGGAGCCGTTGACGGAAGCGGAGATCTGCTGGGTACGGGACAGGTCCTGGGTCAGGTTGACCGGGCTGTCGGACAGGTTGGTGGTGGAGATGGTGCCGACCGGCAGGAAGTTGTCGGTGACCTTGTAGACGACCGTGCGGTAGTCCTCGGTGGAGTTGCAGACCGGGCGCGGGTTGAGCACGTTGGCCTTGATGTGATCGGAGCCACGGTAGGTGTGGATGATCGGGAGGGAGTCGTTGGTTGCCGGGGTCTCCGGGCGGGACTCCTCGTTGGTCATTGCGTGAGCGGGGGCGGTCAGTGCGCCACCAGCGATGGCGACGGTAGCCACTGCGGCGAAGGCGGTACGGAAGGCGCGCATGTGGTTTTCCTTTCTGAGATTCGAAGTAAGTGCGATTTCGACGCGGTTGACGTCCTGGTAAGTATTTATAGCGACTTAACTGAGATTGCGCTTAACACGGTGCGAATCCACCCACATCCGGGGGTGGCGAGGACTTGTAGAAACATCCATAGGAATACTAACTATGCAGGTCACAGGAGTTTCGGGAAAATCCGCGAATATTAATGATCACCGCGTTTGCTTACCTATCAATTACTCAAATTCTCAGGTTCGTGCTGAAGGCGAGCAAAAAAGAAGCGGATACCCGCGAGGGGTATCCGCCTGCAGCGTGGCGTCGATTAGCGCCAGCCCATTGTCATGAGCAAACCGACGATCATCCCGGCGAAGCCGATGGCGTAATTCCACGGGCCCAGCTCCGCGAGGAACGGGATCTGGTCGGCAGCAAGGTAGAAGACGATCAGCCAGGCCAGGCCCAGGATCATCAGGCCAAACATGATGACCTTGTACCACATCGGGGTACCGCCGGTGTTGATCTTGACCGGGGTGCGGGTGGCGCCGGAGGAAGCGGTAGTGACCGGCTTCGCGTCCTTGGTGACTTTTGCTTTCGGCATATTCTTGCTCCTTACAGGCCGAGCCCGCGGATTGCGTCGCCCAGCTGGTTCCCGTTGGCGTTCTGGGGCGATACCTTACCAGGCGACTGCGAGGCGGCACTATTGTTCAGCGGGTTGAGCTGGGCCGCGTCGAACTCCCACAGGTTGTAGCCGATGGCCTGGTCCTTGCGGATCGTCTCGCCCGCGCCCACGCCCTGGTGGCCGATCATGCCGGCGTCCACCATCGCGCCCGTGGGCACCGGCGGGCCGGCGACGAGGCGGCCGTTCCAGCCGGCCTCGCGCAACTTCTCATCCGCAGCGTTGACGTCCAGGCGCGTGATCTCCGGCATGATCATCAGCATCCCGTTGGACACGCGCAGCTCCACGGTCGTACCCGCGTTGACCTCGGTGTTCTCGCCGGCCACGGCGAGGACCTCGCCGTCGGGGCGCTCCGAGTCGATCTTGGTTACCGTTGCGCGCAAGTCTAACGACGACAGCGTCGCCGTCGCCTGGTTCACGTCCAACCCGACCAGCGACGGGATCTCCACCTGCTTCGGGCCCGAGGACACGGTGATGGTGACCTTGCTGCCCTTGGACAGCTGCGTGCCCGCGGCCGGGTGCTGGGAGATGATCGCGCCCTCCGGGACGTCCTCGGACGCCTCGTGGCGGATCTCCTCGTTCAGCTCCAGGCCGCTCTCCTCCAGCAGCGCCTGCGCCTCCTGCGGCGCCATGTCGGTGAGGTCCGGCACGTCCGTGACCTCCTTGCCCGTGGACACGCTCACCGTGATCAGGGTGCCGCGCTGCAGCTCGGAGCCGGCGGTCGGGTTGGTGCCAATCACGTCGCCGCGCGCGAAGTCCGGGCTCGGCTCGTCGCTCACAGCGACCTGGAAGCCCAGGCCCTCGAGCTCGGAGACGGCCTCGTCGCGGTGCTTGCCGGTCACGTCCGGGACCTGCGTCAGGTTGACCGGGCTGTCGGACAGGTTGGTGGTGGAGATGGTGCCGACCGGCAGGAAGTTGTCGGTGACCTTGTAGACGACCGTGCGGTAGTCCGCGTCGGCGGCGTGCGCGCCAGGCTGCTGCTGGCCCAGGTCGTGCTCGGCCGCCGCCAGGTGGGTGCGCGCGGCGTGCGTGACGCTGCCGCGCTCCAGCAGCGTGAGGTCCTCGCACATCTGGGTGGCGGACTGGTAGCGGTCGGCCGGGTGCTTCGCCATCGCAGTGAGGATGACGGAGTCGAGGTTCACGGCTTCGTCGTCAGTCAGCGCGTTCGCGGCGTCGGCAGCATTAGCCACGGTGCCGTGCGCGCCGTTGGTGCGGCCCAGCGCGGCGAGGCGCTCGCTCGGCGGCTCCGGGTCCTCCTGAACGTGCATGTACGCCACGCCAAACGGGGACTCGTTCTCAAACGGCGGGGTGCCGGTCACGGCCTCGTACATCACGCAGCCGAGCGCGTAGATGTCGGAGCGGGCGTCCACCGGTTTCCCGCGCGCCTGCTCGGGGGAGAGGTACTGGGCGGTGCCGATCACCGCGGAAGTCTGCGTGTGGACGGAGGAGGAATCGTCCACCGCGCGCGCGATGCCAAAGTCCATCACCTTCACCTCGCCGGTGTTGGTGACCATGATGTTGGCCGGCTTGATGTCGCGGTGGATAATGCCCGCGTCGTGGCTGGCCTGCAGGGCGCGCGCCACCGGGATCAGCAGCGACGCCGCCCGATTCGGCGGCAGCGGCCCGTCCTCGCGCACGATGTCGCGCAGGTTCCGGCCGTTGACCCGCTCCATCACGATGAAGGGGACGGCCACGCCGTCGACGTTTTCCGCGCCCGTGTCGTACACCGCCACGATGTTCGGGTGGTTCAGGCGTGCGGAGTTCTGCGCCTCCAGACGGAAGCGCTCGCGGAAGCTCTCGTCCCGCGCCATGTCCATCTTCAGCATCTTGACCGCTACGCCGCGGCCCAGCACTGTGTCGGTCGCCGCGTAGACATCGCTCATGCCGCCGGTGCCAATTACGTCACCGAGCTCGTAGCGATCCGCGATCATCATTGCGCATTACCTCCGAGGATGGAATCAAGGTCAGGCAATTCTATCTCACCTGCGCCGCTGTCCGTTCCAGTGTCGGCGCCTGCGGACGGGGCGGCGGGTGCCGATGGTGCCGGCGTCGCCACACTTGGCACCTCCTGCGCGCTTGTCGGCGCGCCGGCCGTCTTCGAGCCCTGCGGCGCCGACGGGCGCGCCGCCGAGGTGGGGGCCTCCCGAGAGTGCTTCGGCTGCGTGGGTTCGTCGCTGATGGTCAGCGTCTCGGGGCTCCGCTCGTGGCGCGTCACGGTTTCGCGCTCGCGCGTCGTCGTGTCAGTCTCCGTGTCCTCGTCCTCGCTGGGCGACGGCGTGGATTCCACCGTCTCTGTCTGCGTGACCACGGTCGGGGCCGTGGAAGAGCTCGACGACGCACCACCGCCGATGCCGTCGAGGACGCCGCTGGTCATCGCCCACGCCGCCGCGCCGCCGACGAGCATCAGGCCGAGGATGCCGGCCACGATCGGGCCGGCCTTGGAGGACTTCTCCGGCTCGCGCGCCGGGGCGGGCGCCTCCCGGTAGGTGCCGGCGCGGGAGGAGGCGGGGGCAGGGGGGCGTCGAGAAGCGACTGCTCGAGCGGCGGAAGGCGGGTACGCGCCCGCGGGACGGGTGGTGCGCTCCTCCGCCACGTCGGCGAGCATCTGGGTCGAGGCGGTGGGGGAGGGCTCCGTGGCGATCACCGCGGTCTGGCCGCCCGGCTGTGCGGGGCGCAGGCCCTGGCGGACCTGCTCGACGGCCAGCTGCATCTCGTTGCCGTCGCGGAAACGCTGGCGCGGGTCCTTGCGCAGCGCGATCTCGATGAGCTCGCGCGCCGGGGCGGAGACGGCAATCGGCAGCGCGGGCGGCTCCGCGGACACGTGCGCGAGCGCGACGGACACGGAGGAATCGCCGGTGAACGGGCGGTTGCCCGAGAGCATCTCGTAGCCCACCACGCCCAGCGAGTACACGTCGGAGGCGGCGGTGACCTTCATGCCCTGCGCCTGCTCCGGCGACACGTACTGCGCGGTGCCCACGACCATGCCGGTGCGGGTGAGCGGGACCGCCGCCGCGGCCTTCGCGATGCCGAAGTCGGTGATCTTCACCTGCCCGTTCTGCGTGATCATGAGGTTGCCCGGCTTCATGTCGCGGTGCACCAGGCCCATGCGGTGGATCACGGCGAGGCCGTGCGCCGCCTGCTCGAGCACGTCGAGCGCCAGGTTCTCGTCCAGCGCGCCTTCGCGTGCGATGAGGTCCGCGAGCGACTCGCCGCGGATGTACTCCATGACGATGAAGCACATCTGCGCGCCGCTCGGCGACTCCAGCTCGCGGTAGTCGTAGGTGGCCACGACGTTGGGCGAATTGATGCCCTCCGCCGCGAGCGCCTCGTTGCGGAAGCGGGCGAGGAACTCGTCGTTGGAGCTGAACTCCGGCCGCAGGACCTTGAGCGCCACCTCGCGGTCGTGCGCGGGGTCGTCGGCAAGCCACACCGTGGACATGCCGCCGTGGCCGATTACCCACTGCAGTTGGTAATCGTCGCCGATGAGCGACTGCAGTGCTTCGCGGTTCTCAGTGTTCATCGTTCGTATCCTTCTGCTGGGTTGTATTGCTTATCGACGCTACGCAGCCATCCATCACTGCCCCTCCTCCGGAGCCGGCGCCGCGGGTGCCGCGCGCAGGACCGCGCGCCCGAGCGGGCCGGAGACCTGGCCGCCCGTGGCGCCGTTGCCCAGGTGCCCGCCGTTCTTGACCACGACGCCGACCGCGACGTCCTTCGCCGGGTCGAACGCCACGTACCACACGTGCGGGGCGGCGCCCTCGGCGTGCTCGGCGGTGCCCGTCTTGGAGGCGAAGCCATTGCCGTCGTAGCCCCAGGTGGCGCGCTCGGAGGCGTACATGAGCTCCGTGAGCGTGCCCGCCTCCTCGGGGGTGAGCGCCTCGTTGAGCAGCTCCGGTTTGGTCTCCTCCACGGTGCGCAGGTCCGGGGTGACCACGCGGTTGACCACGTACGGCTTCATCCGCTTGCCGCCGTTGGCCACCACGCCCGCCATGACGGCGGCCTGCAGCGCGGTCATGGTGACGTCGCGCTGGCCGATGGCGGACTGGCCCAGCTCGGCGGCGCCTGGGATGTCGCCCAGCGAGCCGTCCGCGTTGGGGATGCCCAGGTCGTAGTGCTCGCCCACGCCGAAGTCAGCGGCCGCCTTGCGCAGCGGGTCCGCGCCCATGTTCAGCGCCATCTGCACGAAGGCGGTGTTGCAGGACAAGGAGAACGCGGTGGTCAGCGGCACCTGGCCGCCGCCCGCGCAGGCCTGCCCGCCGTAGTTGGTCAGCGGCACGTTGGTGCCCGGCAGCGTGATTTGCGCGTCGCCGGTGAGCATGGACTGCGGCGTGTAGCCGGAGCGCAGGCCCGCGGCGGTGGTGATGATCTTGAAGATGGAGCCCGGCGGCAGCTGCTCCTGCGACGCGTGGTCCAGCAGCGGCTGGCCGGGGTCGTTGGTGAGCTGGGCCCAGGCATCGTTCGCGGTGGCCGGGTTGGCAATCTGGTTCGGGTCGAACGAGGGCGTGGACGCCATCGCGAGCACCTGCCCGCTCGAGGGGCGCAGCGCCACGATCGCGCCGTTGTAGCCGTTGTTGGACAGCTGCTCGTAGGCGAAGGGCTGAAGGTTGGGGTCCATGGACAGCTCGACGGAGTTGCCCACGGCGTCCTCCTCGTGGCCGGTGCGCATGAAGCGGGAGTTGCCCTGGCCGTCGCCGGTCAGCGCGCCGTTGTAGGCGGACTCGACCTGCGAGGTGCCGTAGGTGTCGGACACGTAGCCCACGATCGGGCCGAACGAGTACGGCATGTTGGGGTAGGTGCGCTGGTAGAAGCCGTTGTCGTCGCGGTGGGACTCGGCGAGCACCTGCCCGCCCGCGCTGATCTGGCCGCGGTTGATCTGCTTCAGCTCCAGGAACGTGCGGGAGTTGTGCGGGCTCTGCGCGTACTCTTCCTCGCGGAAGTTCTGGACCACGGTGAAGTTGACCAGCAGCGCCACGGTGAGCAGGAGCGAGAGGATCGCCCCGTATTTCAGTGACTTGTTCATCGGGCGCTCACCGCCTCGGCCACGCCGGTGCCCGGGTGGGAGGCCACCGCGGAGGCGTCGTACTCGGTGGGCGTGTTCGCGCTGTTGGAGATGCGCAGCAGCAGTCCGACCAGGATGTAGTTGGCCATAATGGACGATCCGCCCGCCGACATGAACGGCGTGGTCAGTCCGGTCATGGGCAGCATCGCGGAGATGCCGCCCGCCACCACGAAGATCTGGATGGCCAGGGTGAGCGCGAGTCCGGAGGCGAGCAGCTTGCCGTAGGAGTCGCGCAGCTGCATCGCGGCGCGGAACCCGCGGGTGACCAGCACGGCGAACAGGCACAGCACGGCGGCGATGCCCACGAAGCCGAGCTCCTCGCCCAGCGCGGCGAGGATGTAGTCCGAGTGCGCGACGGGGACGAGCTCGGGGTGGCCGTAGCCCAGGCCGGTGCCGGTCATGCCGCCCCAGCTCAGGCCGATGAGCGCATTGGCCGGCTGGTTGCCGGCGCCGTCGAAGTCCTCGAACGGGTTGATGAAGTTGGTAAAGCGCGTCTGGATCTTCTCGCTGACCTGGTAGACGGCGTAGCCGCCCACGGTCACCAGCCCCAGGCCGATGACCAGCCAGGACGTGCGGCCGGTGGCAAAGTACACCATGCCCAGCACGGTGGCGAACAGCAGCAGCGCCGGGCCGAAATCGTTGGACACGCCCATGATGAGGATGGCGATGGCCCACACCGCCAGAATCGGCGCGAGGTCGCGCAGGCGCGGGAACGTCATGCCCAGGAAGCGCTTGCCCGCCACGGTGAACAGGGCGCGCTTCTGTGCGAGCAGCTGCGCGAAGAAGATGAGCAACAGGATCTTGGAAAACTCGCCCGGCTGGATGGAGAAGGGGCCCAGCCACAGCCAGATGCGCGCGTCCGCGTAGCCCTCCGGCTGCGGCCACACGAGCGGCAGCGCAAGCAGGATCAGCCCGGCCAGGCCGAGCAGGTAGGAGTAGCGCGACAGCGACTTGTGGTCGCGCACGATCGCCAGCGTCAGCACCATGAGCACGACGCCGACCAGCGACCACAGCACTTGCCGCTCCGCCAGCGGCCCGTAGCCGGGTCGTTCCGCCAGGTCGAGGCGGTAGATGATGACCAGGCCGAGCGCGTTGAGCAGCGAGACCACCGGCAGGATCACCTGGTCGGCGCGCGGCGCGAGCAGCGTGAGCGCGACGTGCGCGATCGCGTACACGCCAACGAAGCCGCCGACCAGGTACAGCATGTCGTTCGACAGTGTTCGCCCCTGGCTCATCTCCAGCCCGAATACCATGAGCAGCAAAAGCCCCGCCGAGCACAGCAGCAGGAGGAGCTCGAGGTTGCGCGAGAATAGCCGCTTCACGTCAGCTCACCGTCCTGCAGGTCTCGGGGTCTTCATGCTTATCGACGCACACCGGCAACGCCTCACCCGCCATGCGGTAGAGCAGGCCGAGGACGTCGTCGTACGTGCCGCCGCCAAAGTTCTCCGGCACGGAGCGCTGGCTCTCGGGAAGGTCGGATTGGTTGAACACGTGGCAGTCCTCCGGCGTCGAGTCGGCCGAGACGATGCGCAGCCGGTTCCGGTTGTCCAGGCAGGCCTGCTGGATCGGCGTCCGGTCGTCGCGGTAGCCGTGCTCGATGACGTAGTGGCCGTCGCTCGCCGCGGAGACGAAGTACTGGTCAGACGCGCGGTGCTGCACGAACATCAGCCCGGCAGCCACGAGCGCGATCGCCAGCACGAGCGCGCCGACTACCCACGGCCAGACGGTTCGTTTGCCTCGAGGATGATCCTCCTCGTCGGCATCTTCGGCACCGTCGGAGCCGCCGGTGCCGCCGGAGCCTCCCGCGCCGCCGCGGTCGCCCGCGCTGCCGGCCATCTTGGTGGCCTCGCGGTGCTGGTTCGGCGGGATGGTCTCGGACTTGCGCATGATCGCCGCGGCGCGGCTCGCGGACGAGTCCGGGTGCGACTGCTCGAAGTCCGGCGCCAGCGCGCCGGCCTGCACTGGCGCGGTCGGCAGCTCCGGCGCGTCCTTGTCGTCGGTCTCGACGACGTCTGCGACGACCACGGTGATGTTGTCCGGCCCGCCGGAGCGAAGCGCCAGCTCAATGAGCCGCTGCGACGCGACCTCCGGGGTGCCCTGCCCGAGGGCCACCGCGATGGTCTCCGGGGTGACCGGGTCGGACAGTCCGTCGGAGCACAGCAGGACGCGGTCGCCCGGCTGGGTGTTGATCATCTCCAGGTGCGGCTCGACCGGGCGCCCGGTGTACGCCTTCAAGATCAGCGACTTCTGCGGGTGGCTCGACACGTCGTCCGGGTTGAGCTTGCCTTCGTTGACCAGCGACTGGACGAATGTATCGTCTTCGGTGATTTGGGTCAGCGTGCCGTCGCGAAGCAAATAGCCCCGGGAGTCTCCCACGTGGATCATGCCGAAGCCGAGGCCGTTGAACATGAGCGCGGTGAGCGTCGTGCCCATGCCCGCCTGCTCCGGGTGGTGCTTCACGGACTCGGCGATCGACGCGTTCGCGTCCTCCGCCGCCGCCCCGAGCAGGGCGAGCATGTCCGCGTCGCCGGGGTCGCGGTCCAGGTGCTCCATGTGCTCGACCATGAGCTGGGAGGCGACCTCGCCGGCTGCGTGGCCGCCCATGCCGTCGGCAAGCACGAGCAGCTGCGGGCCCGCGTATGCCGAATCCTCGTTGTTGCCCCTGACCAGGCCGCGGTCGGACGCGGCGACGTAGTTTAAGCGCAAACTCATGGCATCAGCCTCACAATCGTGCGTCCCATCTTTATATCCGTGCCCACAGACACCCTTTCCGGCTGGTCAATGCGCGTGCCGTTGACAAACGTGCCGTTGCGCGAATCCATGTCCTCGATGAACCACTCGCTGCCGCGGCGGAACAGGCGCGCATGCGTGGAGGACGCGAAATCGTCGCCGAGCTGGAAGTCGTTGTCACCGGCCCGCCCGATAGTTAAGTCCTCCAGGCTGGCAATTTCCATGTGGGAGCCTTTGAGGGGCCCCTCAACTACCGCAAGCTCTCGTGCCTTCTCGCGGCGGATGGGAGCGGAGCTCTTCGCTTGTCGACGCACCGCCCCCGCAGCCCGCACCACATCCTTCCGCTGCACCCACAGGACGAGCAGGATGAACACCCACAGCAGTGCGAGCAGGCCGAAGCGGGCGCTGAGAATCACAGCGGAATCCATGGGGCTCCTTTACGGGGTTGCGGTCTTAGGGGCGGAAGAACTCGGTGCTCGGGTGGGCGTCCACCTGGGCCTCCGGGACGTCCTGGTGTGCGTCCGCGGCGGCCGCAGCCTGCGCGAGCGGCTCCACGATGCGCACCTCGATGTGCGAGTGCCCCAGCGTAATCACGTCGCCGTCCGCGAGCATCCAGTTTTCCACCGGTTCCTCGTTGACGGTGGTGCCGTTGGTGGACTGCAGGTCCACCAGGACGGCGACCTCGCCGTCCCACGTGATCTCCGCGTGCTGGCGGGACACCCCGGTGTCCGGCAGGCGGAAGTCCGCGTCGTTGGAGCGGCCCAGGATGTTGGAGCCCTCGTGCACGAGGTAGGTGCGCGAAGACCCGTCCTGCAGCAGCAGACTCACCGTCGGGGTGCCGCCGGTGGCGGCGGCATCTGTCGTCGGCTCATTCATGTGATCCTCCTGATGGTTGTGATCCGTGGGAACCTGGCTGGCTGCGTGGCGGCGCCGCTTCTTTTTCGGCTCCGCCACGATCGCGTCGAAGCCGCTGACCACGTCGGGCTCCTGGTCGATGTAGGACGACACGCGCAGCTGGCCAGTCCGCAGCCCAGACTCCTCGGCGATACGCACGACGGCGGGCCCGTCCAAAAACCAGCCCAGGTTGCGCACGTACCGCATGAGTTGCTCTGCGAGGTCCGCGGGCAGGTCGCGCTGCTGCGACAGGTTCTCCAGGTCCTTCGACGACACGCCCACCGCAAACACGTTGGGGGAGACGTACTCGTCGCGGTCCGTGACCACGACGGAGTCCTGCGCCTCCTGCTTCACCAGCTCTTCAATCTCGGCCGGCACGACCTTGCCGCCAAACAGCGCGGCCATGGAATTGTCCAGGCCACGCTGCATGGATGAGTCCAGCTTGGCCAAACGATCCATGACACCCATACTGCCCGCACCTCCTTCCCAGCGGCTCTCATTTTGTTCTCACTGATGTCCTATAACCAAGCAAGTATAAATGCGCAGCGCCCGCAGACCTAGTTCAAAACGCGAAAATGCGGTGTGAACTGGCGATTTGGAGGTATGTTGGGGCGTGGTGTTATATTAATCAAGTCGCCCGCCCGGGTGGCGGAATTGGCAGACGCGCTGGCTTCAGGTGCCAGTGTTCGATAAGGACGTGCGGGTTCAAGTCCCGCCCCGGGCACAACCGGAAGGCCCCGCGAGAGCGGGGCCTTTTCGCTTGTTGACGTCCCCTTCTTGCCGCACACACCCAATTCCGGCACCTCCCACGCAGTCACCGCTTGTACCTGCCTGTTGATTTCCGCATCGGGCATGTGCTTGAGGATCCAGTTTCGCGCGGCAGTCACCCGGTCGCCGCCGGTATGTAATGCTCGCCCGATCAGCCGCGACTGGCGAGCAACTTGTTGACTGCGGCGGCGCCGGTGCGTGTCGTAGGCAGAAAAGTCCGTGCTGCCTGCGCGCAGCAGCCGGGCGAGGACTGCAGCGTCTTCCAAACCCTGGCACGCGCCCTGCCCGAGGTTTGCCGTCATGGCGTGCGCCGCGTCCCCGATCAGCACGACCTTGGTGTTGTAGTAGCTCGCGAGCGGTTTCGCCAACTCGTGGATGGGCAGGTACTGCACCGAGTGCTCCGGGCTGGCGAGCAGCAGGGCGGGGATCGGGTCGTGCCACTGCCCGAAGGTCGCGTGCAGCTGGTGGAGCGCTTGGGCTCCGGGCTGGGCTTCTGGGCCGGAGGTGACGGCGAACCAGGAGGTGTGGCCGTCGTGAAGCGGGACGGCCCCGAAGCGGGCGCGAGCGCCCCAGGTCTCGAACCCGGCGTCAAGCGGTACCCCTTCGGTGATTGCGCGCCACGTGTTGTAGCCGGCGTAGGTCATGGCGGGGTCGGCGAAGCAGCTGGTCCGCACCGCGCTGCGGATCCCGTCCGCGCCCACCACAACGTCGAAGCACTCTTCGCGGCCGTCGGCGAAGGCGACCGTGCCGGACTGCTTATCGACGCCTACCGCCCCCGCAGAGGTTCGGACGCGCGAACCTGGGATACCTGCAAGGAGGAGCGCGTGGAGTGTGGCGCGGTCGAGCGCGAGCGAGGCACGCGTGATCTCCGGGGAGATGCGGGTGAGCCAATCTCCCCGTGGGTTACGGATCCTGCCTTGCAATGGCGCTTGTTGCTGCTGCAGCGCGCGGAAATCTGCGCCTATACCTAAGGCGTCGAGGGCGGCAAGATCGTTCGGCGCGAGCGTGTGCCGGCGCCTCCGCTGCGGATCTGCGCATGCTCTTCGTAAACCTGCACGTCCATGCCCGCCCGGTGCAGCGCCGCCCCCAGCGCGAGACCGGCAATGCCAGCGCCGATGATGCCTATCCTCATGGGCTACGAGCCTAGTGGCCGTGGAGC
The DNA here is from genome assembly GCF_002285155.1 of Corynebacterium sp. NML 120412. NCBI lineage: Bacteria > Bacillati > Actinomycetota > Actinomycetes > Mycobacteriales > Corynebacteriaceae > Corynebacterium > Corynebacterium sp. NML 120412. Next base: position 16,043 of record NZ_NSGL01000001.1, on the reverse strand, counting down.
GGAGTCCGCGGCCGCAGACTATTCACACGCGAATCAGTTTGCATGGATGCTGGTTGCGGATGCTAAGCACAGATTCTCGATACAAAAAGGTGCGCCTTTCGTGAATGCAGGACAATTAGGTCCGCTGCGAGGCTGATTGGGAGACGTAAGCCTGTCGTGCCCGACGTGTTCGTCAAATGTGCCGCGGTAGGCTCGGGCGAGGTGATTGAATTGTGCGTTCACGCCGATTTCCAGCCTGTTTATGCTCTTCAATGGCGTTGCATCGATAGCGCATCCAAATACCTGAAGTGGTGGATCTTCGCGACGGAGACCGTGGAACTTAGTTTCAGCGAATACTTTTCTGGTCTGTCTCTGGGCAGGGCCGGGAATCTATAATCAAACGCACACGTTTTGTCTCTCGCCCCTGGAATACGTGGGTTTCTGAATGTGTCATGCGGAGAGTTGTACTTTTAAGTACTCTGATCTTTGTCTTGAAAAGCTTGGAATTTCGCTGTGAATCCCTTGTTGGGGTTTGGATGGATCGAGAGGACATATACATGAGTACATCGGGAAATGAGCGCCGGGGCTTCCGTCGGAAGCTGATTGCCGCACTGAGCACTGTGACGCTTGCGGTATCGGGCGCGGTAGTCGCGCCTCATGCGGGCGCCTACGTTGAGAAGGAAGATTCCTTCCTCAGCGGCAACCCTGACAACAACGATAATGAGCTGCAGCCGAAGGTGTCGGTGAACGTTACCCCGACTGATCAAGAGGTGCAGCCTGGAGACACGGTGGAGCTTGAGTTCACCGGCTCCTTCGAAGCTCCTTTCCCGCCTAGCGGTAGCGAGCCGGGTCCGGGCGAGTCGGACATCAAAGGAGCGACAATCGCCCTGCAGTTTTCTGACCAGCTTGAAGCGGAACCGCAGATTGACCCGTCGGCGTTTGTTTGGAAGAGCGGCGAGAAGCGGAACGCTGAGGTGAAGCCCGCAGGCGGAGGCTACATCGTAGACTTTGGTTACATCAGCGCGAATGACTCCTTCACTTACAAGGTGCCGGTCAAGGTTTCTGAAGACATTGAGCCAGGCACAGAGTTCTCCCCTGCGACGATTGAGGCTACGGCGCGTATCGCGCCCGAGAACCAATTCCCAGACCGGAATGATGCCCGTTTTATCGCCGACCCGAATGACCGCTGCACACTCATTTCGAAGTCCTCTTACGTGTCTCAGAACGGCAAATATGGTGGGTGGCTGAGTGACCTTTGGCTTGGGACTCGCTCCCCGAATGCGGAGCTCGGCGAGGCTGAGTTGAAATTCATCGTGGATGGCCAAGACGTTACTTCCCAGATTATGAAGCGCGCTCAGCTTCATACTCCGGACTCACCCGAGCACCAAGACATGCCGCAAATTGTTGAGGCGCGTGACGCGGGACTGCCGGGCCGCGACTGGCGTCAGGTGTACGACTGGGGATTGAAACCAAGCGACGCCGTCGTCCCCAAGGATTGGCCCGGTGAGTTCTTCCTGCCCAGCGGTACTATTGTTGAGGTCACCCAGCCGGTGAAGGATACTTCTCCGCAGTGCGCGGCGGGTGCAGACCCGGTTGTTACTCACGACGTCTATATCGGCCAGGTAGTCACTGACCAGGTGGCTTTGGTCGAAAAAAGCAACACGCTTCGCGTGGTGGAGCCGGATGAAAAGCCGACTCCTCAGCCGGAACCGACAACGTCGACGTCGACGGAAACCACTACGGAGACCACCACCGAAACGACCACTACCACCGAGACTTCGACGACCACCGCAGCGACGACCACGGTGACTCCGACGGAGACTGCCTCCACGGTTACGACGACGCTGACAAAGACCGCCCCGGCGGTCACGACTACGCCGACTGAAACGGCCCCGGCGGTCACGACTACGTCGACGGAGACGGAGTCGGAAAAGACCACGACCACCGCGACCTCCACTGAGACTGAAACCGCGACAGAAACCACGACCGCCACTGTCACCGAAACCGAGGGCTGCGACTGCGAGCCGACCACGGTGACGGAGACGACTACGGTGAAGGAGCCCGTTCCTACCACCGAGCAGGTCACCACCACCGAGAAAGCACCGGAGCGTGGCACCATCGGCGATCGCGTGTGGCTGGATGAAAATGGTGATGGCAAGGAGGGTCCGGGCGAGAAGACTGGTGTCCCTGGCGTCACGGTGGTCGTTACCGATAAGGACGGCAACGAGGTCACTCGTACTGTTTCGGACGAGGACGGCAATTGGAAGGTTGACGTTGATCCGGGTGAGTACACCGTCACTTACAAGCCGGGCAATTACGTCGCTAGCGACGAGCGCCTCATCGAGCGCACCGTGAAGATTGAGCCGGGCGAAGAGAACTTCGACATTGACCTCGGCGTGCTGCCGGGCGGTGCCATCGGCGACCGCGTCTGGAACGACGAGAACGGCGACGGCGTGCAGGACGAGGGCGAGAAGGGCGTGCCGAACGTTATCGTCGAGGTCTCCCGTGAGGGTGAGCCGGCCCGCACTACCTACACGGATGAGCAGGGTAACTGGCGTATCGACGGCTTGACCCCGGGCGTGGATTACGAGGTTCGCTTTATCAAGCCGCAGGGTTGGGAAGTCACCGGCAAGGTGCCGGGTGCGACCGACGAGGAGGGCCTGGTTGCAAAGGCAACCCTGAAGCCCAAGGAGTATAACGACACCTATGACCTGGGCCTGAAGGCAGTGAAGCCGGATTGCGACTGCGAGCCGGAGACTCCGGGCACCATTGGTGACCGCGTGTGGCTGGATGAAAATGGTGATGGCAAGGAGGATTCGGGCGAGAGGACTGGTGTCCCTGGCGTCACGGTGGTCGTTACCGATAAGGACGGCAACGAGGTCACTCGTACTGTTTCGGACGAGGACGGCAATTGGAAGGTTGACGTCACTCCGGGCGAGTACACCGTCACTTACAAGCCGGGCAATTACGTCGCTAGCGACGAGCGCCTCATCGAGCGCACCGTGAAGATTGAGCCGGGCGAAGAGAACTTCGACGTTGACCTGGGCGTCCTGCCGAAGGGCACTGTTGGTGATCGCGTCTGGAACGACGAGAACGGCGACGGTGTGCAGGACGAGGGCGAGAAGGGCGTGCCGAACGTTATCGTCGAGGTCTCCCGTGAGGGTGAGCCGGCCCGCACTACCTACACGGATGAGCAGGGTAACTGGCGTATCGACGGCTTGACCCCGGGCGTGGATTACGAGGTTCGCTTTATCAAGCCGCAGGGTTGGGAAGTCACCGGCAAGGTGCCGGGTGCGACCGACGAGGAGGGCCTGGTTGCAAAGGCAACCCTGAAGCCCAAGGAGTATAACGACACCTATGACCTGGGCCTGAAGGCAGTGAAGCCGGATTGCGACTGCGAGCCGGAGACTCCGGGCACCATTGGTGACCGCGTGTGGCTGGATGAAAATGGTGATGGCAAGGAGGATTCGGGCGAGAGGACTGGTGTCCCTGGCGTCACGGTGGTCGTTACCGATAAGGACGGCAACGAGGTCACTCGTACTGTTTCGGACGAGGACGGCAATTGGAAGGTTGACGTCACTCCGGGCGAGTACACCGTCACTTACAAGCCGGGCAATTACGTCGCTAGCGACGAGCGCCTCATCGAGCGCACCGTGAAGATTGAGCCGGGCGAAGAGAACTTCGACGTTGACCTGGGCGTCCTGCCGAAGGGCACTGTTGGTGATCGCGTCTGGAACGACGAGAACGGCGACGGTGTGCAGGACGAGGGCGAGAAGGGCGTGCCGAACGTTATCGTCGAGGTCTCCCGTGAGGGTGAGCCGGCCCGCACTACCTACACGGATGAGCAGGGTAACTGGCGTATCGACGGCTTGACCCCGGGCGTGGATTACGAGGTTCGCTTTATCAAGCCGCAGGGTTGGGAAGTCACCGGCAAGGTGCCGGGTGCGACCGACGAGGAGGGCCTGGTTGCAAAGGCAACCCTGAAGCCCAAGGAGTATAACGACACCTATGACCTGGGCCTGAAGGCAGTGAAGCCGGATTGCGACTGCGAGCCGGAGACTCCGGGCACCATTGGTGACCGCGTGTGGCTGGATGAAAATGGTGATGGCAAGGAGGATTCGGGCGAGAGGACTGGTGTCCCTGGCGTCACGGTGGTCGTTACCGATAAGGACGGCAACGAGGTCACTCGTACTGTTTCGGACGAGGACGGCAATTGGAAGGTTGACGTCACTCCGGGCGAGTACACCGTGGAGTACCTGCCGGGCGATCACACCCCGTCGGATCCGAGCCAGGTGAAGCGCACTGTCACGATCGAGAAGGGCGAGAAGCGTCTCGACGTTGACCTGGGCGTCCTGCCGAAGGGCACTGTTGGTGATCGCGTCTGGAACGACAAGAACGGCGACGGCGTCCAGGACGAGGACGAGAAGGGTCTTTCCGACGTCACCGTGCAGGTCATTCGCGACGGCGAGCCGACCCGCACTACCACGACTGACCAGAACGGAAACTGGTTCATCGAGGGGCTCGACCCGAACAAGGAGTACGAGGTCCGTTTTATCAAGCCTGAGGGTTGGGAAGTCACCGGCAAGGTGCCGGGCGCAACCGACGAGGAGGGCCTGATTTCCAATGTCACCCTGAAGCCGGGCGAGCGCAACGACTCCTACGACCTTGGCCTGCGCAAGACCAAGAAGATCGTGGAGGAGGAGCCGACGGTGCCGGCCACCCCGACTCCGGGCGTGCCGTCCGCGCCCGGCGGTGTGCTTGATCGTTGTGTGGCCAACGCGGTCGCCTCGCCAATTCTCTACCTGGTGCCGGTCGCACTGCTCGCGGCAGTAGGCGGCCAGGTGGGTGCGCCGTACATGGACGCGATCAACCAGCAGGTTGCCAAGATCAACGCCGAGATCCAGGCGCAGTTCAGCCGCAACACCCCGGACTGGGGCACTGGCAACCGTGGCAACGACAATGACCAGTTCGGCGAGCTGCGCGCGCAGATCGACGCTGCAAACCGCCAGCTGCAGCAGCTCGCAGCCGACCCGAACGTTCGACAGGTCGGCACCATCGCCGCCGCGATCCTGGGCGTAGCTGCCCTGGGCGGCGTGCTCTACGACTGGTGCTCGAACGAGAAGGGTGAGGCCTTTACCTCGCTGAAGGGCTCCTCTGCTGGCAAGCAGGACTAAACCGTTCCTCCCCAAACCGGCCCGGTGCGCAATGCACCGGGCCGGTTTTGCGTGAAACCAGTGCTTGCCCGGACCCGACACCTCGCCTAAGCTCACTTAAAGTCATTATGACTATAAGTGACGCGGGAGGTGAGTCCATGTTCGGTTTGCAAAGGCTTAACGTGGCCGAGCGCCAGAGGCTCGGACCGATGGTGGCGGTGTCCACAGTTGCGTTTGCGCTGCACAACCCAACTGGAACACCCACTGAACTCAACGCAGACAGTGGGCTGTGGATCCCGCTGGTGCGCCGCGTGCGCGACCCGTTTTACGGTGCGTGGGCGCTGCCCGGCGGGCCGACGCAGTGGAACCAGACGTTGGGCGAAACCGCGCGCGAGACGCTCGTTGCGGCCAGTGGTGCCACACCGAACTACCTGGAGCAGCTCTACGCCTTCGGTTCTGTGGAGCGCTCCGCGGAGGCGCAACGCATGGTCACCATCGCGTACTGGGCCCAGTTTCGACCCCAGGATTTCGCTGGCACTGAGTTCCCCGACGACCCGAACATCGCCTGGTGGAACACGCGCGAGCTGCCGGAGCTGGCCTTCGACCACGCGGAGATCATCCGCGCCGGGATCACGCGCCTGCAAAAGCGCGCAGAACAAACCCTGATCGCCCACCGCTTCCTCGAGGAGTCCTTTACCCTCACGCAGCTGCGCCGGGTGCACGAGGCGATCGGGGGGAAGGGGCTGGATCCGGCGAATTTTCGTCGGCAAGCATTGGCGAGCGGAGAGCTCGAGGCCACCGGCACCACCGAAGCTGGTACCAAGCACCGACCGGCGAAGTACTACAGATTCATTAGCGAGAAAGAGTAAGAACCATGCCTTCAGTTGCCGATTTGATCACGCAAAAGGCGGCCCAGGAAGCCACCTGCGACACGGAGCTGCCCGCCGAGCCGTGGCAGACCGCCCAGAACGCCTCCTACGGGCCGGGTGCCTCGCGCGGCGACACGTTCGCGCCGCTGCCCACACCGCAGGCACCGCTGCCGGCGCGGTATACGCAGGCGGGCCCGGAGGAACTCGACGCGATGATTACCGCGGCGAAGGACAAGCTGGGCGAGCGGGTGAAGATCCTGGGGCACTTCTACCAGCGCGACGAGATCGTGAAGTTTGCGGACTTCATCGGGGACTCTTTCAACCTCGCCCAGCAGGCGAAGGCGCACCCGGAGGCGGAGGCCTTCGTCTTTTGCGGGGTGGATTTCATGGCGGAGACCGCCGACATCCTTTCCGGGGCGGACCAGGCCGTGGTGCTGCCGAACCTGAACGCCGGATGCTCGATGGCGGATATGGCCAACCTCGCGCAGGTCGAGGCGTGCTTCGACCAGCTGCACGAAGCGCTGCCCGGCGAGCAGATCGTGCCGGTGACGTACATGAACTCGGCCGCCGACATCAAGGCCTTCTGCGGCCGCAACGACGGCGTGGTGTGCACCTCCTCGAACGCGGCGACCGTGCTCAAGGAGGCGTTCGAGCGCGCCGAGCGCGTCGTCTTCCTGCCGGATCAGCACCTGGGCCGCAACACGGCGCGCGCGATGGGCATTACGGACGAGCAGATGTGCATGTGGAACCCCAACGAGCCGCTCGGCGGCAACACCGCGCAGCAGCTCGCGCAGGCGAAGGTGATTCTGTGGAACGGCTTCTGCTCCGTCCACCGCCGCTTCACAGTCGAGCAGATCGAAAAGGCGCGCGCGGAGTACCCGGGCGTGCACGTCGTGGTGCACCCGGAGTGCCCTGCGCCGGTTGTCGACGCCGCCGATTCCTCCGGTTCCACCGAAGTCATCCGCCGCGTGGTGGAGAACTCCGCACCCGGCGATGTGATCGCCATCGGCACCGAGATCAACATGGTCAACCGCCTCGCACAGCAGTACCCGGACCGCACGATCTTCTGCCTAGACCCGGTAGTGTGCCCGTGCTCGACGATGTACCGCATCCACCCGGCGTATCTGGCGTGGACGCTCGAGTCGCTGCTCGAGGGCCGGGTGGAAAACCAGATCGTGGTGCCGGAAGCCACCGCGGCCGACGCACGCGTGGCGCTCGAGCGGATGCTGGCGGCGAAGCCATGCTGACCCCGGAACTCATCAACGCCGCTGTCCGCGCCGCGCTCGCAGAGGACATGCCGTGGGGTGATGCGACCGTCGAAGCCGCGATTGCTCCCGACGCCCGCCTGCGCACCGCGCTGGTGGCCCGCGAAGAGGGCGTCTTCGCCGGGGGAGAGGTGGTCCGCGCGGCGTTCGCGGCCACGGACCCCCAGATCACGGTCACCGAGCTTTCGCCCGAGGGCACGCATTTCGACGCCGGCCAGCGCCTCGCGCTCATCGAGGGTCCGGCCCGCGGCATCTTGAGCGCGGAGCGCGTCGCACTGAACTTCGCGCAGCGGATGTCGGGCATCGCCACGCTGACAGCCCGCTACGTCGCCGCGGTCGAAGGCACCGGCGCCCGCATCGTGGATACGCGTAAGACCACCCCTGGCCTGCGCGCCTTTGAGAAGCACGCGGTGCGCGCCGGCGGCGGCCACAACCACCGCTTCAGCCTCTCGGATGCGGTGATGGTCAAGGACAACCACCTCGCCGCGCTCGGCGCCACGGGTCCGCGCGGGATCACGGAGGCGCTGCGCACGATCCGCGCTCGCGTCAGCCACACCACGCACATTGAGGTGGAGGTCGATTCGCTTGCGCAGATCGAGCCGGTGCTCGCCGCGGGCGTGGACAGCATCATGTTGGATAATTTCTCGCCCGCCGAGTTGCGCGAGGCAGTCTCGCTTATCGACGCCCACGTGCCCACCGAAGCCAGCGGCAACGTCAACCTCGACACCGTCGCCGAGCTCGCCGCCTGTGGGGTGGACGTGATCTCGGTGGGCAAGCTCACCCACAGCGCCCGCGCGCTCGACCTGGGCCTCGACAGCGTCGATGAGGTCGATGAGGTCGATGAGGTCGCAGACGAGTGAGCGCCTACCTCGACGCCGCCGCCACCGCCCCGCTTCTGCCCGAGGCCCGCGCCGCGATGCTGCAGGTCTATGATGCGGCCTGCGCGAACCCCTCGAGCGTACATTCCGCGGGCGAGCGCGCCGCGAACGTCCTCGAGTCGGCCCGCGCCACGATCGCCGAGGCCTTCGGCGTGCACCCGGCGGGCGTGGTGTTCACCTCCGGCGGCACCGAAGCCAACACCCTCGGCATCATCGGTCGCGCCCTGGCCGCCCCGCGCGGCCGCCACATCATCACCTCAGCCATCGAGCACTCCTCGGTCCTGCAAAGCTGCGCCGCACTCGAGCGGATCCACGGCTTTGCGGTGGACTACGTGCCCGTCGACAAGCATGGCCGGATCGCACAGACCGACCTGGACCGGCTTTTGCGCCCGGATACCACGCTCGTCGCGCTTGGCCTGGCCAACAGCGAGGTCGGCACGGTCGCCAATGTGCCCGAAGTCCCCGCGCAGGTGGCGCTGCACCTCGACGCCGTGCAAGCCGCCGCGAACTTGCCGGTCGATCTCTCCGCGGGCGGCTGGCCCGGTCCGCGTGCGACCACGGTGGCGCTGGCCTCGCACAAGTTCGGCGGCCCGGCCGGTGTCGGCGCGCTGCTTCTGCCGCGCGACGTGCCGCTCGAACCCGTCATCTACGGGGCGCCGCGCCGGCACGCAGAACGTGGCGGGGATCGCCGGGTTCGCCGCGGCGGTACAAGCGCAGCCGGCGCGCGCCGGGCAGCGCGCGCTGGAAGTGATGGCGTCGCGGGATGCGTTGATCGTGGGCGTCGAAAAGCATGTGCCCGGCGCACGCCTGACCGGGCACCGCACCGAGCGGCTGCCCAACCACGCCTCCTTCGTCGTCGAGGGCATCAGCGGCGAGGCACTGCTCGTCGCGCTCGACGTCGCGGGGTTTGCGGCAAGCTCCGGCTCGGCCTGCCGGGCGGGCAGCGCGGAACCCTCACCGGTGCTCACCGCGCTCGGTTACTCGCCTGAGCTTGCCCAGTCCGCGCTGCGCTTCAGCCTGCCCGCGCCACTTCCGTCAGACACGATCGACGCGATCGTGCGGGTAATGTCGGAGCAATGACTCTCTACCCGCGACCTTTGCAAGCGGGCGACACCATCCGCGTGGTCGCCCCGTCCCGTTCGCTCGCGTACGTGGAGCAGGGGGAGGCCGGGCGCTACGTGAAGCAGTTGGCGAACGCGCGGCTCGCGGACCTTGGCATTAGCGTCTCGTTTGGCGAGAATGTGCGCGAGTCCGACATGTTCTGGTCCTCTTCGGCCGAATCGCGCGCTGCGGACCTGCACGACGCGTTCGCGGACCCGAGTGTTGCCGGCATTATGAGCGTGATCGGCGGCTTTACCAGTAATGAGGTCCTGCCGCACCTGGATTTCGACCTCATCGCGGCGAACCCGAAGTTCATTTGCGGCAACTCGGACATCTCCGCGATCGCCAACGCGGTCTACGCGCGCACCGGCGTGGCCACCTACATCGGCCCGCACTGGTCCACGCTGGGCATGCGCGACCACTCCGAGGTTACGCGCGCCGGGTTCGAGCACGCCGCGTTCGGCCTGGACCCGATCGAGTGGCAGCCGGGCACCTGGTTCACCGACGACGACTGGTTTATCAACCAGGACGGCCGCGTCCGCGAGCCCGACGACGGCTGGTGGCCCATCCAGAGCGGCACGGCGCACGGCGTGGCCCTCGGCGCGAACCTGGGCACGCTCGGCCTGCTCGCCGGCACCGAGTTCATGCCCTCGCTCGAGCGCGCGATCCTCTTCGCCGAGGTGACGGGCAAGTACAGCGTGATGGATTTCCGCCGCGAGCTCGTCTCGCTGCTCCAGATGCCGGATGGCGAGGGCATCGAGGGCGTGGTCATCGGCCGCTTCCAAACCGCCAGCCGCGTCACGCGCGCGATGCTCGAGGAAACGATCGCGTCGATCCCGGAGCTGGAAGGCAAACCCGTGGTGGCCAACGCCAGCTTCGGCCACACCAACCCGCTGCTCACGTTCCCCGTGGGTGGGGAGGCGCAGGTGCGAGTGCTTCACGACGCCTCCATACGCTTCCCCCGCCTTGAAACCTAAACGGACGGTCATTACAGTTTCGGCGCGTGACACATTCCGCCTCCGCCCAACGCTGGACCTTCTTCGCCGTCGTCTCTACGGGCCTGCTCATGATCGGCCTGGACAACTCGATCCTGTACACCGCGCTGCCGGCCTTGAGCGCTCAGCTGCACGCCACGCCCGCGCAGTCCCTGTGGATCATTAACGCGTACCCGCTGGTGCTCTCCGGGCTGCTGCTGGGCACCGGCACGCTTGGCGACAAAATCGGCCACCGCCTCATGTGGCTCATCGGCCTGGGCATCTTCGGGATGGCGTCGCTAGCCGCGGCGTTCGCGCCGGGCGCGTGGTGGCTCGTCGCGGCGCGCGGCCTCCTCGGCTTCGGCGCTGCGGTGATGATGCCCGCCACGCTCGCGCTGATCCGCCTCACCTTCCCCAACGAGCGGGAGCGCAACACTGCCATCGGCATCTGGGCCTCCGTCGCGGTCGTCGGTGCCGCGCTCGGTCCCCTGGTCGGCGGCGCGCTGCTCGAGCACTTCTGGTGGGGCTCCGTCTTCCTCATCAACGTGCCGATCGTGGTCGTCGCGCTCATCGCCACGCTCGCCCTCGCGCCGGAGAACGTGCCCAACCCGGAGAAGCACTGGGACATCGTCTCCTCCATCTACGCCTTGTTCGCGCTCTCCGGCCTGACCATGACCATCAAGGGCGTGGCCAACCCGGACCGCTCGGCGGCGGTGGTCGGGGGCGCGGTTGTCGTGTGCCTGCTCGCGGGCTGGCTGTTCGCGCGCCGGCAGCGCCGGCTGGCGGACCCGCTGCTCACCTTCGACATCTTCCGCTCCCGCCTGTTCTCCGGCGGCGTCGTCGCGGCGGCCGGCGCGATGTTCGTCCTTGCGGGCGTGGAGCTGATGACCTCGCAGAAACTGCAGCTGGTCAGCGGTTTTTCCCCGCTGCACGCGGGCGCGGTGATCACGGCGATGGCCGTCGCGGCGATCCCGGCCTCCGTGGTCGGCGGCGCGAACCTGCACCGCATCGGCTTCCTCCCGCTCATCGGCGGCGGCTTCCTGGGCGCGGCGGCGGGCACCGCGCTGCTCATCGCCGGCGACTCCGCCGACGGCCTCGCCCTCGAGCTCGCCGCGCTCGTCCTCCTCGGGTTCTCCGCCGGCTCGGTGATGTCGGTGAGCTCGATCGCCATCCTCGGCGCCGCGCCGCGGCACCGCTCGGGCATGGCCGCGGGCGTCGAGGAGGTTTCGTACGAGTTCGGCACCCTGCTCACCGTCGCCGTCACCGGCTCGCTCCTCCCGCTGTGGCTCGAGCGCCGCTTCCCGCAGGGCATGGAGGCGCTGTATAGCGGCCCACCCAGCCCCGCAGCCGCCACCGCCTACGCGGACGCCTACCACGCGGTCCTGCTCCTCCTCGCCGCCGCGGCCCTGGCGTTCGCCGCGGCGACCTGGTGGTGCTTCCGCGACAACCCGAAGTCTGGAGAGCTCCATGCCGCGTAAAAGCAAGCGCGCCGAGATCCTGCGCGCCGCCTACGCCATCGTTGCTGGACCGGGCGGTATTGAGGCGGTCACGTACGACCGGCTCGCCGCCGAGACGGACCTGTCCAAGTCCGGCCTGCTCTACCACTTCCCGTCGCGCCACGAGCTCCTCGTCGGGCTGCACGAGTATACCGCGGGCCTGTGGGAGGACAAGGTGCGCGCCCGCGCCGGCGGGGACGCCGCCGACCTCGCCCCGCGCGAGCGCTACCGGGCGATGCTGGTGACCATGAGCGAGCACGAGCCGCTCGCCGAGCTCCTGGTCACCCTCCACGCCCACACCCACCCCGACTACACGCGCCCGTGGTTGGAGGTGGAGGACCGGTGGTTGCCGCGCCCCGACGACACGGCCACGGACCCGGACCTCCTGGCGGCGTCGGTGCTGGCGTCGGGGCTCTGGGCGCACGACCACATCTACGCGAGGCCGCTGGCGGAGGGGAACCGGGCGGTGATCGTCGAGAAGCTGCTCCAGCTCCTCAATTAAATACAACTTTAGTTGGAGTAAATGTTAGGTTAGTGCCATGCCGAAGAAATGGAGCCCGCACGCCTGGCACCGGCGCGCGTCCAGGCCCGTGATGGGCTGGATGGTCGTGTTCATCGTGATCGGGCTTGCGCACCCGCTCGTGCCCGAGCCGCGGTGGCTGCTCATCCACGTGTTCACGCTGGGCATCCTGACCAACTCGGTGGTGCTGTGGTCGCAAAACCTCACCGAGCGGTTCCTGCAGCAGCGGCTGCCCGACAGCGCCCGGCCCGCGCAGCTGCGCCGCACCTGGGCGCTCAACGCGGGGGTCGTGTGCGTGCTGGTGGGGCAGTTCCTCGCTGGGTGGTGGCGCGGGCACTACGTGCTGACCTGGGTCGGCGCCGCGATCGTCGCGGGAGTGCTGGGCTGGCACTCGTGGCAGCTGTACGCGCAGGTACGGCGCGCCGGGCGCGACAAGCGGCTCCGGCCGGTGGTGCTCGGCTACGTGGCCAGCGCGGTGTTTTTGCCCGTCGGCGTGGCGTTCGGCTCCGCGCTATCGTTCGGGCTGCCTGGCGACTGGCAGGAGCGCGTCCGGCTCGCGCACCTGGTCACCAACGTCGGCGGGTTCGTGGGGTTGGCGGCGCTGGCGTCGCTGACCGTGCTGTTCCCCAGCATGTGGCGGGTCAACGGGATGCACGACCGGGCGGGAGTCTCGGTGCCGCTGGCAGTCGCGGGCGTGATCGTGGCCAGCTGCGGCGCGCTCGCGGGGCTGGACTTCCTGGCCAGCGCGGGCACGGTTGTGTACGTCGCCGCGTGGCTGTGGACGTTCCACGGCTTCCTGGTCAACGTCCTCGACGTGCTTCGCGACCCCCGCGGCCGCGTCACCTACGCCGGCCTGAGCGTCTTCGCGTCGCTGATCTGGCTGATTGTCACGCTCATCTGGTTCGCCGTCCGCCTCACCACGCCGGACCTGCCGACGCTCGCGCTCATGCTCGGCTTCGCCGCCCAGCTCCTGATCGGCACGATGAGCTACCTGCTGCCCACGACGATGGGCGGCGGCCCGCGCGCCGTCCGCGCCGGCCTGGCGGAACTGTCGCGCGCCGCGTACTTCCGCGTCGTCTTGTTCAACGGCTCGCTCGCGTGCTGGCTGGCCACGGACAATTCGTGGCTGCGCGTGGCGATGAGCGTCCTCTGCTTCGGCGTGCTCGTCGCGTTTTTGCCGCTCATGGCCCGCGCGATCCGCGCGCAGGTTGGGGTGCTCAAAGGCAAGGATTCGCTTATCGACGCCACACCCACCCAACACCCCGCCACCCAATCCGCCGCCGCGCTCGTCGTGTTGGGCGTGCTCATCGCCGTGCTGAGCTGAAAACCCCCAAACCGTATTAGACGCAGCAACCCGGCCCCCGGTTCCATTTTTGCGGGAACTGGGGGACTTCTCACATTTCCCCATTTTCGCTGCCGTTTCGGATATTGTTGCTGCCATGAACGCACTCGCACAGCTCGCCCGGTTTGACCGCAGCGGTTTCGACTTCGTCGCCGCTGCGGCGGGCAAGTCTGCCCGCGAGGTTCGTGACGAGGGGGTCCAGTACGACCGCGCGAAGCAGCTGGTCGCGGCGGCGCGCACGCTGTGCGGCCGGACGTCCCACTCGCGCTACCAGCAGCGCGCGCACGACGGGGCGCGGGAGCACGGGCACCGGATCGAGACGCTCGCGTACATCGCGCGCACGGCGAACGGGATCAAGGACGCGACGAAGCGGTGGCGCTACATCGACACGCTGTGCAACACGCCGGGGGACCTGTCGCTGATCCGGAAGCGCGCGACGGAGCTGAAGGAGGAGCTGCAGCCGCGCGCGCCGCGCACCGCGTGCGCGCGCGTCACCCACCACGGCGACGGCCAGGCCACCCTGCGCGTGACCGGCCCCGCGCTGGACGTCCAGGCGGCATACGACGCTGCGAAGAACGACGTCGCCGCCTGGCTCGACCAGGACTGCCCGCGGGCCGACTACCTGCTCAAGCTCAGCGTGAACCTGGACCTCGGCGACTACGTCCGGATCGTCTCCGGCGCCGGCGACGACGTGCAGATCCGCTTCGCCAACGGGGTGGTCATGTCCGGCGAGGAGTTCGTGCGGCAGCGGCTCTCGCAGTTCGGGCACATCATCCTCGTCGGCGCGATGGACGGGCCCGTCAACGCCTACGACATGCGCCTGGCCACGCCGAAGCACCGCGAGATGATGCTTGCGGACTCAGCGACGTGCACGTGGAAGGACTGCGACGTGCCGGCCTCGCGCTGCGACGCCCACCACATGACCGAGCACCAGCACGGCGGCGAGACCGCGGTCCACAACCTGGGCTGGCTGTGCCGGTACCACAACTACCAGGCGGGCCGCGCCTCCCGCGGGCGAACGGAGCGGCGGGGCGGGCGGATTGTGTACGTCTCGCCGTCGGGAAGCGTCACGCCCACCGGCGCGGACCACGTGGCCCGCGCGCCGTACCGCACCGTCACGGACGGACCACAAACTGGCCGCGCTGGCCCTTCTCCGCATCCGTCATCTGGTGGTTGACAAAGCTGTAGGTGCCCGGCTCGTCGAAGGTGAACTCCACGAACCCGCCCTGTGCGGCGAGGAGGTCGAGGGCCTGGGAGCCGGTGTCGTCGGCGTCGCGAAGCGAATAGGCACCTTCCTTGTACACGGTGTCGAAGATTTCTCCGACGACGTGGAAGCTGACCGGGTTGTCGGGCCCGACGTCGAGGACCCAGACGCGGACCGTGTCGCCGACGTGCGCCTCAATCGGGTGCTCGACGTACTGGTTCGGCGTGCCGTTGAACGCGGTGGCGTCGTACTCGCCGGCGGGGATGCTGTCGTCGTCGTGGTAGATCTCGTGCGCGACCAGCGCGTACTCCGCGTCGACGGGGCTGAGGTCCGGCGGGTCGATGATGAGGGCGCCGGCCATCCCCTTCGCGATGTGCAAGCTCATCGGCATCGTGCCGCAGTGGTACATCCAGATGCCGGAGCGCCGCGCGGTGAACTCGTAGACCACCTTGTCGCCCGGCGGGATCTCGCGCATCACCTCGTCGGGGCTGACTTCGCCGGCGTGGAAGTCGATCGAGTGGCTCATCTGCCCGTGGTTTTCCACGGTGATGCGGAACCGGTCGCCCACCTTGCCGCGCAGCGTTGGCCCGGGCGCTTGGTCGGCGAAGGTCCAGGAGTCGCCGTCGTCGTGTACCACCCAGGTCTCCTCGTGGAGTTCGCCGCTCGCGGGCTGCAGCGAGGCGTCGCGGGCAGTGCCTATCGACGCCTCCTCTTCCCCCTTCCCGCTCGTCACCACATCAAAGGTCATGCCCATGGCTTTGTGCCCCGCGATCGTGCACCAGCCCTGGGTGTCCTCGGTGAAGACGCCGAAGTCGTGGGTGACGGTCTCGCCGGGGTCGATGCGGCCGCTGTGCTCGCCGCCGAGCTTCAGGTCGTGCTGCTGTGTGTCCGAGTTGGTGATGTTGAGGACGAGCCGGGTGCCCGGCTCCACCGCGACGCTCGCGGGGACGAACGACATGCCCTGGATGTCCACGTCGATGGTGGTGGCGTCTTCGCTGCTCACCGCCTGCGTGCTGGTGGTGTCGGAGCCACTGAACGCGAGCGTGAGCCCGACGACGACGGCGACCACGAGGGCGATGAGCCCCCAGGCCAGGGATTCGGTTCGTTTCATGGGACAGCTACCTTTCTTGCGTGGAGCGCGAGCCCTACTCCCAGTATGGCAAGCCCGATCCGCGGGCTGACCAGGGCGACGAGCGCGCCGCCGTTGACCACGCCGACTTTGATGAAGCCGTTGCCGGGCTCGCGCGCGCCGCGGGCGAGGA